>NZ_JAPDGS010000009.1 GCF_025950525.1 Stagnihabitans lacustris | reverse complement strand
GGCGCGGTGGACGGGGCTCGAACCCGCGACCCCCGGCGTGACAGGCCGGTACTCTAACCAACTGAGCTACCACCGCAAGCGGTCCGCAGAACGTGCTGGCGTCTTACGGAAGCCCGCGGGGGGCGTCAAGACCGCATCCGCACAGAAACCGAATTTTCCGCATCCGACCCGGCATCCGACCCGACACCCGACCCGGCGCCCTTGGCCGGCCCAAAGCGGAAAGGACCGCGGTCAGACCAGGTTGAAATCGTCCCGGCCCATGTCTTCCAGGCTCCAGCCCAGAACCTTGATCGACGAGGTCTCGGACAGCGTCAGCGTGACCCCGGTGGCATCTTCGGTCGCGACCATGTTCTTATAGGCCAAACGGCTGATCTGAATGAAATCGTCGGTCGGACCGCCATCCGCAAAGTCGGTGATCACATCGGCGCCATCTCGATAACGCATAAAGATGAAGACATCCGTATCCGCCCCACCGGTCAACATGTCATCGCCGATGCCGCCTCTCAGGACATCTTGACCCGCACCGGCCAACAGCGTGTCCTTGCCGCGCCCACCGGTCAAATAATCCTCGTTATCGCTGCCGTTCACCGTGTCATTGCCACGGGTCAACAGCGCAAAGGCCGCAGCCCCATCATCCACCGGGGCCAGGATCATGGCCTGGGCAACCGCCGTGGCCTTCAGGTTGAACCCGCTGCCCGAAAACGCCGTGGCGCCGGTGGTGGTCGTTTCGGTGACGCCCGTGATCTTGCCGCCGATCGGGCCGGTCGTCCCATAGACCAGCCCCGAACCCGTCAAGGTGATGGCGGCCCCAAACGCATCGCGCAAGACGAATTGGGTGGCGGTCAGGCTTGTCAGGTCCAAGGCAATCGACGCGCTGTTGGTGTCGGAATCAACGCTGAAATAGGTGAAAACGGCCAAAGTCGTTCCTTTCTGAAGGATCAAAGTCGCCCCAGAAATGCGTTCGGGGCCTGACACACCGTGGACAAGCCCCGGGCCGCCTGTCAAGCCTCAGCGGTCGGGCGCGGGGATGAACTCGTCCCGGTCGTTCGGCGGCAGACGAAAGCGCCCATGCATCCAGTCGCCCGCGCGCCAGGCCTCTTTGGCGGCCTCGATCCGCTCTTTCGACGAGGCGACGAAGTTCCACCACAGATGCCGCGGCCCATCCATCGTGGCCCCGCCCAACAGCATCAGCCGCGCCCCCGTGGCCCCGGCCCGCGCCGAGATCCGATCCCCGGGGCGAAACACCAGCATCCGTCCGGGCTCGAACACCTGACCCGCCACGGTCACTTCGCCCTTCAGCACGTAAAGCCCGCGGTCCTCGGTGTCGTCGGGCAAGGGGATCGCGGCAAAAGGGTCCAGGGTGATATCGGCATAAAGCGTGTCCGAGGCGGTGGCGACCGGCGCGCGCTCACCCCAGGCCTGCCCCAGGATCAACCGCACCTCCTTGCCCTCGCCCTGCAAAACCGGCAGATCGCCCGCAACGGTGTGGGAAAAGGCGGCCGGATCGTCCTCGTGGCTTTTGGGCAGGGCAAGCCAGGTCTGCAGACCGAAAAGCCCGTGGGGGCCCTGGCGCAGGTCCTGGTCCTGACGTTCGGAATGGGTGATGCCGATGCCCGCCGTCATCAGGTTCACATCCCCCGGGGCAATCCAGGCATCGGTGCCCAAGCTGTCGCGGTGATGGATGCGGCCCTTATACAGATATGTCACCGTGGCCAGCCCGATATGCGGATGCGGCCGCACGTCGATGCCTTGGCCGGTCAGGAACTCGGCCGGGCCCATCTGGTCAAAGAAGATGAACGGGCCGACCATCTGCCGTTGCGCCGAGGGCAGCGCCCGGCGCACCTCGAAGCCCCCAAGATCACGGGCGCGCGGCACGATCACGGTTTCAATCGCATCCACGGCATCGCCAAGGGGGATCGAATGGTCCAACAGGGGGTTCCAGCTCATCATGTGTCTCCTTGTTCCCCTTTACATAGGGCCAAACCTCCAGCGGATCACGCGCCAAGACTGCAGGGAGACTGTGCCGCAATGCACAAGGGGACGCGCAATGGCGCGCCCCCTTGCCCTGATACGCCGAACTCAGGATTTACGCGCGCGACGCCGGGCGATTGCACCCAGAACGACCGGCCCGACCAGCATCAGGGGCAGGGTCGCCGGGACCGGAACGGTCGGCACGGGCTCGACCACCGAATTGCGGACCGAGAACAACAGACGACCGGGGTTGGCCGGAAGCGTGTTCGTCGCCGTGATCAACTGGTTGCTGCCGCCATCCAGGAAGGCGCCATTGACGCCCGAACCGGGCTGCTCAAAGAAGGTCCCCGTGCCGTTCGACCAGCCCACCCGGGCCGAGAACCCGCCCAGGCCATTGGCATTGCCGTTGCTGGCTTGACCGGTTTCCCACTGGATCGAGCCATAGTTGAACTCGAAGTCGAAGGCCCCAGCCAAGATATCCGACCGATCAATCAAGATAAGCTGGATGCTGTTGCGCGCGGTATGGCTGAGTGAGCCGCCAAAGTAATCCACGTCCTGCCAGTTGACGCCGAAGGCTTGACGGCCGCCCACCGATCCTGCGCCATAAGTGACCGCAGAGCCTGCCGCTCTTGTGTCGATATCGGCAAAGAACGGCGCGATGATGGGCTGCGTTACGGCGCCCGTCAGACCGAATGGCGTGAAAGTTGGCAACGGCTGCGTAAAGGTCACGTTGCCGTTGTTGTTCACAAAGATCGAGTTGGTCGAGACCCCGAAAAAGTTCAGAAGGAAGCCGACATTCACGGCCCCCGTGCTGCCATCGTCGTTGCGCGGCAAGGTGTTGGCATCGAAACCCGTCCGAATCGTTGCCGCCTCCGTCGAAGTCAAAGTGGAAAGGCCGATCACGACCGCCGCCGCAAAAGCTTTAAAGTTCAGAGACATAATTGCCTACCCCTACCAAGGTTACATGTCGGAACGCTCCAACTTGAAAACGCTAGCATGAACCTAAAAATCTACCAAATCGCAAAAGGGAACCAAGGGCGAGGTCCGGGTGCTGCATATGGGAGTGGTGGGTGGTGACGGGTTCGAACCGCCGACATTCTCGGTGTAAGCGAGACGCTCTACCAACTGAGCTAACCACCCCTGACCCCAGATTTACCCGCGGATCGGTCGGGCTGCAAACCGAAATTTCCGAAACCCGGGGTATACCCCGGGCTACGCTGCGGATGCACAGCCCTGCCAAATCAAAAGGCCCGGCAAATCAAAAGGCGCGCCGGGTGGGGCGCGCCTTTGGAATGGTGGGTCGCATAGGGATCGAACCTATGACCCCTACCGTGTGAAGGTAGTGCTCTACCGCTGAG
The DNA here is from genome assembly GCF_025950525.1 of Stagnihabitans lacustris. Classification (GTDB taxonomy): domain Bacteria; phylum Pseudomonadota; class Alphaproteobacteria; order Rhodobacterales; family Rhodobacteraceae; genus Stagnihabitans. Next base: position 95,775 of record NZ_JAPDGS010000009.1, on the reverse strand, counting down.
CTAGCGACCCATTGCGGCGGCTTTTAGTCGGCTTCGTTGGCCGCTGCAAGAGCCTCTTTCGCATCATTCTCGCCCTTTGCGGGCTTTTCTTTGACCGCCGAGGGGTCGGCCTGGCGCAGCTTCAGCACCATCTTGCCGTTGTCCTCGGTGCGGGCAACCTTCAGATGACCCAGGCCGGGAAGGTTGACCTGCTCGCCCTTGACCAGCGCCGCGCCAAGTTCGGCCAAGGCGACTTCGACGACCTCGCGCAGGTCTTTCTTCTTGACCGCGGTCTTGCCCCCGACCCGCTCCAGCAAGACGCGCAGGTTCAGCGTCGCGGTCTTGGCCTCGGGAGCGGCCTCGGCCACCACTTCGGGCGCAGCAGGGGCGGGCTTTGCTTTGGCACGGGAGGAAGTCGGTTTCGAGGCCATGTTCGGTCCATTGTTCAAGATTTGGAAACAAGGCTAACGGCATTTTCCCCGCTTGCCTAGAGAGGCGGCGGGAAAAGGTTAACGAAAGCCCCGTTGGATAAGGAAACGCCCGCACAAAGCGGGCGTTTCAGGGTCAATGAGCGGTTTTGGACGGCGCCTCGTCGATCCTTGCCGTGCGGGCGGCCTGCGCGGCCTCTTCGGCGGCCTCGTCCCATTCGACGGCCACGGGCTCACGCACCAGGGCCACTTTCAACACTTCGCGGACATGGGACACGGGGATGATCTCCAGCCCGTCCTTCACGTTTTGCGGAATATCGGCCAGGTCCTTGGCGTTTTCCTCGGGGATCAGCACGGTCTTGATGCCGGCCCGCAAGGCCGCCAGCAGCTTTTCCTTCAGGCCGCCGATGGGCAGGGCATTGCCGCGCAACGTCACCTCGCCCGTCATCGCCACGTCCTTGCGCACCGGGATGCCGGTGATCACGCTGACAATCGACGTCACCATGGCCAGACCCGCACTCGGCCCGTCCTTGGGCGTCGCCCCCTCGGGCACATGGACATGGATGTCGATATTCTCGAACTTGGGCGGTTTGACCCCCAGCGCAGGCGAGACCGACCGGACATAAGAGCTTGCCGCGTCGATGCTTTCCTTCATGACATCGCCAAGTTTCCCCGTCGTCTTCATCCGCCCCTTGCCCGGCAGTTTCAGCGCCTCGATCTGCAGGATTTCGCCGCCGACAGAGGTCCAGGCCAGGCCCGTCACCACGCCGACCTGATCTTCCTTTTCGGCCAGACCATAGCGGTAACGCTGGACGCCCAGGTAATCTTCCACCTTGGCCTCGTCGACCGAGACCTGTTTCGTCGTGCCTTTCAGGATGTCGGTCACGGCCTTGCGGGCCAGTTTCGCGATTTCCCGCTCCAGATTCCGCACGCCCGCCTCGCGGGTGTAATAGCGGATGACATGGGTCAGCGCCGCATCCGAAATCTCGAACTCGCCCTTCTTGAGCCCGTTGGCCGCGACTTGCTTGGCCACCAGATGCCCCTTGGCGATCTCGCGCTTTTCGTCCTCGGTGTAACCGGCGAGGCTGATGATCTCCATCCGGTCCAACAAAGGCCCGGGCATGTTATAGCTGTTGGCCGTGGTCAGGAACATCACGTTGGACAGGTCATATTCGACCTCCAGGTAATGATCGGTGAAGGTGCCGTTCTGTTCCGGGTCCAGAACCTCCAGCATCGCGCTGGCCGGGTCGCCCCGGAAATCCTGGCCCATCTTGTCGATTTCATCCAACAAGATCAGCGGGTTGTTCGTCTTGGCCTTTTTCAGCGCCTGGATGATCTTGCCCGGCATGGACCCGATATAGGTCCGCCGATGGCCCCGGATTTCGCTTTCATCCCGCACCCCACCCAGGGAAATGCGGATGAACTCGCGCCCCGTGGCCTTGGCGACCGACCGCCCCAGCGAGGTTTTACCCACGCCCGGAGGCCCCACAAGGCACAGGATCGGCCCCTTGATCTTGGTCGACCGCGCCTGAACCGCCAGATACTCGACGATGCGTTCCTTGACCTTCTCCAGCCCGTAATGGTCGGAATCCAGGACCTTTTGCGCCTCGATCAGGTCCTTTTTCACGCGGCTCTTCACGCCCCACGGCACCGACAACAGCCAATCAAGGTAGTTGCGCACCACCGTGGCCTCGGCGCTCATGGGCGACATGGATTTCAGCTTTTTCAGCTCGCTTTCGGCCTTTTCGCGGGCCTCTTTGCTGAACTTGGTGGCCTTGATGCGGGCCTCCAGCTCGTCCAGCTCGTTCTGGCCCTCGTCGCCCTCGTTCAGCTCCTTCTGAATGGCCTTCATCTGCTCATTCAGGTAATATTCGCGCTGGGTCTTCTCCATCTGGGTTTTCACCCGGGATTTGATCTTTTTCTCGACCTGCAGGACCGACATTTCGCCCTGCATATGGCCATAGATCTTCTCCAGCCGCTGAGCGACGTCCAACGTCTCAAGGATTTCCTGCTTCAAGGAGACATCGGCGCCCAGATGCCCCGCGACCAGATCGGCCAACCGCGCCGGCTCATGCGTTTCGGCAACCGCCGACAAAGCCTCTTCGGGGATGTTCTTCTTGATCTTGGCGTAACGTTCGAATTCGTCCGTGACCGAACGCTGCAAGGCCTCGGCGGCGACGCGGTCGCCCGGGGTTTCGTCCAGCACCTCGGCCCGGGCCTCGAAGAACGAGGAATTGGGCAGGAAATCGGTGATGCGCACGCGCGCCTTGCCCTCGACCAGCACCTTGACCGTGCCATCGGGCAGTTTCAGCAGTTGCAGCACATTGGCTATGACGCCGACGCGGTAGATGCCCTCGACAGCCGGATCATCGACCGAAGGGTCCATCTGGCTGGAAAGCAGGATCTGCTTGTCGTCCTGCATGACCTCTTCAAGGGCACGCACCGACTTTTCGCGCCCGACGAACAGCGGCACGATCATATGGGGGAAAACCACGATATCGCGCAGCGGCAACACCGGGTAGCTTTGGGGAAGTTTGTCCGTCATCTCGGTTCCTTTCCGGCAGGAGAGCGGGGCCCCGTTCGCGGCAACCCTTGGGCTCTCCCCATGCGTCCAATTTGGGGCAATGGCGCGGGGGTTTCAATGGCCCCCGGCGATCACGTTTCACCCAGCATGGACCGGCAGGGGGCCGGGTGCAAGGCGGGCCAAGGGACAGGGTAAAGGCGGAATGATCGGAAAGGGTCGACTTGTCGCCATTTCGCGCGGAAAGGAAAAGGGCTGCCCCGCGGACGGGACAGCCCCCAGATATGGACCCGCAGGTCAGGAGGACTTGCGCCGACGCGCCAAAAGGCCAAGGCCGCCCAGGCCCGCCAGCATCAGCGGCAGGCTTGCCGGCACCGGAACCGCAGCAAGCTCATAGGTGAAGTCGTCAAAGGCCATGCCGTCGCCGACCCCTGTCTCCGCGATTTGCGAGAACTCCACCCGCCAGATCGACGGCCCCGAGACCGACAGCGTCTGAAAGGTGCCAACACCGATGTCGACACCGGTAAAGCTGGCCATTTGCACCAGGTTGCCGCCCGACATCGCGTCAAACGCCTTTAGCACATAGCCATTCGCCCCGATGTCCAGTCCGGTCAACGACACAAAGGACGCCGCCGCGGCAAAGACCGCCTGAATCGGGCTGGCCTGCTGCGGCTGATAGGTGGCAGAGCTTGACCGGATGATGGTCGGCGCCGAATAGCCAGCCAGGAAGAATTGATCCGTCGTGGCATCCACAAAGGTCACGCCGGCATAGGTCGATCCGACCACCACACTTGGGCCAAGATCGTCGAAGTTGATCACGGTGGCCGCCGCAGCGCCCATCGGCAAAAAGCTCAGCGCCACGGCGCACAAAGTCGCATGTTTCATCTGAATCCCTCGGTAAAGTTACTTTCCCAAGGCTGCATGAAAAGACCCGAATCGTCAACCTTGACGAAAAGTTGATTGACCGGCTTCAACCTTGGGTGGATCTCACAGCGGCTCGATATCCCCCATCGCCCTTTGCGCATGGAACTCGGCCACGAAAGCCGCCAGCCGCCCCGCGGCAATGGCATCGCGCAGGCCCTGCATCAGCTCTTGGTAGTAATGCAGGTTGTGCCAGGTCATCAGCATCGACGCGATGATCTCGTCGCTTTTGAAGACATGGTGCAGATAGGCGCGCGAGTAGTTGCGGCAGGCGGGACAGGTGCAGGCCTCGTCCACCGGGCGGGGGTCGTTCTGGTGGCGGGCGTTCTTGATCGTCACCGGGCCGCGGCGGGTCCACACTTGCCCCGTCCGCCCCGACCGACTGGGCAACACGCAATCCATCATGTCGATGCCGCGTTCGACCGCGCCCACGATGTCATCGGGTTTCCCCACCCCCATCAGATAGCGCGGCTTGTCCTCGGGCAAAAACCCCGGCGCGTAGTCCAGCACGCTGAACATCGCCTCCTGCCCCTCGCCCACCGCAAGGCCGCCCACCGCATAGCCGTCAAAGCCGATGCCGCGCAGGGCCACCGCGGATTCCTCGCGCAGATCCTTTGTCACCCCGCCCTGCATGATCCCGAACAGCGCATGGCCCGGACGGTCGCCAAAGGCATCGCGCGACCGTTGCGCCCACCGCATCGACATCCGCATACTGGCCGCAACCACTGCATCATCAGCCGGAAGCGCGGGGCACTCGTCAAAACACATGACGATGTCAGAGCCCAGCAGCTTCTGGATCTCCATGCTGCGTTCGGGGGAAAGCATGTGTTTGGACCCGTCGATATGCGACGAAAACCGCACGCCTTCCTCGGTCAGCTTGCGCAGGGACGCCAGCGACATGACCTGAAACCCGCCGCTGTCGGTCAGGATCGGCCGCTCCCAGTTCATGAACTTGTGCAGACCGCCCAGGGAGGCGATCCGCTCTGCCGTGGGGCGCAACATCAGGTGATAGGTGTTGCCCAGCAGGATATCGGCCCCCGTGGCGCGCACGCTTTCGGGCATCATCGCCTTGACCGTCGCGGCCGTGCCCACCGGCATGAAGGCCGGCGTCCGGATCTCTCCGCGCGGGGTCGAAATCACCCCGGTCCTTGCCATGCCGTCGGTGGCCTTGACCTGATACGAGAAACGCGCGCCCATCCCGGCCTCCTTGCTGGTTTCGGCCCATTTGGACCCAAAGCCGCCAAAAGCCAAGCGTCGCTTTTCCGCGCAATACTCCGCACAATCGGGGGCAATGGCTTTCCCTTGCGGTCCACAGGCCCTAATGTGAACCCATGTCACTTTGGTCGCGCATCGTCGAAGCCATCTCCTCTCTGGCCACCGGTCAGGGCCTGGCCGAGGTTTTCGACCGCTTCCGCAGCCCGCCCGAAAAATCCGTGGCCTTCACCATCGCGGTCATTGCCCTGGGGGCCAAGATGGCCAAGGCCGATGGCGAGGTGACGCGGGGCGAGGTCGCGGCCTTTCGCCGGGTCTTCGTGATCCCCCCGGGCGAAGAGGATGCCGCGGCCCGTGTCTTTAACCTGGCGCGGCAGGATGTGGCGGGCTTTGACGCCTATGCGCGCAAGATCGCGGCCATGTTCCCCGGCGACCGCGAGGTTCTGATCGACCTGATGGAGGGGCTGTTTCACATCGCCCTGGCGGATGGCAGCTTTCATCCCGGCGAAGAAGCCTTCCTGACCGAGGTCGCCCGCATCTTCGGCCTGGATCAGCGCTGTTTTGCGGCGCTGCGGGCGCGGCATGTGCCGGGTGATCCCTATGCCGTGCTGGGTGTAGACCCCGGCGCGCCCCTGGACGAGGTCCGCCGCGCCTGGGCCCAGGCCGTCCGCGCCTCCCATCCCGACGGGATGATCGCGCGCGGTGTCCCGCCCGAGGCCGTGCGCCTGGCCGAAGACCGGATGCGGGCGATCAACGCGGCATGGGACGTGATCCAGAAGCGCGCCGCATGAAATTCGCGACCTGGAATGTCGCCTGGATGAACGCGCTGTTCGATGATCAGGGGGCGATGCTGCCCGATGATCAGCCCTCGTCGCGATATGGGGTGACGCGGGGGGAACAGCTTGCGGCCATCGGCATCGTCCTGACCGCGCTGGATGCCGATGGGATCATGCTGATCGAGGCGCCCGACCAATCGGCGCGCCGGTCCACGCTGCGCGCGCTGGAGGGTCTGGCCGCGCATGTCGGCCTGCGGGCGCGCCGCGCCGTGGTGGGCTTTGCCTCGGACACCGAACAAGAGATCGCCTTTCTGTATGACCCCGATGTGATGGCGGCGCGTCACGACCCCCAAGGCGCCCCGGCGCTGGCCCAGGGCGGAAGCCTCGCGCAGGCGCCGCGCTTTGACACGGGCTTGCGCCATGATGCCGATGGCGATGGCGCGGCAGAGCTGATCCGGTTCTCCAAGCCGCCGCTAGAGCTGGCGGTGGACACTGCGACGCGGCACCTGCGGCTGATCGGGGTCCATGCCAAGTCCAAGGCGCCGCATGGGGCCAATGGCGCCGAGGAGGCGCGGCGGATCTCGATCACCAACCGTCGCAAGCAGCTGGCGGAATGTACCTGGGTCCGGGCCCGGGTCGAGGCGCATTTGGCCGCGGGCGACAGCCTGATGGTGATGGGCGATTTCAACGACGGCCCGGGGCTGGACAAGTATGAACGGCTGTTCGGCGTGTCGGGGGTCGAGCTGGTGATGGGCCTGTCCCTGCCCCGGCCGCGGCGGCTGTTCGATCCCCATGCCTTTCTGGCGATCAACCAAAGGGGCGGGTTGACCCCCACGACGGCGCGGTTCTGGAACCCGGTCCACAAATGCTATTTCGAGGCGCTGTTGGATTACGTGATGGTCAGCCATGACCTGTTCACCGATGCGGCGCGCTGGCGGATCTGGCATCCGTTCAACGATCCGGGCGTGGCGGGGGTGGCGGACTTGTCCGCGGCGGTGCTGGCGGCCTCGGATCATTTCCCGGTGACGGTGGATCTGTAGCCGGTTCCCCTGTCGCCCGTCAGCCTGGCCCCCCGGTTGACCTTCTCTCGCCCTTGCGCCACCAAGGCCAAAACGGAGGGGCTGATGCGACTTTCCATGATCTCTGCGGCTTTGGTCGCGGCCCTGGTGGGCTTTGGGTCGACCATCGCCCTTGTCCTTGCCGCCGCCGCCGCGCTGCAGGCAACCCCGGCGCAAACCGCCTCGTGGGTGACGGCCATCTGCCTGATGAAGGCCGCGGGCTCGGCCTTCCTTTCCGCCCGGGGCCGCATCCCCACGGTGTTGGCCTGGTCGACCCCCGGAGCCGCCCTGATCGCCGCCACCCAGGGCCTGACCATGGCCGAGGGCGTCGGCGCCTTCCTCCTGGCCGGCGCCCTGATCGCGGCCAGCGGCGCCATCCGGCCTCTGGGCGCGCTGATCGCCCGCATCCCCGACTCCGTGGCCTCTGCCATGCTGGCGGGCGTGCTTTTGCCCTTTTGCCTCAGGGGTCTGGCCGCCAGCCCCAGCCTTGGCCCCATCGCCGCCGCCATGATCGCGGTCTTTGCCCTGGTGCGGCTGCGCAATCCCGCGCTGGCCGTGCTTGCGGCCCTGTCCACCGGCCTGATCGCCGCCTTTTGGGGGGCGCCGCCTGCGCTGGCCCTTGCCTGGCCGCAGCTGACCTTTATCGCGCCCCAGCTTTCGACCCAGGCGCTGATCGGCCTTGGCCTGCCGCTGTATCTTGTCACCATGGCCTCGCAGAACCTGCCCGGTTTCGCCACCCAGCGCGCGGCGGGCTATACGCCCCAGGTCGCGCCGGCGCTGATCACCACCGGCGCGCTCTCGGTCCTGGGGGCCCTCGCCGGCGCGCATACGGTCAACATGGCGGCCATCACCGCCGCCCTCTGCATGGGCGACGACGTGCATCCCGACCGCGACCAACGCTGGAAAGTCGGGCTGGCCTATGCCGGGGCCTGGGTCGCGCTGGCGGCCCTGTCGCCCGAGGTCATCGGCCTTTTGCGCGACCTGCCGCCCGGGATATTGACGCTGCTGGTCGGCCTTGCCCTGCTGGGCCCCCTGACCGGAGCCCTGACCGGCGCCTTTGCCGCCCCGCCCCAGCGCTTTGCCGCGACGATCACGCTGACCGTCACCGCCTCGGGGCTGGCGCTTTACGGTGTGGGCGCGGCGTTTTGGGGGCTTCTGGCGGGACTTGCCGTGCTGGCACTGGACCGGATCAGCCCCAAACCCCGGTAAGCACCCGCCGCGTCACCCGTTCAACCGGGGCTTCGCGGGCGATCAGCCCGGCCACCCATTCGCAGGACCCGGCGTTAAAGACCGCGCCGCTGCCGCGCCGGTATTCCGCGATGCAGCCATTCCCCCGGCTGGCGCGGCCGACCGTTTCGGGCGTCACCGCGCCATAGACCACCTGGGCCACCTCTTCGGCATCCAGATGGCCGATGAACTTGTCTGCGTCATGCGGGCCGGTGGAATGGGCCAAGGTCGTGGCAGGCGACCAGGCGATGATCTGCAAATCGCCCACCAGCCCCGGATCGACCGGGAAAGGCAGGCCCTGGGTCATCGTCATCTCGATCCCGTCGACCTCATAGGCAAAGATGCGCGAGGCCGCCCCCAGCACATCGCCATACCCCAGCCCGCTTTCGGTCAGGCTCCAGTGGTCGGGGCGATAGATGGCAAAGCCGCCCGACCCATGGGCGGCACAGCGGCTCCAGCCGGCATAGACCCCCATCGACCCGGTCAACCCCATCGAGGCCACCGCAGGCCGCCCCACCCCGGGATGATCCCAATACGAGGTCAACCGCGACGGGTCCGACGTCGGGTCCGCCCGCGGCGCGTCGTATTTGTAGCAGGTCTGGACCGACAGATCGTCCGACAACCGCGTCTGCCAAAAGAAGTTGCCGGCGAAGCGCGCCAGCTCTCCGCCCGCATCGACCCAGGCGTCCAGATGGTCGCGCATCTCCCAGGTCCAGTATTCGTCATGGCCCACGATCACCGCGCGCTTGCCCGGGGTCACACCGCGGTGCAGGTCATGTTGCGTGATAAAGGACAGCGCAATTCCCTGCGCCTCGCACCACAGCGCAAAGGGCCGCTCAAACGCCGCCCAACCCGAAGAGGCGTATTTTTTCGACACGCCCTTGGCGCGGGCATAGTCCATATGCGGATAGCGCGGCCGCGTCAGCAGGGGCGAGGCATGGGGGATGCGCGGCGCATCATGGGGCCAGGACACAAACCCCCGCGCCCAAGGCCGATGGATCGACACATGGGGCGCGAACTCCACCCCATGCGGCCCGGTGATGCCCTGATAATGGTTCGACCCGCCCCAATCGTTATAGGCGCACCAGGTGCCGGTGGACAGGATCATGGTCAGGTCACTGACGCCCCGGACGACGAACATATGGTCCGACTGATGGCCCGGCACGGTCAGGCGCAGCACATAAACGCCCGAGCGCCAGTCGGGCAGCACCAGCCGCAAGACCTCGGGCCAGGCGCAACCCGTGACCGAGGCCTGTTCCGGGGTCGGCGCGAAATCCACCGCGATATCCTGCTCATGCACGGTTTCAGGCGTGATCCCGTCGCGCAGGATGGTCAACCGCGCGGGACCTTGGCCCATGGCATGAAGCCGCAGGGTCTCGCCGGGGTCATAGCTGATCTTGTCGGTGTAACCCCAGACCTGCGCGGCCTTGGGGTCGGGGCTGGCGGTTTCGTAAAAGATACCCGTGACCGGGTCGCCGTCATCCTGCGGACCGGGGACGAAAAAGCCTTGCAGCATCACAGGGTCTCCAGGAAGGCGGCGGCGCGCAGGAAAAAGGCCTGAAGGTTGGCGGGGCGGGTGATAGTGCTGGTCTCGTCGGGCAGGAACAGATCCGGGCTGCGGCCCCGCGTCGGGGCATGGGCGAAATGGACGCGCAGGGTGGGCACATCCTCGGGCACCGGGGCGGGACCGATGCGGATGACACCCGTGGCCAGGTGAGTGAGGCCGTCGATCCGACAGACCCGGGGCGGCAGGTCCAGCGCGCGGAGTGCGGCGGCAAGGTCGGCTTGCGGCCCGATGACCGCCCAGCCCAGCGCGGTGAAAAAGCCGGTCCAGGCCGGATCGGGCGGCATCACGACCAGGCCCTTGGGCGCATCCGGCCGCCAAAGCGGGCCGAACTCTGTCACGTCGGCCGGGTCAAGCGTCGGGCCGGTGGCCGCGTCCAGGCGGCGGTCGGCCCAGACCTCGGGCGGGGCGCAGGGGTCGCGGGTGACGCCCAGCCAGCCTTCGGGCAAGGCCGCCATGGGCCGAAATCCCGGCGCCTCCTCTGTGCGTGTCAGCGCCCAGCGCCCGTGACCCGCCGCGATGTCCCGGCCCTCCAGCCACTCCACCCCACCCGTCAGCGTCACGATCCCCGGCCGGTCGCCCAGAACCGCGATGCGGGTGGCGTCGATCCAGGTCGCTTTGGTGACGCCCGCCAAAAGGTCGCGCAGGGCGCCATCCCAAAGCCACAGGCCGTCGCCCGCCAGCAAGATCCCTCCCGGGCCTGCCTGCACCGTCCGGGGCAGGCAGGGCAGCGCAGTCAGGGCCTCTAGCCTGGCGGAGGTCAGGTCCAGCCGCCAAAGCGTCGGAGCGCCGTTTTCGTCGCTGGCAAAGATCACCCCGCCCGACACAAAGACCCCGCCGCGCAGGTGGTGCCGCTCTTGCTTGGGCGTCAAAAGCCGCAGGCGGTTGCCCAGCGTCCGGTCCAACAGCAACAGGTGGTCATGGCCCGACCCGTTGCGGCTTTGCCCCAGGATCAGCCGCAACCCATCGCCCGACACATCGCGGATGTCGTGGTGATCGGGCCCGAAGGTCAGCTGTTCCGGATGGCCGCCGGACAGGAGGGCTGTGGACGGCAGGGCTGTGAACGGGGCTTTGGACGGGGCGACGGTCAGGGGCGCGCAAAACACATCCCGCCCATGATCGCCCTTGCCGGTCCAGAAGGCCCAGGCCCCATCGCCCGAGGCCAGAACCTGCCAAACCTCGGGCCGCCTTGCCCATGTGCGCGCCAGTTGCTTCATGACGCCATGACGGCCTGTGCCGCGCCAGAAGTCAACCGGGCGCACCCGGGCTGGGCGCACCTGTTGTTTGCGCACTTAGACTGGGCGCACCCGGGCTGGGCGCCCTGATGACTGTGACCGAGGCCGCGGCCTCTGCGACGACCTTGGCCGAGACGGACCCCAGATAGCGCCGCGCCGTCGAATGGCCGCGTGCGCCCATCAGGATGTGATCGGCCCCCACCTGCGCCGCATGATCCAGAATCGCCTGGGCGGCATCAGAGTTCTCCAGCACCTGAAAGGTCAACTGCGCCTCGGGCAGGTCAAGGCCCCCTCCATTCAGCCCCCCTCCGTTCATTCCAGCCCCATCAAGCCCCCCGCCCTTCAGATCGGCCGCCCAATGCTTCAAGGCCACCAGCCGGCTGACATGGATGCTTTGCCCCGCCGCATCCGTGCCGCTGTCCAGCCCCAGGATCGCGGTGCGGATCACGTTGACCAGCGCCACGCGGGCATCGGGTTGATGGGTCAACATGCGGCGGACCCAGGTGATCAGCAGGTCATGCAGCGCCTCACCCTCTGGGGACAGATCGACCGCGACCAGCAGGATCGGCACATCGGCCCGCGCCCAGGTGGCGCCAAGCCGCGTCACCCCGCGCATCCTGCGCCGCCGCTTCCACAGCGTGACCCAGCCGTCGGGCTTCAGCTTGCGCCCCCGCGCGGTCAGGACCACTTGCCCCGGATGCTGCAGGTCGAACCGCAGCTGAGCGGCGGTCTGATAGCGGCGCTCGGGGTCGACCTCCAGCGCGCGCAGGATGATTTCCTGCAGCCACTCTGGCAGATCGGGCCGCAGAAAGCGCGGCGGAACCGGGTCCAGCCAAAGCCGCTTTTTCAGCTGTTTCATCTTGGACGGCATCCCAAAGGGCGCGCGACCGGTGGCCATCTCATACAACAGCGCGCCAAGGGCAAATATATCCGACCGCGGATCGCCCCGCGTCTGCAGGACCTGTTCGGGGGCGATATAGGGGTAAGTCCCCATCGGGATGCGGAATTCCTCTTCCAGCAGGTCCGGAAGGTCGCGGTGACGCGCCAGGCCAAAGTCGATCAGGACCATTTCCCCGGTCTCGCGGGTCAGGATATTGGCGGGTTTGATGTCCAGATGCGCCGCGCCCTGGGCGTGCAGCGCGGCCAGGGCCTCGGCCACGCGGGCCGCCGTCTCCAGCAGGTCCGAGAGCGCCCAGGGCCCCATGTCAAAGCGCGATTGCAGCGAGTGGCCGGGGATCGCCTCCTGGACGATATAGGGCAGGCTGTCAAAGCCGCCCTGCCCCATGATGCGGGGCACATGGGGACCGGTCAGGCGCGGCATGATCATCTGTTCGATCTCGAAGCCGACGATGGTCGGGCCATCGTCGCCATCCAGGATCTTGGGCGCCTTCAGGATCATCGGCGTGCGATACAGCGGATGGGTCACGGCCCAGATCGTCGCAAAGCCGCCCTCGTGCAGTGGGTCGCCAAGGGTAAAGCCGTCGATGGTCAGGCCCTTTTCGGGTCGCAGCATGTCAATCTCCGCCAAGCAGTCGCAGGGCCAGGGCCTCGGGCAGGCCCGCGGCGCGGACCTTCAGCGCGGTGGCGCCGCAGTCATAGGGGGTGCGGCGAAAGGTGATCTCTTGCGCCGTGGTGTCGACCAAAGCCCAGGCCGCCAGCGGCGAGCGGTCGCGCGGCTGACCGACAGAGCCCACGACGGCCAGCCAGCGGCGGGTCAAAAGCAAGGGCATGGCCTGGCCGATGCTCACCCGCATCCCCGCGACCATGCCGCGCAGGTCCTGGGAATACAGCTGCGGCACATGGACATGACCACACAGCGTCAATCGCGCCCGGCTGGCCCGAAAGGACCCGGCGGCGGTGGCCTCTCCGGTCACATAGATCCAGTCGGCGGGGGCCTGCCAGCTGGCATGGACCAGGGCCAGACCCTCCATCTCGGCGGTCAGCGGCAAGCCGGCCAGCCAATCCGCCTGATCCGCTGAAAGCTGCCCGCGGGTCCAGTCGATCGCCAGCCGCGCATTGGTCGACATGTCATCGCCCGAGCCCCGGATCGCCGCGTCATGGTTGCCCTGCAGCGTGACGCAACCAAGGCTGCGCACCCGGTCGACGCACCAGGCCGGGTCCGGCCCATAGCCCACGATGTCGCCCAGCACGGCCATGCCATCGCAGCCCCGCGCCGCGATGTCGGCAAGGACGGCGGTCAAGGCCTCTGCGTTGCCATGAATATCGGTCAGAACTGCCAGCCGCACCCGTTCCTCCTTCAGGCCGCCTGCCCCCTGCTTAGCCGGTTTTCTGCGCCCTGCCCATGCGACCGATGCGCGCCCTTGGTCTTTGTCCTCAGGCCCGCGCCTGCAACACCGCCAAAGCGCAGGACACCAGCCGCGCCGTCATCCCGTCCGACCGGCTTGTCAGGATCACCGGCACAGAGGCCCCCATGACCAGACCGGCCGCCTCGGCATGGGCCAGGTGGGTCAAAAGCTTGACCAGGATATTGCCGGCCTCGATCCCGGGCACGATCAGCACATCGGCGCGCCCCGCCACCAGGCCCGTGACGCCCTTGGCCCGCGCGGCCGCGGGGTTCACGGCGATGTCCATGGCATAGGGCCCCTCGACCACGCCGCCGGTGATCCGCCCGCCGGTCATGGCCGCCAAAGCCGCCGCATCCATCGACGAGGGCATATCCGGGGTCGGCACCTCGACCGCGGACAGAACGGCGACGCGGGGGCAGGCAATCCCAAGCCGCTGGCCCAGGTCGATGGCGTTTTGCGTGATCTGCACCTTGGTTTCCAGGTCGGGCGCGATGTTGATCGCGGCATCCGACACCAGGATCGGGTGATCCACCCCCGGCACATCCATGACAAAGACATGGGAAAACCGCCGCCCCGTCCGCAACCCCGTCTCGCGCGCCAGCATCGGGCGCAAAAGGGTATCGGTGTGCAGATGCCCCTTCATCACCGCGCCCGCCCGGCCTTGCCGCACCAGGTCCACCGCCAAAGCCGCGGCCTCTGTGTCTGTGGCGGCCTCGATCACCTCGGCGCCGGTCAGGTCCAGGCCCAGCCCCGAAGCCAAGGCGCGCAGGCCCTGACCGATCAGCAGGGGCGTGATCAACCCCGCCTCCATCGCCCGCAAGGCGCCCGCCAAAGAGGCCGCGTCCGAAGGCCAGACCACCGCCGTCCGCAAGGCGGCCAGGCCCCGCGCCCGCGCCAGAATCGCCTCGAATTGCCGGTGGCTTTGCACGATCAGGCCGGGCAAAGCGCTGTCGTCAAAGGATATCTCGTGGTCGGGCGCGTTCACCTCGGCCTCACCCTCGGCGATGATCACCCCGCGACAGGCGACCTCTGTCGCCAGCACGGCCACGCCGCCCGACAGGCCCGTCACCGTGACCCGCGCCACCAGCTCGTCCCCCACCCGCGCCACGCCGTGAAACCGCAGGCTCTGGCTGCGATAGGTCGTCCCCGGCCCCGGCAGGTAATTCCCCAGCGTCGTGGCCACCATCGCCGCCACAAAGGTCGCCGGAGCCCGGCTTTCGCGCATACCGTCGCCGTCCAGGTCCTGATCCGGCAGGTTCATCGGGTTGTGGTTGCCGGTGGCCGCGGCAAAGACATACAGGTCGTCAAACGTCACCAGGCGGCGGTATTCCGCGTGGTGTCCGATCGACAGGCTTTCATAGGGGCGATTGTCCAGGGTCATGCCCCTACCTTGCCCCATAAGCATGACAGTTCAACCCTTGACGGCCGCAAGGCAGGTTTACCTTGGCGCCCCCTGCCCATAACCTGTGCGCCTGCGAATCCCAGGAAGTCCCATGACCGATCCCGCCTACCGCGTCCTTGCCCGCAAATACCGGCCCGAGACATTCGCCGACCTGGTGGGCCAGGAAGCCATGGTCCGCACGCTGAAAAACGCCTTCGCGGCGGGCCGGATCGCCCATGCCTTCATCATGACGGGCATCCGCGGGACGGGCAAAACCACGACCGCGCGGATCATCGCCAAGGGGCTGAATTGCGTAGGCGCCGATGGCAAGGGCGGCCCCACGACGGAACCCTGTCTTGTGTGTGAGCCCTGCCGGGCGATTTCCGAAGGCCGCCATGTCGATGTGATGGAGATGGACGCCGCCAGCCGCACCGGGGTGGGCGACATCCGCGAGATCATTGATTCGGTGCGCTACCGCGCGGCCTCGGCCCGGTATAAAGTCTATATCATCGACGAAGTGCATATGCTGTCGACCGCGGCCTTCAACGCGCTGCTGAAAACCCTGGAAGAACCGCCGGAGCATGTGAAGTTCATCTTTGCCACCACCGAGATCCGCAAGGTCCCGGTGACGGTCCTGTCGCGCTGCCAAAGGTTCGACCTGAAACGGATCGAGCCGGAGGTGATGATGGGCCTGCTGCGCAAGATCGCCGGGGGCGAGGGCGCCACGATCACCGATGGCGCGCTTGGCCTGATCACCCGCGCGGCCGAGGGTTCGGCGCGGGATGCGACCTCTTTGCTCGACCAGGCGATTTCCAATGGCGCCGGAGAGGTCCAGGCCGATGCCGTCCGCGCCATGCTGGGCCTGGCGGACCGCGGCCGCGTCATGGACCTGTTCGACATGATCATGAAGGGCCAGGCGCCCCAGGCCCTGACCGAACTGGCCGCACAATATGCCGATGGCGCCGACCCCTTGGCGATCCTGCGCGACCTGGCGGAAATCACCCATTGGGTTTCCGTCACCAAGATCACCCCCGAAGCCTCGGAGGACCCGACGCTGTCGCCCGACGAACGCACCCGCGGCGCCGAGATGGCCAAGGGCCTGCCGCTGCGCAGCCTGTCGCGGATGTGGCAACTGCTGCTGAAGGCGCTGGAGGAAGTCGCCCAGGCCCCCAATGCCATGATGGCGGCCGAAATGGCGGTGATCCGCTTGACCCATGTGGCCGATCTGCCCGATCCCGAGACCCTGATCCGTCACCTGCGCAACGTCCAACCCGGCGCGGCCCCGGCCGGTGGCGCGCCCTCCGGTCCCGGCCTTGGCAGGCCGTTGCATTCCCCCATGACCCGGGCGCCGGCGCGGGGCCCCATAATGTCGGGCGCCCATGCCCTGGCGCTGCAGACCGATGCCCAGACGCTGTATCAGACCTTTGACCAGGTCGTCGCCCTGATCCGCGAAAAGCGCGACATGAAGCTGTTGGTCGAGGTCGAAAGCCACCTCCGCCTTGCCCGCTATGCCCCCGGCCGGATCGAGTTCGAGCCGACAAGCGACGCCGCCCCCGACCTTGCCGCCCGCCTCTCGGCCCGGCTGCAGGGCTGGACCGGCAATCGCTGGGGGGTGTCGGTGGTCTCCACGGGCGGCGCGCCGACCATCTCCGAGGCGCGCGACGCGGTGCAGACCGCCGCCCGCGCCCGCGCGATGGAAACGCCGATGCTGCAAGCGATATTTCAGGCCTTCCCCGGCGCAAGGATCACCGAAATCCGCGCCCCCGAGGAACTGGCCGCCGCAGCCCAGGCCGAATCCCTGCCCGAGGTCGAAGACGAATGGGACCCGTTCGAAGAGGGCTGATCTGTCGAAGCCCCGGGGTATACCCCGGGCTACGCAGCTTGACCCAAGCCCCCAGCCCCGGCCCATCGCGCTTGGGGCCTGGCCGCTCTTGACCCTTCCCGGCCCCCGCCCCATCTGCTATCCCAACCAGAACGAAAGGGAGACGGCGATGCTGAAAGGTTTGGGCAATCTGGGCGGGCTTGGCGACATGGCCAAGATGATGCAGGCCGCCAAGGACATGCAGTCGAAAATGGCCGATCTGCAACAGGATCTGGCCAAGATCGTCGTCATCGGCGAGGCTGGCGCCGGCCTCGTCAAAGCCCGCGCCACCGCCAAAGGAGAGGTCACGGGCCTGGACATCGACCCTTCCATCCTGATCCCCAGCGAAAAAGAGGTCATCGAAGACCTGATCCTGGCCGCGATCCGCGACGCCCAATCCCGCGCCGTGGCCCGCAGCCAGCAGGAGATGCAACGCCTGATGGCCGAAATGGGCCTGCCCGCCGATATGAAGCTTCCGTTCTAAGATGCAAGGCCGCTCTTCTGGCGCCTCGCTTTTCTGGCCCCCCACTTTTCTGGCGCCCCGCCCCCGGGTTGCGCCCAGCCAGACGGCAAGCCAAAGCCGCAGGGGCGCGCCTTTTCGTCTTTCACATTGGCTCAAATATTCTCGGGGGGTCCGGGGGGCAGAAGGCCCCTCGGCGTCTGGCCCCGGACGCGAAGCCCTGCCATGAATGACACCCGCGACATCGAGGCGCTGATCGACCTGATGGCCCGCCTGCCGGGCCTTGGGCCGCGCTCGGCCCGCCGCGCCGTGCTGGCCATGCTGAAACGCCGCGAGGCGCTGATGGCGCCGCTGGCCCAGGCCCTTGCCACCGTGGCGCTCAAGGCGCGCGACTGCCAGACCTGCGGCAATATCGGCACCCAGGACCGCTGCCCGATCTGCGCCGACGCCTCCCGCGCCACCGGAGAGCTGTGCATCGTCGAGACCGTCGCCGATCTTTGGGCGATGGAACGCTCCCGCGCGTTCAAGGGGCGCTATCATGTGCTGGGCGGCACGCTGTCGGCCATCGACTCTGTCGGCCCCGATCAGCTGCGCATCCCCGCCCTGCTTGACCGCATCCCGACCGAGGGCATCACCGAAGTCATCCTCGCCCTGAACGCCACGGTCGAGGGCCAGACCACCGCCCATTACATCGCCGACGCGCTAGAGCCGTTGAACCTGCGCCTCACCTCACTCGCTCAGGGCGTGCCGATCGGCGGAGAGCTGGATTACCTGGACGATGGCACCATCGGCGCGGCGCTGCGGGCCAGACGCGGGGTCTAGCCGAACCGCGTCACGATATGGCCCTCCAGACCGAAGACCGAGGTCAGGCCCAGCACATGCAGCTCTTGCACGCCGAAATCCAGCACGACATGACCGGCGCGCAACAGGGCGAATTGCGCCACGATCTCGGCATGGCCCAGGGCCGCCCCGCCCCACAAATCGGCATCCAGTGCCAGCACATCCAGCGCATTGTCGAAATCCGTGACCCAGTCGCTGCCATCGCCCTTGTCAAAGACGAAACGGTCCGCCCCAAGCCCCCCGGTCAGCGTGTCATTGCCGATCCCGCCGTCCAAAGTGTCATCGCCCTGCTTGCCCGTCAGCCGGTTGGCCAGACCATTGCCCAGGATCAGATCCGCCCCCGCCCCCCCCACGGCATGTTCGATCGACACCCCCAGCGCAATTGACAGATTGCCGCGATAGCCGCCCACATCCGAGAACCGCCCCGCCGTCAGGTCGATCTTCTGCGCCTGGGAAAAGCCCGACAGATCAATCGTATCGACCCCCGCCCCGTCCCAGATGCACAGCAACGGCGCCTTGTTGACCGCAAAGTCATAGGGACCGCCCATGGTCGCATTGAACCCATAGGTCGAATTCCCCGCCCGGGCCGCATAGCTTGCGCCATAAAGCCGCTGCAGCGCCAGGATGTCATGCATCATCAGCGTGTCAGGCATCTTGCGCGGGGCATTGGGCTCGGTCGCCCAGGCGTCGAAATAGCTCATGACGGTGTATTGTGTGCTGTCCTGGGCATATTGCGCATGGGTCCGATAGGTGATGACCTCGCCCGGGGCGGCGTTGTAATCGCCGGGATGGTCCAAGCCAAGGGCATGGCCCATCTCGTGCAAGATGGCGAAATGCGCATAGCTGCCGCGGGGCAAGGCGGTCTGCGAGATCGAGTCGTTGTTCAGCCAGACATCCCCGTCCTCTGACGCCGCAGCCCGGCTGCCGGGCAGGTTTGCATAGGCCCCCGCCCCATCGGTCTGCGACCAATAGGCGCCGATGCGGATCGTGGCCTCTGCCCCCGCGACCTGCTGAAAGCGCACCCCCGAAACCTCGGCATAGGCGTTCAGCACCTGCACCACCGCGGTTTTTTGCGCCGCGGTCAGGGTGGCGAACTGCGCCCTGTCACCGCTGGCATCATAGGCCGGGCCCGCGGTCACATAGCCCCAAGTCACCGTCGCGGCCTGCGCCGGCGCAGCGGCCCAAGAGCCCCCCTCGCGCAGCAGGGCGCCGGCCGCGGCCTCGGGTGCCAAGGAGGCCATGGTGCCCACCACGACCGAGGCCGCATAGGCCCCCGTAGCCCCGCTTTGATGCGAGATCACCTCCAGGAAATAGCTGCCCCCGCGCGGCGGCACATAGGTGAACAGCGCCGAAAGCCCCGGCCCGCCGTCCTCGTCCCCGAACAGCGCCGCCCCGCTGGCATCGCGCAGGACCAGCCGCGCATCGACCAGGCCCAGACCCAAAGCGCCCAGCCCCATGACGGCAAAGGCATAGGATTGCCCCGCCACCAGCGAGATCCGGACCCAATCCGACTGCCCCGTGCCCAGACTGCCACGGAACACATCGCCCACCGCCATGGCATAGGTGGTGGACAAGCCATCGGCGGCATCGGCACTTTCAAACAAGACGGCCAAGCGGTTCTCCAGCAGGCAGTTGCGTGCCTTGAAAACAGCACAGGCCCCCGCCCGTTTCCAACCGCCAACAAAGTTAATGCCGGGCGAAGTGCCCGGCATTCATGTCGAATTCCGCTAAAAGACGATCAAAGATCGTCGTCGTCCTCGTCGTCGCCATCATCCTGCGGCAGGTTAAAGAAGCTTTCGGCGTCCGAGTAATCGGCGGGCTTCTTGGGTTCTTCTTGCGGCCGGGTAAAGGCCTCAAGCCCCGAGGGCATCCGGGCCTCTTCGCCCATCGACAGGGATTGTTCGGTCGACACCAGCTTGCGACGTTCGTCGTCGGTCATCACCACGCCATCGCCAGCCTTTTTGCGGGCGGCGGCCTGGACGGCGGTGTCCAGTTCCGACTGGCGGCAGAAGCCCAGCGCGACCGGGTCGATCGGCGAGATATTGGCCATGTTCCAATAGGTCCGCTCGCGGATGGCAAGGATCGTCGGCTTCGTGGTGCCCACCAGCTTGCCAATCGCGCCATCGGTCAGCTCCGGGTGGAACTTGACCAGCCACAGGATCGCGGCCGGGCGGTCCTGACGCTTGGACAGGGGCGTATACCGCGGCCCGCGACGCTTTTCCTCGCCGACGGCGGCGGGGTTGAACTTCAGCTTCATCCGATACAGCGGATCGGCCTGGCCCTTTTCGATCTCGCCGTCGTCCAACTGGTTGTTGCCGACCGGATCAAAGCCCTTGACCCCCGTCGCCACGTCGCCATCGGCAATCCCCTGCACTTCCAGCTCGTGCATCGAGCAGAAGTCGGCGATCTGCCGGAAGGTCAGCGTCGTGTGTTCCACCAGCCAAACGGCGGTCGCCTTGGCCATAAGCGGTTTGGACATCGGATCACTCCTTTACAAATCTCTCCCGCGCCGGGAAAACGGCTGCGACCGGGGCCGCGACTTTCTCGTTTTCGGGGGGAAGTCCGGGGCCGTATACCTGATGAAAAGCCCAAGGGGAAGCGGAAATGCGTGTGATACTGGCCCTGATCGCTTGGGTTTTTGCCTTTCCCGCATGGGCGGATGGCGAAAAGGCGGGGGATTTCGACTACTATGTGTTGTCGCTGTCCTGGTCGTCCTCGTGGTGCGCGGAAACCGGCGATGCCCGCGACGATCCGCAATGTGACGCGGGGCGCGGGCTGACCTTCATCCTGCACGGGCTTTGGCCGCAATATGACGAGGGCGGCTGGCCGTCCTATTGCCGCACCGATGTGGCGGATGCGACCCGGGCCGAAACCGCCGCCATGGCCGATCTGATGCAGTCGCAGGGTCTGGCCTGGCACGAATGGAAGGCGCATGGCCGCTGTTCGGGCCTGTCCGCCCGCGCCTATTTCGCCGCCGCCCGCAAGGCCTGGCAGGGTCTGACCATCCCCCCGGTCTTTGGCCGCGTCACCACCCCCCTGCAGGTCCCGCCCTCGGTGCTGGAGGAGGCTTTTTACGAGGCCAACCCCGCCTTGCCCAAAGGGTCGATCACGCTGTCTTGCGGCGATGGCCGGATCGAGGAGGTGCGGCTGTGCCTGACCCGCGACCTGTCGCCCCGCCCCTGCGCCCCCGATGTGGCGGCTTGCCGGATGAAAACTGTGACCCTGCCGCCTCTTCGGTAGTCATTCTTGGGCGGTGGAAGAAATTTCACTTCACGGCCCGGCGCATTGCGCCAAAGAAGGCTACAATCCGGGAGCCAACCCGGTTTTTGCAGCGGTATTGCCGCAGGATAAGGGAACAGTGACATGATCAAGGAATTTCGGGACTTCATTGCCAAGGGCAATGTCATGGACCTCGCCGTCGGTATCATCATCGGTGCCGCCTTCACCGCCATCGTCAAATCGCTGGTCGACGACCTGATCAACCCGGTGATCGGCCTGATCGTCGGCAGCGTCGACTTTTCGAACCTCTATGTCGTCTTGACCGGCAATGCCGTGCCGGGCGCCAGCCTGACCGCCGCCCGCGAAGCCGGCGCCGCCGTCTTTGCCTATGGGTCCTTCCTGACCGCCGTGATCAACTTCCTGATCATCGCCTTTGTCGTCTTCTTGCTGGTCAAGTCGGTCAACAAGATGAAGGAAGCCGCCGTCAAGAAAGAAGCCGAGGCTCCCGCCGCGCCGGCCGGCCCGACCGAACTGGACGTCCTGCTGCAGATCCGCGACTCGCTGCAGAAATAAGCCTTCCCCATGGAAAAGGCCCCCGGAGCGATCCGGGGGCCTTTTGCGTTTCGGCGCGCAAGCACGCCCTTCGCTTACATATCCAAAGCCTCCGCCGCCGGGATCGTCGGCAACCCCAAGGCAACCCCAACCGCCGCATAGGTCAGCTTTCCGGCATGGGTGTTCAGCCCGGCCAACAGGTGCTTGTCCTCGGCACATGCCTTTTTCCAACCTTTGTCGGCCAGCGCGAGCATGAAAGGCATGGTCGCATTGCCCAAAGCCAAGGTCGAGGTCCGCGCCACCGCGCCGGGCATGTTGGCAACGCAGTAATGCATGATCCCATCGACCGCATAGATCGGGTCCTGATGCGTCGTCGCATGGGACGTCTCGAAGCAGCCGCCCTGGTCAATCGCCACATCGACCAAAGCCGCACCGGGCTTCAGCAGTTTCAACTGGTCCGCGCGCAGCAGCTTGGGCGCCGCAGCCCCCGGGATCAGCACCGCGCCGATGATCAGATCGGCTTCCCGCGCCAGCTCCAAGGTCGTGGCCGCATCGGCAAAGGCGTTCTTGAACTGCCCGCCAAAGACGTCATCCAGATAGCGCAGCCGGTTGACCGACCGGTCCAGCACCGTGACATCCGCCCCCATCCCCGCCGCGACCTTGGCCGCATGGGTGCCGACAACCCCACCGCCGATGACCAGCACCCGCGCCGGCAGAACCCCCGGCACGCCGCCCAGCAGCACACCGCGCCCGCCATTGGCCTTTTGCAGCGTCCAGGCGCCGACCTGCGGCGACAGGCGCCCCGCGACCTCCGACATCGGCGCCAGCAGAGGCAAGCCGCCGCGATCATCCGTCACCGTCTCATAGGCGATGGCCGTAACGCCCGAGGCCAAAAGGTCCGCCGTCTGCTCCGGATCGGGCGCCAGATGCAGATAGGTGAACAGCACCTGCCCCTTGCGCAGCCGCTTGCGTTCGGCCGGTTGGGGCTCCTTGACCTTGACGACCATATCGGCGGCAAAGACGTCATCGACCGCGCCCATCTGGGCCCCCGCCGCCACATAATCCGCATCGGTAAAGCCCGCGCCGATGCCGGCCTGGGTTTCCACCACCACGGCGTGACCCCGGTTCACCGCCTCGCGCACGGCAGCGGGCGTCATGCCGACGCGGAATTCCTGCGGTTTGATCTCTTTCGGGCAACCGATCTTCATTTCGCTCTCCTGATGGGGGGCCAACCCCTGATGGGATCAGCTTGGCGCAGATTTTCGCATCAGGTTTTGAATTCTGGCTGGCATGTCCGCGCGTTTTCGGGAAATCCTTGCGTCAAGCGACACTTGGACGAAAGATCCTCCCATGCTGGAAGCCCTTGACGCAATCGACCGCCGCATCCTGGGGGTGCTGCAAAAGGATGCCCGTGTCACCAATGCGGAACTGTCCGAACGGGTGAACCTGTCGCCCTCGGCCTGTCACCGCCGGGTGCAGCGGCTGGAAGAAGAGGGTTACATCGCCGCCTATGTGGCCCTTCTGGACGCGCGCAAGATGGGCAAACCCACGACGGTTTATGTGGAAATCACCCTGCAATCGCAGGCCGAAGACCTGCTGGACGCCTTCGAACGCGAGGTCGCCAAGGTCCCCGACGTGCTGGAATGTCACCTGATGGCGGGCTCGGCCGATTACCTGATCAAAATCATGGCCGAAGACACCGAGGACTTCGCCCGCATCCACCGCCGCTATCTCGCCCGCCTGCCCGGCGTGCGCCAGATGCAAAGCAGCTTTTCCTTGCGGACGGTTGTGCAGACGACGGCCTTGACGGTTTGACGGTTCAGACCTGATCGGCCCAGACCGCGAATTTCTCCAGCACATGCGGCCCAAAAGAGTGGATCAAGGGCACATCCGCCGCATCGCGCCCATGGGCCACGACGATCCGCCCGATCCGCGGCTTGTTGTTGCGCGGGTCAAAGGTGTGCCAGCCGCCCTCAAGATAGCACTCCATCCAGGCCGCGAAATCCATCGGCCCCGTCACGGGAACCCCGATATCGCCCAGATAGCCGTTCACATAGCGCGTCGGAATGTTCATGCAGCGGCAGAGCGTCACCGCCAGATGGGCGAAATCGCGGCAGACGCCGGTTTGCTCTTGCCACCCCTCATAGGCCGTCCGCGTCACGCGGGCGTTCATATAGTCAAAGCGGATGTGGTTGTGGACATAGTCGCAGATCGCCTGAACCCGAGGTTGCCCCGGGGTGACAGTGCCGAACATGTCCCAGGCGAATTGCGACAGGCGGTCGGTCTCGCAATAGCGGCTGCCCAGAAGGTAAAACACCACATGGTCGGGCAGATCGGCCACCGGAACCTCGCGCAGATGGGCGGGCACGGTGTTGGGCAGGTCAGAGGTCTCGATCGTGCAATCGGCGCGCAGGCGGAACAGCCCTGCCGGCGCCACGACGCGGCGACAGGTGTTGCCGAACATGTCACGGTAAGACCGCGTGGGCACCGAAGGCATCGTCTCGACCGCGCCCTGGATGCGCAGATCGTCGCGGGCCTCGTCACGGACCGACATCATGGTGATCAGCGGCGTATCCTGCGGACAAGAGACGGTGATGTCATAGCCATAGCGGATGAGCATGGGGGCGCGGACCTTTCAGAGCCGTCGCAAGGGCGCGACAGATCAGCCTTAGGCGCAAAAGCCCCGCTTGGCGCTAAAGAATGATGCGGCGCGCCCTTTATCCGCACGCTGATCGGCCAAATTGCCCTCAGGCGGGCAAAGGCGCGGTCAAAAACAAACCCCCGGCCTTTCGGTCGGGGGCTGGCTTCGGGGATCGCTCCCCCAGCTGTGTAACGGCTTACATACCGCCTTCGCGCTGAAGCTTCTTCCGGGCGAGCTTACGCGCGCGGCGGACAGCTTCGGCTTGTTCCCGGGCCTTCTTGACGGAAGGCTTTTCGAAATGTTGCTTGAGCTTCATTTCGCGGAACACACCTTCGCGTTGAAGTTTCTTCTTCAGAGCGCGGAGGGCCTGTTCGACGTTGTTATCACGAACGCTGACCTGCATGTGGTTTTCACCACCTTCCTAAGCTAGAGTTGCACTGATTGTGCAGGCAGGGGCCGCATAGCAGTCAAAGCCCCGCTTGTCCACCTTTGTGCAAGAGGCCACCCGATGGAAAACGCCGAAACCCTGCAACGCCTGGTCGATGCCGCCCTGGCACATGTGGTTTTCGATGGCTGGGGGCCGGCGACCCTGCGCGCGGCGGTGGCCGATTCGGGGGTCGATCCCGCCCTGGCCCATGCGCTTCTTCCGCGCGGGGGGCTGGACCTGGCCTTGGCCTGGCATCACCTTGGCGACGCGGAACTGGCGCGCCAACTGGGGTCTGAGGACCTGACCGCGCTGCGCTTTCGCGACCGGGTGGCCCATGCGATCCGGGTCAGGCTGCAGCTGTCCGACCGTGAGGCCACGCGGCGGGCAACGGCGCTTTACGCCCTGCCGCAGAACGCCGGGGATGGCGCGCGGGCGCTGTGGCACACCGCCGACACGATCTGGACCGCGCTTGGCGACACCTCCCGCGATGTGAACTGGTATACGAAACGCGCGACGCTTTCGGCGGTTTACGCCGCGGTGGTGCTGTATTGGCTGGGCGCGCCCGAGGATCTGGACGACTTCATCGACCGCAGGATCGAGGGCATCATGGCCTTCGAGAAGACCAAGGCGCGGATCAGGGAAAATCCCCTGGCCAAGCTGCTTCTGGCTGGTCCGCTAAAGCTTTTGGAAAGGGTTTCTGCGCCACAACCAGCCGAAGATCTGCCCGGATTTGTCAAGAAAGGCGCCTGAGATGAGCTTGTCGAATGCCATGCTGGCGATGGAGATTTCGTCCCATGGCGGGCCGGATGTGCTTTATCCCTGTTCGGTGCCGGTGCCGGTGCCAGGCCATGGCCAGATCGTGATCCGCCTGGCCTATGCGGGCGTGAACCGGCCCGATGTGCTGCAACGCCAGGGGCTTTATGCGCCGCCGCCCACCGCCTCGCGCCTGCCCGGGCTGGAGGGGTCGGGGACCGTGGTCGAAACCGGCCCCGGTGTGACGCGCTGGAAGATCGGGGATCAGGTTTGCGCGCTGCTGCCCGGGGGCGGCTATGCGGAATATGCCGCCTGCCACGAAAGCCACGCCCTGCGGGTGCCGCGCGGCCTGTCGCTGCGCGAAGCCGCGGCCCTGCCCGAGGCGGCCTTTACCGTCTGGTCCAATGTCGTGATGCGCGGCGGGCTGCGGGCCGGAGAGAAATTCCTTGTCCATGGCGGGTCCTCGGGCATCGGGACCATGGCGATCCAGGTCGCGGCAGCCTTGGGCGCCCGGGTTTTCACAACCGTCGGCGCGCCGGAAAAGCAGGCGGTGGTGCGCGGTCTGGGGGCCGAGCAGGCGTGGAATTACCGCGCCGACCCTTGGGGGTCTGATGCGAAAAAGCTGGGGATGGACCTGATCCTGTGCATGGTGGGCGGGCCCTATATCCAGCCGAACCTGGCCGCTTTGGCCGATGACGGGCGCCTTGTGCAGATCGCCTTTACGCTGGGCGCCAAGGCCGAGGTGAACTTCTCCGAGCTGATGATGCGGCGGCTGACCTTTACCGGCTCGACCTTGCGGCCGCAGTCGGACCTGGCCAAGGGGCGGATCGCGGCAGAGCTGGAGACCCATCTTTGGCCGCTGATCGAGGCCGGCAAGGTCCGCGTGCTGATCGACAGCGAATTCCCCCTGACCCAGGCCCCCGCCGCCCATTGGCGGATCGAGGCGCCCGGCCATATCGGCAAGATCGTCATGAAGGTCGAAGAGTAAGCCCCAGGCCCCGCACCGCCCAGCACCACCGCCTCCGAAAGGTCGCTTTGGTGCCACGGCGTAGCCCGGGGTATACCCCGGGGCTCTCAGCGCCGCCCCGAGGCCGGGGGAAGGCCCAGCTCTTCGCGGTATTTCGCCACGGTGCGCCGGGCGATGCGGGCGCCTTCCCCGGTCAGCAGATCGGCAATCGCCTGATCGCTCAGCGGCCGCGCCTCGGTCGCAATCAGCGCCGCCACCCGCGCCCGCAGCGCCGCCGCCGACACCCCGCCCATATCGCGCGAAAACAGCGCGCGCAGCCACCAGACCCCCGAGGGCGTATCGACCGAGGTCCCCGCCACCACCCGGCTGACCGTGCTTTCCGCAAGCCCCAGCGCCGCCCCGACCTCGGCCATGGTCAAGGCCACCAGGTCGCCGCCCGCCAAGGCCGCCTCTTGCCGCCCCAGCACCTCGCGCGCGACCCGCAACAGCGTCGCATTGCGCGCCGACACCAGCCGTTCCAGCCCCTTCAGCGCCGAGGTCGCAGCCTTTCCCGCGCCCTCGGCCAAGGAAAGCCCCGGCAGCGACGAGCCCGAAACCTCCAGCACCCCACCGCGCAAAACCAAATCGGGCTCCCGCAGGGGGGGCGCCGCGCGGTCGTCGAAACTGGCGCCGGGCTTGGGGTTCATCGTGCGGATGGTGCGAAACCGCCGCAGGACCTCGGCTTCCTCGACCGCAGCCAGCGCCGCCAAAGCCGCGAAATCGGCCCGCGCCAGCAGGTCCAGACGCGACAGGATCAGGGCCATGACCGGGTCCAGAACCCCGGCCTCGGCCGCCTGAAGCCGCAGGCAATCGGCCAGGTCGCGGGCAAATATCCCTGTCGGCTCAATCTCTTGCAACTGCACCAGCACGGCATCGACCGCAACGACCGGCACGCCCAGGTCGCGCGCGACCGCGGGCACCGACCGTTCCAGCCAGCCAGCCGGCCCCAGCGCCTCGGCCAGGGCCAGGGCGATGCGCCGCGGCGCGGCCCCCTTGATGCGCAAGTCGATCTGCCCCAGCACATGCCCCATCAGCGACGAGGTCGCAGGCGCCGCGATCTCGCCCTCGAACACCCCGGTCCAGCGCGGCAGCCAGTCGCGCGGCATCGGCGGCCGGACCACAAGGCCCGGAACCTCGGCCGCCTGTTCCTCCAGGTGGCGGGCCAGGGCGGGACCGTCCATCCGCAGGACCTGAATGGCGGTGTGCAGCCCGGTGGTCAGCTTTAACCGCAGGCTTTGGCGGACTTCGATGCGGGGGCGTTGCGACATGGGACAGGACTAGCGCCCGCAAAGGCCTGTGGCAACGCCCCCGGCTTGGCGATAGGGTTGGCGGATGCAGAACTTTCAATCCGACCTGCCGCTTGTCCAGGATCTTGTGCTGATCGGTGGCGGCCATGCCCATGCCCTTGTCGCCCGGGCCTGGGCCATGGCGCCCCTGCCCGGCGTGCGCCTGACGCTGATCAACCCTGACCCCGTGGCGCCCTATACCGGCATGTTGCCCGGGCTGATTGCGGGCCATTACCGCCGGGACGAGATCCTGATCGACCTGGTGCGGCTGGCGCGGCTGGCCGGGGCGCGGCTGATCCTGGACCGTGTCACCGGGATCGACCTTGCGGCGCGGCGCATCCATCTGCAGGGCCGCCCGGCCATCGACTATGACCTGGCCTCGATCGACGTGGGCATCACCTCGGACCTGGCGGGGCTTGCGACCCATGCGGCCAAGCCGCTGGGCGCCTATGCCGAGGCCTGGGAGCGGTTTGTGGCGACGGCTCCGGCCCAGGCGCGGGTGACGGTGATCGGCGCGGGGCTGGGCGGGGTGGAACTGGCCTTGGCCTCGGCCCATCGCCTGCCCGGCGCCCAGGTGACGCTGGTCGACCGCGCCCCGCCCTTGCAGGGTCAGCCGGGCCGCGAGGCGCTGTTGGCCGAGCTGTCACGCGCCGGGGTGCGGTTTTTGCAAGGCGTCCCGGTCGAGGCCCCGCCCGGCGCCTTGCGGCTGGCCGATGGCGGGCTGATCGGGTCGGATTTCACGCTGTCGGTGGCGGGTGGGCGTCCCCAGGCCTGGCTAACGACGACGGGGCTTGCCCTGGAAGCGGGCTTTGTGACGGTGGATGCGCGGCTGCAGACCTCGGACCCTGCGGTCTTTGCGGTGGGCGATTGCGCGCATATGCCCCATGCGCCGCGGCCCAAGGCGGGGGTCTTCGCGGTGCGCGCGGCGCCGGTGCTGTTGGCCAATCTGAAAGCGCGGTTGACGGGGGACGCCTTGCGCGACTTTCACCCGCAGCGCGATTACCTGAAGCTGGTGTCCTTGGGCGACCGGCGGGCCCTGGCGGTGAAATGGGGGATGGCGGCGCGCGGCCCGGGGCTTTGGCGGCTGAAGGACCGGATCGACCGGCGCTTCATGGCGATGTTTGACCAGGGTCCGGTGATGAAGCCGCCCGCCCTGCCGCCCGTGGCAGGCTTGGCCGAGGCGATGGGGAACCGCCCGCTGTGTGGCGGCTGCGGCGCCAAGCTGGGGCCGGGGGCGCTGGTGGCCCTGCGCGCCGCCCTGCCCGCGCCCGCGCGCCCCGAGGTCCTGTCCGGTCCGGGCGACGATGCGGCCGTGCTGAGGGTGGTGGGCGGGGTGCAGGTCCTGACGACCGACCATCTGCGCGGGTTCACCCATGACCCCCGTCTGATGGGGCGGCTGGTGGCGGTTCATGCCCTGGGCGATGTCTGGGCCATGGGCGCGCGGCCTCAGGTGGCCTTGGCGCAGATCACCTTGCCCCGCGGATCAGAGGCGCTGCAAGCCCGGATGCTGGCCGAGGTCATGGGCGGCGCGGCCGAGGTCTTTGCCGCCGCAGGGGCCGATGTGGTGGGCGGCCATTCGGCCCAAGGCGCCGAGCTGGTCGTGGGCTTCACCGTCACGGGCCTGGCCGAACGCCCCGTGACCAAGGGCGGGGCGCGGGTGGGCGATGTGCTGGTGCTGACCAAGCCGCTGGGCTCCGGGACGATCCTGGCCGCCGAGATGGCAGGCCTGCGGGTGCCGGGCCTGATGCTGGGCGAGATCGTGGCAAGCTGTTGGGCCGAGATGGCCAAGGACCAGGCCCGGGCCTCGGAGGTGCTGTCAGCCCATGCCCATGCGATGACCGATGTGACGGGCTTTGGCCTGGCCGGGCATCTGATGGAGATGCTGGAGGCCTCGGGCCTGGCGGCGCGCATCCGGCTGGATGCCCTGCCGCTGATGCCGGGCTATGAGGCCCTGGCGGCACTGGGGGCCGGGTCCTCGCTAGAGCCCGCCAACCGGGCGGCGCTTTTGGGGCGGATCACGGGCGGGGACCTGACGACGCCGCGGGCGGCCGCCCTGTTCGACCCGCAGACCTGCGGCGGGCTTTTGGCCGCGGTGCCCGGGGCCTTGGCCGACCGTGTGGTGCAGGCCCTGGGCGCGGTGGTGATCGGCGAGATCGTGCCCGGGGCGCCGGGGATTGCGCTGGAATAGGCGGGGCTGGACTAGGCGGGCCCGTCACAGCACCCGCGGGAACTCGGCTGCAAGGCGGTCAAGCGCCGGGGCGTCAAGGCTTTCGGTCTGCAAGGTCAGGGCCGGCGGGGCGCTGCGCTCGCGGTGCTTTTGATAGCGCGGGTCATAGTGGTCGCGCATCAGAGCCTCGGCCAGGGGCGGAAAATCGCGCGCCTCGGCCAGGGTCTGCCAATCGGCAATCGTCTCGCGGGCATGCCAGGGGCGCAGATGCTCCAGCGTCTGGATCAGCCGGGCGGGGTCGGCGGTGATATCGGCATAGGCCCCGGTCAGCCAGGCGGCGCGGGCCGCAAGCGGGGCCGCGATCTCGACCCTTGGGGCCACGCGCATCGCGGCCCACAGCGGCGCGGGCAGGCGCAGGTTGCCGACCTTGGCGCTTTCGGCCTCCAGGATCAGCGGACGGGCCGGATCAAGCCGCGACAGCTGCATGGCCAGGGCACATTCAAACGCCTTCTGGCTGGGCTGGGCGCCCTGACCGCCAAACAGGCTGCCGCGGTGGTTGGCCAGACCTTCCAGGTCGATGACCTGATGGCCCAGGGCGGCCAGCCGCGCCAGAAGCGCCGTCTTGGCCGTGCCGGTGTTGCCGTCCAGAAGGATGACCTTGGCCGTGACGGGCTGATTGTGAACCTGTTCGACGACCAGCTTGCGCCAGGCCTTGTAGCCGCCCGAGATGGTCTCGACCCGCCAACCGATCTGGCTGAGGATCAGCGCAAAGCTGCCCGACCTTTGCCCGCCGCGCCAGCAATAGACCAGGGGCCGCCAGCCGCCGGGCTTGTCCATCAGATGCGCCTGAATATGGGCCGCGACATTGCGCGCCACCAGCGCCGCACCGATCTTGCGGGCGGTAAAGGGGCTTTCCTGCTTATAGATCGTGCCGACTCGGGCGCGTTCGGCGTCGTCCAGCACCGGCATCGACACCGCGCCGGGCAAATGATCCTCGGCATATTCGGCGGGCGCCCGGGCGTCGATGATCTCGTCAAAGCCGGTCAGGTCGGAAAGGCTGTTAAGTGTGATCACAAGCCTGCCTCTAGCCGGTCAAGCAGCTTGGCCAAGATGGCCTCGCAGCGGGTCATCTGGTCCAGCGTGACATATTCGTCGGGCTTGTGGCCCTGCGCCATGGAGCCGGGGCCGCAAATCACGGTGGGGATGCCAAGCCGGGCGTCGAACAGGCCGCCCTCGGTGCCGAAGGCCACCTTGATCGTGCCATTGGCCCCGGTCAGCGACTTGACGAAATGGACCACCTGCGCCTCCGATTGCGTGCCAAGGCCGGGGTAATCCCACAGCCGTTCGATGCGGATCTCGGCCTCGGGGAAGTCGGGATAGGCCGCCACGATCTGCGCGGCCCGGGCTTTCAGCCTGTCGATGATCACCGCCGGATCGTCGCCCGCCAAAGAGCGGATCTCGAAGTCCAGCACGGCCTTGTTCGGCACGATATTGACCTGCACGCCGCCCGACATCTTGCCGACATGGACGGTCGTATAGGCCACGTCGTAATCGCCGTCCTTCAGGCCATGGGCGGCAATCTCGGCCTGTTCGGCGCGCAAGGCCCCGATGAATTCCGCCGCCAGATGCAGGGCGTTCAGCGCCAAGGGGGCCAGCGCCGAATGACCCTCGCGCCCGATGCAGGTGGCCCGCAGCGCGACCTTGCCCTTGTGGCCGGTGGCGACCTGACAGCCGGTCGGCTCTCCGACGATGCAAAAGCGCGGGCGCTGGGGGGCGGCCTCCAGCAGGGTGATCAGCGAACGCACCCCCATGCAGCCGATCTCTTCGTCATAAGACAGCGCCAGGTGCAGCGGCGTCTTCAGCGGGCGCTGTTTGGCCGCGATCATGGCGGCGATGGCTGCGGCGCAAAAGCCCTTCATGTCGGCGGTGCCGCGACCGTAAAGCCGCCCCTCGGCCTCGGTCAGTTCAAAGGGAGGCCGCGTCCAGGCCTGGCCCTCGACCGGGACGACATCGGTATGGCCCGACAGCATGACCCCCGCCCCCGGCCCGGTAGAGGCGTAAAGGTTCGCCTTGCCGCCCGCAGGATCGGGGATCAAGGTGGCCTCGATGCCATGTTGCGCCAGAAGGCCCAGGACATAGTCCATCAGCGCCATGTTGGGGTTGGAGCTGACCGTGTCAAAGCCGATCAGGCGGGCGAGGATCTCGCGGGTCAGGGCTTGCATCGGTCGTCTCCTGGCGCCTTGGGCGTTCGGCTCTGTGTTACGCCCAGGCGGCGGGGCGCTGCAAGCCTGCTTGCGACAGGCGACGCGCGCGGGGCGTTGCGGTCGCCTTGGCGGCCTGCGGGTCCTTGATCATGCAGCCCCAGCGGCCTGCGGGGCGGCTTCTCTTTTGGCGGCAAATGGGGCACAAGGCGTCATGCGCAGGTATTTCCCCTCTTTGGTCTGTGGCGCCCTTTTGGTTGCGATGAGCTGCGGACCGGCCCCGGCAGACACACCCGCACCCGAAACACCCGCACCCGAGGGCCCCGCCGCGCGTTGGGTCGCGGCGCATCGGCTTGTGGACCTGGGCACCCGCGCGCGCGACCCGGTCCTGGTCTTTGCCGCGGCACGGTTGATCCAGGGCCTGCAACTGGCCGAGACCCAGCGGCAGCCCACGGACGTAAACCCGGAACTGGCCCCAAACCCCACCGCCAAGGTGCCCGATCCCGCCGCCCAGGCGCCGTTGCCGGGGGCGCTGGACGCCGCCGCGCTGTTCGAGACGGCGCGGCAGATGGCGCCCGAGGGCTCTGCCCTGCGCGAGGCGATTGCGCTTGCGGCGGCCGAGGTCCCCGCGGCGCCGGCCTTCCTGCAGGTGTCGGCCCAAACCGGCGCGCAAAGCCTGACGCTGACACTGGCGGGGGGCGAGCCGGTTCAGATCGGGCTGATCCGCCTGGGGGCCTTGACCTACCGTCTGGTTGCGCCCGATGGCACTGTGCTGTGCGAGGATGCGTCCGCCGCGCGCGCCAGCCTTTGCACCGTGACGCTGCCCGAAAGCCAGGTGCTGACCCTGACCACGACGGGCTCTGCCGACTGGGTCCTTGCGACGCCCTAGGGGCCCTGCCGTCCAAGGCGCATCCCAAGTCCGACCCCCAAATGCAAAGGGCGCCCCGTCACCAGGGCGCCCCATACCGCAAATGCCCCGGGGTCAGACCTCGGACATCTTGACCGTGCGGCCCAAGGCGACCGATTTCAACGCGGCCTCTGCCAGGGCCAGGGCGGAAAGCCCGTCCTCGCCCGAAGGCTCCGCCGCCGTCTTGGCCGCCACCGCGTCGATAAAGGCTGCGATTTCCGCGGCATAGGCCTCGGTATAGCGCGTCATGAAGAAGTCGTGCAGCGGGGGACGGGTATAGCCCGCCCCATTGGCCACCTCGATCGACACCGGCCGCTGGTTCTCGGCCGAGACGACGCCCTTCGACCCGTGAACCTCGATCCGCTGGTCATAGCCATAGGTCGCCCGGCGCGAATTCGAGATCAGCGCCATCTTGCCCGTGGCCGTCTTCAGCATGACCTGAACCGAGTCGCTGTCGCCCGCCACGCCAATCGCCGGATCGACCAGAACCGCCGCCATGGCCGATACTTCCGTCACTTCCTCGCCCAACAGGAACCGCGCCATGTCGAAATCATGGATCGTCATGTCGCGGAAAATCCCGCCCGAGCGGGCGATATACTCGACCGGAGGCGCGCCGGGATCGCGAGAGGTGATCGTGACCATCTCGACCTCGCCAATCGAGCCCTTGGTGATTTCGGCCTTCACCGCCGCGAAATGCGGGTCAAAGCGGCGGTTGAAACCGACCATCAGCGTGCCCTTGTTGGCGCGCACGGTCGCCAGGCACTCTTTCACCCGGGCCAGCGACAGGTCGATGGGCTTTTCGCAAAACACCGCTTTGCCGGCATTGGTAAAGGCCTCGATCAGGTCGGCATGGGTGTCGGTCGGCGTGCAGATCACGACCGCGTCGATGTCAGCCGAGGCCAGGATCGCGTCAATCGAGCGGACCTCGCAGCCATATTGCGCGGCAATCGCCTCTGCCGCCGGCGCCATGGCATCGGCCACCGCGACCAACTTGGCCGCCGGATTTCCCGTCACCGCCTTGGCGTGAACCTTACCGATGCGCCCGGCGCCCAAAAGCCCAAATCTCAACATGTTATCCTCCTGTACCCGCAGCCCGGGTTTTGTCGCTGGAACTTCTATTCCATTTCCGGCGGATTTCAACGCGCAATTCCAGAACTGACGCGATTTCGCCGGGGGAACTGACGAAAATCCGTCACCCCTCGACAGTGCGCAAAACCCCCGCGGGCCGGGCCGAGATCGGCACCGCGGCAAAGGCCAGCCCCGCCAGCAGCGTGACCACGACCCCGCCCGAGACGACCAGAACCGCCGAGACGGGCTCGAACACAAAGGGCAGGTCCATGACCAGACGCATCACCGCCCAGCCGCCCGCCGCCCCCGCGCCCACCGCGACAAGCCCCGCGGCCAGCCCCATGATCGCCGCCCGCAGCGCGAAACTGGCCAGGATTGCGCCGCGCGTGGCCCCCAGGACCTTGAGGATAGACGCCTCGCGCACCCGGGCCGGCACGCCCGAGGCCACGGCGCCGATCAGCACCACAAGCCCCACGATCAGCACCGCCCCCGCCGCCGCCACCGTGGCGGTGGCCACCGCGGTCAGCGCCTCGACCACTTTGGCGATGGCCTCTTTGACCGAAATCGCGGTGATGTTTGGCCAAGTCCGGGCGGTGTCGCGCAACAAGGCCGCCTCGGCCTCGGCCCCGGCATAGACCGTGGCGATCGACGTATAAGGCGCCCCCGCCAGCGCCGCCTTGTTCACCACCATGACGAAACCCATCCCGGCATTAGAGAAGTCGACATTGCGCAAGGATGTCACCGTGACCTCGATATCGCGGCCAAGGATGTTCAGCGTCAGCCGGTCGCCCAGTTTCAGCCCGATTTCCCGCGCCTCCTCGGCGCCAAAAGAGACCTGCGCCGCGCCGGTCAGCCCCTCGGGCCACCAGGCGCCCTCGGCGATATCGGTGCCCTCGGG
Organism: Stagnihabitans lacustris; assembly: GCF_025950525.1. Taxonomy (GTDB): domain Bacteria; phylum Pseudomonadota; class Alphaproteobacteria; order Rhodobacterales; family Rhodobacteraceae; genus Stagnihabitans. Next base: position 60,881 of record NZ_JAPDGS010000009.1, on the reverse strand, counting down.
CATGGCATCGGCCAGCGAAATCCCCCGGTCGCCGCGCAAGACCCAGTGATCCTGCGTGGGCTTCGCGCCATTGATCGCCACCACCGCGCCCCGCAGCATGGCCGCGGATTCGACCTTGGTGACGGCGGGGTTGCCGGTCATCTTGGCGATAAAGGCCTCGGTCTGATCGGGCTGGATGTCGATGAAAAAGAACGACGGCGCCCGGGTCGGCAGGTCGCGCGCGATGGCCAGGCGGAAGTTCTCGTCGATCTGACCCACGACGGCCAGCACCGACAGGCCAAGGCCCAGCGACAGCACGACCGACATGGCCTCGGACCGCGGACCGCCCACGGCGGCCAGCGCCAGCCGCAACCCGGGCCGGCCGTTGACCATCCGGCTGCGCGCCAGACGCCGGGCTAGTCGCGCCAAGGCCCAGCCCGAAGCCCACAGCACCGCCAAGACCGCGGCCACCCCGCCCAAAGTGCCCAAAGTCAGCATCCAGTTGCCCGAGAACCAGACCGCGCCGCCCACCAGTGCCACCAGCAACACGGTCTGGACCGCAAGCCATCCCGCCCCCGGCCACAGCCGCCCCGCGCCACGATACAGCGCCGCCGCCCCCTGTCGCAAAGCCTGCGCCAAAGGCCAAAGCGCGAACAGCATCCCCGTCACCAAGCCATAGAACCCGGCCTCCAGCAGGGGCCGGGGGTAAAGGCCGATGGTCACGGGAAAGGGCAGCTGCGCGGTCAGAAAGGGCAAGACGACCCGCAAGGCGCCGGCGCCAAGGATCAGGCCCAGCAGGGTGCCCAAGGCCACGATGCCCAGGATCTGGATCAGGTAAACCCGTGCCACAAGGCCGCTTTCGGCACCCAAGACCTTCAGCGTGGCAATTGTCGCCACCCGCCGCTCCATCCAGGCGCGGACGGCCGACGCCACACCCACGCCGCCCACGGCCAGGCCCGCCAGGCCGACCAGCACAAGGAAAGACCCCAGCCGTTCCACAAAACGCTCCACCCCGCGGGCGGCGTTGCGGCGGTCGGTCCAGTCCAGCCCCTTGGCGGCAAAGCGCGTCTCGGCTTCGGCCCTGGTGGCGTCCAGATCGCGCCCCGTGACCATGCGGTAATGGCTTTCATACATCGACCCCGGCGCCAAAAGGCCGGATTGCCCAAGGTCTGACGAGCGCACCACGGTTTTCGGCGCCAGACCCACGCCCGCCATGGCGCTGTCGGGTTCGGACAGCATCAGCGCGCCCAAGCGGAACTCTTGCGCGCCCATCTTGAACCGGTCGCCAACGCTTAGGCCCAGACGGTCGGCCAGAAGCTTCTCCATCAGCGCGCCGGGGATGCCGTCCACAGGCGCAAAGGCCTGTTCCAGCGTGCCTTGATCCAGACCGACCGTGCCCAGCAAGGGCCAGGCCTGATCCACCGCCTTGACCTGGGTCAGGGCCTGATCCTGCCCCACCACGGCCAAAGACCGAAAGGTCAGCACCTCTGACACTTTGTCGGCCTTGGAGGTGATCCAATCCAGCTCCTCGCGTTCCGCCCGGCGATAGGTGAACGACACCTCGGCGTCGCCACCCAGGATCACCGCGCCCTGATCCGACAACCCCGCCTCGATGGCCGCCCGCAAGGACCCCACGGCGGCAATCGCCGCCACGCCAAGCGTCAGGCACAGGATCAGAACGCGAAAGCCCGAGAGCCCGCCGCGCATCTCCCGCGCGGCCAGGGTCAGAGCCAGCCTCATGCCAGATCTCCGGGGGCCAGCCGTCCATCGGCCATGCGCACCACCCGGTCGCAGCGTTCCGCCAGTTCCGGCGCATGTGTCACCATGATCAGGGTCGCGCCATGCCGGTCGCGCAGGCCGAACAGCAGGTCCATGATCGAGGCGCCATTCGCCTGATCCAGGTTCCCCGTCGGCTCATCCGCCAACAACAGCTTCGGCCGCCCCGCCGAGGCGCGAGCCAGCGCCACGCGCTGTTGCTCACCCCCCGACATCTGGCTGGGATAATGCCCCTTGCGGGCGCCAAGGCCCACGGCGTCGAGTTCTTCGGCGGCCAGACGCGCGGCGTCAGTCACGCCCGCAATCTCCAGCGGCACCGCGACATTTTCCAGGGCCGTCATGGTGGGGATCAGGTGAAAGCTTTGGAACACCACCCCCATCCGCCCGCGCCGAAACCGCGCCAAGGCGTCCTCGTTCATCGCGCCCAGATCCTGGCCCAGGGCCGCAACCCGCCCCCCCGTGGCCTTTTCCAAGCCCGCCATCAGCATCAGTAACGAAGATTTGCCCGAACCAGAGGGCCCGATCAGCGCCAGGCTCTCTCCCTCCTTGACCCTAAGGTCGATCCCCCGCAGGATTTCCACCGGCCCGGCATTGCCATCCAGCGTCAACCGCACCCCATCGAGTTCAAGAACATCCATGCATCACCTCTTTCGCCTGACATATGGGTCCGCAAGGACGATCCGCAATCTCACGCTTGCGTTACTATTGGGTGTAAGTGCCCTGCCCGCCGTGGCGGAGCCGGTGATTGCCGCCTTGGGCGACAGCCTGACGGCGGGGTATGGGCTGGCGGATGGTCAGGGTCTGGTGCCGCAGCTGCAGGCCTGGCTTGACGGAAAGGGCGCCGATGTGACGGTGATGAACGCGGGCGTGTCAGGGGATACGACGGCGGGGGGGCTGTCGCGGCTGGACTGGACCTTGTCGCCGGACGTGGGCGGGCTGATCGTGGCTTTGGGTGGCAACGACATGCTGCGCGGCCTGCCGCCCGAGGCGTCGAAGGCGAACCTTGAGGCGATCTTGCAGGGCGCAGAGGACCGCGGCATCCCGGTGCTTTTGGTGGCCATGCAGGCGCCGGCGAACCTGGGGCCGGATTACCAGGCGGCTTTTGATGCGATCTATGCGGACCTGGCGGCCAAGTATCAGGTCGCGCTGAACCCGGGCTTTTATGCGCCCTTGCTGGGCAGCCCGCCCGATCCGGCGCGGCTGGCGCCCTTTCTGCAGCCCGACGGCTTGCACCCCAATGCCGAGGGTGTCACCAAGATTGTCGAGGGGCTGGGCCCCGATGTGCTGACCCTGCTGGACCAGATGAAATGAGCTTTCTGACCGCGCTGACCGCCCTTTTGGGCCCCGAGAATGTCGTAACCGGCGCGGGGCTGGACCGCTATACCCATGACTGGTCGGGCCATTACCAGACAAAGCCCTGTGCGGTGGCGCGGCCCGGGACTACCGACGAGGTCTCAGCCGTGGTGCGGTTGGCGGCCTCCCATGGCGTGCCGGTGATCCCGGTCTCGGGCCTGACGGGGCTGACCGGGGGGGCGATGACCGAGGGCGGGCTGTTTATCTCGGTGGAACGGATGAACCGCATCCGCGCGCTGCGGGCGGATGCAAGGGTGGCCGTGGTCGAGGCCGGGGTGATCCTGCAAAGCCTGCATGACGCCGCCGAGCGCGAAGGGCTGTATTTCCCGCTGTGGTTCGGCGCCCGGGGCTCTGCGATGATCGGCGGGGTTTTGTCGACCAATGCGGGGGGCTCGAACGTCGTCCGCTATGGCTCCACAAGGGGCCTTTGTCTGGGGCTGGAGGTCGTGCTGGCCGATGGCCGCGTGCTGAACCTGATGAGTGAGTTGCACAAGAACAACGCGGGCTATGACCTGCGCCAGATGTTCATTGGCGCCGAGGGGACGCTGGGCGTGATCACCGCGGCCACGATGCGGCTGGTGCCGCGGCCGCGCGCCTATGCCACGGCCTTTGCCGCCGTCAGCGACCTGCCTGCCGCCCTGTCGATGCTGAACCGGCTGCAAGAGGTCTCTGGCGGCTTGGTCGAGGCCTTCGAGTTCATGCCGCGCACCTATATGGAGCGCCTTGCCGCCCATCGCCCCGACATCCGCCAGCCCTTTGCGCAGATGCATGAGGTGAATATCCTGGTGGAACTCGCCTCAACCGCGCCGCGAGATGCTTTGGTCGATGCCGAGGGCCGGGTGCCGCTGCAGGCTCTGCTAGAGGACACATTGGGCGAGATGGCCGAAGCCGGTCAGGTGCTGGACGCCGAGATTGCGCAATCGGACAGCCAGCGGCTTGCCATGTGGAAACGGCGCGAACTGGCGGCAGAGGTGATGAATTCGCGTCAGCCGACGATCGACACGGATATCTCTTTGCCGCTGCAGGCCGTGGCCGAATTCTTCCCCCGGATCGAGGCGCGCTTGCCCGCGCTGGACCCGGGGTATGAGACGATCACGGTGGCCCATCTGGGCGATGGCAACCTGCATTTCACGGTCTATCCGTCGCGTGAGGGGATTTACGACGCGGTGATCGAAGCGGTGGAGGATGTGGTGCAAGAGCTGGGCGGCAGTTTTTCGGCCGAACATGGGGTGGGGCTGTCGAAGCTGGCCTCGATGCGGCGGCGCAAGGACCCTGTGGCGCTGGCGGTGATGCGTCAGGTCAAGGCGGCGCTGGACCCTGATAACCTGATGAACCCCGGCAAGGTGATCCCATGACCCGCGACATCGCCCGGTGCGGACCTGCGGCCTTGCGCGCTCTGCTGCCGCTGCGTAGCCCGGGGCATGCCCCGGGTCTCCTCTCCCCCTGCCAAAGGAACGCTTCATGACCGGCACTTGGTCGCATATGACCGCCACCGACCTTGGCCGCGCCATCGAGGCAGGCAAAGTGAACCCGGTCGAACTGGTCGAATATTTCCTGGCCGAGATCGACGCCCATCCCCACCGCGACCGCATCTATGCCCGCACCACAGCCCCCCGCGCCCGGGCCGAGGCGATGGCCGCCGCCGCCCGCGCCAAGTCCGGCCTGCGGCGTCATGCTTTGGACGGCGTGCCCCTGTCCTGGAAGGACCTGTTCGACACGGCGGGCACGCCGACCGAGGCGGGCTCGGCCTTGCTGAAGCACCGCACGCCCTTGCAGGATGCATCTGTGCTGCAGGTGGCCACGCTGATGGGCTCTGTCTGCATCGGCAAGACACATATGTCGGAACTGGCGTTTTCCGGCCTGGGGCTGAACCCGGTGACGGCCACGCCGCCCTGTATCAATGACCCCAATGCCGTGCCGGGGGGGTCCTCTTCGGGGGCGGCGGCTTCGGTGGCTTATGGGATCGCGCCGGCTGCGGTGGGGTCGGACACCGGGGGGTCGGTGCGCATCCCCGCGGCCTGGAACGACCTTGTGGGGCTGAAGACCACCCATGGCCGCCTGTCGCTGCAAGGCGTCGTGCCCCTGTGCGAAAGCTTTGACACCGTGGGACCGCTGGCCCATACGGTCGCGGATTGCGCGGCGGTTCTGTCGCTGTTGGAGGGCCGCCACGCCCCCGATCTGGCCCCGCAGTTGGCCTCGCTGTCCGGCCTGCGGTTGGCCGTGCTGGAGACACTCGCGCTGGACGATCTGCGCGACCGACCCGCCCGCGGCTTTGACGACGCCCTGACCCGGCTGGCCCGGGCCGGCGCCAGCATCACCCGCATCACCGCCCCCGAAGTGACCGAGGCCCTGACCCTGGCCGGCACCCTGGTCGCCCCGGAGGCCTATGCGATCTGGGCCGAGACGATCGAGGCCGCCCCGCAGCTGATGTTCCCCCGCATCCTGGAACGCTTTCGCACCGGCGCCCTGACCAAGGCCCATGACCATATCGCGGCCTGGCGGCGGCTGCGGGTGTTGCGCGCGGCCTATAACGCAAGGGTGGCGGGGTTTGACGCCGTGCTGATCCCCTCGTCGCCCATCCTGCCGCCCCATGCCCAGCGCCTGATGACGGACGAGGCCTATTACGTGACCGAAAACCTGCTGGCGCTGCGCAACACGCGGATCGGCAACCTGCTGGACCAATGCGCGCTGACCCTTCCGACGTCGGAACCCTCTTGTGGGCTGACGCTGATGGCGGGGCCAGGGCAGGAATACCGGCTTCTGGCGCTGGGACTGGGGGCCGAAGCGGCTTTGCGGTAGGCTGGGGGCGATAGGCTGGGGGGGCAGTCAGACCAGCGGGCAATTGTCCAGATAATCCGCCCAGATCGAGCGCGCCATAAAGCGGCGGACGGCGGGGCCGTTGATGACCTTGGTCGTCTCGGGCGTCAGGGTGCCGGGCTTGAACGGGTCCACCAGCGCCTGAGACGCCAGCCCCAGAAAGCGCAGGATCTCGGCGTAGCACCCCTCGGCATTGATCACCAGATCCTCGTAGGACAGGTAAAGACAGTCATGGGCGGCGAAGATCTCGGCCACCCGGTTGAAGCCGGCGTAATGTTCAAAAAGCTCGCGCCGCAGCACCGGAAGGGTGACTTGGATGGCAACCTGCTGGCCATATTGGGCCTGCAGGTAATCGGGCCCGACCGGGTGGACGACGCCGCTGGCCTCGGCCCGCAACTCGCTGATATGTTTCATCAAAAGGTTGCGGCGGTTCAGGAAGATGAACTTCACGTCGCGGTCGGCGCGCAGGTGGTCCCAGATATCGGCCGAGAGCGCGTCCTCGCGGCAATGAAAGCAGAACAGCTTGAAGCCCTCGACCGGCTTTTGCCCGGTCCAGATGTGCTGGAAGGCGAATTCCGTGGCCGAAGTCCCAACCTCCCAGCGGTGGCCATCGACGGCGGTCCGCGTCGCGGGGATGGAATGGAACGGGTCCATCCCAAGCATGACATCGGGATGGGCGTCCAGGTTGTTCAAGATGAATTGCGCCCCCGCCCGACCCTGGGAGACCAAAACGAAGCGTGTCATCTGCAGCCCTCTTGTCTGTCTGCCCTGTCTACGGCGCTTTGGCCCTTGCCACAAGCCGGGGCCACCGCGCCCCATTTGCCACAACTGTGGCGCCCAAGCTGCCCCCGTTCTTCACTTTTTCTGGACCCCGCCCCGGTCTTTGGCTAGGGTTTGATGCAAACGGGGCGAAATGACTCCGGGGACGAGGCAGATGAATTTTCCTGAGCGGTTCGCGAACCTGCCAGACTACGCGTTTCCGCGCCTGCGGAAGCTGTTGGATGCGCATGAGCCGGGCGGCCCGGCCATTCAAATGACCATCGGAGAGCCGCGTCATCCGATGCCCGATTTCGTCGGGCCGATCCTGGCCGCCAACCTGGGCGGCTTTGGCGTCTATCCGAACAACGACGGCACGCCGGACCTGCTGTCGGCCATCACCGGCTGGATCGCGCGGCGCTATGGCGTTGAACTGGCCGCGGACAACATCATGGCGCTGAATGGCACGCGTGAGGGGCTGTTCAATGCGGCCCTTGCCCTGGCGCCCGAAACAAAGGCGGGTCGGACCCCGGCCTTCCTGATCCCGAACCCGTTTTATCAGGTCTATACCGTGGCCGCCGTGACGGCCGGCGCCGAGCCCATCTATGTGCCCGCCACCGCCCAGACCGGCTTTCTGCCCGATTACGCGGGGCTTTCGCCCGATGTGCTGGACCGCGTGACGGTGGCCTATATCTGCTCTCCGGCCAATCCGCAGGGGGCTGTTGCCTCACGCGACTATTGGGCGGACCTGCTGCACCTGGCCGAAAAGCACGATTTCCGCATCTTTGCCGATGAATGTTACGCCGAGGTTTGGCGGACCGCGCCGCCTCCGGGGATACTGGAGGTCGCCCGCGACATCGGCGCCGATCCCGAGCGGGTCTTTGCCTTTCATTCGCTGTCGAAACGGTCGAACCTGCCGGGGCTGCGGTCGGGCTTTGTGGCCGGTGGCGCCAAGGGCATCGCGGCGATCCGCAAGCTGCGGAGTTTCGCAGGCGCGCCCTTGCCGATGCCCATTCAGGCGGTCTCGGCCGCGGCCTGGAGTGATGAGGCCCATGTGACGGCCTCGCGCGCGCTGTATCATCAGAAGTTCGACGTCGCCGCGCAGGTTTTCGCGGGCGTTCAGGGTTTTCAACTGCCCGAGGGCGGGTTCTTTCTGTGGCTGCCCGTCCCCGATTCTTTGAACGGCGATGGCGAGGAAGCCACCCTGCGGCTTTGGCAGCAAACCGGGGTGCGCGTGCTGCCCGGCGCTTATTTGTCCCGCGAGGCCAATGGCTTCAATCCGGGCAAGACTTACATCCGGGCCGCGCTTGTCGGCCCCAAAGACGAGACGCAGCGCGGGTTGATTGCCCTTCGCGACTGCCTTTACGGTTGAGGTTCAAATGGCGTCCTATCAGTCCCGACAGCGCGACCCGCTCCTTGACCAACGCGTCCAAGCCATGCTGGAACGCCGGGGGCGAGAGCTTTTCGGCCTGGCGCTGATCGCGGTCAGCTTTGCCTTTGCGCTGATGCTGTTGTCCTATTCGCCCTCGGACCCCGGTTGGATGGTGTCTTCGGACGAGCCGGTGAACAATGCGTTGGGGCGGCTGGGCGCGGCCATGGCCTCGACCTTGATGACGGTGGGGGGCCTCGGCGCCTGGGGGATTCCGGCGGTGCTCTGCGCCTGGGGTGTGCGCTTTGCGGCCCATGTCGGCGCCGACCGGGCGGTCAGCCGCGTGGTCTTTGCCGTGCTGGCGGTGGCCTTGGGGTCGATCTATGCCGCGACCCTGGTGCCGGATGCGGACTGGCCGCATGCCTTTGGCCTGGGCGGGCTCTTCGGCGACACGATCGCCCTCAGCCTTCTGACCATCATCCCGGGGACCACGGTCTTTGCGGTCAAGGTCCTGTCGCTGATCTCGGCCCTGGCCTTCGTCGCGATGTTCCTGTTTGTCACCGGGTTTTCGCTGCGGGAACTGGCGCGGATTGGCGGCTTCCTGGGCCTGGGGCTGATCTTTGGCTATCACAGCCTGATGCAGCTTTTGGGCAAGGGGGCGGTGGGGTCGGTCGCTGCGGCCTCGACCTTGGGCGCGCGGATGGCCGAGCGCCGCGCCGAAGCGGCCTCGCGCGCCGAGGCGGAACGGTCCGAGCGGCTGGCAGCCCGGCAGGCGGCCAAGGCGCAGGCGGTGGGCACCGCCCGCATGACCCATGCCGAAGAGGACGACGAGGCGACCGCCTATTCGCGACCGGAAAAGCTGGGCGCCAAGCCCGGTGCCCTGCGCGCAGAGCCCCGCGCCGTGGCCCCTGTGGTTGACGACGAAGAGCCGCGGTCGCTGCTGTCGCGCCTGCCGCAGATCATCCGCCGCGCGCCCGAACCCGAGCCCGAGTTGATCGAGCCGCCCTTGTCGGCCGATCTTGAGGCGCCCTCGGAGGACCGGATCAAGGCGCGGATTTCGTCCGTGATCCGGGCGCGGACGGCCGAGCCCGTGGCCCTGTCCGACATGTCGCCGATCTCGGCCGCCATCGCGGCGCGGCGTGAACCGGGGATGACCCGGCCCACAGCCAAGCCCCCCCTGCCCCGCAGCCCGCAACCGCTGGTGATCAAGACCGCCGTGGCGGCTGCGGCCGGGCTGGTGGCCTCGCGCCCCGCGCCGGTCGCCGAGGCCCCGCGCCGCATGGCCGAACCGCCCCTGACCAAGCCGCGCGCGGAGGCGGGCCAGATGACCGCGCAGCCTGCCGACTGGACCGCCGCGCCGGGCGCCCAACCGCGCTCTGCCGACTGGGCCACGGACGCCGAGGACAGCGTTTCCATCAGCCAAGACACCGGCACGGATGACGATTACGGGATGGCCGCCTATGAGTCCGAGGACTTCGGGGCGCCGGATATGGCGGCCCAAGACCATGCGGCCACTGGTTTCGCGGCCACGGGTTTCACGGGTCACGACCTGACCGCCGCCGAGGCGGGCGATCTTGACGCCCCCATCGGCGCCGATTGGCCCGACGAGGTCTCGGCCGATTGGGAGCCGGATTACGACCCGACCCCGGTGGCCCCCGTAAAACGTCCGCCGCTGGTGGCCACCCGCCCTGCCGCGCCTTTGGTGCAGGCCGTGACAAAAAAGCCCGCGCCCTCGCGCCAGGCCATCGCCGAAGAGCAACCCCGGCTGCGCTTTGAAGACCAGGTCTCGACCTATGAACTGCCGCCCCTGTCGCTTTTGACCTCGGCCTCGACCGTCACGCGCAACCAGCTGTCCACCGAGGCGCTGGAAGAAAACGCCCGCATGTTGGAAAACGTGCTGGATGACTACGGCGTGCGCGGCGAGATCACCTCGGTCCGCCCCGGCCCCGTCGTGACGATGTATGAGCTGGAGCCGGCGCCGGGCCTGAAGGCCAGCCGCGTCATCGGCCTGTCGGATGACATCGCCCGCAGCATGAGCGCCCTGTCCGCCCGGGTTTCCACCGTTCCGGGCCGCACCGTCATCGGCATCGAACTGCCCAATGCGACCCGTGAAAAGGTCGTGCTGCGGGAAATCCTGTCGGCGCGAGAGTTTGGCGACAGCTCGTTGCGTCTGCCTTTGGCCCTGGGCAAGGACATCGGCGGCGAGCCGGTGATAGCGAACCTGGCCAAGATGCCCCACCTTCTGATTGCCGGGACCACGGGTTCGGGCAAGTCAGTGGCGATCAACACGATGATCCTCAGCCTGCTGTATAAGCTGACGCCGGAAGAATGTCGCCTGATCATGATCGACCCCAAGATGCTGGAACTGTCGGTCTATGACGGCATCCCGCATCTGCTTTCCCCCGTTGTGACCGACCCGAAAAAGGCCGTCGTCGCGCTGAAATGGGTCGTCAGTGAAATGGAGGACCGTTACCGCAAGATGTCCAAGATGGGCGTCCGCAACATCGAAGGCTATAACGGCCGCGTCCGCGAGGCGCTGTCCAAGGGCGAGATGTTCAAGCGCACGATCCAGACCGGGTTCGACGAAAACACCGGCGAGCCCGTGTTTGAAACCGACGAATTCGCCCCGGTCGCCATCCCCTATATCGTGGTCGTCGTCGACGAAATGGCCGACCTGATGATGGTGGCAGGCAAGGAAATCGAGGCCTGCATCCAGCGCCTGGCGCAGATGGCGCGGGCCTCTGGCATCCACCTGATCATGGCGACGCAGCGGCCTTCGGTCGATGTGATCACCGGCACGATCAAGGCGAACTTCCCCACCCGGATCTCGTTTCAGGTCACGTCAAAGATCGACAGCCGCACGATCCTGGGCGAACAGGGGGCCGAACAGCTGCTGGGTCAGGGCGACATGCTGTATATGGCCGGTGGCGCGCGGATCACGCGCATCCATGGGCCCTTTGTCAGCGATGAAGAGGTCGAAGAGATCGTCGCCCATCTGAAGAGCTATGGCCCGCCGCAATATATGTCCGGCGTGGTCGAGGGCCCCGAGGACGCCGAGGCCGCCGAGATCGACACGCTGCTGGGTCTGGGCGCCGATGGATCGGACGACAGCCTTTACGATCAGGCCGTGGCGATTGTGGCGCGCGACCGGAAGTGCTCGACGAGCTATATCCAGCGCAAACTGGCGATTGGGTATCAGAAGGCCGCAAGGCTGGTCGAGCAGATGGAGGAAAACAGCGTGGTCACGGCAGCGAACCATGTGGGCAAGCGGGAGATCCTGATCGAGGAGCGCTAAGCCGCGACGGGGCCCGGTTGGGAAAGGGGCGGGGCCGCAGGGTCGCCGCCCTTTCCTTTGGCCAAATCCACCGGTTCCAATATGGAAACAATTGCAAGCCGATGAAAAGGTTCATGAGAATTTCACGCTGCGACTGCACGATCCATGATACCTAAAGGTTAATTTGCCTTCGTCTTAATTCGAGTAAAGGAACCTCCATGCGCCTTCTTTCTTTGACTGCCCTGCTTGCGACCCTGGCCCTGCCGGTCTCGGCCGCCACGCTGACCGACGAATTCACCTTCGCCTCCGGCCTGACCAACGCCGGGACGGCCACGGCCACTGGCTCCGGCACCGTGGGTTCGGGTCTGTATAGCTTTGCCAAGAACCAGGGCCTGACCGTTTCCCTTGGGTCGACCCTGACCGCCTGGTCCATCGTCTTCAAAGGCCAGATCGGCGAGACCAACGGCTATCGCAAGCTGATCGACCTGTCGGGTCTGGGCAGCGACAACGGGTTCTATAACCTGGGCGGCACGCTGAACTACTACAACGTCGCTTTCGTCAGCCCGATCACCATCCTGGCCGCGACGGATTTCGTGGCCGCGCTGACCTATGACGGCACCACCGCCAAGGGCTATGTGAACGGCGCCTTGCAGTGGAGCTTTGCTCCGGCGGGCGGCACGGGCCTTCCCGGGGCGCTTAGCACTTTCGTCATGGTCGAAGACGACTTCGTGACCAGGCAGGGCGAGGCTTCGGCCGGTGCTTTGGACTACGTGAAGGTCTATAACGGCGCCCTGACCGAGGCAGAGCTTGGCGGCACCGTCCCGACCGTGCCGGTGCCCGCTTCGGCGCCGCTGCTGTTGGCTGGTATCGCCGGGATCGCGGCCCTGCGTCGCCGCAAGGCCTGAGACCCCGCGGCGGGTTGAAACCCGCCCTACTCTTGCGGCGAGGTTGATATTCATCAACCTCGCCGTTGCATTTCCGTGCCAAGCTGGACCGACCTGACCCGGAGCCACCTTTGCCGCGCAATCCTGCCGACCAATTGAAAACCGCCCTGCTGTTGATCGCCCTCGCCGGATTGCTGGCGGGGCTGGCGCTTTGGGGCCAGCCCGCGGCCCCTCTGGCCTGGCAAGCCGCCACCCTGCCCGTCCTGGCCGCCCTGGTGGTCGAAATCCTGCGCAGCCTGGCGCGCGGAGAGGTGGGGCTTGATATCCTCGCCGCCCTGTCGATGTCGGCGGCCCTGGCCTTTGGCGAGCCCTTGGCGGCCTCGGTCGTGGCGGTCATGTATTCCGGCGGCACCTTCCTTGAATCCTTCGCCAGCGCGCGCGCCCGGGCCGAGATGGAAGCCCTGCTGACCCGCGTCCCCCGCACCGCCACCCGCCACAAGGACGGCGCGCTGGAGGATATTCCGCTGGACGCGATCCGCCCCGGCGACCTTTTGTTGATCGCCCAAGGCGCCACGGTGCCGGTCGATGGCACCCTGGCCAGCCCGATGGCCATGCTGGACACCTCTGCCCTGACCGGAGAGCCCCTGCCCCGCCGTCTGTCCCAAGGTCAGGCCACGATGAGCGGCGTGACCAATGCCGGAGAGGCCTTTGACCTGACCGCCACGCGGGCGGCGGCGGACAGCACCTATGCCGGCATCCTGCGGATGGTGCAGGCAGCCGGGGCGGCCAAGGCGCCGATGGCGCGGCTGGCCGACCGCTGGTCTCTGGGGTTCCTGGGCCTTAGCCTTGCGATTGCGGGCGCGGCCTGGGGGCTGACGGGCGATCCGGTGCGGGCTGTTGCGGTGCTGGTGGTGGCGACGCCCTGCCCGCTGATCCTGGCCGTGCCGGTGGCTTTGGTTGCGGGGCTTAGCCGGGCGGCGCAACTGGGCGTGCTGATCAAGGGCGCCGCCGCACTGGAGGCCATGGCCCGCATCCACACGCTGATCCTGGACAAGACCGGCACCCTGACCGAGGGGCGGCCGCAGATCACCGCCATTCACGTGCTGGACGGTGGCGATGCTGCGGGGGTCTTGCGGGTGGCGGCGGCGCTGGATCAGGCCTCGACGCATCCGATGGCGCAGGCCATCGTGGCCGAGGCCCGGGCGCGCGGCCTGGTGCTGCCCCTGCCCGAACAGGTGCAGGAATTCGCGGGCGAAGGTGTCGCGGGCCGGGTGGACGGTCAGGACGTGCTGGTCGGCGGCGAGGCGTTTGTGGCCGCGCGCACCGGGCGGCAACTGGCGCTTGCGGGGGTGGAGCCCGGCGCGGTCACGGTCTCGGTTGCGGTGGGGGGCAAGACGGCGGGGCGGCTGGTGATGGCCGATCCGCTGCGCAAGGGGGTGGGGCCGCTGCTGCGCCACCTGCGCGAGGGCGGCATCGCCCGCATCGTGCTGGCGACGGGCGACCGGGCGGCGGTGGCTGCGCGGCTGACCGAGGGGCTGGGGCTGACCGCGGTCCATGCCGACCTGACGCCCGCGGGCAAGCTGGCGCTGGTGGCGGAGGAACGGGCGCGCGGGCCGGTGATGATGGTGGGCGACGGGGTCAACGACGCCCCGGCGCTGGCCGCCGCCGATGTGGGCGTGGCCATGGGGGCGCGGGGCGCTGCGGCCTCGGCAGAGGCGGCGGATGTCGTTCTGCTGGTGGACCGGCTGGAGCCGCTGGCAGGCGGGCTGACCGTCGCGCGCCGCGCTCGGGCGATTGCGCTGCAAAGCGTGGCGGCGGGGATCGGCCTGTCCCTGCTGGGCCAGGTCGCAGCAGCCTTTGGCCTCTTGTCGCCCGTGCAGGGCGCACTTGCGCAAGAGGCCATCGACGTCGCCGTGATCCTGAACGCGCTGCGGGCGCTGCGGATCAAGGTCTAGCTCACGATGAACTCGGTCATCATGCCCGTGGCCAGATGCGCCATGTGGTGACAATGCAGCATCCAGGACGCGGCCTCGCCGGCGTCCAGCGCCACCGTCACCATGCCCATGGGCGGCACAAGCACCGTGTCGCGCAGCGCACCGGCAAAGCGGCCTGCGCCAGTGTCGACCACTTGGAACTTGTGGCCATGCAGATGCATCGGGTGGGACATCATCGACATGTTGTGGAACATGACCTCGACCCGCTGACCCGAGGTCGCCCGCAAGGGCTTGTGGTCGCCCCAGACCGCGCCATCCAGCGTCCAGCGATAGGGCATCATCTGCCCGCCCAGCATGACCATCGGCGTCTGGGTGGCAGGGCGGGGCGTCAGGGGCACCAGGGCACGCAGCGCGCTTTCCTGGGTCAGGTCGCTCCAGCCTGGCGTCAGGTCTCCGGTCGGGGCGACCTTGGCCACCTTGGCCCCCGGCGTGGCCAGGATGATCCCGGTCCGCTCGACTGCGCCTTCACGCAGCGCCAGGATCGGATGGGCGCCGCGTGGGATGTTCAGCCCCAGGTCCAGCCGCTGCCCCATCGCCAGGCCAAAGCGGGTGCCGGTCAGCGGTTGGACCTTTTCGCCATCCACCGCCAAAACCGTCGCCGTCAGCGCCCCGGTGTCGATCCAGAAGACCGTGGCCGAGCCCGCGTTGACGATGCGCAAAAGGACCTCGGCATCGGGATCGACGGTCACGACCTGCGGGTCATCCAGGGTGCGGTCATTGGCCAGATAGGCGTCAAAGTCGAAATCGTTCAGGTCCATGGCCATGCCGCCCATCTTGGACATGTCGTGACCCATCCCCTCCATATCCATCGCGCCCATGTCATGTCCCGCCATGGCCATGCCGCCGGTGATCGTGGCCAGGACCTCTTCGGCCGGGGTGAACGAGAAATCATGCAGGAAAAGCGTGACCTCTTGCCGGTCGGTGGCCTCGCGGACGATCAGGGGGGCGGCCAGAAGGCCCACCTCTTGCGCGGGGATATGGGCGTGCATCCAATGCGTGCCCGGGCGGGCGGCAAAGTCATAGGACCGCGTCTCGCCGGGGCGCAGCAGGGGCGCGGGCATCCCGGGAACGCCGTCCTGCGCATTGGGCGGGATCTGGCCATGCCAGTGGATCAGGGTTTCCATGTCCAGCGCATTGGTCAGGTCGACGGCAAACCGCGCGCCGGGGTCAAGCGTCAGGCCGGGGCGGCCCTGGGCATCGACCAGGCCAAGGACAGTGGCCGCGCGGCCGTTGATGTCCAGGACGCGGGTCGTGGCGGTCAGGCTGTGGGTGGCGGCCAGGCCGGGACGGGGAGAAAGGGCAAGGCAAGCGGCGCTGGCGATAAAGCCGCGGCGGGTCAGTTGGGGCATCATGGCCTCCTGTAAAGGGTGACGGGACGGGGTTCCGTCAGGCCTTGGGGGGCGGAGATTCCGGTTTGGTGATGCGCGAGGCGGCAAGGGCCAGCGCGGGCCGGGGCCAGGTCGTGACCGCACGGGCGGGCACGGGCGCGGCGGGCCAGATCACGGCGGCCATCTGGCAATGGATCTTGCAGGCCTGATGCAGGGCATGGCCGGCATCCTGCGGCGCCCCGGTTTGAAACGCCCCAGCCTGATGTTCCCCCGTATGGGTCATGGCGTGGTGCAATGGGGCGGTCATCTTGGCGCAATGGGCTGCAGCGGCCAGAACCGGCGCAAAGGCCAGAACGCCGATCAGCAGGGCCGCAACAAGGCGCATCCACCGGGTCATGCGTCAAAGATAGGCCCGCACCTAGGCCAAGACCAGCCCCGGCCGCACCATTTGCGGGCGGCCCAGCAAATATCCCTGCCCCCAGGTGATGCCATGGGCCAAAAGCCAGTCGCGCTCTTCGATCCGCTCGATCCCTTCGGCAATGACTTGCGTCCCGGTGGCGCGGGCGTAATCGGCCAGCGCCGCGACAAAACTGCCCTGCGCCGCCGAGCCCTCGATCCCCGAGATCAGCGCGCGGTCGATCTTCACGATATCCGGGCGCAGCTGCATGACATGGCGGAACGAGGCATAGCCCGCCCCCACATCGTCGATGGCCAGCCGGACCGCGCTGGCCTGGGCCCGCGCGACCCGGGCGGCCAGGCTGGCGTAATCGGCCACACGCTCGTGTTCGGTCAGTTCCAGCACCAGGCGGCCGGGCCCCACCTGGGCCAAAAGCGGCGCGGGGTCGAAATCCTCGAAGGTTGAGACCGACAGGTTCAGCGACAGAAAGGCATGCGGCGGGATCAGGGCCAGAACCTCGGGGGCGCGCTGAAGGATCACCTCCTCCAGGGGAAGGATCAGATCCAGGTATTTGGCGCGGCGAAAGACCTCTTCGGTCGGGCCGAATTCGGGGGCAAAGCGGGTGAACAGTTCGTAGCCGATGGGGGCGTCGCGGGCCATGTCAAAGATCGGCTGCAGGGCAAAGGCGAAATCCCCCGCGGCAATGGCGGCCTGAAGCGGCGGGTCGCGGTCGGCATCCTCGGCCTGGGCCGAGGTTTCGATATCGCGGGCCAGAAGGGCGGCGCAGAGTTCGAACATGGCCTGATCGCGCAGCGACAGCGTCAGGTCAGGCTTGCGGCCAAAGGCGCAAAGCATCCCGAAACAGCGCCCGTTCGACAGGCGGATCGGGACCGAGACATGGGCGCCGATGGGCCAGTCCCTTGTGGCGGCGATGTCTTGCACCGAAGCGACCGTGCGGGCGTCATGGATCAGGGCGGGCACCTCGCCCTCCAGGACGCGGAGGCAATAGCTGCCCTGCGCCGGCCCCCTTGCCCCGCGTGCAACCCCGGGGGGATCGAAGTCAAAGCTGCTTTCGACCTCGTCAAAAACCCGATCCCCGGCCTCGAATCGCGAGATGAAGGCCACCTCCATGCCGAAGGTTTCCCTTAGGGCATTCAGGACCTTGCGCTTTTTCCAGCGCAAGGCATCGGGCCCGGACTGGGCGTCAATCAGGAAAGCGTCTTTGATTTGGCCGGTGAACATTTGAAACGGGGCGCACATGTGAAATTCCGTCGCCAAGGCTAGTCGGCGCGCGGGCATCTTGCAACGAAAACACTCAACCGCAGGTTAATCTGCGACCGCGCCCGGACGCGATGCAAAACGAAAGGGCCGGTCTTTCGACCAGCCCTTTGGTAGTGGTGGACCCGGAGCGATTCGAACGCCCGACCCTTAGATTCGTAGTCTAATGCTCTATCCAACTGAGCTACGGATCCACTGTGCGGTGGGATTTAGGGCCTGGCGCGGATGGGCGCAAGGGGGAAAACGCATCGACCTAGCGGGTTTCTTCATCCCCCGCGAAATCGGGGCCGGCATCCTTAGGCAGGCGGATCACGAAAACCGTCCCCTCGGCATCGGACCGCAAAAGCTCTAGCGCGCCGCCGTGGCCGCGCACCAGTTCGGCCGAGATCGCCAGCCCCAGCCCCGTCCCCCCCGCCCGAACCGAGCCGGTAAAGGCCGCAAACAGATGCTCGCGCGCCTTGGGGGGAAGGCCGGGACCCGTGTCGCCGATGCGAATCCACCAGGCGGTATCGCTCTCGCCGCCGGCCAGTTCGATCGTGCCTTCGCCGCCCGTGGCCTCGATCGCCTGGCGGGCATTGCGCACCAGATTGCTGATGACGCGGTGCAGCTGTTCGACATCGGCGCGCAGCGTCAGGACCGGGGGGGCGTCGATCACGGTGCTGACATTGGTCCCCAGACCCTCGCCCTCCACCACGTCTTCCAGCAGAGCCCGCAGCGCGAATCGGGTCAGGCGGGGGGCGGCCTCTTCGGCGCGACCAAAGGCGAGGGTTGATTCGCACAGGTTGACCGCCCGGGTGATCGAATTCACCAGCTTGGGCGCGGCGCGGGCCACAGTGGGGTCGGCGGAGCCCTCGATCCGGTCGGCAAAAAGCTGCGCCGTGGTCAGGATGTTGCGCAGGTCATGGGCGATCTTGGCCACCGCAGAGCCCAGCTGCGCCAGACGCTCGCGCTGGCGCAGGGCCTGGGTCATCTGAGTCTGCATGGTCTGCAAAGCCTCTTCGGCGACCAGCAGTTCGACAACCCGCGCCGTGGGGGCGATGATCGACCGGGCGTCCTCGGGTGCGGCCGCATAGGCCTGCATGTGGCGCACGACGCGGCGGATGGGGACGACGATCAGCCTTTGCGTCGCGATGAACAGCAGCATCGCCGTCACCGCCGCGATCAGCGCCGAGATCACCAGGATCCGCGCGCCGTAATCCACCATGGCCTGACGCATCGGCGCGGTCTGCATCGTGACCTCGATCAGGATGCCGCCCTCCTGCACCGGGGCGCCGATGACGCGGATGACCTCGTCCTTGGGGTTCAACAGGGCCGCAAAGGCGTCATGGATCAGCGCCCAGGTGTCCGCCTCGCGCAGGTCATAGGTGGCCGCGATGGGCGAGGGGATGGGCGAGGACAGCACCAATTGCCGCACCTGATCGCGGCGCAGGACGACGTTATAGACCTCGGCATTTTTCAGCAGTTCGGCTTCAAGTTCCGGCGAGACCATATCCGGCGCGGCCAGTTGCGCCAGCGAGGCGATTTGCGCCTGTTTCAGTCGCGCATCCAGGTAGTCCAGGCGAAAGCGGGCGACCGAGGGGACAAAGATCAGCACCTCGGTCAGCATGACGAAGGCGAGTGTCAGAAGCAGGAAACGCCCCGACAGGGTCTGCAGAAACCGTCCCCTTTGCAATTTGGCCCTCTTTCACGGCACAAGCCGTTGCACCGTCCTGACGATAAGCTTCACGAGGCCGTTATCAAAGAGGCGGGGCGAAAAATATGTGCCCAAGGCCCGTTTGCCGGATTCGGACAGGGATGGATAGGGCAGGACGACCCCCGCCAGGGTCGAAAGCCGGGTGCGGGTGGCAAGGGCCAGGGTCCAGAAGCCGATCTGCTCTCCGGCGCCGGGGCCTGCGAGGGTGACGCCAGCCAGGCGGCCGCGGCGCAGCACCAGTTTGGCAAATCCCTGCGCCTGATCGGTGACGCCACGGTCGGTCTGCCCAAGGTCAAAGCGCAGGATCTGATCACCGGGTTCGCCCAAGTCACCGACCTGAGCCAATTCAGGCTCGGTCCAGATGGCGCGGGGGATCGGCGCCCGTGCCTTGGCGGGCAGGCCCAGGACGGCTTGGCGCAGGACCACCCCAGCATGATAGCCCGCCAGATGAGTGAACTGACCGCGCCCCGCGACATCCCCCATGGCAAAGATGCGGCGGTTGGTGGTGCGAAGCCGGTCGTCCGTGGTGACGCCCTGCGCCGTGACCGCCACGCCTGCCGCCTGAGGGTCAAAGTCCAGGTTGGGCTTGCGGCCGAGCGCCAGCAGCAGGTGGCTGCCCTCGGCCGCGCCGCCCGGCCAATAAAGCGCGCCCGGGCCAGCATGGGTGGGCTGCGCCTTGACGATCCGGATGCCCTCCTCCTGCAGAAGGCTGGTCAAAAGGGCGGCCGCCTCGGGGTCCTCGTTGCGCAGGGGGGCAGAGCGGTTGATCATTGTCACCTCTGACCCCAGCCGGCGGAAGGCCTGGGCCAGCTCGCAAGCCATGGCGCCGGCGCCCCAGATCACCAGATGGGTGGGGAGTTCGCTGAGGCTCCAGATTGTTTCCGAGGTCAGGGCTTGGTCCAGCCCCGGCAAGTCGGGGACCAGGGGCCGCGCCCCGGTGGCGATGGCAAAGCGGCGGGCCTGAATGGTCTGTTCCCCGGCCTGAACCGTATCGGGGCCGGTAAAGCGGCCAGCGGCGCGGATCACCGTGACGCCGAGGCTTTCAAAGCGCTCCTGGCTGTCATGCGGGGCGATGGTGGCAACAGAGGCCCGCACATGCGCCATGACTGCGGCGAAATCGACCTGTGGTGTGACCCCCGCCACCCCCGGCCCGCCCTTGCGCTGCGCCTGGGCCGCGGCGGCGGCATGGATCAGCGCCTTGGAGGGCACGCAACCGGTGTTCAGGCAATCGCCCCCCATCTCGCCGGGTTCCAGCAGGACGACCCGCGCCCCCATCTGCGCCGCCCCCGCCGCCAGCGACAGCCCCGCCGAACCCGCGCCCAGGATGCAAAGATCGGTTTTCATGATTTCTTTCCAAAAATGACCGGCAGGGATGCCAGCACCGCAAGCCCCAGCAGCGGCCCCCAGATGGCAGGCGAGGCCAAAAGCGACAGGTCCGGTTCCTGCCCCGCGTCAAAGATCGTCCCAAGCCCGGCGCCGATCTGGGTGATGACGATGGACCCGGGCAGGATGCCAAGGACCGTGGTGACGACAAAGGCCCAAAGCCTGACGCCCGCCGCCGCCGCCAGCAGGTTGGCCACGAAAAACGGCACGGCGGGCAGGAAGCGCATGGCAAAAAGGGCGGCGATCTCGTGTTGGTGCAGGCGGTCGTAAAGCCGTTCCGCCGCGCCCCCCTTTGCGCGGATGGTGCGGGCGACATCCTCGGCCAGGCCCAACCTTGCGGCCAGGAAAAGCGCCAGCGCGCCGAGGCTCGCGCCCGCCATGTTCAGGATCAGGCCGGGAAAGAGGCCGAACAGAAAGCCTCCGGTCAGGGAAAGCACCGTGGCGCCGGGGATCGAGGCCGCCACGACACCGATGTAAAGCGCGACGAACCCGGCGGCCAGCGCCCAAGGGGCCGCATCGCGCCAGGCCAAGAGCGTGGCCCGGTGGCGGGCGAGGGCATCAAGGCTCAGCGCCTCGTGGAAGGCAAAACCGGCCAGGGCCAGGGCCAAAAGCGCGATCAGCGGCAGTCGTTTCTTGAAAGTGTCACCCATGGCCGGCAAGGTGGCAGGGGAAAGACGGCGAGGAAAGGGGCTTGGAAGAAAATCCTGCCTTTTCCGCCTCTGATGCGTTGACTTGGAGCTTGGGGCCTCGTAATGACCGGGCCTCATGTTGCAGCGTGTCCGAATCCTTCGGTGCGCCACCCAAGCCTGCTGGAGATCGCGATGAAGCGCACTTTTCAACCGTCGAACCTCGTTCGCGCCCGTCGTCACGGGTTCCGCGCTCGCATGGCCACCAAGGGCGGCCGTCTGGTGCTGAACGCGCGTCGCGCTCGCGGCCGCAAGAAGCTGTCGGCCTGATCGCTTCCGGCCGGTCTGGTCGGATGACGGAGGTTCAGATGACACCGCCGAGGCAATTGGACACTGGGGTTCCCCTGACGTCCAAGATGCCTGCGGCGGTTTTGTCATGTGTGGACACGGCTTTGCCGACCACAGGGACGGTGCCAACGATCCGCCTGCGGGCCGATTACCTGTTGGCCGCCCAGGGGCGCAAGGCGGGGACGGGTGGCTTCCTGCTGCAGGGCCGCGCGCGGGGCGATGATCTGGGACCCCGCTTTGGCTTTACCGCCTCCAAGAAGATCGGCAACGCGGTCTTCCGCAACCGGGCCAAGCGGCGGATGCGGGCCCTGGCGCATGAGGTGCTGCGGCCCCTGGCGCGGGCCGGTTGGGATTATGTGCTGGTCGCCAAGCCGGGCGCGACGGTCGTGCGCGACTGGGCGCTGTTGCAAGCCGATCTGCGCGAGGCGGTCGCACGGGTTCACAAATGAACCCCGCCAAGTTTTCCGTCGGCGCTTGGGTCCTGTCCTTGCCGATCCGCGCTTATCGTTTGGTGTTGTCGCCCTATGTCGGCCATGGCTGTCGGTTCCAGCCCACCTGTTCTGTCTATGGGCTGGAGGCGCTTGAACGGCACGGCGCGCTGAGGGGCGGCTATCTGACCGCCCATCGCCTGTGTCGCTGCCACCCCTGGGGCGGGCATGGTTATGATCCGGTTCCGGGGGCGGACCCGGATCACGACGTCAAAGCTTCTCGAAAGTGATGCTGACGTCGCCCAAAGTGACGCCCCATTTCATCATATAGGCCCGGTTGAAGGCGCGGGTGTCCGACTGCAGCCAGATCCAGTCGTCAAAGCTGACGCGGGTCGTCTTGGCCGGACCCTCGGCCGAGGGGACCGGCAAGTCGATGGTGTATTTCCAGTTGAAACGGTCGCCGAGGATTTCGCCCTTGGCAATCCCGATGACGCCCGGCGCCGTGCCCTCCCAGGTCGTCTCGCCGGTCTTGTTCAGCGTCCAGATGCGCTGTTCGGTGGACCCGTCCTCATAGACGAAATCTTCGGTCAGGGTCAGGGTCTTGCCATCCCAGACGCCCATGATCTTGACCTCGAACTGGCGCCGCACGGTGCCAAAGCGGTCCTGAAACTGGCCGCGGGCGACCAGGGCTCCGTCGAAGAACTCTTCCAGCCGGAATTGGCGGGTCGAGAGCGGCGGATCGCTGGCGCCCGGATGGCTGGAGCAGGAGGACAGGACCGCCAGAGAGGCGGAGAGGACGGTGGCAAGGCTAAGGCTAAGCGTGGTTTTGCGACCCATGGTGATCTCCTTTTCCTGTATACGGGCGACGGGCCCAATCGGATTGCGCTTCTGGCCAAAGGGGCGGATTTCTGTCATAGGGCGGGTCAAATCAGGCGGAATCCCCCCATGCGCGACGAGTTTGACGACGATATCGGCGAAATCCACCCGCTGTTTCAGGGCGCGCCGCAGACGACCGAGTTCAAGAAGCTGCGCAAGCGGCTGGTGCGCGAGGTGCGCTCTGCCATCGACACCTATGGGATGATCGAAAAGGGCGCCCGCTGGCTGATTTGCCTGTCGGGCGGCAAGGACAGCTATACCCTGCTGGCCGTGCTGACAGAGCTGAAATGGCGGGGATTGTTGCCGGTGGACCTGCTGGCCTGCAATCTGGATCAGGGCCAGCCGGGCTTTCCCGCGACGGTTTTGCCCGAATTCCTGACCCGGATGGGGGTGGAACATCGCATCGAATATCAGGACACCTATTCGGTCGTGACCTCGAAGATCAAGCCGGGCGGGACGATGTGTTCCCTGTGTTCGCGTCTGCGGCGCGGCGCGCTTTACCGTGTGGCGCGCGAAGAGGGCTGTTCGGCCATCGTGCTGGGCCATCACCGCGATGACATCCTTGAGACGTTTTTCATGAACCTCTTTCACGGCGGACGGCTGGCCACGATGCCACCCAAGCTGTTGAACGAAGAGGGAGATTTGTTCCTTTATCGCCCCTTGGCTTTCGTGCCCGAGGCCGATTGCGACAAGTTTGCGCGGGCGATGAATTACCCGATCATCCCCTGCGACCTGTGCGGCAGCCAAGAGGGTCTGCAGCGCGCGCAGGTCAAGAAACTGCTGGACGACTGGGAGGTGCGGACCCCCGGGCGGCGGCAGGTCATGTTCCGGTCGCTGATGAACGTGCGGCCCTCGCATCTGGCCGACCCGGGGATTTTCGACTTCCTGGGGCTGATGCGGGGGGTGGCCCCGGAGGCGGATCAGCCGCCGCTTCTAAGGGGTGAGACTTAGGAGTCTATTTACTCTTCGTCCCTAGATTGTTCGTGACATGTTCCGTTACGCACTGGGGATGATGATGAGTTTTGGGTTTGGCCGCCGTGCCGCGAATTGGGGGCTTTTGCGCCTTTCCGCGGTTTCCGTGATCCTTCGGCGGCCGGAAATCATGGTCTTTGTCCCCGCCGTGACGCTTGGCGCCTTCTGGATGGGGGGTGAACGGGCCCTGATGCTGGTGGCTTTGGGCGCGCCTTTGGTGGCGGCGCTGGCCGGGGCCTTCCGTCAGGTGCAGGTGGGGCAGATGACCTTGCCCGACACGCTGAACGGTCTGGCGCTGCGGCCGCAAATCATTGGCCTGATGGACAAAATCCTGCGGGATACGCCGATCACCGGGCTGACGACCGGCTGTCTGGTCGTGCAGTTCGACGATATGGAAGAGGTGGTGGACCGCTATGGCCGCATCGCCCAGACCGAGGTTCTGACGCGCTGCGCCGAAAGGCTGTGCTCGGCCCTGCGGACGGGGGATGTGGTGGCGCGGCTGGAGGGGGGCGGGTTCGCCGTGGCCCTGGGGCCGGTGCGGCGGCTGGACCTGGAAACCGCGGTGCAGATGGCGGCGCGGCTGCAATCGGCGCTGACCTCGCCCATCAGCCTGAACGGCGCGCGGGTCTATGTCACGGTTTCCGTTGGATTTTGCTTGGCCGAGCGGGCGCCTGTCGCCAATGGCGCCGCGCTTTTGGATGCGGCCCAGATCGCGGCCGATGACGCGACGCGCAACGGGCCCGGGGCGATCCGCGCCTATGCGCCCGATATGTCGCGCACCCGCGCCGACCGCGACGCGATGCGCGAAGAGCTGGAACAGGCCCTGGACGAAGGCCAGATCCGCGCCCATTTCCAACCGCAGATCTCGACCGACACCGGCGCGGTTTCGGGCTTCGAATCGCTGGCGCGCTGGCATCATCCGACGCGCGGGCTGATCCCTCCGGCGGAATTCCTGCCCTTGATCGACGATTGCGGTCTGTCGTCGCGGCTGTGTGAGGTCATGGTGTTCAACGCCCTGTCGGCGCTGTCGCAATGGGACAAGGCCGGGTTCCATGTGCCGACCGTGGCGGTGAATTTCTCCAAGGCAGAGCTGCGGGCGCCGGGGCTGGCGTCGAAACTCCGCTGGGAGCTGGATCGGTTCGATCTGCAACCGGAACGCCTGACGATCGAGATTCTGGAAACCGTGGTGGCAGAGACCGACAGCGACGTGATCGTATCGAACATCGCGGCAATTGCGCAGATGGGTTGTGGCGTCGATCTGGACGATTTCGGCACGGGCCATGCCTCGATCACCTCGATCCGCCGCTTTGCCGTCGGTCGGCTGAAGATTGACCGCAGCTTTGTCACCCGCGTCGACGAGGACCGCGAACAGCAAAAGATCGTGTCGGCCATCCTGTCCATGGCCGAACGGCTGGAGATGGAGACCATCGCCGAAGGGGTCGAGACCCAGGGCGAACACGCGATGCTCAGCCAGTTGGGCTGCAACCATGTGCAGGGATATGGCCTGGCGCGCCCCATGGCCTTCGAGGAAACGGTGGAATGGATGCACCGCTATACCCAGCGTCAAACCACGACGCCGCGCATCGGCAACCGCACGAACTGAGGTCTGGCGTCGATTCGGCGGAAAACCTGCCCGGATTGGCCCGCACCGGGGGCCGAAAGGGCGAAAGCGCTTGACCTTCCTGCGGCCCTTCTGTTGAACGTCGCCTGATCAATATGACCAAAGGCGGCGGTGCCATGGAAGACCAGAACAAGAACCTCATCCTAGCCACGGTGCTGTCGGCGATTGTTATCGCTGTCTGGTTCATCGCGGGTCCGATGCTCTTCCCCGATTGGTTCCCCAAGGAAGACCCGACCCTGACCGCGCTGCCGGCCGATGCGACGGCGCCTGTCGTGGCCGACACGGCCACCACGGCCGAAAGCCTGACCGAGGCGCCCGTGGTCGCAGCCCCGCGCCTGACCATCGACACGCCGAAACTGGCGGGTTCTGTCTCGCTTTTGGGCGGGCGGATCGACGAACTGCTTTTGAAGACCTATCGACAAAGCGTTGATCCGGCTTCTGACCCGGTGACGCTGCTGTCGGCCGTTGGCAAAGCCACGCCCTATTACGCGATTTTCGGCTTCGCCCCCGGCAATGGCATGGATGCCGCCGATGTGCCCGACGCGAAAACCGTCTGGACGCTGGCGAAAGGCGACACGCTTGCCCCGGGCAAGCCCGTCACCCTGACCTGGTCCAACACCAAGGGCGTGACCTTCACCCGCGACATCTCGGTCGATGAGAACTTCATGTTCACCATCACTGACACCGTCGCAAACGCGGGCTCGGCCGAGGCACGCTTGGCGCCCTATGGCATCATCGCCCGCCACGGCCTGCCCAAGCTTGAGGGCGTCTATGTCGTCCACGAAGGCCCGGTCAGCCGGATCGACGGCAAGACTGCGGAACAGAAATACGCTGATCTGACCAAGCTAGAGCCCTTCGAGGGCGTGGTGGGCAAGGCGACCGAATCGCTGGGCGATGGCTGGACCGGCTTCACCGACCACTATTGGATGACGACGCTGATCCCCGAACAGGGCAAGCCCTTCACCGCGGTGGAAAAATACACGCCCGGCAACGACATCTACCAGATCGAGGTCCGCAAGCCGGTCCTCGCCGTGGCCCCCGGCGCAAGCGAGACGACGTCGATGCGCTTTTTCGCCGGCGCGAAGGAATGGGAAACCATCGTCGCCTACGAGAATTCGCCCTCCTGGTTCATGCGTTTGTTCGGTTACGCCGCAAAGGCCGATGTCGTGGCCGTCCCGGGCTTCGTCGATTCGATCGACTGGGGCTGGTTCTTCTTCCTGACCAAGCCGATTTTCTTCGTCCTGCACGAACTCCACAACCTGATCGGCAACATGGGCGTGGCGATCATCGTCCTGACCTTCATCCTGAAGCTGCTGGTCCTGCCGCTGGCCTATAAATCCTATGTCTCGATGGCGCGGATGAAGGAACTCCAGCCCGAGATGGAGGCCTTGAAAGAGCGCGCCGGCGAGGACAAGCAAAAGCTGCAAAAGGACATGATGCAGCTTTACCGCGACAAAAAGGTCAATCCGGCCGCGGGCTGCCTGCCGATCTTCTTCCAGATCCCGATCTTCTTCTCGCTGTATAAGGTGATCTACGTCACAATCGAGCTGCGTCAGACCGCCTTCTTTGGCTGGATCAACGACCTCTCCGCACCCGATACCTCCAGTCTTTTCAATGCCTTCGGCCTGCTGCCCTGGGACGCACCCGTCACCGGCACGCTTTTGCACACGGTGTTCATCGGCGTGTTGCCGATCCTTCTGGGCATCTCGATGTGGCTGCAGCAAAAGTTGAACCCGGCCCCCTCGGACCCGGCCCAGGCCACGATCATGGCCTGGATGCCCTGGGTGTTCATGTTCATGCTCGGCAGCTTTGCCAGCGGTCTGGTCATCTACTGGATCACCAACAACACGATCACCTTCACCCAACAATATCTGATCATGTGGAGCCACGGCAAACGCCCGGATTTGCTGGAGAGTTTCCGCCGCAAACCGGTTCCCGCGCCGGTCGTGGCCAAGCCCAAGGGCAGAAAATGAACAGGCTGGCGCTGATCACCCGCCACCCGATCAAAGCCCACGGACGCGAGTTTCTCGCGTCCGTTGTGCTTTCGGAGGGCGCCACCTTGCCCTTCGACCGCCGCTGGGCCATTGCCCATGAGGCCGCCAAGCTGACCCCCGGCTGGGTGTCGTGCAACAACTTCCTGCGCGGCGTCAAAACCCCGCAACTGATGGCAATCGAAGCCGCGATGGAGGGCGACAACGTCCGCCTGACCCATCCGACGCTGGGCACGATCACCGTAAATCCCGACGCGCCCGAAGATGCCAACCGCTTGATCTCCTGGGTGAAACCGCTGGTCCCCGCTGGCCGCGCCCAGCCTGTGCAAGTCGTCCGCCACGAAGGCGGCTTGACCGACAGCGACTATCCGACCGTGTCGATCCTGAACCTTGCCTCGCTGGCCGACCTGTCGCAGCGGATGGGGATTGACCTCTCTCCCCATCGTTTCCGCGGCAACCTCTGGCTTGAGGGCGCCGCCCCCTGGGCCGAATTCGACTGGATCGGCCGCCGCCTGCAGATCGGCGAAGCCGTCCTGGACGTCACCGAACGCATCACCCGCTGCCGCGCCACCTGCGTCGACCCCACCACCGGCGAGGTCGCGGGCGAGACCTTGACCGCGCTTGACCAGGCCTTTGGCCACAAAGATTTCGGCGTTTACGCCAAGGTCCTCCAGGGTGGCAAGATCGCCCTCGACGACGCATGGAGCCTCCTATGACCCTGACCTTCCCCCTTGCCCCCGAGCCTGAACCCTTTGCAAAGGAACGTGGGCGCCTGCTGTTTGCCGGTCCCGTCGATTTCGTCAAAGGCGTCACGGCGATGGTGAACCTGCCGCCGCCCGACCGGTTGGAGGTCTGTTTTGCAGGCCGGTCGAACGTTGGGAAATCAAGCCTGATCAACGCCTTGACCAATCGCAAGAACCTGGCGCGGGCCTCTAACACCCCGGGTCGGACGCAGGAAATCAACTACTTCGCACTGGGCGAGGAAAAATACCTCGTCGACCTGCCCGGCTATGGTTATGCCGAGGCGCCGAAAGCCATCGTCGAAAAGTGGCAGCGGCTGTTGAAGCAGTTCCTGCAGGGCCGCCAGACGCTGCGCCGCGCCTTTGTGCTGATCGACACGCGCCACGGCGCGAAAGAGGTCGACGAAGAGATCATGAATTTGTTGAACAAATCGGCCGTCACCTTCCAGGTCGTCATGACCAAGTCTGACAAGGTGAACGGCGCGACGCGTGCCGCCAACCTTGCCCAGGTCCAAGAGACGCTGAAAAAGCACCCCGCCGCTTACCCAGAGATCGTCATGACCTCGTCGGAAGAGGGTCTGGGGATCGAAACCCTGCGCGCGATCATCGCGAATATGACCTGAGGGCCGATTCGCGGGGCGGGCGATCCTGCACGGCCTGCCCCCCAAGCGTCCAATCGTCCCCGCGCTGGCGGGACCCTTTGGTCACACCTGCTGCCCGCCGTTCACCAAAAGCTCGGAGCCGGTGATATAGCTCGACTGGTCCGAACACAGGAACCAGATCGCGTCGGCCACCTCCCGCGGCTGTCCCAGACGCTGCATCGGCAGTTTCTCGACGATCTTGTCCGTCCCCGGCGATAGGATCGAGGTCTCGATCTCTCCGGGGGCAATCGCATTGACGCGCACCCCCAAGGGCCCGAAATCATGGGCCATTTCCCGCGTCAGGGCCGCCAGCGCCGCCTTGGACGTCGCATAGGCCGCCCCGGCAAAGGGATGCACGCGGCTCCCGGCAATCGAGGTCACGTTCACCACCGACCCTTTGGCGGCCTGCAACTCCTCCATCAACCCGCGCGCCAGCACGATCGAGGCAAAGAAGTTGACGTGAAACACCTGCCCCCAGGTCCGCAAATCGGTCGTC
This sequence comes from Stagnihabitans lacustris, assembly GCF_025950525.1. Taxonomy (GTDB): domain Bacteria; phylum Pseudomonadota; class Alphaproteobacteria; order Rhodobacterales; family Rhodobacteraceae; genus Stagnihabitans. Next base: position 31,861 of record NZ_JAPDGS010000009.1, on the reverse strand, counting down.
AGCGTCGACAGCCGCGCCCCATTCGGCCCTTTCGGCGAAATCCCGGCATTGTTCACCAAGGCATCCAGCCGCCCGCCGATCTTGGACTTGATCACCTCGATGGCCGCGATGGTCTTGTCGGGCGAGGCCAGGTCGATCTGGATGTGATTCTCCTCGCCGCCCGGCCAGGGGCAGCGCGCATCGAAGGGTTGGCGCGAACAGGTCAGCACGCGCCACCCCTCGGAGGAAAACCGTTTCACGGTGGCATGGCCGATTCCGCGCGAAGCCCCTGTCAGGACGAGAGTTTTTTGATAGGTCATACGCGCAGTCTACGCCCCTTGGCGGGTCATGCAAGCCGCTTGGCACAGGCCTGCAAAAGCCCTAAACGGGGCCAAACCCCGGAGAAAATGATGAAAGCCCATACCGTGAGCCGTGAAGCTGCCCTCGCCACCGCCAAAATGCTCTCCGAGGCCCTGCCCCACCTGCAACGCTTTTCCGGCGCTGTGGTCGTGGTCAAGTTCGGCGGCAATGCCATGGGCGACGATGCCGCCATGGCGGAATTCGCCCGCGACGTCGTTTTGATGAAACAGGTCGGCGTCAACCCGGTCGTGGTTCATGGCGGCGGGCCGATGATCAACGAGATGCTGACCAAGCTGGGCATCAAGTCGGAATTCGTGCGCGGCAAAAGGGTGACGGACAAGGCCACGGTCGAGGTTGTGGAGATGATCCTCTCGGGCCTGGTGAACAAGCGGATCGTTCAGGCGATCAACGATCAGGGCGGGCGCGCGGTCGGCATCAGCGGCAAGGACGACGACCTGATGGTCTGCGAGGCCGACGATCCCGAACTGGGCTTTGTCGGCCGGCCGGTCGAGATGAATGTGCAGGTTCTGCGCGACCTTTACGCCGCCGGTATTATCCCGGTGGTGGCCCCCGTGGCGACCGGAATGGCGGACAACGAGACCTTCAACGTCAACGGCGACACGGCCGCCGGGGCCATCGCGGGCGCGCTGAAGGCCGACCGCCTGCTTCTGCTGACCGATGTTCCGGGCGTGAAAAACGCCGCCGGAGAGGTCCTGACCCAGATCACCCCCGACGAGATTCGCGGCATGATCAAGGACGGCACGATTTCGGGCGGAATGATCCCCAAGGCCGAAACCGCGCTTGACGCCCTGGAACAAGGCGTTCGCGCCGTCACGATCCTGGACGGGCGCCTGCCCAATGCCGCAATCCTGGAGCTTTTCACCGATCACGGCGCGGGCAGCCAGATCCGCTCGACCGAGCCGCGCGTGAAGCCCCGCGTGCGGCGCTAAGATGTTCGCCGCCCATCACCTTGAAATCTTGGGCGGTTTTCATCCCCAGCCCGACGAAGAGGGCTTCCCCCCGGGGACCCAGACCCTGCTGTTGCTGGGCCCCAAAGAGCCCGGCTTTTGGGCCCATATACAGGCCCAAGCTGATTGGACCCACCCGGACCCGATCGACGACTGGTCGCGCCGCACCATCGGCCGCATCGCCTGCGACATGGGCGCCAAGGCGATTTTTCCCTTCGGCGGGCCGCCCTATCATCCGTTTTACCGCTGGGCGCTGCGCAGCGGCCGCGTCTGGGAAAGTCCGGTCAAGCTGTTGGTCCACTCTGACCAGGGGCTTTTGGTTTCGTTTCGGGGCGCCCTGGCGCTGAAGACCCGGGTCGAGATCCCCCCGCCCCTGCCCCGCCCCTGCGACACCTGCCCTGCGCCTTGCCTGACCGCCTGCCCCGCCGCAGCCCTTGGCGCCACGGGCTACGACGTCCCGGCCTGCCATAAGTGGTTGGACGACAAGGGCTCCGCCTGCCTGTCCGGCGGTTGCCTCACACGCCGCGCTTGCCCCGCCTCCCATGCCTATGCAAGACTTGAGGTGCAATCGGCCTATCACATGGGCCGGTTCCACAAGACGGGGTGAACCCGTCACGTCCTGGGAGGTAGGGGATGAAGCGACTGATTCTGACGCGCCATGCGAAATCAAGCTGGGATGACCCCAATGCGCCCGACCACGACCGCCCCCTGAACGAGCGCGGCCATGCGGCGGCCAAGGACCTTGGTCAGTGGCTGGCCAGCCGCGGCTATGTCCCCGGCGAGGTGCTGTGTTCGGACGCGCTGCGCACCCGCGAGACCTGGGCCGGCATCGCGCCCGCCCTGCCCGAGGCGCCCGAGCCGACGCTGAAGCCGACGCTGTATCACGCCGGCCCCGATGTTATGCTGGCCGTGCTGCGCCATGCGACGGCGGATGTGGTGATGCTGGTGGGCCATAACCCCGGCATCTCGGAATTCGCCAGCCGCATCGTGGCCATGGTGCCGACCCATGACGGCTTTGCCCATTACCCGACCGGGGCCACCCTGGTTTGTGATTTCGCGGTCGACAGCTGGGATCAGGTCACTTGGGGTCTGGGCGTTGCCGATGACTTCATCGTGCCGAAGGAAATCGCCTGACGGTTCCAGGAGCGGGATTGGCAAGAGCTGCGGGTTAAAGCCCGACCCTTGCCAAATCCCCACGCCATGACCTTGGGCGCCGGGGTGGGGGTCCGGGGGAGGGGCTTGCCCCTCCCCCGGCTTGGGCCCGCCGGGCGGCAAAACGGGTTTCCCGTTTTGCGCTTTGGGCCCCTCGCCTAGCGCTTTGGGCCTAGTGCCCCAGGATTTGCGACAGGAACAGCTTGGTCCGCTCCGACTGCGGGTTGTTGAAAAACTCGCGCGGCTCGTTCTGTTCGACGATCTGCCCCTTGTCCATAAAGATGACCCGGTTCGCAACCGCCTGGGCAAAGCCCATCTCATGCGTGACGCACAGCATCGTCATCCCCTCTTGCGCCAAGGCGATCATCGTATCCAGGACCTCCTTGATCATCTCGGGGTCCAAGGCACTGGTCGGCTCGTCGAACAGCATGATCCGCGGTTTCATGCACAGGCTGCGGGCAATCGCCACCCGCTGCTGTTGCCCGCCCGAAAGCTGACCGGGGTATTTATGCGCCTGCTCCGGGATCTTGACCTTCTCCAGGAAGTGCATCGCCGTCTCTTCGGCCTCTTTCTTCGGGACCTTGCGGACCCAGATCGGCGCCAGCGTGCAATTCTCCAGGATCGTCAGATGCGGAAACAGGTTGAAATGCTGGAACACCATCCCGACCTCTGAGCGCACCTTGTCGATGTTCTTCAGGTCGTTGGTCAGCTCGGTCCCGTCCACCACGATGCGCCCGGCCTGATGTTCCTCCAGCCGGTTGATGCAGCGGATCAGCGTCGACTTGCCCGACCCCGAGGGTCCGCAGACCACGATCCGCTCGCCCCGCTGCACCGTCAGGTCGATGTCGCGCAGCACGTGAAAGGTGCCATACCACTTGTTCATGCCCGTGATCTGCACGGCCACTTCTTGAGAAATTTTCATAGCGGCTTCAGCCATTTGACACCTCAGCGATGATCGGTTTTCAGCCGGGCTTCCAGATAAAGCGCATAGCGGCTCATCCCGAAACAGGCGACGAAGAAGATGGCGGCGACGAAAAGATAGGGCTCCCAATAGGCGCCCTTCCAGTCGATATCGGCGCGCACGATGGCGGTGACGCCGCGCAAGGGGTCCATCAGGCCCACAAAGCTGACCAGCGTCGTGTCCTTGAACAACCCGATGAAGACGTTGACGATTCCGGGGATCGAAATCTTCAGCGCCTGGGGCAGGATGATCAGCCTTTGCGCCTGCCAATAGTCCAACCCCAGCGCATCCGCGGCCTCTTGCTGGCCCTTGGGCAGGCCGGCAAGCCCGCCGCGGATCACCTCGGCGATATAGGCGGCGGAAAAGAACGTGACCAGGATGATGACGCGCAGGACGGTTTCGAACTGCACCTGCGGCGGCAGGAAATATTGCAGCAAGAGCGAGGCGGTGAACAGCAGCGTGATCAGGGGCACGCCGCGAACGAATTCGATGAAGCCGACCGACAGCTTGTTCACGATGAACAGGTCAGACCGCCGCCCCAGGGCCAGAAGTATCCCCAGCGGCAAGGCCATGCTGATGGCCGAAACCCCGATGACAAAGGCCAGGAGGAAGCCGCCGATGTTCTCGGAACCGACCTGCGCAAGGAAAGCCAGGTCCCCGGGCAGGCTTGCCGCAATCTGCGGCTCCAGCATCGTCCACCAGACAAAGGCCGCGACGATGCCAAGCCCGGCCGACAGCGGCACGCCCAACCTGCCGCTGAGCAATCGGACCACCATCCCAAGGATGACAAGCCCCAGCAGCGCCATGACCGGCCCGGCCAAGCTGCCGCCCCACAAAAGCCAGACGGCAACGAAGGGATAAACCCCGGTCCAGGGCAAGAGCCGCAGCGGTTTGGCCGAAATCGCCAGCGCCCCGACAAAGATCACCGCGCCGATTACGCAGGCCGCCACCGGCGCCGAGGCCAGGACCATCAGCACCAGGGTCAGAACGCCCACCGGCACGATCACCCGCCGGGCATTGCGCACATCATCCGAAAACAGCGGCGCCACAAAGGCCAGCATCATCAGGCCAAAGCAGAAGACCGGCCGCCACCACTCCTCGACCGGATAAAAGCCGAAGATGAACTGGTGCCACCGCTCGCGGATCACCGCCCAACAAGGACCCGAAGCTTCGGGGCCGTAATAGGCGAGGATGATCTCCTGACATTCCAGATAGCTGTCTGCCGTCCAAACCCCGTGCAGCAGCCAGGTTACGGCCATATTTGTGAAGGCTCCAAGAGCGATCCAGGTCACAAAGGTCAGCGCGATGTTCAGCGGGCTGGAAAACAGGTTTTCGCGCATCCACCCTTGCCAGCCGTGTTGCGAGGCCGGCGGCGGCGAGGCTTCCAGCATTTCCTTGCGCACAAATGCGATCATGTCAGCGCTCCTTCAGCTTGACGGAGGCGTTGTAGAAATTCAGCAGGCCAGACAGGATCAGCGAGATCGACAGGTAGATCCCCATCATCAGCAGCATACATTCCAGCTCGCGCCCCGTCTGGTTCGAGGTGATGCCGCCCAGCGTGCCACGCAGGTCCAAATAGCTGGCCGCGATGCCCAAAGAGGTGTCCTTGACCAACGACAGGTAGTTGGAAATCTGCGGCGGGATGATGACCCGCAGCGCCTGGGGCAGGATCACCAGGCTCATGGTGCGGCCCGGACGCAGGCCCAGGGCGAAGGCGGCCTCGGACTGCCCGCGGCTGATCGCCTGGATGCCACCGCGCACGACTTCGGCCGTGACGGCGGCGTAATACAGCGACAGCGATATCACCATGGCGGTGAAAGCATGGGACAGTTGCAAGCCGCCCTTGAAGTTGAAGCCCTTGAATTCGGGGTAATCAAGGTGAAAGCCCATGGTGATCAACAGCGTCACGACGGGCAAGACCAGCACGGCGGCCCCCGGCCAAAAGGTGCCGGGACGGACGCCGGTCGCCTCTTGCACGCGGGTCGCGCGGCGGCGGATCAGGCTTAGCACCCAGAACGAGGCCATCAGCACCAGGATCACCGCAAGCCCCGAGGTCGGAACCCCGGCGATTTCGGGCAAGGGCCGGTCCAGCGTCGGAGCAGGCATCGTGGTATACCGGTTGGTGACGGCGGCGATGCCAAGGAACATCTCTTGCTTGGCCACCCCGTCCACAACCTTGAAATCCTTGGGCTCTGGCGCGGCCTCGGACAAGATCGCATAGGTCAGCACGATCCACAGAACCAGCGGGATATTGCGCAAAAGTTCGACATAGGCGCCCATCAGGCGCGACACGAGCCAGTTCTTCGACAGACGCAGAACACCGATCAGCACCCCCAGCACCGTCGAAAGAAAAGCCGCCAAAAGCGCCACGACAAGCGTGTTCACCAGGCCGACCATCGCCGCGCGAAAGTGGTTGTCGTCGTTGGTATAGGGGATCAGCGTCTGGCCGATGTCATAGCCGGCGCGGCTCCACAAAAAGGAAAAGTCGATGTCCTTGCCCTTGGCGGCCAGGTTGGCGCTTAGGTTGCCCAAAAGCCAGGACAGGGCGGCGATCACCAGCACCAAGGTCACGACCTGGATCGTGATGCCGCGATAACGTGTGTCGTAGATGAGTTGGCTCAGCCGAAACCCTTGGGTCGGCGGCTCTGTGGCATAGGCCATTTATTTCCCCCTTGGACGCTCCGCCGGTTCATGCCGGTCTGTTACGAGCGTTATGGTTGGGGCGCGACCTGATCCGGTCGCGCCCCTTTTTTCAGATCACCGGAAGGGCGGAGCGTATTGCAGACCGCCTTGGGTCCACAGCGCGTTCAGACCACGGGCCAGTTTGATCGGGGTTGCAACACCGATATTGGCCTCAAAGATCTCGCCATAGTTGCCGTTGGCGGCAATCGCGGCCTTGGCAAAGGTGGCGTCCAGGCCCAGCATCTTGCCGAGATCGCCTTCCAGGCCCAGGATACGCTTGATTTCCGGGTCTTGGGTCGAGGTGGCGACTTCTTCGATATTGGCCTTGGTGATGCCCTTTTCCTCTGCGGTCAGCAGCGCGAAATAGGTCCAGCGGATCACGTCACCCCAGGCATTGTCGCCATGACGGACGACCGGGCCCAAAGGCTCTTTCGAGATGATTTCCGGCAGAATGATGTAGTTGTCCGGATCGGGCAGCGTCGCGCGGGTCGAAGCCAGACCCGAAGCGTCGGTCGTATAGGTGTCGCAAGCGCCGGCGGTGAACTGGCGCAGCGCCTCGCCGTCGTCGGCCACGTTCACCGGGGTATAGGTGATGTTGTTGGCCTTGAAGAAGTCGGCAAGGTTCAGCTCGGTCGTGGTGCCGGTCTGGATGCAGACGGTCGCGCCATCAAGCTCTTTGGCCGAAGAAACGCCGAGGTCTTTTTTGACCATGAAGCCCTGGCCGTCATAGTAGTTCACGGCGACGAAATCGAACTTAAGGTCGGTGTCGCGCGAATAGGTCCAGGTCGAGTTGCGGACCAGCACGTCGACTTCGCCCGAAGCCAGCGCGGTGAAACGGGTCTCACCGGTCAGCGGCACGAACTTCACCTTGGAGGCATCGCCGAACACGGCAGCGGCGACGGCCTTGCACAGGTCGACGTCAAAGCCATGCCATTCGCCCTTGTCATCCGGCGCCCCGAAACCGGTCAGGCCGGTGTTGGAGCCGCAGTTCAGCTCACCGCGCGCCTTGACGTCCTCCAGCGTGCCGGCCTGGGCCACGGCCCCGGTCAGCGCGGCGGCGGCAAGAGTGCCGAGAAAGAGGGTCTTGTTCATCCATGTCTCCCTGAATGCTCTGTTTGGCAGAGCGGTTATCTATGCCTGATTTTGCACCAGGCAAGGACGAGTTACCCCGTCAGTGTCGTGCATGATCGGTCAAAGCGGTTTCATTGGTCAAGAATATAACAATGCCCGCGGCGAATGCGGCATTTTTGGTCGCTTTTGCTGTGGAGGACGAAAAGAACCCCCTGCGCTGCCTTCCTGTCAGGCAATAAACTTACCCGGCAAGGGCAAAGAAGCGCGCAGCCGACAGGAAGTCGGCACGTTTGAGGGCGGCGATCTCTGCGGCTTCTTCGTCCTCGCCCCATTCTTCGGCCTGAAAGGCCTCGTCGATTCGGGCGAGTTCCCAGGCCTCTGTGGCGGCAAGGCGCGACTTGGCCACGGCCAGCGCCAGGATCAACGAGCCCGAGATGGCCACAAGGTCATGGAACGCGGCCAGGTGAAAAGGACCATAGGTCCGCACATGGGCCCGCAGCGCCTCAAGCGTCTGGGGCGGTTGGGCGACGTGGATGACGCCCTGGGTCACGGTCAGCCGCGCGCCCAGGTGGTCGGCGGCCCAGTCCAGCAGCGGGTCCCAGGCCTCGGCATGGCGGCGGACCAGAGCCGCAGGCTTTTCGGCGCGATAGCACAGAAGGTCGCTGCCGCCATATTCCGCCAGGTGATCGGCCACGGCGGGCACCATGGGCGACACCTTGTCCAGCGCGGAATTGGCCATCCGAGTGGCAGGCATGGCAGAGGGGTCGATCTTGCCCGTCTGCGCATCCCATTCCGCAGCCACAAGCTGCGCCAGCCCCTCGGTCGGCAGAACCAGCGGCGTCTTGGCCGGGGTCTTGACCGGCCGTGTGTCCAACAGCACCGCCCAACCGTCCGGCAAGGCCTGAACGGTGGCGGTTTTCCAAAAGCGTTTCGGGGCCCAGCTCATTTATTGCCGATAGGTGAAAGGGTCCGCGGGGACATCGTTTTCTTTCCAGTCAAGCATCTTCCAGGTCTTGGCCATGTGGTCGGGCAAAGGCGCGGTAAAGGTCATGACCTTGCCGGTCACAGGATGTTCGACCGTCAGCATGCGGGCATGCAGATGCAGCTTGCGCGACATGTCGCCGCCGGTGCCTGCGCCCCAGCCATCGCCCATGTTTTCCGCCGTCGACCCACCATATTTGCCGTCACCAATGATCGGATGCCCAAGCTCTGCCATATGGGCGCGCAGTTGGTGGGTGCGGCCCGTCACGGGCTCCAGGGCCATCCACGACATGCGGGTGCTAAGGAACCACAGCGTGAAAAAGTCGGTCTGCGCCCGTTTCGCATCGGGATAATCGCCCATCTTGGCCGGATGGATGCAGATCATCTTGTCATCGCCGCGCCCGGCCGAGGTCTTCATCAGGCCAAACTTGACCGAACCCTGTTTCGGGTTGGGCACACCGGCGACCAGCGCCCAATAGATCTTGCGCGCCTCGCGGTGGCGCAGGGCCTCGGACAGGCGGCGCGCCACGCGGTCGGTGCGCGCCAGCATCAGAAGGCCAGAGGTGTCCTTGTCCAGACGGTGCACCAGCTTGGGCTTGTCCTTGTAGCCGAACTTCAACGCTTCGGCGAGGCCATCCACGTGACGCTCTCCAAGGCCGGAACCGCCTTGAGACGGCAGGCCCGGCGGCTTGTTCAGGACGATCATGTGTTCGTCCTTCCAGATCACGCAGTCCTGGATCATCTGGGCGTCGGACTTCGACATGCCAGCGTTTTCATGCTCGGGCGCGGGGGTGTCGGGCAGTGGCGGGATGCGGATCTCCATCCCCGGGGCCACGCGGTCGCTGGCCTTGACGCGGCCCTTGTCCACCCGGATCTCGCCCTTGCGGCACATCTTTTCGATGGCGCCTTGCGTGATCTGGGGGAAGTGCTTTTTCATCCAGCGGTCGAGGCGGCTTTCGCCCTCGTCCTCGGTGACGGTGATCAGTTGCACGGCGGTCATGGCAGCAGCCTTTGAGTCAGGGCGGCGCCGATTGCGACGGCGGCCAGCGAGAGAAGAACGGAGGCGCCGGCGTAAAGCGCGGCCTCGGCCAGGCGGCCGGATTGGGTCAGCCTGAGAGTATCCAGCGAGAAGGCTGAAAATGTGGTGAAGCCGCCCAGAAGGCCGGTCAGGAACAGCGGGGCCAGCGGGTGTCTGGCCAGAAGCGTGGCCAGGACGCCCATGGCAAAGCAGCCTGCGACATTGACCGCGGCCGTGCCCCAAGGCGCCCCGACCGTGGAAACGGTCAGATAACGCAGGACAGAGCCCGCCGCGCCGCCAAGCGCGATCTGAAGAAGGGTGAACATCAGGTTTCCTTGGGGCGGACGGTGCGAAATGTCAACCGTCGCGGGGGCCAGCCCCCGCACCCCCGGAATATTTATGCCAGTATGAAAGAGAAAGAGCGGCGCTTCTTGATCCGACGACAGTGTTTCGGCTGATTGCCTACTCGGCGTTGCGACGGGCGCGGAGCTTGGCAAAATAGTCGATGCGCTTGATCAGCTCGCGTTCAAAACCGCGTTCGGGTGGGGCGTAATAGACCGGGCGCTTCATGCCGTCGGGGAAATAGTTCTGGCCCGAGAACGCATCTTCCTGGTCGTGGTCATAGGCATATTCGGCGCCGTAGCCGAGCTGCTTCATGAGTTTCGTGGGGGCGTTGCGGATATGCAGGGGTGGGGGATGAGAGCCGGTTTCACGCGCCGCCACCCGGGCGGCCTTGTAAGCCTTGTAAACGCCGTTGGATTTCGGGGCCAGCGCCAGGTAGACGACCGCCTGAGCGAGGGCCAGTTCGCCTTCGGGGGAGCCGAGGCGTTCATAGGTCTGCCAGCTTGCGAGGCAGAGTTCCTGCGCCTGGGGGTCGGCCAAACCGATGTCCTCGACCGCCATGCGGGTCAGGCGGCGGGCGAGGAAACGGGGGTCCTCACCGCCCTCCAGCATACGGGCCAACCAGTAGAGGGCGGCATCGGGGTCAGAGCCGCGGATGGATTTGTGCAGGGCGGAGATGAGGTTGTAGTGCTCTTCGCCCGATTTGTCGTATTTGGCCGCGCGGCGCATCAGGCGGGTGGAAAGCGCCTCGGGGGTCAGCGGTTTGTCGATGGTCCAGGCCGAGACCTGCTCGATCAGGTTTAAAAGCGTGCGGCCGTCGCCGTCGGCCATCTCGATCAGCGTCTCACGCGCGGGACCCGTCAGGGGGAGGGGGCCGGTTTCCGCCTCGGCGCGCAGGGTCAGGCGTTCGAGGTCGGCGGGCGTCAGGCGTTCCAGGACGATGACCTGGGAGCGGGAGAGAAGCGCGGCGTTCAGTTCAAACGAGGGGTTTTCCGTCGTGGCGCCGACCAGAAGGATCGTGCCGTCCTCCATATAGGGCAGGAAGCCGTCTTGCTGCGCCTTGTTGAAGCGGTGGATCTCGTCGACGAAAAGCAGAGTGCCCTTCTGGCGAAGTTTCGCGGCCTCAAAGACTTTCCGCAGGTCGGGCACGCCGGTGAAGATCGCCGAAATCTGCACGAAGGCGAGGTCGGTCTCCTGCGCCAGAAGCCTTGCGATGGTCGTCTTGCCGACGCCAGGCGGACCCCAGAGGATCAGCGAAGACAGGGAATGGGCGGCCAACATGGCACCAAGCGGACCCTCGGGACCCAGAACATGCGCCTGGCCGATGACCTCTGACAGGCTCTGCGGGCGCAGGCGGTCAGCAAGGGGACGCGTGGCTTCGGTCTTGGGCTTGGGGGAGTCGAAAAGGTCGGACATGGGCAGAGCCTAACCGGGCCGGCAGAAATGCAAAAGGCCCGCATGACGCGGGCCTTTCGGTAAAGTCGCGAGCGATTACTCGGCAGCGTCCTGCGCTTCAAGACGCGCGCGGTCGATGGCGCCCTTGGCGTTCGGATCGCGGTCAACGAACTCGATGATCGCCATCGGCGCCATGTCGCCATAGCGGAAACCGGCCTTCAGGACGCGGACATAACCACCCTGACGGTCCTTGTAGCGCGGCCCAAGGATTTCGAACAGACGGGCCACCAGACGCTCTTCCTTCAGAGCGGCCGAGGCTTGGCGACGGGCGTGCAGGTCGCCGCGCTTGGCCAGCGTGATCAGCTTTTCGACGATCGGACGCAGTTCTTTCGCCTTCGGCAGGGTCGTCTTGATCTGCTCATGCTCGATCAGCGAGCCCGACATGTTGGCGAACAGCGCCTTGCGGTGTTCGTGGGTCCGGTTGAGGCGGCGATAGCCAGCACCATGGTTCATGATAGTCTCCTATTCCATTTTGTTTTGTCTGGCGGGGGATCGTTCTTTCCCCGTCCGTTGGGCCAGCAAGGCCAAAGTTCCCCGGCAGTCCGGGCATTTTAGTTTGACGGCAAGCACGGCATCGGGTGCCGTGCTTGCACGCACCATTCGTTAGAACTGGTCTTCGAAACGCTTGGCCAGGTCTTCGATATTTTCCGGCGGCCAGTCTTCGACTTCCATGCCCAGATGCAGCCCCATGCCCGACAGCACTTCCTTGATTTCGTTCAAGGACTTGCGGCCGAAGTTCGGGGTGCGCAGCATCTCGGCTTCGGTCTTCTGGATCAGATCGCCGATATAGACGATGTTGTCGTTCTTCAGGCAGTTGGCCGAACGGACCGACAATTCCAGCTCGTCGACCTTCTTCAGCAGCAGCGGGTTGAATTCCAAACCGCTGTCTTCCACGCCCTTGCCGGCCGCTTCCGGCTCGTCGAAGTTGACGAAGACCGCCAGCTGGTCCTGAAGGATGCGCGCGGCATAGGCCACGGCGTCTTCGGGGGTCAGCGAGCCATCGGTTTCAACGCGCAGCGTCAGCTTGTCATAGTCCAGCACCTGGCCCTCACGGGTCGGGGTGACTTCGTAGGACACCTTTTTGACCGGCGAGAAGATCGCATCAATCGGGATCAACCCGATCGGCGCATCTTCAGGACGGTTCTTGTCGGCCGAGACATAGCCCTTGCCGGTGTTGACCGTCAGTTCCATGTAAAGGTCGGCGCCATCGTCCAGGTGACAGATCACGTGGTCGCGGTTCAGGATCTCGATCCCCGAAGTCTCGGAGATGTCGCCAGCCACCACGACGCCCGGGCCCTTGGCCGAGATCGACAGGCGCTTCGGACCTTCGACATCCATCTTCAGACGGACACCCTTCAGGTTCAGGACGATGTCGGTGACGTCTTCACGCACGCCCGGCACCGAGGAGAACTCGTGCAACACGTTGTCGATCTGCACCGAGGTGATCGCCGCGCCTTGCAGCGAGGAGAGCAGAACCCGACGCAGGGCATTGCCCAGGGTCAGGCCAAAGCCGCGCTCCAGCGGTTCCGCGATCAAAGTCGCCGAACGCTGCGCATCGGGACCATGCTTGGTCGCCAATTGCATCGGCTTGATCAATTCTTGCCAGTTCTTGTGGATCATGCTGTCGCCTCCATACCTGCCCGCTGCCCATGTCCTTGACGGCGGACGCCCGAGGGTCGTTGAATAGCCAAACCGGGCCGCAGAGAACCTGCAGCCCGGCGGTCGTCAGTAATGCTTAGACGCGGCGACGCTTGGGCGGGCGGCAGCCATTGTGCGCCAGCGGGGTCACGTCGCGGATCGAGGTGATGTTGAAACCAACAGCAGCCAGAGCGCGCAGAGCCGATTCACGACCCGAACCCGGGCCCTGAACTTCGACTTCGATCGTCTTGACGCCATGTTCCTGAGCCTTGCGGCCCGCATCTTCGGCAGCCATCTGAGCGGCATAGGGGGTCGACTTGCGCGAACCCTTGAAGCCCATCGTGCCAGCCGACGACCAGGAGATCGCATTGCCCTGGACGTCCGAGATCAGAATCTTGGTGTTGTTGAACGAAGAATTGACGTGAGCAACGCCGGCGGCGATGTTCTTGCGCTCTTTCTTCTTGCCACGCGAAGCGGCGGACTTGGTATCCTTGGCCATCTGATCTACCCCTTACTTCTTCTTGCCGGCGATCGGCTTGGCCGGGCCCTTGCGGGTGCGGGCGTTCGTGTGGGTGCGCTGGCCGCGGACCGGAAGGCCCTTGCGGTGACGCAGGCCGCGGTAGCAGCCAAGATCCATCAGACGCTTGATGTTCATCGAAACTTCACGGCGAAGGTCGCCTTCAACGGTGAAGTTCGCGTCGATGTGTTCGCGGATCGCGAGCACTTCGGCATCCGTCAGCTGGTTGACACGGCGAGCGCGGTCGATGTTCAGGGCCGAGCAAATCTGCTCGGCAACATGTGCGCCGATGCCGGTGATGTATTGGAGCGCGATCGGAACGCGCTTCGCGGTGGGGATGTTGACGCCAGCAATACGTGCCACGCGTAGCTTCCTTTACAGTTGCGGTTCCGTATCACCAGAACCTTTTTTCACAACCGGGGCATGAGCCCCGAACGATCCCTCTTCCGCTTGCGCAAAAGAGAACCCCGGGCCGATTCCGCCCCGGGACACCGCGCTTTATGGGCTTTTCAGCCACAGGTCAAGGGGCGGAACCCTTGATTCAACGCTTGTCAAGAAGTTTCGCGACAGCCGTGGCCACCTGGTCAGGCTCGGCCATGCCATCGACGCCATGCAGCTGACCCTTGGCGTAGTAATAGCCGATCAGCGGCGAGGTCTTCTTGTAATATTCCACCAGCCGCGTGCGCAATGCATCCGCATTGTCATCGGCGCGGCGGTTCAGCTCGGTGCCACCGCAGTGGTCGCAGACGCCGGACGCCTTGGTCGGCTTGGTCTCGTCATGATAGACCTCGCCGCAGGTGCGGCAGGTAAAGCGGCCCGAGATGCGCGCCACCAGGGCCGCATCATCCACCTGTATCTCGATCACGGCATCCAGGGTCTTGCCCTTACGCGCCAGAAGCTCACCCAGGGCATCGGCCTGTTTCAGCGTGCGGGGAAAGCCGTCAAAGATGAAGCCGCCCCCCGAGGCGCCGTTCAGCTTCTCTTCGATCAGGCCGATGACGATGTCGTCGGTCACAAGCTCGCCACGCGCCATCACATCGGCCACGCGCTTGCCCATTTCGGTGCCCGAGGTCTTGGCCTCGCGCAGCATGTCACCGGTCGACAGCTGCACCATCTGGCGGTCGTCAACCAGACGCTTGGCCTGCGTTCCCTTGCCTGCACCGGGCGGACCCAGAAGGATGATATTGGTCATGATTCAGGTCCCTCCCCATTCACTTACGCGTTCACTTCCGCGTTAACGCAAGAAGGGGCCACTTTCCAGCGGCCCCTTGGATCGCGTGACGTTTTGCCTCAGCGCCGCGCCGGCGCTTTGGGCGCCGTGCGCTTGCGGCCGCGCAGCTGCGACTTCTCGATCAGGCCCTCATACTGGTGCGCCAACATGTGGGACTGGATCTGGTTGATCGTGTCCATGGTCACCGACACGACGATCAGAACCGAGGTCCCGCCGAAGTAGAAGGGGATGTTCATGTAATAACGCAGGATTTCCGGCAGGAAGCAGACCGCGACCAGGTAGGCCGAGCCGATGACCAGCACCCGGTTGACGACATAGTCCAGGTAATCCTGGGTCTTCTTGCCCGGACGGATGCCCGGCACAAAACCACCCTGCTTTTGCAGATTCTCGGCCACGTCATCGGTCTTGAACGAGACGTTATGCGTGTAGAAATAGGCAAAGAAGGCAATCAAACCGCCCTGCAGCACCAGATACAGCGGCTGACCCGCGCCCAGATAGGCCAGGATCGTCGCCAGGATCGGATTGGTGGTCGAACCGGAAAAGGTCGCCAGCGTCGTCGGCAACAGCAACAGCGAAGAGGCAAAGATCGCCGGGATCACGCCCGCCGGGTTCACCTTGATCGGCAGATGGCTAGAGCCGCCGTCATAGATCTTCATGCCCACCTGACGGCGGGGATACTGGATATGGATCTTGCGGAGCGCGCGCTCCATGAAGACCACAAAGAAGATGACCGCGACGACCAAGACCATGGCCAGGACGATGACCCACCAGGGGAAGACGCCCGACCGGCCTTGGCTCAGGAACTGCGCCAGGGCGCCAGGGATTTCCGCGACGATGCCGGTAAAGATGATCAGCGAGACGCCGTTGCCGATGCCGCGCGAGGTGATCTGCTCGCCCAGCCACATCAGGAACATCGTGCCGCCGACCAGCGTCACCACGCAGGACAGCTTGAAGAACAGCGTCGGATCATGGGCCAGCCCGCCCGCCACGATCGAAGCCGCAATCGCCCAGCCCTGAAAGGCGGCAAGGAACACGGTCGCGTAGCGGGTGTATTGGTTCATCTTCTTGCGGCCCTGCTCACCCTCTTTCTTGAGGCTTTCCAGGGCAGGCACCATCGAGGCCAGAAGCTGCACGATGATCGAGGCGGAGATATAGGGCATGACGCCCAGGGCAAAGATGCCCATGCGGGCCAAGGCGCCGCCGGTAAAGAGGCTGAGCATGCCACCCAGGCCTTGCCCCTGCCCCTCCATGAAACTTTTAAGCGCGGTCCCGTCGATGCCGGGAACCGGGATATAGGTGCCCAGACGATAGACCATCAACACCAGGATGGTGAAGAAAATGCGCTGGCGCAGGTCGCTGGCCTTGCCGAGCGCACCCCAGCTGAGGTTCGCCGCCATCTGCTCTGCTGCGGATGCCATATTGGGACTTCCCGTTGACGTTGTGATAACGCCGCCGAACCGGTTTCACCGGTCGGCGGCGCGAAGATAGATGTAGGCAGACCGTGGCCCGCCCGCAAGCCTTATTCGGCAGCCGCCGCGGACGTGACGGTCAGCGAGCCACCAGCGGCCGCAACCGCTTCGATGGCCGAGGCCGAGGCGCCGGTAACAACCAGAGTGACCTTGGAGGTCAGAACGCCCTTGGCCAGGATCCGGATGCCGTCATGCTTGGACTTGGTCAGGCCAGCGGCGACCAAGGCGTCCTCGGTGATGGTGCCCGAGATGTCCAGCTTGCCGGCGGCCACGAACTTCTCGATCAGGCCGAGGTTGATGACAGCGAATTGCTTTTGGTTGGGCTTGTTGAAGCCACGCTTCGGCAGGCGCCGATACAGCGGCATCTGACCGCCTTCGTAGCCACCCAAGGCGACGCCCGAACGGGACGACTGACCCTTGATACCGCGGCCGGCGGTCTTGCCCTTGCCCGAACCCGGACCACGCGCGACGCGCTTTTGCTTTTTGGCGGCGCCGGGATTGTCGGAAAGTTCATGAAGCTTCATGTCGCATTCTCCTATGCCGGAACTGCCTGGGCTGCGACGGCGCAGGCAAACACGGCGTTGATGATTCTTATGGCGATAGGACGCCACCGGGGGCGTATAGAGGGGTTGGGGCTGCGGGGCAAGGGCGTCAGGGGCAGCAATTCCCGCAAGTCTTGCTGAAATCCGCGTCTGGCCTGCCCTGAACCTCCGACATAAGGCGACGCAATTCCACGATGCTGACGCCACAGAGCTTGACGTAGCCGCGCTCCGTATAAGCACCAGGCTTCACCTTCTCCGACCGGATGCCCCCACATTGTGCCCGATGCAGGACCGCGTAATCCCCGGATAAACTGCGTGAGAGGTTGACCACATAGCCGTCTGGATGTGCGTTCAGCCAGTCAAGATAGGCGGCATCGTCGTCTTTGAACAGCATGGACACACCCTGTTTGACCTGGGTAGGGCGGGGTTCACCCCGCCGCTACCGTTGTCGGTGGGTTGCACCCACCCTACGCTAGTGACCCGCCGGCCAGACAAACTCCGGCCGCAGACCGCCAAACACCGGGCGGCCGTCTTGGGGCGCCGGATAGCCCTTCGTCTCATCCCAAAACGCATGGTAGCTCGCCTTGGGGAAGGTCGCGTCGTCGTAGCCCATCACGTTCGGCACCGCGACACGGATGCGGCCCACTTTGTCGTCCAGCATCAGGACGGCACCGCAATCGGTGCACAAGCAGATTTCCAGCGGGCCATCCGGGTTCTGCGCGTTGAAGGGCACCCTTTTGATCTTTTCGGGGTGGTCGACCTTCACATCGTCATGGTTGAAGAAGGCGACATGGGTCGTGTGCTGACCCGTCACAGCCTTGCAAACATTGCAATGGCACTCGTGGTTGTCGATGGGCTCGGCGTCGATCGTGACATGGACATGGGCGCAACCGCCCGCATATTTGGACATGATTTCCTCCCGGTTCGGGCTTGTCGCCCAAGACGAGCCTACCACGGGACGCGAGCGCCGATAGCGGGATTCTAGTGGACGGCGCGCAGGCAGCCCAGGGCGTCGATCACGCGTTGCGCCTCGGTCCGGCACTGCGGACAGACGACAAAGTCGATGCCCTGCGGCGCCAGGGCGTGGTGGATTTCGGCCTCCTCCCAGGTGCTGCCCTGCCGCCAGCGCAGACACTGGCCGCAGCACACCTGAGCCCCCGGGGGTGGCGCAGAGGCAGGCTTGCGGCGGCTCCGAATCTCCAGTGGCAGGTGGGACAGGCGGACGGCATTGTCCTCCAGCGGCTCGATCTGCAGTTGGAAGAGGCGCCGTTCCGCCAGACCATCGCAGCGATAGCGCACCGAAACCTTGCGGCCGGCATTGCGCGTCGCAAAAATCAGCGCATTCAGATAGCTGCGCGTGTCCAAGCCCGAGACGAAATCCCAGATCGGTCGCCCCAGCACGGCATGGGACAGGGCATCGGCGCCGCCGTTCGTTCGCGCAAAAGGGTCCCAGTTGTCGGACACCGAAAGGATGCGATTCTGGGCTGAAAGCTCATAGACACGCACAGCAGATCTCCCCATTCCTCAGATGAAGAATTCCGGTGAAATCTTAACAAAGCGTTAATTGGACGACCAAACTGGGGGGCCATTCAATAAGATTGCGTAAAGAAAAGGCGCCCCGGTTTGACCCGGGGCGCCTTTCTGTTCAATGCGAAGATCGCTTAGCCGCGCTCTTCGATGATCTTCACCATGTGAGAGACCGCGTTCACCATGCCGCGCACGGAAGGCGTATCTTCCAGCTCACGGGTGCGACGGATCTTGTTCAGGCCCAGACCCTTGAGGGTCGCGGTCTGAACGGCCGGACGGCGTGCGGCCGAGGCATATTGCTGGACGACGATGGTCTTCTTGGTCATCTCAGGCCTCCACCACTTCGGATTCCGGCTTGCGGAGGATTTCCGCGACCTTCTTGCCACGACGTGCCGCAACCTGACGCGGCGAGGTTTCGGACTTCAGCCCATCCACCGTCGCACGGATCATGTTGTAGGGATTGGTCGAGCCGATCGACTTGGCCACGACGTCCTGCAGACCCAGCATTTCGAAGACGGCCCGCATCGGGCCACCCGCGATGATCCCGGTGCCGGCCACGGCCGTCCGCATCACGACTTTCCCGGCGCCATGGCGCCCTTCCATGTCGTGGTGCAGGGTGCGGCTGTCCTTCAGCGGAACCTTGATCAGGCTGCGCTTGGCCTGCTCGGTTGCCTTGCGGATCGCCTCGGGCACTTCTTTCGCCTTGCCCTTGCCGAAGCCAACACGACCGCGCTGATCACCGACAACCACCAGGGCTGCAAAGCCGAAGCGCTTGCCGCCTTTCACGGTCTTGGAGACGCGGTTGATCGCAACCAGGCGTTCGCCGAACTCGGAAGCTTCTTCGCGGTTGTTATCGCGGTTCTGGCCACGGCCATTGCCACGATCGTCCCGGCGGTTTTCACGTTCTGCCATTTAAATTCTCCTCAGAACTTCAGGCCGCCTTCACGGGCAGCGTCGGCCAAAGCCTTGATCTTACCGTGAAAGAGGAAACCACCGCGGTCGAAATAGCACTCTTCGACCCCAGCCGCTTTGGCACGTTCCGCGATCGTGGCGCCGACTTTCGCAGCCGCCTCGACGTTGTTCTTGCCGACGAAGCCCAGTTCTTTCTCGAGCGTCGAGGCAGAGGCCAGGGTGACCCCTTTCACGTCGTCGATCAGTTGGACCATGATATTCTTGGACGAGCGGTGGACCGACAGGCGAAGACGCCCATGAGCCACTGCTTTGATCCGGTTCCGCACACGCACACGGCGCTTGAGGAACAGCTCTCGCTTGTTGTTCGCCATTTCTCTCGCCCCTTACTTCTTCTTGCCTTCCTTGCGGAAGATGAACTCGCCCTTATAGCGGATGCCTTTGCCCTTGTAGGGCTCGGGCTTGCGCCATTCGCGGATGTTCGCGGCGACCTGACCAACGAGCTGTTGATCGATGCCTTCCACCACAAGTTCGGTCTGCTTCGGGGCAGCGACGGTCACGCCGGCGGGAACCTCGAACACGACTTCATGCGAGAAACCGAGCTGCAGTTGGACATCTTTGCCCTTCATGGCAGCGCGATAACCCACGCCCTGGATTTCCAGCTCCTTCTTGAAACCGGTGGTGACACCGGTAACCAGGTTCTGGATCATCGAGCGGGACATGCCCCACTGCGAACGGGCGCGCTTGGACAGGCCACGCGGGGTGACCTTGATCATTTCGCCTTCGACCGTCAGCGTCACATCGTCGCCAGCGGTAAAGGAACGGACCCCTTTGGGACCCGTCACAGAGATGGTCTGACCCGAGACCGAGGCGGTGACACCCTTGACCAGGGCGACGGGCTTTTTGCCGATACGAGACATCTTGCCCTCCTCAGAACACGGTGCAGAGGACTTCGCCGCCAACATTGGCCGCACGGGCATTGGCATCGGTCATCACGCCCTTGGGGGTCGAGACGATGGCGATACCAAGACCATTGCGCACCTGGGCGATGTCCTTGATGGAGTTGTAAACGCGACGGCCAGGCTTGGACACGCGCTTGAGTTCACGAATGACCGGGGTGCCTTCATAATACTTGAGGCTGATGGTCAGTTCGCCTTGGCCGTTCGACGTTTCGGCCTTTTCATATCCGCGGATATAGCCTTCGGACACGAGCACATCCAGGACCCAGGCCCGCAGCTTGGAAGCCGGGGTCGAGACGGTGGATTTGCCGCGCATTTGGGCGTTGCGGATGCGGGTCAGCATATCGCCGAGAGGATCGTTCATCATCTTGCGATACTCCTTACCAGCTCGACTTCACCATGCCGGGGATCTGGCCAAAGGAGGCGAGATCACGCAGCATGATGCGGCTGAGCTTGAGCTTGCGGTAGAACGCGTGGGGACGACCGGTCAATTGGCACCGGTTGTGGATACGCGTCGCGGAAGAGTTGCGGGGCAACTGGGCAAGCTTGTGCGTTGCCTTGAAGCGCTCTTCCATCGGCTTGGTCTGGTCGGCGATCACCGTCTTGAGTGCCGCGCGCTTTGCTGCGTGCTTCTGCACGAGCTTGGCGCGTTTCACTTCGCGGTTCACCATGGATTTTTTGGCCATACTTGGTTTCCTCGCGTTACGACGTGAAGGGCATCTTGAAGTGCTTCAGCAGCGCCTTCGCTTCAGCATCCGACTTGGCGTTGGTGCAGATGATGATGTCCATGCCCAGAACTTCGTCGACTTTGTCGAAGTTGATTTCCGGGAACACGATATGCTCTTTCAAGCCCATCGCGTAGTTGCCACGACCATCGAACGCCGTGCCCTTGACGCCGCGGAAGTCGCGGACGCGGGGCAAAGCCACGGTGATCAGGCGATCAAGGAATTCATACATCCGGTCGCCCCGAAGAGTGACCTTGGTGCCCAGCGGCATCCCCTCACGAACGCGGAAGCCCGCGATCGAGTTCTTGGCCTTGGTGATCACGGCCTTTTGGCCCGCGATCAGCGTCAGATCCTCGGAGGCCTGCTTGACCTTCTTGGTGTCCTTGACGGCTTCGCCGACGCCCATGTTCAGGACGATCTTGTCCAGACGGGGGATCTGCATGTCGTTCGTGTAACCGAACTCTTCTTTCAGCGCGGCGCGGATGGCGGCCTTGTATTCGGCCTTCAGGCGCGGCGTGTAGGTGGCAGCGTCCAACATCAGATCGCCTCCCCGGTGGTCTTGGCGTAGCGGACCTTGGCTTCGCCTTCGATACGGAAGCCGACGCGGGTCGCTTTGCCATTGGCATCAACGATGGCGAGGTTGGACAGGTCGATCGGCATCGCCTTGGCGATACGACCACCCTGCGAGGCCGCCGATTGCTTGGTATGGCGGATCGCCATGTTCAAGCCGTCAACGATGGCCTTGCCGTCCTTGGGCGACACGGACGAAATCTCGCCCTGCTTGCCCTTGTCCTTGCCGGTGAGCACGACGACCTTGTCGCCCTTGCGGAGTTTCGCAGCCATTACAGCACCTCCGGCGCGAGAGAGATGATCTTCATGAAGTTCTTCGCGCGCAGTTCGCGCACGACCGGCCCGAAGATACGGGTGCCGACCGGTTCGCCCTGATTGTTCAGGATGACGGCGGCGTTCCGGTCAAAACGGATCGCGGTGCCGTCTTCACGGCGGACTTCTTTGGCGGTGCGGACGACGACGGCCTTGCGGACGTCCCCCTTCTTCACCTTGCCTTTGGGAATTGCTTCCTTGACCGACACCACGATGATGTCGCCCACGGATGCATAGCGGCGGTGCGAACCGCCCAGAACCTTGATGCACTGAACTCGGCGAGCGCCCGAGTTGTCAGCAACATCCAGGTTGGTCTGCATCTGGATCATTGGTTGTCTCCGACCTTTGGGGACTTATCTGCCCCAGGGTTTCGTTCAGTTCGTGTTCACGCCGTCGCTTGGGCGACGTCGGTGATCACAATCCAACGCTTCGATTTCGAAATCGGTGCGCATTCCTCGATGCGGACGACATCGCCTTCCTTGAACGTGTTCAAGGGGTCATGGGCCCGGTATTTCTTGGATTTGCGGATCGTCTTCTGCAGCACGGGGTGCTTGAAGCGGCGTTCGACCAGAACCGTGACGGTCTGTTCGTTCTTGTCCGAGGTGACGACACCTGAAAGGATACGCTTGGGCATCTGTCTCTCCTCAGTTCGCAGCCGCGGTGGCCATTTCGACCAGCACGGTTTTCACGCGGGCAACGTCCTTGCGGACCTTGTTGATGCGTGCAGTATTTTCGAGTTGGTTGGTCGCGGCCTGAAAGCGCAGGTTGAAGGCTTCTTTCTTCAACGCCACCAGCTGCTCGCGCAGCTGATCAGGGGTCTTGGAGCGCAGATCTTTGGCGTCCATGTCGTCCTCTTTCTCTGTCACCAGACGGCCCCAAGGGTAACCGTTGTCCTGGTGGATGAATATAACACGACGATTCCGAGTCGCCCCGGAACCGCAGATGCGCCCGTATAGGGGGGTTGCGCCTGTGGGGCAAGGGGGAAATGGGGGTCAGCACCGGCTTGGCTTTGGGACGACACGACCATAGGCATCCAGCGCCTTCTCGCGTTTGGCTGGAGAGCCCATGTAGTCGGTTTCGGTCGACTTCCCTGCACGGTCCTCAACTAGTATGGTAAAGCCCGGTCCCACCGTGTCGACACGATAGACGACTTCCGCCCGGTGGAAGTCATCCCACGAGACACCGGCTTTTGTGCATTGTGCCGCAAGAGCCTCTGGAACGCGTTGCAGGGCCGCAATCAGATTTGCCCGCGCATCTCCCTCCATCACGACACCACCCAAAAGGTCAAGTCTGAGGGTCTTCCCTGGCGAGTTGTGGGCGTCCCTATAGACATCCAGGTCGTAGAAACCTGTCATGAGGCTGATGCCACTGCCGAGAGAGTCAGCGACGTTGTGAACGATGGCCTGCAACTTCGCGTGTTTCATATCTCACCCCTCCATCTTGGGCTAACGCCCGCGCGACGATCATGCCGAGCCATGATCGAAGCTCACCAAGATCAACTCTTCCTCGGCCTCTCGCAACCACCTACCCCAGCTTCTCTGCAATCCACATCTTGATCAGAGACTGCCGGGTGACGCCCAGGCGCCCGGCTTCCTTGTCCAGACCCGAGACCATCCAGGCCGGGAAATCCACATTAACCCGCCGCGCCTCAAGATTGGGGCGGCGTGCCGTTGACCAATCGACATGGGCGCTGATGTCCTCGCCTTTGTCGAACTTTTCGTCAAACTCTTCTGCTTTCATCTTCGTTGACCTCAAGCTCTGCGGGTCGGCATCATGGGTAGGGTGCGTGATTCACGCACCTCTCCCTAACACGAATGGTGCGTGAAATCACGCACCCTACCCAAGCGCTTTCAACGCCGACTTCTGGACATTCCCCCGGCCAAGGTCATCCTTGCCCCCCGCCCCCGTCAACCATTTCGCCAATCTTCTCCCGCATGATCCCCCCCGACCCAACCCGGAGCCCACCTTGCGCCTGACCCTTGCCTGCCTCCTAACCCTCTCCCCCCTGCCCGTCCTCGCCCAGGAGGTCGATCTCTCCTGGCTGATGGAGGCGCATTACGCCGCCATCTCGACCACTTCGGAAAGCGTGACGGGGGATATCGACCTTTCGGCCGAAGACTGGGTCTGGACCGTCGATTTCCAGGGGGGCGCCAGCCTGGACGCCAGCTTTGTCGAGCAGCGCTCTTCCGCCTGGATGCCCGGCGACGGAGAGGTCTGGGCCGGCGCCGTGCTGGCGGTCGAAGAGGACCCGGGCGAGCTGGAAAACGGCAACACAATCTGCGGCGAGGACGAGGCCAGCTTCATCGTTTTCACCCCCATCGACGCGGCCCAGATCGGCGCCGAGCTGCAAATCGCCGTCTTCTCGGGTGAGACCCCGCCCGAAAACATCGAAGATCCCAGCCTATGTGGCACCTATAATTACGCGATCCGCTAGGCTTGGGCCAAATCCGGCGCGTGATTGACAGGCAACGGGCCGGGGCCTAGCCTTGGCCATGCCCTTGCGGACCCATCCATGAAACATGACGCGCTTTCGGGCCAGCCCGCTTTTGACTGGCTGCGCTTTGTCCTGGCTTTGCTGGTCCTCCTGGGCCACGAGAAGATTTTCGAATACCCGCCCTTTGACCCGGGCCATGCGGTCGATGTCTTCCTCGCGCTCAGCGGCTGGTTGATCGGCGGCATCCTGCTGTCGACCCAGGTTCAAGACCTGCCGCGCTTTTTCTACAACCGCGTCACCCGGGTCTGGCTGCCCTATTTCGTCGCCGTGGCAGGGCTTTACCTCTTTGCGGCCCTGCGCGACGGGATCGACGCCTTCTGGGTCAAATACCTGTTCTTTGACCTGACCTTCACACATTACACCTTCACGATCTTCCCCCAGGCCCATGCGGAACTTCCCCTGCAAGGCACCGGCAACCACTTCTGGAGCATTTCGGTCGAGGAGCAATTCTACCTGATGTTGCCGCTGGGGCTGGCGTTGCGGCAATGGCTGGGGCGCGACTGGCCCTGGTTCGTGGCGGTCGCCCTCATCATGCTTTGCGGAGACAGTTTCCGCCCATCGCCTTTGGCGTGCTGGCCATCACCTCTGTGCGCCGCTACGGAGATTGGCACCTGACGCTGATCGGTCGTTGGGGGATACGCGCCGTGGCGCTTGGCATCGGCGCGCTTTTTGCCCTCGGCTATGTCTCGATCTGGCTGAACGCGGCCTTTGGGGTTGCCGTCGTCATGGCGTTGTCCATGCCCGGGCGCCGCTCGGGCTTTGGGCAAGTGCTGGGCGGGATGTCCTATCCGCTGTATCTCAACGCCTGGGTCGGCGCCTTTGCGGCCAACTTCATCGCCAAGCGCCTTGATCTGCCCGCGGCGGCCCATCACGCGCTGGTCTGCGCCCTCGCCGTCCTGGTGGCCTTTGTCCTTTGGGCCTGCGTTGACCGGCAAATCCTGGCGCGACGCAATGGCTGGTATCGGCCTTGGGCGGGTCAGACTGCCGCCCTGTCCGGCTATGTGCTGACGGGGATCGGGCTGATCGGCGGCCTCTGGATCTTTGCGCCCTAGGCCCAGTTGTAGTTGAAGCTGACCGAGATCCGCTCTTCCTCGGCCATGTTCATCGGCACCTCGTGGCGCAGCCAGCTTTCCCAAAGCAGGACCTCACCGACCGAGGGTTTGACATAGACAAAGGGTTGCAGGCTTTGATCCGCCGTCTTCAGCCGCAGCGGCCCGTTCATCATCATGGCGTGGCGCGGGTCTTCCAGCTTCAAGGCCGAGGTCCCTTCCGGCATCGACACATAGGTCGTCCCCGAGATCACCGCATGAGGATGGATATGCGACCCATGCGAGCCGCCTTCGGGAAGGATGTTGATCCAAAAGCTGTCACATTTCAGCTTCTTGCCAGCCAGGTCAAAGCCCAGATCCTCGACAAAGGCCGCGACATGCTTGTCCAGCGCCTTTTGCAGATCGGCAAAGATCGGCGCGCGCCAGGGCAGGTCGTTCAACGAGGCATAGGACGTATAGCCCGGATAGCCGTTTTCCTCGCACCAGGCCTGGCCCGCCTCGTCATCCTCGGCCATGGCCTCGCAGGTCTGGCGCAGCTCCTTGTAGTCGACCTTGGGCTTGGCCAGGTCGTTCAAAGTGGCGTGATACAGGCGGGTGACAAACAGCGACGAGATTTCGGCCATGGGAGTCTCCTTTTGCCCCGCTTACACCCGCGCCCCCTGCCCCGACAAGCGCTCTGCATCCGCTGCGTAGCCCGGGGCATGCCCCGGGTCCAAAAGCAAAGGGCCGAGGTTTCCCCCGGCCCTTTCCGAAACATGGCAAGCGAGGCTTACCAGTCTTCTTTGGTGATGATCCGCGAGGTGACCGGCAGCTTCATCGCACCGAGGCGCAGGGCCTCACGCGCGATGACTTCCGACACGCCGTCGATCTCGAACATGATCCGACCGGGCTTGACCTTGGCCGCCCAGTAGTCGGTCGAGCCCTTACCAGAGCCCATCCGGACTTCGATCGGCTTGGCCGACACCGGGACGTCCGGGAAAATCCGGATCCAGACACGGCCCTGACGCTTCATGTAGCGGGTGATCGCGCGGCGAGCCGCTTCGATCTGCCGCGCCGTGACGCGCTCGGGCTCGGTGGCCTTCAGGCCGAAGGAACCGAAGTTCAGCAGGAACCCACCCTTGGCTTCGCCATGGATGCGGCCCTTGTGCATCTTGCGGAACTTGGTGCGCTTGGGTTGCAGCATCTCTTCTCTCCCTTATGCGCGTTCGCGGCGCGGAGCGCGCGGCGCGGGGCTGTCAGCTTGTTCAGCCAGACGACGGTCATGGGCCTGGGGATCATGCTCAAGGATTTCGCCTTTGAAGATCCAGACCTTCACACCAATGATCCCATAGGGGGTCTTGGCTTCGGACAGCGCATAGTCGATGTCGGCGCGCAGCGTGTGCAGCGGAACGCGACCTTCGCGATACCATTCGGTCCGCGCGATTTCTGCACCACCCAGACGACCACCGACGTTGACCCGGATCCCCAGGGCGCCGATGCGCATCGCGTTCTGCACGCCGCGCTTCATCGCACGACGGAAGGACACGCGACGCTCCATCTGCTGAGCGATCGACTCGGCCACCAGCTGAGCGTCAAGCTCGGGCTTGCGGACTTCGACGATGTTCAGGTGCAGTTCCGACTTGGTGAAAACCGCAAGCTTCTTGCGCAGGGTTTCGATATCGGCGCCTTTTTTGCCGATGATCACGCCCGGACGCGCGGTGAAGATCGTGACGCGGCACTTCTTGTGCGGACGCTCGATGATCACCTTGGAGATGCCGGCCGCCTTGCACTCGGTATGCACGAAGTCGCGCATCTTGAGGTCTTCCAGCAGCAGGTTGCCGTAATCTTTCGATTCAGCGAACCAACGGCTGTCCCAGGTGCGGTTGACCTGCAGACGCATCCCGATCGGGTTGACTTTCTGACCCATTACGCAGTCTCCCCGACTTGGCGCAGCTTGATGGTAATTTCCGAGAACGGCTTCATGATCTTGCCGAAGCGACCACGAGCGCGCGGACGGCCACGCTTCATCACGAGATTCTTGCCGACCCAGGCTTCCGCAACCACCAGGGCGTCAACGTCCAGGTTGTGGTTGTTTTCAGCGTTGGCAATTGCCGACTGAAGGCATTTCTTCACGTCATTGGCGACACGGCGCTTCGAGAAGGTCAAATCGGCCAAGGCCTTGTCGACTTTCTTGCCGCGGATCAGACCGGCGACGAGGTTCAGCTTCTGTTCCGACCCGCGCAACATGCGCAGAACGGCCATAGCCTCATTGTCCGCCACACGGCGCGGAGCTTTTTCCTTACCCATGGCTTATTTCCTCTTCGCTTTCTTGTCGGCGGCGTGGCCGTAGTAGGTCCGGGTCGGCGAATATTCACCGAACTTCTGACCGATCATATCCTCGGACACGTTGACCGGGATGTGCTTCTTGCCGTTGTAGACGCCGAAGGTCAGACCGACGAACTGCGGCAGGATGGTGGAACGACGCGACCAGATCTTGATCACTTCGCTTTTGCCCGAAGCGCGGGCTTTCTCGGCCTTCGTCAGAAGGTAGCCGTCGACGAACGGGCCTTTCCAGAGGGAACGTGCCATGGATTAGCGCCCTTTCTTCTTGGCGTGACGCGAGCGGACGATAAGCTTGTCCGACTGCTTCGGTTTGCGGGTCTTGTTGCCCTTGGTGCCCTTGCCCCACGGCGTAACCGGGTGGCGGCCACCAGAGGTCCGGCCTTCACCACCACCATGCGGGTGGTCGATCGGGTTCATGGCAACGCCGCGCACTGTCGGGCGGATGCCCATCCAGCGCGAACGACCGGCTTTACCGAAGTTCTGGTTCGAGTTGTCGGGGTTCGACACGGCACCGATGGTGGCCATGCATTCCTGACGGACCATGCGCAGCTCGCCCGAGGACAGGCGGATCTGAGCGTAGCCACCGTCGCGGCCGACGAATTGTGCGTAGGTGCCAGCGGCACGCGCCAGCTGACCGCCCTTGCCGGGCTTCAGCTCGACGTTGTGAACGATCGCACCGATCGGCATGCCCGAGAAGGGCATCGCGTTACCGGGCTTCACGTCGACCTTGGCGCCAGCGATCACTTGATCACCAACAGCCAGACGCTGCGGAGCGAGGATATAGGCCAGCTCGCCATCGGCATATTTCACCAAAGCGATGAAGGCCGTGCGGTTGGGGTCATATTCGATACGCTCGACCGTGGCGGCCACGTCGAACTTGGTGCGCTTGAAATCGACGACGCGGTAGAGGCGCTTGTGACCGCCCCCCTTGTGCCACATCGTGATGCGGCCCGTGTTGTTACGCCCGCCCGTCCCGATCAAACCTTCGGTCAGCGCCTTGATGGGGCGACCTTTGAAAAGATCCGAACGGTCGATCAGAACCAACCCGCGTTGGCCAGGCGTCGTCGGCTTATACGACTTAAGTGCCATGCTTTCTGTCTTCCGTCGTTGTGGGGTCTTGCGACCCAAAAGGAGCGCCGAAGCTCTCCGGTTTCATAGGGCGCCGAAGCTCCCAACGTAAACGCAATAGCCCCGGAACGAATCCCGGGGCGCAGGCGATGCGCTCAGATAGTGGAGTGCAGGGGGGAGGTCAAGCGCTTGGAACCGAGTTTTCCAAGGCCGGATGGGCTACCGAAGTGGTCGCTCCCGATTCTTGTCTTGCTCAAAGGGAAAGACCGGAGCCAACAGAGGATTTCTTTGGGCAAGTTGGTGACCCAAAGAGTCCTTCGGTGCCATGATATCCGAAGGCGGCGGCGGAAGACCAGTGCCGTCCCGTGCGGCATGGAGGATGAGATGGCTGCCGATCACAAATCCGAACGCCTCGGCCTCTGGCCAAGCAAGGCGATACTCCGGTCCGAGGCAAAGTGCCCGCTTGGGCGTATCAGGCAAGCCACGCCAGAACCAACTGTGGTTGGTCCACATGATATTGAGCGGCTCGGTGATCTCAGCGTAGACAACATCCAAATCTTGGCACAGGCGATCAAAAAGTGCCGCTGCGTCACATGTGGCCTTAAGTTCGAAGCTGACCGTGGCCAAAAGGAAATGGCTTCGGATCAAGTGTCCATATTTCCCATCGGCAAATGTGCTTTCGCAGGGAATCGACATCAAGATGTCTCCGAAGGGCGCGCCCGCCTTGAGGAACAAGTTAGGATCCTGCGCAAAGGCTTCCAAAAGCGGCTTCATCTCACCGTCGATCACCTTGCCCTGAAGGCCTTCCCCGTTTTCGAAGCGACGCGGCAAGGCTTCAGGCATCACCTCGGCCAAGGTTTCGAGCATACGCGCCAGGCCGTGCGCATGAAACGCTTCCCCGTCCGTGAACCAAAACGTCATCCAGCAAGGGTCCGTCACGCGACCAACGGGGAGCTCGCCACGTTTCGTCGCGGTTTGATAGCTGCCCCGCTGATGGTCAATGAGCACACCTTTGGTCCGGACCAAGGCCTCGGTGAGCCAGGCGTCAACCCTGCTCCAGTCCCCTTCGCTTGCCCTTCCCTCGAAAGCGATCTGCCACATGAACCGTCGCGCGCCGACAACTTTCGACTCGGACGGCAGGATGTCCTCGGCCTCGCAAGAAAACGGTCCGGAGACGGAAAGCGACGCGCCCCGAAAGGGTTCAGTCACCGGAAGGATCGCGGGTTTGGCCGCGTAAAGGATGAAATCGTAGCTCATGCCCCGCCCCTGTTCCGCACAGGTTAGAGGGAGCTAGCCCAAAAAGAAACCCCCAGCACCTTGCGGTGCCAGGGGTCCCAATGCCTTACCACCTGCGGCTTACAGCCCGGTCGTCACGTCAATCGTGTGGCCGCTTTCCAGCGTCACATAGGCTTTCTTCACGTCGCTGCGCTCGCCGGGGCGGCCGCGGAAACGCTTGGTCTTGCCCTTGGTGATCGTCGTGTTGACGGCCTTCACCTTCACACCAAAGACAGCCTCGACGGCTTCCTTGATCTTGGGCTTGGTGGCGTCCATCGCGACTTTGAAGACGACGGCACCGTTTTCAGAGGCCAGGGTGGCCTTCTCGGTGATGATCGGCTTCTTGATCAGGTCGTAGTGTTCGGGTTTCGCGCTCATTTCAGACCCCCTTGGCCAAGACGGGCCTCCAAAGCTTCGATACCTGCCTTGGTGATCACCAGGGTGTCACGCTTCAGGATATCATACACATTGGCGCCGATCGCGGGCAGAGCGTCGATGCCTGCGATGTTGCGCGCGGCCAGGGCGAAATTCGCCTCGATCGCAGCACCATCGATGACCAGAACGCGCTTCCAACCCAGCTCCGACACCTGCTTGGCGAGGATCGCGGTCTTGGCTTCGGCGAGCGTCGCCACGTCCAGGATCACCAGCTCACCGGCCTTGGCCTTGGCCGACAGCGCATGACGCAGGCCCAAAGCGCGGAATTGCTTGGGCAGGTCATGGGCGTGGCTGCGGGGCGTCGGGCCCTTGTAGACGCCACCGTGACGGAAGATCGGAGCCTTCTTGGAACCGTGGCGAGCGCCGCCGGTGCCCTTCTGGCGATAGATCTTCTTGGTCGAATAGGAGACGTCCGACTTGCCCAGCGTCGAGTGGGTGCCGGCTTGCGCCTTGGCGCGCTGCCAACGGACCACGCGGTGCAGGATGTCTGCACGGGGTTCCAGACCGAAGAGGGCCTCGTTCAGCTCGATCGAGCCGGCGGTGCCGCCGTCCAGAGTGATCACATCGAGTTTCATGCTTCACCCCCATCAACCGCAACCACAGCAGCAGCGCGGACAGCCGCCGGCAAAGGCAGACCAGCCGGAGCGGCCTTCTTGACGGCGTCCTTGATCGTGACCCAGCCGCCGGCATGGCCGGGGACAGCGCCCTTGATCATCAGCAGGCCGCGTTCGGCATCCGTGCGGACCACTTGCAGGTTCTGCGTGGTCGAACGGACGGCGCCCATGTGGCCAGCCATCTTCTTGCCCTTGAACACCTTGCCGGGGTCCTGGCACTGGCCGGTCGAACCGTGCGAACGGTGCGAAACCGACACACCGTGCGAGGCGCGCAAGCCGCCAAAGTTGTGCCGCTTCATGGCACCGGCGAAACCCTTACCGGACGAGGTGCCGGCGATGTCCACGAACTGGCCTGCCAGATAATGGTCAGCGGTGATTTCCGCGCCCACATCAATCAAGCAATCCGGGGTCACGCGGAATTCGGCAACCTTGCGCTTCGGAGCCACGTTCGCCTTGGCGAAGTGACCGCGCTGCGCGGCGGTTGTGTTCTTGGCTTTGGCCGTGCCGGCGCCGAGCTGGACGGCGGTGTAGCCATCCTTGTCAACGGTCCGTTGTGCGACGACCTGAAGCGAATCGAGTTGAAGAACGGTCACAGGAACCTGCGTGCCGTTTTCCAGGAACAGCCGGGTCATGCCCAGCTTCTTTGCAATCGTGCCCGAGCGCATGTCTGTTGCTCCCTTACACTTTGATCTCGACATCCACGCCAGCGGCGAGGTCGAGCTTCATCAGCGCGTCCACGGTCTGGGGGGTCGGATCAACGATGTCGAGAAGACGCTTGTGCGTGCGGATTTCCCACTGGTCGCGCGACTTCTTGTCGATGTGCGGACCACGGAGAACCGTGAACTTTTCGATCTTGTTGGGGAGCGGGATGGGACCGCGAACCGTGGCGCCCGTGCGCTTGGCCGTGTTGACGATTTCCTGGGTGCTGGCATCCAGCACGCGGAAGTCGAAGGCCTTGAGCCGGATGCGAATGGTTTGACCTTGCATCTGTTCTTCCTTCGGAACGTAGAGCGAGCGACATGCCCGGTCCATAGGTTCCCTGTTTATGGTCGTAACACTGCTTGTGGGCAGTAAGACGAGGGCGGGGATTACCCCCGCCCTGCGCAAACATCAAGATGATTCGAAGAGCGTGACGGCCTTATTTTCAAAGCCCGTCCAGGGGCGGGGCGAACCCCGCCGCTGCTTACTTCAGGATCTTGGACACGACGCCTGCGCCGACGGTGCGGCCGCCTTCAC
>NZ_JAPDGS010000008.1 GCF_025950525.1 Stagnihabitans lacustris | reverse complement strand
TCATCAGCGCGGTCAGGTCAGCCTTCAGCCCGGCATAATCCAGCTTGCCGAAAGCCTCGGCATAGTCGAAATCGCCCAGCGGGTTTTGCGCGGCGCCATGCTGGTGCAGGATGCCCAGGTTCAGCTGATTGGGCCACCAATTGCGGTTGCCCCGCGTCTCATTCTTTGCGTTGTGACCGTGAACGGGGCACTTGCCGGCGGTATCCATCGGGATCTCCTGTGAATCAGTTTGGAATGGTTCTAACAGGGGCTTATGATTAGTTGAACTTGTATTTACTGATAGATGCGATAAGTTTTCCTGATGAACCTGACCCTGAAACAGCTGCGCTATTTCGACGTTCTGGCGCGGCATGGCCATTTCGGTCGCGCGGCCGAGGTGGCGGCGATATCGCAACCGGCTTTGTCGATGCAAATCAAAGAGTTGGAAGAGGGTTTGGGCGCGCCTTTGTTCGAGCGTGGCCGTCAGATGCGGCTGACGTCCTTTGGGGAAGACTTCTTGCCCAAGGCGCGCGAAATCCTGCGGCAGGTTGATGAGCTGTCCGACCTTGCCCGGGCCGCGCGGGAGTCGTTGGTGGGGCGATTGCGGCTGGGGGTGATCCCGACCGTCGCGCCCTATCTGCTGCCGCGGATCGTGGCGCGGCTGGGGGTCAGTCATCCCGATTTGGATTTGCACATCCGCGAGACGGTGACGCCACGCCTGATGGCCGAGATGGAGGAGGGCCGGATCGACACCGCCATCGTGGCTTTGCCAGTTTCCGAACCCGCGTTCACCGAGGTGCCGCTCTTCACCGAAAGCTTTGTCCTCGTGCGCCCCGAGGCTGACCGCGACTTGCCGGTTCCCAGCCCCGAGGCCCTGCGCGAGATGCGGCTTTTGCTGCTGGAGGAGGGCCATTGCTTCCGTGACCAGGCGCTGAGTTTCTGCGGCATGGGGCGCAACACGCGCGAACTTTTGGATGGGTCCTCGCTGTCGACTTTGGTGCAGATGGTGGGGTCCGGGATCGGCGTGACGCTGATCCCGGAAATGGCGGTCGAGGTCGAAACCCGATCCGCCCGGGTCAATATTGCGCGGTTCAGCGTGCAGCCGCAAAGGACCATCGGGATGATCTGGCGCCGCGCCTCTCCGCTGGCCCGACAACTGGCGCAGATCGCGGAAGTCGTGCGGCTCAGTAGCCTTTAGAGGTCTGGGCAGTGGTGTTCTGATAGCCCGCCACCTGGGTCGCCAGCGCATTGGCGAATATCCGAACATCCGTGAGGAGTGACCCGAAATCGAAGCCAAGGCCCTGCACGCGGCGCACCATGTCCACCGATCCGCAATGGCAACCGGCGACCTTGCCCCGGGCTTTGGCGCGGGCGCCGATCTCGGCGATGGCCGCAAGGACCTCGGGCGCCGAGGGGTCCAACGTCGGCTCATAGCCCAGCGACAGCCCAAGGTCAGAGGGGCCGACATAAACGCCGTCGATGCCCTGAACGCCAAGGATCGCGTCAAGGTTATCAAGCGCTTGGCGGGTCTCAACCATGGCCAGAACAAGGACCGTGTCATTGGCGGACTTCACATAGCCTGCGCCATGCACCATGTTCGCCCGCGTCGGCCCAAAGCTGCGACCGCCCAAGGGCGCATAGCGCGCGGCCTGCACCAAAGCCCGCGCGTCGGCCTCGGTGTTCACCATCGGACAGATCAGCCCCGAAAAGCCCGCATCCAACACCTTGGCGATGATCCCGGGCTCGTTCCAGGGCACGCGGGCCAGCACCGGCGCGGGCAGGCCCTGCAGCACTTGGCACATCGACAGCGCCATCGGATAGTCGATCAACCCGTGTTGCAGATCGACCGTCACCATGTCGAACCCGGCCCGCCCGACGATCTCGGCCACCACCGCCGAGGGGATGGCGCACCAACCGTTGATGGCTTTTTCACCCGTGGCAAAACGCGCTTTCAGCATAACCAATCCTTCAATGCATTGGTGAAAAGACCGGGGGTCTCCAGGGGCGGAATGTGACCGGCGCCGGGCAGGATCACAAGCTTTGACCGCGGCAAAAGGCGGGCCATCAGGTCATGCCGGTCACGAGGGCACAGGCGGTCATGCTCTCCCATCAGCACCAGCGCAGGGCCCGGATAGGCGGCCAAGGTCGCCTGTTGATCCCGCCTGTCCCGCAAAGCGAGCGATTGTTCAGCAAAAACCCGCGGCCCAAGGTCCAGTGCCATTTGCAGGCACAAAGCCTCGGCCTTGGGCTGGGGTTTGGCGAAGTAATTCGGGATCAGCGTGTCGGTCATCAGACCGCCAAGATCAGATACCGAACGGGTGATCTGTAACGCGCGGCGGGCCTGAACCTCGGGCGCCTCGGCCAGGGGGTTGGTGTCAAAAAGCGCCAACCGCTCGACCCGTTCGGGGGCAAGGCGCAGCACCTCCATTGCCAGTATCCCGCCCATCGACAGCCCCGCCAAAGCGAACCTTGGCGGAGCCGCAGCCAGGACCTGAGCCGCCATCGCGGACATGCTGGACCCTGTCGGGGTCATGTGGATCACATCGGTCAGCGGGATCACGCCCCACATCCGGTGGTCACACATCATCCCCGGCAAAAGGACCAGCGGCAGGCTCACAAAAGCCGCCCCGTCGCACCGGCCGGATCATCGGTCGACATCACCCGGTAAAGCGAGACCTCGCCGGTCATCGCGGGCGTCAGGCTGTGTTCCAAGCCCGGGGGAATCGCGGCCGTATCGCCGGGGTTCAGCACGGTGGAGCCTTCGGACCAGGACAGACGCCAATGGCCGCGCATCGGCATCAGGATCTCATGCTGGGTCAAGGTATAGGAGGTCGCTGGCAGCGATCCGCGCGACAGGAACTCGACCTCAAAGCCCGGGCGGTCGCGGAGCTTGCCTTCGGCACCGATCACTTTGGCGGGCTGGCGATCCGACAGCGCCATCAGATCGTGGTAGCGGGCGACGTGGTTCGGGATCACTTCGGCGGTGGTGGGCTCGGGGAAGGCCTTCAGCTCTTCATCCGTCAGCAAGGGCATCGGCGGCACGCCTTCGGGCAAGGACTGGCCCTTTTTCGTGTCGTAAAGCTTGCCGTTCTTCCCCAGGATCAAGCCGTAGTCCTTGGCGTCGGTGATGACCTGAGGCGCCCAGACCACGCCGCCGCCGGCATCGTCGCCGCCCAAAACGGCCATGATCATCCCGTAATCGGTGCCGACGTTTTCAAAGGCGCGGAAGATGCCGGTCGGGATGTTGAAGATATCGCCTTCCTCGGCGATGAACTCGCCCGCCGTGCCATAGCGACCCCAAAAGAACCGCCAGCGGCCCTTCAGGACGAAGAACACTTCCGCCGTCCGGTGGGTGTGCAGGCTGTTCCGGCACCCCGGAGGCTGGCCCGCGGCCCCGATGTTGAACCCGGGCGTCTCGCGGATATGGACATGCTGATCGGGCGACTCGCTGACGCCGCCGCCGATGATCGTGAAGTTTTCCTTCTGGTTCGAGCCCGGCGTATGGGCGTCGATGAAGGCGGTCTTGCAGGGGCGCAGCTCGCCATAGCGGACGATGCGGGCTTCCATCTGGGCAGGGGTCATTTCAGGGGCCTTTCAGGGATTGGGTCAGTCGGCGGTCCAGCCGCCATCGACGACAAGCGAGGTTCCGGTGATCATTGCGGCGGCATCCGAGGCGAGGAAAGCCACGGCGCCCATCAGGTCCTGAACCTCACCCACGCGGGGCAGTTTGATCTTGCTGGCGATCCAGGCGGCGCGTTCAGGATTGGCGAAGGTGACGGCGGTCAATTCGGTGCGGATGAAGGTCGGCGCGATGGTGTTCACGCGGATGGAATGGGGGCCCCATTCGATCGCCATGGATTTGGTCATCCCCTCGACCGCGTGTTTGGTGGCGGCATAGACCGCGCGGTCGATGCCGCCGACATGGGCCATCTGGGACGAGATGTTGATCAGCGACCCCGGTTTGCCCTCGGCGATCAGCTTGCGCGCAACGGTGCGCGTCAGGAAATAGGCGGCGCGGAAGTTCAAGCCTTGGACGGCGTCGAAATCCTCTGGCGTGGTGTCGATGGCCGGAGAATGTCGCGCGGTCCCGGCCGAATTCACCAAGACGTCAAAGGCGGGCATGGCGGCAAGCGTCGCTTCGGTCGCCGGAACATCGGCGATGTCCAGGATCAGGGCGTGGGCGCGCATCCCCTCGGCCGCCATCTGGGCCACAAGGGCCTCAAGCTGATCCCGGCGGCGCGCGGCCAACCAAACCTCGGCGCCCTGTTCGGCAAGGGCCACAGCGGCGGCGGCGCCGATGCCAGAGGAGGCGCCCGCCACCAAGGCCCGGCGGCCATCCAGCCGGAAAGAGGGGGTGCGCGGCAGGGTCATGCGCGTGTCAGTCATTCGGCGGCTTCTCCATAGGGGACATTTTGTCCACCATAGCGCCGCACGCGAATGTTGCACTGTTCGGCGTGACCCACGAACCCCTCAAGCATACACAGCCGACTGCCATAGCGACCGATCAGGGCGGCGGCCTCGTCGGTCGTAACGCGCTGATAGGAATGGGTCTTCAGGAACTTGCCGACCCAAAGCCCGCCGGTATAGCGCCCGGCCTTTTTCGTGGGCAAGGTATGGTTGGTGCCGATCACCTTGTCCCCGTTCGCCACATTGGTCCGCGGCCCCAGGAACAGCGCGCCATAGCTGTGCATGTTGTCCAGATACCAGTCGTCGCGGTCGGTCATCACCTGGACATGTTCACTGGCGATGTCATTGGCGACGGCCAGCATCTCGTCATGGGAAGTGCAAAGGATGACCTCGCCGTAATCGCGCCACGACACCGCGGCGGTGGCGGCGGTCGG
This sequence comes from Stagnihabitans lacustris, assembly GCF_025950525.1. Classification (GTDB taxonomy): domain Bacteria; phylum Pseudomonadota; class Alphaproteobacteria; order Rhodobacterales; family Rhodobacteraceae; genus Stagnihabitans. The sequence goes on along the minus strand of NZ_JAPDGS010000008.1, from coordinate 126,124 downwards.
CAGGATCGTCAGCAGGCGGTCGATCTCGGCCAAAGTGCCCTCGGCCAGCTTGCGCGAATTGGTCAGCAGCACGGCCGGAGAGTTGTAGCCATGTTCCGCCTGACCCAGAAGGTCAGTGGCGCACAGCTCGGCATCGACCGTGTCATCGGCGATCACCATGGTCTCGGTCGGGCCTGCGAACAGGTCGATGCCGACGCGGCCATACAGCTGACGTTTCGCCTCGGCCACATAGGCATTGCCGGGGCCGACCAGCATATCCACCGGCTGAATGGTCTGTGTGCCGATGGCCATGGCGCCGACGGCCTGCATCCCGCCCATCACATAGATCTCATGCGCGCCACCCAGGGCCATGGCGGCCACGATGGCCGGATGCGGCGCGCCATGCACCGGCGGGGCGCTGGCGATGATGCGCGGCACACCCGCAACCGAGGCCGTCAGCACCGACATATGCGCGCTTGCCACCATCGGGAACTTGCCGCCCGGCACATAGCAGCCAACCGATTGCACCGGAATGTTGCGATGGCCAAGGAAGACGCCGGGCAGCGTTTCGACCTCGATATCGGTCATGCTGGCGCGTTGGGCTTCGGCAAAGCGGCGGATCTGCGCTTGGGCAAAGCGGATGTCCTCCATGTCGCGGGGGGCGACCTTCTGGATCGCGGCCTCGATCTCGGACGGCGTCAGGCGGAAGGCGGGCGGGTCATAGCGGTCGAACTTGACCGACAGGTCGCGCACCGCCTGGTCGCCCCGCGCCGCGATATCGGCCAGCACGGTTTCGACTGTCACGCGGACCGCCGCATCGTCCGCCGCCCGTTCCGACTCGGGTTTGCCGCGCTTGAGCCAGGTGGGTGCCATGTCGCCCTCAGGTTTGAATACGTTTGCAATATGGATAGGCCAAAGCCGGGCGCAATGGCAAGGGGGCGATTGCAGGACGGGGCGGAAATTTCTGTGCGCAAGTTTTGAGCGCCCAGATTCCCAAGCTTTTCCCCTGCTTTTCCGGGGCGTTGCGACAGGGACGGCGGAAAAATACGCGGCTGCGGGTTTCGCTGTTTGCAATCGTATTCAACGTATCCTAGAAAAGGGCAAATATCCCCCGCGTGACGGAGACATCAGATGACGCATCGTGAAGCCTATCCTGCGGCCAAAGTGACCTGGGTCAAGGCCCCCACAAGGTCAGCCGAGGCCGACAACCGCCCCGTGGCCGACCTTGTCGCCAAGGTTCTGGCCGATGTGAAGGCCCATGGCGACGCGGCCGTCGCGCGCTATGGCGCCGAGTTCGACAAATCCGATCTGACGGTTTTCGAGGTGACGCAGGCGCAGCGTGAGGCCGCGGTGGCCAACCTGGACCCGCAGACCCGCAAGGATACCGAATTCGCGATCACCAATGTCCGCCGCTTTGCGCAGGCGCAGCTGGCGACGATCCTGCCGCTGGATGTCGAACCCCTGCCCGGCGTTTTCATGGGCCACCGCGTCATCCCGATCGAGCGCGTGGGCTGCTATGTCCCGGGCGGGCGCTTTCCGCTTTTGTCGGCGCCGATCATGACCATCGTTCCGGCCAAGGTGGCGGGCGTGAAGGAGGTCATCGCCTGCCTGCCGCCCAATGCGCATGAGGCGATGGTGGCGGGCTGTCACCTGTCGGGCGCGGACCGCATCTTCCGCATCGGCGGCGCTCAGGCGATTGCGGCCATGGCTTATGGCACCGAAACCGTGCCGGCCGTGATGAAGATCATGGGCCCCGGCAATGCCTTTGTGAACGAGGCCAAGCGGCAGGTCTTTGGCCCCGTCGGCATCGACCAACTGGCGGGCCCGTCAGAGATCTATGTGCTGGCGGATGAGACCGGCGACGCCGAAATGTTGGCGACCGACCTGCTGGCCCAGGCGGAACATGATGTGCGCACGCGGGTGGGTCTGATCACGACCTCCAAGGCCCTGGCCGAGGCGGTGGTGGCCGAGGTGGAAAAGCAGCTGGCAACCCTCTCGACGGCCCATGTCGCGGCGCCGGCTTGGGCCGATTACGGCGAAGTGGCGGTCTGCGAGGACGAGGCCGCGATGATCGCCTATTCCGACTTCATCGCCGCCGAACATCTGCAGGTTCACACCAGCGACCCGCATGGGCTGGCGGCCAAGCTGACGAATTATGGCTCTTTGTTCATCGGGGAACTCGCCTCGGTGGTCTATTCCGACAAATGCTCGGGCACCAATCACACGCTGCCGACCATGGCCGCGGGGCGCTATACCGGCGGGCTTTGGGTCGGCGCCTATGTCAAGATCGCGACGCATCAGTGGCTGACCGAAGAGGGCGTCAAGCAGGTGGCGCCTCCGGCGGCGCGGCAGGCGGCGAGCGAGGGGCTGGAAGGCCATCGCCGCGCGGCCCAGCTGCGACTGGATCGGATGCAGGTGCGCGGTTGACACACCCGGGGGACTTCGCGTCCCCCGGACCCCCTGCGGGATATTTCTGAAAAGATGAAAAGGGCGGTTGCGCCCTTTTGTCATGGGTGCAGCAGGGAATGGACCGTGGCGCGCTCATAGGCTTGGGCGGCGCGGCAGACCAAGGCGTCGGCGCCGTTGCGGGCGATCAGTTGCAGGCCCATGGGCAGGCCATCCGCAAAGCCGCAGGGGATCGAGATGGCGGGTTGACCGGTCAGGTTGAAGGCGATGGTCCGCATCGGCGTCCAGACCGCCTTTTCGCCGTCAAAGGCCGAAAAGGGCAGCGCCGGGGTCAGGGTCGTGGCGGTCAGGATCAGATCGACGCCTTCCATCGCGCGGGTCATCTCGGTCTTCAGGCGGGCTTGCGCCTTGCGCGCCAGTGCCACGTCGTCATCGGTCAACACGGCGCCGAAGGCCAGGCATTGCAGGGTCGGGCGACCGTAAAGATCCTGAGAGGACGCAATCAGGGCCTGATGTTCGGCCAGCGCTTCGGCGTGCAGGATCACCGAGGCCGCGGCCTCGGTCGTGGGGTAGTCGGGCAGGTCGATCAGCCGGATGCGGGCGCCCAACAGCGACAAGGTCGAGGCGGCTTCGTCCATCAGCCGGACCAGTTCGGGATGGGCCTGCGGGTCATCCGCAAACCAGGCGCGCGCAAAGCCGATGGTCAGGCCGCGGATGCCGTCGTTCAGCGTCGGCATCACGGGGGCTGCGTCCGACAACAGGTCCAGCGTCATCGCGGCCTCTTCGACCGTGCGGGCCAGCGGGCCGATATGGTCCAGGCTGGGCGAGAGCGGGAAGGCCCCTGCCCGCGCGGTGCGACCGTAAGACGGCTTCAGCCCGACGCAACCGCAATAGGCGGCAGGCGCGCGGATTGACCCGCCGGTATCGGTGCCCAGCGACACACGCACCAGCCCCCCCGCCACGGCGGAGGCCGAGCCGGAAGAGGAGCCACCGGTGATATGGGCCGGGTTCCAGGGGTTGCGGGCGGGCGGATGGGCCAAGGTGAAATCCGGGCCGACCATGGCGAATTCGTAGGTGGCGACCTTGCCGATCAGGACGGAGCCCGCCGCGCGCAGGCGGGCGACGGTGGGGGCATCCGTTTCGGCGATGCGATGCGCCAGCGCGCGCGAGCCCGAGGTGGCGGGCTGACCGGCGACGTCGATCAGGTCCTTTACGCCCACCGGGATGCCGCAGAAAGGGTTTGCCTCACCGGCTGCGATGCGGGCATCGGCGGCCTTGGCCTGGGTCAGGGCATCGGCGGCGATATGGGTGAAGGCCTGCAGCGGACTGGCGGCGATGCGGGCCAGGGTCGCCTCGGTCAGGGCAACCGAGGTCAGGCCCCGGCGCAGGGCAAGCGCGGCCTCGGGAAGTGTCAGGTCACAGGGATCAGTCTTGGGGCCAGTCTGGGGGTCAGTCATCTTTGGCAAGGTATTCCGTGATCTTGGCCACCTCGGCGCGCAGGTGGCGGGCACCGGCCAATGCGGCCTCCATCGCCTTGGGCGACAGGCGCAGGCCCTTGGCCTCGATGGCTTTTTGCAGATCGGTCATGCGCGGACCCCATGGCGGCGGGTTGATCCGCGGATCGTCAGCGCGCCGGGCAGGACGACTTGCGTGGCGATGGCCTCGCCGGTCTGGATCGCGGTCATCAACAACTCGACGGTGGAGGCGACCATCTGATCGGCGTGCTGGCGATAAGTGGTCAGGTTATAGGACGGCCAACGCGCGGGCGGCACATCGTCAAAGCCCACGACCGAGACATCCTCGGGGATGCGCAGGCCCAGTTCAAAGCGCAGCACATCCATGACGGCGAAGGCCATGTGGTCGTTGCCGACAAAGACCGCATCCGGCCGACGTGAGGTGGCGAACAGCTCTCGGGCGGCCGATTGCGCGGCGTTGTGGTCGAAATTGCCATCGGCGCGGGCGAAAAGCGTCTGGCCCGCCGCCGCAAGCCCGGCACGGAACCCGGCCTCACGGTCGCGCTGCGTCGTGGCGCCTGCGAAACCGGCGATATAGGCGATGCGTTCATGGCCCAGCGAACACAGGTAATCGGCGACCGCGCGGCCGCCCTCGAAGTTGTCGGTCGTGACCGAGGACAGCGACGGATCATCATGGGCGCGGTTGAACAGCACGACCGGCAGGCCCGTCGACTGGCAGCGCGCCGCAAGGTCCGAGGACAGCGCGACCGAGGCCAGGACGATGCCATCGACCTGATAATCCATCAGCTCCCGCACGATCTGATCGACATTGGCCGAAGCCACCGGCGCCAGAAAGATCAGCACGTGGTAGCCGACCTTTTGCAGATCGGCGGACAGGCGCTCCACCATCTCGGGGTAAAAGTAGTTCTCCAGATAGGCGACCACCAGACCGATGATCCGGCTTTTCCCCGACTTCAGCGACCGCGCCAGCACGTTTGGCCGATACCCAAGCTGGGCTGCGGCGGCCAGGACCTTTTCCTGGGTCTTCTTGCTGACCGAAGACCCGGGCGTGAACACCCGGCTGACGGCGGATTGGCTGACACCCGCAAGGGCTGCGACCTCCAGTGACGTGACTTTATCGTTGGCCAAGTTGCCCTCCCGCAATCGGACTAGCCTTGGCCGGAAACGACAGGTCAGGCAAGAGGGTCAAATACGTTGGCCCTTGGCGTCGAACAGATGCAAGGCCGCGGGGGGGACATGAATGGCGATGGGGGCGCCGATCGTGGTGCGGAAATCCTTGGCCGCCTTGACCGACACCAAAGCCTCACCCAGACGGACGGAAACCAGGGTGGCATCGCCCAACAGCTCCATCGCATAGACGGTGGAGTGGATCTGGCCTTCCTGCGCCACCGAAACGTCTTCGGCGCGGAAACCGACGGTCGCGGTCTGCGGCGCAAGGCCGGTCAGGGTCAGGCCGGGGGCGGTGAAGGTGCCATCCTGGACCACGCCGGGAACCAGGTTCATCGCCGGAGACCCGATGAAGCCCGCGACAAAGGTATTGGCGGGGCGGTCGTAGATCTCGGTGGGCGTGCCGACTTGCTGGACAAGGCCATGCGACATGACGACGACGCGGTCGGCCAGGGTCATGGCCTCGATCTGGTCATGGGTCACATAGATCGTCGTGGTCTTCAGCGTGTGGTGCAGGTTCTTGATCTGCGCCCGGGTCGAGACCCGCAGTTTCGCATCCAGGTTCGACAGCGGCTCGTCCATCAGAAAGGCGTTGGGCTCGCGGACAATCGCCCGGGCCAAGGCGACGCGCTGACGTTGACCGCCTGAAAGGTTCGCCGGGCGGCGGTCCAGATAGGGGCCCAGCTCGACCATCTCTGACGCTTTCATCACGCGGGCGTGGTGCTGATCGGCGGGGACTTTGCGGACGCGCAGGGGAAAGCGGATGTTTTCGTAAACCGTCAGGTTGGGGTAAAGCCCATAGGACTGAAACACCATCGAGATGTCGCGGTCCTTGGGTTCCAGCGTGTTCACCAGTTTCCCGCCGATGCGAATTTCCCCCTCGGATACGCTTTCCAGACCGGCGATCATCCGCATGGTCGTGGTCTTGCCGCAGCCCGAAGGCCCCAGGAAGACGACGAATTCGCCATCCGCGATATCCAGGTTCACATCCGCCACAGCCGACACCGGCCCCCAGCGTTTCGACAGGTTGATCAGACGAATATCGGCCATGGCTTACCCTTTGACAGCGCCGGCGGTCAGACCGGAAACGATCTGGCGCTGGAAGAAGAGGACGAGGAGGAACAAAGGCACGGTGGCCGAAACCACGGCCGCGACGGCGAACATGATGTTGCCCTCGTTCTGGATCGACCCCAGGAAGGACCCGATCTTGGGGATCATGGTCTGGTTTTCCTGGCGCAGCAGCATCGAGGTCACGGCGAAGTCGTTGTATCCCAACAGAAAGCTGAACAGCCCCGTGGTGATGACCCCGGGCCACATGACCGGGATGATGACCATCCGAAAGGCCTGAAACCGCGTGCAGCCATCGACCATGGCGCTTTCGTCCAGGTCCTTGGGGATCGACAGGAAAAACGAGTGCAGCATCCACAGCGTGAAGGGCTGGTTGATCGCCACCAAAACGATGATCGTCGTCGGCAGATAGCCCCAGATGTTCAGCTGAAAGAACGGCAGCAGATAGCCCGAGACCAGAGTGATATGCGGCATGGCGCGAAACACCAATGCGGCAATCAAGATCCAGAAGGCGTAACGTTGACCACTGCGGGCCAAAGCATAGCCGCCCATCGTGCCCAGGGTCAGCGAAATCGCCGTGACCGAGATCGTGACGATCAGCGTGTTGACCGCCGCGCGCCAGAACTCATTCTTGATCCAGGCGCCCTCATAGCCCGCGCCGGTGAAGGCGCCGCCGGTTTGCATCTGGGTGCGGACGCCCTCGATGGCGTTCCAAAAGCTTTGACGGCTGAAGAAGTCGGCCTCGACCTTGAAAGACCCCCAGACCGTCCAGACAAAGGGGAAGGCAGCGGCGATCAGCCAGACGGCCAGAAAGCCCAGGGTCAGGGCGCGCAGGCCCAATGGCAGGCGGGTGGGGGATGAATTGGCCATCAGACAGCCTTGCGGTTGAAGTCGCGCCAGGTGCGGACCAGCACGGGCGCAAGCAGGATCAGGACGCCGACAATGGTCAGCACAGAAGTCGCCCCGGCCGATCCGAATTGCTGGCTGTCGGCGGAAACCAGGTCGTTGAACACCAGCCAGGACAGCGAGGTCGCATTGGCCTCGGCCGAAAAGCCCACGACGGGTTCAAAGACGCGGAAGTTGTCCATCAGCTGCACCAGGGCCACAAAGGTCGCCAAGGGCATCAGATGCGGGATGATGACGAAACGCACGATTTCCCAGCGGCTTGCGCCGTCGATCCGCGCGCTTTCGATCGTGTCTTGCGGCACCGATTGCAGGCCTGCGTAAAACACCACGAAGGAAAACGGCGCATTGGTCCAGATGCCGTAGCCCAACAGCACAACCCAGGTCAGCGGCGCCGAAGCGCGCAAGCTTAGCGTCGGGTCGCCGGTCAGGGATTGCAGACTGGCGCCGACGATGCCTTGCGGGTTGAACATCCAGGCCACGATAAGCGAGCCCACCAGCGGCGTGATGATCATCGGCAGGATCGAGAAAAAGATCGCAGGCCCCTTCAGCACTGAAGGCAAGGTATTGATCGCCAAGGAAATCGCAAAGCCCAGGGCCATGGCCAGGGGGGTGACAAGGAAGCAATAGGTCAGTGTGAAGGCCAGCGCCTTGTAAAAGGGCAGGTTCATCACCTTGGCCAGCATGTCACCGCCCTCGGCCCAGATCTGCGCCAGCTCGGCGGTGGCCAGGTGATTGCGGTTGGTATAATTGGCCCAGCCGGCGAATTGGCCCATGGGCGCCTCGGCCTGCAGTTTCGCCATGGCCTCGGTGTCAACCTTGGTCTGGCTCTCGCAGCCAAAGGGGGTGCAGTTTTCCACCGTCACCACAACCGCTTCGTGGCCCTGATAAAAGCTTTGCACGATGACCGACAGGATCGGCAGGGTGATGAACAGGATCATGGCCAGGATCGAGGGCGCCATGAAAGCAAAGAAGGTGCGATGGGGCATCCGACCGGTCCTTTTGAAGGGCAGGGTCCGGTATAACCGGGAAAGGGAGCCCGGCCGTGCCCGAGGAGGGAACACGGCCGGGGAGAGGGTTACTTCAGAAAGCCGCCCTCTTTGGCTGCGGCGTCATAGGCGGCCTTCACATCGGCAAGCGCCTGGTCAGCCTCTTCCTTGCCGGCGATGAAGTCCGCGAGTTCGGCCGAAAGCGCCGTGTGCAACAGGCCCATATAGGGCTGCATCGGATAGGCGCGCGCCCCGCCCGAGGCATTGGCGATGACGCCCGAAGCCGCCTTGCCGGGTTCAAAGCCTGCGATCAGCCAGGTGGCCTTGTCGGCATTGGCCTTCATCATGTCCGGAGAGATGGCATGGACCATGGCCTGGAACGAGGCAGCCGCATCTTCGTCGCTGATGTTCTTGGCGATGGTGAAGCCGTCCCACCACAGGGCCGCCGTGGGAACGGTGCCGCCGGCCAGCGTCGGCGCTGCGGCGAATTCGGTGTTGGCGGCAACCTCGGGATTGGCGTCCGGGCCGATGGCCGCGCCCGCCAGCGAACCCCATTGCGTCATCATCGCAATCGAGCCGGCATCCCAAAGCTTGTTCAGCTCGTTGGCGTCATAGGTCAGGTAATCGGGGTTCATATAGCCCGTCAGCGCCCGCATATTGGCCAGAACCGCGCGGCCCTGGTCATTGTCGATGGCCAGATCGGCGCTGCCGGCTGCAAAGAACTCTGCCCCCGTGCCCAGATACATGTTGACGAATTCCGCGGCCAGGTCCCAGCCGGGCTTGTCCGACGCGGCAAGCGGGTGGTCCATCAGACCGGCGGCCTTGATCGCCTCGGCGGCGGCCAGGACCTCTTCATAGGTCTTGGGCACAGCGACGCCGGCCTTTTCCAGGATGTCCTTGCGGTAGAACAGGTGCTGGCCATTGCCCATGAAGGCAATCGCCATGACCTTGCCGTCGATCTTGATCAGCTGGTTGGGCGACAGCGAGGCGCCATATTTCGCCACCAGATCATCCAGCGGCCGGATCAGGTCGCCCGACAGCAGCGGCACGATCGAATTGTTGGCCACCACGGCAACGGTGTATTCCGACGGGTTGGCCGACAGCGCAGGCCCCTGAATGTTCTTGTGTTCGGCCGAGGCATTGGCCGTGACCTTGACCGCATCCGAGGCACATTCGGCGGCGGTGTCGTTCACGATCCGCAGCGCATCGAAGTCGTTCGACAGGATGCGAACCGAGCCCGCGCCCTCGATCATGCAGGCCGCGTTTGCGCCGCCCGCCAAAAGGGCGATCAGGCTGGCCGCGCCCGCCAATGCCCGGAAATTCATCGTCATGGTGTTTACCCCTCTGTTAAGATGCCGCGGAGGGCGTTCGCCCCCTCCGTTCTTCCGGCAGACAAACACATGTTGCATACGTTTGCAAACAGAATCTGCGGGCCGCCGTTCTGCGCCGGGCAAGTGCCGGAAAAACAAGCGGCCCCCGGATCGGGGGCCGCTTGGCAACGCTGTCAGAAGCTTACAGGCTGGCGGCTTTGACGTCGGCCATCTGCGCCAGTTTCACCTGAACCAGGGCCGAAGCCTCGTCATAGACGCGCCATTCATCGACGATCTTGCCATTCTTGTAGTGGAAATGGGTGATGCCCATGATCTGCACGCGCTTGCCGGTCGGATTGCCCAGGTGGTTCAGGATGCCATAGCCGATATGGTGGCCCTCCATGATCCAGCGCACGGCGACCTTTTCGCCGCCCTCTTCGCAAGGGGTCGAACAGATGTGATGCACGGTAAAGGCCGCATCGGGGAGAGAGCCAATGAGCCCCAGAGTCTGATGGATGATCGCGGCATGACCGTAAAGCTCGGCCATCAGCGGGCCATGATATTGCGCGGTCGGTGCATAGACCTGCGCGATCTGGCCCAACATCTTGCGGTTGAAGACGTCATGCATCCAGCGCAAGGTGTGGCGTTCCAGGTCGGTAGAGGCCAGAGAGAGATCGGCCTCAGCCTCGGGCGGGTATTGGCCGATCATGTGGCGGTTCTCGCCAATGTCCAAGGAAACCATGCCCTTGTCAAAGGCCGCCTTGGCGATGCGCTCGGCGTAACCCTGCACGTCGACGCCCAGTTGCTGCAGGATGGCGGTCGTATCGGCCACAACCCATTCGCGGTAGATCTTGTTTTGATAGATCATGCAGTCGGCCACGGTGCGCGAGGTGAACATGCGCCCCGTCGCCGCTCCCAGATGGCCGTTCTGGCTGTGCCGCCCCGTGCCCGTCACCAGATGTGAGGTGTAAAACCCCTGTTGATCATCGCCCTTCCAGATCACATGGGTGCCCATGCCGCGCCGCTCTGGAAAGCTGACAAGCCGCTGGATCGTGTCGCGCACGACCTCTTCGCGGGTGTAAAGCGTGCCGGTCGTGCCATACAGCACGCAATTGTGGGTGTAGTGGGTGTAGATCAGGCCGATGTCCCGCTCGTCCCAGATCTTGTGGGTGCAGCGGATGATGTAATCGACGATATCGGCATAGCAATCGTCAAAGCCCTGCATCGCCTGGACGCGCTTGGCGCCTTCGGGGGCGATTTCGGGGTAATCGCGGCGCTCGACCTGCATGATCTTGCCGGCTTTGACCGGCTGTTCGGATTTCTCGGCCATGACGACTCCTGACGCGGCTGTTTGCGGTGATCCTCACCGACTTTGCAAACGTATGCAACCAGAAAATGCAGCGATCAGCGTGGCGGGCAGATCGAAGCGCCCGGAAGATAGTCCAAGGGCACCAGGATTTCCGCGCGGGCGGCCTCGGGGCGGGTGTCGGGGGACAAAAGCGCAATCACATTCTCGCCGATCAGCCGCCCGATGGCCGAGATGTCGACGCGGAAGGTCGCAGGTGCCGGCGACAGAAAGCGCAGCTGCGGGTTCTCGCGGAAGGTGACGATGGACAGGTCCGGGCCGGGGGTGATCCCCTCGCGTTGCAGGCCGGCATAAAGGCCGACGGTCGTGGCCTCGGAACACAGCATCACCGCCGAGGGCCGGGCCTGCGCAAGTTGCCGCCCCAGCGCAAAGCCCCCCGCCTCGGAGGTCGGGTTGCGAAAGATCAGGGCAGGGTCCAGGGTCAGGCCGGCATCGGCCATCGCCGCCTCATAGCCGCGGCGATAGTGATAGCCCAACATCACGTCGTTGTCCGGCAGGGCCAGCGCGATCCGACGGTGGCCCTGCGCCACCAGTTCCGCGACCGAGCGGCGCGCGACGCCGTCGAAATCCATGTCGATCCAAGGGTAGGCGCCCGGGGTCTCTGACCGCCCCAGCGTCAGGAAGGGCAGGGTCGACCGCGTCAGCATCTCGATCCGGCGGTCGTGACGACGGGTCGCGGTGATCACCACGGCATCGACCAGACCACGGGCCACGAGGCGACCCAGAAACTCGGCCGGGTCATCGGCGGAATGACAGGGCAGGATCATCAGATCAAAGCCCTTGCCCGCCAGATACAGGTGCAAGGCGTCCAAAAGGATAAAGAAGAAGTCGCCCGATTCCTGATTGGCCGCCGAGCCCGTCTCGATCAGGAAACCGATGGTGTTGGTGGCGCCGCGCCGCAAGCTGCGGCCGGATTGGTTGGCGACATAGCCCAGCTCGATCGCGGCCTCCAGCACGCGGGCGCGGGTCGCGGCATTGACCCCGGGCCGGTTGTTCAGCGCCCGGCTGACCGTCCCGGTCGAGATGTTCAGGTGAAGCGCCAGGTCGCGGATATCGGCCATCGAAGTCCCGTTCGTAAACGTTTGCGAAACCGTCTTGACAGGAATCACCCCTTGCCTCAAGCCTTCGTAAACGTTTGCGATGACGCCGCCTGGAGGGGCCCGTTGTCGCTGAGGGAGGGGATTTTCATGCAAACCGCCGTTTTGGTGGGCTGCGGAGCCATGTCGGACGGCTGGCTTTCTGCGCTGCGCGACGTGCCGGAACTGGCGGCTGGCATCCGGCTGGCGGGTCTGGTCGATCTGGACCTGGGCACGGCCAAGGCGCGGGCGGCAAAGCATAATCTGGATGTGGCGACGGGCACCGACCTGGCCGCCATGCTGCAGGACCTGAAGCCCGACCTGGTGTTTGACCTGGTGATCCCCGCCGCCCGGGCGCAGGTCGTCAAGACCGCGCTGGCCCATGGCGCCCATGTCCTGTCGGAAAAACCCATGGCCAACTCGCTGGACGAGGCGCGCGACCTGATCACCGCAGCGGCCCAAGCGAACCGGCTTCATGCCGTCATCCAGAACCGCCGTTTCCTGCCCGGCATCCGCCGGATCAAACAGGCTCTGCCCCTGATCGGAGAGCTGACCGCCGTCCATGTCGACTTCTTCATCGGGGCGCATTTCGGCGGGTTTCGGGATCAGATGGAACATGTCCTGCTGCTGGACATGGCGATCCACACCTTTGACGCCGCCCGCTGGATCATCGACCGACCCGCAACCGGGGTCTATGCGCGGGAAACCAACCCCAAGGGCTCTTGGTATGCCCATGGCGCATCCGCCGATGCGCTTTTCGACTTCGAGGGCGGCGTGACCATGACCTATCGCGGGTCCTGGTGTGCCGAGGGCGCCAACACCGCCTGGGAGGCCTCGTGGCGCATCATCGGCACCGAAGGCACGATCCTGTGGGACGGCAACGAGGGCATCACCGCGCACCGTGTAAACGGCACCGAGGGCTTCTTCCGCCCCCTGACCCCCGTCGACATCCCCCCTGCCCCGCCCATGGTCGAAGGCCATGCCGGCGTGATCCTTGATTTCCTGCGCGCGGTGGAAACCCGCAGCAAACCCCTGACCGAGGGCCGCGACAACATCCGCTCGCTTGCCATGGTCTTTGCCGCCATCGACAGCGCCACCACCGGCGCCCCTACCGACATGAGGCCCCTATGACACAGACACTTCGCATCGGCACGATGATCTCTGCAAGCGGAGGCGAGGCCGCCGCCCGCATCGCGCAAATCGCAGACCTTGGCTTTGAAAGCTTTGAGCCGTTTTTCTGGCAGACCACCAATGGCCAGAACCTTGCAGACCTCGGCAAGCGCTGCCGCGATGCCATCGGGGATCGCGACATCACCATGGGAACGCTGGGCATGTTCGGCAACCCGCTGGAAACCGGGGAAATGGACCTTCAGACCCTGCAGGGCTGGAAGGATTGCATCGACAACGCCCATCACTTCGGCGCGCATACCGTTGCGGGCTTTACCGGCCGGCTGCGCGGTCGCCCGCTGCCCGAAAGCCTGCCGCGCTACCGCGAAATCTGGTCCGACCTGGCCAAGCGCGCGGCGGACAAGGGCATCCGCATCGCCTTTGAAAACTGCGCCATGGATGGCAACTGGCAGACCGGCGACTGGAACATCGCCCATAACCCCGACGCCTGGGAGATGATGTTCAACGAGACCCCGGACGACAATCTGGGTCTGGAATGGGAGCCCTGTCATCAGTTGGTTTACCTGATCGACCCCCTGCCGCAGATCCGGAAATGGGCGTCCAAGATCTTTCACGTCCACGGCAAAGATGCCACCGTCCGCCACGACGTGATCCGCGAGCATGGGATTTTCGGGCGTCACCCCTTTGTCTTCATGCGCACGCCGGGCTTTGGCGACAGCAACTGGACCGACATCATCAGCGAACTTCGCCTCGGCGGCTACCAGGGCTCCATCGACATCGAGGGCTGGCATGACCCGGTTTACCGCGACGCGCTGGAGATGACCGGCCAGGTCCGGGCGCTGAATTACCTGAAGGATTGCCGGGGCGGCGACTTTGTTCCGCTGTCGGCACAATACGAGGGCGGAGACCCCTCGCTGACCAAGTAACAGGCGCACAAGCCTGTTTTCAAACAACCAACGGGAGGAAGACATGAAGAAACTGTTTTTGGCGATGACCGCTTCGGTGATCGCATTGTCGGCCCAAGCCGAGCCGGTCAAGCTGACGATCTGGGGGCTGGATGGCGACAACGGGTTGATCCCGACCATGGCGAAAGAGTTCGACGACGCGAACGAGGATATCGTGGTCGAATTCCGCGCCGTGGCCTTTGACGATCTGGTGAACGAAACGCTGAAGGCCGTGGCCACCGGCAATCCGCCCGACATGATCAGCCTTGATAACCCGGATTTCGCGATGTTTTCCTCGCGCGGCGCCATGCTGGACATCACGGAACGGGTGGCGGCCAGCACGGTGATCAAGGCCGACAGCTATTACCCCGGCCCGTGGAATTCGGTGATGTGGGACGGCAAGGTCTATGGCGTGCCAAAGGCCACCAACACGATCGCGCTGTTTTACAACAAGGACCTGTTTGCCAAGGCTGGCATCGCGAACCCGCCCCAGACCTGGGACGAGCTGCTGGAGGATGCCCGCAAGCTGAACGATCCGGCCAACAAGGTTTACGGCCTGACCTGGTCGGCGCGGGCAAACGAGGAAGGCACCTTCCAGTTCCTGCCGTGGATTCAGATGTCGGGCGGCGGCTATCAGGCGGTGAACGGCCCCGGCGCGGTCAAGGCGCTGGACCTGTGGAAGACGCTTGTCACCGAAAAGCTGGGCTCTCAGGATGTGCTGTCCCAAGGCCAGTGGGATTCGACCGGCACCTTCAACGCGGGCAATGCGGCGATGGCGATCTCCGGCCCGTGGGAGCTGGGGCGCATGTCCACCGACGCCAAGTTCGATTGGGGCGTGACGCTGCTTCCGACCGAAACGGCGGGCGGGGCGCGGTCCTCGGCCATGGGCGATTTCAACTGGGGCATCTTTGCCGCGACCGAACATCCCGATGAAAGCTTCCGGATGCTGGAGTATTTCGTGTCCCAGGCCGACCGTCTGTTCCCCGAGTTTTCCAACATCCCGGCGCGCAGCGACATCGCTTTGCCCTCGACCGGCGACGCCCGCAAGGATGCGGCTTTGGCCGTGTTCCAGGAGCAGCTGAAATATGCCCAGCCGCGCGGTCCGCACCCGGAATGGGCCAAGATCTCGAAGGCGATCTATGACGCGATGCAACAGGCGCTGACCGGCCAGGCCACGTCGCAAGAGGCGCTGGACCAGGCGCAAGCCACCATCGACGGCATCCTGAAAGGCTGACGTCGCCGCCCGGGGGACGCTCCCTCCCCCGGGCACTCTTAACCGGAGACCCCAATGCGCATCCTTCGCAGCCTGACCGACGGCATCGGGTTTGACCTGATCCTGATCGGCGCCGCCATGGCCTTTTTGATGGCGATGGCCGGCCTGCCCTTGGTCTACAACGTGCTGATGAGCTTTCAAGAGGTTGACATGTTCTCCCTTGGAAGCCTGATCCGCCCCTGGGCGGGGTTCGACAATTACCGATCCGTCGTGGCGCAGCCGGAATTCTGGCTGGTGATGAAGAACACGGCGCTTTTCGTGGTGGGCTCCATCGCCGGCCAGTTCACCCTGGGCTTTGCGCTGGCGCTGTTCTTTCACCAGAACTTCCCGGGGTCGGCCACGATCCGGGGCCTGTTCCTGGTGTCCTGGGTCATGCCCGGCCTTGTGGTCGGCGCGATCTGGAGTTTCATCCTGGCGGGCGACTACGGCGTCTTGAACGCGCTGTTGCAAGGCGTCGGGCTGATTTCCGAGCCGGTCTTCTGGAAGTCCGATCCCAACCTGTCGCTGTATGCCGTCATCATCGCGAACATCTGGCTGGGTCTGGCCTTCAACATGCTGTTGCTCTCGGTGGGCCTCGCCGCCATCCCGCGTGACATCTATGAGGCGGCGGAGCTGGACGGCGCGACCGCCTGGCAAAGGTTCCGCACCATCACCCTGCCGATGATGCGCTCCACCATCGGCGCGGTGCTAAGCTTGGGCCTGATCGGCACGCTGCAGCAATTCGACCTTTTCCCCGCAATCACCGAGGGCGGCCCGGCCAACACCTCGAACGTCTCGCAATACTGGGCCTGGCAGATGAGCTTCAAACTTTACGACTTCGCCCGCGGCGCCACGATCTCGGTCATGATGCTGGTCCTGGTGCTGTTTGCCGCCGTGATCTACGTGCGATCCACAAGGGGCGAGGTGCGCGGATGAATATGGTGAAGCGCCCCTGGGTCTGGTTCGGCTTTGCGGTCTTTTTCGCGGCCATCTATCTGTTCCCGCTGTATTGGATGTATGTGACCGCGGTCAAAACCCAGTCCGAAATCTTTGTCTCGCCGCCGACTTTCTGGCCGAATGACCCCGATTTCGGCGTCTATTCCTATGTCTGGACCGACCGGAACATGGCGCCCTATCTGTGGAATTCGGTCGTTATCGCGTCGGGCGTCACCGCGCTGACCGTGTTTTTCGGCACCGGTTGCGCCTATGTGCTGGCGCGCTATCGCAACGCCTGGGTCGATGTCGGGCTGTTCACCATCCTGATGCTGCAGGTCCTGCCCGCCTCGGTCATGGTGACGCCCTTGTTTGTGGCCTTCAACCAGTTGGGGCTGCTGAACTGGCCCCGCAGCGCCGTGATCCTGGGCGCGGCCGCCAAGGCGATGCCCTTCTTTGTGGTCCTGACCCGCGCCGCCTTCATGTCCGTCCCGCGGGAGTTGGAAGAGGCCGCCTTGGTCGATGGCAACTCGCGCCTTGGGGCCTTTACCTCCATCGTGCTGCCCCTGGTGCGCAATGGCGTGCTGGTCTGCGCCATCCTGACCTTCATGAGCGCCTTTGGCGAGTTCATCTATTCCAAGTCGATCATCCAGGACCCGGGTCTTCAACCGGCCTCGGTCGGGCTGCAAGGCTTTCTTGGGCCGAATTCAAAGGACTGGAACGCGATCATGGCCTATTCCGCGATCTATGTGACCCCGATTCTTGCGATCTTTGTTTTGCTGCAACGCCGGATCGTTTCTGGCCTGACCTCCGGAGCCCTGAAATGAACGGCGCAATGAACCAGATCGAACTGACCGGCATCGAGAAACATTACGGCGGCTATCACGCGTTGAAATCGGTCAATCTGGCGATCCCCAAGGGCGGGTTTGTCGCCTTGGTCGGCCCGTCGGGCTGCGGGAAAAGCACCCTGCTGCGCACCATCGCGGGGCTGGAGACGATCACCGGCGGGGCGATCCACATCGCGGGGCAGGATGTCACCACCCTGCCGCCGCGCCTGCGCGACATCGCCATGGTCTTTCAAAGCTATGCTTTGTATCCGCATATGACGGTGGCCGAGAACCTGACCTATGCCCTGCGGCTGAAAGGCGTTCCCAAACCCGTGGCCCGCAAACGCGCCGAGGATATCGCCGAGACCATCGGCCTGACCCCCCTGCTGGACCGCTATCCCCGCGCGCTGTCGGGCGGCCAAAGGCAACGCGTCGCCATGGGCCGGGCGATCATCCGCGAGCCCAAGGCCTTTCTGTTCGACGAGCCGCTGTCCAACCTGGATGCCGCCCTGCGCGTCCATATGCGCGCCGAGATCCGCAAGTTGCACAACCGGCTGGGCGCGACCTCGGTCTATGTGACCCATGACCAGATCGAGGCGATGACCATGGCCGATCATGTCGTCGTGATGCGGGCGGGGGTTATCGAACAGCAAGGCGCGCCCTTGGAGCTTTATGACCGCCCCGCCAACCGCTTTGTCGCGGGCTTTATCGGCAGCCCGGCGATGAACTTCATCGACGCGGTGACGACGGACCAGGGTGTAAAACTCGCCCTCCCCGGTGAGCCTGTGATTGCGACGACAACCCGCAGCCAACCGGGCCGCAAGGTGCTGGCGGGCCTGCGCCCCGAACATCTGGCCGTGGACCCGGACGGAGCCTTGCGCCTGCCCGTGGCGCTGGTCGAACAAACCGGCTCGACCTCGTATCTTGTGACCGACACCGAACCGATGCTGACCGTGTCGGCCAACCTGCGGCGCGATATCCACCCGGGCGATGTGGTGGGCCTGTCCATCGACCCCGCGCGCGTGCATCTGTTCGACCCCGCCACCGAAGCGCGGCTATAAGGGAAGGGGAGCGCCCACCCCGTCCCGGGCGCTTGCCCGGGGCTTGAGGTGGGCGCTTCCCCCTAACCATTACCCCTGCCCGTGTTCATAAGGCACGTCTCGGCGCAAATCCGGGTCGATGCTCAACCGGCGTCCCACCGGCGGAAAGGCCCGTTGCGCGCAATCCGCCCGGTCACACAAGCGGCACGAGGTCCCGATCCGCGCCACCTCTCCGCGCTTCACATCCAGCCCATCGGCAAAGACCACCCGATCCGCATAAGCGATGTCGCACCCCAACCCCAAAGCATAGCGCCGCACCGGCGCATGGGCCGTGGCCCCCCTTTTGGTGATCGCCACCGCCAGCGACAGATAGCGCAGCCCGTCCGGCATCTCGGCCACCTGGGTCAGCATCCGATCGGGCGTCTCGAAGGCCTCATGCACGTTCCACAGGGGACAGGCCCCGCCATAACGCGCAAACTGGAACCGCGTCGCAGAGTGTCGTTTGGTGATGTTCCCCGCCCGGTCCACTCGCAGAAAGTAAAACGGCACCCCCTCCATCCCCGGCCTTTGCATTGTGGAAAGCCGGTGACAGACCTGTTCCAGGCTGGCGCCGAAACTGGCCGCCAAGGCCAGGATGTCATGGCGCAGCGCCCCCGCCGCAGACAGGAACCGCCCATAGGGCAAGACCAAAGCCCCGGCGAAATGGTTGGCCAGCGCCACCCGCGCCACGGCCATGGCGTCCGGACTGCGAAACCCCGCCCCCCGCGCGATCCGGTCGATCTGCGCCCCCGCCTCCAGCAGCGCCAGTTGATGCGCCAACGCAAAGGTCTGCGTCGGGCGGTCGGCAAAGGCATCCACCGTCACCACCCCCGCCGCGCGGTCAAACCGCCGGATCGGCTTGCGGTGATCCAGGCCCCGGTCATAGCCCACCTGCACGCCATGCCGTTGCACCAACCGCGCCTTGATCCGTTCATGCGCCTCGGCCCCGGCAATCGGCAAAGCCTCACTGACCGCTTCCGCCATCGTGTCCAGCTCGTCCACGTAATTGCCAATGGAATGGAAGTAATCGCGCACCTCGTCATAGGGCAGGTTCTGCTCACCGGTCGTCTGGTCCAGCGCCATGTAACGATCCAGCGTCGCCCGATGCGCGCCCTGCAGCCGGATCAGCGCCCGGGCCACCGAAGGCGCGTTCTGCGCCACCGATTTCACCTCGACGGCCGGGGTTTCCGCGCCCCCAAAGGCCGGGTCCGACAGGGCATCGCGCAGGTCATAGATCAGCCGGTCCTGGGCATCATCCGAAAACGCCGCGACATCGACGCGAAAGACCCGTGACAAGGCGATCAGCACATTGGCCGACAGGGGCCGCTGGTTCTGTTCGATCTGGTTCAGGTAGCTGGGCGAAATATCCAGTTTCCCGGCCAATTCGGCCTGCGTCATCCTTGCGTCGGCCCGCATCGCCCGTATCGTCAATCCGGAGAAGAGTTTGGCTTGTGTCATTTTGCGAATCTGCGAAGTTTGCTGATTTGCAAGATGGCACGAAAACCCGAGACATGCGCAATAAAATTACAATAGGGGTCAGGGAACGATGGGGGGACGCATGAAAGACGTGTTGCAAGAGCTGGAAAACCGCCGCGAGGCCGCGCGTCAGGGCGGCGGTCAGCGCCGCATCGACGCCCAGCACGCCAAGGGCAAGCTGACCGCGCGGGAACGGGTGGAACTGCTGCTGGACGAGGGCTCTTTCGAAGAGTTCGACATGTTCATGGCCCATCGCTGCACCGAATTCGGCATGGAATCCGACCGCCCCGCAGGCGACGGCGTCGTGACCGGCTGGGGCACGATCAACGGCCGCCAGGTCTATGTCTTCAGTCAGGATTTCACGGTCTTTGGCGGGTCTTTGTCCGAAACCCATGCGCAAAAGATCTGCAAGATCATGGATATGGCCATCCAGAACGGCGCCCCGGTCATCGGCATCAATGACAGCGGCGGGGCGCGCATCCAGGAAGGTGTGGCCTCCTTGGCCGGTTACGCCGAGGTCTTTCAGCGCAACATCATGGCCTCTGGTGTCGTGCCGCAAATCTCGCTGATCATGGGGCCTTGCGCGGGCGGGGCGGTCTATTCCCCCGCCATGACCGACTTCATCTTCATGGTCCGCGACAGCTCTTACATGTTCGTCACCGGCCCCGATGTGGTGAAAACCGTCACGAACGAGGTCGTGACCGCCGAAGAGCTGGGTGGGGCGCGGACCCATACGTCGAAATCCTCGGTCGCCGATGGCGCCTTTGAAAACGACGTGGAAACCCTGGCCGAGGCCCGGCGCCTCTTCGACTTCCTGCCCTTGAACAACCGCGAAAAGGCGCCGGTCCGCCCCTTCTTTGACGACCCCGCCCGGCTGGAGGCCAGCCTTGACACGCTGATCCCCGACAACCCGAACACGCCCTATGACATCAAGGAACTGATCCTGAAGACCGCCGACGAGGCCGATTTCTTTGAAATCCAGGCCGCCTATGCCGGCAATATCGTCACCGGCTTTATCCGGCTGGAGGGTCAGACGGTCGGCGTCGTGGCCAATCAGCCGATGGTTCTGGCAGGCTGTCTGGACATCGACGCCAGCCGCAAGGCCGCGCGCTTCGTGCGGTTCTGCGATGCCTTCGAGATTCCGATCCTGACCTTTGTCGATGTCCCCGGCTTTCTGCCCGGCGTGACGCAGGAACTGGGCGGCGTCATCAAGCATGGCGCGAAACTGCTGTTCGCTTACGGCGAGGCGACGGTGCCCAAGGTGACGGTCATCACCCGCAAGGCCTATGGCGGCGCCTATGACGTGATGGCCTCCAAACACCTGCGCGGCGATTTCAACTATGCCTGGCCCACCGCCGAAATCGCGGTGATGGGGGCGAAAGGCGCGGTGGAAATCCTGTATCGGTCGGAACTGGGCGACCGCGACAAGATCGCCGCCCGCCAGGCCGACTATGAGGCGCGCTTTGCCAACCCCTTCGTCGCCGCCGAAAAGGGCTTTATCGACGAGGTGATCATGCCCCATTCGACGCGCAAACGGATCGCCCGCGCCTTTGCCTCGCTGCGGGGCAAAAAGCTGGTCAACCCGTGGAAGAAACACGACAATATTCCCTTGTGAGGCCCATCATGTTCAAGAAAATCCTGATCGCCAACCGGGGTGAGATCGCCTGCCGCGTCATCAAGACCGCGAAGAAGATGGGCATTGCCACCGTCGCCGTCTATTCCGACGCGGACCGCAATGCGCTGCATGTGAAAATGGCCGACGAGGCCGTCCATATCGGCCCCTCACCGGCCAACCAGTCTTATATCGTCATCGACAAGATCCTTGACGCCGTCCGCCAGACCGGCGCCGAGGCCGTCCATCCCGGTTACGGCTTCCTGTCGGAAAACCGCGCTTTCGCCGCCGCACTAGAGGCCGAAGGCGTGGTTTTCATCGGCCCGCCCTCCTCCGCGATTGAACAGATGGGCGACAAGATCACCTCCAAAAAGATCGCCCAAGAGGCGGGCGTTTCCACCGTCCCCGGTTACATGGGCCTGATCGACACCCCTGACCAGGCCGCCGAAATCGCGGCCCAGATCGGCTACCCCGTCATGATCAAAGCCAGCGCAGGCGGCGGCGGCAAGGGGATGCGCATCGCCTGGGACGATGCCGAAGCGCGCGAAGGTTTTGACTCTTCGCGCAACGAGGCCAAGGCCAGCTTCGGCGACGACCGCATCTTCATCGAGAAATTCGTGACGCAACCGCGCCATATCGAAATTCAGGTCCTGGCCGACAAACACGGGTCAACGCTGTATCTGAACGAGCGGGAATGTTCGATCCAAAGGCGAAACCAGAAGGTGATCGAAGAGGCGCCCTCGCCCTTCCTGGACGCCGCCACCCGCAAGGCGATGGGCGAACAGGCCTGCGCTTTGGCGAAAGCCGTGGGCTATACCTCGGCGGGCACGGTGGAATTCATCGTCGACGGCAACCGCAACTTCTATTTCCTTGAAATGAACACCCGCCTGCAGGTCGAACACCCGGTCACGGAACTGATCACCGGCATCGACCTGGTGGAACAGATGATCCGCGTGGCTTATGGCGAGCCGCTGGCGTTCACCCAACAAGACGTGAAAATCCACGGCTGGGCGATGGAATCACGCCTTTACGCCGAGGACCCCTACCGCAAATTCCTGCCCTCCATCGGCCGCCTGACCCGCTATCGCCCCCCGGTCGAAGGCCCAACCGAAACCGGCATCATCCGCAACGACACCGGCGTCACCGAGGGCGGCGAGATCAGCATGTTCTACGACCCGATGATCGCCAAGCTCTGCACCTGGGGCCCAACCCGCGCCGCCGCCATCGAGGAAATGCGCCTCGCGCTCGACACATTCGAGGTCGAGGGCATCGGCCACAACCTGCCCTTCGTGGCCGCCGTCATGGACCACCCGCGCTTTACCAGTGGCAACATCACCACCGCCTTCATCGCCGAAGAATACCCCGACGGCTTCAAGGGCGCGACGCTTGATCCCGACACCCTCCGCCGTGTCGCCGCCGCCGCCGCCGCCATGAACCGCGTGGCCGAGATCCGCCGCACCCGCATCTCCGGCACGATGGACAACCACCG
The DNA here is from genome assembly GCF_025950525.1 of Stagnihabitans lacustris. GTDB lineage: Bacteria > Pseudomonadota > Alphaproteobacteria > Rhodobacterales > Rhodobacteraceae > Stagnihabitans. Next base: position 103,645 of record NZ_JAPDGS010000008.1, on the reverse strand, counting down.
CCGCCGCGTGGGCGACGCCTGGGTCGTGGACATCCAGGGCGAGACGATCCCCCTGACGATCAAGGCCGATCCCAACGGCTCCACCGTCACCTTCGACGACGGCACCCACCTGCGCGTCACCTCTGACTGGAACCCCGGTGAGACCCTGGCCCGGCTTCACGTCGGCGCCGCCCCCCTGGTGATGAAAGTCGGCAAGATCCCCATGGGCTTCCGGCTTCGGCTCCGGGGCGCTGACCTGAAAGTCCTGGTCCGCTCGCCCCGCGCCGCCGACCTTGCCCGGCACATGCTGGAAAAAGCCCCGCCCGATACGTCGAAATACCTCCTTTGCCCGATGCCCGGCCTTCTGGTCAAACTCGCGGTCGAAGAAGGCGAAGAGGTCGAGGAAGGTCAGACCCTGGCCACTGTCGAGGCAATGAAGATGGAAAACATCCTCAAAGCCACCCGCGCCGGCGTGGTGAAAAGGATAAAACACCAGCCCGGCGCCAGCCTTAAAGTCGACGACATCATCATCGAATTCGCCTGACACCAAGCGGCGCCCCTGACCGGCGCGCCGCTTCGAATTCATCTTTTCATAAATATCCCGGGGGTCCGGGGGCAGCGCCCCCGGCGACCTCCACGAGGAGATCACGATGACGAATTCCGACTGGACGGCCAAGGATTGGGAAAAGCTTGCCACCAAAGAGCTGAAGGGCGCCGCCCCCGAGACGCTGAATTGGCAAACGCTTGAAGGCATCGCGGTCAAGCCGCTTTACACCGCCGAAGATGCCAATGACCTCGCCCATATGGGCGGCTTCCCCGGTCTTGCGCCTTTCACCCGGGGGGTCCGGGCCACGATGTATGCCGGCCGCCCCTGGACGATCCGGCAATATGCGGGGTTTTCCACGGCCGAGGAATCCAACGCCTTTTACCGCAAGGCGCTGGCCGCCGGTCAACAGGGCGTCTCTGTCGCCTTCGACCTGGCCACCCATCGCGGCTATGACAGCGACCACCCCCGCGTCGTCGGCGATGTCGGCAAGGCCGGCGTCGCCATCGACAGCGTCGAGGACATGAAGATCCTGTTTGACGGTATCCCCTTGGATAAAGTCAGCGTTTCCATGACGATGAACGGCGCGGTCATTCCGATCCTGGCGTCTTTCATCGTGGCAGGCGAGGAACAGGGCGTCCCCCGCGCGGCGCTGTCTGGCACGATCCAGAACGACATCCTCAAAGAATTCATGGTGCGCAACACCTATATCTATCCGCCCGAACCCTCGATGCGGATCGTCTCGGACATCATCGCCTATACCGCCAGCGATATGCCGAAGTTCAACTCGATCTCGATTTCCGGCTATCACATGCAAGAGGCCGGGGCGAACCTGGTGCAAGAGCTGGGCTTCACCCTCGCCGATGGCCGCGAATATGTCCGCGCCGCGATTGCGCGCGGCATGGATGTCGACGCCTTCGCCCCGCGCCTGTCGTTCTTTTTCGCCATCGGGATGAATTTCTTCATGGAGGCCGCGAAGCTGCGCGCCGCCCGCCTGCTCTGGCACCGCATCATGACGGAATTCGGCGCCACCAAGCCGGAATCCCTGATGCTGCGCACCCATTGCCAGACCTCGGGCGTCAGCTTGCAGGAAAAAGACCCCTATAACAACGTCATCCGAACGGCCTATGAGGCGATGGCGGCGGCGCTTGGGGGCACCCAATCCCTGCACACCAATTCCTTTGACGAGGCCATGGCGCTGCCCACCGAAGCCTCGGCCCGGATCGCGCGCAACACCCAGTTGATCCTTCAGGAAGAAACCGGCATCACCCATGTCGCCGACCCCTTGGCGGGCTCCTATTACGTCGAGGCCCTGACGGCGGAACTGGCCGACAAGGCCTGGGCGCTGATCGAAGAGGTGGAATCCCTGGGTGGCATGACCCGCGCCGTGGCCAGTGGGATGCCGAAACTGCGGATCGAGGAATCCGCCGCGCGCCGACAGGCTCTGATCGACCGCGGCACCGAAGTGATTGTCGGCGTGAACAAATACCAGCCCAAGAGTGATACGCCGGTCGATATCCTGTCCATCGACAATATGGCCGTGCGCGATGCGCAGATCGCCCGGCTGGCCACGACCCGCGCCGTCCGGGATGAGGCCAGGGTGATCGCAGCCCTTGCGCGCCTGGAAGAGGCCGCTCGCGGATCGGCCAACCTGCTGGAGGCGGCCGTGACCGCCGCCCGCGCCCGCGCCACGGTGGGGGAAATCTCGCTTGCCATGGAAAACGTCTTTGGCCGTCACCGGGCAGAGGTGCGGACGCTGTCGGGCGTCTATGGCGCGGCCTATCACGGGGACGCAGGCTTTGAGGCGATTGCTGCAGATATCAAGGCCTTTGAGACGGCTGAGGGTCGCCGCCCCCGCATGCTGGTGGTCAAGATGGGCCAGGATGGCCATGACCGCGGCGCCAAGGTCATCGCAACCGCCTTTGCCGATATGGGCTTTGACGTCGACATGGGGCCCTTGTTCCAGACCCCCGAAGAGGCCGCGCAAGACGCCATCGACAACGATGTGCATGTGGTGGGGATCTCGTCGCAGGCGGCGGGTCATCGGACCTTGGCGCCGAAACTGATTGCCGCGCTGCGGGAAAAGGGCGCCGGGGATATCCTGGTGATCTGCGGCGGCGTCATCCCGGCCCAAGACTACGAGGAACTGAAGGCCGCGGGCGTCAAGGCGATCTTTGGCCCGGGAACCAATATCCCCCAGGCCGCCGCCGAGGTCTTGCGTCTGATCCGGGCGCGCTGACCCCGGGGCATGCCCCGGGCTACGCAATGGAGCCAGAGCGCCCTTGACCCGCCCCCCCCCCCTGCCCTATCCCTTCCCCGTCCGGCGCCTGCAAAGGCCGGGAAGGCGGTGCAACTCCGCCGCGTGCCCAACGCTGTAAGGTGGACCCGCCGCAAGATGCCACTGGGAGGACCCGGGAAGGCGCGGCAGGGGAGGAAACCAAGCCAGAAGACCGGCCGGACAAGATAGGGGCAGCGCCTGGAAAGCGCGGCTTCGGTCGATGACAGGGGAATGTCCATGACCAGTCCTTCGGGTGCGCTCGCGCCCGCCTTTGCCTTTTCGCAGGCCGAACGCGACGCGCTTTACCGCGCCATCGAAACCCGCCGTGATGTCCGCAGCCAATTCCTGCCCGACCCGCTGGACCCTGCCCTTCTGCGCCGGCTGCTGGATGCCGCCCATCACGCGCCCTCGGTCGGCTTCATGCAGCCCTGGAACTTCGTGGTGATCCAGGACCGCCAGGTCAAGGCCGACCTGCGCGCCGCCTTTGCCCGCGCCAATGACGAGGCGCGCGAGATGTTCCCCGAAGAGCGCCGCGAGCTTTACGGCTCGATCAAGCTGCAGGGTCTGACCGAGGCGCCTGTGGTTCTGGTCATCACCTGCGACCACACCCGGGGCGGCAAGGTCGTGCTGGGACGCACGCACAACCCCGACACCGACCTGTATTCCACCGCCTGCGCCGCGCAGAACCTGGCGCTGGCCGCCCGGGCCGAGGGCGTGGGCGTGGGTTGGGTCAGCATTTTCCGCGAGGCCGAGTTGCGCGCCATCCTGCGCCTGCCCGACCATGTGACCCCTGTGGCCTGCCTCTGCCTTGGCCATGTCGCCGAACTTTACACCGAGCCGGAGTTGCAGGCTCGCGGCTGGCGGTCGCGGCTGGCGCTGGAGGATCTGATCTTCCAGGACCGCTGGCCAGAGGAGGCCTGACCGCCCAAACGGCTTGATCTCTTTTCCGGGCCGCTGATCCGATTTCGCTGGATTTTAACGGAAACTTTCCTTCTGGATAGGTTAACATTGGGAAACTGGCCCTATCCTTGGCGGGCCAGACCTCCGAAGTTGACCGTCCAGAAGACCGGAAAGACCAGATGACCGACCAGACCCAGATCGCCCGCACGACCTGTTACATGTGCGCCTGCCGCTGCGGGATTCAGGTTCATCTGAAGTCGGGTCAAGTGACCTATATCGAGGGCAACCGCGACCATCCGGTGAACAAGGGTGTGCTGTGTGCCAAGGGCGCCAGCGGCATCATGCAGGTCAAGGCGCCCTCGCGGCTGCGGGTGCCCTTGCGCCGGGTGGGGCCAAGGGGCTCTGGCGCGTTTGAGGAAATCACCTGGGAGGAGGCGTTGTCGACGGCCGCCGCCTGGATGAAACCCCTGCGCGAAACCGCGCCCGAGAAGCTTGCCTTCTTTACCGGCCGCGACCAGTCGCAGTCTTTCACCGGCTGGTGGGCGCAAGCCTTCGGGACGCCGAATTACGCGGCACATGGCGGGTTCTGTTCCGTCAACATGGCCGCGGCGGGCATCTACACGATGGGCGGCGCGTTCTGGGAATTCGGCCAACCGGATTGGGACCGCACGAAACTCTTCGTCATGTTCGGCGTGGCCGAGGATCATGACAGCAATCCCATCAAGATCGGCCTTGGCAAGCTGAAGGCGCGCGGGGTGCGCGTCGTGGGGGTGAACCCGATCCGCACCGGATACAATGCCGTGGCCGACGACTGGTTCGGCATCACGCCGGGGACCGATGGGCTGCTGATCCTAAGCCTGATCCATTGCCTGTTCGAGGCCGGCAAGATCGACCTGGATTACCTGGCCCGCTGGACCAATGCGCCGCTGTTGATCCAGGAAGACGGCCCCGAAAAGGGGCTTTTCGTGCGCAATGCGGAATCTCAGCCCTTTGTGATCGACCGCCGCACGGGCATGCCCGCGCCTTGGGATGGCAAGGGCGTGCAACCCGACCTTGGCGCGGTCCATAGCGGCAACCGCACCGTGTTTCAGCACATGGCGGAACGCTACCTGTCGCCCGAACACGCCCCCGAGGCGGTGGCCGCCCGCTGTGGCATCCCCGCCGCCCGCATCCGGTCCTTGGCCGCTGAGCTGGCCGATGTCGCCTTCAACCAGGCCATCGAAATCGCCTGCGAATGGACCGACTTCCGCGGCGACCATCACAAGACCATGCCCGGCAGGCCCGTAAGCTTCCACGCCATGCGCGGCATCTCTGCCCATGCCAACGGCTTTCAAACCGCCCGCGCGCTGCATCTGCTGCAAATCCTGCTGGGCACCGTGGAGACCCCCGGCGGCTACCGCTTCAAGCCGCCCTATCCCAAACCGGTCGAGGCCCATCCGACGCCGCATTTCGTCACCGCCCCGGGCAAGCCCCTTTCCGGCCCCCACCTCGGCTATATCCGCTCGCCCGAGCAACTGGCGCTGAAGGAGGACGGCACCCCCGCCCGCATCGACAAGGCCTTCACCTGGGAGAACCCGTTCTCCGCCCATGGGCTGATGCATATGCTGATCCCCAACGCCCATGCCGGCGACCCTTACCGCATCGACACGTTGTTCCTGTATATGGCCAACATGGCCTGGAACTCGTCGATGAACACGGCCAAGGTCATGGAGATGCTGACCGACCGCGACGCATCGGGCGACTATATCATCCCCCGCATCATCTATTCCGACGCCTATGCGTCAGAGATGGTGGCCTATGCCGACCTGATCCTTCCCGATACGACCTATCTGGAACGTCACGACTGCATCAGCCTGCTGGATCGGCCGATTTCGGAGCCGGATGCGGCAGGCGACAGCATCCGCTGGCCCGTGATCGAGCCTGACCGCGACGTGCGCGGCTTTCAGTCGGTGCTGTTGGACCTTGGCCACCGGCTTGGCCTTGCCCCCATGGTGGCGCCCGATGGAAGCCCAAAGTTCAAGGACTATGCCGATTATATCCAGAACCACATCCGCCGCCCCGGTGTCGGCCCGCTGATCGGCTATCGGGGCGATGGCACGGCGGAAGGCCGCGGTGACGCCAACCCGAACCAGATCGAGGCCTACAAGCAGAACGGCGGCTTCTATCAGGCCCATGTCCCCGAAAACGCGCGGTTTTTCAAACCCTGGAACATGGATTACCAGAATTGGGCCGTGAAAACCTCGTTCTACGAAAGCCCGCAGCCCTATCTGTTCAACCTCTGGTCCGAGCCGATGCGCCGGTTTCAGATGGCGGCCGAGGGGCTGGGCCCGATCCAGCCCCCCGACCATCTGCGCCCGCAACTGATCAAGGCGATGGACCCATTGCCCTGCTGGTATCCCTGCACCGACGACGCCTTCCCGATCCATGCCCTGACCCAGCGCCCGATGGACATGTATCATTCCTGGGGCACGCAAAACGCCTGGCTGCGCCAGATCCGCGGCCAGAACGTCCTGTATGTGCCCACGAAAATCTGGGAGGCGAACGGGTTCAAGGATGGCGATTACGCCCGCCTGACCTCGGTCAGCGGAGAGATCACGGTGCCGGTCGCCCATATGGCGGCGCTGAACGAAAACACCGTCTGGACCTGGAATGCGATCGGCAAGCGCAAAGGGGCCTGGGCGCTGGACGAGGGCGCCCATGAGGCGAAGGAGGGCTTCCTCCTCAACCACCTGATCAGTGAGCTTTTGCCCGAAAAGGGCGACGGCCAGCGTTGGGCCAATTCCGACCCGGTCACAGGCCAGGCCGCCTGGTTCGACCTGAAGGTTCGCATTGAAAACGTCGGTCCCCGGACCGAGGCCCTGCCCGCCTTCCCCCCGATCCCCCGCGCCGTCCCGCAAGGGACCACCCGGGCCAAGGGGGTCAAATGAGCACCCGCAAGGAAACCATAACGGCGCTGCTGGACCTGATCCCCCTGCCCCTGACGACGAAACCGATGTTCGGGGAATACGCGCTGTATCTGGATGGCAAGGTGCTGGGTTTCGTCTGCGACGACACGCTTTTCGTCAAAGACACCCAAGCCGCCCGCGCATATCTGCCCGATGCCCCCCAAGGCCACCCCTACCCCGGTTCCAAACCCTATATCGACGCCCAGGGGGCCCTGGACGACCCCGAGCCGGTCACGCTTGCGCTGCGCGCCCTCGCCGAAACCCTGCCCGCCCCCAAGCCCAAGGCCCCGAAGAAGGCGAAATCCCCATGACCTCGCTGCCCACCCATGTCGACAAGCAACTGGGTCTGGTGATCGACCTTGACACCTGTGTCGGCTGCCAAGCCTGCGTCACCGCCTGCAAGGGCTGGAACGACCATTCTCAGGGCCTGTCGGACCAGGACCCCTATGGCTCCGAGCCGATGGGCGCCTTTCTGAACCGGGTCCACACTTATGCCGTGCAACCCGCTGATGGCACAGCACAAACCATCAACTTCCCCCGGTCTTGCCTGCATTGCTCGGATGCCCCCTGCGTCACCGTCTGCCCCACCGGCGCCTCGTATAAACGCGCTGAAGACGGCATCGTCCTGGTGAACGAGGACGCCTGCATCGGCTGCGGCCTTTGCGCCTGGGCCTGCCCTTACGGCGCGCGGGAACTGGACCCGACCGAGAAGGTGATGAAGAAATGCACCCTCTGCGTCGACCGTATCTATGATGAGGCTTTGCCCGAGATCGACCGCGAGCCCGCCTGCGTGCGCACCTGCCCGACCGGCGCGCGCCATTTCGGCGACCTTTCGGACCCGGCGTCCAAGGTCAGCCAGCTGGTCGCCCAACGCGGCGGCTATGACCTGATGCCCGACCTTGGGACCAAGCCGTCGAACAAATACTTGCCGCCCCGCAAGAAAGACCGGCTGGAAACCTCGCCCCTGGCCCCCTTGCTGGACATCAAGGCGCAGGGTCTGGCCGGATGGCTGGACAAGATGCTGGGACGCCTGCCATGACCCCAAGCCCAAACACCGGGCCGCGCCGCCCCACCCCCGGCACACAAGGTCCAGGCACGCTCGCTCGGTTTGACCGCCCCCATCGTCACAAAGCCACGCACCTTCGACGCAGACGCAACCCGGCCCGCAAAAGCGCCGCAGCGCAATCACCCGCCCTGCCCCGCCCCAAGGCCAAGATCGCACCCAAAACGCCCGCGCCCCTTCCCCTTTCATACTGGCTCAAATATTCCACGGGGGTCCGGGGGTGTGAAACCCCCGGCTTTTACAACGGGTCCGGCGGCGCAACATCTCCGGCTTTCCAACAGGTCCGGGCGCGCAACATCCCCGACCTTCTAACAGCCCCGGGCGAGTGACCCCCCAGACTTTCCACCGAACCGGGGGCGCAACCTCCCCGGGAACAGCGCCAGACCGGAAAACATATGCATCCCGCCCCCTCTGTCATCCTCTTCACGACGCTTTCCGGCATGGGCCTTGGCCTTTTGGCCTTCCTTGGCCTTGGCCTTGCGCCCTCTCATGGCCTTGCCGCCTTCCTGCACTGGGGCCTGGCCTATGGGCTGACGGTCGCGGGCCTTCTGACCTCGACCTTTCACCTGGGCCATCCCGAACGCGCATGGCGCGCCTTTAGCCAATGGCGCAGCTCGTGGCTTTCGCGCGAGGGGATCGCGGCGGTGGCGACGCTGTTGATCCTGGCCCCGGTGGCCCTGTCGGATATCGCGGGCGCCCCCCTGCCCAGCGTGCTTGGCTGGATCGGGGCGGCCGGCGCGCTTGCAACGGCCTTCACGACCTCGATGATCTATGCCCAGCTGAAGACCGTCCCGCGCTGGAATTCGCCAACGGTGCCGGCGCTGTTCCTGGGTTATGTCCTGACCGGCGGCGCGCTTCTTGCGGGCCTAACCCTGCCCGCCCTGATCGGCACGCTGGCCACGCTGATCGCCGTGCTGGCGCATTTCCGGGCCGGAGACCGCGCCTTCGCCAAGGCCGGTCAGACCCTTGGCACGGCCACGGGCCTGGACCGGATCGGCACCGTCCGGGTCTTTGAACAGCCCCATACCGCGCCGAATTACCTGATGCGCGAGATGATTTTTCACGTCGGGCGCAAACATGCGCGGCGGCTGCGGGCCATTGCCCTGGCGCTGCTGGTCTTGCCCGCGCTGGGGCTTTTGATCCTGCCGCAGGCGCCTTGGGTCTTTGGTCTGATGGCGGCGCTGCACTTGTTGGGCGCAGCCGCGCAACGCTGGCTGTTCTTTGCCGAGGCCGAACATGTCGTCGGCCTGTTCTACGGCCAGCGTTAGGCCGCTTCGAATCCGGCCTCGGCCAAGGCCTTGGCAAGCAATTCTCGGGCGGCAGAGGTCTTGACCTCGACGTCATGGGTCGCAAGGTCGGCGGCCACTTCGGCGGCAGGATCGACCGACTGGATCGCCCGGGTCACACCGCGCACGCAGCCGCCACAGGTCATGTTTTCAACGTGAAATTGCATCGCGAGCCTCCTTGGCTCTGACAGATGTAAGCCCGTCATGGCCGCCCTGCAAGGCCGCGCCTTGACCTTGGGCCGCCCGGGGTCCTTATCTGAAGCACAAGGCAGGAGGCCCCGATGAACGACCACGAGACCCTGGAAATCGACGGCATGACCTGTGCCAGCTGCGTGGGCCGGGTGGAAAAGGCGCTGGCGGCGGTGCCGGGGGTGGCATCGGTCGCGGTCAACCTGGCGACCGAGCGGGCCGAGATCGCAGGCAGGCTGGACCGTGCGGCCCTGATCGCAGCCGTAACGCGGGCAGGCTATGATCTGCGACCCGGGATCACCGACCTGGAGGTGACAGGCATGACCTGCGCGTCATGCGTCGGACGGGTGGAAAAGGCCCTGGCGGCGGTGCCGGGCGTGGTCCGGGTCTCGGTCAACCTCGCGACCGAACGCGCGCAGGTGACGGGGACGGCGGGTCTGGCCTCGCTGATCGCCGCGGTCGACCGCGCGGGCTATGATGCGACAGAGGCGGTGCGGGGGAGGACCGATGCCTTGACCGCAAGACGCGAGGCCGATGAGGCGCAGTTGCGGCGCGATTTCTGGGTGGCTGCGGGCCTGACCCTGCCGGTCTTTGCGCTGGAGATGGGGGGCCATCTGATCCCTGCCCTGCATCACTGGATCATGGAAAACATCGGGATGCAGACCTCTTGGCGGCTGCAGGCCATCTTGACAAGCCTGGTGATGGCGTTCCCAGGCTTTCGTTTTTATATCAAAGGCTTACCTGCGCTTTTTCGCCTTTCTCCGGATATGAATTCGCTGGTTGCCTTGGGCAGTCTGGCGGCCTGGGGCTTTTCGATGGTGGCGGTTTTCGCACCGGGGCTTTTGCCTACTGGCTCGGGGACGGTCTATTTCGAAAGCGCCGCGGTGATCGTGACGCTGATCCTGTTTGGCCGCTGGCTGGAGGCGCGGGCCAAGGGGCAGACCGGTCAGGCGATCCGGCGGCTGGTGGGGCTTCAGGCGCCGACGGCAAGGGCGTTTCGCGGCGGGGCTTTCCGGGATGTGGCCCTGGGCGAATTGCGCCTTGGCGACCGAATCGAGGTGCAACCCGGCGCCCGTGTGCCGGTCGATGGCGTGGTGACGCAGGGCCAAAGCTGGGTGGACGAATCGATGATCACCGGAGAGCCCCTGCCCGTGGAAAAGGCCCCGGGGGCGGTCGTGACCGGGGGGACGGTGAACCAGTCCGGGGCCTTCGAGATGGAGGCGCAGGCGATCGGCGGGGCGACGGTCCTGGCGCAGATCATCCGCATGGTCGAGGCGGCGCAGGGCGACAAGCTGCCGATTCAGGGCGCGGTGGACCGGATCACGCTGTGGTTTGTGCCGGCGGTGATCCTTGTGGCGGGTTTGACCTTTCTGGGATGGCTGGCGCTTGGACCCGCGCCGTCGCTGGGGCTGGCGGTGGTTCATGCGGTGGCGGTGCTGATCATCGCCTGCCCCTGTGCGATGGGGCTGGCGGTGCCGACCTCGATCCTGGTGGGGACGGGGCGCGGGGCTGAATTGGGGGTCCTGTTCCGCAAGGGTGAGGCGCTGCAACGGCTGGCCGAGGTGCGGGTGGTGGCCATGGACAAGACCGGCACGCTGACCGAGGGGCGCCCGGTGTTGACCGACCTGATCCTGGCCGCGGGCTTCACCCGTGAGACGGTTCTGGACCTGGTGGCCGCCATTGAGGCGCGGTCAGAGCATCCCATCGCGCGGGCTTTGGTGGCGGCCTGGGAGGGGCCGATCCGGGAGGTGGGGGATTTCAGCTCGACCACCGGGCAGGGGGTTTCGGGGCTTGTCGCGGGGCGGCGCGTGGCGGTGGGCAATGGCGCGCAGATGGCGGCGCAGGGCCTGTCGGTCGCGCCCTTTGCGGCGGCAGTCGAAGGCCTGACCGCCCAAGGTCGCAGCCCGCTTTATGCCGCGGTCGATGGCGTGCTGGCGGCGATGCTGGCGGTGGCGGACCCGGTCAAGGCCTCGACCCCGGAGGCGCTGGCGCGGCTGCGGGCGATGGGGTTGCGGCTGGCGATGGTGACGGGCGATGACGCTCGGACGGCGGAAGCCATCGCCCGGGGTCTGGGGATCGACGAGGTGGTGGCGGGTGTCTTGCCCGCCGGGAAAGTGGCCGCGGTGGAACGGCTGCGGGCGGGCGGCGTGCTGGCCTTTGTCGGCGACGGGATCAACGACGCACCGGCGCTTGCGGCGGCGGATGTCGGCGTGGCGATGGGGACAGGGACGGAAGTGGCGATCGAGGCCGCCGATGTCGTGCTGGTCGGCGGCCGCCTGCCCGCGCTGGCCGACGCGGTGGACCTGAGCCAGGCCGTGATGCGCAACATCCGGCAGAACCTGTTCTGGGCCTTTGCCTACAACGCAGCCCTGATCCCGATGGCGACCGGCGCTTTGGGTCTTGGCCTGTCGCCCGGCTTCGCCGCCGGGGCCATGGCCTTGTCGTCGGTCTTTGTCCTTGGCAATGCCCTGCGATTGAAAAGGGCCGGTTACCGCCCGGTAACCGGCCCGAAAGTTACCGCTCGGTAACCGGCTATTCGCCCAAGGCCGCGAAAAAGGCGCTGACGGCGCGGTCCAGTTCGGCGCGGTCCAAAGCGGTGAAATCCATCGCCGCCCGGATGCGCAACTCGCCGTTGCGGGCGGTCACTTTGGCCTCGCCGATACGGAACTCGAACTTCTGATCCGGGCCCTTGTCGCTTGCCTCGGTCACAGGCTTCAGGAACAACCGCAGCGCTTCAGCCTGCTCTTCCTCGCGACTGACCCGGGCCAGACGCGCCTGCAGACCCGCCACTTCGGCCTGGGACACGATGGCCAACTTGCGCGCCACTTCCACCCCAAGATCGCGCGAAACGGCCCGGGGGAACGGCAAGTCCACCTGCCCCATCAAGGCGACAAAGGCGCGGATATAGGACCGCTTCACCTTGTGCAAAGCGCGGTAAAGCCGCCCCACGGCATCCTCGACCGAGGCCACCCCCGCAGCCGGGTCCCGCGCCAGCTCGATGGCGATATGCGCCATTTCGGCGAAACTCAGGTCCTGGCGGATGACGTTCTCTTCGACCATGTCGAGATACAGCGCCGCCCGATCCTCGCCACCCGACGTCACCCGCGCCAGCACTTGATCGAACCGCGGATCGCCGGTTTCTTCGCGCAGCTGCCGCAAGGCCGTCAACCGCCGCCAGCCCGCCTTCAGCTCCCAGCCCGCGGCACTGGCGAAAACCTCGATCGGCTCGCGTTGCCCGCGCTCCCGGATCGAGGCCTTCAGCTCCTCCATCGCCTCCGAGGTCGCCACATCCGCAAGATCCATCCGGTCACGGGGCAGGGCGGTGACGCCGATCTGATCCAGCCCCAGCGACAGGATAACCCGACCCGACTCCCGCGCGGCGCGGTATTCCCGCGCATCCGCCGCGTTCTGCCGACGGCTCTCGACCAGACTGTCGCTGGCCTCTTGCGCGCTGGCCGCCACCTCGCGCACCGCCACGCTCATCGGCCCCGGATCGCGCGGACGCCGCGGCTCCGCGGGCAGATCCACCGGACCGATGCCAAACCGATTGCCCTTGGTCATTTGCCACCCTCCGCATTGCGCGCAGCCCAAGCTTTCAGCATCGAGCCCTTGAACTCCTGATAGGCATTGTCGAACGACTGCCGCGCCCGCTTCCAGGTCTCGCGCGTCATCTCCCGGTAATCCTGCTCATAGACCGACATCTGGAACCGCCCCGACTGTTCGACCGCCCGCGTCATCTCGATCGGATGCTGGCAGACATCGGCGCCAAAGACATTGCGAAACGCCTCCAGCATGGCGGCATGAAGCGGATTGGCCGTCTCATAGCGCGTCATCAAGACCCGCACATCCAGGAAGGACTTCGGCAGCTTGATCCCGGCGTTGGCCGCAATCTTTTCAAACCCCATCGAAATTTCCTGCAGCGCATCGCCCAACTGCCCCAGGAAGGACGTCGTCGAATCGTATTCCCAATAGCCCGGCCCCGAGGGGATATAGAGGACATCCGCCGCAAAAGCCGCGTTCAGGGACTGATAGCCAATCGCCGGGGGGCAATCAAAGATCACCACGTCATACTGGTCATGCGGCAGCTCATCCAGATAGCGCGCCACGCAGCCGAAAAAGCTCCAGGCCTTGTGCAGACTGCGATACTGGGCGCTGGCAAACTCGACGAAAGCCGCATTGGCACAGGAGGGGATGATGTCGATGGTCGGCCAGGAGGTCTTTTGAATGAAGTCCTGCGCCCGCATCGTGCCGATTTCCTGCACATCCTTGGGCAGCTCGTCAGCCGCCGGATAGGGGCAATCGGCCGGATCATCATAGCTTTCCATGATCCGATCCGCCTCGCGGCACAGGTCGCGGCACATGATGCCCCAGACCGTGTTCCACTCCTTGACCTCGACCAGCCCCATCGAATGTGTCAGCGTCGCCTGAGGGTCAAAGTCGATGACCAAGACCCGATAGCCATCCAGCGCCGCCGCATTGGCCAGGTGCTGCGCCACGACCGTCTTGCCAACGCCCCCCTTGAAGTTGGACACCGCCACCCGCAGCGCCGGCCCCTTGGGACGTTCCGGGCTAAGCGGTTTGCCGCGAAACCGCACGCGACGGCGCAACTCGTTGATCTCTGACAGGGTAAACCAGCGCTGGCGGCCATCTTCCTCGACCTCGCCCTGGGGCAGGGTCGGGTCCTCGGCCAGCTTTTTACGCAAAGTGTCGGCAGGGACATCGAACATGAAGGTCGAAATCTCCCAGATCGAAAAGGGCCGCAGCGTCTTGACCTCGGCCGGCGAAAAGGTCGATCGCCGCACCGCCGCCTGTTGGGCAAGGCTGCGTTCGTTCATCTGCTGCAAATAGCTGTAGTCGCGCATGGTATGCTCGCGTTATTGTCGTTGAAATGCTGAATAGCGCGAATAGCCGAATCCGCAAATTCAAAAATCACGTTCTTTGGGTTTTTTCGCTGAAAAACGAGAGTTTGGCGGGGCAACGCGGGAAAATAGGGGACACCCTATCTCGAAACCCGCGGAAATAGGGGACATGAGGGGATGAAATAGGGGACACCCAGCCTGTCACCCTATACCAATATACCCTCATTTTCCTGAGTTCTTGGAAAGAAGCGCGCTTTTCCCGTCTTTCGAAACCTCATTGACAAAAAACGCGAAATCCCCCGAGATATCCACATAAAGAATCGGATCAACCGAAGCGAGCAGCAGCACCATGATGCGACCCAAGCATCTCTCTGGCCCAGGCGCCGGGGTTCAGAAATACGACCTCCTGACCGCTTTGTCGGTTGCTGGCCTCTCGGGCAGCGGGGTTGAACAAACCTCGATGCTGCGGCTGATCGCCGTGGTGACGGCCCGGTATAACTGGTCCGAGGACGATTTGACCATGGGCCACCGAGAGATGGCGGCGCTCTGGTCGGTCGACGAACGCACCGCCAAGCGCGAGACCAAACGGCTGATCGAGGCCGGGTTTCTGGAGATCAAGCGTCGGGGCGCCCGGGGCCGTGTCAGCAGCTATCGCCTGTGCATCGACCGCATTTACGCCTTGTCAGAGCCTGTTTGGACTCAGGTTGGTCCCGATTTCCAAAGCCGCATGGCCGGCCACAGCAAAGAGGGACGCGCGGTCGATCAGCCCAAGGTCGTGAAGGTCGATTTCACCCGCGCCCGGTCCAACGATCCGCAATGGGAGCAGGTGGCGGCCCATCTGACAGAGGCCAATCCCGCCCGTTTCGCCGCCTGGTATGCCAAGCTGCGGCCTTTGGCCTGCGAAGGCGGGCTTTTGACGCTGGAAGCCGCGTCCAGCTTTGCCTTGCAATACATCCAGACGCATCTGATGGCAGAGCTGCAGGCCGCCATCTACCGCGCCTATCCGAACGTGCGACGTGTGCTTCTGGTCGGCGAAAACAGGCTCTGACAAGGCGGAAACCATGGATGTGATCGAGGCGACCATTGCCGATCTGCGGGACGCGCTGCGTCATGGCTCTGTCACCAGCACGGGGCTGACGCTCGCTTATCTGCAACGCATCGCGAGTTATGACCGGGCAGGGCCCTGCCTGAACGCGGTGCCAGTGCTGAACCCCAAGGCGCTGGAGGAGGCCGCGGCTTCGGACCTGCGCCGCCTGCGCGGTCAGGTTCTGGGGCCGCTGGACGGCATCCCCTATACCGCCAAGAACAGCTTCAAGGTCCGCGGGATGACCGTGGCCGCGGGATCGCCTGCGTTTGCCGATCTGGTGGCGCGGGAAGACGCCTTTACCATCGCGCAACTGCGCGCCGCCGGGGCCGTTCTGATCGGTCTGACCAACATGCCGCCGATGGCCAATGGCGGGATGCAACGGGGGCTCTATGGTCGTGCGGAAAGTCCCTATAATGGCGATTTCCTGACGGCGGCCTTTGCTTCCGGGTCGTCCAACGGGTCGGGAACGGCGACGGCTGCCAGCTTTGCGGCCTTTGGTCTGGGCGAGGAAACCTGGTCCTCGGGCCGCGCGCCTGCCGCCAACAACGGGCTTTGCGCCTGGACGCCGTCACGCGGCGCCATCTCGATCCGGGGGAACTGGCCCCTGGTGCCGACGATGGATGTCGTGGTGCCCCATACCCGGACCATGGCCGATATGGCCGAACTTGTCCCGCTTTTGACCGCGCCGGACTCTGTGACCCGGGGCGATTTCTGGCGCGATCAGCCTTGGGTAAGCCTGCCCGCCCTGACCCCGCCCAAGCCCCAGACGCTGCGGGGCAAACGCTTCGCCCTCCCCCGGCTTTACGCGGGTGCAGAGACGAAAACCGGCACCGGGATCGGTGGCCCGACGGGGCAAACCATCCACACGCGGCCGTCGATCCTGGCGCTTCTGGACCAGGCGGTGGCCTGGCTGACAGGGCAGGGCGCCGAGGTCATCCTTACCGAATTCCCCTTGATCGAAACCTACGAGGGCTATGATGCCCCAACGATCTGGACCCGCGGCCTGATCCCCCCCGGCTTCAAAGAGCGTGAGATCCTGGACCTTTCCGTCTGGGCCTGGGATGATTTCCTGAAGACCAACGGCCATCCCGGTTTGGCGCATGTCGACGGCGCCCGCATCTTCCCCCATCCTCCGGGCGCGCTGCCCGACCGCTATGTCGGCTTTGGCGATGCGCTGGAGGTCTACCCCTCTCATGCTGGCGCCCATGCCGATTACCGCGACATTCCCTTGATGGAACAGGCTCTGCACGGGCTGGAAACCACCCGTCGCCTGGATCTGGAGGACTGGATGGACACCCATGGTTTCGACGCCGTGATCTTTCCGGCGGCGGCGGATATTGCGCGGGCGGACAGCGACACGAACAAGGCCTCGGCCGATCATGCCTGGCAAAACGGCACCTGGATCGCCAATGGCAACCTGGCGATCCGTCATCTGGGCGTGCCCACCGTCACCGTGCCCATGGGGCTGATGGCCGATACCCAGATGCCCGCGGGCCTGACCTTTGCGGGCAAATCGCAGGACGACCACCGGCTTTTGGCCTTTGCAGAGATGTTTTCGGCCCGCCCCGACCTGCGCATCCCCCCGCCGCGCACGCCCGCCTTGCCGCCCGTGCCCCATGTCCCCTTCCGCGAAACGCCCGCCCAAGGGACCCCGGTCTGGAGCCTGTCCCAAGGCGGCATCACGCTGCACCTTTATGCCGACGGTCGTGGCGCCCTGGTGTCGGGAACCGAACCCCATCTGCCGCATGTCGCCTTGACAGAATCTGACCCCGGGGCTTAGGTGGCGGGGATGGTTCCCCAAAGCCAATGGGGATGAAAAGGGAACACGGTGAGGATTACCCATCAGGGGCCTATTCCGTGGCTGCCCCCGCAACTGTAAGCGGTGAGGACTGGTCGATTACCACTGGCGCCCCCCATTCCACGGGGGAGAGCGCGCCGGGAAGGTGGCCAAAGTCCTTCGACCCGCGAGTCAGGAGACCTGCCATCACAACGCGTCGCAGCCGACCCGGGCGGGGTGCCCGTGGCCGTCACTCATGCGGCGCCAAAGTGGAAGGACGACCCATGCACATCATGGAGGGCTATTTGCCCGCCGCCCAATGCGCCGCCTGGTATGCCGCGACCGCCCCCTTCGTGGTGGCAGGCGCCATAAGGTTGCGCCGGATCATCGCCGAACGCCCCGAGGCGCGGATGACGCTTGCCGCCGCTGGCGCCTTTGCCTTCGTGCTGTCGGCGCTGAAGATCCCCTCGGTGACGGGCTCTTGTTCGCATCCGACCGGGACCGGGCTTGGCGCCGTGGTCTTTGGCCCGGCGGTCATGTCGGTGCTGGGGGTGATCGTCTTGTTGTTTCAGGCGCTGTTGTTGGCCCATGGCGGGCTGACCACGCTGGGCGCCAATGCCTTTTCGATGGCCGTTGTGGGGCCCTGGGTCGCCTGGGGCATCTGGCGGGCCGGGCGCGCGGTGGGGCTTGGCGCCTCGGTCACGATCTTTTTGGCCGCGGCTTTGGGCGATCTGGCGACCTATGTCTTCACCTCGTTCCAACTGGCGCTGGCCTATCCCGACGCGGTCAGCGGCTTTGCCGGGGCCATGGCGAAATTCGCCTCGATCTTTGCGCTGACCCAGATCCCGCTGGCGATAGCCGAGGGGCTTTTGACCGTCGTCGTGATCGACGCCCTGGCGGGCAAGACGGACAACAAGGTCGCGGTTTTGGCCGGGGAGGCACGCGGATGACCCGGCAGACCTGGATGCTTTTGGCCGTGGCGGCCCTGGTCGCGCTGCCCCTGTTGCGCGGTGGCGAGTTTGGTGGGGCGGATGGTCAGGCCGCCGCCCATATCGAAGAGAGCAACCCCGATTTCACCCCCTGGGCCACCCCCCTGTGGAAACCCCCCAGCGGCGAGGTCGAGGGGCTGTTCTTCACGTTGCAGGCCGTGTTGGGCGCCCTGGTGATCGGTTATGCCATCGGCCGCCGCCACGAGCGCGCCAAGGCTGAACGGTCGGAATAATGTCCATCGGCGTGATTGACCGGGCGGCCAGCCTGTCCCGCTGGCGCCACCGGCCCTTGGCCGAAAAGGCGCTGTTGACCTTGGGCTTTCTGATCGTCGCGGTCAGTGTCCCGCCGTGGCCTGGCGCGGCGGTGGTGGCCTTGGTTATCCTGGCCGTGACCTTTGGCGCGGCGCGGGTGCCCTTGGGGCTTTGGCTGTCGGTCGCGGCGCTGCCTTTGGGCTTCATGGCCAGCGGCGCCGTGGTTCTGTTGGTGCAGGTCGGACCCGAAGGTCTGGGCCTTGCCCCCCATGGCCTGCAGGACGCCGCCGCCCTGTGCCTGCGCGCCATGGCCGCGACCTTTTGCCTGATCCTTCTGTCGCTGACCACGCCCGCCGCCGACCTGATGGCCGGTCTGCGCCGACTTGGCCTGCCCGCCGAAATCGTCGAGATCGCGCTGCTGACCTATCGCTTCACCTTTCTGATCGGCGAAAGCGCCGTCGCCATGACCCATGCGCAAAGCGCGCGGCTGGGGCATCGGACCAACCGGCTTTGGCTGCGGTCGACCGCACTGGTCATTGCGGGGCTTTTGCCGCGCGCCATGGACCGGGCCCGCCGGCTGGAGACGGGGATGGCCGCCCGCGGCTGGAGTGGCGAGATGCGGGTGCTGTCGGATCGCCCCGCGGCGTCCTGGCCCGTGTTGGCCGGGATCGCCGTGGTGCAAATCCTGGTGCTGGCGCTTGGGTGGCCCGCGTGATCCAGGCCCAAGACCTGCATTACACCTTCCCCGGCGAGGTCCCGGCGCTGCAGGGGCTGGACCTGACGATCCAGAGGGGGCGCAGCCTTGCCATTCTGGGGCCGAATGGCGCGGGCAAGTCGACGCTGTTCCTGCATCTGAACGGGACGCTGCGGCCCGCGCGGGGGCGTGTCCTGCTGCAAGGTCAGCCGGTCGGCTATACCCGACGCGACTTGACGGCGTGGCGGTCCCGGGTGGCCCTTGTGCTGCAAGACCCCGACGATCAGCTTTTCGCGGCGACGGTGGCCGAAGATGTCTCTTTCGGTCCGCTGAACCTTGGCCTGTCCGAAGCGCAGGCCCGCGCCCGTGTGGCCGAGGCGCTGGAGGCCCTTGGCCTGACCGATCTGGCGCATCGTCCGACGCATATGCTGTCGGGCGGCCAGAAAAAGCGGGCGGCGATTGCGGGGGCGGTGGCGATGCATCCCGATGTGCTGCTGTTGGACGAGCCGACGGCGGGGCTGGATCTTGCCGCCAGCGAACAGCTGATGGCCCATCTGCGCCATTTGGCCGCAAAGGGCATGACGCTGGTCTTTTCGACCCATGACATCGAGCTGGCCTGGACCCTGGCCGACGAGGTCGCCTTGTTCAAGGATGGCCGCGTGACAGGGCAGGGGCCGGCCGAGGCCCTGTTGACCGATGCCGCGGCGCTGGCGCAGGTGGGATTGCGGCCTCCAGTGCTGGTCGATCTGTGGCTGGCCGCGCGGGACTTGGGCCTGAAGACCGAAGCGCCGCCGCGCGATGCGGCAGCGTTTCGGGCGATGATGGCGGGCTGGGGTCAGCCGACGCGCTGACCCTGCACCCAAGTGCCGCGCACCCGCGCCCCGCCGTCCAGCCGCCGCACGCGGATCAGGTCGGCCCGCATCCCCGGCGCAATCAGCCCGCGGTCCCGCAGCCCGACCGAGGCGGCAGGATTGGCGCTGACCGTCGCCATGCCGCGGGCCAGGTCGTCCCACAGATCGCCCAGCATCAGCCCCGCCATCAACAGCGCGGCGGGCACATAATCCGACGAGACGATGTCCAGCAAATCCGCCTCGGCCAGGGCGCGCGCCGCGACATTGCCGGAATGTGACCCGCCGCGGATCAGGTTCGGCGCGCCCATCATGACGGCGATGCCATGGGCGCGGCAGGCCTCGGCGGCCTCGTGCGTGGTGGGGAACTCGGCCAGGCGGGCGCCGAAGGCGTGGCTGGCCATGACCTGCTCGGCGGTGGTGTCGTCATGGCTGGCCAAGGTCGCGCCATAGCGGCGGCAGGCGGCGACGGTGGCGGCTTCGTGGCTGTCGCGCACCCGCTCACCCAAAGCCTGCTCTGCGGCGATCTTGGCTTGGAAGCCCTCTTCGGACAGGCCCCTTTTGCCGATCACATAGGCCCGCAGCTTGTCGATGTCGCGGAACTGTCTTTGCCCCGGCGTGTGGTCCATCAGGCTGACGATGCCCACGCCGTCCTCGGGGCCGAACCGGTCCAGCTCGGCCATCAGCGTCACCGAACAGACCTCGGCGCGCAGATGGATGCGGTGGTCGATGCGCAAGGCGCCCTCGGCCCGCAGGTCCAGGATGTCATCGGCCAACTGGCGGGCATATTCCCCCAACTCGCCCTCGGGGTCATTGTCGGACCCTAGCCGCAGCGCGTCGAAAACCGTGGTGATGCCGCAGGCCGCAAGCTCTCCGTCATGGGCCAGGATCGCGGCGCGGTGCGGCCAGTCGACCTTGGGGCGCGGCTCGATGTGACGCTCCAGGTTGTCGGTGTGCAGTTCCACCAGACCCGGAAGGATCAGGTCGCGGTCACAGTCCAGGGCGTCGCGCGGGGCAGGTCCGGTCGAGACGTCGACAACGACGCCCTGACGGATCAGGATCGACCCATGGATCAGGCCATCGGGCAACAGGATGCGGGCATTGGTCAAAACGGTATCGGTCATCTTTGGTTCCGGCTTGGGTTTCGCCCTCGTGACACGGGCGTGTCACAAGGGCATGACAAGAGGGGGGAAAAGGAGGCACTGATGTATCGGCGTTATGCGATTTACTGGGCGGGGCAGGGGGCTTTTGCCGACCTTGCGGCGGAGTGGCTGGGCTGGGACAACGCCTTGGGTGCGCCGGTGACGCAGCCCGAGGGGCTTGCCCTCTGGACCGCCGAGCCGCGGAAATACGGCTTTCACGGCACGGTCAAGGCGCCGTTTCGCCTGGCCGAGGGCTGGGACCAGGCCCGGCTTTCGCAGGCTTTCGCGGACCTGTGCGCGCACCTTGCGCCCGTGACGTTGGATGGGTTGCAGATGGCGCGGCTTGGGTCGTTCCTGGCCTTGATCCCGCGCGGCGACACCACGGCGTTGCAGGCGCTGGCGGCCCGGGTCGTGCGCGACCTTGACCCGGCCCGCGCGCCCTTGACCGAGGCCGAATTGGCCCGCCGCCGTCCCGAAACGCTGTCCCCCCGCAAACGCGCGCTTTTGGACCAATGGGGCTATCCGCATGTGATGGAGGAATTCCGCTTTCACCTGACGCTTTCGGGTGCTTTCCCGGCCGAGGTCCTGGATCAGATCGAACCCCGCGCCGCGGCGCATTTCGGCCCGCTGCCCGCGCCTTTTGTGGTGCAGGACCTGTGCCTGTTTGGCGAAACGGACACCGGCTTTCACCTGATGGCCCGTCACACCCTGGCGGGCTGAAGCGCCGCCAAAAGCCGCGCCACGCCGATATCTGGCGTGGCGTCGTTCACCACATCGACGACATCCACCCCCTCGGGCAGGTCATAAGAGGCGCGCGCCAACCGGGCCTCGATCTCTGTGCGGCTTTCGCGGCCCCGGGCGGCCAGACGTTCGGCCAGCACTTTCGACGGCGCGGTGATGCGGATCACCCGCAGGCCGGGCAGGCGTTCCATCGCCGCCCCGATCGCCTGACGCGACCCGTTGAACACCACGCGATCCCCGCTTAATTCGCCATGGGCAATCCCGTAGCGCAGCCCATGGGCCTGCCAATGCAGCGCGAATTCCCCCGCAGCAAGGCGGCGGGCAAAGGTCGCAGCGTCGACGCCCTCAAACGGCTCGCCGCCTTCTTGGGTCGGGCGCGTCACCACACGCCGCGCCCAGTGCAGCCCCGGGCAGGCCGCAACCGCGCCGGCCAAAAGCGTATCCTTGCCCGCCCCAGAGGGCCCCACGACGGCAAAGATCATGCGACACGCTCCGAAGGTTCTTTGGAGGGGGTGAATCCCGTCACATCGACCAAACGGTCGCAAACCCGGGCCCGCGCCGCCTCGTCGTGGAAAATCCCTAGGATCGCGGCGCCGCGCGCCTTGGCCTCTTCGATCAACGTCAGGACCACTTCGCGGTTGCCAGCATCCAGACTGGCCGTCGGTTCGTCCAGCAACAGAACCGGCCAGGCATGGATGAACCCCCGGGCGATGTTGACCCGCTGTTGTTCGCCCCCCGAAAAGGTTGTGGGCGACAAGGACCACAGCCGCGCCGGAATGTTCAGGCGGCGCAGCAGGGTTTCGGCCCTGTCGCGCGCCACATCCGAAGGCAGGCCCAGCCCCAACAGCGGCTCGGCCACCACATCCACTGTCGGCACGCGGGGCACGACACGCAGGAACTGGCTGACATGGCCCAAGACCGACCGTCGCAGCGCGATGACCACGCGCGGATCGGCGCCCACGATCTCGGTTCCGCCAATGCGGATCGACCCGCCCGCGGCCAGGTAATTGCCCTGGATCATCCGCATCAGCGTCGATTTCCCCGCCCCCGAAGCGCCGGTCAGCGCCACACATTCGCCGGGGGCAACCGACACCTCCGCCCCCTCCATCACCGAAAGCCGGACGCCGCCCTGATTGTGCAGGGTGAAGGATTTGGACAAGTTGCGCACTTCGATCATGTCAGACCTGCAAAACCGAGGAAACCAAAAGCTGCGTATAGGCGTGCTGCGGATCGTCCAGCACCTGATCGGTCAGGCCCTGTTCGACCACATGGCCGCCCTTCATCACCATCAGCCGATGCGCCAGCAAACGCACCACCGCCAGGTCATGCGTCACGATGATGACCGAAAGCCCCATCTGCCGCACCAACCCGCGCAACAGGTCCAGAAGCCGCGCCTGAACGCTGACATCCAGGCCCCCGGTCGGCTCGTCCATGAACACCAGCTTCGGCCCGGTCACAAGGTTGCGCGCGATCTGCAAGCGTTGCTGCATCCCGCCCGAAAACGCCCGCGGCTTGTCGTCGATGCGGCCAGGGTCGATCTCGACGCGGCCAAGCCAATCCTCGGCCTTCTCGCGGATCTCGCCGTAATGGCGCGCACCGGCGCCCATCAGACGCTCTCCGACATTGCCGCCGGCGCTGACGCCCATGCGCAAACCGTCGCGCGGGTTCTGGTGGACATAGGCCCAATCGCTGCGCAACAGGCGCCGCCGCGCGGCCTCGGCCAGGGTCAGGACATCGCCGCCCTGCCACAGGACGCGGCCCTGATCCGGCGCCAGATGCCCCGCCAGACAAGACAGCAACGTCGATTTCCCCGAGCCGCTTTCGCCAACGATCCCCAGCACTTCGCCGGGGTAAAGGTCAAAGCTGATCGGCCCGCAACCCAGGCGCGTGCCATAGGTCTTCACCAGGTCGCGCACCGACAGGATCGGCAGGCTGGGCGCATGTGACAGGTCCATCATTGGCCTCCCCGGCAATAGTCGGTGTCGGAACAGACAAACATCCGTCCGCCCTTGTCGTCGGTGATGACCTCGTCCAGGTAAGAGGTCGCAGAGCCACAGATGTCGCAGGCGTGATCGGCCTTTGAGGCCACAAAGGGATGGTCGTCGAAGTCCAGGCTGACGACCTGGGTATGGGGCGGGACCGCGTAAATCCGCGCCTCGCGCCCGGCGCCAAACAGCTGCAAGGCGGCGTTGCCCGACAGTTTCGGATTGTCGAATTTCGGGATCGGCGAGGGGTCCATCACATAGCGCCCCTCGACCTTGACCGGATAGGCATAGGCCGTCGCAATCGTGCCATGCCGCGCGATATCCTCATACAGCTTGACATGCATGAGGCCATATTCCTCCAGCTCATGCATCTTGCGCGTCTCGGTTTCGCGCGGTTCAAGAAAGCGCAGGGGCTCGGGGATCGGGACCTGATAGACCAGGATCTGATCCTCGGTCAGGGCGGCTTCGGGGATGCGGTGGCGGGTTTGGATCACACTCGCCTCGGCGGTGCGCTCCGTGACCGCAACCCCCGAGGTGCGCTGAAAGAACTTGCGGATGGATACCGCATTGGTCGTGTCATCGGCGCCTTGGTCAATGACCTTCAGCACGTCTTCCGGCATCAGACAAGCGGCCGTGACCTGCACGCCGCCCGTGCCCCACCCATAGGGCATCGGCATTTCGCGGCTGGCAAAGGGGACCTGATAACCGGGCACGGCCACCGCCTTCAGGATCGCGCGGCGGATCATCCGTTTGGTGTCTTCGTCCAGATAGGCGAAGTTGAAACTGGTCTCTGCCAGGGTCATTGCGGAGGTCATTCTGCGGCCTCCTGATGCGCGTTGCGGCGCAGGCGGCGGATCAGCTCCAGTTCGGCCTGGAAGTCGACGTAATGCGGCAGTTTGATATGCTCCAGGAAGCCCGTCGCCTGCACGTTGTCGCAATGGGACAGCACGAATTCCTCGTCCTGCGCCGGGGCGCCTGCAAAGTCCTCGCCCAGTTCCTCCCAGCGCAAGGCGCGGTCGACCAAAGACACCGACAGGGCCTTGCGTTCGTTCTGGCCAAAGACCAAACCGTAGCCGCGGGTGAACTGCGGCGGCTCGGTCTTGGAGCCTTTGAACTGGTTAACGGTCTCACATTCGGAAACCTCGATCTCGCCGATTTCGATGGCGAACCCCAGTTCGGGAACCTCCATTTCCACCGTGACCGCGCCGATGCGCAATTCGCCCACAAAGGCGTGAGTGCGCCCATAACCGCGTTGGGTGGAATAGGCCAGGCCCAGAAGAAAACCCTCGTCGCCCCGCCCGATGGCTTGCAGACGAAGCGCGCGGTCGGCCGGGTATTCCATCGGCGTCCGCGTCATGTCGATGGGTTGGCCGCCCTGGGGGGCGGCTTCGATCAGCCCGTCGCGGTCCAGCAAAGCCATGACATGCGGGACTTTTTCGTCCCGGATCGGCGCGGTCGGCGCGGTCGGAAGCTCGCCCTCGGCCATCAGCGTGAAATCCAGCAGGCGGTGGGTATAGTCGAAGGTCGGCCCCAGAACCTGCCCGCCCGGCAGGTCCTTGAAGGTCGCAGAAACCCGCCGCGTCACCTCCATCGCCTCGGTGTCCAAAGGAACCGAAGACCCGAAGCGCGGCAGGGTCGTGCGATAGGCGCGCAGC
Organism: Stagnihabitans lacustris; assembly: GCF_025950525.1. Classification (GTDB taxonomy): domain Bacteria; phylum Pseudomonadota; class Alphaproteobacteria; order Rhodobacterales; family Rhodobacteraceae; genus Stagnihabitans. The sequence continues at coordinate 78,432 of NZ_JAPDGS010000008.1, read as the reverse complement.
AAGAAGATCGCCTCGATCAGGTCGCCGCGTGCCTGCTTGATCGCCAGCGCGGCAAGGTCGGGATCATACAAAGCGCCTTCGGTCATGACGCGGTTGACGGCCAGGGTCAGTTGCTCGCGGATCTGGGCGACCGAAAGTTCGGAAACCCCCGGATCGCCGCGGCGTTCGCAGGCCAACCAGGCATGGGCGGCGTCGATGGCGCGCTCGCCCCCTTTGACGGCAACATACATCAGACGGCCTCCACGCGGGTTGAACGGGGCAGGGCGGCAAGGCGCGCGCCGCAGGTGAAAAAGAAGTCCAGACCTTGCGGGAACAGCGCGCGGTTCTCCTGAAAGGCGGTCACTTCGGGCAGGGAAAGGTGGGCCTCGGTCTGGATGCCGGGGCCGGTCAGGCGCGGGCCCTCTGTCGTCAGCGTCGCGGTCTCGACGATCAGCGTGGCCGAGCGGTCGGGATAGTCGGGCAGGCCCAGCGGAAAGCGCGCGCGGGGCAGGGTGTCCCAGGTGCCAAGGGCCAGCATGGCGGCTTCGGGCGCGACAAAGGGCGCGCCGGTGTGAAAGGTGATCCAGTCGCGGACCGCCTGCACATCGTGGCTGGCGCCCAGATGGATCGGCGTGTCGCGGTCGGCCAGCACCAGAAGCAGCGTTGCCGCCGCCGCCGACAAGGGCGCAGGGCCCTCGGCGCCCGAGACGGTCTCGATCCGGCCAGGGCGTGACAGGGCGTTCAGCGCCAGCCGAAAGGCGCGGGCGGATTGGCGGGGGGCGTCGTGGAAGCCGCCGGTCAACAGGGTCATGCGTCTTCTCCACGGACGAGGGTGAAAAACTCGACCCGGGTTGCGGCGGCCTTTGCGGCGCGGGCCTGGCGGCGGGCGGCCTCTTCGGCTTGCAGCGTCGCAAGCAGGCCTGCGACCGACCCCGGATCGGCCTGCCATAACGCATCAACCACCGCCGCGCGCCGCGCATGGGCCTTGTCGCGACCCTGAACATGGGCGTGACCGGCAAAGCTGCCGACCTGCAGCACGCAGCGCGTCACCGTCATCTCGCCCATGTTGAAGGCCGCCCCGGTGCCGCCGATCCGGCCTTGGACCATGACGGTTCCAACCTGCGGGGCGCGCAGCTCGGTCGCCTCGGGCAGGGCGGGAAGAAGTTCGGCCAGGCGGTCGGGCCTGGCGCGGGAGAGCAGGCCCATCACGGCCCGGCGTTCGTTCACGGAGGTCACGGCAAAATCCTCTGGTTGCGCCTGCCTTCTGCGCCGTTTCGGTGACAGGGTCGTGACCTTGGGATTGCAGTTTCGTGACGGCCGGACCCCTTGGGCCTTAGCCGTTGTATTTCTCGAGGAAGGCCTCGGCCTTCAAGGCGCGGAAATCCGGCAGGGCCTGGCGCAGGCGGCCATGGTCCCAGTCCCACCAGGCCAGTGCCATCATCCGGTCGGCCACACCCGGTTCATAGCGCGGCCGCAGGGGTGTGGCGGGCAGGCCTGCCATGATCATGTAAGGCGGCACGTCCTTGGTGACGACGGCGCCCGAGGCGATGATGGCGCCCGCGCCGATCGTGACCTCGGGCTTGACGATCACGCCATGGCCCAGCCAGGTGTCCGGCCCGATCACCGTCCGCCGCGCCTGCCGGGCGTCAAAGAAGGTCGGATCGTCCTCGGCATCCTCCCAGTAATACGAACTGCGATACAGGAAGTGATGCAGCGAGGCATTGCGCCACGGATGATCCGTCGGCCCGATCCGCGTCATGGCGGCGATGTTGGCGAACTTGCCGACCGTTGTATTCGCGATATCGGACAGGCGGTCGCAATAGGCGTAGTCCTCGAAGGTCGAGTGCAGGACGCGGCTGCCCTCGCCCACCTCGCACCACTGGCCGAACTGGCTGTCGACGACCATGCAGCCCGGATGGATCAGCGGGTCTTTCCCCAGTTTGGTCATTCATTCGCCCCCAATTCATTCCCCCCTGATCAGCTTGCGGCGCAAAAAGCCCGAGACCGCGTCCATCGCCATCACCGTCAGCACGATCAAAAGCAGGTAGTAGGCGACGTCCTCCCAATCCTTTTGCGTCTGGATCGCCTGGGTCAGCAACAGCCCGATCCCGCCGCCAACCAGCGCGCCGACCAAAGTCGCCGACCGCGTGTTGCTTTCCAACGCGTAAAGCAGCTGCGACAGAAACACCGGCAGGATCTGCGGCAGAACGCCGAACCTTGCGCGCTGCATCGGTGAGGCGCCGGTGGACCGGATGCCCTCGACCTGTTTGCCGTCGATGTTCTCCAGCGCCTCGGAGAAGAGTTTCCCGAAGGCGCCGGTGTCGGTCATGACCAAGGCCAGCGCGCCGGTCATCGGCCCGGGGCCAAAGGCGCGCAACAAAAGCAGCGTCCAGATCAGCGCATCGGTGCCGCGGATAAAGTCGAACAGCCGGCGCAGGGCAAAGCGCAGGGGGGCAAAGGGCATCAGGTTGCGTGCGGCCATGAAGGACAGCGGCAACGAGATGATCCCCGCCGTCACGGTGCCCAGAAAGGCCATCAGCACCGTCTCGCCCATGGCGGCAAAGACCTCGGCATGGTGCCAAAGCCGGTTGTGCCAGAAGGCATCGGCCATCGCCGCAAGGTTCGACACTGCGGGGTCAAGGCGGGGTTCGGTGATCGCCAGCGCCGCAAGCTGGCCCCAGGATTTCGACGCCCAGGGCGTGTCCAGCGTGAAGAAGAAAGAGGCCCAGCCGGGGAAATAGCGCCAGACCTCGGCCCGGGCCTTGATGTAGTTCAGCCGACCCGCCTTTGTCACAATCGTGACCTTGGCGGGCGAGGCCGAGACCCAATCCGGCAGGGCGCCTTGGGGGCCGCTGACGGACAGACCCTCGGGCCCCTGCATCACGGTCAGCGTGCCATAGCCCGGCACGTCAAAGCGCGCGCCGTCGGGCAGATAGGTCACGACATGGCCTTGGCCGAGGTCGACGACCTGACCCGCCCAATCCGGCAGGGTCGCAAAAGCGTCGCGGGCGTCGCCGTCGATGTTCGCGGTGATCGCGCCGGACCGGTTGTCGCGGATCACATGAACCTTGTAGGACACGAAATCGCCCAGCAGGATTTGTGCATTGTCCCAGCGCATCTTGGCCGCCAGATCGCCCAGCTGAAAGGCCCAGCCGGCGTAAAACAGATAGACCAGCACCAGCGCGGGCAGGGCCAGCGAAATCCGCGCGCGGCGGCGGAATTGGGTCAGCGTCGCGTCCATCTTACGCCCCTTCGGTCAGGCGGCGGCGCAGGCTGTCGGACAGCCGGTCAATCGCCACGATGGTCAGGAACAACAGCAGAAAGATCGCCACGACCTGGTCATACCGCCCCTGTCCCCATTGCAGCGCAATCTTCAGATCATAGCCGATGCCGCCCTGGCCCACAAAGCCCAGGATCGCCGAGGCCCTGACGTTGATTTCAAAGCGCATCAGCGCATAGCTCAGCCAGTTCGGCGCGACCTGCGGCAAAAGGCCAAAGGCCATGCGCTGCGTCCAGGTGGCGCCGACCGAGGTCAGGCCCTCGATCGGCTTCAGGTTGGCGTTTTCGGCCACCTCGGAGAACAGCTTCCCCAGCGCGCCGGTGGTGTGAAAGGCGATGGCAATGACGGCGGGGATCGGGCCGCCCCCCATGACAAAGATCAGGACCAATGCGATGACCACATCGGGCACGGCGCGGGCGATGTCCAGGCTGCGGCGAAAGACCGGGATCAGCAGGGGAAACCGCGCAAGGCCCCGGGTCGACAGGGGCGCCAGCACCCCGGCCAATAGCGCGCCGATCAGGGTGGAAACGGCGGCGATGTTCAGCGTCTCGATCAGGGCGGGGAAATGTTCGGCCATCAACCCGGGGATCGCGGCGCGGCCCGTCCAGGCCTCGGCCAGGATCTCGGCGGGGAAGTCGAAAACATGCGGCAGACCGCGCAGAAAGCCGCCGGCGTTGCGCGCCTCGGCCAGGGGAAAGCCCGCGACCAGAAGCAAGGCCACCAGCCCCAGGATCGCCAACGAATAGACCCGCCGCCGCCGCGTCAGGATCAGGTAGGCTTCGGTCCGGTCAGAGGCATTCCACCGCCGCCCGGGCTCGGGTCCGAAAGACAGGTCGACCATGGGTCCGCTCCAATGAAAAGACCGAAATGAAAAGACCGGGCCCCCGATGGGCGGGGGCCCGGCCATCCGTCATGAAATCACTTCTGGGCGTCTTGGAACTTCCGGGCCTCGACGATGCCGTCATAGAAGCCCGCTTCGACCGGGACGTAATCCTTCAGATCGCCGCCGTTCACCGACATGGCGCAGGCATGGTCCACCTCGGCCAGGGTGTCGGTCAGTTTGACGACCTTGTCCTTGACGTCCTGCGGCAGGGCGGCGCGGATCACGAAGGGCCCGTTCGGGATCAGCTTGGACCGCCAGATTTCGACCAGGGTGTTCATGTCCACCAGGCCCGCTTCGGCCGCCTTGTGGAAGCCGCCCGAGGTGTAACCCTCGGCCCAATCGCCGATGCCGTCGCCAAAGGACACGCCCGCGTCATAGGTGCCATTGGCCACGCCGACGATGGTCTGTTCATGCCCGCCCGAGAAGGGGACGTCCTTGAAGAAGGCCTTCAGGTCGCCATGCATCGCGGTCAGCTCCGAGGCCGGAACCAAAAAGCCCGAGGTCGAATTCGGCTCGCCGAACGCAAAGATCTTGCCCTTGGCCTCTTCGATCGAGGTGATGCCGGTGTCTTTGCGCGTGAAACCGATCGAGTAGTAGCCCGTGGTGCCATCGACGTTCATCGCGGTCAGCGGGGCTTCGACGGCGGCGGCATCGGTCAGGGTGATCTTGGCATAGGCCGAGGCGCCCAGGAAGGCCACGTCCAGCGTGCCGCCCAACAGACCCTGGATCACGCCATCATAATCGGCCGGGGTAAAGACCTTGACCGGGACGCCGATCTCCTTCTCGATCGCCGCGCGGTAGCACTCGTTCGAGGTGATGCGGTCCTGGGCGTTTTCGCCGCCAAGGATGCCGATGTTGAACTCGGTGATGCCTTCGGCATGGGCAGACGTCATGCAGGTCGTGGCGATCAGGGCGGCAAGCAGCTTTTTCATGGGTCGTCCTTTTGGGGTTGGTCAAAGGTTCGGGGTGGTCAAAGCTTTGGGCGCCCGGAACCCCGGGTCGCCCAAAGGCTTAGTCGGCCAGCATCGCTTCGGCATATTGGCCGTCGGGCGCGGTCGGCAGATCGGTCAACGAGGTCGAGGTGGCGGCCTCGTTGAAGGTCTCATCCGCGCCATAGATGTCGCGGGCGACGCCGGTGGTCAGCTGATCGGGCGTGCCGTCAAAGACGACGCGGCCGTCGCGCATCCCGATCACCCGGTCGCAATAGCGCCGCGCGGTGTCCAGCGTGTGCAGGTTGGCGATCACGGTGCGGCCGTCCTCGTCATGGATGCGGCGCAGCGCGTCCATCACCAGGGCCGCGTTCATCGGGTCAAGGCTGGCGATGGGCTCGTCGGCCAGGATCAGCGCCGGGTCCTGCATCAGGGCGCGGGCAATCGCCACGCGCTGTTGCTGGCCGCCCGAAAGCGCCTCGGCCCGCTTGGAGGCCTGATCGGCAATGCCCAGCCGGTCCAGGATCGCCAGCGCGTGCCGGATATCCTCTTCGGACCACAGGTTGAACAGCGTCCGCGTCACGGGTCGGCGCGACAACAGCCCATGCAGCACATTGCTGGCCACATCCATCCGCGGCACAAGGTTGAACTGCTGAAAGATCATCGCACAGCGGCCCTGCCAGGCGCGCAGCTCGCGGCCCTTCAGGCTCAGGATGTCCTGACCCTGAAACAGCACCTGACCGCTGCTGGCATCGGTCAACCGGTTCAGCATCCGCAGCAGCGTCGACTTGCCCGCCCCCGATTTGCCGATGATCCCGATGAAGCCCGGGCGGTCGATGGCAAAGCTGACCGCATCGACGGCGCGGCGGGTGCCGAAAATCCTCGTGACGTCTTTGACCTGCAGCACGGCGCGCTCCCCTTGGCGGTTCACAGGGGGATAGGGGGGGCAGGTGACGCGGGGGTGAAGGCCGCGTGAAGCTTCAGTGACAGGTCAGGCGCGCGCCGCGACCCAAGCCACAAGGTCGGCATAGTCCGCGAAGGCCAGGTCATGGGGCAGGTCCGCGACCGGGGCCTTGCGATAGCCTTGGGTGTAAAGCGCAAAGCGGATGCCGGCGCGTTGGGCGGTTTCGGCGTCGACCTCGCTGTCACCGACGTAAAGCAGGGGGGCGCCAAGGCCTGCGAAACAGGCATGAAGCGGCGCGGGGTCGGGCTTTTTCTGCGGCAGGCTGTCGCCGCCGATGACCTCGGCGAAATGGCTGCGCAGGTTCAGCGCATCCAGGATATCCAGCGTCGGTTTCAAGGCCTTGTTGGTGCAAAGCCCCAGGGGATGCCCGAGGTCGCGCAACGCGTTCAGCGCCGCCACAGCCCCGGGGTAGGGCCGCGTCAGATCGGCCGGATGGGCCAGGTAATGCGCCATCATCGCCTCGGTCATCGCGTGCTGGCGGTCCAGGTCCAACCCCCGCGCATGGCGTGCCTGAGCGACCAGGTTCGGGATGCCATGGCCGATGAAGCCCCGGGTCTCGGCCTCGGTCACGGGCCGCGCGCCCTCGCCCGCCAGCACCTTGTTCAGCGCGACATGGATATCGGGCAGGCTGTCGATCAGCGTGCCGTCAAGGTCGAAGACGATGGCGGTCATGGTGTCTCCTTTGGCTGGCCCAAGGGTAAACCCCTGCCCACCGGATGCAAGCCCAACGGATGCCGGCCTGCCAGACGCACGGCAGCGGAGGCATAACAGCGAATCGCCGCAGCCCAACCCGGACCTTTCGTGCAGTTTTCGACTTCTCTGCGGTGCAGAAAGACAAAATAGTATCGGTGGGGCGGCGTTGTCGTGGTAGCGGTCTGCTGAAATCCTATGCATTGTGCAAAGATCGGCGGAACGGAGGCTGCTGATAAGGGGGGATGCATGACGCCGGATCTTGAAGTCGTCCAGATCGGACAGGGCCAAAGCTTCACCGCTTGGGCGCATGGCTGGCCGTTTCACACCGTGCGCTGGCATTTCCACCCGGAACTCGAGATTCACCACGTCGTCGCCACCTCGGGTCACTATTACGTCGGCGATTTCATCGGGGATTTCGGCCCCGGCAATCTGGTCCTGACCGGGCCGAACCTGCCGCACAACTGGGTCAGCCATATGGCACCCGGCGAGACCGTGGCGCTGCGCAACCGCGTTTTGCAATTCCCTCAGGACCTGCTTTTGCGGCTGGCTGACCTGTTCCCCGACACCGGCGGCTTTCAGGCGCTGTTCGCGCAGTCCCGTCGCGGGGTCGTCTTTTCCGACGCCACCTCGCAGGCCTGCGGTCCGATCCTGGCCGAGCTGATCGGGGCCAAGGGGCCGCGCCGGGCTGCGCTGTTCCTTGACCTTTTGGCGCGGCTGGCGTCCGACCCGGGCGCCACGTGCCTCGCCTCGGATGCCTATTTGCCCGACCCATCGGGTTTCATGACCGATGGGGTGAACAAGGCGCTGGCCTTCATCAACCAGAACCTGACGGAAGATTTCGCGGAAACGGATCTGGCTTTGGTCGCGGGGATGACGGCTAGCGCCTTTTCGCGCAGCTTTCGCCGTCACACGGGAATGGGGCTGGTTGAATATGTCAACCGGCTGCGGATCAACCTAGCCTGCCAGATGCTGATGAACGAAGTCGCCATGACGGTGACAGAGATCTGCTTTGCGGTGGGGTTCAACAACCTGTCGAACTTCAACCGCCAATTCCTGCGGCGCAAGGGGATGAACCCCAGCCGCTTTCGGGCCCTGCTGGAGGCGAACCAGTTGGCCGCCTGACCCAAACCGCCACGCCCCCCGGCCCCCGGGTGTGCGCGGATCAACAGGGGGCTTTTCCAAGACCTTCCATCTGACGCCCCCGGGCGGCACGGGAAGGTTTGTCTGAGGGAGTGAGATATGAAGAAGATCCTTTTGGCTTCGGTGGCCGCCCTGTTCCCGGTGGCCTCGATGGCGGCCGATGGCGCGGTTGTGGCCTTCCTGATGCCCGACCAAGCCTCGACCCGCTATGAGCAGCACGACTATCCCGGCTTCAAGGCCGAGATGGAAAAGCTGTGCCCGACCTGCACCGTGATCTACCAAAACGCCAATGGCGATGCGGCCGACCAACAGCAGCAGTTCAACTCGGTCATGGCGCAGGGCGCGACCGTGATCGTGCTGGACCCGGTGGATTCGACGGCTGCGGCGTCGCTGGTGGCGCAGGCGCAGGCCCAGGGCGTCAAGGTCATCGCCTATGACCGCCCGATCCCGGACAAGGCGCCGGATTTCTATGTCTCCTTTGACAACAAGGGCATCGGCTTTGCCATCGCTCAGAGCCTCGTCGAACATATGAAGGCCAAGGGCGTTCCTGAAGGGTCGGGCGTGTTGCAGATCAACGGCTCGCCCACGGACGCCGCCGCCGGTCTGATCCGTGACGGCATCCACGAGGCGCTGGCCGCGTCGGGCTACAAGACCCTGGCCGAGTTCGACACCCCCGATTGGGCGCCGCCCAAGGCGCAGGAATGGGCTTCGGGCCAAGTCACCCGGTTCGGCGCCGAAATCATGGGCGTTGTGGCGGCCAATGACGGCACCGGCGGCGGCGCGATTGCGGCCTTCAAGGCGGCGGGCGTCGATCCGGTTCCCCCGATCACCGGCAATGACGCGACGCAAGCCGCGTTGCAGCTGATCATTGCGGGCGACCAATACAACACGATTTCCAAGCCCTCCGAGATTGTGGCGGCGGCGGCGGCCCAGGCGGCGGTGCTGTTCCTCGACGGCAAGACCCCCGAGGCGACGTCAGAGTTGTATGGCGCGCCCTCGCAGCTGTTTGTTCCCGCCGTCGTGACGGCCGAGAACATCAAGGCCGAGATCTTTGACAAGGGGATCGAAAAGGCCGCCGATATCTGCACGGCCGACTATGCCGAGGCCTGCAAGGCGCTTGGCATCGAGTGAGACTTTGGCCGGCGCGGAGACGCGCCGGTCCACCAAAAGGGGGGGAGAACATGGCACAGCAACCAATCCTCAGCCTGCGCGGCGTGTCGAAGAAATTCGGCGCCGTTTCGGCTTTGACGGACATCGAACTGGATATCAACCCGGGCGAGGTCGTGGCCCTGGTGGGCGACAATGGCGCGGGGAAATCGACCTTGGTCAAGGTCCTCGCGGGGGTGCATCAGCCCACCTCTGGCGTGATCCGTTACGAGGGCCGCGAGGTGACGATGGACAGTCCGGCGGCGGCGATGAAGCTGGGGATTGCGACGGTCTATCAGGACCTGGCGCTTTGCGAGAACCTGGACGTGGTGGCGAACCTGTTTCTGGGCCATGAACTCTCTCCCTATGCGCTGGACGAAGAGGCGATGGAGGCGCGGTCCTGGACCCTGCTGCAGGAACTTGCCGCGCGGATACCGTCCGTGCGTGAGCCGATTGCCTCGCTGTCGGGCGGTCAGCGTCAGACCGTGGCGATTGCGCGGTCGCTGATCCTGAACCCCCGCATCATCATGCTGGACGAACCGACCGCGGCCCTGGGTGTCGCCCAAACCGCCGAGGTCCTGAACCTGATCGAGCGCGTCCGCGACCGCGGGCTTGGTGTCATCATGATCAGCCACAACATGGAAGACGTCCGCGCCGTCGCCGACCGCATCGTGGTCTTGCGATTGGGCCGCAACAACGGCGTCTTTGACCAGACGACCTCGCATCAAGACCTTGTGGCCGCGATCACCGGGGCCACCGACAATGCCGTCACCCGCCGCATGGAGAAGCACCAATGAGCGCCCCTCTGGACCGCGCGGACAGCCGTGTCCGCCATGACGACAGCCTGACCGGCGCGCTGCGCAGCTTTGTTGACCGGGTGAAATCGGGCGACCTTGGGATGCTGCCGGTGGCGGTGGGGCTGGTCGTGATCTCGGTGGTGTTTTCCATCCTGAATCCGATTTTCCTGGTGCCGAACAACCTGGTGAACCTGCTGTTTGATTGCGCCACGGTGGGGATCATTTCGCTGGGCATCGTCTGCGTGCTGCTGGTCGGAGAGATTGACCTTTCGGTGGGCTCGATCAGCGGTTTCGCCTCGGCCATGGTCGGGGTCTTTTGGGTGGGGCAGGGCTGGCCCGTGCTTCTGGCCATCGCGGCGGCCCTGGTGATGGGCGGCGCGGTGGGCTGGGTCTATGCGCAGCTGTTCAACCGGCTGGGGATGCCGTCTTTCGTATCGACCCTGTCCGGTCTTCTGGCGCTTTTGGGGATGCAGCTTTACATCCTTGGGCCGACCGGGTCGATCAACCTGCCATATGAAAGCGCCCTGGTCAGTTTCGGCCAGACGCTTGTGATGCCTCCGGCCGTCTCCCATGGGCTGGGGCTGTTGCCCGGGATCGTCATGCTGATCGCGGGTCAACGTCGTCGTCTGCGGCGCGGAAAGGCGAACCTGTCGGTTCCGCCTTTGGGAGGCCTTGTCACAAAGGCCGCCGTCCTCACCGCCGCGCTGCAGGGGGCGATCTTTTACCTGAACCTGGGGCGGGGTCTGCCATGGATGTTCGGGCTTTTCGTGCTGCTGGTCGTTTGCCTGAACTACGGCTTGACCCGCACCCAATGGGGCCGGTCGGTCATCGCCGTCGGTGGCAACCGCGAGGCTGCGCGGCGGGCCGGCATCAATGTGCGGGGGATCTATACTTCGGCCTTTGTCCTGTGCGGCACGTTGTCGGCTTTGGGCGGCACCTTGGCGGCCTCACGTCTGGCGTCGTCCAGCCAGCAGGCCGGGACCGGAGACGTCAACTTGAACGCCATTGCGGCAGCGGTGATCGGGGGGACCAGTCTATTCGGCGGCCGCGGAAGTGCCTGGTCGGCGCTTTTGGGGATCATCGTCATTCAGGCGATTTCCTCGGGGCTGACATTGCTCAATCTCTCGTCGTCGTTGCGCTACATGATCACCGGGGCCGTGCTGGCCATCGCCGTGATCGTGGACAGTCTCGCGCGGCGGTCGCGTATTTCTCATGGCAGAGGCTAAGATGAAACTGACAGGTAAAGTGGCGGCCGTCACCGGGGCGGCCTCGGGGATCGGTCTGGCCTGCGCGCGGGCCATGGCGGAAGAGGGCGCGCTTGTCGTGCTGATCGACCGCGACGGGGCCAAGGCCGAGGGGCTCGCCAAGGGCATCCCCGGCGCCAGCGCCTTGGCGGTCGACCTGATGGACCCTGCGTCGGTCGAAGGCATGATGCCCGCGATTCTGGCCAGCCACGGCAGGCTGGACATCTTCCACGCCAATGCGGGCGCCTATGTCGGCGGCGAGGTCTGGGCGGGCGATACCGCCCAATGGGACCGGATGCTGAACCTGAACATCAACGCGGCCTTTCGGTCGGTCCATGCCGTCTTGCCGCATATGATCGAGAGGGGCTCGGGCGATATCATCATGACCTCCTCTATCGCGGGCGTCGTCCCGGTCGTCTGGGAGCCGATCTATACGGCCAGCAAATTCGCGGTGCAGGCCTTCGTTCACACGATCCGTCGCCAGCTTGCGCCCAAGGGGCTGCGGGTCGGTGCGGTCCTGCCCGGGCCGGTGGTGACGGCCCTTCTGGATGACTGGCCCAAGGCCAAGATGGAGGAGGCCCTCGCCAATGGCAGTCTGATGCAGCCCGAAGAGGTTGCCGAGGCGGTGATTTTCATGCTTTCTCGGCGCAAAGGGGTTGTGGTGCGGGACCTGGTGATCCTGCCCAATACGGTGGATCTGTAAATGCTGATCGGGGTGGATGTCGGAACGGGCTCGGCGCGGGCGGGGGTCTTTTCGGCCGATGGGAAAATGCTGGGGGTGGGCAAACATCCCCTGACCCTGTGGCACGAGGCGGGCGAAATCGTCGAGCAGTCCTCCGCCCAGATCTGGGAGGCGGTTTGCATCGCGGTGGGTCAGGCCATGCAGGGGCTGGACCCCTCGGGCGTGAAGGGCGTGGGCTTCGACGCCACCTGTTCGCTGGTGGCCGAGGGGGTATCGGTCAGCCCCTCCGAGGACCCTCTCCGCGATGTCATACTCTGGATGGACCACCGCGCCAGCCCCGAGGCCGAGGAAATCAACCGCGGCGGCTATGCGGTGCTGGACTATGTCGGCGGCAGGATTTCGCCGGAGATGGAGACGCCGAAGCTCCTCTGGCTCTCGCGTCACCGCCCTGAGGCCTTCGCGGGGGCGCGCAGGTTCTGGGACCTGCCCGACTGGCTGACCTTCAAGGCCACGGGGTCGGAGAAAAGGTCCTCCTGCACGGTGACGTGCAAATGGACTTACCTGGCGCATGAAGACCGCTGGGACGAAGGCTATTTCCGCGCCATCGGTCTGGGTGCTTTGGCTGATGAGGGCTTCCGGCGGATCGGGACCCAGATCGTCGCCCCCGGCACGCCCTTGGGTGGCCTGACGGCGCAGGCGGCGCGTGACCTTGGCCTGTGCGAAGGAACCCCGGTGGCCGCCGCGCTGATCGACGCCCATGCGGGGGGCTTGGGGACCCTGGGCGTGACCTTGCCGGGTAGTGCCGATCCGACGCGCCGGCTGGCCTATATCTTTGGCACCTCGGCCTGTTCCATGGCCTCGACCCATCAGGCGACGCCGGTGCCCGGTGTCTGGGGGCCCTATTACAACGCCATGCTGCCCGGCCTTTGGCTGAACGAGGGCGGGCAATCGGCGGCGGGTGAGGCTTTGGCTCATCTGATCCACCTGCACCGCGATGCGGGACCGGGGATCGCGCAGGTCGCCGCCCATGCCGAGACGCTGGGGGCCACGCTGTCGGAAACCATCCTTGCCGCCGCCGAAGTCGTCGTGGTGCCCGAGTTCCTTGGCAACCGCTCGCCTTTCGCGGAACCAGATGCGCGGGCGGTGATCAGTGGGCTGGGGCTGGACCGCGGCATCGACACGCTGGCCGCGCTGTATCTGGGGGGGCTGTCGGGCATCGGCTATGGGCTGAAACAGCTGCTGGACCGGTTCGACGCAAAGGGCATCGCGATTGACACGATCGTGGCCTCGGGGGGGGCGGCGCAATCGCGGCTGGCCTGTCAGATGCTGGCCGATACGACGGGGCGGCAGGTCGCCTTGCCCGGCGGTCAAGAGCCGGTGCTTCTGGGGGCGGCGATGTTGGCGGCTCCGGCGGGGGGGGTGCATCACGACCTTGCCGCCGCCATGGCCGCGATGTCGGGCGATGCGGTGATCTTTGCCCCCGCGACGGGCAAGGTCGCCGATCTGCACGCCCTGCGCTTCACCGCGTTTGAGGCCTTGCAACTGGCGGCCCGCACCCTGCGCGCCGCCCGCAAGGCTTAGACCAGAAGCGGGCTGTCGACAAAGGACCCCGACAGCCCGGCGACCCGCATGTGCCACTCCACCGCCCAGGCCTGGAAATGCGTCAGCGGCATGGGTGGCGCGATGCAAAAGCCCTGCGCCACCTCGCAGCCCAAAGCCAGAAGCTGCCGCGCCGCGCCCGGCGTTTCGACCCCCTCGGCCACGACCTGCTTGCCAAAGGCGGTGGCCATGGCCAGCACGGCGCTGGCGATCTTGCGGCTGGGGGCATCGGTCGCAATGTGGGTCACAAAGGACCGGTCCAGCTTGATCGTGTCGGCGGGGATGCGGCCCAGATAGGACAACGAGGCAAAGCCCACGCCGAAATCGTCGATGGCCAGACGAAAGCCGTCGCGGTGACAGCGGTCGATGGTGCGGGCGATTTGCGGATCGTCGTCCAGGGCGGCGGTCTCCAGCAACTCCAGCTGCAACAGCGCGTGATCCTTCAGCCCAAAGCGCTGCGCCTGGCGGTGCAGATAGGTCGCGAAATTCGGCCGCCGCAGGTCGCGCGCGGTGACATTGATCGAGATGGGCAGCGTCAGCCCCCCGGCCTGCAGGCTGCGGATCGCCTTCAGCGCGTCGACGATGACAAAGGCGCCGATCTCTTCGATCACCGGATGGTCCAGCACCTGCGTCAGAAAGGCGCCGGGCAGGCGCAGGCCCGCGGGGTGAACCCAACGCAACAGCGCCTCGGCCCCCACGATGGCGCCGGTGGCCAGATGGACCTTGGGCTGGAAATGCAGCTCGAATTGGCCTTCGGTCAGGGCGGTCTCGATTTCGCCCACCAGACGGCGCTGGCCGATCTCGCGTTCCTGCCTGGCGCTGTCGAAATGGCGGATCTGGTTGCCGCCCTGCTTTTTCGCCTCGAACATCGCCTGATCGGCCAGGCGGATGATCTGTTCCCCGCCGCCCCGATCCTGGGGAAAGGTCGCCACCCCGATCGAGGCCGCCACCCGAATCTCCAACCCCGCCCGGCGGATCGGCTGGCGGATGCGCGCCAAAAGCCGGTCCAGCACCTCGGTCCGTCGGGGGCGGCCACGGGCCTGGGGCAGGATCACCACGAACTCGTCCCCCCCGATCCGCGCGACCGTATCCGAGGCCGCCAGACAGGCCGTCATGCGCTGCGCCAGGGCGATCAGGATCTCGTCCCCGGCGTCATGGCCGTGGCGGTCGTTCACCGCCTTGAACCCGTCGATGTCCAGATAGGCGACCGACACTTCGCTGTCCGTGGCCAGCGCCTGACCTAGCGCGCGGTCCAGGCGTTCATGCATCAACAGCCGGTTGGGCAGGCCGGTCAGGTCATCGTAATGCGCCAGCCGCTCCAGCGTTTCCTGTTGCAGCCGCAACGAGGTCACATCGGCCAGGATCGCGATATAGCGGTTGTCATGGCTGGCACAGGGCAGCGCGGTGATGGTCAGGAACCCCGCCAAGGCCGAGCCGTCCTTGCGCCGGGTCCAGATCTCGCCCTTGGAAATCCGGTTGCGGCGCAGCTCGCGGATCATGCGCCGCGCCTCATGTGGGGATTGCCGGCCGGACCGAAAGGCGTTGAAGGACCGCCCCACCATCTCGGCCTCGGAGAATCCGGTGATCGCGGTAAAGCCCGAGTTGACCTCGACGAATTCGCCCTTGGCGTTCAAGATCATGATCGCCTCGCCGCAGTTCTGATAGACCGAGGCCAGCACCGTCAGCCTTTCGGCCCGGGCGCGTTCGGGGCCCATGTCGCGCGCGATCTTTGAGGCGCCGATGACGAGGCCTTCGGCATTGCGGATCGGAGAGACGGTGACGGACAGGTCCAGCACCCGGCCATCCCGGGCGATGCGCGTGGCCTCATAGTGGCGGACCATGTCGCCGCGCCGGATGCGGGCGATGATCTCGTTTTCCTCGGCGATGCGTTCCAGCGGGAACAGCATGGTGACAGACCGGCCGATGGCCTGATCGGCGCTGTAGCCGAACAGCGCTTCGGCGGCAGAGTTCCAGGACGTGATCGTCCCGTCCAGCGTCTTGGTCAGGATCGCGTCCTGGCTGCCCTCGACGATAGAGGCCAAAAGCCGCATCGTGTCCTGATCGGCGGGGCGCAGGAACAGGGCCAGCGCCGGGGCGGCGCCCGCGGCCGTCTCCAGCCGGTGCAGCTGCGCGGTCATGTCGGCATCGGCCAGACGCAGGGGCAGGGGGGGCAGGGTCTGTCCAGCCAGGCCATGCCGCAGGGCGCGGCGCAAGGCGTCATGGTCGGGCGGGTCAAGGAAAGCGGTCAGCGGGCGGCCGATCACCTGATGCAGCGCCCCGCCCAGCAGGGTCAGGCCCGCGGGATTGGCGTGCAGGATTTCGCCCTCGGGATGCAGGATCACCACGGCATCGGCCAGAAGGTCCAGGACCTTTAACCAGCTGTCTTCGGTCGACATGTCGTCCTCGTTGGTCGCGCGGTTTCCCTAGCGATAAGCCCGCAACCGGGTGTGAGTCGAGAGCCGCGTTCAACCCAGGGCATAGGTCCGGGTGCTTCGGTCGAAATCCCGGATGCGCAGGCCTGCGGCAAAGGCGCTTTGCAGGGCGGCGCGCATGTCCAGACGCAGGCGCGTGGCGGCGGCGGGGTCGCTTGCGGCCAGGGCCTCCAGGTTCTGAGGCAGGGTCAGTTCCAGCGGGGTCAGGGCGCCGCGGTCGGGCGTCTCGTCCCGGGCGAGGGCCGCGACATGCGGCGCGGTCAGGTCCCAATCGGCCATCAACCGATCTGACCCCAGACCGCGGTTGATCCCCGCCATTTCACCGTAAAGATCGGGCAGATAGGTCCCGGCCTCGGCGCCAAGGCGGTGGATGTTCAAGGTGGCATTGACCGACCGCAGCGGATCGAAGGTCCACCTGACCCGGGTGATCCCCCGCGCAAGGCACCAGTCGCGCTGATACCGTTTCAGCCGCAGACCCAGCCCCAGCCCGCGCGCCTGGGGCAAGACGGCCAGCCGGTGCGAGTGCTGGATATGCGCCTCCCGCGTTGGAAAGCCGAAGACATAGCCGACCAGCGCGCCGCCCACAAAAGCGCCGCCCACCAGACCGCCTTCGGATTGCACGGCCAGCATCAGGTCGGCCGGATCGGGTTGGTCGCCCTCGCCCCAAACGGCACGTTGCAGCGCCTCGGCCCGGGTCAGGTCACTCATCCCGATCAGCTCGCGGAAGTGAAGGTCGGTCATGGGCGGACCTCCTGGAGCGACAGGCTGGCATGGGTCAGGTAGTCCAGATCCAGCGTCACGCCGATGCCGGGGCCCTTGGGGACGGGCATCCGACCGGCGGTGGTCTCCAGTTTCTGTTCCACGATGTCGCGGGTGAAATAGCGGCTGGCCGAAGAGGTATCGCCGGGCTTGGTGAACCCCGGCAGGGTGGACAGGTGGATGTTATGCGCGCGCCCCACGCCCGATTCCAGCATCCCGCCGCACCAGACCGGAACCTGAAAGGCGGTGCAAAGGTCATGGATGCGCCGCGCCTCGGTATGGCCCCCGACGCGGCCGACCTTGATGTTGATGACCCGCGCGGCATCGGTCTGCAGCGCCTTGCGGGCATGGTCCAGGGTGCGGATACATTCGTCCAGACACAGCGGCGTCCGGATGCGCTGTTGCAAGGTCGCATGGTCGTGGATGTCGTCCCAGGCCAGCGGCTGTTCGATGTAATCCAGGCCGAATTCGTCCATCGCGGCAATCAGCCCACTGTCGGCCAAGGTATAGCAGCAATTGGCATCCACCGTCAGATGGGCGTCGGGATACTCGGATCTGACCGCCCGCAACAGCCCCAGGTCATGCCCCGGCTTCACCTTCAGCTTGATGCGTCTATACCCCTGATCCAGATGGGCGCCCACCCGGTCCAGCGTCTGCGCAACAGGCCCGATCCCCAACGAGACCCCGACGTCGATGGCATCCCCCGCGCCGCCCAAAAGGGTTTGCAGCGGCAGGCCAAGGCTTTTCGCCCACAGGTCCCAAAAGGCCATTTCCACCACGGCCTTGGCCATGTGATTGGCCCGCCAGGGCGCCAGCGCGCGGGCCAGCGCCTCGGGGTTGGCGAAACTGCGGCCCAGCACCTGCGGCAAAAGCACGGTCGAAAGCAGGTCCATGGCGCCGGCCACGGTTTCCTCCAGGTAATCGGGCAGCGGGTCCATCACCCCCTCGGCGTAACCCTCCAGCCCGCCACTGTGCAGCACCAGCAGCGGAAAGACCTTTTCCGTCAGCGTGCCGGTCGCGATGGTAAAGGGCGTGACCAGGGGCAGGCGCACCAGGCGCAGGGTGGCGGCTTCGATCTTCAAGGTCATAGGGGCCTCCTGTCCGGTCGGATTACAGCTTACTTGCAAGATTGACCGATTGAAAGTTTCCTGTCACTCTTTATTCAACCACAGGAGATGCGGGTGGACGACGGCTCCGAAAACATCGGCGATCTGCGCGACAGGCTGGCCCAGGCGGTCGAGTCCGGCACGCCCTCCGAACGCGCCATCGCCCATTTCCTGATGACCAACCTGCAGGCCCTGCCGTTTGAAACCGCGGCGACGGTGGCGGGCAAGGTCGGTGTCTCCGAGGCTTCGGTGGGGCGGTTTTGCCGGTCGATCGGGTATCGGCATCTGAAAGACCTGAAGGGGTCCTTGCAGGTCGACTTGGGCGACAAGGCCTGGCTGATCGGCGACCGGCTGAAGGATTTCCACGCAAGGTCGCGCGACGGCCACGAACTCTCCCGCGCGTTGGAGCGTGAGATTGCGGCCTTGGTCACGGTCTATGAACTGGCGGCCTCTGCGCCTTTTGCGGCGGCGGTGCAAAGGCTTGCCCGCAGGCGTCAGGTCTTTGTCGCGGGCTTTCAGACCGAGCGGGGGCACGCGGCGGAACTGGTCCACAACCTGCAATACCTGCGCCCCGGCGTGCAGTTGGCCGATGTCGCGGGCGGGCATTTTGCCGAAGTGCTGCTGTCAGACCCCGAGGACACGACTCTGGTCCTGGTCGACGGCCGCCGATATTCACGCCTGACCCGCGACCTGGCCCATGCCGCGCGGGACGAGGGCATCCCGGTGACGCTGATCACCGACCCCTATTGCGATTGGGCGCCGGGCCTGGTGACAGAGCTGTTCACCGTGCCCACCGATCTGAACCACTTCTGGGACACGACCTCTGCCATGTCGTCGCTGATCGGGCTTTTGGTCAACGGCGTCTTTGCCGAACTGGGCGCCGCGGTCGAGAACCGCATGGCCCGCGTCTCGGCGCTTTACGGCGATTTCATCGGACATACCGCGCCCCGGGATGCAACCCGGGCAAACCCCAAGCAACAGTGAGGACCACATGACGTTTTCCTTCCGCAAGACCCTTATGGCCTGTGTCTGCCTGGCCGCCCTGACCGGCATGGCCCAGGCGCAAGAGGCCATCTTTGTCCTGGCCACGCCCGAGGTCGGAACCCCGACTTACAACCCGATCAAGGCGGGCAATCTGAACAAGGCGACGACGCTGATCTTTGACCGCATGGTGTCTCAGGCGGCGGATCTGTCCTATCACCCCTGGTTGGCCGACAGCTGGGAAGAGGCCGCCGACGGCATGTCCTGGACCTTTAAACTGCATCCCGGCGTGACCTTCCACAACGGCGAGCCCTTCAACGCCGCCACGATTGCCGCCTGGGTGCCGCTGTTTGCGGGATCGGACAACGCCTATATGGTCGAGGCCATCGCCGAGGTTCAGGTGGTCGATGACCTGACCGTCAAATTCGTCATGTCCCGGCCTGAACCGAACATGCTGTATAACCTGTCCTCCAGCTTCATGTCGGTGGTGGAACCCAAGTCCTTTGCCGCGCTGGGTGACGATTATGGCGTGACCGAGGTTTACGGCACCGGCCCCTTCAAGATGGAAAGCTTCGCCATCGGCCAGGAAACCGTTCTGGTGCGCAACGACGATTACACCTGGGGCTCGCCCTTGGCTGCGAACCAGGGTCCGGCCAAGATCGCGAAACTGACCTTCCGCGAGATCCCCGAAGACAGCACCGCCTTTCTGGAGCTGAAGACCGGCGGGGTGGACATGCTGTTGGGCGTGCCGGCCGACCTGATGTCCGAGGTGCAAAAGGAAGCCAACCTGACGCTTCTGACCCTGCCGGGGCAGGATGTCTATTACATGCCGATGAACGTGACCAAGGCGCCGTTCGACGACATCAAGGTGCGCGAGGCTGCGGCCAAGGCGATCAACCAGGACGAAATCCTGGCCTCGGTCTTTGGCGGCGTTGGGTCGGTGGCGAACACCTTCCTGATCTCCGCCCTGCCGGAATCCAAGGTCGCCGACAGCTCCAAGATCGCCTATGACCCCGCCCGCGCCAATGCCGCGCTGGACGAGGCCGGTTGGGCGATGGGGCCGGACGGCGTCCGTATGAAGGACGGCCAGCCGCTGAAGATCAGCCTCTGGACCCAAAGCGACAGCGTCTTCCGCCGCCTGACCGAAGTCGTGCAGGCGCAGTTGAAAGCCGTGGGGATCGAGGCCGAGATCACGACCTATGACAGCTCGATGATCCGCGACCAATACAAGACCGGCGAGCAACAGGCGGCGGTGCGGTCCTACAACTGGGACAATGCCGATATCGTCGACTGGTTCTTTGGCGGCGACCGTCTGGGCTATCCGAATGTGTCGATGTTCAACGACCCCAAGGCCGAGACCCTGCGGGCGGCGGCGATGACGGGGTCCAAGAACATGGAAGAGCGGGTGGCGAATTTTACCGCCTATCACGACTATGTCCTGACCCAGTTCCCCATGGCGCCGATCTATCAGCCGGTGGACGCCGTCGCCTATAACAAGGACCGCCTTGTCCTGCCGCCCGCGATCAACGGCGTGGGCGTGGGCGCCATCGCGATCATGGACATGGAAGTCAAAGAGTAAGAAAGCGACCGGCATGATGTCATACCTGATCAAGCGGGTCCTGATGCTCGTGCCGGTGTTTCTTGCCGTGTCGGTGGTGATCTTTGCCATCCTGCATTTCATCCCGGGCGACCCGATCGACAACCTGTTGAAGGTCGGGTCCTCACCGCAGGCCCGGGCCGAGATGGAGACGCGTTACGGCCTGGATCGGCCCTTGCCGGTGCAATATGCGATCTGGCTGGGGCGAGTGGTGACGGGTGATCTTGGGACCGCGATTGTGGCCCGCCGCCCGGTGGCCGACCTGATCGCAGCCGCTCTGCCTCATTCGCTGGCGCTGGGGGGGCTGGCGCTGCTGTTCTCCTCGGTGCTGGGGGTGGTCCTGGGCGTCGTGGCCGCGCTGAACCGCGACGGCTGGGCGGATCGGGCGATCATGGGGGGCGTTTTGCTGGGGTCGACCATGCCAAGCTTTTGGCTGGGCCTGATCCTGATGCTGGTGTTTTCGGTCGGGTTGGGGTGGTTTCCCGTCTCGGGCGCGCGGGGGTGGTCGTCTTTGGTTCTGCCCGTGCTGACCATCGGCCTGGGCGGCACGGCCTTGGTCGCCCGCATCACAAGGGTTTCGATGATCGAGGCCGCGGGCCGGGATTTCGTCCTGCTCTTGCACGCCAAGGGGCTGTCGCCCTTGCGCATCCAGCTGGGCACCGTCCTGCGTCATGCGCTGATCCCGGTGGTGACGATCCTGGCCCTGCGCATCGGCTGGATCTTGGGCGGCGCCGTCACGGTCGAGGTCGTCTTCGCAAGGCCCGGCCTTGGGACGCTGCTGATCAAGTCGCTGAGCCAGCACGATTACCCCGTGGTGCAAGCCTGCCTGTTGATGCTGGCCATGGCGGTGATGCTGGGGACCCTGCTGGGCGATATCCTGCAGGCGGTGATGGACCCCCGCGTCAGGGCCTCGCTGTCATGAACTTTCCTGTCATGAAGGCTTTCCGTCACCCGATCCCGGCGCTCTCCGCGCTCTGGCTGGTCTTGGTCATATTGGCCGCGATCCTGGCGGACCTGTCGCCCTATGACTACGACATCCAGGCCCTGTCAGAGGCCTATCGGTCGCCAAGCGCGGCTCATTGGCTGGGCACCGACGAATTCGGCCGTGACCTGTTGACACGGCTGATCCATGGCGCGCGGACCTCTTTGTCGGTTTCGGTCACGGCCATCGCCATTTCGGTCGCCTGCGGCATGGCGCTTGGCGCCGCCGCCGCCTGGTTTGGCGGTTGGTTCGACCGCGCCGTCACTGTCACCGTCGACCTGACCTGGTCCTTCCCGGAAATCCTGATCGCGCTGATCCTGGTGGCCATCATCGGGCCGGGCACCACCGGAACCATGGTGGCCATCGCGGTCGCCTATCTGGCGCAGTTCACAAGGCTGACCCGCGCGCAAATCCTGACGCTGAAGGGCGAGACCTTTATCGAGGCCGCCCGGTCCCTGGGGGCCGGCAACACCCATATCCTGACCCGCCACCTTCTGCCGAACGCCTTGGCGCCCGTGTTGGTCTCGGCCATGCTGGCCACCGGCGACGCGATCATATTGGAGGCCACCTTGGGCTTTTTCGGCCTGGGCGCGCAGCCTCCCGTCCCAAGCTGGGGCGGCATGATGTCGGCGGGCTCGGCGCTGATCTTCAAGGCGCCCTGGATCATCATATTCCCCGGCCTGATGGTCGCCGTCACGGTGGTGGCGATCAACTTGGCCGGAGATGCCCTGGTGGCCAGCCTGGACATCAAGGCCAAGCTGAGGGGCCCCATATGAGCCTGTTGCAGCTTGCCGACGTCAGCGTCTCGATCGGCCAGGTGGCTTTGCTGGACCGGATTTCCCTGTCGGTCGGCAAGGGAGAGATCTTGGGCCTGGTGGGCGAAAGCGGCTCGGGCAAGTCGCTGACCGCGCTGGCCGCCATGGGGCTTTTGCCGCTGATCGGCGGGCGGATCACCGGGGGCGCGGTCGCTTTCGACGGTCAGGACATGGCCGCGATGACCGAGGTGCAGCGGCGGTCCCTGCGCGGGCGCCGCATCGGTTTCGTCTCGCAAAACCCGATGACGGCGCTGGACCCGGTGACACGGATCGGCGCGCAAATCGACGTGGTGTCCCGGTTGCATCTTGGCCTGACCCGGGCGCAGGCGCGGGCGCGGACCGTAGACCTGCTGACGCAACTGCGCATCCCCGAGGCCGCCACGGTGGCCGAGGCCTGGCCGCATCAGCTTTCGGGCGGCATGAAACAGCGCATCGTCATCGCCATGGCCTTGGCGGGCGACCCCGACCTGATCATCGCCGACGAGCCCACGACCGCGCTGGATGTGACGGTCCAGGCGCAGATCATCCAGATCCTTGGGGCGCTGGTGCGCGAACGCGGCCTGGCGCTTTTGCTGATCACGCATGACATGGGCGTCGTGGCGCAGCTGTGTGACCGGGTCGCGGTGCTTTACGCCGGTCGCCTGGCAGAGGAAGGCCCGACCGCGCCGATCTTCGCCGCCCCGGGCCATCCCTATACGCGGGCGCTGATCGGCTGCATCCCGACCGAGGGGATGGCAAAGGGCGCGCTGCAGGGCATCCCGGGCACCGTGCCCGGCGCGCTGGCCTTCCCGTCGGGGTGCCGGTTTCACCCGCGCTGCCCGCAGGCGCAGGCGCTTTGCAGGGCCGAGGCGCCGCAGGGCAACCCGGCCTGCCACTTTCCGGGGGGCGCCGATGTCTGACCTGTTGTCCGTCACCGGCCTGACCAAACGCTTTCAATCCGGCGGAGGCCTGTTCCAACGCCCCCGCGCCATGATGGCCGTCCGCGAGGTCTCTTTCACCCTGGCCCGGGGCGAGGTCCTGGGGGTGGTGGGCGAAAGCGGCTGCGGCAAGTCTACTCTGGCGCGGTTGGTCCTGCGGCTGATCGAGCCGACCGGCGGAGAGCTACGCTTCGACGGCACCGACCTGCGCGCCCTGTCGCCTGCCGCCCTGCGCAAGATGCGGCAGCGCATGGCCATGGTGTTTCAGGACCCCTATTCCAGCTTGGACCCGCGCTTTACCCTGGCGCAAATCCTGGCCGAGCCCTTTGCCGTCCAGGGCCAGACCCCGCCCGACCCCGGCGCCATGCTGGAGACGGTGGGCCTGCCTGCGACGATGGCGCAAAGCCACCCGCATCAGCTGTCAGGTGGGCAGCGGCAAAGGGTGGGCATCGCGCGGGCCCTGGCGCTGTCGCCGGACCTTGTGGTGCTGGACGAGCCCACGGCGTCCTTGGATGTGTCGATCCAGGCGCAGATCGTGGCGCTGTTGACCCGGTTGCGGCAGGACCGCGGGCTGACCTATCTGTTCATCAGTCACGACCTTGGCCTGGTGCGCTATTTCTGTGACCGGGTGCTGGTGATGTATCTGGGCGCGGTGGTCGAGGTTCTGCCCCGCGCCGATGCCCCGCCCCGCCATCCCTATACGGCGGCCCTGCAGGCCTCGGCCTTTGTGCCCGACCCTGCGCAGCGCCGCACGCTGGCAGCCCTGACCGGCGAAATCCCCAGCCCCTTTGACCTGCCGCCGGGCTGCGCCTTTGCCGGGCGTTGCCCGCGGGCCAGCGACCTTTGCCGCACAAGGCGCCCCGCGCTGGATCAAGGCCCCCACCCCGTCGCCTGTTTTCACCCCCTGAAGGATTGATCCGATGTTCCACGTCCTGACCGGCGTTTTCGTCCACGAAAGCAACACCTTCAAGAAGGGCGAGACGCGGTTGCAGGACTTTCGCGACGATGTCCTGGACCTGGGGCAAGTTGCCGTCGACCGCTTTCGCGGCGTGAACGAAGAGCTGGCGGGGTTTCTGGATGTGGCGGACCTGTCGGGGTGGCGGCTGACCCATACCGTCTCTGCCCATGCGACCCCCGGGGCCCGGGTGGCGCAAGAGGCTTTTGACCATATCGCCGGCCTGATCTGTGACGGCGCGCGGGCGCACAAGGCCACGCTGGACGGCGTGCTTTTGTCGCTGCACGGGTCGATGGTGCCAGTGTTCTGCGAGGATGGCGAGGGCGAGATGCTGCGCCGTCTGCGTGCCATCGTGGGGCCGGACCTGCCGATTGCGGTGACGCTGGACCTGCACGCCATGGTGACGGAGGCCATGGTGGAACAGGCGCAAATCCTTGTCAGCTACAAGACTTATCCCCATGTCGACATGCGCGAAACCGGGCGTCATGCGGCGCGGCTGCTGGATCGGACGATGAAGGGCGACATCGCGCCCCGGACCCTGCGCCGCCATATCCCCATGCTGGACGAGGCCAATGCAGGCCGCACCGATGTGCCCCAGACGGCCGCGCTTTACACCCGCGCCACCGCGCATGAGGCCGAGCCGGGCATCCTGGCGGTGTCGGTCAATGCGGGCTTCTCCGAGGCGGATATCGCGGAAATGGGGCCGACGGTTCTGGTGACACATGACCGCAACGCCGCTCGCGCCACAGAGATCGCCGAGGCGCTGGCGCAGACGATCTGGGATCAGCGCGGATCGGTGTCAAATGACTTTCTGACGCCTGAGGCCGCGGCGGCGCTGGCCTTGGCCCATCCCGCGGCCCCGCCCTTGGTCATCGCGGATTATGCCGACAACCCGGGCGCCGGGGCTTATGGCGATGCGACCGCATTGCTGGCGGCGCTGTTGCAAGTGGGCGTCACAGGGGGCGCCTTTGCCCCGATGATCGACCCCGAGGCGGCGGCTTTCCTGCACCGCCACAGGGTCGGCGACACCGTGACGCTGGACCTTGGCGGCAAATGTGACCCGGCGTTCGGCGGCGGGCCCCTGACCGTGACCGGCGAAATCCGGCACCTGTCAGAGGGCACCTATACCGGAGACGGTCCGATCCTGGGCGGCATCACCCATTCCTGGGGGAAGACGGCGGTCTTTCGGGTGCAGGGGATCGACGTGCTGGTCGTCACCCTGTCTGGCCAGATGCTTGACCTGCAGCAACTGCGCGCCTTTGACATCGCGCCCGAGGCCCTGCGCTTTCTGGTCGTCAAGTCGATGCAGCATTTCCGCGCGGCCTTTCAGCCCATCGCCGCAAGGGTCGTGGTCTGTGACACCGGCGCGCTGGCCACACCGCAAGCGCATCTGCGGCCCTATACCCGCGTGCGCCGCCCGGTCTGGCCTTTGGACCGCTAGGCCTGCACCAACACAAAGGGCGCGTTTTCCGGCACGCGGTTGACCGGGATGGCGCAGTCATAGACCCGGGTCAGCAGCGTATCGGTCAGCACCTGTGACGGCGCGCCGTCCGCCACGATCCGCCCCTCTTGCAGCACCAAAAGCCGGTCCACCCCGCGCACGGCCAGGTTCAGGTCATGCAGCACGACCAAAGCGCCGCCCCGCGCGGCATGGGCCCGCGCCCGGTCGATCACTGCGATCTGATGGGCCAGGTCCAGGCTGGAGACCGGCTCGTCCAGCATGAGCCACCCTGTGCCGCCCGCCGTTTCCGCCTGCAAAAGCGCGCGGGCCAGTTGCATCCGCTGGGCCTCGCCGCCCGACAGCGCCATGGCGTCGCGGGGACCGAAACCGGCCAAGCCCAGTTCGGCCAAAAGCGCCGGGATGCGGGCGCCGGGCGCGGTCAGGGCGCCCATCGCGACCACCTCGGCCACGGAGAAGGGCAGGCTTAGCGTCGTCTGTTGCGCCATCACGGCGCGCAGGCCCGCCAGCGTCGCGGGGCTGGCGGTTGCGACCTCGTGACCCGCGATCTGCACGGACCCGCGATAGGGCAGGGCGCCCGACAGCGCCGCCAGCAGCGTCGACTTGCCCGATCCATTGGGACCGATCAGCCCTGTGACCTCGCCTTGCCGCAGGGTCAGGGTCAGGTCGTGCAGGATGGTGCGCTTGGCCCGCATGACGGTCAGGCCCTGAGTGGTGATCATGCGACACCCCTTCGTTTCAACAGGATATGCAGGAAGACCGGCGCGCCGATCAGCGCGGTCAGGATGCCGATGGGCAGTTCGGCGGGCGCGGTCAGGCTGCGGGCAAAGACATCGGCCAGCACCAGAAGCGCCCCCCCCATCAGCGCGGACAGGGGCAGGATGGCGCGGTGATCGGGGCCCAAAGCCTGACGCAGCACATGGGGCACGACGATGCCGATGAATCCGATCCCTCCCGCCAGCGCCACCGCCCCCCCGGTGCCAAGCGCGGTCAAAAGGATGGCGTGACGCTTCAGCCGCTCGACCCGCAAGCCCATGTGAAAGGCCGCGACCTCTCCCAGCGCCAGGGCGTTCAGCCCCCGCGCCAGACGCGGCGCCAACAGCAGGACCGGCCCGATGACCAAGGCCC
The DNA here is from genome assembly GCF_025950525.1 of Stagnihabitans lacustris. Classification (GTDB taxonomy): domain Bacteria; phylum Pseudomonadota; class Alphaproteobacteria; order Rhodobacterales; family Rhodobacteraceae; genus Stagnihabitans. The sequence continues at coordinate 51,965 of NZ_JAPDGS010000008.1, read as the reverse complement.
CCAGCGCGACCTTGTCCCGCGTGGCCCCCGCCAAAGAGCCCATCGACCAATAGGACAGGTCGCGCAATTGCGTGTCATCGGCCAGCGTCACAAGGATGCCCGTCACCGCCCCCGCCAGGGCCGAAAGCGCGATCCCCGCCAACAGCAGAAGGCTGATATCGGTCCGCCCCGCGCTTTGCGCCACCCGGGTCAGGACCATGACCGCCACCCAGCCGCCGCCAAAGGCCGCAAGCATCACCAGCACTGGGCCGCCTCCGCCCAGAACGATGGCCAGAACCGCGCCCAGGGCCGCCCCCGGACCGACGCCGACCACGCCCGGATCGGCCAGAGGGTTGCGAAACAGCGCCTGCATCAGCACGCCGGACACCGCCAGACCTGCGCCCACCAAAAGCCCCAACAGGAGCCTTGGCAGGCGGATATCCCAAAAGACCACGCTTTCCTGCAAGGACAGCCCGCCTTGCAGCAGCCGCAAGGGCGACAGCCCCGTGGCCCCGGTCCCCAAGGCGGCCAGCACAACGCCAGCCATCATCAGCGGCAAAGTGACCCGAAGCGCGGTCATCCCGCGTCTCCGTATAGCGCCTGATGCAGGGCCGCCGCAGCCTGGCCGGTGCGCGGGCCAAAGCCCAAAAGAAGCATCCCGTCCATGGCGACGATCCGCCCTTCCGTCGCCGCCGTGGTGCGCCCAAGTGCTGGATGGGCCGCGATCATCTCGGGCGTGATCGAGAGTTCCCCCTCGCGGTCCATGACCAGGATGGCTTGCGGATCGGCGGCGAGGACCGCTTCGTCGGTCATGGGTTTGAAGCCGTCAAAGCCAAGGCCGACATTGACCCCGCCGGCCATGTGGATGATGCCCTCGGCCGAAGAGCCCTCACCGCCCGCCATGACCGCGCCGCCCTGCAGCGACAGGACGAACAGCACGCGCAGGGGGGTCGGGGCGGGCAGGGCCTGGGCCGTCGCGATTTCGGCTGCGACTTGGGCTGCGAGTGCGGCGCCCTGTTCGGGCAGGCCAAGGGCTGCGGCGGTGGCCTCGATCTTGGCCACCACGCCGGCGGCTGTGGGCGCGCCGGGGATGGTGACGAACTGGGTGCCCGCCGCGCGCAGGACCTCGATCACCGGGGGCGGGCCTGCGTCGGGCTCTGCCAGGATCAGGTCGGGGGTCAGCGACAACACGCCTTCGGGCGACAGCGCGCGGACATAGCCGACGTCAGGCAGGGCCAGCAGGCTTGGCGGAAAGGTCGAGGTCGTGTCGCGGCCGACCAATTCGCCCTCGGCCCCCAGGGCCGCGACGATCTCGGCCAGCGAGCCACCGAGGACCACGATGCGGCGGTTTGCGGCGAAGGCGGGGGTGGCCAGCAAGGGCAGGGCCAGGAACAAGCGGCGGGTGATCATGCGAAGGCCTCTTCCAGATGCGGCAGGGCGTCCACCAGGGCGTTCCAGGCATCGCCGGGCCGGTCCTTGCGATAGGCAAAGATCTGCAGGATCAGTTCTCCCTCGGCATCAAAGGCCTCGATGGACACCGCAGGCCCGGTGGCGGTGGGCTTGACCACATGCCAGACCTCGGCAATCCGGTCGGCGCGCAGATGCAAGTTGAAACGCGGGTCCATGATGTTCAACCACGGCCCCATCATCACCGTCTTGCCCACCAGACCCGAGTGGATCTGGATGCAGCCGGCGTTGCCGACAAAGATCATGACCGGGATTTCGGAAAACGCCGCAAGCTCCAGTGCCGCCGCCACCGCACCCACAGCCAAAGGCCGCGCATGGGGCGCGCCCGCGATGCGGTTGGCGCCCAGGCGGTTCATGCCGTGATCCTTCACCAGGCCCAGGAATTGATGGCTATCGGTCATGGCGGACCAACCCTGACGCAGCGCCTCACGCTGGGAAGGATCGCCCTTGGCCGGTTCGACGACGGCGCGGGGGGCAAAGGTGGGCATCTGGGCCTCGATCGCCAGCGCCGTCACCAGCCGGTCAAAGGCCCCGACATCGGACGCCGCGGTCAGGTGGATCTTGTGGACCGCATCGCCCGCCGCATCAAAGACCTGGATCGACCTTTTGTCGCCCTCGACCACCGCATAGGCATGGACCCAGTGACGCGCAAACAGCCGCAAGTCGATGTCCGAGGACAGGATCATCTGAGCCCAAGACCCGGAATGATAGGTCTTGTAGACCCCCTTGCGCTCGTGGACGCAGTTGCGGTTGCGCGTCAGGGCCATGACATCGCCCAACTCTCCGGCCAGGGGCATCAGCTGATCGGGATGGGGCTGCAATGCGGTCACGCCGTGGCCCAGATGGGCGGCGACCAGGGCCGCTTCGGGCAGGTTGTGGGCCTCGGCCAGATCGCGGGCACGTGTCTTCGGGTTCTCGGCGCGCAGGGCGCGGATATCGGCGGGGGTCATTTGGACTCCAGAGCTTTGGGGGATGCGCGTCTGGCGAAAGCTGGTGCGCGAGAATACTTGACAGTTTCTGTCGGCTTCTTTAATCGCCGATTCCTGACAAATCAAGTCAGAATTTCTGCGTGCCAGCGACAGGCGTCACCGCCGGGCCAGCCCCCTGCAGACCACCAAGGGAAAGCCCATGAACCGCCTTTTGACCACCTCTGTCGCGCTTTTGGCTTTGTGCCAGCCCGCCCATGCCGATGGGTTTCAATACCTTGGCCGCCTGATCTTTGGCGCCGGCAGCGCAAAACCGGCCGTCGAAACCCCACAATCCGTGACTGCGCTGGAACAATCGGACTTCGACGCCCGCCAGCCTGTCACCCTGTCCGACCTGTTCCGCGGCGTGCCGGGGATCACGATTGCCGGCGCCTCGGCCCGGGTGCTGGGGCAAAGCTTCAACATCCGTGGTGTGGGCAATGCCGAACAGGCGGCCTCGGAGGAACGCATCAAGGTGTCGGTCGACGGCGCGCCGAAGTTCTTTGAACAATACCGGATGGGGTCGTTCTTTGGCGATCTGGACCTGTATAAGAGGGTCGAGGTCCTGCGCGGGCCTGCCGCCGCGACCTTGAACGGGTCGGGCGCGATTGGCGGGGCGGTGAATTTCACCACCAAGGACGCCGCCGACTTTCTGGCCGAAGGGCAGACGCGGGCCCTGCGCCCGACGCTGTCCTATGGGTCGAATGGCGACAGCCAGCGCGTTGGCGTCATCTGGGCCGAGCGGCGCGGCACTGTCGACTACCTGGGCGCGCTGAACCGCTCCAGCGGCGGGACCGTGGTTGATGGCCTGGGCAATACGATTGCCGGCACGGCGCATGACAGCACCTCGGCACTGATCAAGGCCAAGGTGAACCTGGAAAACGGCCAGAGCGTGACCCTGTCCTATGCGCAGACCGACACCGACCTGGACGATGCGCTGGTGGCGCAGACCGGGGGCGCCGCCGCCTCGGGCTTTGGCACCGCCGACATCGCCTCACGCGATACGACGGCCACGCTGACCTGGGCGCGCGGCGATACGACGGTGACGCTGTCGCATACCGATACCGATGTGACCAAGGACAACTTCTCGATGGGGGCGATGTGCGCCACGGGGACGCTGCAGGTTCTGTGCGCCGGGGAATTCGCCTATGCGACCACGGCTTTGAAGGCGGAACACAAGCTGTCCTTCGGGGGCGGCTCTTGGGCCAATACGGTGATCCTGGGCACGCAACTGTCGCGGCAAGAGCGTTCGGCGACCTCGTCTTTGGGCGCCATGGGCTTTCACCCCGAGGGCACCGATGACAAGGCCGGGCTCTATGCGCAGGGCGAGTTCGTTTACGCCGACCGCCTGACGCTGATCCCCGGGGTGCGCGTCGATTTCGGCACCCGCACGCCTTCGGATGCGGCGGCGTTGCGCGGCGCATCGGAGGACAGCGATCAGGCGGTTTCGGCCAAGCTGCAGGCGATGTATGCGGTCAACGACGCCTGGGGGGTTTTCGGCACCGTGGCGCAAACCGAGCGGATGCCGACGCTGGACGAGCTTTATTCCTATGGCACCTCGCGCGGGGGGGCTGTGCTGCTGCCATCGCTGGGGCTGGAGAAGGAGACCGCCGAAACGGTCGAACTGGGCTTCACCTTCCAGCGTGAGGGGCTTTTGTCCGAGGGTGACAGCCTGCAGGTCAAGACGACGCTGTTTCACAACGATTTCAACAACCTGATCGTGGCCAATTCCTCGGGCACCACGGGGTCGGCCAATTACGTCAACCTGAACAAGGCCGAGACCTGGGGCGCCGAGGTCGAGGCCGCCTATGACGCCGAAGGCTGGTTCGCCAACCTGGGCTATTCCAAGGTCGAAAGCCGCAACCGCACCGCGGGGACGGCCTATGACACGGTCCTGACCGATACGCCGGCCGAAACCGTCTCGCTGACGCTGGGGGCCAAGCTGTTGGATCAGGCGCTGAATGTTGGGTGGCGCGGGAATTGGGTGGACCAGATCACCACGGCTTCGGCCACGACCTCGGCTGACAGCTATACGACGCATGACCTGTTTGTGACCTATACCCCGCAAGCGGGCGTGCTGCAGGGGGTCGATATCTCTTTGGCCGTCGAGAATGTCTTTGACGTCCAGTATCGCAACAACCTGGCCCTGGACAATGCAGCGGGGCTGAACGCCAAGCTGACCCTGGGCAAGACCTTTACCTGGTAACGGAGCCCGCCATGCGCCTGACTGTCCTGTCGGTTCTTTTGTGTCTTGCCGCACCCTTGGCCGCACCCTTGGCCGCGCAAGAGGCGCCCGCTCTGGGCGGTCAGGCGCCCCTGGCCCTGCCATCTGCCCCCCTGGCCGCCGCGCCGGACCAGGGGGCGGTTGCTGCCCCGCCCCTGCCTCTTCCCTCGGCAGTTTCACCGCAAACCTTTGCGGCGGGCGGGGCAAGTGAAGGGGCGGATGCCCCAACGGATCTTTACAACATCCTGCGCCACGCCCATCCGGTCGTGCAATCGGTCATGGCGGCTCTGGCGGCCATGGCTTTCGCGGTGCTGACCGTGCTGGCCTACAAGACGGTGGAACTGACCCGCGCTTCGCATCGCCTGGCCCGCAGCTTTGCGCTTGTGGCGGGGGCCAATGGCCTGGGCACCCTGGGGCCGCGCCTGCCCGCGCCCGAGGCGGGGTCGGCCATGGTGCGGCTGATCGAACAGGAACTCGCCGCCCTGCCGCAAGCCCTGGGGGCCATCGAGGCCGAGGGCCTGCGCGAACGTGTCCGCATCGGCCTGTCACGGATCGACGCCGCCGCCCTGCAGTCGCTGCGCGCCGGTGTGGGGATGCTGGCGCAGATCGCCGCCACCGCGCCCTTCATCGGCCTGTTCGGCACGGTCTTTGGCATCATGAACGCCTTTCTGGCCATCGCCGAGACCAAGACCACCAGCCTGACCGTCGTGGCCCCCGGCATCGCCGAGGCGCTTTTGGCCACCGCCGTGGGCCTGGGCGCGGCCATCCCGGCGGTGATCGTCTATAACGCGCTGAACCGTCGCATCGCGGGGTTCCGCCACCGCCTTGCCGATGTGGCGGCCGTTTGCGAACGCCATCTTAGCCGCGAGATCGTCCGCCGGCGCTTGGGCGCGGAGGCCTGAATGACCCCCCTGAACGAGGACCCCGACGAGCTGGCCGATATCAACGTCACGCCCTTTATCGACGTGATGCTGGTGCTGCTGATCGTTTTCATGGTGGCGGCGCCTTTGTCCACCGTGGATGTTCCGGTGAACCTGCCTGCGTCGAAGGCCACGGCGACCCAGCGCCCGCAAGACCCGGTCTGGGTGACGCTGACCGAGACGGGCTATATGCTGAACGACACCGCTGTGACCGCTGAGGCCCTTGCCGCCGCGCTGGACACAAGCACCGGGGCCAAGCGCGACACGGCGCTTTACCTGCGCGCCGACCGCGACCTGACCTATGCGCGGCTGATGCAGGGCCTGGATGGGCTGCGCGCGGCCGGATACCTGAACGTCGCCCTTGTGGGGCTGGAGGCCGCGCCGTGAAAAACCTGCCAGCTGCGACCTGTCCCGTCATGGGCGCTACGGGGCCCTGTCCCTGGCTTGACCTGCAACAGCGCCGCCAACGGTTGCGCGGTTGGCTGGCTTCGGGGTTGGCGGTGGCGCTGACCCTGTCGGGCGCGACGCTTCTGGCCGTTCGCGCCGCCCCCGCGCCAGAGCCCTTTGTGCTGGCCTTGGCCCCCGCGCCGATGCCTGCGCTGATGGCCATGCCCTTGCCGGTGGCTGAACCCGTGATCCAGCCCGAGATGGTCGAAAGCCCGGATGTGCCGACCCCCAGCGATGCGCCCGACCTTGCGTCTCCTGACCTGACCCCGGACGTGACGCCCCCCGATCTTGCGCCGGAGCCTCCTGCGCCTGACCTTGCGGCTCCTACGCCCGAAGCCGCGCCCGAGGTTCTGGCCAAGGCCCCGCCGCCGCCCAAACCCAAACCCAAGCCCCAAAAGGTCGCCAAGGCCGAACCCAAACCGGAAAAGAAAGCCGTGAAGACATCCCAGCCTCAGGCGGCATCCCAGGCCAGCGCGCCGGCGGCTGCGGCCACGTCCAATGCCAGTCCAAAGGCCTGGGCGGCCTCGGTCGCCAAGCAGATCCGCAAGACGAAAAAGCAAAAGGCGGGTGGAAGCGGCACGGTGCAGGTGGGCTTTACCGTGGGCGCCGATGGCAGTTTGCAGGGCGTGCGGGTGCTGCAATCCTCGGGCGATGCGGCGGTCGATGCCTTGGGGTTGGACCATATCCGCCGCGCCGCGCCCTTTGCGCCGCCGCCCGAAGGCGCCGCGCGTCAGATGGCCTTTGCCTTCGAGGTGCGCTGATCAGAACCGGCGATTGACCGGCCGCGCCCCGACCGAGTCGCGCAAGATCAGGTCGGGCATCAACAGCGTCTCGGCCTGCTCTGGCGCCTCACCTTCGACCAGGCCCAACAGGATCGCCATGGCCGCCTGACCAATCGCCGTGCGCGGCTGGCGGGCGGTGGTCAGCGCCGGCGACAGGAACCCCGCCTGAGGGATGTCGTCGAACCCCGTGACCGAGAAATCCTCGGGGATGCGGTAGCCCCGCGCGGTCAGGGACAGGATCACCCCCGCCGCCGTCTGGTCGTTGACGCAGGCGAAAGCCGTGGGCAGATCGTCGCGCAGAAAGAGGCGCTCCACCGCCGCGCGGCCGCCCTCCAGCGTGCCGTCGGAGTCCAGCACCTGCTGGCCATCGCGCAGACCCGCCGCCGCCAGCCCTTCGTCAAAGCCGATGCGGCGGCGGTGATGCGAGAGCCTTTCGCGACTGTCACCGATGAAGGCGATGCGGCGGTGGCCCTGGGCAATCAGCAGCTCCACCATCTTGCGCGCCCCGCCCCGGTCATCGGTGCCGACAAAGGGGATGCCGCCTTGGGCCAAGGGCTCTCCCACCGCGACCATCGGTGGCAGGCGGGTTTGGCTGGCGGGGTCCAGGGGGACATAGCCGGTGAACAGGATCATCCCCGCCGCCTGATTGGAATTCAGGAATTTCAGGTATTCGACGCCGCGCAAAGGGTCGCCCTGGGTGTGCCCGATCAAAAGCCCATAGCCGCCCGCCCGCGCCTCGTTCTCTAGCCCGATCAGGATGGGCGCGAAGTTCGGATCACCGATATCGGGCGCAATCGCCAGGATCATGTTGGACCGCCCCAGCCGCAGACTGCGCGCCATGGCATTGGCGGTATAGCCCGTCACCGCAATCGCACGGTCAACCTTTTGCCTGGTCGAGACCGCGACCTTCTCGGGCATATGGATGGCGCGGCTGACGGTGGCAATCGAGACCTCGGCCAGGCGGGCGACGTCTTCGATAGTGGCGGGGGTGGGTTTTTTCATCCCCTGACGTTAGCGGTGGGGCCGCCGTCTGCCAAGGGGGGCGCGCTGCCCCGGATCGCTGCATCGCGGCGGATGTAAACCTTGACATGATCAATGTAAAGGTTTTCACTGGCCTCAAGTGGGGGGAGACCATGACCGAAATCGTTCTGGCGGCTGACCGGGTCAGCAAGGCCTTTGCTGGCGTGCAGGTGCTGTTCAGCGTGGATTTCCAGCTGCGGCGCGGCGAGGTCCATGCCTTGATGGGCGAAAACGGCGCGGGGAAATCCACGCTGGTCAAGATATTATCTGGCTTTGAACAGCCCTCTTCGGGGCAGGTGATGCTGGACGGCCAACCCGTGCGCCTGCCGCCCGATGGGCGGGCCGAGGCGCTTGGCATCGCCATCATCCACCAGGAATTCAACCTGGCCGAAGACCTGACCGTCACCGAAAGCATGTTTCTGGGCCGTGAGATCACGCGGCTGGGCATCTTGGACCGCCGCGCCATGCGGGCGGCGACCCGCGCCGCGCTGGACCAACTGGGCGCCCATATCGACGAGGACGCGACGATCCGCAGCCTGCCCGTGGCCGCCCGCCAGATGGTGGAAATCGCCAAGGCCATCAGCCGCCGCGCCCGTGTCGTCATCATGGACGAGCCCACCGCTGTCCTGACCCGGGCCGAAACCGATATCCTTTTCGCGCAAATCCGGCGACTGAAATCCGAGGGGACCTCTTTCGTCTTTGTCAGCCACAAGCTGGACGAGGTCATGGCGCTGTCGGACCGCATCACCATCCTGCGCGACGGCCAGTGGATCAAGACTGCGGACGCAAGCGACATGACCGGAGAGCGCATCGCTCAGGCCATGGTCGGGCGTGAGCTGTCGACCCTGTTCCCGCCCAAGCGCGAACCCGATGTCGACGAGGCCCTGGCGCTGGAGGTGCGCGGCCTGACCACCGGTTACGTGCAAAACGCCAGCTTCAAGCTGCGGCGGGGCGAGGTCATGGGCTTTGCCGGCCTGATCGGAAGCGGTCGGACGGAGCTGATGGAGGCCATTGTGGGCCTGCGTCCCCGCGAGGGTGTGGTGCTGGTGGATGGGGTGACGCTGACCGCGGACCTTGGCCGCGCGATGGAAGCGGGGCTGGCGTATCTGACCAAGGACCGCAAGGGGCGCGGCCTGCTGCTGGGGCAGGGGATGGGTGTCAATCTGACGCTGCAAAGCCTGGCCGCCCATGCTCGCTGGGGCTGGCTGAACCGGGGGTCAGAGGCCATGGCGCTGGAACGCGCCCGGCGCAGGTTTGACATCCGCGTGCGCGATCCGAAAGTGGTGGCGGGGCGCATGTCGGGCGGCAATCAGCAAAAGTTGCTGCTGGCCAAGGTGATGGAGCGCGCGCCCAAGGTCATCCTGATCGACGAGCCCACACGTGGCATCGACGTCGGCACCAAGCAACAGATCTACAACTTCATCGCAGGACTTGCGGCCGAAGGGGCGGCGATCATCGTCGTGTCCTCTGAAATGCCCGAGGTCATCGGGCTTTGCACCAAGGTGGCCGTCATGCGCGAGGGGCGGATCGTCGGCCAACTGGAGGGTGAGGCGATCAACGAAACGGAAATCATGCGCTATGCGGCGGGGTTGAAGGCAGCTTAATGGACAAGAAAATCGACCTGCGGCTGATGGCGCCCTTTGCGGCCTTGGGATTGCTGTTGATCCTGGGGGCCCTGGTGAACCCGAATTTCATCAGCCTGGCGAACCTGGAAAACGTGGCGACGCGCAGCGCCTTCATCGCCATCATCGCGATTGGCGCGACCTATGTGATCTCTGCCGGGGACCTTGACCTGTCGGTGGGGTCGATGGTGGCCTTTGTCGCCTCGATCATGATCATGGTCTTGAACGCCGCACCGATTGCCGACCCGCTGACGCTGTTGATCCTGGGCGCGCTGATGACCTTGGTGATCGGCATGGTCTGCGGCTTGGTCAATGGGTTGATCACCACGCTGGGCCGGATCGAGCCGTTTATCGCGACGCTGGGGACGATGGGGATTTACCGCGGGTTGACCACCTGGCTGGCCCAAGGTGGCGCCATCACGCTGGAAAGCCGCGAGCTGCAGGACCTGTATCACCCGGTCTATTTCGGGTCCGTTCTGGGCGTGCCGATGCCGATTCTGGCCATCGGGGTCGTGGCGGCGCTGGCGGCCTTTGTGCTGTATCGCACCTCATACGGACGCCATGTCGTCGCGGTGGGGTCAAACCGTGAGGTGGCGCGCTATTCGGGCCTGAAGGTCGACCGCATCCGCATCTGGGCCTTTGTTGTCCAGGGGCTTTGCGTGGCCATCGCGGTGCTTTTGTATGTGCCGCGGCTTGGGTCGACCTCGACCACGACCGGCACCCTGTGGGAGCTGCAGGCCATCACCGCCGTCGTCGTGGGCGGCACGGCGCTGAAGGGCGGATCGGGGCGCATCTGGGGCACGGTCTGCGGCGCGCTGATCCTGGAATTGGTGGGCAATATCATGCTTTTGTCCAATTTCATCTCGGAATACCTGATCTCGACCCTGCAGGGCGCGATCATCATCATTGCCATGCTGGTCCAAAGGTCTTTGGCCCGCAGGTAAGGGGGCGCGGGCCCCCGATCAGGCCCGCAACTTGGGAGGATACAATGCTGAAATCTTTGACAGCGGCGGCCGTTCTGGCCACCGCACTTGGAACGACTGCCTTTGCCGAGGGCAAGACCATCGGCGTTTCGATCCCGGCCGCCGACCATGGCTGGACGGGCGGCGTGGTCTATCACGCCGAACGCGTGGCGGCTGCGATCATGGCCGAACATCCGGACGCCAAGGTCATCGTCAAGACCTCGCCCGATGCCGCAAGCCAGGCCAATGCGATCCAGGATCTTGCGGTTCAGGGTCTGGATGCGCTGGTCATTCTGCCGACCGATCCCGACCCCCTGGTCAACGCCATCCGTCAGGTCAAAGAGGCGGGGACCTTTGTCGCCATCGTCGACCGCGCGCCTTCGGTCAACGATGACACCGTGCGCGACCTCTATGTCGCGGGCAACAACTTTGCCCTGGGTGAGGTCGCGGGCAAATACATCGCGGCGCAGTCGCCCGAAGCTCAGGTCGTCGTGATCCGCGGGATGCCGATTCCGATTGATGAAGAGCGTCAGGCGGGCTTTGACAAGGGGATCGAGGGCTCGAAAGTCACCGTGCTGGACCGTCAGTTCGGCAACTGGAACCGCGACGATGCCTTCAAGGTCATGCAGGATTACCTGACCAAGTTCCCAAAGATCGACGTGGTCTGGTGCCAGGATGACGACATGGCGGTCGGCGTGCTGCAGGCGATCGAGCAATCGGGCCGCACCGATATCCAGTTCGTTGTGGGCGGTGCGGGGTCCAAGGACATGATCAAGCGGGTCATGGATGGCGACAAGATGATCCCGGTCGATGTGCTTTATCCGCCTGCCATGGTCGGCACCGCGATGGAGCTGACGGCGGCGGCGATCTTTGACCAGGTTCCGGTGCGCGGCACCTATGTTCTGGACGCCACCCTGGTGACGCCCGAGAACGCAGCGCAGTTCTACTTCCCCGACAGCCCTTTCTAAACGGGGCCCTTCTAAATCGGGCCGTTCTAAACGGGGCCCTTCTAAATCGGGCCGTTCTAAATTGGGGCCTTTCTGAACGGGGCCTTCCAAGATCAAAGGCGGCCGGTCATCCCGGCCGCCTTTCGCTTACCAAAGCTGATGCACATGGGGTGCGATGCGGTGCGTATAGATCTCGCGCAGCGCCGCCATGGTCTCGGCAGGCAGGGCCGCCAGATCAGAGGCCGCCGCATTGCCCCGCGCCTGCTCCGCATTGCGCGCGCCCGGAATGACGACCGAAACCGCCGCCTCCATCAAGATCCAGCGCAGGGCGAATTGCGCCATGGGCGCATCACCCAGCAGGGCGCGAATCTCCTCGACCGCCTGTAGTGCCAGATCATAGGGCACGCCCGAAAAGGTCTCACCCTTGTCGAAGGCCTGACCCTCGCGGTTGAAGGCGCGGTGGTCGTCGGCGGCAAAGGTCGTCGCCGCCGACATCTTGCCGGTCAGCAGACCCGAGGCCAGCGGCACCCGCACGATCACCGCAACATGGCGCGCCTGTGCCTCGCGCAGGAAAAGCGCCGCCGGACGCTGGCGAAAGATGTTGTAGATGATCTGAACCGAGGTCAGGCCGGGATATTCCAGCGCCTTCAGCCCCTCTTCGACCTTTTCGACCGACACGCCCCAGGCCTTGATCCGGCCCAGATCGACCAGCTTTTGCAGGGCGTCAAAGGTTTGCGGGCGATAGAAAACCTCGGTCGGCGGACAGTGCAACTGCACCAGGTCCAGGCAATCCATGTCCAGATTGGCGCGTGAGCGGTCGACGAAAGCCGCAAGGTTATCAAAGTCATAGCCCGCGGCGACATGCGGGTTCAGCCGCCGCCCGGCCTTGGTCGCCACATAGGGGCGCGGGCCCTGATGGGTCTTCAGCACCTCGGCGATCAGTCGCTCAGACCGGCCATCGCCATAGACATCGGCCGTGTCGATAAAGCTGGTGCCCGCCGCCAAGGCCGCCTCAAGCGCCGCGCGGGCGTCCTGGTCGCTGACCTCGCCCCAAGAGCCGCCGATGGCCCAGGCGCCAAAGCCCACTTCAGAGACCGCAACGCCCGTCTTGCCGAAAACCCTGTTCTTCATGCCATTCTCCCTTGCGGCCTCTCAGCTAGGCCCCGCGGGTCCCGGCAAAAGGCCATTCCTAAAGTTTATTTCACTTTGCCCCTCGCTTTTGTGGCGAGAGGCGCTTATGTGACCATTGCGACGTTTCGTTCTCGACCCTGTTCCTTTCGGCTCAGCTTCGACACTCAGCTGCGCCGGGCCGTCACGCCTGTGTGGACGGCATATATACAAGGAATATCACGATGGCCAATGGCACCGTGAAATGGTTCAACTCCACCAAGGGCTTCGGCTTTATCGCTCCGGCTGGCGGCGCCAAGGACGTTTTCGTCCACGCCACCGCTCTGGAACGTGCCGGCATCCATGGCCTGAACGACGGCCAAGCCGTGACCTTTGACATCGAGCGCGACCGCACCGGCCGCGAATCGGCGATCAACCTGGCGCTGGCATAAGAATTCCGAAGGGGGGCGACACCGCCCCCTTTCCCCCTTCCGGGTCTGGCCGCCAATCTGGCGTGTTGCCGACCCTTCCTCCCTTGAAAATTGTCATGATTGAAATCAACTGGGGTGCGCCCCTGTCTCTTGTCGTTTCGCCCGAAGGCGATGTGCAGAACTTCACCACCATCGAACAGGCAGCCTGGTGGCTGCGCCGCAAATGGCCCGTCCGGGACGAGGCGCGCCACCGCGCCCAGGCCCAGGTTCAGGCCGCGATGGATTGCCTTGTGCCCGTGGGCGCCGCCCGCATCGCCTTTTTGCAGGCCGCGCAATCGGCGGGCTTTACCCCCCGGGTGGCCTAACCCGCCTGAGGGACCCCGCCTTAAGGACCCGGCGGTCGATCTGGTCCGGTGCCTTGGTTCCAAATGGCCCTTGGCGTGACCGTCGTCCTTTCCCTCAACGCGCGCAACCCGTTTCAGGTTACATAACTGCGCTTACCGGTGTTAACCTGCCCTTGCCCCGCGTGGCAGACCTGTCATCCTGCCCCCAAACCGGAGGCTTTCGTGACCTGGACCGCCTATCTTGACGCGCATCAGTCGCGCTTCATTGCCGAGCTGATGGACTTCATCGCCATCCCCTCGGTTTCGGCCGACCCTGCCCATGGCGCCGACATGGTGCGGGCGGCGGAGTGGGTGGCCGGGCGCCTGACCGCGGCCGGTCTGGACCACGCGCGGGTCATCGCGACCAAGGGCCATCCGGTCGTGGTCGCCGATTGGCTTCATGCCGGGCCGGACAGGCCCACGGTCCTGATCTATGGCCATTTCGACGTCCAGCCGCCCGAGCCGCTGGAGGCCTGGACCTCGCCGCCCTTCGTCCCTGAAATCCGCGACGGAAGGGTCTATGGCCGCGGTGCCTCGGATGACAAGGGCGGGCTGATGACGCCGATCCTGGCTTGCGAGGCCCTGCTTGCCCAGGGCGCATTGCCGGTCAACGTGAAATTCTTCGTCGAGGGCGAGGAAGAGATCGGCTCGCCTTCGATCCCGGATGCGGTGCGGGCCTTGGCGCATGAACTGGCCGCCGACATGGTCTTTTCCGCCGATGGGCTGCAATGGACCCCCGATCAACCGCAGATCCTTGAGGCGCTGAAGGGCATCGTCAAGCTGGAGCTGGTGGTAAAGGGGCCGCGGGCGGATCAACATTCTGGGCTTTACGGCGCGGGGATCGCCAATCCGGCCATGGCGCTGGCGCAGATCCTGGCCAGTTTGAAATCCACCGATGGCACGATCACCGTCGCGGGGTTTTACGACGATGTCATCGACCTGACCCCCGAGGACCGCGCGGCCATCGCAGCCATCCCCCATGACGAGACCGCCTGGCTGGCCGAGACTGGCGCCCCTGCGGCGGTCGGCGAGCCGTTCTATACGACCCGCGAAAGGCTTTGGGCGCGGCCCACGATCGACATCAACGGTCTGACCTCGGGTTGGCAGGGGGCGGGGTCAAAGACCGTGCTGCCCGCCGAGGCGCGGGCCAAGATCACCTGCCGGCTTGTCCCGGTCCAGACCCCAGAGGGCGTCCACCGCCGCATCGCCGACCATGTCGCAGCCCATTGCCCGCCCGGCGTGACGGTCGAAACCCGGTTGATCCCCGGCGGCGCCGACCCCCTGATCCTGCCGCGCGGCCACAATGCGGGGGCCGTGGCCGAATCCGTCCTGACCGAGGTCTATGGCCGCGCGCCCTATCGCGCCCGTGTCGGCGGCTCGATCCCGATCCTGTCGACCTTTCGCGATGTGCTGGGCCTGCATGCCGTGGTTCTGGGCTTCAGCCATGATGATGAAAACCTGCACGCCCCGGACGAGTTCTTTCGGCTAAAGGCCTTTCGCCGCGGGCAAGAGGTCTATGCCCGGCTGCTGGAACGACTGGGCGCCTGACGCTGCGAGATCAGCGAGCACAGGACCAGTTGCATCAGATGATAGATCATCAGCGGCAGGACGATCAGCGACAGGTCCCCATCGGCAAAGATCAGCCCGGCCATGGGCAGGCCGGTCGCAAGGCTCTTGGTTGATCCGCAATAGACCAGCGCCAGCACATCGCCGCGCGGCAGGCCCGCCGCGCGTCCACTCCAGACCGTCACCGCCAAAACGACGCCGAACAGCGCCAGGCACAGGGCCAGCGTGATCCCCAGGGCGCCCGGCGTCATCCGCTGCCAGATGCCGCCCACCATCCCGGCCGAAAAAGCGGAATAGACGATCATCAGGATGGACCCGCGATCCAGCACCATGACCGGCCCCTTGTGCCGCGCCAGCGTCGCGGACAACCAGGGCCGCGCCAGCTGCCCCGCCGCAAAGGGCAACAGAATCTGCTGGCTGATGGCCCAGACCGTTTGCAGATCGACCCCATGGCCCGAACTTTGCGGAATGGTCAGCGCCAAAAGCGCCGGCGTCAGCCCCACCGCCAGAAGGTTGGAAATCGAGGCCGCGCAGATCGCCCCGGCCACATTGCCCCCCGAAACCGAGGTGAAGGCGATCGAGCTTTGCACCGTCGAGGGCAGGCAGCCGATGTAAAGGAACCCCAGCCCCATGGCAGGTGGCAGCATCGTCGCGGCCAGCGGACCAAGCGCCAGGCCCAAGAGCGGGAACAGCCCGAAGGTGCAGGCCAATATCCCCAGTTGCAGCCGCCAATTGGTCAGGCCCTGCAGGATATCCCGCGTCGGCAGCTTGGCGCCATAAAGGAAAAACAGCAGCACGATGGCCCAGAAGATCACCCGCTTCAGTCCAAGGGCCGCATCTCCCGACACCGGCAGGACCAGGCCCGCCGTCACCGTCAGGATCAACAGCATCATATAGCGGTCAACGCCGATCCGGCGCAAAGCGGTCTCCAATCCGGTCAGCATCTGGCCCTCATCCTGCGGTTGGCCCCTTTTAGCCCGCAGCGCCGCCAAGAGCCACAGCCAAGCGGCGCCGCAACGGGATGCCACTTGCCGCCAGTGGCCGCGCGAACTAAGGTCTGAAAACTTGACGCCGGACCATCCCGGCCGCTTTCACCGGAGCCTCGTTTTGACCATTTCCCGCAACTACGATGCCGAACTTCAGGACACGGCGGATCACCGCTATGCCTATGATTTCGACTTCGACGTCATGCACAAATACATGGTGCGGGCCTTTCAGCCCCTTTTGCGGCCTGGCTCGATGCTGGAACTTGGCAGTTTCAAGGGCGCCTTCACCAAGCGGCTCTTGCCGCTGTTCGACGATATCTCTTGTGTCGAGGCCTCGGGCGAGGCGATTGCCGAGGCGAAACAGGCGCTTCCCGCCCGCGTGACCTTTCACGAAGGCATGTTCGAGACGATCCAGCTGCCGCGCCGTTATGACAATATCGTCCTGACCCATGTGCTAGAGCATCTGGACGACCCGGTCGGCGTGCTGACCCGCATCCGCCAAGAGTGGCTGACCGATACCGGGCGGCTGTTTCTGGTCTGCCCCAACGCCAATGCGCCCTCGCGCCAGATTGCGGTCAAGATGGGGCTGATCACCCATAACGCCGCCATCACCCCGGCAGAGGCCGCCCATGGCCACCGCATCACCTATAGCCTGGACACGCTGGAGCGCGACATCCGCGCCGCCGGGATGCCCATTGTCCACCGCTCGGGCATCTTCTTCAAGGCGCTGGCGAATTTCCAATGGGATCGGCTGATGCAGACCGACATCATCTCGGACGCCTATCTGGATGGCTGTTACATGCTGGGTCAGCACTACCCGGACCTGTGTTCCAGCATCTATTTCGTCTGCGAAAGCGGCAGGTAAGGGGCACCATGGTCGGGCAACCAGCGCCAGCGGAAAGCCGCTAGACCATGGCCCCGGCGCTTCGGGATCGCAGCTTTGCCGACGAGCCCGTCAAGGTCTCGATCTGCTGCATCGCCTATAATCACGGCGCCTATATCGCGCGGACGCTGCAGGGCTTTCTGGATCAGCGCTGCGATTTCCGGGTCGAAGTGGTGATCTATGACGATGCCTCGACCGATGACACGGCCGCGGTGATTGCGGATCATGCCGCCCGCCACCCGACGATCTTTCGCACCATGCTGCAGGGCGAGAACCTGTTTTCCAAGGGCGTGAACCCCTATTTCGCTCATGTCTTCCCGGCGGCGCGCGGCGACTTCATCGCGATTTGCGACGGGGATGATTATTGGGACGACCCCGACAAGCTGGCCCTGCAGGTCGCGGCGCTGGAATCCGATCCGGCCCTGGTGCTGACCTATGGCGCGGTGCAGGGTGTCGATGATGCGGGGGCGCCCCTGGCCTATGTCGGCGGCGTCGAACAGAACCTGACCGGGACCGAGCTGAAACGCGCGCCGTCAATCAACACGCTGACCGCCTGTTTTCGCAACATATTCCGCGGCAAACCGGTGCCCCTGTATATCCGCACCGCGACGATCGGCGACCTGATGGTCTGGGGGATGCTGGGTCATCACGGTGGCGGGCGCTTTCTGCGGTCGTTGAAACCCGCGCATTACCGGTTGCGGGCTGGGGGGCTGATCTCGATGCAGGGGCGCGAACAGCAGATCATGTTGACCGCCGTGGCGCAGATGCATCTTGCGGCCTGGCATGCCGATCAGGGCGACCGCGCCGCATCGCAAGATTGCCTGCGCGCCATGGCTTTCCTGTTCAACGCCACCGGGCGCGGGCGGCTGGACTATACCGGCCCCGATGGCGCCCCGCCTCCGCCGCGCCGCAAACGTGGCTATTGGGAGGTCCGCTGGCTGTCGCTGCGGCGCAAGCTCTTTGGCACCTGAACTGGCCAAAGCCCGCGAAGGGCGCTAGATAGGGCGAAATGCGAGGGCGACCGATGACCAAAGACATTTTCGTGACCAAACCTTCCTTGCCGCCCCTGTCGGACTTCATCCCCTATCTGGAGAAGATCTGGGCCAATGGCATCCTGACCAATGGCGGCCCCTTTCATACCGAGCTGGAACGGCGGCTGTGCGACTATCTGGGCGTGCCCTTCATCTCGTTGTTCAACAACGGCACGATTGCGCTTGTGACCGCCCTTCAGGCGCTTGCGGGCGACGGAGAGGTCATCACCACGCCGTTTTCCTTTGTCGCCACGGCGCATGCGGTGCTGTGGAACGGCCAGACCCCGGTTTTCGTCGATGTGGAACCCGACAGCCTGAACCTGGACCCCGCCAAGGTCGAGGCCGCCATCACCCCCCGCACCACCGCCATCCTGCCGGTGCATTGCTATGGCAACCCGGCCCGCGTGCAGGAGCTGGCCGCGATTGCGCGCCGTCACGGGCTGAAGCTGATCTATGACGCCAGCCATGCTTTCGGGGTGAATGACGCCACGGGCAGCGTGTTGAATCACGGCGATCTGTCGACGCTTAGCCTGCACGCGACCAAGGTGTTCAACACCTTCGAGGGCGGGGCGATCATCAGCCACTCGGCCGAGATGAAGGACCGCATCGACAAGCTGAAGAACTTTGGCCATGACGGCGAGGTCTCGGTGGTCGCCACCGGCATCAACGGCAAGATGAGCGAACTGAACTCGGCCGTGGGCCTGGCGCAGCTGGGCCATATTGACGGGTATCTGGCGCGGCGGGCCGAGATTGCGACGCTTTATCGTGCCGGGATCGACGGGATCGCGGGCCTGGATTACCTGTCGCCCGCTTTGGGGGGGACGCGGCCGAACCATGCCTATTTCCCGATCCTGGTGCAGCCCGACTATCCGATCAGCCGCGACGAGCTGTTTCGCAAGATGAAGGCGCAGGGCGTCCATCCGCGGCGCTATTTCTATCCGCTGATCACCGAATTCGAGATGTATCGCCGGCTGCCCTCGGCTTCGGCGGTCAATCTGCCGGTGGCGCGGGTCATGGCCGACCGGGTCCTGTGCCTGCCTATCTATCCCGACCTGACCGATGGCGATGTGGCCCGCGTGCTGGACCTTTTGCGGGCGGGCTGATGATGACGCCCCCGATGAAGATGGCGATCAAAACGGCGGTGATGCAGCCCTATTTCCTGCCTTATCTGGGGTATTTCCAGCTGATCGCGGCGGTGGATCGTTTCGTCATCTATGACCGGATCAAGTATACGAAAAAGGGCTGGATCAACCGCAACCAGATGCTGTTGAACGG
Organism: Stagnihabitans lacustris; assembly: GCF_025950525.1. Classification (GTDB taxonomy): domain Bacteria; phylum Pseudomonadota; class Alphaproteobacteria; order Rhodobacterales; family Rhodobacteraceae; genus Stagnihabitans. The sequence continues at coordinate 32,968 of NZ_JAPDGS010000008.1, read as the reverse complement.
GCGTGCGGCGATGTTCACCCTGCCGCTGGCCAAGGGGTCCGATGATCTGGACATCTGCGACCGCGCCTTGGCTGGCGATTTCGACCCGGCCAAGCTGGCGGCCCAAATCGCGGGCGCCTATCGCCGCGCGCCAGAGTTCGCGCCCACCATGGCGCTGATTGAAGCCATCTTGCACCGCCCCTCGGTGAACCTGTTCGACTTCATCGCCCATTCGATCCGTGCGGTTTGTGGGCATCTGGGGATCACGACGCCGATCCTGGTGGCCTCGGAGGTCGAGGGGGCAAGCAGCCTGACCCATGTCGACCGCGTCATCGACCTGTGCCTGAAGACCGGGGCCGAAGTTTACGTGAACCCTCCGGGCGGGCGGGTGCTTTACAACGCCGACCAGTTCCGCCCCCATGGCCTGACGCTGAAATTTCTGGACCCCCGCCTTGACCCCTATCCGCAATTCGGCGCGCCTTTTGTGCCTTATCTCTCGATCCTGGATATCTTGATGTTCAACCCGCAGGACCAAGTCCGCATGATGTTGGGGGCCTATGACCTTGCCGACTGACCCTTTCCGCTGGCAGAAACTGGGGCTGGTCTTCAACGCCCGGGCCTACCCTGACCGCCCCTGGCTGCGCGAGTTCGCCCAGGCGCCGGCCAGTTTGATCCTGAACGACGCGGTCCGCATCTATTTCTCCTGCCGCCCGCCCGCCGACGCCAATGGCCAATATGTCAGCCGTTCGGCCTGGGTGGATCTGGACCGCGGCGACCTGACACGCATCCTGCGGGTGGCCGATGAACCCATCCTGTCGCTGGGCGATCCCGGCTGTTTCGACGAATTCGGCACCTATCCGGTGTCCGTGATCCCGGTGGGCGACCGCCTGCGCGCCTATTTCGCCGGTTGGACGCGCTGCGTCTCGGTGCCCTTCAACGTCGCCATCGGCGTGGCCGAAAGCACCGATGGCGGGGCGACTTTCACCCGCCTCGGCCCCGGCCCCGTGATCCCCTATTCGCTGGACGAGCCCTTTGTGATGTCCGGCCCCAAGATCCGGTTTTTCAACGGGCTGTATCACCTGTTTTACATCGCCGGATCGAAGTGGAAGATGGTCGCAGGCCGCCCCGAGCCCGTCTACCGCATCCGCATGGCGAGTTCGGTCGATGGGCTGACTTGGGTGAAACACGGACGCAACCTGATCGACACCGCGGTCGAGGACGATGAGGCTCAGGCCTCGCCGGATGTGATCTATGCCGGTGGGCGCTACCACATGTTCTTTTGCTATCGTTACTCCGAGGGCTACCGGGGACATGCCAAGGGCTATCGCATCGGCTATGCCCATTCGACCGACCTGCAGACCTGGACCCGCGACGATGCCCGCGCGGGACTGCTGCCCTCGCCCGAGGGGTTCGATGCCGAGATGGTGGCCTATCCCCATGTCTTCACCGTCGATGGGGCGACCTATATGGCCTATCTGGGCAATGGCGTCGGCCGTGAGGGCTTTGGCCTTGCCCGGCTGGAAGGGAGCCTGTCATGATCGCGCAAAGATTAGGTCGCATCTTTGACCCCTTGGCCCATACCCTGCCCTGCGGCGCCAAGGAATTCGCCCAAAGCCCCCAGGCGCTGGAGTTTCCCGACTTTACCCGCGTCTATTTCTGCGCCCGATCGGTGGACGATCAAGGCTTCCGCGCCCAGGTGGCCTTTGCCGATATGACCAAGGATTTCGCGCGCGTGCTGCGGGTGTCATCCGCGCCGGTCTTGCCTTTGGGCGACCTTGGCACCTTTGACGAACACGGCATCTTTCCGTTCAGCCCGATCCGCAAGGACGGCCAGGTTTGGGCCTATACCTGCGGCTGGAACCGCCGCGCCTCGGTCTCGGTCGATACCGCCGTGGGTCTGGCTGTCAGCGACGACGGAGAGAGCTTCCGCCGCCTCGGCCCCGGCCCGATCCTGGGGCCGTCCTTGAAGGAGCCCTTCCTGGTCGGCGACGCCTTTGTCATCCAGGCGCAGGGCCGCTTCCACATGTGGTATATGTTCGGCCAACGCTGGAAGCGCGAAACGCCCGAGGCCGCGCCCGACCGCGTTTACAAGATCGGCCATGCGGTGTCGGATAACGGTGTGGACTGGGTCAAAGAGGACGGCATCCAGATCCTGCCCGACCGGCTTGGCCCCGATGAATGTCAGGCCCTGCCCAGCGTGCTGCACTATGGTGGGCGCTATCACATGGTGTTTTGCTTCCGTGAGGTCCATGGCTTTCGCACCGATCCGACCAAGGGCTATCGGATCGGCTATGCTTGGTCCGCCGACCTTGTCACCTGGACCCGCGACGATGCGGCCCTGGGGTTGACCGGGACCCCGGGCGATTGGGACAGCGACATGCAATGCTATCCCAACCTCTGCCTGTCGGACGGGGAGCCTTACCTGCTTTACAACGGCAATGCCTTTGGCCGCTTCGGCTTTGGCGCGGTGCGGTTGTCGTTGTGAGCCGGGCAGCGAAGATGGGGGCGGCGGATATCCTGCGCCACCTGCAGGCCTGCGACACAGGCTTTTCCCCGCGGCTTTCCACAAGGGTTGACCTGACCGCCTATGCCGAGAAACTGGCGGCCCAAGCCCTGTGCTTTGCCCATGGGGAGGGCGCTTTGGTGGGTCTGGTCGCCGTCTATGCCAACCAGCCCCCCCGCGCTTTCATCAGCAATGTCAGCGTCTTGCCCGCGTATCAGGGGCAAGGCATCGCCCAGGCGCTGATGACACAGGCGCTGGACCATCTGCGGGGCATGGGGTTCACCGACGTCGCACTAGAGGTCGCGGAAGACGCCCTGCCCGCCCGCAAGCTTTACACGCGGCTGGGGTTTCGCGGGTCAGATGTCATGGTCCTGAACCTGGGCCAGGATGCGCCCCTTGTAAGCGATCCCCGCCTCTAGGCAGCGCTCTTCGGCCATCGTGTCGGCGTTCTGGCCTGCGCCGGCGATCAGGCTCCAGATCTCGGCGGCGGGGGGCGCGATCCGGGGTTCGGACACCGCGCGGGCGGCATGCAGCCACAGCGTCAGCCCATCCGAGACCTCATAATCCCGCGCCTTGCGCAGCGCGGCAATCCTTGTCAGCGTCGTGGTGATGAAACGTTTCAGATCGACCGGCTTCCAGGTGGCCATCGTCGTCAGGTCGCGCCCCTCGGACAGGGAAAACGCCGCCCAATACCAACCCGCCGCGGCCTGAGCCTCCAGCTGATGCGGCTTGGCGCTGGACAGGCGGTCGGCCCAATCCTGCGCCTCGTCGACCAGGGCCTGCACCGTCTTTTCCGCTTTCCAATCGGCAAACATCCGGCGGTCTCCCTGATCTACAACCCTGCTTTACAAGGCGATCTCTACCGCGCCCAAGGGCCGTGAACAACAGGCGAGGATCTGCCCGGCCGCGATCTCGTCATCGGAAATCCCGCCGTTGTGGACCATCGTGACCTCTCCGGCCGTCTTTTGCACCTTGCAGGTGCCGCACAGGCCGAAGTTGCAAGAGGACGGGATGTTCAGCCCGGCCTTTTTCGCCAAGGCCAGCACGGTTTCGGTGCCGTCGCTGGCCATGACCTTGCCCGAGGGCGCGAATGTGACCTCTGCGGCGGCGGGGGCGGGCGCGGTGACGGGGACGGCCTCCAGCGTGGGGGCCTGAAAGCTTTCCTCGTGATAGCGCGCCATGTCATAGCCCAAGGAGGCCAGCATCTGCCGCACCGACCGCATGAAGGGCTCGGGTCCGCAGCAGAAAACCTCACGCTCCAGATAATCGGGCGCCATCAGGCCCAGCATGATCTGGCTAAGCCGCCCGCGAAAGCCCGACCAGACCTCGAAAGGATCGACCTCTTCGACGGTGAACCGCAGTTGCAGCCCGGGGGTGCGGGAGGCGAATTGCTCCAGGCGGCTTCGAAAGATGATGTCGGCGGGTTTCCTTGCCGCATGAACAAAGGCGATGTCGGGCTGTTCGCCCGAATCCCAGGCCCAGGTCGCCATCGACATCATCGGCGTGATCCCCGATCCGGCCGAGATGAACAGATACTTCGCCGCCCGGTGCCGGTGCAGGGTGAACAGCCCCGCCGGGCCATGGGCCTTCAGCCGCATCCCGGGTTTCAGGTCGGACACAAGCCAGCGTGACCCCACCGAATCCTTCTGCGCCTTGACCGTGATCGAAATCGACAAGGGCCGCGAGGGGCTGGAGGAGATCGTATAGGTCCGGCTGACCCCCACCGGCAGGTCAAAGGTCAGGAACTGCCCCGGTTGATAGTCGAACCAGGCCCCCGAGGGCGCGCGGAAGGCAATCGTCGCCGTATCCGCGGTCTCGGGAATGACCATGGTGCATTCCAGCTCTTCGCTGTCATTCCAGGGGGCGGCGGTCCAGTTCTGACGCTGTCCCATCGCTTACTCCGCTGCCAAGGTCAGGGGCGCGGTCGCCTTGCGCATCGTCGCCAGATACCAGTCGATGAACTGGATCACGCCGGACTCTTGGCGCGCCGAATAGGGGCCGGGCTCATAGGCCGGAGAGTTGATGCCGAACTGGTTTTCCTCGACCACGCGGCGGTCTTCGTCGTTGGTATTCTCCCAGACCTCTGTCAGGCGGGTCAGGTCATAGTCGCGGCCCTCGACGGCGTCTTTGTGGACGAGCCAGGTGGTCACGACCTCGGTTTCCGTCGGGCTGATCGGCAGAACACGGAAGTTCAGCACATGGTCGGACAGAAAATGGTTCCAGGTGTTCGGATAGTGGAAGAAGAGCAGCGATCCGGCATTGGCAAAGGGCATCCCCGGCAGTTTCGGCGCGGCCGCCTTGCCGTCCATCGTATAGCTGACCGCATCGCCGACAAAGGGGATGCGCACCAGACGCCATTGGTCGTCCGCATCGATCACATAGCGTGAGGGCAGGCCGGCCGCCTCGCAGCGGTTCACATGGGCGGCACCAGCGGGGGACGACAGGCTGTCATCGGCCCCGACCAGATCGGGGTTGTCGTCGAAGGTGCGGCACAAGGACGGGTGAGAGCCCGCACAGTGATAGCACTCGCGGTTGTTCTCCAGCACCAGCTTCCAATTGCCGTTCTCGACGATCTTGGACTGGAAGGCGACCTTCAAGTCTTTGATGCCATGGGGGGCGGTATAGCGGTTGGCCTCGGCCTTGACAGGGGTGAAATCGGGGGCCACCTCGGCCAGGCAGACAAAGACCATCCCGGCGGCGGTGTCGCAATGCAGCTGTTTCAGCCCGTGTTTGCTGGCGTCAAACTCCGGCCCCATGTCGCGGGCCCACAGTAGGCGGCCGTCGGTCTCATAGGTCCATTGGTGATAGGGGCAGACCAGCTTGACCGAGGTCCCCGAGGGCTTGGCGCACAGCCGCTGGCCGCGGTGGCGGCAGACGTTGTGGAAAGCGCGGATCGCCCCATCGGCGCCCTTTACGATGACCACCGGATAGGCGCCCAGCTGCAGCGTCACATAGGCGCCGGGCTTGGCGAACTCTGCCTCTGGGGCGGCAAAGATCCATTCCTGATACCAGATATGGGTCAGATCGGCGTCAAAGATCGCGCGGTCGGTGTAAAACGGACGCTCCAGCGCATAGCCGGAACGCTGGGCAGCAAGGAGGGGGGCAATCTGGGTCATGTCAGGTCCGCGGGTTGACGATTTGGCACCTATGCTGGGCCGCAAGGGGGCGGGGTTCAAGGGCAGAAAGACTCGACAAAAGGATTAGCTGGACTTATGTCTTGGGCAGTGTTCCCCGCCGGAGTCCGCCCATGACCTCGTTGCGCCGAAACCTGTCATCGCTGAACCTGCTGTCGACCTTTGAATCGGCGGCGCGCTTGGGCAGCTTTACCCTGGCCGCCGCCGAATTGCGGGTGACGCAAGCCGCCGTTAGCCAACAAATCAAGACGTTAGAGCGTGAGATGAACACCGCGCTGTTCCTGCGCGCCCATCGCAGGGTGACGCTGACCGCGGCGGGTCAGGCGCTTGCGGGGGTGGTCGGCGCCGCGTTCCAAGCCATGTCCGAGGTGATCGAGACCATCCGCCGCCCCGAAAGCCCCGATATGGTCGCCGTGGGCGTGACCCTGGCCTTCAATCAGTTCTGGCTTATGCCAAGACTGCCTGATTTCCGGGCAAGGCACCCAAAAATCAAGCTTCGGCTGGTCGCTGATGACACGGCGATGGATCTGCGCCCCGCCAGGCTTGACATCGCGATCCGCTATGGAAAGCCGCCGTTCGAGGACGCGATCTCTCACGCCTCACGGGGAGAGGAGGCCTTTCCGGTCTGCGCCCCCGCTTTGCTGACACGGCTGGGACTGGCGCCCGATACAAGCCTGGACCAATTGCCGCTGATCGCCTGCGACATGGTCAACCCGGCCTGGATGCCCTGGCGGTCCTGGGCGCGGGCCTTGTCGCTTGGGCCGGGGCTGGAACGCCGGGCCGAGGAAAGCCCGCTGCGGTTCAACCACTATTCCGACACGGTGCAGGCGGCCTTGAACGGCGAGGGGGTGACGATGGGCTGGGGGGTTCTGTTGTCCGAACATCTGGCGGCGGGGCGGCTGGTGCGGGTGGGCCGCGACCTTGTCACGCCCGAGGCGCGCTATCACCTGGTGACGCCGCGCGGGCAGGTGCTGTCGCCCGCGACCCAAGCCGTGCTGGACTGGCTAGTTCAGGGCTTGGCGGGGGGCGAAAAGCCGCTCGGCCTCGAAGTCGAAGAAGTGCTGGGCGGCCAGCGCCGCCGCCCCGCGTGACCAGGAATCCGCCTGCCAGTCAAAGATGACCGGCGGCCGGGCATCGTAGCACAGCGCATGGGCTGCGGCCTGGAGCCCTGCGCGGAAGCGTTCGCCAAAGCGGACGCCCTCGCCACCCAGGATCACGACATCGGGATCGGTGACGGCCAGGACCGGCGCAAGCAGACGGCCAAGCCCCGCGGCGGCCTCGTCGATCAGCGCCTCGGCCCCCGGGTCGCAAGCCGCCAGCGCCGCGGTCAGGTCGCCCGGGAAACGGGCGGTGATCGCGGGTTCGGACCAATAGACCTGCGCGCACCCCCGCCGCCCACATTCACACAAGGGGCCCATGGGGTCGATGGTGATATGCCCGATCTCTCCGGCCCCGCCCCGCGCACCGCGATGCACCGCGCCTTCGGTCAGAAAGGCCGCGCCCAATCCTGCCCCCACCGCCACGGCCAGAAGGTTGCCATGGCTTTGCCCCGCCCCGAACAGGTGTTGCGCCAGGGCAAAGGCATTGACGTCGTTGTCCACCCAGACCGGCACATCGACCGCCGCGGCCAGCATCTGACCCAGGGGCACGTCCTGCCAGCCAAACCGCGCCAGCCGCAGGCAATGGCCCCGCCCATGGTCGTAACTGCCCGGAAGCGCCAGGCCCACGCCGACCAACCGCGCGGCCCGGGTCGCGGCTTCGGGGACCAGCGCGCGCACCACCCGGGCCACATGGGCCACCACGGTTTCGGGCCGCGTGTCCGGGATCGGATGGAAGATCCGCTGCAAGGGCGCGGTCGACAGATCGGCCAAAACCGCCTCCAGCCCCCCCGCCGTCAGCTTCATCCCGATCGTCAGCCGCGCGGCGTAATTCACCGACACCGGGATCGGCCGCCTTCCACCAGTTCCCGGGCCACCCGCACCCCTGACCGCTTCGCCCTCTGTCACCAGACCCTCGGCCAAAAGGTCCGCCATGACAAACGTCACCGCCGCAGGCGACAGCCCCGAGCGCTGCGCCAGTTCCGCCCGACTAAGAGCCCCCGCCCGGCGCAGAAGGTTCAGCATCAACCGCCGGTTCATCGCCCGCGCCGTCTGTTGGTCGCCCTTGATCCGCATCGCGCCCTCATTCTTTACTAACTGAATTAACCCTTGACGCCCCGCCCGTGCAAGCCCTATCCCCTTGGGCCAAAGGAGAATCCCATGGCCCGCAATCCCCTGTCCGTCTGGCGCCCGCTGTCTTTGGACCGCTTTCTTCTGGGCGCGCCGCATTACCCCGAACATGTCGACGAAAGCTATTGGGTCCGCGACGCGGAACGCATGGCAAAGGCCGGGGTCAACACGGTGCGGATGGGGGAATTCGCCTGGCATCTCTGGGAGCCGCGCGAGGGCTTGTTTGATTTCGACCTGTTCGACCGCGCCATCGCGGTTCTGGCCGACCATGGGATCAACACGATCCTTTGCACGCCGACCGCGACCCCGCCGCGCTGGCTGTCCCAGAACTACCCCGAGATCCTGCGCGTCGATGCCAATGGCCGTGTGGCGGGCCATGGCTCGCGCCAGCATGGCGACACGACCAGCCCCACCTTACGCGCCCATTCCCGCCGCATCACCCGGGCCTTGGCCACGCATTACCGCGACAATCCGGCGGTGATCGGCTGGCAGACGGACAACGAGCTGAACACCTCGGCCTCGGAAAGCTATTCGCCCTCTTGTGCGCGGGAGTTCCGCAAGTGGTGCGCGGCGCGTTACGGCACGATCCAGACGCTGAACCGCGCCTGGGGCGGCGATTTCTGGGCGCTGGCCTATGACGACTTCGGCCAGATCGACTTGCCGCGCGACATGGCGCCGACCTTTCTGTCGCCGGGTCATGTGCAGGACTACCACCGCTTTTTGGCCGATGCGACGGCGGCCTTCCAGCATGACCAGGTCGTCATCTTGCGCGAGACCAACCCCGACTGGTTCGTCTTTCACAACCTGGGCAATCTGGGCGACATCGACTTTCGCGGCACCTTCGGCCAGGACCTCGATTTCATCGGCTTTGACATCTATCCGATGCTGTATGACGAATTCCGCCGCACCGGGGGCATTGCGGCCACCCAGGCGCTGCACCTGGACCAATGCCGCGCCTATTCCGGCAACTTCATCGTGCCCGAACAGGCTTCGGGCTTTGGCGCGCAGCCCGGGTTTTCGACCATGACCCCCGAACCCGGAGAGATGCGGCGCATGGCCATGACCTCGGTCGCGCGGGGGGCGGATGGGGTGATGTTCTTCCGCTGGCGGCCCGCGCATTACGGGGCCGAGATCTATTGGATGGGCGTCATCGACCATGACGACGTGCCCCGCCGTCGCTATGACGAGGCCAGCCAGTTCTTCCACGAGATGACCGCGCACAAGGGCGACATCCTGGGCACGCATGTGCGCATGGACCTGGGCATCGCGGGGGCCGATTTCGACAACCAGGAGGCCTACAAGACATATGCCATGGGCCTGCCCTCGCCTTTGGAGGACGCGACGATCCTGCACCGGGCGGCCTACCGCGCCCATGTCGCTTGCGGCTTCATCCATCCCGAGGACGACCTTTCGCGGCTGAAGGCGTTGTATGTGCCGCATTGGGTGATGTGGAAGCCGGAGTGGACGGCGCGGGTGACGGCCTTTGTCGAGGCGGGCGGCACGCTGATCCTGTCGGCCATGACCGGCACGCGCGACAGCGACAACCATATTCACCGGGTTCTGGCGCCGGGGGCGGGGTTGTCCGCCTTGGCGGGCGTGCAGGTCGAGGAATTCGGGCGGCTGGCGGGGCCGGGCGCCTCGGGGCTGTTCCCGCCATGGCCGGACCGGGTGAATGGCGGCTATCACCCGGCGGCGCGGTTGCCTGCGACCTCGGCGGACCGGGCCTATAGTTTCACCTTTGGCAACCGCGACTTCCGCGCGGCGCATCTGTATGAAAAGCTGATCCTGGCGCCGGGCACCGAGGCCATTGGCACCTGGTCGCATCGGTTCCTGACCGGAACGCCGGTGGCGACGCGGCGGCGGCAGGGGCTGGGTCAGGTGATCTACCTGGGCACCTATATGACCGAAGAGCTGGCGCAGCACCTTTTGGACAGCGACCTGATGGGCGTGGCGCCGCTGATCCCCGGCCTGCCCCAGGGCGTCGAAGTGTCGTGTCGCCAGACCGAGGGGCATCGGCTGTGGTTCATCCTGAACACGACCGAGATGCCGCAGACCCTGCCCGCCCTGCCCGCGGGAGAGCCGCTTTTGGGCGATATCCGGCCGCATGGCGCGGGCTTCACCCTGCCCGCCCATGGCTGCGAGATCCTGCGCGAGCGGCTGTGACAAAAGCCCCCCGGGCTGCGCGCCAGTCTTAGCGCAGCCCGTCCTTGCCCAGGGCCTCGGCATGGGTCAGGCCGCCGACGCGGGCCAGCGGTCGGCCCGTATCGGTGACGGCCACCGCCACCAGGATTTCATCGGCGCGCGGCGCATCGTTCAGCCGCACTTCGATGCCGTCGAAATGGCTGCGGACATAGGCCGCGTCCTTGTGACCCAGGGGCACGTCCAGGCTTTGCCCAGGCCCGCCGATCTTTTTGGCCGAGGGCACCAGCGCCGCCCCGCCCCCCACCGCCAGCCGCAAGGGCGCGCCAAGCCTGGGATGCAGGATGGCCGCGGCATGTTCCAGCTCTCCGGCCTCGCCCACCATGGCGGCTTTGCCATAGCTTTGCGCCTGTTCGGGCGCGATCCCCAAGGCCGCGACACAGCGCGCGCCCAGAAGCGCGCCGAGTTCCGCGCCAATGTCCATCAGCGGCGTCAGGTCCTGGACAAAGCGCCCGGCAAAGGGATTGGCGATGACCGCCACGGCCACCGCCTTGCGGGTCGGCGGCGCAATCGTCTGGCCGGCCTCGCGGTGGGTTTCCTCGACCCAGACGATGATCTTGCGAAGTTGCGCGCTCATCTTAGCCCGTCCTCGCCCGTGATATCGCTTGCCGCCAGCCCGCCCGACCGGGCATGGACCCGCGCCCCGGTCGTCATGACCAGCACCACCATCATCTCATCGGCGCGGGGGCTGTCGTTCATCCCGACCTCTATCGAGTCGAAATGGCTGCGGACATAAGAGGCGTCGACATGGGTGATCGGCACATCCAGCCGCGCCCCCAGCCCGCCGACCTTTTTCGACGAGGGGACAACGGCCTTGGCCCCGCCCAGAACCTCACGCATGGCATAGCCGCCGGGGGCGTGCCACAGCGCGCCATGTTCCAATTCGCCGCCCGCGCCGACAAGGCTGCCCTTGCCATAGCCCTCGATCCCCGCAGGATCACCCCCCAATTCCGCCAGAAGTCGGCGGGCCATCATCAGGCCCAGGGGCTTCAGATCCTCCATAAAGGGTTGGATATCCGCGACATGGCGCCCGGCATAGGGGTTGGCGATCACCGCCATGATGGCGCCCCGCCGCAAGGGCGTGGCCGGGGGCGGGCCGCCTTCGTGGAAGATATCCTCGATCACGGTGGCAAGTTTGCGAAGGGCGACCTCAGGCATGGGTGGGGCTCCGAAGGATAAGGGGATGGGTGTGGCCCACCAGGCGGTGTTGGCCATCAAGGAACAGGGCGGCCGAAAGGGCAAGGCCCCGCGCGATCAGGCTTTCGGCCAGCGCCGCGCCGCGGTCCAGCGCAAGCGCCGTATCAGAGGCCAAAAGGGCGCCGCGATGGGTGGTGACAAGGCGGGCGCCAAGGTCGCTGTCGGGCTGCAGGTCATGGGCCGGGGCGCGTCGGATGGCGGGATGGCCGGGCAGATCGACCGCATTGGCAATCAGCGTCGCCGCCACATCGGCCATGGCCGCAGTCGGCGCCAGCACCGTCACCGCATCCGCGATCCCCAGCGAAAAGCTGCGCCCCCCCAGGCCCGAGGTCGCAACCCCCCGCGCGCCATCGGCATGGGCGATCTCGACCAGACCCAGAGGTGCCCCATCCGGCGCGGCGATGGCCAGTTTGAACCGAGCGCCGGGGGACAGGAACAGCGCAATATCGCCGCCGTTGTTCACATAGGCGCGGGTCAGGGGGACCTTGCGCATCGCGGTCAGGATCTCGTCGGCGACGGCGCCCGCGACGGCGGCCATCGGCGTCACAAAGGCTGGGCGATGGGGCAGGCAGGCCGCCACCATGCGCCGGGCGGTGGGGCCATGGGGCGCCTCACCCACCGCGCGACGCAGCAACGGCAGTTCGGACACCAACTCTGTCAGGACGGTCTGGAACCGGTCCCAGGCCGCGGCAAAGGCCGCCTCACGCGCGCCATCGGCCCCGATGATCAGGTCAATGGGACCATGGCTCAGGTGCAAGCGGTCATCCAGCCTTTGCGCGCGGGGGGCCTCCATCCGCTAGCGCCCCCCAAAGAGCTGGCGGCCCCAGGCGAAGTGGCGGGCGTCCAGCGCCGCATCCGGGCCGGGCAGAAGGCGGATGTCCTCGGTCAGGACCTCTGCCACCGGGCGGATGTGATCGACATGGCCGCCCAGGGCCGCGTAATCCGACAGGCGCAGGGTGAATTCGATGGGCGCCACCAGCGCGGGCGTCGGCACATAACCGAACGCGTTCACCGGCATGTCAAGCACATCCACCATGACCGTGATCCCGCCACCCGGCCAGATATGGACCGGCGCCCCCCCGCATGTCACCCGCGTCAGCGCCGCCTTGACCGATTGCGTCAGCCGCACCGGATTGGTCGTCACCCCAGCCCGCAAAGACCCCCCTGCCCCCGCCATGAAGACGACCGAACAAAGCGAGGGCTCGCAATTCTCGCCGATCAGCGCGGCACTGGCGGCCAGAGCCGCAGAGGCATCGGCGGGGCGCGGTGTCAGGCTGTCGTCCAGTTCGTAATAGGCCCATTGCTCTCCGGTGGTCGAGATCATCAGCAGCCGCAGCCCCGGCCAGGCGTGTTTGGCCTCAAAGGGCTTCAGGATGGTCAGCGGGTCTTCGACATCGGTTCCGCCCCAGCCGCGCCCGGGATGAGCGACCTGGAAATACCGCCCGGGGGTCGAACGCCGCCCCTTCATCCGGATGCCGGTGGGTGGGATGTCCAACAGCTTGCCCGCCTGATGTTCGGACAGGACGCCGGTGATGTGGTCGTCGACCACCACGACCTCGTCCACAAGGCCGCGCCATTGCTGGGCGAACATGCCGATGGTGGCCGACCCGCAGCCGACCCGCATCAGCCGTTCGGTGACGCCGTTGATGATCGGCGCCTGGCCCGCCTGAATGACCACCGTGGCGCCCGCGTCCACCGTGACCTCGACCGCCTCGCGGTTGCACAGCCGCAACAGCGCGTCGCAGGTCACGCGGCCCTCGGCCTTGGTCCCGCCGGTCAGGTGCAGGACCCCGCCCAAAGACAGCATGGCCGAGCCGTATTCGCCGGTCATGACATGGCCGATGGGCTCTCCGTTCACCCGGACAAGCGCGCGTTCGGCGCCGATATGGCGGTCGGTGTCGATCTTCACCTTGACGCCGCAATAACTGAAGATGCCCTCGGTCACGACCGTGACCATATCGACGCCCTCGACCTGTTGGCTGACGATGAAGGGCGCGGGTTTGTAATCGGGATAGGTGGTGCCGGCGCCGACCGCCGTGACAAAGGGCCGCCCGCCCTGGATCAAATCGCCGTCCCAGTCTGCCATCAAGGCCACCGCGGGCGCCCCCGATTGCAGCACGGTCAGCGGGTCCAGCCGCACCAGCGCGCCGCCGTGGTTGGCATAGCGGTCGCAGGCCCCGGCGCGGCCTTCGGCGATATAGCACATGACCGGGCAGGCATCGCAGCGGATCTTGTCGGGCGTGGGGGCGGGAGTGTCAGTCATGGCGGGGCTCCGTCAGGGCCGCGCGCAGGCGGGCGGGGGTCACGGGCAGGCGGTGCAGCGCGACCCCGGTCGCATCGCGGATCGCGTTCACAATCGCGGGCGCCGTGGGGATCAGCACATGTTCCCCCAGGCCCTTGGCGCCAAGGGGGCCATGGGCGTCGGGCTCTTCGATGATCAGCGTCTCGATGGGGGGCAGGTCGCCGATGGTGGGTATCAGGTAGTCGTGCAGGTTTTCGGTCCTTCCGGGGATGTATTCCTCCATCAACGCCATCCCAAGGCCCTGGGCAATCCCGCCCTGCACTTGACCCTCGACCAGCAGCGGGTTGATGGCGCGGCCGACATCATGGGCGGCGGTAAAGCGCAGGGGGCGCACCAGGCCAAGCGCGGTATCGACCTCGACCACGGCCAGATGGGCGGCGTAACCGAACTGCGCATAGGGCGCGCCCTGACCGTCGGCATCCAGAGGCCGGGTCGGCGGGTCATAGCTTTGCTCGGTCGACAGCGCATAGCCGAAGCGGTCGGGGGGCAGGGCGGCCAGCGACAGGCTTTGCCCGCCCGCGCGGACCTGACCGGGCAGAAAGGTCAGCGCCGCATCAGGGGCCACGTTCAGCCGCGTGGTAAGCGCCGCGCGCAGCGCCAGCCCCGCCCGCAGCGCCGCGTTGCCGGTGACAAAGGTCTGACGCGAGGCCGAGGTTTTGCCCGCGTCCGGCGTCAGGTCGGTGTCCGGCCCGATCAGCACCAGACAGTCCACCGGCGCCCCCAGCGCGGTGGCAAAGATCTGCGCGATGACGGTGTTCGCCCCCTGCCCGATGTCCATCGCGCCCTGATGCAGGACAAGCGCCCCATCCGGCCTGATCCCCGCCCGGATCGTCGAGGGGTTGGGCAGCGAGGTATTGCCGCAGCCATACCAGCCCGAGGCCACGCCCACCCCGCGCCGGAACCGGCCGCCAGCGCCAAGGGCCGCGATTTCGACCCGGGCCAGGTCATAGGCCGGACGCAGCGCCCGCAAACAGGCGCCGATCCCGACGCCCTGGTCAAAGACCTGACCACAGACCGTGGCGTCGCCATTGCGCAGCGCATTGCGCAAGCGCAGCTCCAGCGGGTCGATGCCAAGGCGCGCGGCCAGGTCCTCCAGCAGGCTTTCCAGCGCAAAGGCCGATTGCGGCACGCCAAAGCCGCGAAAGGCGCCCGAGGGCGGGCCGTTGGTGTGGATGGCCCGCGTCTCGGCCAGGTAATGCGGCACCAGATAGGGGCCCGAGGCATGGACCGGCACCCGGTTGGCCACGGTCGGCCCCCAGGAGGCATAGGCGCCGGTGTCGAAATCGCCGTCAAAGCGCATCGCGGTCAGCTGGCCATCCCGGGTCGCGCCGATCTGCATGTGGATCGCCGAGGGGTGGCGCTTGGTCGTCGACTGCATGGAACAGCTGCGGGAATAGGTGATGCGACAGGGCCGCCCGGTCTTCAGCGCGGCCAATGCCACATAGGGTTGCACCGACAGGTCCAGCTTGGTGCCGAAACCGCCGCCCACCGCGGTCGGCACGATGCGGATATCGGCGCGGTCCATCCCCAGGATCTCGGCCATCGACTCCAAGTCCATCCCGGGGGCCTGGGTGCAGGCGTGGATCTCCAGCCGTCCGCCGACCTGCTGCGCGAAACCGGCCTCGGGCTCGATCGCGGCATGTTCGACAAAGCCGGTCTGAAAGCGACCCTCGACCACGATATCGGCGGTTTCCAGTGCCGCCGCCACATCGCCGCGCCGCACGCGACCCCGGCACATCACATTGCCCGCGCGGTCGGGATGGACCAGGGGCGCGCCCGGCGCCAAAGCCTCGGCCGGAGAGGTCAGGGCGGGCAAGGGCGTCCAGTCCACCGGGAAATCTTCGGGGTCAAAGGCCGCGACCACGGCGGCCTCACCGACGATGGCGGCCACGGCCTCGCCGCGAAAGCGGGTCTGACGTTGGGCAAAGATCGGTTGGTCGACATAGGCCGGGATGACGCCAAAGGCGTTGCGGCCGGGCACATCGGCGGCGGTCAGGACGGTCAGGCCCAGAGCCGCCACCGCCTGCAGGTCGCCAAAGGCAAAGTCCGCCCGCGCATGGGGCGACCGGATGACCTTGACGACCCAGGCGCCCAAGGGGGCCACGTCGTCGCCATAGGCCTCGGCGCCGGTGATCTTGGCCAGCCCGTCCAGCCGCGCCATGGCGGTGCCGACACCACCCGGCGCGATGGCCGCGGGCGTGGCATCCATCACCGCGTCGATGATCTTGCGATACCCGGTGCAGCGGCACAGCACCCCGCCCAAAGCGTCCTGCACCTGAACCACAGAGGGCGCGGGCACGGCACGCAGCAGCGCCACCGCCGCCACCATCATCCCCGGCGTGCAGATGCCGCATTGCGCCGCCTGATGCGCCTGAAAGCTGGCCACCAGCCTTTGCCCCTCGGGCGTTTGCAGCAGGCCCTTGACCGTGTCGACCCGCTTGCCCCGCGCCTGATGGGCCGGGGTGATGCAGGCGCAAACCGGCAGGCCATCGACCAGCACCGTGCAGGCGCCGCAATCGCCCGCATTGCAGCCCACCTTGACCTCTGACGCCGACAGCCGGTCGCGCAGAGTCTGCGACAGACGCTCGCCCGGGGTGGGATCGGCAGAGACCGGGGCGCCGTTCAGGATGAAGTCCATCAGCTTGCGCCTTTCGCGATCAGGTCGGTCACAAGGTCGGTCAACAGCGTCGCCACCGCGGCACGCCGATACGCGGCCGTGGCGCGCACATCGGTCAACGGGGCAAGGGTCTGCAGGTCAGGCACCGGCAGGGGCTGCGACAGGGGATGCCCCTCCAAGGCCGCCTCCCAGGCGGGCAACCGCATGGCCACCGGCGCACAGGCGCCGACCGCGATGCGCGCCGCGGTGATGCGGCCCTGATGCAGCGTCAGGTTCGCCGCCACCATGGCAATCGAGATCACCAGATAGCGCCGCGCCCCCAGCTTGGCGAAACCCGAAACCGCAGCCCCCGGATCGGGCAGGATCAGCGCCGTCACCAGCTCGTCCGGGGCGCGGGCCGTGCGGCGCGGGCCCAGCAGAAAATCGGCCAGGGCCAGATGCCTTGTGCCGCGGACCGAGGCCAGTTCGACCCGCGCCAAAAGCGCCAAAAGCGGCGGCACCCCATCGGCGGCGGGCGAGGCGTTGCAGATATTGCCCGCGATGGTCCCGGCGTTTTGCACCTGCACGGACCCCACCTGCCGCGCCGCAGCACGCAGCCCGTCGAACCCCGGCGGAAGGTTGGCCGCGGCAAGCGCGCTCCAGGTCGTCGTGGCGCCGATCCGCCACTCCGTCCCCTGACGCGAGATGCCCGACAGCGCCCCTAACCCCGTGATGTCCAGCAGGCCGCCCCGGATCGGACGGTCGCCCTGCGCCGGGAACCAATCCGTGCCGCCCGCGATGACGGTGACACCGCCCCCCGCCAGCGCCTGTAGCGCGTCTTGCAGTTTGGTCACTTGCAGACAGGTCATCGCCGCATCCCGCAATTTGTTCGTATGCAAATAGAAACCCAGCGGGGGATTCTGTCAAATGCTATCCACGACAGGCCGGGAATTTGCCCCAAACCCGGCCCAAAAATCGGGCGCAGGAAAAACTTGATCCCTTGCAACAAGATGTTAGCCTACTAATGAACCACCCCCCATTAACACCGCCGGAGAGCCCCAATGTCACAGCCCGCAAAACTGGTGATCCGCAACGTGGGCCTGATGCTTTCGGGGCGGATGGAGGCGCCGATCCTGGACGCCGATTGCCTGATCGCGATGGATGGCAAGATCACCGCCTGGGGCCGTGCCGCCGATCTGGACACCGAGGGCGCCACGACCGAGATCGACGCCATGGGCGCCACGCTGGCGCCAGGGCTGATCGACAGCCATATCCATCCGGTCGTGGGCGATTACACCCCGCGGCAAAACCAGCTGAACTGGATCGACTCGACGCTGCATGGCGGTGTCACCACGCTGATTTCCGCCGGAGAGGTCCACATGCCCGGCCGTCCGCGCGATATTGTCGGCCTCAAGGCCATGGCGATTGCGGCGCAGCGTTGGTATGAGAATTTCCGCCCCTCCGGCGTCAAGGTCATGGCGGGCGCGCCGATCATCGAACATGGCATGGTCGAAGAGGATTTCCGCGACCTGGCCGCCGCCGGGGTCAAACTGCTGGGAGAGGTCGGCCTCGGCACCGTCAAGGACGGCAAGACCGCGCGGCAGATGGTGGATTGGGCGCGCAAATACGGCATCCAAAGCACGATCCACACCGGGGGGCCGTCGATCCCCGGGTCTGGCCTGATCGACGCCGCCATGGTGCTGGAGACGGGGGCGGATATCATCGGCCATGTGAACGGCGGCCATTCGGCGCTTCCGGATGACCAGATCATCTGCCTGTGCGAAAGCTGCAAGATGGGGCTGGAAATTGTCCACAACGGCAACGAACGCGCGGCGCTCTTGACGCTGAACACCGCGCGCGAGTTGGGAGAGTTGGACCGCATCCTTTTGGGCACCGATGGGCCTGCGGGGTCGGGCGTGCAGCCGCTGGGCATCTTGCGGATGATCGCCATGCTGTCCAGTCTGGGCAATGTGCCCGCCGAGATCGCCTTTTGCTTTGGCACCGGCAACACGGCGCGACAACGCGGCCTTGACACGGGGATGATCGAGAAGGGCTATTGCGCCGACTTCGTGCTGATGGATCAGGCGCAGCACACGCCGGGCAAGACGATCCTGGACTCGGTGCAATTCGGCAACCTGCCCGGCGTCGGCATGACGGTGATCGACGGCGTGATCCGCAGCCACCGCAGCCGCAACACCCCGCCCGCCTGGCGCATCCCCAAGGTCCTGCGCCAACCCGCCCCCTCTGAGGGTGGCGGTCACTGAGCCTCTGTGCTTTGCTGGCCCCAGGAGGACCCATGCTGAAACATCTGACGATCCCGCAAGAGCGCGCCTGGAATTCGTGGTCGGACCTGCCGGGCGAGATGGTCTTTCTGCCCCTGGGCCTGCGGGTGACGCCGGTTCTGTATTCCTCGCGGACGCGCAACTGTGCGCTGATGGCGCCGCGGTCGGACAAGATGCGGCTGGGGCGTCATGCGCTGGACGGGTCGCTGATCGAATGGCAGGCCGAACACGGCGGCACGCTTGTGGATTTCCGCACGACCAAGCCGGGGCCTTTTGCGGTGCGGGGATCGTGGGAGGGTCAGCCGCTGGAATGGGGGCTGCGGTTCTGGGTGACGCTGGCCTTGCATACCGAAGAGCGCCACGAGGTCACATGGCAGGACGGCGCGGCCCTGGTGCGCTTTGGCGACCGCTGGGTGGCTTTGGTGACGGATCAGGCGCCGGTGCAGGTGACGGGCCATGCCGACCTGAACGCCTTGTGTCAGGACTACGCCGCGCATGGCTATTTCCACCGCGACAGCCGGGCCGAGGCCGCGCCGCTTCTGGCGCTGCGTTTCAACCTGGAGATGTCGCGCGCCGGGGCCTGGGCTGCGGCGGTGGCCGACAGCCGTGACTTGGCGCTTGCGGGCGCCCGCGCGGCTTTGGTGCCGGGGCCTCCGGCGGCTGCGGGCGATGTCTCTTATGACGCCATCCGCGACATTGTCGGCTGGAACACGATCTGGGACGGGGTCAACGCCCGCCCCTTTACTGCGGTGACGCGGATCTGGAACCTGGGGACCTGGGCGGTCTGGCACAATGACCAGACCTATGCCGCACTTCTGGCCGGGGTGCTGGACCTGGGCCTTGCGCGCGAAAACCTGGCCGTGGCGCTGTCTCATGCCACGCCGCAGGGCAACTTTGCCTGTATCGCGACCTCGCGTGACACCTGGGTCGACCGCAGCCAGCCGCCCCTGGGCAGCCTGATCGCCTGGAACCTGTTCCAGCGCAGCCACGAGATTTCTGTGCTAAAGCAATGCTTTGACACGATGGCCCGCAATCAGCGCTGGTGGCGGGCGATGCGCGGCCATGACGGTCTGATCTCTTGCGGGACATCGGACGTCGGCGAGGCGCTTTACAAGGGCACCGCCTTTGGTGCGCGAAACGAGACGGGGATGGACAATTCCGCCACCCATGACGAGGCGGTCTATGACGCCGACACCCGCAGCCTGTCGACCTGGGACCTGGGGCTGAATTGCGCCGTCTGCCTGGATGCCGAGATGCTGGCGCTGATGGCCGGCGCCCTGGGGCGCGCGGCCGAGGCCGCAGAGTTCGCAGCCCTTGCCGCAAGCCACCGCGCCCTGATCCGCGACAGGCTGTGGGATGCCGACCGCCAGATCTTTGCCAACCGGCAAAGGCAGGGCGGCTTTGTGCGGTCGCTGTCGCCCACCAGCTTTTATCCGCTGCTGTGTGGGGCCGCCGATGCCGCGCAAACCGCCCATCTAATGCGGCATCTGGCCGATCCCGCGACCTTTGGCGGCGACTGGGGGCTTCCCAATGCCACGCGCGACGATCCGGCCTTTGCCGAGAATGTCTATTGGCGCGGCCGCATCTGGCCCAATGTGAATTACCTCGTCTGGCTGGGCCTGCGCCGGGCGGGCCAGGACACCGCCCCCCTTGCCACCATGTCGCGGGCGCTGTTCCTGAAGAACTGGCAGGGCGACCGGATCGCAGCCGAAAACTACAGCGCCACGACCGGCGCGGCGATGGATCAGGGCGACACCGATCCGTTCTATATCTGGGCCGGGCTTTTGCCCTTGATCGACCTGGGCGAGACGGTGGACTTCGACCCCTGGCGCGGGCTGATCCTGCGGCCGGGTGCGGAGCGGCGGATCGGGCCCCTGGTCTCGCCCTGGGGGCGGATGGGGGTCGATTGCGACGCGCTGACTTTGACCGTGACGCTGAACGACCAGCCGATCCTTGCGACCTCGGCCCGGCTGGAGCAGGTGATCTTGCGCCCCGACCGCATCTCGGCCCGGGCGATGACCTTGGGTCAGGTGACGCTTTGGCGCGACGATATGCCGGTTCTGGCGCTTTGGAACGGAGAGGTGATTCGGACTCGGCCCATTCCGGGCGGGCTGATCTTTGACCTGACCGGCGCAGAAGGCGGCCAATTCGACCTTTGGTTTTCCTGATTTTTCGCCTTGGACCAGAAAGCCCGGCCCCGGGAAAGAAACAGTTTGACAGGGCGGGTCGGGAAAATAATAGTATGTATACCAACAAATATCGCTGAACTGAAATCGGCGCTGACAGGGTGACGAAACCGCTTTGACTTGGGCTTTTGCGGGGGTTCCGCGGGGGTCTTGCGCCTTGGCGCCGTCCGAACAATCGCATCACCGGCCCGGGGTTCGCGCCTGGGGCCGAGGCCTGGTCCCGCGCTCAACCGACAGTTGCCATGTGGCATCTTCGGACCCGGGAAGCTATGCCGTCTGCCAAGATGGCCCACCCTTCACTCATGGTTAACGGAGGAAAAGATGACGAGGATTTCACGGCGCGACACGATGCGGGTTCTGGCGGCGGCCATGGCTGCGGGGGCTGCGGGGGCTGCTGGCCTGCCCGCACGGGCTGCGGGTGGCAAGATCACCGTGCTGAACTGGCAAGGCTATGGCACCGACGAGGCCTGGTCGCTGGAGGCCTTTGCCACAGCCACCGGGATCGAGGTCGTCCACGACTACTTCTCTTCCGAGGCCGAGACGCTGACCAAGCTGCGCACCAATCCGGGCGCCTATGACGTGGTGCTTTTGAATTCGGCGCGGGTGTCCACCGCGGCCATGGAAGGGCTGATCGTGCCGGCCGATCTGGCGACGATCCCCAATGCGGCCAATATCTCGGCCGACCTGTTGACCAACCCGAATTTCGCCATCGACGGCAAGGGCTTTGCGGTGCCATGGGTTTGGGGCATGACCTCGATTGCGGTGCGCGAGGGGGTGGCGAAACCGGCCTCCTACAAGGACCTGGCCGCACCGGCCTATGCGGGCCGCTTTGCGATGAACGACGACGCGATGATCGCGGTCGCCCTGGGCGCGCTGACCACGGGGCAGGACCTGAACGATCCCGCCGACATGGAGGCGGTCAAAGAGGCGCTCAAGGCGCTGAAGCCGAATATCAAACTGCTGTGGTCCTCGGAGGATCAGTGGAACAAGAGCTTTGCCGCCGGTGAGTTCGACGTGTCGATGTTCTGGTCGGGCGGTTCGGTCCGGTCGCGGCGCAATGCCGGGCTGCCGGTGGATTTCGTCGTGCCCGCCGAGGGCGCGGTGGTCTGGGTCGACGGGCTGGCGGTGGCGGCGGGTGCGCCCAACCCCGAGGGCGCTGCGGCCTTCATCAACTGGATGATCGACCCGAAGTTCTATGTGGAATGGGCCACCAAGGTCGGCGCGCCGGCTTCGGCCAATGCGCAGGCCCTGGCCGCCCTGCCCGCCGATGACCTGTCGGCCCAGGTGCACAAGCCGGACTACATGGTCTCCAAGAACGTCATGTCCGCCATGCCCGACGAACGCCGCGAGGCCTTCAACGCCGCCTGGGAAGAGGTCAAGGCCTTCTATGCCGAATGAGGCAAGCCCCTTGCCCGGGCCGCAAAGCCCGGGCACCGGACTGCACGACCTGCGCGGGCCCCACAGCCCGCGCAAGATCCCGGGATGGGCTGCGACCACCGCGCTGCTGCTTCCGGCCTATGCCTGGCTGACGCTGGCGGTCTTTCTGCCCCTGGCGACGATGTTCGTCTTTTCCTTCTTGAACAAAACGCCGATGGGCCAAGCGCCGGTGGAGTTCACCCTGCGCCATTACCGCGCCTTTATCGACCAGGGCTATCTGGTCCGCATCGCCTGGAACACCCTGGTCATGGGGTTCTGGACCACGCTGATCTGTGCGGTCCTGGGTTTCTTTGCGGCCCTGGCCCTGGTGCGCTGCACGGCAGGCCGCCAGCGCGAGACGCTGCTTGTCCTGATCCTGCTGCCCTTTTGGACCAATGGTCTGGTGCGGGTGTTTTCCTGGACCATGGTCCTGCGCGAGAACGGCTTTCTGGACAGTCTGTGGCATCTGGTGGGCGATGGGTCGATCAGCTTTCTGTACT
The DNA here is from genome assembly GCF_025950525.1 of Stagnihabitans lacustris. Lineage (GTDB taxonomy): Bacteria > Pseudomonadota > Alphaproteobacteria > Rhodobacterales > Rhodobacteraceae > Stagnihabitans. Next base: position 10,446 of record NZ_JAPDGS010000008.1, on the reverse strand, counting down.
CTCGCCCCGCCATCGTGCTGGGCCTGGTGCATGGCTATCTGCCCTATATGATCCTGACCTGTTACATCGCGCTGATCACCATTGACGACGCCGTGATCGAGGCCGCGCAAAGCCTGGGCGCGCGGTGGGGGACGGTGCTGACCCGCATCCTGATCCCGCTGGCGGCCCCCGGGCTGATCTCTGGCGCGGTGCTGACCTTTGTCCCGGTGATCGGGTCCTTCATGGAGCCGCGCATCCTGGGCGGCAAGGTCGGCATGACGCTGGGCACGGTGATCGAGGACCAGTTCACCCAAGCCTTCAACTGGCCCTTGGGGGCGTCCTTGTCCTTCACCCTGCTGGCCGTCGTGCTGGCGATCTTCGCCACCTTTTCCGGCGTATTGAAACGGGGGGCCGCGGCATGAGGCTGGGTCACATCTTCCTCGGCGCGGTTCTGGTCTTTCTTTACACGCCGATCCTGGTGCTGATGGCGATGGGCTTCAATGCCTCGCCCTTGTATCAGCTGCCGTTTCAGTTCTCGACGCGCTGGTATGGCGATCTGATGGGCAATGAAGGGCTGTTGACGGCCGGGTTCAACTCCATTGTGCTGGGCGTGATCACGGCCCTGGTGGCGACGACTTTGGGCACGCTGGCGGCCTTGGCGCTGAACCGCCACAGCTTTCGCGGGCGCAGCCTGTTGCAACTGCTGCTGTTGCCGCCCATCGCGATCCCCTGGCTGATCACCGGGACGGCGATGCTGATCTTTTTCTTTTGGACCGGGATCGGGCGGGGGATGCACGCCTTGGTGATCGGCCATGTCGCGCTGGCGGTGCCTTACGTCGTTCTGGTCGTCGGCACCGGGTTGAAAACCATCCGCACCGACCTGGAAGAGGCCGCGATGTCGCTGGGCTCAACCCCTGTCCATGCGTTTTTCGCCGTGACGCTGCCGCTGTTGTTCCCCTCGATCCTGGGGGCGGCGCTCTTTGCCTTTGCCGTGTCGCTGGATCAGTTCGTCGTGTCTTACTTCCTGTCCTCGCCCGGCTATGTCACCCTGCCGGTGCAGATCTATTCCGCGATCCGCAAGGGCTTTACCCCCGAGATCAACGCCATCTCGACCCTGTTGCTGCTGGGCTCGATGAGCGTCATCCTGATCTTTGCCCGCTTTGCCCGCCCCCAGTCCCCCGGAGCGTCCAAGTGACCGAAGTCCATATCCGATCCATCGCGAAATCCTTCGGCCCGGTGCCGGTGCTGCATGACATCACCACCCAGTTCGCGCCGGGCAGTTTCACCAGTCTGCTGGGGCCTTCGGGGTCGGGCAAGACCACGCTGTTGCGCATCGTGGCGGGGTTTGTGACGCCGGATCGGGGCGCGGTGACGATCGGCACGCGGGATGTGACCGCGGTCCCGGTCTGGGGCCGCAACATCGGGATGATGTTTCAAAGCTACGCGCTGTTTCCGCATATGTCGGTGGCGCGCAACATCGCCTTCGGGCTGGAGCGGCGCGGCATCCGGGGCGCCGAGGCCCGCGCCCTGGTCGATCAGGCGCTGGAGATGGTGCGGCTGACGGGCTTTGGCGCCCGAAGCCCCAAGGAGCTGTCGGGCGGCCAGCAACAGCGGGTGGCCCTGGCCCGCGCCTTGGTCATCAAGCCCTCGGTCCTGCTGCTGGATGAGCCCCTCTCTGCGCTGGACCGCCGCCTGCGTCAGGACATGCAGGTCGAGCTTTTGCGCATCCAGAGGGAGACCGGCCTGACCACGATCTTTGTCACCCATGACCAGGAAGAGGCGCTGACGCTGTCGGACCGCATCGCCATCCTGGACCGCGGGCGGATCGTGCAATCGGGCAAGCCGGCCGAGATCTACGAACGCCCCCAGACCCGCTTTGCCGCCGAATTCCTGGGCGATTCCAACTTTCTGACCGGGACGGTGGAACAGGGCGGTGTCAGGCTGGCCGATGGGACATTGGTGCAAAGCGCCCATCCCCTGCCCGCCCCGGGGGCCAAGGCAACGCTGGCCATCCGTCCCGAAAAGCTACAGGTCAGCACGACCGCCCCCAACCGCCTGACCGCCCGCATCGTGACGGTGATCTATGCCGGCCCCGTGCTGTCCTATTTGCTGGAGACCCTGGACGGCACAAGGCTGAAGCTGTTCCAGGCCAACCGCGACGGGACGATCCTGGCGCAGGGCGCAACCATAACGCTTGGATGGTCGCCCGAACATGCCATCCCGGTGGCGGAATGACGGGGGGCCTTGATGGTGTGGGGCCCTGATGACGGTAAAGGCATGAAAAAGCGCACACGCCACCTGGCCATCGACCTGCAAAGGCTTTTCGCCGAGGATCACGGTTGGCATGTCCCGGGCATCGCCTCCATCCTGCCCAATGTCCTGCGGCTGACCCAAGCGCATCAGACGATCTTTACCCGCTTTGTGACCCCCGCAACGCCGGATGCCGCGCGGGGCCAGTGGCAGGCGCTTTATGCCGCCTGGCCGCAGGTCACGGGGCTGGACCTGGATATCCTGAACCTGGTTCCCGCGCTGCGCGGTCTGGGGGCGGTGGTGGACAAGACGACCTATTCCGCCTTTCCCGCCCTGATCCTGCCGCCCGAGGTCGACACCCTGATCCTGTCGGGCGCCGAAACCGATGCCTGCGTCCTGGCCACCCTGTTGGGCGCGGTCGACCTTGGCTTGCGGGTCGTGGTGGCGGTGGATGCGGTGACATCTTCCGACATGGCCGCCCATCACGCCATCCTGGACCTGCTGGCGCGCCGCCTGCCCCAACAGGTGACTTTGGCCCCGACGTCAGAGATCTTGCGGACATGGGCCTGACGCCCGACCCCTCGCTGGAGGACAAGGTTGCCTTCCTGAACGGGCTGGGCCTGTGGCGCAGTCGGGCGCTTGGCGACCTGCCGGGCCTTGTGATGACGGACGGCGCCTATGGGGTCCGCTATTCGACCAATCAGATACAGGGCGGCAATTCCCTGGCCGCTTTCCTGGACATCACCCGCGGCGAGGGGATGTTCGGCGACACCGCCCCCGCGACCTGCTTTCCCAATGCCAACCTGTCGGCCTGTTCCTGGGACCGCGACCTGGCCCGCCGCATGGGAGAGGCCCTGGGCCGTGAGGCGCGAGCGCTGGGGGTGCATCTGCTTTTGGGCCCCGGCATCAACATCCGCCGCACGCCCTTGGCCGGGCGGGCCTTTGAATACCCTTCCGAAGATCCCGTCCTCGCCGGAGAGCTTGCCGCCGCCATGATCACCGGGCTGCAAGATCAGGGCGTCGGCGCCAGCCTGAAACATTTCGCTTGCAACAATTCAGAGATTGCGCGGACAACGACAAGCTCTGATGTCGACATGCGGGCCTTGCGGGAGATCTATCTGGCGGGGTTCGAACGGGCGGTAAAGGCCGATCCCTGGACGGTGATGGCGGCCTATAACCCGCTGAACGGGGTGCATTGCACCCAGAACCCCTGGCTTTTGACGCAGGTTCTGCGGGGGGAATGGGGCTATCAGGGGCTGGTGATCTCGGATTGGCACGCGGTGCAGGACCGCGCGGCGGCGCTGGTGGCGGGGACCGATCTGGACATGCCCGAAAGCGCGCCGCGTCAGGCCCGGCTGGTCACGGCGCTGCGGGATGGCACGGTCCCCCAGGCGGCGCTGGATCAGGCCGTCGCCCGCATGGCGCGGCTTGTGACCCGCGCCACCACACAAGGCCCGGCCCAGCCGCCCGACCTAAAGGCCCATCACGCCCTGGCCCGTGAAATCGCGGCCCAGTCGCTGGTCCTGCTGAAGAACGACGGCACGCTTCCTCTGGCGCCCTGCCGGCTTTTGGTGGTGGGCGCGGCGGTGCCAGTGATCCAGGGCTCGGGCTCTGCCTCGACCCGGCCCAGCCGCCTTGACCTGCCGCTGGATCATTTGGCCAGGGTCTACCGTGTCACCCATCTGCCCTTTGGTCCCGAGGCCCTGCCAGCAGCCCTGACGGCGGCCACCACCCATGACGCCGTCCTGATCCTGGCCAGCCATGCCCCCGCCACCGCAGATAAGGGCGCCGGAGAGGGCACAGACCGCGCCAACCTGGATCTTGCCCCAGGTCAGGCCGCGCTGATCCAGGCCCTTGCCGATGCGGGCCACAAGGTCATCGTCGCCCTGACCTGCCCCGATGCAGTCGAACTGCCCTTTGCCGAAGATGTCGCGGCGATCCTGTGCGGCTTTTATGCGGGCCAGGGCTTTGGTCATGCCCTGACCGCGGTGCTGTGTGGCGCGGTCAATCCCTCGGGCAAGCTGACGACGACCTTTCCGCTGGCGATGGGCGATATCCCCGGCATCCTGTCCTATCCGCCGCAAAACGGGCACCACGCCTATTCCGAGGGGATTTTCGTCGGCTACCGCGGTTATGACCGGCGCGGCATGGCGGTGCGCTATCCTTTTGGCCATGGGCTCAGCTATACGCAGTTCCGCTATGACGCGCTGCATCTGTCGGCGCCGTCGATTGCGCCGGGGGGGACGCTGACCGCCACTGTCACCGTGACCAACACCGGCCCCCGCCCCGGCGCCGAGGTCGTGCAGATCTATATCCGCCCGCTTGCCCCCGCCCTGCCCCGCCCGCTCCGCGAGCTGAAGGCCTTTGCCAAGGTCCACCTTGCGCCCGGCGCAAGCGCCACCCTGTCCTTTGCCCTGACCGCCCGCGACTTCAGCCATTTCGACCCCACTGAGGACCGCTTTGTCCTGCGCGACCGGGGCTTTGTGGTCGAGGCCGCGGCCTCGTCGCGCGACATCCGCCAGACCGCCCCGCTGGACTGCCAGCCCATGCCCGCGCCCCTGCCGCCGCTGGCAACCACGACGCCCGCCGATGTGCTTTTGGCCCATCCCGTGCGCGCGGCTCAGGTGCAAGCGGCCCTGATGGCCTGCCTGAACCTGACCGAGGCGCAGGCCCAGGCCCTGACCACAAGGGCCGCGGGCTCTTTCCTGGGGCTTTATGACACGCTGACCTGGTATGTTGGTGGCGACCTCTCGGAACCCGCCTTGCAGGCCACCCTTATGGACCTTCCGCCCATTCCGTGACAGGTGTTCGCAAACCGCCGGAGACCCCCATGTCGCAAGAGCCTGACGCCTATGTTCTGGAAGACCAGATCGGCTTTCGCCTGCGCCTGGCCAACCAGCGCCACCTGGAGATCTTTGCGGCCACGATCCCCGATGTGACGCCGACGCAACTGGCCACTCTGGTCAAGCTGCACGAGTTGGGGATGGTCAGCCAGAACCACCTGGGCCGCCTTGTGGCGATGGATGCGGCGACGACGAACGGGGTCGTGACGCGGTTGCGCAAGCGCGGGTTGGTGCAGACCCAGGCGTCCACCAATGACCTGCGGCGGCTTGAGGTCTCGTTGACGCCCGAGGGCGCGGACTTCGTCGCGGCCAAGATGGCGGCGGCGGCAGAGGTGACGGCCCAGACGCTGCGGGGCCTGAGCGCGAAAGAGCGGGATCAACTGATGACGCTTTTGGCGCGGATCGCCGAACAGCCGCCGGGCTAGGCGTCGGGTTGGGCGTCGGGCCAACCGTCGGGCGAACCGTCGGCGGATATCGGCCAGCGTGATCCGCCAAGCCTTTGGCGCGACAGGGCGATGCTGCTAGGCTGGCTCTGCAACCGGAGGTCGACTGATGCCCACCCGCCGCGCCTTTTTGATCCAGGCTCTTGCCGCAGCCTTGGCGCCCTCTGTCCTGCGCGCCTCGGCCCCCGCGCCCGCGATATCGGACCTTTGGCTGAACCGCCTGACCTTTGGCGCCACCCCCGAAGCCCGCGCGCGGTTCTCCGACCTGGGCCCGCAAGCCTGGCTGGAGGAACAGATCGCCCTTCCCGACGCGATGGCAGCGCGGCTGACCGCGGCCCGGCTGCATATGGTCTATGAGGCCGGCGAGGATGGCGAGGGCGGCACCTGGCCCGCGATGGACGAGCTGCGGCCGCTGACCTGGCTGAGTGCCCCGCCCGAGGCCGTGTTGCCGCTGATCGACTGGACCAAGCCGATGGAATTCGCCGAACGCGTGCGCCCGGCGGATGAGGTCATAGCCGCCGCCCTGATCCGCGCCGTCCATTCTCCGGCGCAACTGCGCGAGGTGATGACCCAGTTCTGGCACGACCATTTCAACGTTCATGCGCAAAAGGACGAGTTCACGGCGGTCTATTTCCCCGCCCATGATGCCGCCCTGCGCGCGCGCGCCTTGGGCAACTTCCGCGACCTGTTGGGGGCGGTGGCGCGGTCGGGGTCGATGCTGTGTTACCTGAACAATGCCGACAGCCGCGCCAGCCCCGCCAATGAAAACTTCGCCCGCGAGCTGCTGGAGCTGCATACTTTGGGCGCCGGCAACTACCTGAACGACCGTTACGCCCGCTGGCACGAGGTGCCGCAGGAAAATGGCGTCGCGGTGGGCTATATCGACGAAGATGTCTATGAGGTCGCCCGCGCCTTCACCGGCTGGACCATGGGCGATGGCCGCTATATCGCCGAAGGGGTCGAGGCGCCCCGGACCGGCGCCTTCCACTATGCCGCCGCCTGGCACGACCCCTATCAAAAGCGCATCCTTGGCGTCGAATTCCCGCCCAACCGCGCCGATATGGCCGATGCCGAAGATGTGCTGGACCTGTTGGCCCGCCATCCCGGCACGGCGCGCTTCATCTGCACCAAACTCGCCCGCAGGCTTTTGGCGGATGATCCCGAGGCGGGGTTGATCGACCGGCTGGCGGGCGTGTTCCTGGCCGCCGTCGATGCGCCCGACCAGATGGCTCAGGTGATCCGCGCACTGGTGGCGGACCCGGCCTTTGCGGCGCCGGCGACCAAACTGCGCCGCCCGTTCGAGTTCATGGCGGCGCTGTATCGCGCGACCGGGGCCGAGGTGACGGGCGTCGAAAACGACTATCACTGGCAATTGGCACGCGCCGGTTGGCAACAGCACAGCTTTCCGCCCCCCACCGGCCATCCGGATCGGGCCGAGGACTGGCAAAGCTCGACCACCCTGTTGCGGCTGGTTGATTATGCGCTGACCGGGCATGACGACTGGTTTGGCGTGACCCAGACGCGGCTGACGGTGCCGGAGGTTGCGACGTTGGGCGCGTTGGCCGCACATTGGGCGGCGGCCTTTGGCGTGCCCGACGACTTCGGCGCGCTGTTTGCGGCCATCGGGGCCAGCCCCGGCGATCCGATGCCCGAGGACGCAACCGCGCGCCACGATGCCTCTGCCCTGGCCGTGGCCTTTGCGGCCCTGACGCCCGCGTTTCTGTTCCGGTAAAGGTAAGCCATGGCCGATCCCATCCTTGTCGTCATCTTTCTGCGCGGTGGGGCCGATAGCCTCTCGTTGGTCGCCCCCACGGCCGATGCCGATTACATCACCGCCCGGCCTGAATTCCTGCGCGTGTTGCGCAAGGGCGAGGATGCGGGCCACAAGCTGACCGATGCCCTGGCCGATGTGGATTTCCGCCTGCATCCGGCCGCCGGAGAGCTGGCGGACCTGTTTCACGCGGGCGATCTGTCGATCCTGCACGCCACCGGCCTGACCGAGGCGACCCGCAGCCATTTCGACGCCGAAGCGCGGATCGAGCGGGCGGCGGGGGATGGCGGCTGGCTGGGGCGGTCGTTGGCCGCACTGAAGGCCGGGGGGCCCTTGCCGGCGCTGGCCGTGGGCACCCAGGCGCCCGAAAGCCTGCGCGGCGCCCATACCGCCGTCGCCCCCGACCTGTCCGAACTGATGCTGGCGCCGGGTCACTGGCTGGCCCCGGCGCTGCGGGCCCGGCTGGCCGAGGGCTTTGGCGACCACGGACCCCTGTCGGCGCCGATCACCCAGCTTTTGACGCTTAGCCAGGCGCTGCAGGACCGGTTCTGGCAAGACGGCAGCGGGATGCGGCCCTATGTGCCGGGCGTTGACTGGCCCGAGACCGCCTTGACCCAGCCGCTGCAGACCGTGGCCCAGGCGATCAAGGCGGATATGGGGCTGCGGATTGCCACGCTGGATTTCGGCGGCTGGGACACGCATGTGAACCAGGCGGGCGCCTTCCGCGAGTTGCTTTCGACGCTGAGCCGCACGCTGATGGCCTTTTGGCGCGATCTGGGGCCGCGGCAACAGGATGTGGCGGTCGTGGTGCAATCCGAATTCGGGCGGCGGCTGCGGGCCAATGCCTCGGGCGGGACGGATCACGGGCGGGCGGGGGCGATGATGGTGCTGGGGCCGCAAGCCCGCGGCGGGCGCCTTTTGGGCCGCTGGCCGGGCCTGGCCAATGACGCGCTGGAAGAGGGCGCGGACCTGGCCGTGACCACCGATTACCGCGATGTCCTGGCCGAGATCCTGTCGGCCCATATGGGTGTAAGCGCGGGGATATTCCCCGGCCTGACCCCGCGACCCTTGGGGCTTTACGCCTAGCGCTGTGCGGGGAAAAGCAAAACGGCCGCCCCGAAGGACGGCCGTTTTGTCATGTCATCGCGATCACTTCAGGTCGAAGCGGTCCAGCTCCATCACCTTGACCCAGGCCTTGACGAAATCGGCCGCAAAGCGCGAGTCGGTCTGGGCATAGACTTCGGCCACGGCCCGCAGGATCGAATTCGACCCGAAGACCAGGTCGACACGCGTGCCGGTCCAGACCTTTGCGCCGGTCTTGCGGTCATGGGCGGCATAGGCCGCGCCCTCGGGCTTCCACGCGGTCTCCATCGACAAAAGGTTGACGAAAACGTCGTTCGTCAGCTTGCCCGGGGTCCGGGTCAGAACGCCGGCATCACCTTCGGACACGCCAAGGGCGCGCAGGCCGCCGACCAGAACCGTCATCTCGGGGGCCGAAAGCTTCAACAGCTGAGCGCGGTCAACCAGCATGGTTTCGGCAGGCGCCGCAAGGCCCGGCTTGATCCAGTTGCGGAAGCCGTCGGCCTCGGGCTCCATCGGGGCAAAGCTGTCGGCGTCGGTCTGCGCCTCGGTCGCATCGCCACGACCGGGGGTGAAGGGCACGGCCAGACCCGAGGCCTGTTCGACCGCCGCCGACCCCGCCAGCACGATCAGATCGGCCATCGAGACGCGGTGGCCGAAGCCCGCCTTGATCTCTTCCAGCTTGGCCAGAACGCGCGCCAGTTCCGCCGGACGGTTGACCGCCCAATCCTTTTGCGGCGCCAGACGGATGCGGGCGCCATTCGCCCCGCCCCGCTTGTCCGAACCCCGGAAGGTCGAGGCCGAAGCCCAGGCCGTCCGCACCAGCTCTGCCACGGTCAGACCGGACCCAAGGACCTGTGCCTTCAGCGTCGCAATATCGGCCTCGGACAGGGGGCCCGGCGCGGGGGAAATCGGGTCCTGCCAGATCAGCGTTTCGGCCGGAACCTCGGGCCCCAGATACAGCGCCTTGGGCCCCATGTCGCGGTGGGTCAACTTGAACCAGGCGCGGGCAAAGGCATCGGCGAACTTCGCCGGATCGGCGGCATAGGCCTGCGAGATCGGCCCATAGATCGGGTCGAAGCGCATCGCCATATCCGCCGTCGTCATCATCGGACGGTGCTTGATCGACGGATCATGCGCATCGGGGATCATGTCGGCTTCGGCCACATCCTTGGCCAGCCAGATTTGCGCACCGGCGGGGGAATGGGTCAGCTCCCATTCGTATTGGAACAGGACGCGCAGATAGCCCATGTCCCAAGTCGTCGGATTGGGCTTCCAGGCGCCTTCGATGCCCGAGGTCGTGGTGTGGATGCCTTTGCCGGTGCCAAAGGCGTTCTTCCAGCCAAGGCCTTGTTCTTCCAGATCGGCGGCTTCGGGCTCTGCGCCCACCAGCGTCGGATCACCGGCGCCATGCGCCTTGCCAAAGGTGTGGCCGCCCGCAACCAGCGCCACGGTCTCTTCGTCGTTCATCGCCATCCGGGCAAAGGTCTCGCGGATGTCGCGGCCCGAGGCGACGGGGTCGGCACGGCCGTCCGGACCTTCGGGGTTCACATAGATCAAGCCCATCTGGACGGCGGCCAGGGGGTTCGCAAGCTCACGGTCGCCCTTGTAGCGGCTGTTGGCCTTGTCCGAGGTGGCAAGCCACTCGGTTTCCGAACCCCAATAGATGTCCTCTTCTGGCGCCCAGACGTCCGCACGCCCGCCGCCAAAGCCAAAGGTCTTGAAGCCCATCGACTCCAGCGCGACATTGCCCGCCAGGATCATCAGATCGGCCCAGGAAATCGCATTGCCGTATTTCTGCTTGATCGGCCACAAAAGGCGGCGCGCCTTGTCCAGGTTGCCGTTGTCGGGCCAAGAGTTCAGCGGCGCAAAGCGCTGCGTCCCATTGCCCGCACCGCCGCGACCATCGGCGGTCCGGTAGGTCCCGGCCGAGTGCCAGGCCATGCGGATCATCAAGCCGCCGTAATGGCCCCAATCCGCCGGCCACCAGTCCTGCGAGTCCGTCATCAGCGCGGTCAGGTCAGCCTTCAGCCCGGCATAATCCAGCTTGCCGAAAGCCTCGGCATAGTCGAAATCGCCC
>NZ_JAPDGS010000007.1 GCF_025950525.1 Stagnihabitans lacustris | reverse complement strand
GGGAGCTTGGGAGCTTGGGAGCTTGGGAGCTTGGGAGCTTGGGAGCTTGGGAGCTTGGGAGCTTGGGAGCTTGGGAGAAAACCCGGGTCAGCCACCTTTGGCAAGCCCCAAGGCAAAATCACTTGCAAGGCAAATGCACCAGGCAGGAGACCCGGCGAACAGGTCACTTCGGCAAGATGCAGTAAACCATGCCAAAGCCCTCCCGCACAGATGCGGAAGGGCGCATGGTTTTTCAGATGTCAGACCTTAACACCCGACCCCCAAAGCGCAAAATGGCCGTCGCGCTGCACGCGGACGGCTTGGAAACCCGCACGTTCCAGGTGGCTGGCCAGCGAGGTCGCCACGAAACCACCCCGATGGCCCATGAAATGATTGCCCGCCGCGATCGAGGCGCGATGGCCATATAGCATGTCGATGGCCGAAATCGGACCCATGGCGGACATATAGGCGGCATCTTCCAGCCTGCCTTCGGCCACCAGGGCCGCCACCTGCTGCAGGTCGGGCATGGTCACAAGGGCAAATCCGCCCGGCGCCAGAACGCGGTGGAACTCGGCCAGGGCAAAGGGCACCTCATGGGGGAAAAGATGTTCCAGGTTATGCGCCGACCAGACCGCCTGAACCGAGCCCGTCGGCACGACCGCCATATCAGTGATCGAGGCCACGATATCGGGCGCCACGCCGGGGTCGATGTCGAGGCGCAGCTCGCTCCACTCGCCGGCCGGAAAGAAGGCCGCCGGCAATTTGGCCGGATCGGCCATGCCGCAGCCGACATGCAGGACGGTGCGGGTCAGCGGCGTCACAAGCTCGGCCGTGGCCAGCGAGGGGTGGTTGGCAATGGTCATGGTCTGTCCTTTCTGGATCAGGGTTCGCGCAAAGCCTCGTTCAGGCCGCGCATGAGGGGGTCAAGGAAGTAGTCAAGCAGGCTGCGCGTGCCGGTCTTCACATCGGCCGTCAGCGTCATGCCGGGCAGAAGTCCGGCACCGGGGGCAAGATTGGTCAAATCACCCGACAGGGCGACCCTGGCGGTATGGCGCGCCTCTCCTCCGCCCTCGGGCGTAAAGGAAGCGGAAGAGATATCAAGCAGTTGCCCCGTCAGGCTGCCATGGCGACGCCAGGGAAAGGCGTCGATTTTGACGTCGACCGGATCGCCCACAGCCGCGCTGCCCGCATCGGCGCTGCGGATGGTGACTTCGGCCACCAGCGGCACGTCCGAGGGCACAAGCACGACGACCATCGCGCCCTCGGCCAGGCTGGAACCGGGCCCACCCTCGGCCACGGCGACCACCGTGCCGGGACCTGGCGCGGTCAGCGCGGTCAGATCGGCCAGGCGCTCGGCCTTGGACAGCGCCTCTTCGGCGGCGGCAAGCCGGGGGGAAATATCGGCGAGGTCCTGCAGATCGGACCGACGCGCATCGGAATCGAAGGCGGCCAAGCCCGCCTCGGCCGCGGCCAGGCGCGCGGTCAGCTCCTTGAGCCGCGCCTCATGGGCGGCAAGCGCTTCTTCGCTGGCGATCCGGTCCGCCTCTGCCTGCAGTTGCGCGAGGCGCGAGCCGGTTTGGCGGGCGGCCAATTCGTTGCGCATCGCCTCGACTTCGCGTGTGATATCAAGACGTTGCGCCAGACCGGGGCCTGCGAGCCTTTCGGCCGCCAATGCGTCACGGGCGGCCGCGCGCACCGCCAGCGCTTCATCCCGGCGGGCCTGGGAAAGGGCGTTCTCCTCGGCCTGAACCAAAGCCTCACGCCCAAGCGCCGGAGTGGCGGCCGCCAAGGTCGCGCCATCCAGGTCGGCCTGCAGTCGGGCGGCAGTGGCGCGCAAGGCCTCGGTCTGGGCGCGCAAGGCGGCGAGGTCGGCTGCGGGCAAGGTCGCATCAAGCCGCGCCAGCACCTGACCGGCCACGACCTGATCCCCGGGCCGCACCAGAAGTTCGCGCAGCACGGCCCGCGACATCGGCGCCAGGATCGTGGGGGGCACATCAGCAGCCAATCGCCCCTGTCCCGTCACCACGATATCCAGCCGCACCAGGGAGGCGACCGTGACAAGGGCCACGAAAAGCCCCGCCGCGAGATAGGGCCAAAGCCGCAGCACAAAGGGCGGCGGCTCTGCCACCAGCGCCACGAGATCGGGTTGAAAATCAAGGGTTGAGCGGTCGATCTTCATGTCAGATGCTCGGTCTGTTGCGCCCAAAGATGGCGGTAGATCTCACACCGGTCCAGCAGCGTCGCATGGGGCGCCATGTCGACCACGCGACCCTGGTCCAGCACCAGAATTGCATCGGCGCGCACCAGGGACGACAGGCGGTGCGAGACCACAATCACCGTCCGCCCCTTGGCAATCGCGGCCAAGTTGCGGTTCACCACGGCCTCTGATTCGGGGTCAAGCGCCGAGGTCGCCTCATCAAAGACCAGGATGCGCGGCGCGCTCATCAGGGCGCGGGCGATGGCCAGACGCTGACGCTGTCCGCCCGAGAGGTTGGCGGCGCCTTCTTCGACGGCCGTATCCAGACCCTTGGGCAGGCGCTGGATGAACTCTTCGGCGCCGGCAAGCTTGGTGGCGATCATCACCTCTTCGAGGCTGGCTTCGGGGCGCGCCATGCAGATATTGTCGCGAATCGTGCCGCGGAAGAGCAGGTTTTCTTGCAAGACCACACCCAGGGACCGGCGCAAATGGTCCAGGTCGATCTGGCGGATATCGACGCCGTCGATCTGGATCAGCCCGGATTGCGGCACCTCTATCCCTTGAACCAACCGCGTCAGCGTCGTCTTGCCAGAGCCGGAACGACCAACGACGCCAATCACTTGGCCCGGCGCAATCTCGAAACTGACGTCTTTCAGCGCGGGGGTCGCGGCGCCGGGATAGGTGAAACCCACCGTGTCGAATTTAACCCGTCCCTGGATTGTGTGACGCGCCGGTCGCGCGGTCGTCCCGCGTTCGGGCTTTTGGTTCAAAAGCCCGCCCAGCATCTTGAGCGACAAGGCCGCCTCTTGATATTCGTTGATCAGGCCGACGATCTGCAGCAAAGGCCCCGTCACCCGACCCGACAGCATGACAAAGGCCACCAGCGCGCCGGTGGACAAGCGCCCTTCAAGCACAAGCGCCGCACCATAGCCTATCACGCTGATTTGCATCAGCTTTTCCAATAGCCCCGTCGCCGAGGCCGCAAAAGCCGCCACCCCGCCCACATCCCATTGCCGGCGGATCATGCTGGCCAAGCTGTCATCCCAAGAGCGGCGCCGCGCGGGCTCCAGCACCAGGGACTTCACCGCGCGCATGTTGTGCAGGGTTTCGACCAGTTGCGCCTGACGCAAGGCTTCGGCCTGATAAAGCGCGTTCAGGCGCTTTTGAAACATCGGCAGCAAGAGGCCGATCACCCCGGCAATCGCCAGGGCAAAGCCCAAGACAACGGCGGTCAAAGGCGCGCAAAGCAGCACCAGAACGCCCAAAAGCAGGGGCAGAAAGGCCGCGTCCAACAGGGTCTGAAACAGCCGCCCCGTCAGGAAATTCCGTATCTTTTCCGTCTGTTGCAGGTTGCGCGCCAGAACGCCCGCCGGTGTCGTTTCAAACACCGACAGCGGCAGCGCCATCAGATGCGCAAAGGCCCGCGCGCCTGTCACCGCATCGACCTTGCCACCCGCAATCAGCATCAGCCTTTGCCGCGTATAGGTAAAGCCCGCGTCAAACAGCGCCATGACCACGTAAATCGCCACGATGGCGATCAGCGTGTTCCAGGCGCCGTGGCTGATGACCCGGTCGATCAGGACCTGAAACAGCAGGGGCAGCGCAAAGGCGATCAGGTTGCCCAGGATCACCGCCAGCGCGACGCCCCCCAGAAGCCGACCCTGCGCGCGCAAGGCGCCCCAAAACCAATGCAGACCAAAGGCTTGATCCTCGACCCGAACCCGGGGCCGCGCAAGGATCAGACGCCCGTCCCAATCGGCCATGAACTCTGCCGCAGGGGCGCTTTGCACGCCCTTGGCCTCTTCGGCGGGGTCCAGGAACGCCACGGCATCGCCGGGCATCAGCGCCACGATGATGACCCAGGACCCATCCGGACGCCCCGCCATCGCAGGCACCGCGGCCCCAAGGCCCGCAATCGTCTTCCACCGCGCCTTTTCGATCAGCTTGGCCTGAAAACCCGACTCCCCCAGCGCCTTCATGACCGAGGGCGTGATATCGCCCTCGACCAGGCGCGGCAAATCCTCTGCCCGCAGCGCAACACCGTGGTGGGCCGCAATCAGGAAAGTCGCGCGCAAAGCCGTCAGCTGACGGTCACGCGCCGCCAGTTCGCTGGCCAATCTGGGGTCCGAAACGCTCATGCCGGACCCTAGGCCGATCGGCCTTAACGCAAAGTGAAGCCGCGCGAGGCAAAACCCCGCGCGGCATCTTTTTTCCGCCACAATTTAGGCTTGCGGCGCGTAAGCCTCGATGACCAATGCATCAAAAAGCGCGTCGGCCAGCGGATCATCCGCCCCCATCAGCCGATAGGTCGAGGCCAGCATGTCGCCCTCCCCCACTTTCCGCCGCCCGATCATGACGGCGGGCTTGTGCACCCAGCCCACCACGACGGCCGAGATCACCGGCCCCGCGAACTCCCATTGCGCCCAGCCGTGCATGATGTGGCGCGGCACGACACCGGACCAGGCGACATCCAGCAGGGGCCCGCCGGGGATGGCGGCAAAGGCGCCCTCGCGGCGCAGCCAGGTGAAGCCCGCGATCCAGTCGCCGCGCCACATCGACCCGTGACGGGGCTGATGCGTGATGTTCGGCAGCGGGAAAATCGGCCCCACCGGCACGCCGGGCGTGTCGTCGACCACCTTGATGAAGGGCTGTTCGCGGCCCCGCGCCTCGGTCCGCAGGTTGCCGCGCGTCGGCACCGTGCCATCGGCCAGCACCAGATACCGCGCCCCCGCCTGCATGGCGCGGATATCGGGATCGGACAGCGCATGGGTCACGGTGATGTCAGCGTGATCGACGACCTGATACCCCAAGGCCCGCGCCCGGTCCGCCAGCGCACCCGTCGCCCGCACCGTAACCCTGGGCTTTGCACGCGGCGCAAAGACCAGGATTTCCAAGCGGTTGACCTGCACCACCTGACCGCCGATCACCAGCTCCAGCACCAGGGTTTCGACGCGGTTTTCCGTGGCGGTTATGGGCAAGGCGACCTCGCCCAGCGACACGACCTCCAGGGGTCCCTGCCCGGCAAAGTCCAGGCTGCCGCCCTGCCAGCGCAAAACGCCAGCCCCAAGCGTCATTTCGCCCGAGGCCACCTTGACCTGAAACCGGAAGACCTCGCCGTGACGCGCGGAATAGCGGGCGATTTCGGGAATGATGGCCACCGCGCCATTCACCTCCGGGAACCGGTCATGGAACACCCGCGGATTGCGGTTCATGTCCAAAAGCCCGTTGCTCTCCCAATGGACATCGGTGATCTCGGTGATCACATGGCCCATGATCGCGGGTTCCGCCCGCATCCGCTCGATTTCATATTTCAGGTTGCCGAACTGATACCACTGGGCGGCCGTCACAAAGGCCTCCAGCGAGCCGAAGACCCGGTCCATCCCCAGACCCGCAAAGCGATGCGCCATGCCATGCGGATAGGCCGCGCCATCGCCCCACAGCGCGCCCGTCTCCATCCACCAGGGCTCTGCCCCGTCAATTTGCACCTGCGCGGGCTGCGGCAAGCCCCAGACACCGAATTCGGAACAGATCTTGACCTCGTCGCCCTTGCGCACGCCGTCACCAAAGGGCGTCCAGGTCCAATGCGCCCCCGCGCCATGTTCGCGCACCAAGGCATCCCATTCGTCGCGCCGTTCCGGGATGGACCGGTAATAGTGGAAGTCGTCCAGATCGCCCTTCACATGGAAATTCCCCTGACAGGGCGAGTTGTCGCAGACCAGCCGCGTCGGATCGGCCTCTTTCAGCCAGTCGACCATGCCCGCCAGCCAGGCGCGGTGGGCGGGATCGTCGCAAAGACGGATGCCCCAATCCTCGTTGATCAGCGTCCAGATGATGATCGAGGGATGGTTGCCATCGCGCGTCAGCATCCCGGCCATCGTCTCTTTCAGCCGCCGCTTGCTGGCATCGGTCAGGCGGCCCGGATTGGGCAGGTCATACCAGATCGTCATGCCAAGGCGGTCGGCGACCTCCAGATACCGCGGATCGGGGACCTTGATGTGATAGCGCAGATTGTTCAGCCCCAGCGCCTTGGCCTTGCGGAACTGGTCCTCCAGCGCCTCCAGCGAGGGGGGGGTGGCGATGCCCTCGGGCCAATAGTCCTGATCCAGGGCCGAGCGCAGGTGGAAGGGCGCGCCGTTCAGATACATCTTGCCGCCCCGCGCCGTGAAAGAGCGGAAGCCGAAGCTGTGGGTCGTGACATCCTCGCCCAGCGTCACCGTCAACTGGTGCAGGTTGGGCGCATCGGGCGTCCACAGCGTCGGCGCGGGATGGGTCAGGGTCGCGGTCAGGCTCTCGGCGCCCGAGAAGGTGGCCGTCGCGGGACCGGCCTTCAGCGTCACGGGCAGGCCGCGGGCCTCGGGCGACAGGTGCAGGGTGACATGGATCGTGCCATCGGGCGCGGCCTGGATCGCGCAATGGATCAGATGCGCCGCGGGCCGCGTCTCGATCCGCACCGACTGCCAGATGCCGCCGATGGGACCATACCAGCTTTGCTTGCCATGCGGGATATCGGCAAAGTCGATGCCGCGGTCATTGGGGCGGGCATCGGGCAAGAGAACCCGCACCTCGACCTCGTTTTCCGCCTTTAGCAGACCCTCGGGCAAGGGAAACTCAAAGGGCAGATAGCCGCCCTCGTTTTCGCCAAGGCTCTGGCCGTTCAGGAAAACCTCCGACAGGTAGTTGACCGCGCCGAAGTGGATCACATGGGACCCCGCCCCCGGATGCGCGAAATGCCGGCGATAGACCGCCCGCCCCGAGGTCTGGCGCAGGTCGGCACAGGTGGCCTGCCAAGGCGCCGGAACCGTCACCTGCCGCCATTGGTCATCGGTTTCGTGACGGAACTGCCAGAACCCATCCAGGGAAATCGTCGGTCGCATCTTGGTCTCCTCCTGCCTGCTAATAATATTAGCGTATGGGATTACCACCCCATTGGCAAGAGGCCAAAGCCGCGCCATAAGGGGGCATGACCAAGAAACCGACGATGAACGATATCGCCATGGCGGCGGCGGTCAGCCAGGCCACGGTGTCCCTTGTGCTGAACGAGGTCGCCAATGCCCGCATCGCGCCCGAAACCCGCGCCCGGGTGCTGGAGGCCGCGACCGCGCTGGGATATGCGCGCCGCGCCGGGCGGTCCGAAGGGCAAAGGCTGATCGGGCTGATGATCGACGATGTCAGCTATACGCCCTTTGCCGCGCCCTTTCTGGAGGGGGCGCGGGCCGAGGCCCAGGCGGCGGGCGCCCTGGTCATGGTCGTGGTCACGGAAAACGACCCGGGCCAGGAAGAGGCCGCCTTGCGCCAGTTTGCCGCCATGGGCGCCGAAGGGGTGATCCTGGCCAGCCTTCTGACGCGGGAAATCACCCCGCCGCCGGGCCTGTCGCGCCTGCCCGCGATCCTGTTGAACGGCCATGACGCGGGCGGGGTCTTTGCCTCGGTCGTGCCGGGTGATGTGCTGGGGGGCTTTGCCGCGACCGAGGCGCTGATCAAGGCGGGCCATCGCCGCATCGCCCATATCCCCGGCGAAAGCTGGGGCGAGGCCAGCAATGACCGCTTCGAAGGCTATCGCCGCGCGCTGGCCAGCCATGACATCCCCTATGATCCGGCGCTGGTGTCGGAACCCGCCTGGACCATGTCGATTGCCCGGGCGCGGATGGCGGGGCTTCTGGCTGCGCGGCCAACGGCGGTCTTTTGCTTTTCCGACCGCGTGGCCTTTGGCGCCTATGGCGCGATCGAGGCCGCGGGGCTGCGGGTCGGGCGCGACATCTCGGTCGTGGGCTTTGACAATGACGATCTGGCGCAGCACATGGCGCCGCCCCTGACCACGGTCATCCTGCCGCATGAGGACATGGCGCGGTGGGCGGTGGCGCGGCTGTTGGAGCGGACCGGCCCCCTGCCCGCCACGCGGATGAAGATCGACTGCACCTTGGTGGAACGCGCCTCGGTCGGTGCGCCCCCCTAAGAGGCCCGCAAAAGGACGGTCGTCGTCCCAAGCACCTGACCCACCTGCGAAAACGCCACGCGGCGGCGTTCCGAACTGGCGGTTGACCGCAACAGCACCAGTTGCGTGTTGGCGATGATCGCCGCCGCCTGGGCATTGGCATCGGCCAAAAGTGCGGCATCGACCGGGGTCAGGGGCCGCGCCGTGGTCTGGCCCGCATCGCCCCGGCCAACCGACCGCGACAGGGCCTCCGAGGCGTTTTGCACCGCCAGCGCGTGAAGGTTCGCGGCCGCATCCTCCAGCGCGGCGCGGACCTCGGCATATTCGCCGGTCGCCGACAGCCCGTCGGCCACCGATTGCAGCCGGTCCGACAGGCAGTCGATGGCAAATTCCGCATCGACGAATTCACGGCAGAAACTGGTGCCGGCCTGGATATCCTCCATGATCCGGCCCGTCGTTTCGGTGTTGACCAGTTCCAAGGTGCCGCGCAGGGCCGGGGGTTCGGGGTCGGTCGGCTCTTCTTCGGCCGTCGGCGTCACCACCGGGGGCTCTTCGGGGGCCAGGATGGGCGCAGGCGCCAGGATCACGCCCGGGCCGCTGGCCTCCAGGTCCAGGACATAGTTGGCCAGGTCCGTCGCTCCCTCGGGCGCATAGGAAAACCGGGTCAGCGCCGCGGTCAGCGTCTGCGTGCCGGGATCAAGGGCGGCATAGGTCGCGGGGCCCGGGGTCAGGGTCACGGCCTCTCCGGGTGCAAGCCCCGTGACGGTGTAATTCGCGGCCGTCAGTGTCGCCGAAGTCGTGCCGTCATACAGCTTGGAGGGCGTGCCGGTGATCGACACCACAAGCGTCGCCCGGTCGATCTGCCCGCTGCCAAGGGCCAGGGTCGGCAGGCTGTAATTGGCAAAAGCCCCACCCCCGCCAAAGGCGAGATTGGCCGGGATCGACAGATCGACGCTGACCGTCCGTTCCCCGGCCCCCGCCGCATCATAAAGCCCCTGGGTCTGCAGGATGGTCAGGCTTTCGCCCGCAATCAGCCCCTGGACCAGGTAATCCGAGGCGGTCAGCACCGCAGCCCTTGTGCCGTCATAGGTCTTGGTCAGGGTGCCCGGCAGGCTGATCGTCAGCGCGGCCGGGTCGATCACCAGATCGGCGCCGCCCTCAAAGACCACATCGTAATTGCCGCTGCTGTCCAGCGCCGACAGGATCGACACCAGGTAAGACCCCGCATTGCGCCCCGATCCATCGCCGCCTGCATAGTCATAGGTCAGCGTGATCAGGCTGTCGTCATCGGTGCCCACAAAGCCCTCATAGCCCAGACTGCCCTGATAGGCCTGGCCGTCATAGGTCTTGGTCTGGTCGCCCAAAAACACCTGCAAAGTCGCGCGGTTGACGGTAAAGGTGCCGCGATCCTGCGCATAGCCCAGCACCTGCCCCGCCCCGGTGGGCGCGACCGAGGAAAACAGCGCATCGGCAAAAACCCCCGCCGCGTTGAACCCATCGGCCGTGATCGGCAAGCCGGTATAGTCGATCTCGGGCTGGACCACGAAGCCGAAGGTCGCGGCATCGACCTCGACGCCCGCCACCAGGACATGACTGGCGGTGTCCACGATGATCTCGCCATAAGTCATCGTGCCGTCATCGGTCAGGATGGTCGGTGTGACGCTGTAATACACCAGATTGCCAAGTGCGGCATTGGGGCCAAAGGGGCTGGCAGGGGCATAGGTCACGCCGTAGACCAGCGCATCGGGGTCCAGGGCGCCGATGACCTGGCTGTCCTGATCGGGCCGCGTGGCATAGATCGCCCAGCCGCCGCCGATGGGCAAAAAGGCCCCCGACCCCGCCTGATTGTCGACCGAGGCCCCCGCCAGCACCAGCCCGCCCGTCCCGTCGTTGCCATAGAAAAACAGCTCGTCCAGTGTCAGCGCGCCCGAGGTCTGCACGATCAGATCCCCCGCCGAGGTGATCGCAGGCCCTTCGGTGTCGATCAACTCGGTCGAGCCCAAAAGGCGCAGATCGCTGGCCGTGACCGTCAGCCGCACATCCCCGAAATGGGTCAGGTCGGCCCAGTCCCGGATATCAATATCCGACACCCCGTTGCCAAAGCCGATGGCATCCTCGATCTCTCCGGCCGTCACCGTGACCGGCGCGGCCGTGATCGTGCCGCCCCCCGTCGCATGGCCGATGGCGGCCACAGCCCCCGAGGCCACGCCCGGCTCGATGGCCAGCACGCCCGCCGTCAGCGTGATCGCCCCGCTGCGGTCGCCGTCCTGGATGTCGCCGAAAGGGTCGCGGTTGCCATGGCCGATCATCGCATAGGCGCCGACATCGGCCGGGTCCTCGCTGCCATGCACCCACAAAAGCCCGCCGGCATCGACCCGGATATCTCCGCCCAGGTTGACCGTGCTGGGGACCGAGAAGCCCACCGCCTCATTGCCGCCATTGCCAATCAGGGCATAGGAATTCGGACCCGAGGCGCCGCGGACCTCGATGCGCTGGACGGCGCGGACCAGGATAGAGTTCTGGACCGTGCCCAGATCGCCGCCACCAAAGCTGTGAAAGCCGATCTGGCCATGGGGGTGAAAGCCGGGATCGGCCGATCCGAAGCCGAACATCGACCCCATGACAAAGACATTCTGCCCCAGCACCGACACATCGCCAAAACGGCTGCCAAACGCGGCGCCATCCATGCCGATCAGGTTCGAGGCAACGATGATGTTGCCCGAGGCGATGACGGGCGAGGGATAGCCCGCAAAGCTGAAGCTGACCCCGGTCGCATTGCCGAACAGCGTCGTCGTGGAAAGGTCGGTGGCTGCGAATGTCGCCCGGTCCCAGGCCGTCGTCCCGTCCCACCCCGCCACCGCCGCAACAGCGCCAGTGGAGTCGTTTTGCACATTGGCCACGATATAGATATCGCCCATGGCCAAAAGCGTCAGGTCGTTCGGGCTGCTGTAAATCAGGTCCGAGGTGACAAGGATCGTGCCCGCATGACCGGTATCCGGGGTCGACGTGTCCAGGATCACATCCCCCGAGGCCAAAAGCGTCGCAATGTCGGAGGTGGTAAAGACCGTGGCATCCGACAGCATGGCCGAGCCGCGATCGGTGATCTCGATGTTGTGGGGGTCGATCAACAGCGTGCCGCCGCCCAGGTCGATCCTGCCGTCATAGGTGATATGGCCGCCCGACAGTTCGACAAAGCCGCCCGGGGTCTGGATCATGCCGGTAAAGGTCGTCTCGTCCACAGCCTTGATCGTGACGTCGGGCGCGCTGACAGTGCCAGACAGGTCGATGTCCTGGCCCGTCACGGTGACGGCGTCACTGGCATCGACCGGCTTGGCCAGCGTGACCTTGCCGCCCTCGGCGGTCAGAAAGATGCGGCCCGCGCGCTTTTCGACGCCGGTGGCGCGGGTCACGGCGCTTGTGTTGCCGGCCAGGGCCAGGACATTGCCACCCTTGGCGCGCAGCTCTGCCGCGGCGGCGGTGATGGCGCCGCGGTCCGTGACATCGCCGCCGCCCACCAGGACAGAGATCAACCCGCCCTCGACCGCCTGATCGCGCAACAGCACCTGCCGCCCCGCCGCCAGCGCCACCGTGCCACCAGGCGCCGCAAGGGCGCCCGCGTTCAGCACATCGCCCGCAATCAGTGCGACATCCCCCCCCATCGACCCCACGGCGCCCAGGTTCACCACGACACCGCCCGCCCCCGCAAAGGTCAGATCACCGCCGTCCAGGAAATCGGCATCGGCCACATCCAGGCTGGAGCCTACAAAGCGCCCGCCGGTGTTGACCCGTCCCCCAGGCCCGATCACCAGACCCTGGGGGTTGACCAGATAGACCGAACCCGTCGCCGTCAGCGTCCCATCCAGGCGCGAGGGCATGGGCCCCGTCACCCGGTTCAAGGTCGCCCCTGCGCCATTGTCAAAGGCCACCACGCCGCCCGCGCCGATGCCAAAGCTGTCCCATTCGACGATGCCAAAAGCCCCGGTCTGGGTCACATCGACCCGGCCCGACCCTTGGGTCATTGTTACATCGCCCGCCACGACCTGCCCGCCCGAGGGCAGCTCTTGCGCCCGCAGGGGCAGGACCGCCGCCCCCAAAAGCAGGATCGCCAGCCGCGAAAGACCCAAGTGCCGATTGCGCGCCATTCTTGTCCCTTTCCGGGGAGAGAGGGCCCCGAACCCCGCCTTCTGCGCCAAAGCCCCGGCAAACCAAACCCGAAACAGGTTACGGAAGTCTTACTTCAGCCCCGAAACCGCATCGCCAAACCCGATCAGAGACACCGGCACACGCGCCACCTTGCCGCCCTCGAACAGGGTAAAGCTGATGTCCATCGCCTCGGCCTTGACCATCTGCGCCACAAGGTCATCCGAGGCCAGCGTCTCGGCCAGGCAAAGCCCCGGCCCGCAGGTCAGATAGGTAAAGACCGCCAAAGGGTCCTGCCCCTCGACGCCCGACCCATCCAGTCGCGCCGCCGCCCGCAGATCGACCCCCGGCGGCAGCTCCAGCCGCAGGGCCCGCCCGCCCTCGCCCGACAAAAGCGCCAGCGCCAACAAAGGCCGCAACTGGCCGTCCTGGCCCTTGACGTTCAACCGCGTGACGATCTGGCAGGCCTGAACCTCGCCGCGCATCTCGCAGCCCAGGGTCCAGTTGCCATAGGTCGCGGTCGTGGCTTGGGGGGATTCGGCAACCGCTTGGGTCGCAAGCAGGAAAGACAGGATCAAAGCGCGCATCAGAACCTCGCTATCAAACGCAGGGCGACGGAAATGTCGCCGGATTTCACCTCGCCCGCGGCTTTCAGCGCATCGGCAAGGGTAAAGGAGGTCTCCCAGCTTTCGCCAATCGAGACCGTGCCGCCGATGCCCACCGAAGCGAGATCGGCGGCGGGCGTCACATCGGTCGCCGCCGCATGACCAAGGTCAAGGAAAGCATGGGGCCGCAGTTTCGCAGCCTGGCCGGCCAGCGGAAAATCCAGCGGCCGCAAGCGGTATTCGACGGAAAGGCTGGTGGCCGAGGCAGCAGAGACCGCATTGGCCGCATAGCCCCGCACCGTGCTGGCACCGCCAAGGCCCAACTGATCGATCGGATGCAGCGGGCCTTGCGCCTTTTGCCCCGACAGGCGCAGCGCGATCTGCTGGCCGCCCTGAAGCCCGATGTCCTGAGTGATCTTGAACTTGACGAAGCGGTAATCGTCCGCGCCGTCCTGATGCCCCGCCACGACGGAAACATCGACATCGCCCTGGGTCGGCCGCCCGAAAAGCCGCCCGTTCAGGGACGAGCGGAAGCCCAGCTCGACATGGGACAGCTCTGCCGCCTCTTGCGCATAATCCAGCCCGCCGAACAGCTTGCGGCTGGCGAAGGCGTTGTGTTCCAGGCCAAGGTAAAGCTCGGGGACCAGAACCCAAGCCCCGGTGCGGCGCGGCAGGGGGAAGGCCAGCTCGAAGCTTTGGCCATCCGTCGTCGTGCCCGTGGCGAAATCGCCGCTGACGGCAAAGCTGGACACATGGGTCAGCCCCGCCGTCGCCTTGAACCGCAAACCGTTGCCCAAGGTGATCGGCGCAAAATATGTCAGGCCGTGGCTGATATAGCCCTTTTGGCCAAAGGTGTCCCACAGCCCCCGCGACTCGGGCGAGATGTTGATCTGATAGGACAATTGCTGATCCTGCCAGGGCAGAGCCGACACATTGAACCCCGCCATCAGCCGCGCCATGCCGGTTTCCTGCGACCCCGCGTTGGATATCCCGGCATAGGCCGACCAAGGGCGCCTGGACTGGACCTGCAGCGTCAACAGCGTGCCATCGGCCGCCTGCCCCGGCTCGAAGGCCACGGCGACCTGGCGGAACGGGTTCAGGTTCAGCCAGGCCACATCCTCCATCAGGCGGGCGGTGTCGACCTCTTGGCCGGGCGTCAGGCGGATCTGGGCGGTGACATGAGCCGCATCGGTGGCATCGCCCACCAGCCGCGGCGGGGCCTCCAGGCGAAAGGTGTTGACGTTGACTTGCAAGACGCCCGCGGTGATCTCTTGGGGCGGAACCGAGACCAGGACCAGCGCCCGGCCGTTCTCGCGGTAATGCCGGGTGATGGCGGCCTCGATGGCGGCAATGGCCTTGTAGGACAGGGGCTGGCCGACAAAGGGCGCCAAGGCGGCCTGTAGCCCACTGGCCACGGGACCCGCCCGGGTCAGGTCGATGCCGGTTCCGGTCTTTGTCGGGGCGCCGTTTTTTGTCTGGGCCGCGGCGCCTTCATGGGCATCAACCACCATCAGCCCCGAAAGGTTCACCCCAAAGGGCGTCGCATCGGTTGACCCACGCAACAGCGCCCCGGCCTCCAGCTGCGTCAGGGCAGGCCCATGCAGGATCGGCGCCGGATGCTCCTCGATGGCCTGAGATTGCGCCACATGCGCGCCAAGGACGGCACCGCCGAGGCTAAGGCTCATGCGCAGGAAAAGGCGGCGCGCGGTCATGGGCAATCTCCAGCGGCGTCAAATCGGAAGGGCAAAGCCTTCATAGCCCGGAGCGCGCCGCCCGACAACCTCGGCCTGTGCCGAAGCCGGCGGGTTCGCCTGAAAGGCGGCAAGGCCCGGGACAGCGCCGGGCCTTGCCAGTGATGTCAGAAAAACGCCTGAA
This sequence comes from Stagnihabitans lacustris, assembly GCF_025950525.1. Classification (GTDB taxonomy): domain Bacteria; phylum Pseudomonadota; class Alphaproteobacteria; order Rhodobacterales; family Rhodobacteraceae; genus Stagnihabitans. The sequence continues at coordinate 156,807 of NZ_JAPDGS010000007.1, read as the reverse complement.
CGCCAGTGATGGCCCGGCCCAGGATCAGGGCGTGGACGTCATGCGTGCCCTCATAGGTGTTCACGGTTTCCAGGTTGACCATGTGGCGCATGATCTGGAAATCCTCCTGGATGCCGTTGCCGCCGTGCATGTCGCGCGACAGGCGCGCCGCATCCAGCGCCTTGCCGCAGTTGTTGCGCTTGATGATGCTGATCATCTCCGGCGCGGCCTGGGCCTGATCCATCAGGCGGCCCACCTGCAAGGCGGCCTGCAGGCCAAGGCTGATTTCGGTCATCATATTGGCCAGCTTCAACTGGTAAAGCTGCATCCCGGCCAAGGGCTTGCCGAACTGCTTGCGGTCCAGGCCATAGGTGCGCGCGGCGTGCAGGCAGAACTCTGCCGCCCCCATCACGCCCCAGGCGATGCCATAGCGCGCGCGGTTCAGGCAGCCAAACGGCCCCTTCAGACCCTCGACATGGGGCAACAAGGCGTCCTCGCCCACCTCGACATTGTCCATGACGATCTCGCCGGTGATCGAGGCCCGCAGCGAGAGCTTGCCGCCAACTTTCGGCGCGGAAAGCCCCTTCATGCCCTTTTCAAGCACAAAGCCCTTGATCTTGCCGCCATGGGCCTCGGATTTGGCCCAGACGACGAAAACATCAGCGATGGGGGCGTTGGAAATCCACATCTTTGCGCCGTTCAGCACATAGCCAGTCGCGGTCTTTTTCGCCGTGGTCTTCATGCCGGCGGGATCGCTGCCCGCATCGGGCTCGGTCAGGCCAAAGCAGCCGATCCATTCGCCGGATGACAGTTTGGGCAGGTATTTCCGCCGCTGCTCCTCGGTGCCATAGGCATAGATCGGATACATGACCAGGGAGGACTGCACCGACATCATCGACCGATAACCGCTGTCGACGCGTTCGACCTCACGCGCGATCAGGCCATAGGCGACATAAGAGGCGCCAAGGCCGCCGTATTCCTCGGGGATCGTGGCGCCCAACAGGCCCATGGCGCCCATCTCGCGAAAGATCTCCGGGTCGGTCGTCTCGTTGGCATAGGCCTTGATGACCCGGGGTTGCAGCTTGTCTTGCGCATAGGCGCGGGCGGCCTCGCCCAACATGCGTTCCTCTTCGGTCAGCTGATCGGCCAGCCGAAAGGGATCGGTCCAGTCGAACTTGCCCAGATCGGGGGCGTCTTTGGGCTTCAGGGTCGGACGGGGGGCGGGGGCGTTCATGGCTTCACCTCATGGATTTCGCTGACTTTGCCACGAAACCCTGCTAGCTTCCAACAAAACCTTCTCCACCCCCCATGAGGAAAACTCATGCTGCCGCGCCGTTTTCTGCCCTCCCTGCCCTCGCTTCTGGCGCTGGAGGCGCTGGACCGCCTTGGCACGGCCTCGGCTGCGGGGGTGGAACTGAACCTGACGCAATCGGCGGTGTCGCATCAACTGACGACACTTGAGGCGCAATTGGGCGTTGTGCTGTTGCGGCGCGAAAGGGGGCGGCTGACGCTGACACCGGCCGCTCAGGACTTCGTGGCCGAGGCGCGGGCGGCGCTGCACCGGATCGCGCAGGCCTCGCTGACCTTGCGGGCCAATCCGACCGGGGGGACGCTGTCGCTGGCCATCCTGCCCGCCTTTGGGATGCGCTGGCTGGCGCCAAGGCTGGCGGGGTTTGCCAAGGCGCATCCAGAGGTGACGGTGAACCTGTCGACGCGGCTGAAACCCTTTGACTTTGCCACCGCCCCCTTTGATGCCGCCATCCATTATGGCCGCGAGGACTGGCAAGGCGCGGCCTATCTGAAGCTGATGGACGAAGAGATCCTGGCCGCAGCCAGCCCCGCCTTCACGGCCCAAACCCCCGATGAGGTCCTGACCCTGCCGCTTTTGCAACTGGAAAGCCGGGCGGGCGATTGGCACCGCTGGTTTGCCCATCACGGGCGCCCGGGCCTGCGGCCGCCCGCCATGCTGTTCGACCAATTCGCCACGATGCAACAGGCGGCGGTGCATGGGCTGGGGGCCGCGCTTTTGCCCCTGTTCCTGATCGAGGACGACCTTGCCGCGGGCCGGTTGCAGCCGCTGTGCGGTCCCGCCATCCCGGCCGCGGGCAGCTATTACCTCGTCTGGCCGAAAGACCGCCCGCAACGCGCGCCGCTTGCGTCCTTTATCGCCTGGCTGCGGGACAAGCCCTGATCCAATGGAGCGGCTGCGCCGCAAGATTATTGCTCGCCTGCGGGTCTGCATCCTGTGGCACGGGAATTGCCTCTGACGGGGATATTCATGAACAGATGAAACGCCGGGCTGGCACCGCGCGCAGGCTTTGGCTTTTGTCATTCATCTGGTCCTAAATATCCCGGGGGTGAGGCGGCAGCGCCCCTCACTTGCGTTTGATCAAATCCCGGACCAAGTTGGCGCAACCCTTCTGGCCCAAACAGGTGCTGACATGAAAATCGGAGACGTCTCCTTCTGGTATGCCGATATCGGCCTGCCGCAGACCCGCAGGCCGCCCCTGCCCGGCGATATCTCGGCCGATGTGGCGATCATCGGCGCGGGCTTCACCGGGCTTTGGGCGGCCTGGTATCTGATGCGCGAGGCGCCGGGGCTGAAGGTTGTGGTGCTGGAGCGGGAATTCGCCGGCTTTGGCGCCTCGGGGAGGAATGGCGGCTGGTGCATGGGAACGCTGGCCTGGGACCATGACCGCTATGCCGCGACCCATGGCACGGATGCGGTGCTGGATATGGCGCGGCATCTGGAGGGCACGGTGGACGAGATCATCGCCACCTGTGCCGACCAGAACATCGACGCCGACATCCTGCGCACCGAGATCCTGATGTTCGCCCAGAACAAAGCTCAGATGGCGCGGCTGAAAGACTCCGTCGCGCACCAGGCCAAATGGGGCCAGGCGCATCGCACGCGTGAGCTTTCGGCCGCGCAGGTGGCGCAGCGCATCTCGATCCCCGGGGCGCTTGGCGGCATGGCGATATCGGGCGTGGCCCGGGTGCAGCCGGCGAAACTGGTGCGCGGCCTGGCCGAGGCGGTCGAACGCGCGGGCGCGGTGATCCATGAGGACACCGCCGTGATTTCCTATGCCAAAGGAGAGGTCCTCACCGACAAGGGCCGCGTCAGCGCGCCCATCATCCTGCGCGCGACCGAAGGCTTTACCGCGGGCCTTCCCGGCCATGAGCGCGACTGGATACCCCTGAACTCGGCCCAGATTGCCACCCCCGTCTTGCCACCCGAGGTTTGGGCCAAGATCGGCTGGGAGGGCGCCGAATTGGTCGAGGACGCGGCCAATGCCTATTGCTATTGCCAAAAGACGCGTGAGGGCCGCATCACCGTCGGCGCCCGCGGCGTGCCCTACAAGTTCGGCTCCAAGATGGACCAGAACGGCGAGCCGGATGCCGAAACGATCCGCCGCCTGACCGAGGTCCTGCACCGCCACTTCCCCGAGGCCGCGCCCTACGGCGTCGAACATGCCTGGTGCGGGGTGATCGGAGTGCCGCGCGACTGGTGCGCCACCGTGGGGCTGGACCGCGAAACGGGGCTCGGCTGGGCGGGGGGCTATGTTGGCGTGGGGGTCTCGACGGCCAACCTTGCCGGGCGGACGCTTGCCGATCTGGCCCTGGGGCGGGATACCGATATCACCAGGCTGCCTTGGGTGAACCGCCGCGTCCGCAAATGGGAGCGCGAGCCCTTCCGCTGGCTGGGCATCCACCTGATGTATGTGCTTTTGCGCATCGCCGACCGCCGCGAGGACCGCCTTGGGATCGCGCCTTCCCGGTTCGCGGCCTTTGGCAATTGGCTGACGGGCCGGCATTGACAGGTTGTCCTTGCGGCACCCCCGGGGAGGCTGTCTGCCTCCCCGGACCCCTCCGAGAATATTTGTGTCAATGTGAAAGACCGAGAAAAGCAAACGCCCTTGGCGGGGTGAACATCTCTCGTCGGACCCTCTGCGCACATCGGTTTCTCTGCGCAGGTCGGACCCTCGGCGCAACACCGCAAAACGCCCGTGACACGCCCTGCGCCTTGCGCTTTCATACTGACATAAATATTCCCGCCGGAGGCCCTTCCGAGCCGGTTGATGCGTCAGCATCAGAGGCGAGATGAAAATCTTGCGGCGCAGCCGCTCCTTTGGGTCAGGTGTCAGTCGACGGGCAAAAGGCAGGCCACGATGCGGCGGCCTTCGGACAAAAGCACGTTATAGGTGCGCGCAGCGGCAGCTGAGGACATGACATCGACGCCCAACCCCGCCTCTTCCAACGCGGCGCGGAATTCGGGCGGGGGATGGGCGATGTCGCGGCCCATGCCCAAAAGAACAACGTCGATCTTGTCGCGCAGCGCAAGCACCGCCGCGACATCGGACAGGCCGCCCCAGGGGCCGGCCTCCCAGGGCGTCACCAAAAGCGCGCCGCGCAGCACATGGCCGCCGACGCGGAAGAAGCCCGGCCCATAGCCCTCGATCGGCTGGGCCGTGCCGTAAGTGATCTCTGTCAGGGGCATGGCTTCCTCCGGTCAGGCGTCGATATTGGCGAATTCGTGGTCAGACCCCTTGCCACCCTTGGGCTTTTCGCTGCGATCCAGGCCGATGAACAGCACCAGGTTCTTGGCGACATAGACCGAGGAATAGGTGCCCAGGATGATCCCCATGAAAATCGCGAACGAAAATCCGCGGATCACGTCGCCGCCAAAGACCAGCATCGAGCCCACGGCCAGAAGCGTCGTCATCGCCGTGGCCAAGGTCCGCCCCAAGGTCTCGTTCACCGAAAGGTTCATCACATCCCGCAAGGGCATCTGCTTGTATTTGATCAGGTTTTCCCGCAGTCGGTCAAAGACCACCACGGTATCGTTGATCGAATAGCCCAAGGTTGTCAGCAGCGCCGCCACGATGGTCAGGTCGAACTTGATCTGAAAGACCGCGAAAATCCCCACGGTGATGATCACGTCATGCAACAAAGCCACGACGCCGCCCACCGCGAACTGCCATTCGAACCGCATCCAGATATAGGCGAGGATCCCCAGCGACGTCACCGCCACCGCCAACAGTGACGAGGTCACAAGCTCGCCCGAGACCTTGGGGCCCACGGTTTCGGTCGAGATGACCTTCAAACCGGGCTCCATCGCCACAAGGGCGCCGCGCACCGCGTCCAGCTGCGCTTCGGTCAGCTGGTCACCCTCCTCGGCCGAAATCCGGATCGAGGCGACATGCTGATCGGCGCCGAAGGCCGGGTCAAAGACCTCGGAGACGGCGATATCGCCCAGGCCCAGCCCCTCAAGCGCGGCGCGATAGACGCCGGTGTCGATGGCCACCGTGCTTTCGGTGCGCATCGTCGTGCCGCCCTTGAAGTCGATGCCGTAGTTCAGCCCCATCACAGCCCAAGCCACGATGGACAGCACCATCAGCGCCGCAGAGCCGCCAAAGGTCAGCCATTGCGCCTTGAAGAAGTTGATATTGGTCTTTTCGGGAGCCAGCCGCAAACGCCAAGCCATAGGTCACACCACCAGAGTTTTGGGCTGTGCCCGGTTGATCCAAAGTTCGATGATCAGGCGCGTCACATAAAGCGCGGTGAAGACCGAGGTGATGATGCCGATGAACAGCGTCACGGCAAAGCCGCGCACCGGACCCGAGCCGAAGTAAAACAGCACGATGGCCGTGATCATCGCCGTCACATTGGCGTCGACGATGGCGGACATGGCGCGTTCATAGCCCAGTTCGATGGCGCGGGCGGCGGATTTCGCCAACCGCAATTCCTCACGGATGCGTTCATAGACCAGGACATTGGCATCGACCGCCGTCCCGATGGTCAGCACAAGGCCCGCGATGCCCGGCAAGGTCAACGTGCCGCCGATCAGCGACAGGATGCCAAAGATCATGCCCAGGTTGATCAAGAGCGCGATATTGGCAAAGACGCCAAAGAGCCCATAGCTGGCGATCATGAAGATCGCCACGGCGACCAGGCCGATCACCGCAGCCGTCCGGCCCGCGTCAATCGAATCCTGACCCAGCTCGGGGCCGACGGTCTTTTCCTCAAGGAACTTCATTTCGGCCGGCAAGGCGCCAGCGCGCAAGAGAACGGCCAGGTTGGTTGATTCCTCGACCGTGAAAGACCCGGTGATGATCCCCGACCCGCCCGTGATCGCGGTCTGGATCGTTGGGGCCGAAATCACCTTGTCATCCAAGAGGATGGCAAAGGGCGCCCCGATATTGGCGCCGGTGTATTCGCCGAACTTGCGCGCGCCGGTCGTGTCAAAGCGGAAAGACACTGCGGGCCGGCCGTTCTGGTCGAACGAGGGTTGCGCGTCGACCAGGTTGTCGCCCGACACCACAGGCGTCGCGTCGAGGATGAAATACAGCCCCTCACGCTCGCCATCGGCGGCCAGGATATTGCCCGGGCCAGGGTTGGCCTCGGCGTCCTGGGTCGTGCCCACCACGGTGTTGAAGCTCAGTTTGGCCGTGGTGCCGATCATGGTCTTCAGCTCTTCGGCGGAACCGACGCCGGGGACTTCGATCAGGATGCGGTCGGCGCCCTGACGCTGGATCGAGGGTTCGCGCGTGCCCGCCGCATCCACCCGCCTGCGAATGATTTCAAGGCTTTGTTGCAAGGTTCGCGCATCGGTCGCGGCCTTTTCGGCCTCGGACAGGGTGATGACGATGTCCTGACCATCGGCCACGATGTCATAGTTCGACGACCCTGCCCCGGTCAGGCTGACCACGGGCGAGGCCAGAGGCCGCAGGGCCTCCAGCGCAGCTTGCACGCCATCGGCATTGGCGATCGCGATGCGCAAGGTGCCGTCCGGGCTTTGGGCGCGCTTGACGCCGCCCGTGGCCTCGCGCGCGGGCTTCAGCGCGTCGCGCGCCTCGGGCCACAGGCTGTCCATGCGCTGTTTATACACATCGGCCAGCTGCACTTCGGCCAGAAGATGCGCCCCGCCCCGCAGATCAAGGCCCAGGTTCACCAGGCTGGAGGGCGCCCAGGCGGGCCAGCTTGCCACCGCGGCCTCTTGCTCGGCCGTGGCCGTCCCCCCCGATTTCGCAATCGCGGACTGGGCGTCGTTATGGCTTTCGACCCGGGCGTAAAACAGGTTCGGCGAGGCCAGAACCAGCCCAAGCACAACCGCGGCCCAGATCAGCAGCCGCTTCCAAAGGGGGGTGTGCAGCATCGGTTACGCCACCGGTTCGGTCTTGGACAGGACCTGGGTGATCGTGGCCTTGACGACCTTGACCTTGACGCCCTGGGCGATCTCGATCTCGACCGTGTTGTCCTCCTCGACCTTGGAGACCAGGCCGATGATGCCGCCGGCGGTCACGACCCGGTCCCCACGACGCAGCGCGCCGATCATGGCCTTCAGGTCGCGCATCTTCTTTTGCTGCGGACGGATCAGCAGGAAATACATGATGCCGAAGATCAGCACCATGGGAAGGATGCCGCCGATCATCGAGCCGGTGGTGGCAGGGGCAGCCTGGGCATAGGCCGGAGAAACGAAAAGCTCTGTCAGGGTCATTCCATGGTCCTTTTGCGGGGGATTTACCCCGGAATTTGCGCCGCACCCTACAGATGGGCAGGACCAGACGCAAGGCAAGGGGGAAAGGGACGGCTTCCCCCTTCACCAAGACGTCAGTTTGCGGCATATGGGGGGCGGAACCCGCGTTCCCATGCAAGAGGACACAGCCATGCACGACATCCGCGCCATCCGTGAGAACCCCGCCGCTTTCGATGCGGCCCTGTCTCGTCGTGGACTGTCGGGCCTGTCGTCGGGGATCCTGGCGCTGGATGCGGACCGCCGGGCCAAGATCCTTGCGGCCGAAACCGCGACCGCCGAGGCCAATGCGCTAAGCAAGAAGGCAGGTGCGGCCAAGGCTGCGGGGGATAACGCGACCTTTGACGCGATCCGCGCGGAAGTGGCCGAGAAAAAGGCCGCCATCGCCGCCCTGACCGCCGAGGCGGAGGCGCAGGACGTGGCCTTGCGCGCCCAGCTCATGTCGATCCCGAACCTGCCCCTGGACGTCGTCCCCGATGGCGCCGACGAGGATGGCAACATCGAGGTCCACCGCTGGGGCGCTCCGCGGAATTTCGACTTCACCCCGGTTGAACATTTCGACATTGCGGGGGTGAAACCCGGGATGGATTTCGAGACCGCCGCCAAGCTCTCCGGCAGCCGTTTCGTGGTGCTGAAGGGCGCCGTGATCCGCGTCCACCGTGCGCTGTCGCAACTGATGCTGGACACCCATGTCGACGTGCATGGGTTGCAAGAGACCTGGACCCCGGTCCTGGTCAAGGAAGAGGCGATGTATGGCACGAACCAACTCCCGAAATTTGCCGAGGACAGCTATCAGACGACCAATGGCTGGTGGCTGATCCCGACCTCGGAAGTGACGCTGACCAACACGGTGGCGGGCGATCTGCTGGAGGAAAGCGCCCTTCCGATCCGCATGACCGCCCATACCCAGTGCTTCCGGTCGGAGGCCGGGTCTTCGGGCAAGGACACGACGGGGATGCTGCGCCAGCACCAATTCGAAAAGGTCGAGATGGTGACGATCTGCACCCCCGAAACCGCCTTGGACGAACAGGAACGCATGCGGCGCTGCGCGGAAGCGATCCTTGAAAAGCTGGGCATCCCCTATCGCACCATCGTGCTTTGCACCGGTGACATGGGCTTTGGCGCGCAAAGGACCTATGATCTGGAAGCCTGGCTGCCGGGGCAAAACAAGTTCCGCGAGATCTCCTCGGTCTCGACCTGCGGCCAGTTCCAGGCGCGGCGGATGAACGCGCGCTATCGGCCCGCGGGTGGTGGGAAGCCCGACTTCGTGGCGACGCTGAACGGCTCGGGCCTTGCGGTGGGGCGCTGCCTGATCGCGGTGCTGGAAAACGGCCAGGAGGCGGATGGCTCTGTCACCCTGCCCGCGGCGTTGCATCCCTATCTGGGTGGCAAGACCCGGATTTCGACTGAGGGTCAGTTGGTCTGAAGGGACGTCCGGTCACGAAGCTGTGGGCTTTCGCCCTTGTCCGTGACCGGATGACGCGGGGGCTCATGCCACTTGTTTCTCGAACCCGTGGCGAAACAAATGGCATACCCCCGCACCCCCGCTTCAAGGGGCCACGGCCCCCTTGAAAATCCCCGTGGATACTTGCGCCAGTGTGAAAGGCGTTAAGTGTAGGAGATTGGGCCCTCACAAGGTGCGCGTTATCTGCGCCTCGACTGAAGAAGATGCTTAAGCCAAGTCGAAAGACCGGGGCGCGGCAATGTGCCCGGCGCGCCCCTTCATGTCACACTTGCCCAAGTATCCCCGCCCGAAGCTGAGCGCGGCCCCCGAGCCGGTTGGCCGCAGGCCAGAGGCGAGATATAATCTTGCGCGCCAGCGCTCCGTCTAGCTCCAGTCCAGCACGACCTTGCCCGAGACACCAGAGCGCATCACTTCGAACCCCTTCTCGAAATCGGCGGCCTTGAAGCGGTGGGTGATCACCTTGCGCACATCCAGACCGTTTTCCAGCATGGCGATCATCTTATACCAGGTCTCAAAAATCTCGCGGCCATAGACGCCCTTGATCGTGATGGCCTTGAAGACGATGCGGCTCCAGTCGACCGGGGATTTCCCCGGCGGGATGCCCAGCATGGCGATGCGCCCCCCCATCACCAGGTTCTCGACCATCTGATCCAGCGCTTGCTGGTTGCCGCTCATCTCCATGCCGACGTCAAAGCCCTGCGCCAGCTTCAGCCGGGATTTCACAGCCGCCAGATCCTCGACCGCCACATTGACCGGGGTGACATCAGCGACCCGGCCGGCCAATTCCAGCCGCGCCGGGTTCACATCGGTGATCACCACATGACGCGCCCCCACATGCCGTGCCACCGCCGCCGCCATGATGCCGATGGGACCGGCCCCGGTGATCAGCACATCTTCGCCCACAAGGTCAAAACTTAGCGCCGTATGAACCGCATTGCCCAGGGGATCAAGGATCGCGCCCACCTCATCGTCGATGCTATCCGGCAAGGGCACGACATTGAAGGCCGGAAGCCGCAGATATTCGGCAAAGGCGCCGGGTTCATTCACCCCGATGCCGCGCGTCGCCGGGTCCAGGTGGAACCGCCCTGCCCGCGACTGGCGCGACGCTCGGCCTATCAGATGCCCCTCGCCCGAACAGCGCTGGCCGATCTCCAGCCCCTCGACCAGCGCGCCTTTGGCCACGATTTCGCCCGCGAATTCATGGCCCGTCACCAGTCCCACCGGCACCGTGCGCGCGGCCCAGTCGTCCCAGTTCCAGATATGGATATCGGTGCCGCAGATGCCGGTCTTGCGCACCTTGATCAGCACATCTTCCGGCCCGATCTCGGGCACGGCCCGCGCATCGGCCCAAAGCCCGACCTCTGCCTTGGTCTTTGCCAGAACCCGCATCAAATCACCCCCAAGGCTTTGCCCACCCGGCCAAAGGCCGCCAGGGCGAAATCCAGATCCTCGCGGCGCAGGGCCGCATTCATCTGCGTGCGGATACGCGCGCGCCCCCTTGGCACCACGGGAAAGAAAAACGCCGAGACCAGGATGCCCTCTTCCCCCAAAGCCCGGGCAAAGGCCTGGGCCAGGGGCGCATCGCCCAGCATCACCGGAACGATGGGGTGATGTCCGGGCAAAAGCGTGAAGCCAAGCGCCTCCAGCCCCGCGCGCCAATGGGCGGCATTTTCGGCCAAACGCGCGCGCAGGTCGGAGGCCACCTCGGCGATGTCGATGGCAGCCAGCGCGGCCCCCACCACGGCCGGCGGCAGGGCGTTGGAAAACAGATAAGGCCGGGCGCGTTGGCGCAGAAGGTCGATCACCGGTTGCGCCCCCGCGACATAGCCGCCAAGCGCGCCGCCCAGGGCCTTGCCGAAGGTCCCGGTCAGGATGTCGGCAGAGACCCCCGCCTGCGCAGGCGTGCCTTTGCCCTTGGGGCCAATGAAACCCGTCGCGTGGCAATCATCCACCATCATCAGCGCGCCATATTGGTCACAAAGCGCGCGCACCGCGCCAAGGTCGGCAAAGGTGCCGTCCATCGAAAAGACGCCATCCGTCGCCACCATGATGAACCGCGCGCCCCCCGCCCGGGCGGCCTGAAGCTGCGCCTGCAGGTCGGCCATGTCGCCATTGGCAAAGCGGAACCGCCGCGCCTTGCACAGGCGGATGCCGTCGATGATGCTGGCATGGTTCAGGCCATCGGAAATCACCGCATCCTCTTCGCCCAAAAGCGGCTCGAAAACCGCGCCATTGGCGTCGAAACAGGCGGCAAAAAGGATCGCATCGTCATGGCCCAACCAAGCGGCCAAGCGACGCTCCAGCGCGCGGTGCAGGTCGGTTGTGCCGCAGATGAAACGGACCGAGGCCATGCCATAGCCATGGCTGGCGGTGGCCTGCGTCGCCGCCGCAATCAGGCGCGGGTCGTCGGCCAGGCCAAGGTAATTGTTGGCGCAAAGGTTCAGCATCCGCCGCCCCGGTTCGCCAGGCTGGGCAACCGTCACCCAAGCGCCCTGCGGCGAGGTGATCTCGCGCTCGCGCTTCATCAGCCCCTCGGCCTCGATCCCCGCAAGGACCGCGCCGACATGATCCAGAAAACCATCCGCCATCACAGAACTCCATCCGTTTTGGCGGATAATACCCCGCAACGCCCCAAAGTCAAGATAACGGATATCCATCCGCCAAGACGGATATCCCTTTCATACTGACCCAAATACTCCGGGGGTCCGGGGGCAGCGCCCCCGGCGGGCTCAGCTGTCCTGCACGATCAGAAAGGCGCGCGCGGCCCCGATGGCGCGGATCGCATGGGGCCGGTCGGCCGGGTAATGCGCGGTGTCGCCCGGTCCCAGCTCCTCGACCTCGTCGCCCGATCCGACCGACAGGCGCCCGGAAATCACCGTCAGATGCTCGCGGCAGCCAGGGGAATGAGGATCAGAGACCAAGGCGCCCCCCGCCTCGAACTCCAAGTCATAGACCTCGTGCTTGCCGGCGGCTTCGGGTGCGGAAAGGATGCGCAGCCGCAATCCCACACCATGCCCCGCGATGACCGGCGCCGCCTCGGCGCGCACCACCGCGATGCCCGGGGCTACCTTGCCTTCCATGAGGCCCGCGAAGTCGACTTGCAGCGCCTGGGTCAGGTTCCACAGCGTCGCCACCGTGGGCGAGCTTTCGCCGCGCTCGATCTGGCTGACCATCGACCGGCTGACGCCCGAAAGCTTCGCCACCGCATCCAGCGAAAGCCCCCGCGCCTTGCGGGCGTCGCGAAGAGAGGCGGCCAGGCGGTCGTGGATATCGGAACGCGGGTTCATCGGGGGATCAAAGCGCCTGTCGGGTCAAAGGTCAATGCGGGGGGCCAGGGTCGGAGCCTCCGGCGGGAATATTTGGATCAGTATGAAAGGGTCAGGTGCCGCAGAAGGTGACATGGCGGGGCGCATCCGGGGGCGCGCTTTGGGTGAAGCGGGCGGGATGATCGGCATAGGGGGTCTGGCAGGCGGCCAGCAGCGCGTCAAAGGGGGCCATGTCGCCTGCCGTGGCGGCGGTCAGCGCCTCTTCGACCAGATGGTTGCGCGGGATCACGGCGGGGTTTGCGGCGCACAGGCGGTCGGCATGGTCCGGCAGGCGGTGCTTTTGCCAGGCCGCGTGCCAATCGCCGAGCCCGGGTTCCTCTGCCAGCCCCCGCAGCGTCGCGGTCCAATCCCGGCCCTGCACCGCCGAAAGGAAACCCGCCGTCAGCGCCGCATCCGGCCCCGGCAGCGCCAATTTGCGCGCCATGACCTGCAGGAAAGCCGCTTCATAGGCCGGGGCAATCGCCTCCAGCCTTTCGTTCAACAGGCCCACGACCTTGTCCGGCGCCCCAGGGATCAGCGGGATCAAGGTCTCGGCGAGGCGGGAGAGGTTCCAGGCGAGGATCTTGGGTTGATTGTCCAGCCGGTAGCGGCCCTGACGGTCGATGGAAGAGTAACAGGCCAAGGGGTCATAGGCGTCAATGAAGGCACAGGGGCCGTAGTCGATGGTTTCGCCCGACAAGGCCATGTTGTCGGTGTTCATCACGCCATGGACAAAGCCCAGGCCCATCCATTCGGCGATCAACCGCACCTGGCGCGCCGTCACCCGGTCAAAGAGCCCCAGCGCATCGTCGGGCGCCAGATCGGGATCATGGCGGGCAATGGTATGGGCCAGAAGCGCGCGCAGCTTGTCTTCCTCGCCGCGGGCCGAAAAGAACTCGAAACTGCCGACGCGGATATGGCTTGCGGCCAGGCGCACAAGGATGGCGCCGGGCAAGGGCCCCTCCTGGCGCAAGATCGTCTCTCCGGTGGCCACCACGGCCAGAGAGCGCGTGGTGGGGACACCCAAAGCCGCCATGGCCTCGGAGATCAGGTATTCGCGCAGCATCGGCCCCAGCGCGGCCTTGCCATCGCCGCCGCGCGAAAAGCCGGTGCGGCCCGAGCCTTTCAGCGCCAGATCCAGCCGGCCCAGGGGGGTGACGATCTCGCCCAGAAGATGCGCGCGGCCATCCCCCAGCGCGGGCGAGAAGTTGCCGAACTGGTGGCCGGCATAGGCCAGCGCCACCGGATCGGCTCCGGGGGGTGGGGCGCCTGCGAACCACTCCGGATGGGCTTGGAGCTGATCAAGGTCCAAACCCAGACGGGCGCCAAGCGGGCGGTTCAGCGCGACGTAACGCGGCGCGGGGGCCACAAAGGGCGCCTGGCGCAGGAAGGTCCCGGGCAGGTCGCGGGTCCAGGTGGTGTCGAAGGTGAACATGGCCGGGCCGATCATGGGGGATGGGGCTGCAACTATCGGAGTTGCGCGCTGCGGGGGCAAGGGGGGGCATGACGCTTGGGACGCGGGTCGCAACGCAGGAAGACTGGTCGCAACGCAGGAAGACTGGTCGGCCAAAAGACCTCAGGCGCTCTGCCGCGGATCGGCCAAAGAAAGACCATTCCCGCGCTGGGGGCCGCGATTTCAAGATGACTGGCTGATGGTCGGGGCGAGAGGATTCGAACCCCCGACCTACGGTACCCAAAACCGTCGCGCTACCAGACTGCGCTACGCCCCGACGGGTTTCGTTTACAAGGCAAGCGGGCGGAAGGAAAGCCCCCTGTTTGCCGGCGACCCTTGTTTACCGCCGCCGCCGTTTGTCCGCAGCCGCCGCTTGTCCGTGGTCTTTCCCGCGGTGATGCTCGCAGCGTTTGGCGCCCCCCATCAGGGCGCTGTGTTCCTGCACGTCCGTCAGGTCTCTCGGGTCAGGTCGTCTTAGTTGCAGGGCGCGGCCGGATCGGTCAGCCCGCTCCAGCGCATCGCCTGGCCCGGAGCGATCCCCACGGCCTTTGCCAGGCCGCCGTTGATCTCCAGCACATATTGCACCCCCGGGCCGCCGTCGATGGCGGTCTCGTCCAGGGGGACGGCGTTGGAATGAACCCTCGTCACCACCCCGTCCGGCGCCAAGAAGATCATGTCCAGACCGATCAGCGTGTCCTTCATCCAGAAATGCGGATGGCCGGGCGCGTCATAGACGAAAAGCATCCCCTGCCCCGAACCCATCGCCGCGCGGTTCATCAGGCCCGTCGAACGCTCGGGCGCGGTATCGGCAATTTCGACCGTGAAGCGCGCCTGGGAGCCGAACTCGACTTGGTCGGGCAAGCATGCCGCTTGGGCACCCGTCACCTGCGCCCAAAACCCAAGGAGGAGCGCCAGCCGTCTCATGTCCGGCCCGTGCTCATTGACGACGGCCCTCATTTGCGAACCGCCATTTCCCAGGAGTTGATCAGCACCGCCATCCGCCCGCGCTTGCCCTCGACCGCCTTCAGACCGATGGCTTCGCCCGCCTGCAGATCGGCAAAGCCGGACACACGCAGCACCTCGACATGGACAAATATATCCTCGGGACGGCCAAAGGCATTGGCAAAGCCAAAGCCCTTTTCCTTGTCGAACCACTTCACCCGGGCGGGCTCCAGCGGCAAATCGTCGTGATCTTGCGGCAAGGGGTCGCCGTCGTCCGACAGGTTCAGCATCACCCCTTCGGGCGGCGAGATGGCCAGCACCTCGGTGGCCTGCCGACCGCGCGCGGTCTGCTGCACCCGCACCTCGATCAAGGCGCCATCCGACACCGAGCCCTGACCGAAATTCCGCAGCACATTGGCATGCAGCAGAATATCCGTCCCGCCCTCGTCGGCCAGGATAAATCCAAATCCCTTGCCGGGATCGAACCATTTGACACGACCCTGAAGGGTCAGGGTCGGAGTGACGTCTTCTGCCATGTCCAAGGGAATTCTCTCAAAGTCTCGCGGCTTTATGGATGAGGGAAAAACCTTTGCCTGCGCAAGTCCTAAGTTAATAAAAAGTTGTCCGACTGTCCAAAGGTATAGGTGGAAAATGGCCGATGCGCGGATGGGTGAACCCGCGCAAAGGCTTTTTCAATCAGGGATTTAGACGCTGAACATCCCAAGGTTGCGCGGTTTCGGCCCGGCTCCATCGAAAGCGGTCATGCAGGCGGAAAGCCCCGTCGGCCCAGAACTCGATTTCCAGCGGCGTGATGCGAAAGCCGCCCCAGAAGGGCGGGCGTTTGGGGTTCAACCCCTGGGTGGCCGTGACCTTGGCCACCTCGGCCATCAAGGCGCTGCGCGAGGACAGGGGCTGGCTTTGCGCGCTGGCCCAGGCCCCCAGCCGCGACTTCAGAGAGCGGCTTTCGTAATAGGCATCGGCCTGCGCGCCCTCTTCGCGCGAAACCAGGCCGCGGACCCGGATCTGACGGCGCAAGCTCTTCCAATGCATGACGAAAGCCGCCTTGCCGCTGGCGATTTCCTGCGCCTTTTTCGACCCGTAATTGGTGTAAAACACAAAGGCCCCATGTCCTTCAGAGGGCACCTCGATATCCTTCAGCAGGACCATGCGCACATTGGGCAGGCCATCGGGATCGACCGTGGCCAGGGCAATCGCATTGGGATCGTTCGGCTCGGACTTTTCGGCCTCGGCCAGCCAGGACCGGGCGATCTGGAAGGGATCTTCACCGGCAAAGATGCCGGAACGATCAACGGATAAGCTCATGGGGTCCTCCAATGACGCCGCGTCACTTGAAGCGGCTTGAGCGATGGCCTAAACCTGCGTCTCGGATAGGTGGATGGGGAAGAACGAATGTCAACCGGACTGATGAACGGCAAGCGCGGGCTGATCATGGGGCTTGCCAATGACAAGTCTATCGCCTGGGGGATCGCAAAGACCCTGGCGGATCATGGCGCAGAGATCGCCTTCTCCTATCAGGGCGAGGCCTTGAAAAAGCGGGTCGAGCCGCTGATCGCCTCGATCGGCATGGACGAGATGGTGGAATGTGACGTCGCCTCCGAGGAGTCGATGGACGCGCTGTTCGCCCGTCTGGCCGAGAAATGGGGCAAGATCGACTTCCTGGTCCATGCGATCGGCTTCTCGGACAAGGCCGAGTTGCGCGGGCGTTACGTCGACACCAGCCGCGCGAATTTCGCCATGACGATGGACATCTCGGTCTATAGCTTTACCGCTGTGGCGCGGCGGGCGGCGGCGATGATGGGGCCGGGTGGCAGCCTGCTGACGCTGACCTATTATGGCGCCGAAAAGGTCATGCCGCATTACAATGTGATGGGCGTGGCCAAGGCGGCCCTTGAGGCTTCGGTAAAATACATGGCCGAGGATCTGGGCAAGGATGGCGTGCGGGTCAATGCGATCAGCGCGGGGCCGATCAAGACGCTGGCCGCCAGCGGCATCGGCGATTTCCGCTACATCATGAAGTGGAACGAGCTGAACTCGCCCTTGCGCCGCAATGTCGATCAAGAAGAGGTCGGCAAGGCGGCGCTTTACCTGCTGTCGGATCTGGGCTCGGGCACGACGGGCGAAAATCTGCATGTCGATGCCGGGTATCATGTCGTCGGCATGAAGGCGGTGGATGCGCCCGATATCGACGTGGTGACGGGACGCAAGGAATGACGCTGGCGGCCTTCATCGCGGTCTTCTTCGTCCATCTGGCGGCGGCGATTTCGCCCGGGCCTGCGGTGGTGATGGCGGCGCGCACGGCCCTGACGCAGGGCTTTGCGCGCGGCAATTGGCTGGCGGTCGGCATCGGGCTTGGCGCCTGTTTCTGGGCGGTGGCGGCGCTGTTCGGTCTGGCGATCCTGTTCAAGGTGGCGCCGACGCTGCTTTTGGTGCTGAAATTCGCCGGCGCCGCCTATCTGATCTATCTGGCGGTCAAGATGTGGCGCCACGCGCCCGAGCCGCTGGACCAAAGCGCCAGCCCCGCCGATGCGGCCCGCGGGCCGCTGGGCCTCGTCTGGCAGGGCATCGCGGTGCAGCTGTCGAACCCGAAACCGGCGGTGTTTTTCGGGACGATCTTCTTGACCTTCGTGCCGGCCGATGCGCCGCTTTGGGCGCTGGCCGTGGTGCTGCTGATCGTTTTCGTGAATGATGCGGGCTGGAATGTGATCGTGGCGCGGATTTTCTCGCTGGACCGCACCCGCCGCGTGTATCTAAGCCTGAAGACCGTGATCGACCGCGTGTTTGGCGGGCTTTTGGCGCTGTTGGGCGCGAAACTGGCCCTAAGCTGAAGGACTGATGCCATGATTGACCGTTTGCCGCATGAAAAAGGGTTCCACGTCAGCTGGGACCAGATCCACCGCGATGCCCGCGCGCTGGCCTGGCGCCTGGATGGCAAGGGGCCGGACAATGGCGCCTGGAAGGCCGTGGTGGGCATCACCCGCGGCGGGTTGGTGCCCGCGATGATCGTCGCGCGCGAGCTGGACATAAGGGTCGTCGACACGATCTCGGTCAGGTCCTATCACTCGGGCGGCGGGGCGGCCGATCAGCGCTCCGAGGCGGTTGTGACCAAATCGCCGCAGGCCGATCTGATGGGCGATGGCACCGGCATCCTGATCGTCGATGACCTGGTGGACAGCGGCAAGACGCTGGAGCTGGTGCGCAGCCTTTACCCCAAGGCGCATTTCGCGACGGTCTATGCCAAGCCCTCGGGCAAGCCGATGGTTGACAGCTATATCACCGAGGTCAGCCAGGACACCTGGATCTTCTTTCCCTGGGATATGGCGTTGCAATATGTCCAGCCCTTCCGCGGCCAGGACTGAGACGGGGTCCCTTTGGTTTCAAAGGCATGAAATGCCCTTGAAACCAAAGGGAGGACGCGGGGGGCTGCGCGCCCCCCGCCCCCCTGCGCCAAAGGGGCCCACGGGCCCCTTTGGAAACCCCGTGAGTATTTGGGCCAGTATGAAAGCGCGGCCGGTTGCAGCGTGTTGCGGAAGGGTCTTGAGGGCAGCGGCAAGCCGAGCATTTGGGCAAGTATGAAAGCCGTCTTCCAGCGCACCGCCTTTCATGACGCCGCCTTTCGATTTCATCTGTTCGAAAATATCCCCGCCGGAGGCATCCCGAGCCGGTTGGCCGCAGGCCAGAGGCGAGATGAACATCTTGCGGCGCCAGCCGCTCAATTTGGCAAGTGTTGCACGCGGCGGACCAGTTTGGCACTCTGGCGCCATGATCGCCCTTGCCCCCCTCCCCGCCTCTCTCCCTGATACCGTCCCCTTCACCGGGCCCGAGACCCTGGAACGCCGCCGCGGCGCGGCCTTTGCCGCCCGGCTTGGCGCCAACGAAAGCCTGTTTGGCCCCTCGCCCAAGGCGCTTGCCGCCTTGACGGCCGCCGCCCAGGACATCTGGATGTATGGCGACCCCGAGGCGCATGACCTGAAAGCCGCCATCGCCGCCCATCACGGCGTCACCCCGGCCCATGTCGTCGTCGGTGAGGGGATCGACGGGCTTTTGGGTCTGATCACAAGGTTGATGATCGCGCCGGGCGATGCGGCGGTGACGTCGGAGGGCGCCTATCCGACCTTTGGCTTTCATGTCACGGGCTTTGGCGGTGTGTTGCACCGCGCGCCTTACCGCCGCCATCACGAGGACCCCGAGGCGCTGGTGGCCTTGGCCCATCGCACAGGGGCGCGGTTGCTGTATATCGCCAACCCCGACAACCCGATGGGCTCGCATCACCCCGGAGCGACCCTGGCCGCCCTGCCCGACCATTTGCCGCCTGACTGCCTGATGCTGCTGGACGAGGCCTATGTGGACCTTGCCCCCGAGGGCACGGCGGCGGCCATCGACAAGGACGACCCGCGGGTGATCCGGTTTCGCACGTTTTCAAAGGCCTATGGGCTGGCGGGGCTGCGGCTGGGCTATGCGCTATGCGCCCCCGACCTTGCCCGCGCCTTTGACCGGGTGCGCAACCATTTTGGCCTGGGGCGCATGGTCCAGGCGGCGGGGATCGCGGCACTGGCCGATCACGACCACCTGAGCGCGGTCCGTGCCTGGGCCACGGCCGCGCGGCGCGACCTTGCTGCGCTTGGCACGGCGCAGGGGCTGATCCCCCTGCCCTCGGCCACCAATTTCGTGACCTTTGACACCGGGCGCGACGGCGACCATGCCCGCGCCCTGCTGGCGGCGCTGGGTGATGAGGGGATCTTTGCCCGGATGCCGGGGGTGGCGCCTTTGGACCGCTGCATCCGCATCAGCCTGCCCGATGCCGCGGGGCTGCGGGCCTTGGAACAGGCCCTGCCCCGCGCGATCGGCAGGCTGTAATCAGCGGTTTGGGATCAGCGGTTTGGGATCAGCCGCCCGGCTTCAGTCCGAGACCAGCTCGGGTTTGGCGGGCCCCAACGCCGGGGCGGCCGAGGGCGCCTTGACATCAGCGGGCTTGACCGCAGCCCCCAAGGCCGGCGCGAGAGAGGCCGCAAGGTCCTCGGGCTGCATGGCATCGGGGCGGGTGGTGTCGGGACGCGCGATCAGCACCCGGTCCCCAAACCTGTCCCCAATTCTGTCCCCCATCCGGTCCATCGTGGCGATCGACTCGCAGTTCTGGGCGGCCAACACGCGGCGGAACACCAGCATGTTCTGATAAGTCGTCTTGGTCCCGGTCAGCCCCACCCGCTCGTCCACCGGCAGGGTATCGGCGCGCTGGTATTCCCAGCCCTCGCGGCCCAGCTTGTTCATCAGCTGCGTCAGGGCAAGGGCGAAGCGCTCTTCGGTGGTCTTGACCCCGCGTGCCTTTTCTCCACGGCGCGGCGCGGGAACGACGTGGTATTCGTAAGCGGACATGCAACACCCCAAGGCTTGAGGCCCGGGCCAAAGACCCCGACCGACAAGACGTGACCATAGCAAAGCCCGCGCCCAAGGCCAAGCGGCAGCGTTAAGAAACGGTTACTGACGCTGGGGAGGCGGGGGGACGGCGGCAGGTGAGGGGGCGGGCGGGGAGGCGGCGGACTTGGCGGACGAGGCCACAAGGTCGACGGCATGAGACCCGCGCTGGCCGCCCTCGGTGCGCAGCGACCCCACGACCGGAGCCACATCGCCGTAATCCCGGCCCTGCCCCACGATCAGGTGATCGGCCGCCACCCAACAGGCATTGGTCGGGTCATAGGCCAGCCAGCCCGCCTGCACCCCCGCCCAGGCCGCGACCCAGGCGTGCATGGCATCCGCCCCCTCCAGCCGCGGTTTTCCCGGCGGCGGCAGGGTGCGCAGATAGCCCGCGACATAGGCCGCGGGGATGCCTTGCGACCGCAGCCCCGCAATCATGATCTGCGCCAGGTCCTGACAGACCCCGCGGCGCAGGGCAAAGGCCACGGCGGGGGGGGTGTCGACCTCGGTGGCCTTGGGGTCAAAGGTCATGTGGCCATGCAGCGCGCGCCCCAGAGCCTCGATGGCGGATTGCACCGTGGGGGCCGCGGCCATGGCCTTGGCGGCAAAGGCGGCAATCGCGGCATCGGGGGCGATCCGGGGCGAGGCGGTCAGGAAATGCTGCGGCGAGGCACTGCCCAGGCGCGTGACCTCGGCCAGCTCGGTCGCCAGCGCAACAGGCGCGGGCGAGATATCAAGCCCCATCTCGGGGTCCTGACGCAGCACCCGCGCCTTCAGCGTGATCTTGCAGTCTGTCATGCCGGGGGGCAGGACCAGTTCCGTCACCTCGGTCCCCCAAAAGTCGGTGAAGCTGCGGCGTTCCTTCGGCGGGGGGGAAATGGAAATCTCATGCGACAGAAGGCTTTGCAGCCCGGGCAGGTCGGCGGGGGTGATGCGCAGATGCTGGCGTCCGCCGCCGGTGGGGCGGTCGAACTCATAGGCGATCACCAGTTTCAGGTCATAGATCACCGCAAATACGCCTCGGTTATATGGTCTGACAGCGCGCCGATCCGGCCATAAAGATCCCACAGCGCGTCTTGGGTCAGGGTCTCGGGCGCTTCGACGGCAAGTTCGGTGGTCAGGCGCAGCATGGCGCGCGACAGGGGGGAAAGCGTGCCGTGATCCGAGGCGCCGGGCAGCATGGCGACCTGTTCGCCCATCGCCTCGATCTGATGGCGGACGCCGCGTGGGTTCATCGGGTCCAGCGCCAGAAGGTCGATGATCGTCTCACGCGAGGTCGAAACGGTAAAGCGGCGACGGTGGGTCAGGACGCTGTCCCCGATCTCGATGGCCAGGTCCAGCACGCCGGGGGTCTTGCTGTCGGCCAGTGTCGCCAGCATCTCGGTCATGGCCATGGCGCGTTCCTGCAGGCGCCCCAGCGTCAGGAAACGCCAGCCCATGAAGCGATACATGTTTTCATGCACCAGACCCGTGATCCCCGCCAGCTTGCGCAACAGGGCCGACAGCGCGCGGGCCGCATCATCGCCCGCCGTCACCGAAAGCGCCATGCGTCGGGCGGTCTTGTTCAGGTCTGTCAACGAAGCCCAGGCATCGGGCGAAAAGCGGTCGCGCACCTGGCCCGCGCTGCCGATCGAGGCGGCCAGCACGTCCAGAAGCGCGCCCGGTATCCCCGGTTTGGGGTCGATGCCGCGGGCCTTGAACATCGGGTCCATCGCGGCCAGGAGGGGGGCGGCCAGGGTTCCCATCTCGGCCAGGCGGATGTTGCGGGCGCGCAAAAGCCGCACCATGACCTCGGTCCGCTCGATATAGCGGCCCAGCCAGAACAGGTTGTCGGCGGCGCGCGACGGCAGGGCGCCGGGGGCCACGCGGGTGTAACTGCCGGGCGCGGGGACCATCGACACCGCCTCGACCTCGGAGGGCGAGACGATCCAGACATCGGCGGCAGACCCGCCGCGCTGCATGGCAATCGCGGTCGGATCGGGCGAGGCGCCGATGCGGGCAAAGCCGCCGGGCATGACCTGCCAGCCCTGTTCGGTGCGCGCCAGAAACACCCGCAGCGACATGGGCCGCGGCGCCAGCTTGCCATCGACCAGCGCCGGAGAGGTCGACAGCGTCACCGCCTCTTGGGCCACAAGCCTTGCGCCGTCGCGGTCCAGAAGTGCGGCCAGCGCCTCGGGGAACAGCGCCTCGGCCGAGGTGATCGCCTCTTGCCGGTCATAGGGCAGACCGGTGGCAAAAGCGTCGGAAAGCAACAGCTTGGACGGGTCGCCCGCCACTTCGGCCCGCGCCTCGGGATCGCCGCACCACCAAGTTGCGATGTTCGGCAGTTTCAGCTTTTCGCCCAGCAGATGCCGCGACAGGGCGGGCATGAAGGCCATCAGCGCGCGGGTCTCCAGCACGCCGGACCCAAGCGCATTGACCATGGTCAGCCCCCCCGCCCGCAAGGCCGAGACCATGCCCGCAGTGCCCAGCTTGGACCCCGGGTCCAGCTCCATCGGGTCGGCCCATGACCCGTCCAAGCGGCGCCACAGCACATCGACCGGCCGCAGCCCCGCGACGGTGCGCACCATCAACCGGCCGTTTTCGACCACCAGATCCTCGCCCTGAACCAGGGTGATCCCCAGATACCGCGCGATCCAGGCATGTTCGTAATAGGTCTCGTTCAAGGGCCCCGGGGTCAGGATGGCGGCCCTTGCATCACGGTCCTGGCGATGGGCCAAAAGCGCATCGCGGAAGTCGCGGAAAAACCCCGCAAGCCGATGCACATGGCCTTCGGCATAAAGTTCGGCAAAGGCGCGTGAGGTGGCGACGCGGTTTTCCAGCGCAAAGCCCGCCCCAGAGGGCGCCTGGGCGCGGTCGGCCAGAACCCACCAATCCCCATCCGGACCGCGCCCGATTTCAAAGGCCAGAAAGTGCAGATAATGGCCGGAGTGCGGGGCGATCCCCACCAGGGGCCGCAGCCATTCGGGGTTTTGGGCCACCAGGGCCGCGGGCAAATGGCCCTCGGAAATCATGCGGTTGTCGCCGTAAAGATCGGCCATCAGGCGTTCCAGCAGATCGGCGCGCTGGATCAGGCCGGGGACCAGGTCGGCCCATTCGGCCTCGGCGATCATCACCGGGATGGGCGACAGCGGCCAGGGCCGCTCGACCGACTGACCGCCGCCGTATTGCCGGTAAAACACGCCCGAGTCGCGCAAATACTGCTCGGCCCGCATGCGGCGGCGTTCGACCTCTTCGGCCGAAAATCCGCCAAAGGCGCGGGCAAAGTCGCGCCACAAGGGGCGAAGGCTGCCGTCCGCCTCCACCATCTCGTCGGGCGTGTCTTTCAGCGGCCGATAGCGGGCCTTGGTCTTTTCCACAAAACGCTCCTCTGGCCCTTCGGCGAAACCGGGGGGTTTCTTCGGAGAGCGGGGGGCCATCAGAGCCCTGCCGGGCGGCGAAGGTCAAGCGTCAAGGGGAACTCGGGGTGACGACGTTCGGGGGGCGGGGCATATTGGCCGCCATGATGGCCAAAGGGTTGAAAGCGGGCAAGCCGGCGCGCCTCGGCCTCGTTGCCATTCACCGGGAAGGTGTCATAGCTGCGCCCGCCCGGGTGGGCCACGTGATAGGTCGCCCCCCCGATGGCCCTGCCCGACCAGGTGTCATAGATGTCAAAGGTCAGCGGCGCGTCGATCTTCAGCACCGGATGAATGGCGCTGGCGGGCGCCCAGGCCTTGAAGCGCACACCGCCCACGCCGTCCTCCAGCGGAACCTCGCGGCCATTGCATGTGACCTTGTAGCGCGCGGGATTGGGCGTCGTCAGTTTCACCTGAAGCCGTTCGGTCGAACTGTCGGTATAGCGCACCGTGCCGCCGATGGCGCCGGTTTCGCCCAGGACATGCCAGGGCTCCAAAGCCTGACGCAGCTCCAGCTTGGCGGTCCCCAGATCGACCTCGCCGCAGAAGGGAAAGCGGAATTCGGCCTGGGCCTGGAACCACTCCTCTTGCATCGCAAAGCCATGGTCGCGCAGATCGGACAGGACCTCGCGGAAATCCTGCCAGACGTGGTGCTGCAGCATGAAGCGGTCATGCAAGGTGGTGCCCCAGCGCGTCAGGTCGCCGGTGGCGGGCGTCTTCCAGAACCGCGCGATCAGGGCGCGCAGCAGCAGTTGTTGCGCCAGGCTCATGCGCGGGTCAGGCGGCATTTCAAAGCCGCGGAACTCGACCAGACCCAGGCGCCCGGTGGGGCCGTCCGGAGAATACAGCTTGTCGATGCAGATCTCGGCGCGGTGGGTGTTGCCGGTCGCATCCACCAACATGTTGCGCAAAAGCCGATCCACCAGCCAGGGGAAGGGCTGCGGGTGCTCGGGGCCGGGGATGGCGGAAAGCGCGATCTCCATTTCATAAAGCGCGTCATGGCGGGCCTCGTCGATGCGGGGCGCCTGGGACGTGGGCCCGATGAAGAGGCCGGAAAACAGGTAGGACAGCGAGGGGTGCCGGTTCCAATGCAGGATCAGCGACTTCAGCAGGTCAGGGCGCCGCAGGAAGGGACTGTCGTTCGGCGTCGCCCCGCCCACGACCACATGATTGCCGCCCCCGGTGCCGCAATGCTTGCCGTCGATCATGAACTTGTCAGCGCCCAGGCGGCATTGGCGGGCCTCGGCGTAAACGGCTTCGGTGATCGCCACGCAATCGTCCCAGGACTTGGCGGGGTGGATGTTGACCTCGATGACACCGGGATCAGGGGCCACGCGGATGACGTTCAGCCGCGGGTCCTGGGGCGGGGCATAGCCCTCGATATGGACGGGCAGACCCAGCCTTGCCGCCGCAGATTCCGCGGCGTGCAAAAGGTCCAGGTAGTCTTCCAGATTGACCACCGGCGGCATGAAGACGCAAAGCCGCCCATCGCGCGCCTCGACCGACAGGGCGGTGCGGATCGACCCATCGACCTCGGCCACCGGAGAGCCCTGCATCACCTGCGCGCCCTGCGGCCCATCGGCCACGAAAGAGGCGCGGGGTTGGGTTTTGCGCGAGGGTTCCAGCGCCGCGACCGGCGGCAGGGGCGGCTTTTCCACGGTCGGATCGGCGGGATTGTGGAAGGGATATTGCGCCGGGGAAAGCCAGGGCAGGCTTTCCAAGGGCAGGCGATAGCCCACGGGACTGTCGCCCGGCACCAGGAACATGAACCCACGCCGCAGCCGCCAGCGCTCGGTCCGCCAACGGCCTGTCGCGCGCGATTGCCAGGATTGCACCGGCAGGATGAAGCCCACCGGTTCGGTCAGACCGCGGCCAAAGACAGTGGCCAGGCGGTGACGCTCTTCGGGGTCCTTCAGCCGCGAATTGGCGGGCGAGACGTTTTCGGGCAAGTTCGCCTCTTTGACCAGCCATTGCGCGGGGTCTTCAAAGGCGGGCAGGATGCAATCTTCGTCCAGCTGCAATTCCGCCGCCATCTCGCGCAACAGCTCTTGTGCCTGCAGGGCCGTGGCCCCGGTCGCGGTTTCGCTGGCGATCAGGTCGGGGTTTTGCCAGACCGGCTGGCCATCGGTGCGCCAATACAGCGAGAAGGTCCAGCGCGGCAGGCTTTCGCCGGGATACCACTTGCCCTGACCGTAATGCAGAAAGCCGCCGGGGGCGAACCGGGTTTGCAGGCGGCGGATCAGATGATCGGCCAGGATGCGCTTGGTGGGGCCGACGGCAGCGGTGTTCCACTCGGCCGCCTCGTAATCGTCGATCGACACAAAGGTCGGCTCTCCGCCCATGGTCAGACGGACATCGGCGGCCTGAAGCGCCGTGTCGACCTTGTGACCCAGCGCGTTCAGCTGGTCCCAGGAGGCATCAGAAAAGGGCTTGGTGATACGCGGATGTTCGGCGACGCGGCGCACCTCCATCGCGAAATCGAAGCTGACATTGGCCTGACCGGCATAGCCGCCCGAAATCGGCGCCGCGCTGCGGTAATGCGGGGTGGCGGCCAGCGGGATATGGCTTTCGCCCGCCAAAAGGCCAGAGGTCGGGTCCAGCCCGATC
This sequence comes from Stagnihabitans lacustris, assembly GCF_025950525.1. Lineage (GTDB taxonomy): Bacteria > Pseudomonadota > Alphaproteobacteria > Rhodobacterales > Rhodobacteraceae > Stagnihabitans. Next base: position 130,697 of record NZ_JAPDGS010000007.1, on the reverse strand, counting down.
CAGCCCGCGCCCGGAAGATAGACCTCGGCCCAGGCGTGCAGGTCGGTGAAGTCGACCTCGGTCCCCGAAGGCCCGTCCAGCGCCTTCAGATCGGGTTTCAGCTGGATCAGATAGCCCGACACAAAGCGCGCCGCAAAGCCCAGGTTGCGCAGCGCCTGAACCAGAAGCCAGGTGCTGTCCCGGCAAGACCCCGACCCGATGGTCAAGGTCTCTTCGGGGGTCTGCACCCCGGGCTCCATCCGGATCGTATAGGCGACCTTTCCGGAAATCGCCGCGTTCAGGTTCACCACGAAATCCACGCTGCGGATGCGGTCGCGGGGCACCATGCGCAAGAAGGCCTCAAGCGCGGGGGTCATGGGTTCGGGCTTGGTATAGGCCGCAAGGTCCAGGGCCAGGTCGGGGGCATAGGTGAAGGGGAAGGTCTCGGCGTAATCCTCGACGAAGAAGTCGAAGGGGTTATAGACCGTCATGTCGGCGACCAGATCGACCTCGATCTTGAATTCGGTCGCGGGTTCGGGAAACACAAAGCGCGCGAGCCAATTGCCGAACGGGTCCTGCTGGTGGTTGACGAAATGCTTTTCCGGCCAGACCTTCAGGCTATGTGAGATCACGCGGGTGCGCGAATGGGGCGCCGGACGCAGGCGGATGACCTGCGGGCCCAAAAGCACCGGCGTGTCATAGGTGTAATGGGTCATGTGGTGGATGGATGCCGTGATCGCCATGGGTGCCTCCGCGCTTGAGGTTAACGCCTAGCACTTCCCTTGGGTCGATACAGCCCCACCCAAGCGCCCCCGCGCCCTGCCCCGCAAAATCGCCCAAAACTCAGGCAATCCCGCCCAATTTCCGGGCAAGCCTGGACTGGATCAGGGGCCAGGCCCCGGCGCCCGCGCCCGAAAGCGCAATCAGCCCCATCCCCGCCAGCGCCCAAGTGTCGGGCATATGGCCAAAGACGGCAAAGCCCAAAAGGCCGGACCACACCAGTTGCAGGTAGTTGATCGGCGAGAGGCTGGAGGCCGGGGCATAGCGGAAGGCCTGGGTGAACAAGAGATGCCCCACCAGGGACAGCGCCCCCATGGCCCCCAGCGCCACAAGGTCCAGCCCCCGCGGCAAGGTCACAGCGCCCTGCCCGCTGGTGATGGCGGTAAAGATCACCGTGCCGACAAGCGCGGTCCAGAACATCATCGACCAGGATGTCTCGGTCCGCGCCAGGCTGCGCGACAGCATGTTATAGACCACCGATCCCGCCGCAGTCAGACCGGCAAAGACCACGCCCAAAGGATCAAGCCCCGACCCCGGCCGCACGATCAGCAGCACGCCCACAAAGCCGCCCGCCGCCGCGATCCAGGACATCGGCTGGACCTTTTCCCCAAGCAGCGGCCCCGCCAGCAGCGTGACGGCAAAAGGGGCCAGAAAGACGATGGCGATGGTCTCGGCCACCGGCATCCGCTGAAAGGCCAGCGCGGCAGTCAGCGACACCGCCGACAGACACACCGCCCGCAACAGCACCAGCCCGGGCCGCCCCAGATGGGCGATGCGCCGCCCCTCCTTGGGGGCCACAAGCGCCAAAAGCAGCAACAGGTTGCCCGCATAGCGCCCCGCCACGACCAAAGGCGCCGGATAGGTCGCCGTCATATGCTTGGTCAGCACATCCATGCAGGAAAACAGGAACACGGCCACAGCCATGAACAGCGCCGCCTTCAGCGGCTTGGACTTCAATTCGTTCATCGGGGGTTCCTTTCGGCCACCCTACCCCGGAGGACCGGTGACGGACAGGGGATCGACTGACATGTCAGGGTTGCAGCCGTTGCATGGCGCATTGGGGCTTGGCCTTGGCGGGGCTTGCGTTAGGTTGGCGGCAAATGACAGGAGGCAGCCATGACCCAGCACAATTCCTACGACGTCGTGATCATCGGAGGGGCGATCATGGGCTCTTCGACCGCCTTCTGGCTGACCCGCGACCCCGATTTCAAGGGCCGCGTTTTGGTGGTGGAACGCGACCCGACCTACGAATTCGCCGCGACCTCGTTGTCGCACAGTTCCATCCGCCAGCAATATTCGAACGAGGTGAACATCCGCGTCAGCCAGTTCGGGGCCGACTTCATCCAGAACCTGCCCCGGTGGATGGGCGATGAGGCGCCGCGCCTGCCGATCCGGTCCTTTGGCTATATGTATTTCGCAGGCACACCCGAGGGCGAGGCCACCTTGCGCGCCAATCACGCGGTGCAGGCCCGTTGCGGGACGCCAACGCGGTTGCTGACCCCCGATCAAATCGCGGCGGATTATCCGTTCTATAACCTGGAGGGCGTGACGCTGGGGTCGTTGAACACCCGCGACGAGGGCTATTTCGAGGGGATCACGGTCTTTGACTGGTTCCGCAAGATGGCCCGGCGGCAGGGCGCGGAATACATCCGGGACGAGGTCGTGGGGCTGACCCGCGAGGGGGGCCGGGTGACGGAGGTCATGCTTGCCTCGGGCGGCAAGGTCGCTTGCGGTGCGGTGGTCAATGCCGCGGGCACGCGGGGGGCCAAGGTGGCGGCGATGGCGGGGATCACCCTGCCGGTCGAGCCGCGCAAGCGTTACGCCTATCTGATCCAGACCGAAAAGCCCCTGATGCGCGACCTGCCTTTGACGATCGACCCCTCGGGCGTGCATGTGCGCCAGGACGGGGTGAACACCTATCTGGCGGGGGCTCAGGGGGCAGAGGACCTCGCCGCCGATCCCACGGATTTCAGCATGGACCACGGGCTTTGGATGGACTTGGTCTGGCCCACGCTGGCCACCCGCATCCCGGCCTTCGAGGCGGTAAAGGTGGTGCGCGAATGGGTGGGCCAATATGATTACAACACGCTGGACCAGAACGCGATCCTGGGCGCCCATCCAGAGGTCGCAAACTTCCACCTGATGAACGGATTCTCGGGCCATGGCTTGCAGCAAAGCCCGGCCATGGGGCGGGGCATGGCGGAATTGCTGGTGCATGGGGAGTATCGGACGCTGGATCTGTCGGCCTTTGCCTTCACCCGCATCGCCGAGGGTCGCCCCTTTGTCGAAGGCGCCATCATCTGAAGCGGGAACTTGGGCGGCAAGCCGGGGCCTCCGGCGGGAATATTTGGGTCAATGTGAAAGGGAAAGCGGATGGCGCGGTCAGAGCCTCCGGCGCGGACATCTGGGCCACACTGAAAACGGACGCCGAGAGGGGCGGATGCCCAAGGCACGCAGCCCCTGCCCTTTCATACTGACTTAAATATTCCGGGGTCTGGGGCAGCGCCCCAGTCCGACCTGTCCGACCTGTCAGACCGTTCACACTGTGTAGAAGCGGAAATTCATGATGTGGCGATAGGTTTCGCCGGGGGTCAGGGCGGCGCTGGGGAAGGCGGGATTGTTCGGGCTGTCGGGGTATTTCTGGGTCTCCAGCGTCAGGCCCGCGAATTTGCCATAGGTCGCGCCGGCGCGGCCCGGGGTGCCCTCGGGCATCATGCCACAGGTGTAGATCTGCACGCCGGGCTCGTTCGTCGTCAGGTCCAGTGCGCGGCCAGAGGTGGGTTCGGTGATGCGGACGGCAGGCGCCGCGGCCGTGTTCAGGCACCAGTTGTGGTCATAGCCATCATCGCCGGCCAGATCGCCGATGCGTGTGGGCTGGCGGAAGTCGTATTTCGTCTGTGACACCGCAGAGAGCGCGCCTGTGGGGATCAGGCCCGCGCCAACGGGCGCATAGGCTTCGGCGGCCACCGTCATCTGGTGATCCAGGATATCGCCCGCACCTTTCAGGTTGAAATAGGCGTGGTTCACCAGGTTCACCACGGTGGGGGCGGTGGTCGTGGCCTCCATCTCGATGATCAGGCGGTCGTCGCCTTCGAAGCGATAGGTGACGGAGGCTGCAAGCGCGCCCGGATAGCCCATGTCGCCGTCCGGCGAAACATGGGTCAGGCGGATATGGGAGGGACCATGGTCGGCCACCGTCCAGATCGCCTTGTCAAAGCCTCGGGTCCCGCCGTGCAGGTGGTTCGGGGCCTCGTTGATGTCCAGCTGCACATCGCCGTAACGCCCACCCGCGATGCGGTTGGCATAGCGCCCACAGGTCGCGCCGAAATAGGTCGGATGGTCGATGTAATCCTGCAACCGGTCATGGCCCAGGATGATCTCTGCCATCTTGCCAATGCGAGAGGGGGTGCGCAGCGAAATCAGCCGCGCGCCCCAGGGGATGACCTTGGCGGTCAGACCACCGGAAGAGCGAAGTTCATAGGCGGGCACGTCCTGCCCGTTGATCTGACCGAAGATATCCATGATGCCTTTAGAAACGTTGGGGCTCTGCGGGACGGTTTTGCATGACCTTTTCGATGGCGTCCAGCACATCGGGGGTCAGCTTGGCCTTGTGGTCCAGCGCTTTGAGGTTGTCTTGCAGCTGCGACAGCCGCGAGGCCCCCAGGATCACCGTCGACACCCGCGGGTTGTTCAGGCACCAAAGCAAAGCCATATGGGTCAGCGTCAGCCCTGCGTCATCGGCAATACGCCCCAGCGCGCGGGCCTTTTCGATCCGCGCCAGGCCCTTGTCCGAGGTGAACTGCTCTTTCAGCCATTCATAGCCCGGCAGGGCGGCGCGGGCGTCTTGCGGGATGCCCTCGTTATACTTGCCGGTCAGCAAACCGCTGGACAAAGGCGACCAGATCGTCGTGCCAAGGCCAAAGGTGTCATAGATCGGGCGGTAGTCGCCCTCGACCTTGTCCCGCTCGAACAGGTTGTATTGCGGCTGCTCCATCGTCGGCGGGGTGAGATTGTTCGCCTTTGCCACCAGATGCGCCTCGGTGATCTGTTGGGCATTCCATTCCGAGGTGCCCCAATAGAGAACCTTGCCCTGCGTCACCAGGTTGTGCATCGCCCGCACGGTTTCCTCGATCGGGGTGTCCACATCGGGGCGGTGACAGAAATACAGGTCCAGATAGTCGACCCGCAGACGTTTCAGCGCGGCATGGGCCGCGTCGGTCACATGCTTGGCCGACAAGCCCTTTTGCGTCGGCTTGGCGCCGCCCCAGAAGACTTTCGACGACACGATATAGCTGTCGCGCGACCAGCCAAGCTCATGAATTGCCTGACCCATGACCTCTTCGGAGCGGCCGGCCTCATAGCCCTCGGCATTGTCGAAAAAGTTGATACCGGAGTCATAGGCCGCCGTCATCAGCTCTTTGGCGGGCTGGATGTCGACCTGTTTGGCGAACGTCACCCAAGAGCCGAAAGAAAACTCGCTGACCCGCAGGCCAGATTTCCCAAGTCGCCGATAGTCCATGTTACACCGCCATTCCATTGCTGTCGAAGACATGGGACTTGGTCAGGTCCGGCACAAGCCCCACCTGGTCGCCCGCCTTGAGGCCCGCATTGTCCGCCTCGACCACCAGAGGGCCATGGGCGGTGTCGATATAGGCGTAAGACGTGTTGCCAAGGTATTCGACAACCGAGGCGCGGCCGCGGATCGGGCCATCGGTCGCGATGGTCAGATGTTCCGGCCTTATCCCGAATTCCACGGCGCCCTGCGCGGGTTTGGCAAGTTCGGTGCCATCGGTCAGGCGGATCATGGCGCCATCGCCCTGCCCTTTCAGGAAGTTCATCCCCGGAGACCCGATGAAGCCCGCGACAAAGCGGTTGGCGGGGCGGTTATACAGCTCCCAGGGGGTGCCGGCCTGTGCGATCTTGCCCTTGTCCAGCACGACGATCAGATCGGCCAGCGTCATCGCCTCGACCTGGTCATGGGTCACATAGATCATCGTGGTCTTCAGGTCGTTGTGCAGTTTCGCAAGCTCCAGCCGCATCTGGACGCGCAAGAGGGCGTCCAGGTTGGACAGCGGCTCGTCGAACAGAAAGACCTTGGGGTCGCGCACCAGCGCCCGACCGATGGCAACGCGCTGGCGTTGGCCGCCGGACAGGGCCGCGGGGCGCCGGTCCAGAAGATGCGTCAGCTGCAACATTGCGCCGATGCGCTCTGCCGCCTCGCGCTGTTTGGGTTTGGACACCCCGGCCAGCGACATCGAAAAGGTGATGTTCTGCGCCACGGTCAGGTGGGGATACAAAGCGTAGCTTTGAAAGACCATCGCCACGCCGCGCGACTTGGGCGCCGCATGGGTCACGTCATCAGCGCCGATATGGATCGTGCCATCGCTGACCTCTTCCAGCCCGGCGATCATCCGCAGCATGGTGGATTTGCCGCAGCCCGAAGGCCCCAACAAAGCGCAGAAAGACCCGTCCTTGATGGTCAGCCCCAGGTTCGAGATGACCTCGACCGCGCCAAACCGCTTGGAAATGTTGGAAAGTTCGACTTGTGCCATGATTTATCCCTTGATCCCGGCGGTCAACATGATGGCCTGCGTCACCCTGCGTTGGAACAGCAGATAGACCACCGCCACCGGCAGCCCCGCGAGCACCGCGGAGGAAAGTTGCCGGGCGTATTTCACCCCGAAGGCATCCGTCACCTGGGTGATGCCGACGGTCACATTCATCTTGTCCTCGGTCGTGATGGCCAGAAACGGCCAGAGGAAGTTGTTCCAGGCGCCGATGAAGGTGATGATCGCAAGCGCGGTCGTGATCCCCCAGTTCATCGGCAGGTAAAGGCGGAACAACAGCTGCCACTGGCTTGCGCCGTCCATCAGCGCGGCCTCGCGGAAGTCTTTGGGAACGCTGTCGAAAAACTGCTTGTAGATCATCACCGTCACCGGCGCGATCAGCTGCGGCAAAACAACCGCGGTCAGCGTGTTCAACAGGCCCAGATCGGCCATCAGCACGAAGTGGTTGATGATCAGCGCAGGGATCGGCACCATGAACGAGGCCAGGATGATCCACCACAGCGCGCGGCGGCCCGGAAAGTTCAGCTGGCTGATCGCATAGCCCGCCGCGGCCGAGGAAATCAGCACCAGCACCGTGATCGCCAGACTGGTCAGCAGCGAGTTCAGATACCACAGCCCCAGCTTGGTGTTGAACAGCGCGTTGTAATAGGCCTCGACGGTAAAGCGGATGGGCAGCCAGTCGATGCCTTCGCGGACCACGTCCTGTTCAAACTTGAAGGTCGTCACCACCGCCCAATACAGCGGAAAGGCCCAGAAAATCGCGCCCAACAGCGTCAGGGTCGTGATCACGCCCCCCGCCAGGTTCCAGCGGCGCAAGGATTGCAGGGTCATTTCTCACCTCTGGCGCGCAGCGCCTGATATTGCAGAACCGAGACGCCGACGATCAGCGCAAACAGCACCACCGCAATCGTCGCCCCATAGCCGCCCTGGTTCTTTTGGAACGCATCGCGGTAGACCAGCCAGACCAGCGACAGAACCGAGTCCGTGCGACCGCCCTGCCCGAACAGGTAAAGCTGATCAAAGATTTTCAGCTGCAAGATCAACTGGATCGTGGCCACCAGCACCGTGATCGGCCAGACAAGCGGCCAGGTGATGCGGCGGAAGGTCTGAAGCCTTGTGGCGCCGTCCAGCTCTGCCGCCTCATAGATCTCGGCCGAGATGTTGCGCAGACCCGCGATATACAGCAGCACATTGAACCCCACGAGCCACCAGATCGTGATGAAGGCCACCGCCGGCATGAACAAGGGCAAGGTGCGGAAAACCGGCACACGTTCGCCAAAGATCGCCTCGATCGGGAATTGCAGGATGCCGAATTGCGCGTCCAGCATCCAACCCCAGATGCGGTAGACGACCGAGACGGGCAGGATATAGGGCAGGAAAAACGCGGCCAGCACGGCGCTTTGGGTCCAGCCCTTCAGCCGGTTGACGCCAAGCGCGATCAGAAGGCCAAGGATGGTCGACGGAATGACCGACAGCAGGACGAAATACAGCGTGTTCCAGACGGCGACCGAAAAGAGGCGGTCCTTGAACAGCTTGATGTAATTGGCAAAACCGACCCAATCCCCCTCGCCGATCAAGGGCGATTTGGTGAAGGACAGCATCACCATCTTTAACAGCGGATAGACGAACAAAAGCCCATAGATCGCAACGAAAGGCGTCAGCAGGACAAGGGCGGTCACCATCTCTGACCGGTCATAGCGGCGCATGGGGCTTCCTCTTCTGGCAAGAAGGCCGGGGGTTGCCCCCCGGCCAGGGTTCGGGCCGGGGGGAGACCCGGCCCGGCTGCGTCACTCGACCTGGCCTTGCAGATCGTCGCGCATGCCTTCCATCGCCTCTTGCGGCTCGATCTCGCCATTGACGGCGGGCATCAGGAAGTTGCCAGCGGCGTCGTAAACCGGCGAGGCCACACCGGCCAGGACCGACGAGGGGTCAAAGACGGCGGTATCGGCCAGCTTGGCATAGGCGGCGTTCGGCTGCATCGCCTTGAACTCGTCGTTCTCGCGGGCGGCGTTATAGGCCGGCAGGTGGCCAGCAGTCGCCCAGAAGGTCGAATTCTTGTTCATCCATGCGATGACTTCCAGAACGGCTTTCTTCTTTTCAGCCGTCATTTCCTTGCCAACATTGTTCGGGATGGCGAAGGCGTGGCTGTCAGCCCAGGTGGCGGGATGATCAAAGAAGGTCGGGATCGGGATCGCGCCCCACTCGAACAGCTCGCCCTTGGCGTGCAGGTCGGTCATCGTCGGGACTTCCCAGACGCCGTTGATGTGGAAGGCGGCCTGACCGCTGGTGAACAGCGCAATCGAAGCCGGATAGTCGACCTGCGCGGGGGCAAAGCCGTTCTTGACCCAGTCCGAAATCACGGTCGTGGCCTTGACGGCCTTGTCCAGGTTGTCGCCGTCCAGGAACTTGCCATCCGCAAGGAAAGCGCCGTCCTGCTGACCGAACAGCGAATAGAAAATCCGCCACATCGAGTCGCCCGCGCCGTCATGGATCGACAGCGGTTGCGCCGTGCCACCCTCTTGCAGCTTTTTCAGCGCAGCGGTGAAGTTGTCGATTCCGTCCAGGCCGGTGGGCAGACCATCGGCGCCGATCAGACCGGCTTTGGCCAGCAAGTCTTTGTTATAATACAGAACCACGGCGTGCATGTCGAAGGGCACGGCATAGATCTTGCCATCCACCTGCGCCGCACCAAAGTTGGCCGCAGCATAGTCGCCCGGGGCCAGACCGACCGAAGCCAGGTCATCCACGGTGATCTCGGCCAGCGTGCCGGTCGAAACACCCAAGGGCAAACGCGAGAGGTGATAGGTCATCACATCCGGGCCCTCACCCACGGCGGCAGAGGTCTGCGCCTTGGTGTAGAAGGGCACGCCCCATTCCAGCGTCGTGGCCTGGATCTCGATCGTGTCGGCATGCGACGCGTTGAAATCCTCGATGAGTTTCTTCATCCGCACGCCGTCGCCGCCGCCCAGGAAGTCCCACCAAACGACGGTTTCCTTGGCCATGGCGCCACCGGCAACCATGACAAGTCCGAGCGCAGCCGCGCCCAAAAGCTTTTTCAACATATCTTCCTCCCTCGCGTTGCAGGGTCTCCCCCGGCGCCCGAACTCCTCAAGGTCTGCGAGGCGCGCGCAGACCGTTCCCCCGGGTTCCGCTCATGTCGGTGGCCCTCTGGTGAGCCGAATTATGAGGGGATGCGACAAACTGTCAATCGAGTTTTTTGATATATACCCAGAATCAGGATGCACAAAGGCTTTGCATCGGTTTTCATGCGGCGAATCGCGGGAATCGGCCGAATCGGGGGCTGTTCTGTGTCTCATGATAGCCGGATTTTCGATCTTTGCAGCATTTCTGTCGCACAACCTTTGACCAAACCTGAAAGTCTGATACACACTTCTGTCAAACCGGGGTCCTTCCCGGCCCAGCGGAGGCGCAAGACCCTGATGAGCCGCAATTTTCTGATCATCGACCCCTCCGAGGGCATCGAGACGCTGAAGGCCCTCGCCTCGCCGGTGCGTGTCGATATCCTGAAACTTCTGGCCGATCAGGGGCCGCAGAACGTCAATGCCATCGCCGCGGCCCTGGGTCTGCCGCAATCCTCGGTCTCGGCCAATGTGCAGATGCTGGAGGAAGTGGGGCTGATCCGGACCGAGACGCAGCGGGCGAAAAAGGGCAACCAGAAGCTCTGTCACACGCTGTTCGACGAGATCATGGTGATGTTCAAAAAGGACCCGGCGACGCGGGGCGGAAATACGATCGACGTGGCCATGCCGCTGGGGCTTTACACCTCGTGCGAGGTCATGGCGCCTTGCGGGCTTTGCTCGCCCGAGGGGATCATCGGGCTGTTGGATGTGCCCGATACTTTCCTGGACCCGCGGCGCATGTCGGCGGGGCTTTTGTGGTTCACCCGCGGCTATGTCGAATACCAATTCCCCAACAATGTCAGACTGATGGAGGGCGAGGTTGAACAGGTTGAATTCCAGTTGGAACTGTCCTCCGAGGCGCCGGGGACGGCGTCGAACTGGCCTTCGGACATCACCTTCCTGATCAACAATGTCGAGATCGGGACCTGGACCTCGCCCGGCGATTTCGGTGATCAAAGGGGGATTTACACCCCCTCGTGGTGGAAGCTGAAGGGCAGCCAATACGGGATGCTGAAGTCGGTTTCGGTCAATGCCGAGGGGACTTTCGTCGACGGTGTCAAGATTTCTCCGGTCAGTTTGCGCGACCTGGACTTGCCCGCGCATCGGTCGGTGCGCTTCAAGATCGAGGTCCGTGACAGCGCCCATCACCCCGGCGGCGTGAACATCTTTGGCCGGGGCTTCGGCAACTACGATCAGGATATCGTCATGCGCCTGACCGCGGCCGGTCGTGGCCCGTCACAAGCTTCCGGGGCTTGACTTCATACCCGTGTTTCTGATGTATATCCGACAAATCAGATAAGCCGGTGTCTCCGGCCCGTTCGAGGAGGGACGGAAATGAAAGCAACAGTGACCGCGCACAAGGACTTCACGATCTCGACGATCGACAACCGAATCTATTCGGCCTTCCTCGAGCATCTGGGCCGCGCCATCTATACCGGGATCCATGAACCGGATCACCCGACGGCCGACAAGAACGGGATGCGTCAGGACGTGATCCAATTGGTCAAGGATCTGCAAATTCCCTATGTCCGCTATCCCGGCGGCAATTTCGTCTCGGCCTATAACTGGGAAGACGGCGTGGGTCCGGTGGATCAACGCCCGACGCGTCTGGATTTGGCTTGGCATACGGCGGAAAGCAACAAGGTCGGCATCCATGAGTTCATGGATTGGTGCGATACGGTTGGCACGCTGCCGATGTTGGCGATCAACCTGGGCTCGCGCGGCCTGGATGATGCGCGCAATTTCGTCGAATATGTGAATGGCCCGACGGGCTCGCATTGGGGCGACCTGCGCAAAAAGAATGGCCGCGAGGCGCCTTGGGACGTCAAGATGTGGTGCCTGGGCAATGAGATGGACGGGCCCTGGCAGGTCGGCCACAAAACGGCCGAGGAATACGGCCGCCTTGCCAACGAGACCGCCAAGACCCTGCGCGCCTTCGACAAATCACTGGAGCTTGTGGTTTGCGGGTCCTCCAATGCCGATATGAAAACCTATCCCGAATGGGAAAGGATCGTGCTGGAGCATACTTACGAATCGGTCGACCTGATCAGCCTGCACATGTATTTCGCCAACCGCACCAAGAACACGGCGAATTACCTGGCACTGAATGCCAAGCTGGACGGCTATATCACCACGATCGAAAGCGTCATCAATCTGGTGAAGGCCAACAAGCGTTCCAAGCGTGATGTCCATATTTCCTTCGACGAATGGAATGTCTGGTATCATTCCAACGCGCAAGACCGCGCCATCCTGGAGGGCAATTCCGGCTGGCCCCATGCCCCGCGTCTGTTGGAGGACATCTACAACTTCGAGGACGTGCTTCAGGTCGGCTGCATCCTCAATACCTTTATCCGCAAGTCGAATGTGGTAAAGGTCGCCTGTATTGCCCAGCTGGTGAATGTGATCGCACCGATCATGACGGAACCGGGTGGCCCGGCATGGCGCCAGACGATTTACTACCCCTATTACTTCGCCTCGGTCTATGGCCGTGGCAAGGCGCTGCAATTGGCGGTGAATTGCCCGGGTTATGATGCCGATGTCGCTGACAATGTCCCCTATATCGACATTTCCGGCACTCATGACGAGGAAACCGGCACCGCGACCTTTTTTGCCATCAACCGTCATGCGACCGAGACCTTCGACCTGGACGTCGCGCTTCAGGGCTTTGGTCAGGCCACGGTGATCGACCATCAGGTCATGACCCATTCCGACCTGAACGCCGTGAATTCACTGACCAATCAGGCCGCGGTCGAACCCCGCAAGGGCTCGGGCGCACAGGTGGCCGATGGTCGTTTGCAAGCCAAGCTGCCGCCCTATTCCTGGCAAATGATCCGCGTCAAGCTGGCCTGACAGCGCTCCCTGTCACGTTTGGCGACCGAAGGGCTTCCGGGACACCGGAAGCCCTTTCGTTTTAGCAGGCCGTTAAGAATTCTGCCCTAGGCTTCGGCAAAACCACCATGGCTCGGGTAGAAAATGTCCTTCAAATTGAACCAATCCGAAGAGTCGGGACTGCTGCAGGCTTTCACGGAAAGTCATGTGATCCTGCGCGCCCGGACCAGTGATGGGGTGATCATCTCCGCCAATCCCAAGGCGTTGGAGGTGCTTTCGCGCTCTGGTCCGGCAGAGGGGCGCCACATCAGCGAACTGTTCCGCGAAAGCGACGTGATCATGGGGGCGCTGGCGCAGGGCCGCCCACAAAGTTTCGTCGCCCATGCCGCGGAAGAGAAAGGCTTTTCCACCGTGCAGGGCCATGTCATCCCCATGGGGGAGGACGCGGTGGTCGTGGTGGGTCGCGCCATGGTGCTGGACAGCGAATTGCAAGGCTGGCTGGATGCGATCAACCGCGTCCAGGCCGCGATCGAGTTCACGCCAGACGGCCGCATCCTGCGCGCGAATGACAATTTCCTGCACCTGATGGGCTATGAGATCGAAGAGATCGAGGGCAAGTCCCACGCGATCTTCTGCCGTGATTCGCTGGTGAAATCGCCGGCCTATGCCGAGTTCTGGGCACGGCTCGCCGCGGGCGAGGTCATGGATGGCGAGTTTGAAAGGCTGACCAAGAACAACCGCTCGGTCTGGATTCGCGCGAATTACAACCCGATCTTCGACGCTTCGGGTCAGGTCACGCGGGTGGTGAAATTCGCCATGGATGTAACCGCGGTCAAAGAGGCCGCGGCCGAGAATACCGGCCGACTTGAGGCCTTTGGCAAGGCCATGGCCTTTATCGAATTCGACCTGGATGGCATCGTGACCTCGGCCAATGAAACCTTCCTCGACCTGATGGGCTACAGGGCCGAGGATATCGTGGGCCAGCATCACCGGATCTTCTGTGAACCGGAATATACGCGCAGCCCCTCTTACAAGGCCTTCTGGAAAAAGCTGGGCCAGGGCGACTATGATTCGGGCGAATACAAGAGGTTGCGTTCAAATGGCCAGCCCGTCTGGTTGCGGGCGACCTATTCACCGGTCGTGGGGCCGGATGGCTCCTTGACCCGAGTCGTCAAGGTGGCGATGGATGTGACCGAAGAGCGCCGCACCGCCAATGACCGCGAGGCGCGCTGGGATGCCCTGAGCCAGGGGCGTGTCGTGGTGGAATATGCCGCCGATGGCACGGTCCGCCATGCCAGCCCCTCGCTGGCCCGCCTGCTGGACCGCCCCCTGTCCGACATCATCGGCCAAAGTGCCGCAAAGTTCTGGGTGCGCGACGGGCGCGCCACGCCGGAATTCGCCCAACTGCTGGAGGATTACCGCAAAGAGGGTAAGACTGGCATCGTTCGGCGATTTGCATCCAATATCAAGGACTTCTTCCTACAGACCACGATTGTGCCCATCAAGGATCTGGATGGCAACCTGGCCTATATCCTGGAAGTGGCCGATGACGTCACGGAAAGGCGCCGCACCCATGCCGAGAACGAGGGCAAGTTGCGCGCCATTGACCGCGCCCAGGCGGTGATCGAATTCGACCTTGAAGGCAAGATATTGACGGCGAACCAGAATTTTCTGGATTTCATCGGCTATCCGCTGGACAAGATCGTCGGGCAGTATCACTCCTTGATCATCGACAAGGCCGAGGCGGAAAGCGATGCCTACCGCTCGTTCTGGGCCAAGCTTGCCCGGGGGGAGTTTGACAAGGGCATCTACCGGCTGATTGACGCGCAGGGCCGCGAACGCTTTATCCGGGCGACGAACAACCCGGTGTTCGACATCGACGGCAAGCCCGTCAAGATCGTGAAATTTGCCACCGACATCACGGAACAACGGCTGCGCGATGCCGAATTTGAAAGCAAATTCAAGGCCATCGACCGCAGCCAAGCGGTGATCGAATTTGACCTTGAGGGCAATATCCGTTCCTCGAACGAGAATTTCCTGCGCGTCATGGGCTTTTCCGCGCGCGAAATCGTGGGGCAGCATCACTCGATGTTCTGCACCTCCGACCATGTGCGCAGCCAAAGCTACCGCGACTTCTGGCTGGCTCTGGCCAAGGGCGAGCCCCAGCAGGGCCGCTTTCACCGGGTCGGGAAATATGGCCGCGATATCTGGATCTTGGCCGCCTATTCCCCACTTCTGGATCACCACGGGCGGCCCGTCGGTGTGATCAAATATGCCCATGACATCACCGATCAGGTGCAGCTGGAGACCCTGATCCGCGAGAAGGCGGCCGCGATGCAAGGATCGGTCGACAAGCTGACCGGCTCGATTTCGCATATCAACGGCTCCACCCATCTCGCAAAAAAACTGTCCGGAGAGACGAAGAGCAACGCCTCCACCGGGTTCGAGGCGCTGAACAATGCGATTTCCGCCATTGAACTGATCGCGAAGTCCTCGTCCGAGATTTCCGACATGGTCAAGGTCGTGTCCGATATTGCCAATCAAACCAACCTCTTGGCCTTTAACGCAGCTATCGAGGCGGCGCGGGCGGGGGAATATGGGGTGGGCTTTTCGGTTGTGGCCGATGAGGTGCGCAAGCTGGCCGAGAAATCCTCGGCCGCCGCGATGCAGATCAGCCGGATGATCGGGGAAAGCACCAGCCGCGTGAACCTTGGGACCGAAAAATCGGATGCGGCGCGCCAGGCCTTTGGCCGGATCGTGGCCTCGGTCGAGGAAACGGCCCGGTCCATCGACGAAATCTCCAGCTCGGCCCAGGAACAGGAAACCGTCAGCCGTGAGGTCGTGGGACAAATTTCCACGCTGACGGCCGTCACCAAGGCGGCGTGATGGACACATCTTTCTCCGATGCACCGGTCAAGACGACGCAAGGCGCGCCGACCCCGACGACCTCGATCGCGCTGATTGAGTGTGGCGGCAAGGTGATCGGGGTCGAAGTTGCCCATGTCCGCGAGGTGATCCCCGAGCCGCCCGAGTTGCAGCCCCTGCCCTCTTCCGGTCCCGGCGTCATCGGTTGCCTCGCGCTGCGCGGTCTTGCCGTGCCTGTCGTCGATTTCTCCAACATGCTGGGTTGGCCGCCAGAGCCGCACCTGGGCATCCTCGTGGTGTTGCGGATCGACGGCTGCCTTGTCGCCTTTCGCGCCCGTGCCACCCGTCGCATCGTGCTGCGTGCCCAGATCCGCATGCAAGATATCGCAATAGCGGCGACGGGCCTCGGCGAAAGCATTTTCCCCCGTCTTGGCCTGCTGGAGGAAGAGGCCATCGCCATGTTGGACCCCAACGCTCTGATCCAATTGGGAATTCCTTCAACCCGTGACAGCCGGGTCGCAGCCAAGGCCAGCGATATATCGGAACAATACCTGCTGTTCGAAATGGGAGGTCGGGATTTCGTCCTGCCCGTTGCCCGCGTCGATGGCACTGTGCCAGAGACCGAGATCGGCGGACATACCCTGGTTTCCGGCCCCTGTGAGGGGTCGATCCGCCGTCTGGACCTGGAAATCCCGCTGATCAACCCGCTTTTGATGTGCGGCATGGCCCATGATGGCATGCGGCCGCGCGCCACCGGCGCCATCGTTCTGAAGTTCGAGGGGGAACAGCGCCTGGCCCTGCGTGCCGACCGCGTGCGCGACATTATCCAGATCAAACGCAGCTTGATCGCTCCGATGCCCCGTGTCCTCGCGCGGCGTCACGACCTGTTTCTGGGCGTCGTCCCGGTCAGTGAAAGCCATTGGTATCATGTGCTTGACCCAACGCGCCTGGCCGAGGACCCTGCCTTGCGCAACTTCGCCGCCCTGGCAAGGCGGGGCGGCGCGGCGGGGGCCACAAGCACCTTGCGCGGCCGCCGTTCAACCGGGCTCTTGTTCCGCGCGAGCGGCGATTTCGCCCTTCCCATTGAACAGGTCGAAGAGATCGTCGGCCTTCCCCCCAGCGCCTCCACCGAAGGGTTTTCAGCCCATCTGTGCACCATTTCACACCGCGGCGGGTTGCTGCCGGTCTTTTGCCTGGGGCAAATGCTGACCGGACACGCCTCGAATTTCGGTCCCTTGGCCGCCGTCATCGTCGTCCGGATCGAAGGCGAAAAGATCGGCCTTGCCGTAGAAGAGATGCTGGCCATCGAGAGGGTGGGCTTTGTCGAACACGCCGACGGGCGGCCAGAAGGCATGGTCGAACGCCAGCAAAGCGGCCGCAAGAGGTCGTTCAGCGTGGTCGAACTGGCCGAACTCGCGCCTTATGTCGTCTGAACGATCAGGCCCTGGTCCAGTCGGACCTGGCGGTCCATCCGCGCGGCCAGGTCCATGTTATGCGTGGCAATCAGTGCCGAAAGCCCGGTCTCACGCACGATTTCCATAAGCACATCAAAGACATGGGCGGCGTTCTCGGGATCAAGGTTGCCCGTCGGCTCATCTGCCAGCAACAGCCTGGGACCATTGGCCAGCGCCCGGCAAAAGGCCACGCGCTGCTGTTGGCCGCCCGACATCTCGGCCGGTCGATGCGTGGCGCGGTCCAGCACCCCCACACGTCCCAAAAGGTCGCGCGCCCGCGCCTCGGCCGCCGCGCGGGCCACACCATGGGCAAGCTGCGGCAAGACGATGTTTTCCAAGGCAGAAAACTCGGGCAAAAGGTGGTGGAACTGGTAGACGAAGCCCACCTCGCCGCGCCGCGCCGCCGTCCGTTCGCGGTCGGACAGGCCCTGCATCGCCCGCCCGCCATAGGCCACGGTCCCGGCATCGGGCACATCCAACAGCCCCGCAATATGCAACAGCGTCGACTTCCCCGCCCCCGAAGGCGCGACCAGCGCCACAACCTCTCCCGGCGGCAGCACCAAGGATGCCCCGCGCAAGACCATGATTTCCGATGGCTTTCCCCGATGATAGCCCTTTTCGATCCCCTCAAGCCGCAGCGTCTCACTCATGGCGCAGCGCCTCCACCGGGTTCATCCGCGCCGCCCTGCGGGCCGGGAAAATCGTGATCACATAGGACAGACCCAAGGCCAGCCCCGCCGCCGAAGCCACATCGCGGACCTGCAGCTTCGCCGGCAAGTTATAGATGCCGCGGATCGACGGGTCCCAGACCCCGCCGCCCGACCAGTAGTTCACAAACGAAAAGATCGGGTCGATATACAGCGCAAAGAGGCAGCCCAGCCCCACCCCCAGCAGCGTCCCAAGCGTCCCGGTAAAGGCGCCGCACAGGAAAAAGACCCGCAAAACAGACCCTTCCGTCAGCCCCATCGTCCGCAAGATCCCGATGTCGCGCCCCTTGTTCTTGACCAGCATGATCAGGCCGGACACGATATTCAGCGTAGCGATCAGCACCAGGATCGACAGGATGATGAACATGACATTGTCTTCGATCGTCAAGGCGCGCAGGAAGTTGCCGGAGCTTTGCTTCCAGCTCCACAGGTTGCCATTGGGCGAGGACGCGCCCAAAAGCGCGTCGTTCATCGCCTCGACATGGTCCGGATCGGCCACCAGAACCTCGATTTCGTCGGCCTGCCCCTCGCGGTTAAAGAAGCTTTGCGCCTCGGCAAAGGGCAGATAGACGCGGATCTTGTCGATATCGAAACGCCCGGCGGTGAAGATATAGACGACCTCATAGGCCTTGACCCGCGGCGCCTGGCCGAAGGCGGTCTTCGGCCCATTGGGCGAGATCAGCTTGACCTTGTCCCCCACCCCAACGCCCAGAATCCGCGCAAGCTCTGACCCAAGCGCCACACCGCGGTCGAAATCGGCCAAAGAGCCCTGCGCCTTCGACCCGGTCCCGATCCGCGGCAGGGCCGCGACATCGGCCGTATTCATGCCGTAGACATCGCCCCCCGTGACCTGATCGAAGGCCGAAACCATAACCTGGCCACGCACCATCGGCGCGGCATAGGTCACGCCCGGCACGGCGCGCAAACGCTCGGTCAATGCGTCGTAATCGGTGAAGCCCTTGATCAGGTTGCCATTTTCGTCGATTTGACCCGAAGGATAGATCGTGACATGGGCATTGGCCCCCAGGATCGTGTCCACGAATTCCGCGCGAAATCCGGCCCGCACCGCCAAGGTCGCCACCAGCGCAAAGACCGCGAGGGTGATCCCCAAAAGCGTGATCCAGGTCATGACCGACACCCCGCCCTCGGCACGGCGCGCCCGCAGATAGCGCCAGGCGATGAGGAATTCGAACCCCGCAAAAGGACGTGTCATGAGGCCTCCATTTCGCCGAGACCTTGGCCGCAAAGCGCGCGAAAGGTCAAGCGCGGCGCCATAAAGCCCGCGTGACCCTCGCGTTCATCTGGTCATGACCATAGCGGGCAGGCCGTCCCATCGGTCCAAATAAGCGCTCAGCGCGCCGCCCAAAGCATGCCCCTGCGCAGCATTTCGCGGGGGGCGCCATGGTCGATGACATTGGCCTGATGACCCAAGGCGTTGTAGTAGACCCGTCCTTTGCCCCAGGATTTGGTGAAGACCACCGGCATGGCCACGGGGCCATTCGCCGCATGCGGGCCCTCGACCAAGGGGAAGTCGCAGACCGCATGGACCTTCACGGCCGGGTCGACATGCAGGTAATATTGCTCGGTCTTGACGGCGAAATCGGCGATCCCGGCCACCACTTCATGCGACGAGGTCACACGCACCTGGTAGTCCACCCCGTCATTGCCCGGATGGGCCACCCATTGCGCGCCGGTCATGAATTGCCACAGCACGTCGTTGCGGAAGGCGTCGCACATGCCACCATGGCAGCCGGCAAGACCTGTCCCGGCCTCGACCGCATCGGCGACGGCCTGGGATTGCTCTTTGGCGATGGTGGACATGGTCCAGACCGGAACGATCAGGTCAAAGCTGCGAACCCGCTCCGCATCATCGAAACAGGCGAGTGTGTCATGCACCTCGACCCCAAAGCCCGCGGCCCTCAGGTCTTCGGCGAAAAGTGCCGCGACCTTTTCGGGCTGATGCCCGTCCCAACCGCCCCAAGTGATCAATGCCTGTTTCATATCTGCCTCCCTGGCTTGGGCGCAGAAGACGCGGAAACAGCAGCAAAGGCAATATGGACATGGCCCCGGCGGTTCAGGACTTCTTGCGACGGCGCAAAAGACCAAGGCCGGCAAGTGCCGTGGCGAGCAGGCCGGCGGCAGCGGGAACCGGTATGGCCTGGATGTTGAGCGTGATGGTTTCGCTGTTGCTCAGGGTGGAGACATAAGTGCCCTTGACCAGTCCGAGGCTTGCATAACTTCCAAGGAAGGTGGCCGTGCCGCCAAAGGCGCTGCCGCTGACGTAAGTATTGGAAACGCCGAGCACGTTGTTGGAAAAAATCGCGAGAGCATCCCCCGTGGAAACACCACTCGCGATCGACGTCGAGCCAAAGCTTGGCAAGGTCCCACCCAGGAAGACGTTGACGGTGTTGTTGAAGGCAAGGATCGCACCGTAGCCGGGTCCCAGCAGGGTCCGGGGATTGGTGTCAGTCGCAGAGAAGGTCAGGCTATTGGTGTTCAGCGAGCCCGAATAGTCGAAGACGACATTTCCGCCGATCTCTGCGGTCGAGATGACCACAGAGGCCTGGGCCGGAAGGGCAAAGAGCGCGAGGCTGGCGACGAGAGATTTGATGACATTCATGGGACCAGATTCCTTGCTAACGGTCTTTACGATAACATCGGGCTTGCCATTTGTATCATGTTTTATTGGGCGCAGCCGCAAGCGGCGACCACCAAACCGCGAAGCACAACATTTGGAGAGAAATAGGGCTGATCCGTCTCGATTTCCGCCGGGCTGTCGCTTCACCCAAAGGAGAAGGGGAGGACTTGCGCCCTCCCCTTCACGCCATTTCTCCGGGACCTGCGATACCGCAAAACCCGGTTGTTTCAGCGGCCCGCGTAGATTTCCGCGATGCGGGCGACGGCGGCTTCGGGGGTCAGTTCCTCCGAGACACCCGTGCGGCGCGAAGTCAGTTCCACCACGCCATTGGCCAGGCCACGCGGCCCCACGGTGATGCGCCAGGGCAGGCCGATCAGGTCCATCGTTGCGAACTTGGCCCCTGCCCGCTCGTCGCGGTCGTCGTAGAGCGGCTCGAGGCCCTGGGCCAGCAGCGCCTTTTCCAAGCTTACACAGGCGGCATCGGCGGCCGCGTCGCCCTGCTTCAGGTTCACGATCCCCACCGGGAAGGGCGTGACACCCTCGGGCCAGATGATGCCCTTGTCGTCATGGTTGGCCTCGATGATCGCGCCCAACAGACGCGAGACGCCGATGCCATGCGAGCCCATCTCGACCGGGACCTTCTCGCCCTTGTCATTGGTGACAGTGGCGCCCATCGCTTCGGAATATTTGGTGCCGAAATAGAAGATTTGACCCACTTCGATGCCGCGGCCCACTTTGCGGTGCGCTTCGGGCACGGCGTCAAATGCCTCCGCGTCATGGGTTTCATCGGTGCGGGCATACAAAGTGGTGAACTCGGCGCAGACGCCGGCCACGGCAGTG
Organism: Stagnihabitans lacustris; assembly: GCF_025950525.1. Classification (GTDB taxonomy): domain Bacteria; phylum Pseudomonadota; class Alphaproteobacteria; order Rhodobacterales; family Rhodobacteraceae; genus Stagnihabitans. Next base: position 109,898 of record NZ_JAPDGS010000007.1, on the reverse strand, counting down.
CGGTCGTCGTAATCGACCTCGCGCGCGCCCAGTTTCAGGGCGGTGACGCGGTCGTCATAGAAGACCTCGCTTTCGCCGGTTTGCGCCAGAACGAGGAATTCATGCGTGTTGTCGCCGCCGATCGGGCCGCTTGCCGCGCGCATCGGGATGGCCGTCAGACCCATCCGCTCATAGGTGCGCAGATAGCTGACCATGTGGCGGTTATAGGCATGCAGCGCCGCATCGCGGTCGACGTCGAAGTTGTAGCCGTCCTTCATCAGGAATTCGCGGCCGCGCATCACGCCGAAACGCGGGCGCATCTCGTCGCGGAACTTCCACTGGATGTGATAGAGCGTCAGCGGCAAGTCCTTGTAAGAACTGACATGGGCGCGGAAGATGTCGGTGATCATCTCTTCGTTCGTCGGCCCATACAGCATCTCGCGGCCCTGGCGGTCCTTGATGCGCAGCATCTCTTGGCCATAGTCGTCATAGCGCCCGCTTTCGCGCCAGAGGTCGGCCGGTTGCAGCGTCGGCATCAACAGCGGGATGTGACCGGCGCGGACCTGCTCCTGGTGGACGATCTCCTGGATGCGGTTCAAGACGCGCAGGCCCAGGGGCAGCCAGGAATAGATGCCGGCGGTCTGCTGTTTGATCATCCCCGCCCGAAGCATGTAGCGGTGCGAGACGATCTGCGCCTCGGCGGGATTTTCTTTCAGGACGGGCAGGAAATAGCGCGACAGACGCATGGGGACCTCCGAGGTTTGGGCATGTTCCTATCGGGTAAGGGGGGGGCAGGCAAGCGGGGCGGGCATTAACCGGACCTCAATTTCTTTGGCTCATCTTGCAGCCTGTGGCCTGATTGTGGTGTCGGTGGAGGCTTTGGTGCAAGGTAAGAGCGTGAAATCATCCCCTGGTCTGTCGTTGCGCATGCGGTTGCGCCTGGCGGGGTTCGTGACCTTGGTCGGGTTTGCCTTCACGGCAGTGGCTGGTTACGTCGGCCTGACCCATTCCGCGGTCGGCCTGGACCATTCCTCGCTGTCGACGCGGGCGGTGATGCATTCGATGACTGGCGACATGATGCATGACGCTTTGCGCGCCGATGTTCTGACGGCCATGATCAAAGGCCCGATGGGCACGGCCGAGGCGAAGGATGCGCTGTTGGCAGAGACGGAAACGCACGGGCAAACCTTCATCACAGAGATGGCCGCGCTGAAGTCCCTGGCTTTAGATCCGGCGATCCTGGCCGAAGTCAACGCGATCGAACCGGTCGTGCAGCACTACACCAAAGTGGCGAACACCGTGGTCGCGGGCGCGCTGAAAAAATTCGGCGGCGGGGATACCGCAATGCCCGATTTCGAGGCCACATTCTCTGATCTCGAGGCGAAGATGGGGGCCTTGGGCGAACAGATCACCCGCGTGGGGGAAACGTCGCGCAACACGGCCACCGATACGATTGCCTCTTCACTGACGGCGATGCTGGCTGCGGCGGCTTTCTCGGCCTTGATCCTGATCGGGTCGAACTGGGCGCTTGGGCGGTCGATCTCGCGGCCCCTGGTCAAGGTGCGCGATGATCTGCGCGCTGTGGCCCAGGAAACGATGGGGGATCGCGCCGAAGAGGGCGCGCAGAAGTCCGAGGACGAATTGGCGGGCATCGGGCGCTATCTGGCCCTGGTGGCCGCCCGCTTGCGCGAAGCCCTGGACATGGAAGACCGGATCAGCCGTTCGCAGGCCGAGACACATTCCGTGGTGACATCCTTGTCGGTCGGCCTGTCGCAACTGTCTTCGGGCGATGTGACCCATGCGATTCATGATCCTTTCCCGGCCGAATACGAAGGCTTGCGGGTGAATTTCAACCAGACCGTGACGCGGCTGTCGGACCTGATCCGCCGGGTGATTTCCTCGTCGCGCTCGATCCGCGAACAGTCGGACGAGATCAACGCCGGGGCCGAGGATCTGTCGCGCCGGACCGAGAACCAGGCCGCCACCCTGGAAGAGACCGCCGCCGCGCTGGACGAGCTGACGACTTCGGTCAAATCGGCCGCCAATTCCGCGCGCGAGGTCGAACAGATCGTGCAATCGGCGCGCCGCGAGGCGGAGGAAAGCGGCAAGGTCGTGGGAACGGCTGTCGAGGCGATGAACGGCATCGAACGCTCGTCCGAGCAGATTTCCCAGATCATCGGGGTGATCGACGATATCGCCTTCCAGACCAACCTTCTGGCGCTGAATGCCGGGGTCGAGGCGGCACGGGCGGGCGAGGCGGGGCGTGGTTTCGCGGTCGTGGCCTCGGAGGTGCGGGCCTTGGCGCAAAGGTCGTCGGATGCCTCCAAAGAGATCAAGGCGCTGATCAGCTCTTCGTCCCAGCTTGTCGGGCGCGGGGTGGATGCGGTGGGTTCCGCGGGTCAGGTGCTGAACTCGATGGTGACACGGGTGGGCGATATCTCTCAGCTGGTGTCCTCGATCGCGGGGGCAGCGCAGGAGCAGTCGATCGGCTTGGGCGAGGTGAACCTTGGCGTGACCCAGCTGGACCAGGTGGCGCAAAAGAACGCGGGGATGGTGGAGCAATCCATGCTGGCCACGCAAAAGCTGCGCAACGAGGCCGTGGCGCTGGACACGATCATGAGCCAGTTTTCGACCGGAAGCGCCCGGCAGTTGCGCCAAGCGAGCTGAGGAGCCCGGGGCAGGAAGTTACTGGGAAACGCGGCACCGGACCTTGGGCAAGCTTCGCGTTCTGCGCCCAAGTCGCGGTGACTTCGGCGCGACAAGGTCCGCGCGCCCAAGGTCCGGATGGACGCCGCCCGCGCGCCTTGCGCATCTCGCCGCCGCCAGCTTTTGCCAAGCCCCGGTCGGTTGCAACATGCAAGCCGTGTGGATTGCCTTGCCGTCAGGCACCGCCGTGTTCGTGCGGCAGCACCAGCGCCAGGGACAAGGAAAACCCAACCCTTGAGCCGCCGCCTCTGTCTTGCAGCAGCGCCGCTTCGCCAAGGTCGGCAGATCGCCGCACCCTGCCCCGTAGACCCGTCTCAAGCCCTCGCCCCCCCCCCCGGCGCGAGAGCCCCCCCTGACCGGGCTCAGCTTCAACCACAACCTCAAGCCCGCGCACCCCCGCGCGGGAGTCACGGCTGACGGGCCTGCGAACATGGCGGGGCAACCGCCCTCGCCCGCCCGCGGTAAAGACCCGCATGACAACCGATAGAGGCCCAATCTCTATCAGCCCTCGCGCCCCAGCGCGCAAGACCCTCTGCCCCGATCAACGGCCATGGATTTCGCGACCCTTTCCCGTTTCGGCATAGGTCCCACTCACGTCAGGTCGCCAAGGTCCCCAGTCCAACCCCCCCAAAGGCGCCGCCGGCACAGGTCCTCCATCTCCGCCCGCCTCTTGGCGTCAAACACCGTAAGGGTGGTGGTCGTCCCCCGCAACGTCCCTGTTCCAGCGCGGGAACAAGGTGGTGGCGGGGGGGATCGTCGCCGTCCCCGCGACGTCCCGGCCCTCGCGCGGGAGCCGGCCTCCCCTCACCACCCGCCTGCCCAAGGCCCGACCGGCGCCCCCCGTCTTCGCCCCTTTCCCCAACCATTTCGTGGCCTTCGTGCGAGAACCGGTCGGCGGGCTGACCGCGGTTCAAGGGGATCTGCAACGTCCCGGCCCTCGCGCGGGAGCCGGCCTCCCCTCACCACCCGCCTGCCCAAGGCCCGACCGGCGGAGGCCTGCCCGGCAAAGCCACCGCGGACCACCGCCCCCGCCTGAATTCACCGCAGGCCTTGACCACAAGCCGCGGTCTTCCCATCTTCCAACCGCGCCCTTGCATCACGCCGCGCCCGAGGCGATATCTCCCCCATCGCCAACCGGAGGGCCCCAGGTGCCGATCACGCTTCACGGACGTTTCTGGGCTGTTGCCGCCCTGATCTTCTTCCTCGCCCTCTGGTATCTGGGCGAGGTCATGGCCCCCTTCCTGGTCGGCGGCGCCATCGCCTATTTCCTTGACCCCGTCGCCGACCGGCTGGAACGGCTTGGCCTGTCGCGCATCACCGCCACCACGCTGATCACGCTGGCGGCGCTTATGCTTGTCATCCTTCTGGTGCTTGCCATCATCCCGACGCTGGTGGGCCAGTTGACCGCGCTGATCAATGCCGCGCCCGAGATCTTTGCCAAGCTTGGCACCTGGCTTGTCACCCAATTCCCCGAGCTGACCGACAGCACCTCGACCATGCGTCAGACCCTGGCCGAGATCGCCCAGGCGATCCAGGCCAAGGGCGGCACCCTGGCGCAAGGCGTCATCGCCTCGCTGTTGTCCGTCGTCTCGGCGCTCTTGTTCATCGTCATCGTCCCGGTCGTGGCGTTTTACCTGCTGGTCGACTGGGACCACATGATTGCGCGCATCGACAGCCTTTTGCCCCGGGCCCATGCCCCCGTCATCCGCGACATCGCTGGCCAGATCGACCGGGTCCTGGCCGGTTTCGTGCGCGGTCAGGTCACGGTCTGCCTGGCGCTTGGCACGTTTTACGCCTCGGCGCTGATGCTGGCGGGGCTGCAATTCGGCCTGGTGATCGGCGCCATCGCGGGGGCCATCACCGTCATCCCCTATATCGGCTCGCTGCTTGGCGGCGCCCTCGCCATCGGCATCGCGCTCTATCAATTCTGGGGCGACTGGCTGCAAATCGGGTTGATCGCCGCGATCTTCGGCCTGGGGCAGTTCATCGAAGGCAATGTGCTGACCCCGCGCCTTGTTGGCAAATCGGTCGGCCTGCACCCGGTCTGGCTGATGTTCGCGCTGTCGGTCTTTGGCGGGCTTTTCGGCTTTGTGGGGATGCTGGTGGCGGTGCCGCTTGCGGCCACGATCGGCGTCCTGGCCCGGTTCCTGATCGCGCGCTATCAGGCCAGCCGGCTTTACAACGGCGACCCCGAAGACCAAACCCCCGCAGACCAAGCCCCCCAAGACCGGGCCCCCCAAGCCAAGGATGGGGACGTCACTTGAGCGGACAACTGGCCTTTGACCTTCCCGCGCTGCAGGCCTGGGCGCGGGAGGATTTCGTGATCTCGCCCGGCAATGCCCTGGCGTTGGCCACTTTGGACGCCGGCGCCTGGACCAATCGCCGCCTGGTGCTGACCGGACCGCCCGGCTCGGGCAAGACGCATCTGGCCCATGTCTGGGCCGCGGACCAAGAGACGATCTGGCTGGACCCGCGCGACCTTGGCCCCGCGCTGATGGTGCTGCCGCCCGAGGCGCGGGTGGTGATCGACGATGCCCACCGCGTCACCACCCCCGAAACGCTGTTTCATCTGTGCAACCGGCTGACCCAAGGCGCGCTTCTCATGACCGCGCCGCTGCCGCCGCGGGACTGGGGCCTGACCCTGCCCGACCTTCTGTCGCGCCTGCAGGCCTCGTCGCTGGCCCGGATCGAGCCGCCGGATGATGACCTGCTTTCCGCCATCCTGGCCAAGCTTTTTGCCGACCGCCAGGTCGAAGTGCCGCCGAACCTGATCCCCTATCTTCTGCCCCGCATGGAACGTTCGGTCGAGGCCGCCCGTCGTCTGGTGGCCCATCTTGATGCGCGGTCCCTGGCCGCCCACCGCCCCATAACCCGCGCCTTGGCCGCCGAGGTTCTGGACACTTCCCCCGAGGAATGAAACACTTGCCGCCAAAGATAGGCGCAAGATGACCCAGGCTGATTTCCTCAAGGCTCCCTTCCCCGAGCCCACCGCTTACCCCCCCGCCGAAACCGCTGGCCCGCGGCGTTTTTTCAACCGCGAGCTGTCCTGGCTGGCCTTCAATTGGCGCGTGCTGGACGAGGCGTCGAACCCCGCCGTCCCCCTGCTGGAGCGTTTGCGCTTTCTGTCGATTTCTGCCACCAACTTGGACGAATTCTATACCGTTCGTGTGGCGGGGCTGATGGCCCAGGTCCGGAATGGCAATGCGACGCTGTCCGATGATGGCCGCACGCCGTCCGAACAGCTGGTGCTGATCCACGAAGACGCGCGGCGGCTGATGGCGATGCAGCAATCGGTTTACACCAAGCTGAAGCGCGAGATGGAGACCCAGGGCATCACCATCCTGACGCGGTCGAAACTGACCGCGCGCGACCTGAAGGTGCTGGAGGAAAACTTCCTCTCCAAGGTCTTTCCGGTCCTGTCGCCCCTGGCCATCGACCCGGCGCACCCCTTCCCCTTCATCCCCAACACCGGCTTTTGTCTTGCGCTAGAGCTGGAGCGTCTGTCTGACCGCCGCAGCCTGAAGGCGCTGCTCCCGATCCCCCAGCAGATCGCGCGCTTCGTCCCCCTGCCCGGCAAACCCGGCGAACACCGGTTTTTGCCGCTGGAGGAGCTGCTTCTTCTGCATCTGGACATGCTGTTTCCCGGCTATACCGACCGCGGTCATTGCATGTTTCGGGTCTTGCGTGACAGCGATCTGGACGTCGAAGAGGAATCCGAAGACCTGGTGCGCGAGTTTGAAACCGCGCTGAAACGCCGCCGTCGGGGCGAGGTGATCCGCCTGAAACTCTCGACCGGCGCGCCGCCCGAGTTGCGCGCGCTGATCATGGAAGAGCTGGGGGTGTCCAAGAACGAGATGGTCGAGGTCCGCGGCCTTTTGGGCGTGGCCGACCTGAAACAGCTGGTCCTGTCCTCCCGCCCCGACCTGCTGTGGCCGCCCTTTACGCCGCGCGTGCCGGAACGGGTCAGCGACCACAACGGCGACATCTTTGCCGCGATCCGGCAAAAGGACATGCTGCTGCACCACCCCTATGAGACCTTCGACATGGTGGTGCGGTTTCTGGAACAGGCCGCGCGCGACCCGAATGTGCTGGCGATCAAGCAGACGCTGTATCGCACCAGTCACGACAGCCCCATCGTTTCGGCCCTGTGCGAGGCGGCCGAGAATGGCAAGTCGGTGACGGCACTGGTGGAACTGAAGGCGCGCTTCGACGAGGCCGCCAACATCTTGCAATCCCGCCGTCTGGAGCGGGCCGGCGCCCATGTGGTCTACGGCTTCATCCACCTGAAAACGCATGCGAAAATCTCGACCGTGGTGCGGCGCGAGGGAGACAACCTTGTCACCTATACCCATTACGGCACCGGAAATTATCACCCGATCACGGCGCGGATCTATACCGATCTGTCGCTGATGACCTGTGACCCGGGGCTTGGCCGCGATGCGACCAAGGTCTTCAATTACCTGTCGGGCTATGTGCAACCGCAAGGCCTGGAGAACTTGGCGATTGCGCCGATCAACCTGAAATCCAGCCTGTTGCAGATGATCGCAGCCGAGGCGGACCACGCCAAAGCGGGCCGTCCGGCAGAGATCTGGATCAAGATGAACTCGCTGTTTGAACCCGACGTGATCGACGGGCTTTATGCGGCCAGTCAGGCCGGGGTGAAGATCTCCCTCATCATCCGCGGCATCTGCGGGTTGCGCCCCGGCATCAAGGGCCTGTCCGAGAATATCCGGGTGAAATCGGTCGTGGGGCGGTTTTTGGAACACAGCCGCATCGTCTGTTTCGGCAATGGCGCGGGCTTGCCGTCGAAATCGGCGCGGGTCTTCATGTCTTCGGCCGATTGGATGGACCGCAACCTGTCGCGCCGGGTGGAGACGCTGGTGGAATGTCACAACCCCACCGTGCGCAGTCAGATCATGGGGCAGATCATGGCCGCGAACCTGGCCGATGAGGCCCAGGCTTGGGTCCTTGGCCCCGATGGCGCCTATATCCGCGACCTGAAACAGGGCGACCGCAGCCTGTTCAACTGCCATCGGTTTTTCATGGAGAACCCCTCGCTGTCGGGCCGCGGCACGGCGGGGGCCAAGGATGCGCCGAAACTGGCCGGCGCGTAGGGTGGGGTTCACCCCTCCCTACGCAATTGACCGGGCCACGCCCATGGGCCACACCTTAACCACGACGTCCAATGGAGAATCGCCTCGTGATCATTCGCAACCCGCAGGCGCATTGGGACCATTTCGGCGGCCATCTGTTTGACGACCCCAAGGTGCGGGCGCTTTCTCGGGTGGGCGTGGTCGATGTCGGTTCGAACTCGGTGCGGATGGTGGTCTTTGACGGCGCCGCGCGCTCGCCGGCCTATTTCTACAACGAAAAGATCCTGTGTGGCCTGGGCAAGGGCCTGGCCGAAACCGGCCGCCTGAACCCCGAAGGCCGGGTGCGCGCGCTGATGGCCTTGAAGCGGTTCGCGCTTTTGGCCAAGGGCATGGGGATCGAGAACATGACCGTGGTGGCCACCGCTGCCGCCCGCGAGGCCGAGGACGGTCCCGACTTTCAGGCCGAGGTTCTGGCCCAGACCGGGCTAAAGCTTTGGGTCGTCGATGGCGACGAAGAGGCGCGGTTGTCGGCTCAGGGTGTGCTGTTGGGTTGGCCCGATGCCAAGGGCGTCGTTTGCGACATCGGCGGCAACTCGATGGAGCTGGCGCGCATTTCGGGTGGCAAGGTCGGCCGGCGTGCGACCTCGCCGCTGGGGCCGTTTCGGCTGATGCAGGTCAAGGGCGGCCCCAAGGAACGCGCGGCGCATATCGCCAAGGTTCTCAAGGTCTTGGCTGATGAAGTTAAATCGGAAGGTGAGCGGATTTACCTGGTCGGCGGGTCCTGGCGCGTCATCGCCCGGCTGGATATGGAGCGGCGCAGCTATCCCCTGACCGTGCTGCACGAATACCGGATGCAGCCCAAGCAGATCCTGGACACGATCGCCTGGATCAGGTCGTCGGACCTGGCGCTTCTGCGCGCCCGCACCGGGACTTCGACCGAACGGATGGACCTGGTCCCCCTTGCCTGCGAGGTGCTGGAGCAGCTGATCGCGGTCTTGAAGCCGACCGAGTTGGACATCTCGGCCTATGGCATCCGTGAGGGCATGCTGTATGAGGTCATGCCCGAGCAACTCCGCGCCCGCGACCCCTTGATCGAGGCCGCGCGGATGGCGGAACTGACCTCCTCGCGCCTGCCCGGCACCGGGAAAAAGCTGTATGATTTCCTGTTGCCGATCTTTCCCGAGGCCACGCCCGACCGGTTGCGCCTGATCAAGGCCGCTTGCCTCTTGCATGACACGACCTGGCGCGCGCATCCCGATTACCGCGCCGAGGCCTGTTTCGACAATGCGACGCGGGCGAACCTGGGGGGGCTTGACCATCCGGGGCGGGTGTTTCTGGGGCTGGCGCTCTTGCACCGCTACAAGAATTCGCGGTCGGGCAGCCGGATGGAGAGCCTGTTTCGCCTGCTGTCGGACGATGACATCCAGGAGGCCGAGGTTCTGGGCAAGGCGATGCGCTTTGGCGCGATGTTTGCCGCGGGCGATCCGGCCGAGGCGGGCCGTCTGGACTGGAACCCGAAAAAGCGCGTGCTGGAATTGCAGTTGAATGACATGGGGCGGGATCTTTACGGCGAGGTGGCCCAGGCGCGGTTCGGCGCCTTGGCCTTGGCGCTGCGGTCCGAGGGAAAGGTGATGTGATGTTGCGGTTTGACCATATCGCGATTGCGGCCGAAAGCCTGGAGGCGGGGGTGGCCTGGGTCGAGGACCTATTGGGTCTGCGCCTGGCGGGGGGCGGCAAGCATCCCACCTTTGGCACCCACAACCGGCTGATTTCGCTGGGGGATCTTTACCTGGAAGTCATCGCGATCGACCCAGAGGCCGCCCCCCCCGGGCGGCCTCGTTGGTTTGATATGGACCGCTTTGCAGGCCCGCCGCGGATCACCAACTGGGTCTGCGAAAGCGACAATCTGGCCGCGGATCTGGCCCGGGCGCCCAAGGGCACCGGGACGCCCCTGGCGCTGTCGCGCGGCGATTACCGCTGGCGCATGGCCGTGCCCGAGGATGGCCGCCTGCCCTTTGACGGCGCCTTTCCCGCGCTGATCCAGTGGGACGGCCCCCATCCTGCGCAGGCCCTGCCCGACCAAGGGCTTCGCCTGCAACGGCTGATGATCGGCCATCCCCAAGCCGAGGCGCTGGCCCAGGCGCTGCATCTGGCCGATGACCGGGTCGAAATCGCCCACTCCCCCGTCAAGACCATGACCGCCGTCTTCGACACGCCCTTTGGCCAAAGGAGCCTGGGATGATCCGTCCCGCCACCGTGCTGGATGCGCCCGCCATCGCCGCGATCTGGAACCCCTGGATCGAGGGCTCGGCCATCACCTTCAACCCCCTGGTCAAACGCCCCGAGGATGTTGCCGACCTGATCATCGCGCGCACCACCGCGGGCCATGGGTTTCTGGTGGCCGAAGAGGGGGGCGAGATCCAGGGCTTTGGGTCCTATGCGCAGTTCCGCGCGGGCCTTGGCTATTCCCGGACGATGGAACACACGATCATCCTGGCCCCCACAGCGCAGGGCCGGGGTCTGGGCCGCGCCCTTTTGACCGCGCTTGAGGCCCATGCGACAGAAGAAGGCGCCCATCAGATGATCGCCGGCGTCAGCGCGGAAAACGCCGCGGGCATCACCTTTCACCTGGCGATGGGCTATGCCGAGGCCGCCCGCATCCGCGACGCCGGTTGGAAGTTCGGCCGCCACATGGACCTTGTCCTGATGCAAAAGTTTCTGTGACCCAGGCCCCGGGGTATACAACGGGCTAGGCAAGTGGACCCAGCGCCACAAGCGTTTTGCTGAAAGGTCGCAGGCGTTGGCCCTGCGTTCAGGCCACGCGGTCCAGGTCGACCCAGGGCCGCCCCTCGCGGAACCCGCCCAGGATCAGGCGGCCGGGCTCGTCGACCTCGGGGAAAGCCTCGGCCCAGTCGCGATAGCGGTCGCGCGTCACGATGGGCGCCTGCCTGCGCCGCGAGAGCTCTAGCAAAAAGCGGTCGGCGGGCTGGCCTTTGGGCACAACCAGCACCTGTTCGGTGGGCAAGCCCAGGCAGCGCGCCATGTAAAAGTCGTCGCGATACTGGCCGAACAGCTTGTAGCCCGCATTGGCGTCAAAAATCACGCCGGGCGTATAGCCCTTGGCGGTCAGTTCAGAGACCACCAGCTGCAGGCTGGCCAGCTGCGGCGCATTGTCCTGCCAATGCATGACGTTGGACCCATCGACCAGGACTTCGATCCGGCGCCTGCGGGGACGCTCTTTGGCCCGGCTGTCACGGGCCAGGGTCTCCCAGCGTTTGACGGGTCTGGGGCGGGCGCGACGCTCGGTCTGGCGCGGGCGGCGAAAATGATCGCGCCACAGCAGGAAGCACAGCGCCGCGAACAGCAGGATCGAAACGAGAAAAACCATGGGGAACCAAATGCTTTGCGGTCCCTTTCAACCTAGGGGTGACTTGCACTCCCGTCAACCATCCCGGTCCTGTGCCGCTGCAGCATCTGCAACAGCGGCAATTCCGCCCCCATCCGCACGCACAAAAGCGCCATGCCGCTGATCTTGCGCTGGACGAACAGCGTTTCGGCGGGGGGCAGGACCCAGGCGGCGCGGTCGGCGCCGATGCCTGTCGCCTCGGTGCGCAGGCGGGCGACAAAGCTGCGGTCGGCAAAGGCAAAAAGCGCGGGGCTGGCGGCGATATGGGCCAAAAGCACCGCGATCATCCGGTCGATGGTCGCCCCATGGCGCGCCAACAGCGCGGGCGAGGCAAAGCCCATGGCCAAAAGCGCGGCTTTGATCGCGGCAGGGTCACGGTCCAGCCCCGCCGCCATCAGCCCGCGATAGCCCGCGGCCACCCCCGGCGCCACCTCGCGCGCGGCGCCGAAATCCAGCAGCACGATCCGCCCCGTCCCCGCCTGCCAGCGGTAATTCGCGAAATTCGGGTCGGTCTGCATCAGGCCAAAGTCGAAAAGCTCTGCCAGGACCAGATCCAACAACGACTCCAGCGCCTTTTGACGGCCAGGCGCGGTCGCAAGCGACTCGATCGGACCGCCCAGGATGAAATCCATCGGCAAGACGTCGCGCGTGACCAGGGCGTCATGGGGCTGCGGCACGATGAACCGGTCATCGCCCGCCAAAAGCGCGCCATAACGCCGCATCATGGCGGCCTCGCGCAGGTAATCCGCCTCTTCGTGCAGCTGGCGTTTCGCCTCGGCCAGAAGCGGCGCGATGTCCAGACCCGCGGGCAGCAGGCCAGACATCCGCAGCAGGGTCGCCACATTGTCGATATCGGCGTCAATCGAGGCCCTAACGCCCGGATATTGCACCTTGACCGCAAGGTCGCGCCCATCCTTCAGCCGCGCCCGGTGGACCTGACCAATCGAGGCCGCGGCAATCGGCACCATGTCGAAGCTGGTGAAGTTCTGCCGCCAATCCGGCCCCCAGGCCGTCGACAGCACCTTTTGCAGCTGGCCCGCGGGCATGACATGGCCATCGTCGCGCAGCCGGGCCAGGATCGCGGTCAGCTCGGCCGGCAGCAGGTCGCCCGCATCCAGCGACAGCATCTGCCCCAGTTTCATCGCAGCCCCGCGCAGCCGCGACAGCTGTTCCGTCACCCGCAGCGCATTGGCGGGCGTCAACAGCAGGTCCGACAGCTGCGGACGCTCGCCTTTGGCCAGGCGCCGCAGCCCCTCGCCCAGAACGCCGCCCGCGACGCCGGTTGCCAGTTGACCAAAGGCCGCAAGCCGCGCAAGGCGGGCTTGGGGGACGGAGCGGGAGCGGTCGCCGGGTTTTGCCATGCGCTTAAACTGGGGCGAAAGCGGCCATTGGCAAGTGGGGCAGGATCAGGGCGGCCAGCCCATCCTGGGCCTCTTCCTGCGGCAAATGGCCGCCTTGGGGCAGCAGAGTGTAACGGCACCCGGGGATAAGGGCGGCGGCGTCCTCGGACACTTTGGGCGGCACGGCGCGATCCTGGGCCGAGGCGATCAGCCAGACCGGCACCCGAAGCGCCGGCAGGCGGGACAAAAGCGGCGCCAGTTGCCACCCCGCCATCATGGCCAAAGTCCCCGCGACATGGCCCGGGTCCTGCACCAGCGTCAGATATTGCCCCCGCCCCTCGGCATCCAGGGGCGACCCCGTCCCTGCCAGAAGCCGCGCCACGGTGGCAGGCCGCCCCCAAAGCCCCGAGGCCATCCGCGCCGCAAAGGGCGCCGCCGCCAGCGTCCGGGCGATGGCGGGGAACAGCACCGCCGCCAGCCCGTCAAAAGACCCCAGCGCCGCGTTGATGCCCACGACCTGCAGGGGGCGCATCTCGGCCAGGCGCAGCGCAATCGCGGCCCCCGCCGAATGGCCGATCACCGCGACAGGGGCCGCGCCGATATGGTCCATCAGCCGCCAAAGGTCCTCGGCCATGGCGTCCAGCGTCATGGCGTGAAAGGCGCGGCTGGCGCTGAAGCCCTGGCCCGGCAGGTCAGGGATGATGACGCGAAAGCGCGCCTGCAGCCCATCAGCCAGACGGCGGAAGGAATGGCCCGAGGCGCCGGTGCCATGCAGCAACAGCACGACGGGCGCATCCTTGGGCCCGCGCTCGACCAGCCACCAACGATGCGGCGCAAGCGTCACGCGGCGGCCGAACTCCGCTTGCGGCCAGTTTTTGGGAGGGGTCTCACGGGTCATCTCAGTCCGGCAGCGCTGCGGTCAGGGTGCGGGCCAGTGTCCCGGCCTGGGCCCGCGGCAGGGCCAGATACCGCGCGCCCATCGTGGCCGCCAGCATCGCAAGCTCCGGCTGCGGGCGCTGGCTGACATCCAGCACCAGACAGGCCAGACCCGCGGCGCGGATCGCCCTTGCGGCCTGCAGCGCATCGACCTCGGCGCCTGCGCGCCCCGGGCTCCCGGCGCGGTCAATGTTGCCGCGCCCGTCGGTCAGCACCGCCAGCATGGGCGTCATGCCGCGCCGCCGCGCCTGAAGCGCGGTCGCAAGGCCCAGGTCCAGCCCGGCGGCCAAGGGCGTGCCCCCGCCCCCCGGCATCCCCGCCAACCGCGCCTTGGTGCGCGCCAAGGACCGCGTCGGCGGCAAAAGCAGCTCTGCCCCCGTGTTGCGAAACGACAAAAGCGCCACGTGATCGCGTTTCACATAGGCCTCGGCCAAAAAGAGTTCGACCGCGCCCTTGGCCTCGGCCAGACGCGCCACCGCTGATGACCCCGAGGCATCCAGCGCAAAGATCAACAGCCGGTCGGATTGTTCAGCCCTGCGCCGGATGCGCAAGTCTGAAGGCCGCAGAAGCAGCGCCAGGGGCCGCGGGTCCTCGGCCCGGCGCAGGCTTTGCCACGGTGCCGCGGCGCGCAACGTCGCCAACAGGTCCAGCGCTGCCGGGGTCTCGGGCCGGCCAGGGCGCGCCGACAGGGGGCGGCCATGGCGGTTGCCGGATTTGACCTGACCCGCCCCCTTGCCACCCTGCGCCATCCGCGCGGGGCCTTGGGCCAACCGCTCCAGCAGGCCGGGCGGCAGTTGAGCGCGGGTGGCCGCGATGATCATGTCCGACAGCGACAGGTCCTGCGGTTCGCCCTTGGCCTCGGAGGGTGTATCGTCAGGCATATCGGGCGGCATCTCGGGTTCCGCATCGGCCTCGTCCACAGGGCGCGCGCGGTGGGACAGCGCCAGGGCCGCGGCCTCGGCCAAATGCGCCGCCGTGGCAAGGGCGACGCCGTCCAAAGCCGCAAGCGCCCGCGCCAGCGCAAGGGCCGCCAAAAGCCCGCGCAGGGGGGCAATCCCCAGGGCCTGCGCGGCCCGCACCAGATCGGCAGCGCCGCCCTGGGGCAGTTCGACCAAAGGCAGACCACGGCGGGCCGGGTCAAGGTCGGGCAGCACCAGATCTTCGGGCGGGGCGGTCGACAGGTCCAGGAATATCCCCATCCGATCCGCCAGCGCCGGGGCCAGCGCCTCGTCGGGACCCGCACTTTCGTCCAGCGCCACCAGCGCATGGCGGCCCTGATCCAGCGCCTGCGCCAGCCGCGCGGCCAGGCCCGGCCCCACGCGTTCGGCCATGGGCACGATCAACACGGCGGGGTTCGACAGGATGCCGGGTCGCGTGATCCGCCGCCCGGCCTGCAGCGTCAGCGCCAGGTCCATGCCGCCCTGCAGGGCCTCATCCTGGATCGCCGGATGGATGCGGCGCTGCGGCAAAGGCAGCGCCCCGGTCAGCGCGCCAAGCACCTGATCGCGCAAGGGCGAGGCGCGACCATACAGCCACAGCCCGCCCAAAGCGCAGGGGTCCAGCGCAAAAGCGGCCAGCGCCCGGGACAGCGGTGTCTCGGTCACGGCAGATGCTCGGCCAGGATGCGGCTGATGCGGGCGCCCTGCCCCGCCTCGTCCAAGGGGTCGCGGCGCAGGCGGTGGGTCAGGACCATCGGGGCCACGGCGCGCAGATGGGCGCGGGTGACTTTCGCAGCCCCCTCCAGCGCCGCCATGGCACGCGCGGCCTTCAGCAGCGTCAGTTCGCCGCGCAAGCCATCGGCGCCGACCGCCAGACAAAGCGTCGCGCAGTCATAGAGCACCGGCGAGGGCGCCTCGATCGCAGCAATCCTGGCGCGGGCGGCCAGGATGCGGGCGCACAGGGCGGCATCCTCGGCCCCCCAGGCGGCGGCGAAGGCTTGCGGATCGCGGTCATAGGTGTCGCGGCGGATCAGGACCTCGACACGTTCCTTCGGCTCGCGCGGGGTCGTCACCTCGACCGAGAGGCCGAAACGGTCGATCAGCTGGGGGCGCAGTTCCCCTTCCTCGGGGTTGCCTGACCCCACCAGCACAAACCGCGCCGGATGGCGGATCGACAGCCCGTCGCGTTCGACCACGTTTTCGCCAGACTGCGCCACGTCCAGCAGCAGATCGACGATGTGATCCTCCAGAAGGTTGACCTCGTCGATATACAGAAAGCCGCGATTGGCCCGCGCCAGAAGCCCCGGCTCATAGGCCTTTTCGCCGCGCGAAATGGCGCGTTCGATGTCCAGGGCGCCGACCACCCGATCTTCGGTCACGCCCAGGGGCAGATCGACCACCGGCGTCGGTTTCTTCACCAGGGTCAGGTCGGTGACGCGCGCCCAATCGGGCACCATATCGACGCGCGGAGAGTTCACCGGGCAGCCCGCCACCGCCTCGATCATCGGCAGCAAAGCGGCCAGGGCGCGCACGGCGGTCGATTTCCCCGTTCCGCGGTCGCCAAAGATCAGCACGCCACCCAAGGCGGGCTCGACCGCCGCCAGGACCAGCGCCTGTTTCATCGCCTCTTGGCCGACGATGGCGGAAAACGGATAGGTTGGGCGGCGCGAAAGGGGCGCCAGTTGCGGTGCGGCTTGCGTCATGCCGGTATCCTTTCGCAGAGGGGCGCGCGGCCGCCCCAGGTTCCGTGATCTTCCACAACCTGGAAGCGGGCATAGAGTTCCTCAGTAAACCAGCCGCCCTGACGCACCTGCGCCACGGCCGAAGCATGGGGGCCGGGGGCATGGGCAAAGCGTGTCATGGCGGCAAGGTCGGGCCAGATCGAGAACGTGACCTGGTGCAGCAGCGGCACTTCCCCGAGGCCGATCTTGAACAGAACATCGGGATTGGCGGCGATGCGGTCGCCCACTTCCGGCACGCGGGCCCAAAAGGCGGGCAGGCTGCGGGGCCGCAGGCTGGCGCGGGTCAGGACGGCAAAGGGGCCTTGCGCCGTGGGGTCAGGGGTGGCGGCAAAGGGCTGCGCCCCGCCCCAGGTGCCTCGCGCCGACAAGGGCCGCAGCAGCACCGACCAGGCCTCAACGGCGCGGGCGCGCCAGCGGGTCCAGAGGGGGGAGTTCAAACCAAGGCGGGCGGCCTCCAGGCTCTCCCACCCCGCCAGGATCGCCCAGACGCGGCCATCGGGGCGGAAGGCGAAACCATGGCCCGACCCCGCCCCGCAGAGTTTCGCGAAGGTCAGGCCGGGGGTGGCGGCAAGCGCGCCCCGGGCCAACCCCATGCGGGAAAGCCCCCAAAGCCGGGAGCCCGCGCCCTCATGGGCGAAAAGGGTCAGACTGGTGGTGGGAATGGCGCTTCCCCTCGGTTGTGTCAGATTTATCTTACAGTCCTTTTGCCGATTTGAAAGGGAAATCCCGGATTTTCCATGACGCATCGAAAGAGTTGTAAATTGAACTGGACAGTTTATCATCCAACCATGCGCCATTCCCCCACCCATCCCGACCCGTCCTCTGCCATCGTCATCGGCGCGGGGCTTGGAGGCCTTGCCGCCGCCATGCGCCTTGGCGCGAAAGGCTACCGCGTCACGGTGCTGGACAAGCTGGACCGGCCCGGCGGGCGGGGATCGTCCATCACCCAAGGCGGCCACCGATTCGACCTTGGCCCCACCATCGTCACGGTGCCGGAGGGCCTGCGCGACCTCTGGGCCGCCTGTGGCCGCGATTTCGATGCCGATGTGAAGCTGGTGGCCATGGACCCGTTCTATGAGATCCGCTGGACCGATGGCAGCCGCTTTGCCCCCCGCGCCGACGATGCCGCCAACCGGGCCGAGGTCGCGCGTCTGGCCCCCGCCGATGTCGCGGGCTTTGACAAGTTCCTGAAGGACGCCGAGGCGCGCTATCACTTCGGCTATCAAGACCTTGGCCGCAAGCCGATGCACAAGCTGATGGACCTGATCAAGGCCCTGCCCCGCTTTGCGCTTTTGCGGGCCGACCGGTCGGTCTATGCCCATGCGGCCTCTCGGGTCCGCGACCCGCGGCTGCGGTTTGCGCTGTCGTTCCACCCGCTCTTCATCGGCGGCGATCCTTTTCATGTGACCTCGATGTATGCCCTGGTCAGCCATCTGGAGCGCGCTTTCGGCGTCCATTACGCCATGGGCGGGGTGCAGGCGATAGCTTCGGCCATGGTGCGGGTGATCCAGGCCCAGGGCGGTCAGGTCCTGCAAAACCACGAGGCCGACGAGATCCTGGTGGAACAGGGCCGCGCGGTGGGCGTCAGGATGCTGGACGGGACCGAGATGCGGGCGCCGGTCATCGTGTCCAATGCCGATGCGGGCCACACCTATGGGCGGCTGTTGCGCGGCCACGACCGCCACCGCTGGACCGATGCGAAACTGAAGCGCCAGCGCTGGTCGATGGGGCTTTTCGTCTGGTATTTCGGCACCAAGGGAACGCGGGCCAAATGGCGCGACGTGGACCACCACACGATCCTGGTCGGCCCCCGCTATCGCCCCCATATCCGCGACATCTTCCAAAAGGGCCGCCTTGCTCCGGACATGAGCCTTTATGTCCATAGGCCTTCCGTCACCGACCCGTCCTGCGCCGGTCCGGGGGATGACACCTTCTATGCCCTGTCCCCTGTGCCGCATCTGGGCCACGGCGGGACCGATTGGGAGACCGAGGTAGAGCCCTACCGCCAAAAGGTGCAAAAGGTGCTGGAGGAACGCTTGCTTCCGGGCCTGGGCGATCACCTGACCGAAAGCCTGTGCTTCACGCCCAAGACCTTCGAATCGCGTTATCTCTCCCCCTTCGGCGCGGGGTTCTCGATCGAGCCGCGCATCCTGCAATCGGCCTGGTTCCGCCCGCATAACCTGTCAGAGGAGGTGCCGGGCCTGTATCTGGTGGGCGCCGGCACGCATCCCGGCGCGGGCGTCCCCGGCGTGATCGGCACGGCCGAGATCATGGCTCAGGTCGTCCCCGACGCCCCCCGTTTCGACCGTATAAGGATGGCTGCAGAATGATCGCCCCCGCCGACCTGGAAACCTGCCGCGCCATGATCCGCACCGGGTCGCGGTCGTTTCACGCGGCCTCTCACCTTCTGCCCGCCCGGGTCCGCGATCCGGCCTTGGCGCTCTATGCCTTTTGCCGGGTTGCCGATGACGAGGTCGACGAGGGCTCTGACAAGGCAGGGGCGGTCCTGTCCTTGGGCGAACGTCTGGACCGCATCTACCGCGGCCAACCGCGCGACCATGCCCCCGACCGGGCCTTTGCCGCGGTGGTGGCGGATTTCGACATGCCCCGCGCCCTGCCCGAGGCTTTGCTTGAGGGGCTTGCCTGGGATGCCCTTGGCCGGCGCTATCAGACGCTGTCGGGGGTGTTGGATTATTCGGCGCGGGTTGCGGCCTCGGTTGGCGCGATGATGTGCGTGCTGATGCGGGTGCGTGAGGCCGATGCCCTGGCCCGCGCCTGCGACCTGGGCCTTGCCATGCAGCTGACCAACATCGCCCGCGATGTCGGAGAGGACGCCCGCGCAGGCCGCCTGTTCCTGCCGCTGGATTGGCTGGCCGAAGAGGGGATCGCGGTCGATGCCTTTTTGGCCGATCCGCGCCCCTCGCCGGGCCTGGCCCGTGTCGTGGCGCGCCTGCTGCAGGTGGCCGAGGTGCATTACCGAAAGGCCGCCTCGGGCGTCAGCCGCCTGCCGCTGGATTGCCGGGCGGGGATCTTTGCCGCCGGCCACATCTATGGCGCCATTGGTCATCAGGTGGCGGCGCAGGGTCATGACAGCGTCACCACCCGCGCGCGCACCTCGGGTCGGCGCAAGCTGGCCTTGCTGGGGCTGGCGGGGGTGCGGGCGGCGCTGTCGCCGGTGCTGATGGCGCCGGCCAGGCTTCATGCGCGCCCGGCGCTGGAGGTCGATTTCCTGGTTCAGGCCGCAGCCCAGCATCCCCGCGCTTCGCGCTCGGAAACCTTGATCGGCGTCCTGGCCCAGTTGAAGGCGCAAGACCGCAATCCCGCGTGACCCCTTGGTTTGGCCAGGATTTGCGCCTATGTCCAAGGGGAAAGCGAGGTGCCCCATGGACCTGACCCTGTTCTTCACCCATCTGGCCGCTTGCGGCGCCGCAGCCACGACCGGCGCGATGTTTCAGCCCGGCACCTGGTATGAGGGGCTGAAAAAGCCAAGCTGGACCCCGCCGCGTTGGGCCTTTCCAGTGGCCTGGACGACGTTTTACCTGCTGATGAGCGCCGCCGCCGCAAGGGTCGGCGTGACCGAGGGCGCGGGTCAGGCGCTGGCCTTCTGGTCGGTGCAGATCGCCTTCAACACGCTGTGGACGCCGGTGTTTTTCGGCCTGCGCCGGATGCGGGCGGCGCTGGTGGTCATGGGCTTTCTTTGGACCTCGGTTGCGGCGACGACGGTTGCCTTTTTCGGTCAGGATATCTGGGCGGGGCTGATGTTCGTGCCCTATCTGGTTTGGGTCACGGTGGCGGGCGCGCTGAACCTGTCCGTCCTGCGGCTGAACCCCGAAGAGGCGCGCTAGGCCTTTCGCGGCACCCGCAGCGCAATCATCGGCTTTAGCCAGGGCCAGGCATAGCGGTCCAGGTCCAGGGCCTCATGCATCCCCTGCATGGTCTCGCCTTGAAGGCTGACCTCGACCGCGGCCCGCGAATAGAACGGCGCATCCAGCAGCATGGCTTTTTGGCGCGGCTTGGTGCCCGGATCGGCCCGGGTTTCGCGCGGCAAAAGCCAGCCGGTGCGCGGCAGGCGGGTCAGGGGCGGGGCGGCAATCGGCGTCACCACGCCGTCCGAGGTCTGCACCGCCAAGGCAAGCGTCGACCCATCGCGCCGCAGCCCGTCATAAAACACCACCGAGCGGTCCTTTGCGGCATAGCGCCCCCAGGTCCAGCGGCGGAAATCGGCCTCCAGCGGGCGGGCGCCGAAATTTGCATCGAAATAGCCGTGACCCTGCCAGGACTGCCCGCCCAGTTCGACCGTGATGCGGCTGACCGGGGCAAAGGGGCGCCAGATGTGGTGGGCGGCGGCGTCAAGCACGGCCTCTGTTTCGGTCACGGCCTGAGGCGTCAGGGTGATGCGGCCCTTGACGCGCCCGAACAGGGGCGGCGCCCCCGCCTCGTCGATGTCGATGACCAGCGCGCCCCCGGTCCAATGCATCCGGCTGGGGCCGATCTGCAGCGTATCGGCACTTTGGCGCAAGGCCCCCGCGCCGCGGTCGGTCATGGTGAAGCGCGGCACCCCACCGCCGCGGGTCACGACATTCAGGCAGACGTGGTTGTCCGGCCGCCCTCGCCCCGACCAATGATACCAGGGCGAAAACACCGTGCCGATGAAACCGATCACCGAGACGGCGCGCGTCCCGTCGTCCGAACATCCGTCGACATACCACCAGGCGTAACCCCCGGGCGGCGGTCTGACCCGGAAATCCGGTCCTTCCAGATCACCTCGACCGCGTGCTTGCCGGAGAGCAGCGCCATCGGCACCCCCGCCCCCGGATGCGCCCCCCCGCCCGCCAGATACAGCCCCGCCACCTGCGTCCGCGCCCCCGGACGCGAAAAGGCCGCCAGCGTCGCCTCTGGACTGGCCCCATAGATCGCCCCGCCCGAGCCCGGATAGGCCCGCGCCAGTTTGGTCGGCGTCAGAAGATGCGGCATCCCCTCGGGCGTCAGGGTCAGGCCAAAGCGCTGCAGCGCCGGAAAGGTCCTGTGACGACATGTCTCCTCCTCTGCCGCGGGGGCGGCTTGGCCTGCGGGGCCGTTCATGATGATCTCGAATCGTTCAAGCGGGCCGGGATGATGGCCGGGTAAACGGTCCTGGGCGCATAGGTAAAGCGTGGGCTGGGTGGGCATTTCGCCCCGCGCGATGGGGTCCCATTCGGCGGCGGGGTCGGCGGTGAAGAACACATTGTGATGCAGCAAAGCGCGCCCCTCGGGCCGGGCCGCCAGCGCCCAGACCCAGGCCGACAGGCTGCGCTTGGCGGCCTTGCCCGTCAGCGCCCCCCGCCCCGCGCTGCCCAACAGGCCCTGCCGCAGTGCCTCGGGGTCGCCAGCAAAGACGCAGGTCGTGGCGGGGATAAAGCGCCCGCTTTCAAGTTCGACCCCCTGCACGCGGCCTTCGTAAATGCGGATGCGGCTGGCGCGGGTGGCATAGAGCGGGCGCACCCCCAAGGCCTCGGCCGCGCGGGCCAGCGCCAGGGCCAGGGCCTGCATCCCGCCCTGGACGGCATGGACGCCCTCGGCCTCGACCCGCCAGATCAGCGCAAGCACGGCAGGCGACAGGGCGGGGGTGCCGCCGACATAGGTGGCATAGCGCCCAAACAGCTGCACCAGGCGCGGGTCGCGGAAATGTGCCTGGAGCAGGCTTTGCAAACTCAGCCCCGGCCGCAGCGCGGGCCAAAGCGCGGGCCTTTGGGCGACGGCGGCCATGACCCCCAGAACCGAGGGCCGCGCGCGCAGCAGGATCGGCGGGGCCAGCGCCTTGGCCAGCCCCTCGGCCAGGCGGTCAAAGCGGACAAAGGCCGCGGCCTCGGCCGGGCCCGCAAAGGCCGCAATCGCCTCGGCATTGGCCTCGCGTGAGGGGGTCAGGTCCAGCTGGCCGCCATCGGGCCAGAAATGGCGGGCAAGGTCGGGCAAGGCGGTCAGGGCAACCTGATCGGCCATGGACTGACCGGCCAGCGCGAAAAGTTCGGCCGCCAGATGCGGCCAGGTCAGGACCGTGGGCCCGGTCTGCGCGGGCCCCGCAGGCGTCGGCACGGCCCGCGCCTTGCCGCCCGGCGTCTCGCCCGCCTCGATCAGCGAGACCTTCAACCCCAGGGCCGCCAGCCGAATGGCCGCAGCCAGGCCCCCAAAACCCGCCCCCACCACGACCACCTGATCCTCTGCCGTGTGCATTTTGGCCCCTGTCACCCTCATCTGACAGGTTAGTGTAAATTTCAGTTTACACAAGTGCGGCCCTGCGGCACAGTTGCCTGAACCCAAGGAGGGCCGCCCATGTCCGTCGAACTGCGCATCGAACAGGCCCTGAAAGAGGCGCTGGCCCCGACCCGGACCGCGCCCCCTCGCCTGGCCGAGGCCCTGCCCTATGCCGTCTTTCCCGGTGGCGCGCGGGTGCGTCCCACGATCCTTCTGGCGGTGGCGCTGGCTTGTGGCGACGACCGGCCCGAACTGGCCAATGCCGCCGCCGCCAGCCTGGAGCTGATCCATTGCGCAAGCCTCGTGCATGACGACCTGCCCGCCTTTGACGACGCCGACACAAGGCGCGGCAAGGTGACGGTCCACCGCGCTTTTTCCGAGCCGCTGGCGATTCTTGCGGGCGACAGCCTGATCGTCCTGGCCTTCGAGACCTTGGCCCGCGCCGCCCTTCATGCGCCCGACCGCGCTTTGGGGCTGATCGGGACGCTGGCCACGCGGACCGGCGCGCCGCATGGCATCTGCGCCGGTCAGGCCTGGGAAAGCGAAACCGCGGTCAACCTGTCGGATTATCACCGCGCAAAGACCGGCGCGCTGTTCATCGCCGCGACCCGGATGGGGGCGATTGCGGCGGGCCATGACCCCGAGCCCTGGGACGAATTGGGGTCGCGGATCGGTGAGGCCTTTCAGGTCGCCGATGACCTGAAGGACGCGCTGGGAACCGAGGCCGAGACGGGCAAGCCCGCGGGCCAGGATGCGGCCCTGGCGCGGCCCAATGCGGTTGCGCGGCTGGGTGTGACGGGCGCGATGCGGCATATGGAGGACATCCTGTCTGGCGCGATCTCCTCGATTCCGTCATGTCCGGGAGAGGCGCGTTTGGCGCAATTGGTCACGGCCTATGCCCGGCGCCTGACCGGGCAACCGGTCCTGCATCCCTGAATGGACGGCGGGCACCCTGTCGCTCCCAGGCCGCAAAGCCCCTGGGTCCGTCTTGCGCTTTCGCAGCGTTTTCATAAGCTTGCCGCCCGAATCCCCCTGCTGCGCCGCTTTGCCAGGGCCGAGGGCGATGCGCTGTTCGACCTGGTTCAGGGCTTTGTGAAGTCGCAGGTCCTGATGGCGCTGGTCGATCTTGGCGTGCTTGAAAGCTTGTCCCAGACGCCCCTGGATACGGCCGAACTGTGCCACCTGACCCGGGTTCCGCCACAGCGGCTGGCCGTTTTGCTGCAGGCCGCGACCGCGCTGCGCCTGGTCACGCAGCGGCGCGCCCTGTGGCATCTGACCCCGCGCGGGGCGGCCTTTGTCACGGTGCCGGGGCTGGTGCAGATGGTCTCGCATCACCGCGCGCTTTACGCCGATCTGGCCGAGCCCGGCACCTTTTTCCGCGACGCGCCTGCCACCAGACTGGCGGCCTTTTGGCCCTATGTCTTTGGCGCGGGCCTGGCCGATCCCGACGCCCAACGCTACAGCCGCCTGATGGCGGAAAGCCAGGCCCTTGTGGCCGCCGACACCTTGGCCCAGGTCGACCTGTCGCGCGCAAGCCGTCTGATGGACATTGGCGGCGGCCATGGCGCCTTTCTGGATGCCGTGGCGCAGGCGCATCCGGGGCTTGGCCTGATGCTGTTCGACCTGCCGCAGGTCGTGGCCGGGGCGCCTGCCACGCTGCAGGCCAGCCGCCATCCGGGGTCGTTCCGCACGGACCCGCTGCCGCTTGGCGCCGATGCGATCAGCCTGATCCGGGTGCTGTATGACCATTCCGATGCGACGGTTCGCGCGCTTTTGGCCAAGGTCCATGACGCCCTGCCACCGGGCGGCTTGCTGGTGATATCAGAGCCCATGTCGGGCGGTGCGCGGCCCGATCCGGCCACCGATGTCTATTTCGCGGTCTATACCATGGCCATGCAAACCGGCCGCACCCGCAGCGCCGCCGAGATATCCGCCCTGCTGACCGAGGCCGGTTTCACCGCCATCGCCACCCCGCGCCCCGCCCGTCCCTTCGTGACAGGTGTGATCACCGCACGACGCACGCAAGCTTCCCTGTAAAAAGTGTCACTTTAAATTGACATGTTTTAATGTCAGGTTAAGATGACAGTTAGAGGGTGACATCGAGTCCCCCCAGAGGGAGGCCAGATGCAGACCCAAGCTGTCATACTTTCGGCCCCCGGCTGCATCGCACTGGACATGGCCCGACTGAAGGCCCCCATCGCCGGCGACATCGTGGTGCGGACGGCCTATTCCGGCGTCTCGACCGGGACGGAAAAGCTCTTTTGGTCCGGCACGATGCCCGCCTTTCCCGGCATGGGCTATCCCCTGGTCCCGGGCTATGAAAGCTTTGGCGAGGTCGTCGAGGCCGGACCGGAAACCGGCTTCAAACCCGGCGACTGGGTCTTTGTGCCCGGCGCGAATTGCTACACCGACCTGCGCGGATTGTTCGGCGGGGCCGCTGGCCTATTGGTCACGCAGGCCGCTCGTGTTAGCCGCCTGGACCGTGGCGCGGGGGCCGAGGGCGCGCTTTTGGCGCTGGCCGCCACCGCCCGTCATGCGCTGGCCGGTTTTGGCACGGCGCTTCCCGATCTGATCGTGGGCCATGGCACTTTGGGCCGTCTGTTGGCCCGCCTGACGCTGGCCGCGGGTGGCCCTGCGCCGACCGTCTGGGAGGTCAACCCCACCCGTCGCGGGTCGGAGCCCTATCCCGTCATCGACCCCGAAACTGACACGCGCCGCGATTACAAGGCGATCTATGACGCCTCGGGCGCCGATCTTTTGAACACGCTGATCCCGCGTCTGGCCAAGGGCGGAGAAATCGTCCTTGCCGGGTTTTACACCCAGCCCATCAGCTTTGCCTTCCCGCCCGCCTTCATGAAGGAAGCGCGCATCCGCATCAGCGCCGAATGGCAGCCCGATGATCTGGTGGCGACCCGCGCCCTGATTGAAAGCGGCGCCCTGTCGCTGGCGGGTCTGATCACCCATCGCGCCCTCCCGGGGGCCGAGGCCTATCAGACCGCCTTCACCGACCCCAACTGCCTGAAAATGATCCTCGATTGGAGCGCCGCATGACCCTGGACATCCCCAACCTGAAGGATTTCGACACGCGGTTGCGCGAAGAGGCCCATAAGGAACCTTCGCTGGAAATCCCGCATGAGGTGACGAAAAAGACCCAGATCATCGCGATCTATGGCAAGGGCGGCATCGGCAAAAGCTTCACCTTGGCCAACCTGTCCTGCATGATGGCGGAGCTGGGCAAGCGCGTTCTGCTGATCGGCTGCGACCCGAAGTCGGACACGACCAGCCTTTTGTTCGGCGGCAAGGCCTGCCCCACGATCATCGAGACCTCGACCCGGAAAAAGCTTGCGGGCGAAGAGGTCAAGATCGGCGACGTCTGCTTCAAGCGGAACGGCGTCTTCGCGATGGAGCTGGGCGGGCCAGAGGTCGGTCGCGGCTGCGGCGGGCGCGGCATCATCCACGGCTTCGAACTGCTGGAGAAGCTGGGCTTTCACGACTGGGACTTCGACTACGTGCTGTTGGACTTCCTGGGCGATGTGGTCTGCGGCGGCTTTGGTCTGCCGATTGCCCGCGACATGGCGCAAAAGGTGATCGTGGTGGCCAGCAATGACCTGCAATCGCTTTATGTGGCAAACAATGTCTGCTCGGCCGTCGATTACTTCCGCAAGCTGGGCGGCAATGTCGGCGTGGCGGGCATGGTGATCAACAAGGACGACGGCACCGGAGAGGCCGCGGCCTTTGCCAAGGCGGTGAATATCCCCGTGCTGGCGGCGATCCCTGCGGATGACGACCTGCGGCGGAAATCCGCGAATTATCAGATCGTTGGGTCCAATGCGACGCAATGGGGTGCCTTGTTCACCGAACTGTCGATCAACGTGGCCGAGGCCCCGCCGCTGCGCCCGAAACCCCTGACCCAGGACGGGCTTTTGGCGCTGTTTGACGCCGAAACCACCGGCGCGGATTTCGTGCTGGAGCCTGCGTCAGATGCCGACATGCGCGGGAAAAATGCCGTGGATCGCCCCTCGCTGGAGGTCATCTACGATCATGTGTGACCTGGAAGCCCTGGCGCGCCTGGAAGAAGCCCTTCGTCGGATCGGGGGGCGCTGATGGAAGATTTCGGATGCCACTCTGGTGCCGACCGCATGGAGGCAGAGGCCCGCGCCAATGGCAATGCCGAGGTGCTGGACCGTTTCAAGGCCGATTACCCGCAAGGCCCGCATGACAAGCCGCAATCCATGTGCCCGGCCTTTGGGTCGCTGCGCGTGGGCCTTCGGATGCGGCGGGTGGCGACGGTTCTGTCGGGAAGCGCTTGCTGCGTCTATGGCCTGACCTTTGTCAGCCATTTTTACGGCGCGCGTCGGTCGGTGGGTTATGTGCCCTTCAACTCGGAAAGCCTGGTGACGGGGAAGCTGTTTGAAGACATCCGCGACGCCGTGCATGAACTGGCCGACCCCGCGCGCTATGATGCGGTGGTGGTGACGAACCTTTGCGTGCCAAGCGCCTCGGGCGTGCCGCTGCGGCTTTTGCCGAATGAGATCAACGGCGTGCGCATCATCGGCATCGACGTGCCGGGCTTTGGTGTGCCGACCCATGCCGAGGCCAAGGATGTGCTGGCCGGCGCCATGCTGGCCTATGCCCGTCAGGAAATTCAGGCCGGCCCGGTGCCTGCGCCCGCAGCCGGCAGGTCAGACCGCCCGACCGTGACCCTGCTGGGAGAGATGTTCCCCGCCGATCCCATGATGATCGGCGCGATGCTGGCCCCCATGGGGCTGGCGGTGGGCCCCGTGGTGCCCTGCCGCGAATGGCGCGAGTTGTATTCCGCGCTGGATTCGGGTGTCGTGGCCGCGATCCATCCCTTTTACACGGCGTCCATCCGCGAGTTTCAGGCGGCCGGGCGCAAGGTGATCGGATCGGCTCCGGTGGGATATGAGGGCACGATGGCCTGGCTGGCGGCTGTGGGCGAGGCTTACGGCGTCGACCCTTCCGCCGCGCAAAACGCCTTTGGCCCGGCGATCAAGGGGGCCTTGGCCGCCAATCCGATCAAGGGGCGCATCACGGTTTCGGGCTATGAGGGCAGCGAACTTCTGGTCGCCCGCCTGCTGATCGAAAGCGGCGCCGAGGTGCCCTATGTTGGCACCGCCTGCGCGAAGAACGAATGGTCTCTGGCCGACCGCGACTGGCTGGAGGCGCGCGGCGTGGTGGTGAAATACCGCGCGAGCCTGGAAGACGACCTGGCCGCGATGGAGGCCTTCAATCCCGACCTGGCGATTGGCACGACGCCCCTGGTGCAGAAGGCCAAAGAGATGGCGCGGCCGTCGCTGTATTTCACCAACCTGATTTCGGCGCGGCCCCTGATGGGTCCGGCGGGGGCTGGGTCGCTGGCTCAGGTCGTGACTGCCGCGATGGCGGGGCGTGGCCGGATGGAGGCCATGCAGGACTTCTTTGACGGCGTGGGCACGGGCGATACCGCCGGCATCTGGGAGGGCGCGCCGAACCTGCGCCCTGACTTCCGCGCCGCACATCAGAAAAAACTGGACAAGCAGACGCGGGCTGCCAAGGCGGAGGAGATGATATGATGTCGCTTTTCCGGCTGCAGTCGCAGCTGGGGGGTTTCACACCCCCCAGACCCCCCGTGGAATATTTCCGTCAGTATGAAAGCATGGGGGTGGTCTCATGCTAGTTCAGGATCATGATCGGGCCGGGGGCTATTGGGGCGCGGTCTATGCCTTTTGCGCCTGCAAGGGGTTGCAAGTGGTGATCGACGGCCCGGTGGGCTGCGAAAATCTGCCGGTGACGTCGGTTCTGCATTACACCGACGCGCTTCCGCCGCATGAATTGCCGATTGTCGTCACGGGGCTTGGCGAAGAGGAACTGGGCCGCGAGGGCACCGAGGGCGCCATGCGCCGGGCCTGGAAGACTTTGGACCCCGCGCTTCCGGCGGTCGTGGTCACGGGCTCGATTGCCGAGATGATCGGCGGTGGCGTGACGCCCATGGGCACCAATATCCAGCGGTTCCTGCCGCGCACCATCGACGAGGATCAGTGGCAGGCCGCCGACCGCGCGATGACCTGGCTGTTCACCGAATTCGGCCAGACCAAGGGACGGATGCCGCCCGAGGCTCCGAAAGTGCCGGGCGCCAAGCCCCGCGTCAATATCCTGGGGCCGATGTATGGCGTGTTCAACATGGCGTCCGACCTGCACGAGATCCGCCGTCTGATCGAAGGCATCGGGGCCGAGGTCAATATGGTGCTGCCCCTGGGCGCGCATCTGGCCGAGATGCGGCATCTGGTCAATGCCGATGTCAATGTGGTGATGTATCGCGAGTTTGGCCGGGGCCTCGCGGAAGTCTTGGGCAAGCCCTATCTGCAAGCGCCCATCGGCATGACCTCGACCACGTCTTTCCTGCGCAAGCTGGGAGAGATGCTGGGCCTGGACCCAGAGCCCTTTATCGCGGTCGAGAAACATTCGACGCTGAAGCCCTTGTGGGATCTGTGGCGGTCGGTGACGCAGGATTTCTTTGCCACGGCCTCCTTTGCCATCGTGGCGAATGAGACCTATACCCGCGGCATCCGCGCCTATCTGGAAGAGGACATGGGGCTTCCCTGCGCCTTTGCCACGGCGCGCAGGCCCGGCGAAAAGACCAACAACGAACAGGTCCGCGCCAATCTGAAACAGTTGAAGCCCCTGGTCGTCATGGGGTCGATCAACGAAAAGATCTATATGGCCGAAATGAAGGGGGGCTTCGGGCCTCAACCGACCTTCATTGCGGCCTCTTTCCCGGGGGCTGCGATCCGCCGCCACACGGGGACGCCCTTCATGGGCTATCAGGGCGCGGTCTATCTGGTGCAGGAAATCTGCAACGCGCTGTTCGACGCGCTGTTCCACATCCTGCCGCTTGGGTCGGATATGGACTCTGCGGCGGCGACCCCGGCCACTTTGCGGCGCGACTTCCCCTGGGATGTCGATGCCCAGATCGAGCTGGACCGCATCGTCGCGACCCATCCTGTCCTGACCCGGATTTCCGCCGCGCGCAGCCTGCGCGATGCGGCCGAAAAGGCGGCATTGGATGCGGGGGCCGAAAGGGTCGTCATGGAATTCGTCTCCGGCCTGAACGGGCCGGACCAGAACAAGCAAACGGCCGCGGCAAAAGCCCCAGGCCCCACGGGAGGATCAAGATGAGCGACCAAAGCGCCGACCACCATGCGCGCACGCCGCGTTCGGAATTCACCCTTTATTACGCCCTGATCCTGGTCTTTGCCCTGCCCATCGAGGCCTTGGGCTGGCTGATCCAGGCGCTGTGGCACCGCAAGATGCCCTGCCTTGGTCCGATCGCCCGTGCGCGCCGCACCGCGACCGAGATCACGCCGATGATTTTCTGGCCGTAAAAGGCCCGGACCCCGACTTCGGGCCACTTGGCCCGATACGACCTTCCGGCCGGAAAACCGGAAGTCCCTTACTGCCGGGTCGCGCCCGTCCCGTCAGCCCCTCTCCCCCGCCGAAAAACGGGGGAAACCCTTGGTCTGGCATTCCGCCTAGGCCATGCCCCGCCGCAGGGATTGCGGTTCAGTCTGCCCATCCGGAGGATAGAATGGCTGATAAATCTGACCTGAGCTTCACAGGTCTCACTGACGATCAGGCGCAGGAATTGCACTCGGTCTACATGAGCGGGCTTTTCCTTTTCACTGCCATTGCTGTGGTCGCGCATATCGCGGTCTACATCTGGCGCCCCTGGTTCTGAGGAGGATCAAACAATGTCCAAGTTCTACAAGATCTGGCTCATCTTCGATCCCCGTCGCGTCTTCGTGGCACAGGGCGTGTTCCTGTTCCTGCTCGCGGCGATGATCCACCTCGTCCTGTTGTCGAACCCGTCCTACAACTGGTTCGACATCGCCTCGGCGAAGTATAACTACGCCCCGGCTGCGATGCCCGCCAACTAGGCTCTGCTGCGGGCGGCCGCGACCCGGTCGCCCGCGCATTTCCACATAACGAGGAGGGAGCCATGGCACTCTTGAGCTTCGAGAGAAAATACCGCGTGCCGGGTGGCACGCTGGTCGGCGGAAACCTGTTCGACTTCTGGGTCGGGCCCTTTTTCGTCGGCTTCTTTGGCGTCACGACGATCTTCTTCGCGATGCTGGGGACCATCCTGATCTTTTACGGGGCGACGCTGCAGGGCGTCTGGAACCCCTGGCTGATTTCGATCAACCCGCCGCCGGTCGAGGCCGGGCTTTCCTTTGCCCCCCTGCGCGAGGGCGGGTTGTGGCAGGTCATCACGATCTGCGCGGTCGGTGCCTTTGTGTCCTGGGGCCTGCGCGAGGTGGAAATCGCGCGCAAGTTGGGGATGGGCCTGCATGTGCCCGCAGCCTTCGGCATCGCGATCTTTGCCTATGTGACGCTGGTCGTCATCCGGCCGATCCTGATGGGCGCCTGGGGTTACGCCTTTCCTTACGGCATCTTCAGCCATTTGGACTGGGTGTCGAACACCGGCTACACCTTCGGGAATTTCCATTACAACCCCGTCCATATGCTGGCCGTCAGCTTTTTCTTCACCAATGCTCTGGCGCTTGCCTTGCATGGCGGTCTGATCCTGTCGGCGGCGAACCCCGAGAAGGGGAACGCCATGCGTTCTCCCGATCACGAGGACACCTATTTCCGCGACCTGATCGGCTATTCGGTCGGCACCCTGGGCATCCACCGTCTGGGGATGCTTCTGGCCTGCAACGCGGCCTTCTGGTCGGCGATCTGTATCGTCATCTCGGGCACGATCTGGTTCGACCAATGGGTCGTCTGGTGGGATTGGTGGCTGCAGCTGCCGTGGTGGGCCGGTATCGCAGGAGGCGTGAATGGCTGAGTATTCCAACATCTTCACCCAGGTTCAGGTGCGCGGTCACGCGGAAATGGGCCTGACCGAGAAGGTCGAGCTGCACAACCGCACCAAAACCACCGGGTTTTCCACCCTGGCCGGCTGGTTCGGCAATGCGCAACTTGGTCCCGTCTATCTGGGCACCATGGGCGTGATCTCGCTGTTTTCCGGCGCCATCTGGTTCTTTCTGGTCGGCGCCTGGTATTGGCATCAGGCCGGTCTGAACCCAGCCGTCTTCCTGCGCGACCTCTTCTGGTTCTCGCTGGAGCCGCCGGGTCCGGAATATGGCCTGGGCTTTGCGCCCATCGCCGAGGGCGGGCTGTGGCTGATCGCGTCCTTCTTTCTGCTGGTGTCGGTCTGCGCCTGGTGGGTGCGGACCTGGCTGCGGGCGCAGGCCCTGGGGATGGGCAAACATGTCAGCTGGGCCTTTGCCAGCGCGATCTGGCTGTTCCTGGTGCTGGGTCTGATCCGGCCCGTGCTGATGGGAAGCTGGTCCGAGGCGGTGCCTTACGGCATCTTCAGCCACCTGGATTGGACCAACAACTTCTCGCTGACCTATGGCAATCTGTTCTACAACCCCTTCCACGCGCTTTCGATTGCCTTCCTTTATGGGTCGGCGCTGCTGTTTGCGATGCATGGGGCGACGATCCTTGCGGTGTCGCGCTTTGGCGGCGACCGAGAGTTGGAACAGATCGTCGATCGCGGCACGGCCTCGGAACGGGCGGCGCTGTTCTGGCGTTGGACCATGGGGTTCAACGCCACGATGGAGGGCATCCACCGCTGGGCCTGGTGGTGCGCGGTTCTGGTGACGCTGACCGGCGGCATCGGGATCTTGCTGACCGGGACGGTCGTCGACAACTGGTATGTCTGGGCGCAAGTCCACGGCTATGCCCCGCTGAACTGAGGGAAAAGTCATGAACGATTACTTCAAGGAAGAGCGGTCCGCCTCGTTGACCTTCTGGGCCATGGGTCACATGGCCAAGGGGATGGGGCTGGCCTTGGCCTTCTGCCTGGCCTTGGGCCTGCTTTACGCGGTGATCTGGGGGGTGGGCCAGCTTTTGCCGGAACAGTCCAAGCAGATGCCCTCACCTTACGGCCAGATCACGACTTCCCTTCCCTTCGTGGCCTGACCCTTGGGCCGGTGGGGGCACCCTCCGGCCCATCTTTCATCCAACCTTGGCCGGGGGTTGCGTCCGGCCCATGCCTTCCCCTTGGTCGGGGGTCGCCTCCGGCCTGTCTCATCCGGGCCTTAGCCTGCCCGGTTCCGTGGCGCTTCTCACGCCCGGTTCCCTTCCCTGATGGCTTCAGGCACTTGGTGCCGCGCGGGTCGCGGCACCCTTTTTCCCCCAACCCGGACTTCTCCAAGGAGATGGCGATGACACGGTTTGCGACCTTGGACCGCATTTCGGGGCCTTCGGACATGAAGGGCCTTTCGGTGGCGGAACTGACCCGCCTGGCGGGCGAAGTCCGCGAAGAGCTGATCGAGACGGTCAGTCAGACCGGTGGCCACCTGGGCTCGTCGCTGGGGGTGGTCGAGCTGACGGTGGCGCTGCATGCCGTTTTTGACGCGCCGCGCGACAAGATCATCTTTGACGTCGGCCACCAGTGCTATCCGCATAAAATGCTGACCGGGCGG
The DNA here is from genome assembly GCF_025950525.1 of Stagnihabitans lacustris. Lineage (GTDB taxonomy): Bacteria > Pseudomonadota > Alphaproteobacteria > Rhodobacterales > Rhodobacteraceae > Stagnihabitans. The sequence continues at coordinate 77,034 of NZ_JAPDGS010000007.1, read as the reverse complement.
CGGGACAGGATGCTGACCCTGCGGCAAAAGGACGGGCTTTCGGGGTTCACAAAACGGTCGGAAAGCGACTTTGACCCCTTTGGCGCGGCGCATAGCTCGACTTCGATTTCCGCGGCCCTGGGCTTTGCCGAGGGGCGCCAGCTGGGGATGGCGGTGGGCGATACGGTGGCCGTGATCGGCGACGGCGCCATCACCGCCGGCATGGCCTATGAGGCGATGAACCACGCGGGCCACCTGAAGACCCGGCTTTTCGTGATCCTGAACGACAATGACATGTCGATTGCGCCCGCCGTGGGTGCGCTGCAGGCGAGTTTGAACACGCTGACCGGGCCGCTGGCGGCGTTTCGGACGCTTGCCGAGGGCGTGGAAAGCGCCCTGCCCGGCCCGATCCGCGAAGGCGCACGCCGGGCCCGGGCGCTGGTCTCTGGCCTGCCAGGCGGCGGGACCCTGTTCGAGGAACTGGGCTTTGACTATGTCGGCCCCATCGACGGGCACGACATGGGGCAACTGATGACGGTCTTGCGCGCGGTGCGGGCACGGGCGCGCGGCCCGGTGCTGATCCATTGCGCCACCGTCAAGGGCAAGGGCTATGCCCCGGCCGAGCGCGCCGATGACAAATACCACGGCGTCGCGAAGTTCGACGTGGCGACCGGTCAGCAGGCCAAGACGCGCTCCAATGCGCCCAGCTATACCGCGGTCTTTGCGGAACGTCTGGCCATGGCCGCCGCGAAAGACCCCCGCATCGTCGCCATCACCGCCGCCATGCCGGGCGGCACGGGGCTTGACCTGATGCAGCAGCGTTTTCCGAAACGCGTCTATGACGTGGGCATCGCCGAACAGCATGGCGTGACCTTTGCCGCAGGGCTTGCGGCGGCGGGGATGCGGCCCTTCTGCGCGATTTATTCCTCTTTCCTGCAAAGGGGTTACGACCAGATCGTCCATGATGTCGCCCTGCAAAACCTGCCCGTCCGCTTTGCCATCGACCGCGCGGGGCTTGTGGGTCAGGACGGCGCGACCCATGCCGGGGCCTTTGACGTGGGCTTCCTTGCCAACCTGCCGAACATGACCGTGATGGCCGCGGGCGACGAGGCCGAGTTGTGCCACATGATCGCCACCGCCGCCGCCCATGACACCGGCCCCATCGCCTTTCGCTATCCCCGCGGCGAGGGTGCCGGCGTCGACATGCCCCGCGAGGGTCAGGTGTTGGAAATCGGCCGCGGCCGCATCTTGCGCGAAGGCCCCCATGCGGCTGTGCTCTCTTTCGGTGCGCATCTGTCCGAGGCCCTGCGCGCCGCCGACCTTCTGGCGGAGGAGGGCATCGACATCACGGTGGCCGATGCGCGGTTCGCCAAGCCGCTGGACACCGCGCTGATCGACCGGCTGATCGACCAACATCCCAGCCTGATCACCGTGGAACAGGGCGCCACGGGCGGTTTTGGCGCGCTTGTCCTGCATCATCTGGCGGCCTCGGGTCAGTTGGAGCGGGGCCGCGCGATCCGCACCATGACCCTGCCCGACCGCTTCATCGACCAGGCCTCTCCGGCGCAGATGTATGCCATGGCGGGCCTGACCGCCGAGGATATCGCCCGACAGGTCCGTCTGACGTTGCAAAATCGCAAGTCCGGCACGGTTGTCAGGCTTGCTTGACAGATACAACCACATAGCGTTGGACATAGTTACAAAAGTGTAAATTCCTGAACAAAATCTGTGCAGACCTGTTATGCTGAGCAAAGCAGCAGCAAGCCGGACGCCCCCGATTGAAATTCTTGCAGACCTATTGCGTCTTGGACCGCGAGCTTCGCATCCTATGGGTGGGCGGGGACTGGGACGAGTTTGCATTGGAAAATCAGGGCCCTGCGGCGGTGGCCAATGAGGTGCTTTCGACCAAGCTGGATGACCATATCGTCGGCGAAGACACCCGCAGCGCCGTGATCGGCCTTCTGGAAGCGGTCTTCGAGACGCAAAAGGAAATCAAGCTGGACTGCCGCTGCGACTCACCGCGCCACCTGCGCCGGGTCCAGCTTTCGATCCGGCCGATGAAGGACAACCGCGTCCTGATGGTCCATGACCTGCGCGACGTGCAAAGCTTTGTCAAACCCTTTGGCAATTGGCATTACCGCCATGATGCGACGGCGGCGAAATGCTCGTTCTGCAATGCGGTGCGCCAGGATGGCGGGGTCTGGATCGCCCCCGAGGCGCTGGAGACCCATCCGACCGCCGTGCGCTATGTGATGTGCGAGACCTGCCAGGGCCAGATCGCCGAGGCCATCACCGCCGTCCGCGAAAACCGCAAACCGGCGCGCAGCCTGGTGAACGGCTACGGGCCGCAAAGCTGAAAGCGGCAGGCCGCGTGACCGCAGGCCGCGCAATGGGTTTCGGCAAAGTGCAGGTCTTTTGACACCAGCGCCTGAAACAGCCCCTGAAACACCGCGACATGCCAATGACACAGCGGATGGGACGCGGTCTCTCCCCGGATCAAAGGGTTGTCCGTCAGGCGAAACCGCCCCGGCGCCTCGACCGCAAAGGCCCCCGATCCGGCAAAGGTCCAGGCATGGCGGGCCACGGCGCGCGACAGGGCCCGGATCGCCAAGGCCCGCGGCATCAGGCGCAGGGCCAGCTTGGCCGGGGGCGGAATCCGGTGCGCCAGGATATAATCGGCCGTCCGCCGCCCCGCCTCGGCCAAAAGCGCCGCCGCCTGGGGATCGGTCGCACGCAAGCCCGCATGCAGCGCGCGGGCGGGCTCTTCGGGCATCAGGCCATGGTCGGGCGGAGCCGAGATCCCAAGCCGCGCCAGAACCCCCGGCTGCAGCAAGGGGATCAGCTGCAAGACGGCATTGGGGCCGATGAGGGCGGACATTCACTCCTCCATCTGCTGATCGCCGCCGCCACATGCCAGAACCGGTTCGCGGTGGCGGGCGCGGGCCTGATCCTTGACCGCCGCGCGCCGCTCTGCCGCGCGGGCGGCACGGCTGGCCGCGGTCTCCCAATCGGCGGCAGGCAAGGCGCTGCGGCTTTCGTCAAAGTGGAAATCGACCGATCCCTTGGACTGCGGCCCCCAGTAGTTGTTCTTGCCCAGGTCATAGAAGCTGCGCTTGAAACCCGCGCGCAAAAAGGCCCAAAGGCAGCCCAAAAGATAGCGCCGCCGAAAGCCCGACCCTTTCCAGGGATAGTTGAACAGCGCCTTGCGGCTGTAAAACCGCCGATAGTTGTTCATGACGCCGTCCAAAAGCTCGCCCCGCGTCATGGCGGCGGGTTTCATGATCGGGGTCACGAAGTTGTATTTGCTGAAGTCGTGGATTTCGACCTGGTCCTTCAGGTCCTGGAACAGCGGCGTATAGGGCCAGGGCGTATACATGGCCCAATTGGCGAGGTCGGGTTGCCAATCCCAGGCCATCTGGAACGTCTCCTCCAGCGTCTGCGGCGTCTCATTGTCCAGACCCACGATGAATTGCGCTTCGACCAGGATATCGGCCTCCCGCAGCAGCCGCACCGCCTCTTTGTTCTGCGCGACGGTGGTTTCCTTGTTGAACAGGTCCAGCTTCAGTTGCGCCGCAGCCTCCGTGCCCAAGGAGACATGGACCAACCCCGCGCGCCGGTAAAAGGACAGCAAGTCCCGGTCGCGGTAAATGTCCGTCACCCGCGTGTTGATGCCCCATTTGATCTTGTCGGGAAGGCCGCGGTCGATCAGCTCTTGGCAAAAGGCGATGAATTTCTTGCGGTTGATGGTCGGCTCCTCATCCGCCAGGATGAAGAACCCCACCTGGTGATCGCGCACCAGCCGTTCGATCTCGTCCACCACCTTCTTTGGATCGCGCACCCGGTAGTCGCGCCAGAACTTCCACTGGCTGCAAAAGGAACAGGTGAAGGGGCAGCCCCGCGCCATGTTCGGGATGGCCACGCGGGTGTTCAAGGGAATGTAGATATAGCGCTTCCAGTCCAGGATCGACCAATCGGGGTCGAGGCTGTCGATGTCCTTGATCGTGGGCGCGGCCGGCGAGGAGACGACCTGTTCGCCCTCGCGCCAGGCCAGGCCCTTGATCGCCGCCCGCGCCTGCGGCCAGCGGCCCTCGGCCACGGCCAGGCAGAGCGCCTGCAAGATTTCTTCGCCCTCGCCGCGGACGATGACATCGACCCAGGGCGCCTCGGTCAGGACCTGTTGGAACATGAAGGTCGCGTGGATGCCGCCCAGAACCCGGAGCGCTTGCGGCAGGTGGTCGCGGGCCAGGGCCAGGACCGCTTCGGCCGCATAGATCGAGGGGGTGATGGCCGTGACCCCCACCAGGTCGGGCGCCACCGCCGTCATGCGGGCGACCAGATCGGCTTCGGACAGGTTTTCCGTCATCGCGTCGATGAAATGGATGTCGTTCAGCCCCACTTTGCGCAGCGCGCCGGTGAGATAGGGCACCCAGGCCGGTGGCCAGGTTCCCGCAATCTCGGCCCCGCCCGAGCGATAATTGGGATGGACAAAGAGGATACGCATGATGGCCTCCTGACTGGTGTCAGGAAAGGGTATCAGCCAGGCGGAAGGGGGATTTGATCCAGGTCAAATAAGGGGGAAAACCGTCAACTAAAGTTGACACTATCGCCCAAGGATCTGAGCCCGATGCTGGGACAGATAGATCCGCAGCCAGGGGGTGAAGCGCGCGGGCTCGGCCGCGATTTCGGCGTCCAAGCGGTCAAGATCGACCCAGGCGGTCGCTTGGACCTCGTCGGGGTTCAGCGCAAGGGGCAAAGCCTCGGGCGCATCGGCCACAAAGACATCGACCAGCTCGTGTTCGATCAGATCGGGCGGCACTTCGGCGCGGTATTCGACCTGGCCCACCGGACGCAGGGTCAGGCCTTCGATCCCCAGCTCTTCGGTCAGGCGGCGGGTGGCACAGGCCAAGGGCGGCTCGTCCCAATGCGGATGGGTGCAGCAGGTGTTGGCCCAAAGCCCGCCCGAATGGTATTTGCCCAAGGCGCGCTGCTGGATCAGGACCTTGGCCCCCGACAGCACAAAGACCGACACCGCCGGATGGCGCAGCCCCTGACGATGGACGGCCAGCTTGTCCAAAGGCTGCAACCGCCCCTCGACCCAGGCCGGGATCAGATCCTTGACCGCGATATTCATGACCCCATTCCAGACCATTCGGGTCTCACCAGCCCCATCAGATGCATGAGGTTCTTGACCCCGATCTTCAGATGGGCGAGCGGGCGCGTTTTGACAAGCCGCTTGTTCATATAGGCGTCAAAGGTCAGGCGTTGCACATCCAAGTCGTGACACAGGCTGACAAAGCGTTCGCGGCGGTCGTCGGATTTGTAATAGGCATCCTGCATCGACCGCAAGACCTTGAAAACCATACCATGTTCGGACATGAACATCGACCGCGCCAGGGCCAGATCGCGCGCGCGACCGCTGCGCAAAAAGGCCTGGGCCGCGGTGGCCGCAGCCCTGCCCCCGGCCATGGCATAGAAGATCCCCTCGCCCGAAGAGGGCGCCACGACCCCCGCCGCATCGCCCGCAAGCACCAGGTCGCGGCCATTGTCCCAGCGGTCCAGCGGGCGCAGCGGGATGGGCGCGCCCTCACGCCGCAGGGTCTTGCACCCCGTCAGTCCCGACGCGGCGCGCAGATCGGCGGTGGCCTGTTTCAGGTTCACCCCATCCACCCCCGTCCCCATGCCGACCGAAGCCGTCGCACCATGCGGAAACACCCAGCCATAAAAGTCGGGCGAGATGCGCCCGTCATAGATCACATCGCAGCGCCTGGGGTCATAGGTCCCGGCCTGGGGGGCCTCGATGATCTCGTGATAGGCGATGACATAGGGGATGTCGCGGCCGCCCGGCACCTCGGCGCGGGCCACATCAGAGCGCGCCCCATCGGCGCCGATCACCACGCGGGCCGCAGAGCTGCGCTCGACCCCCGATTTGTCGCGCCAGATGACCTGGGTCTTCTCGCCACGTTCGATGCGCAGGAAGGTGCCGGTCAGACGGCTTGCGCCCTGCATGGCGGCCCTTTCGCGCAGGAATTCGTCGAAATGCTCACGGTCGACCATGCCGACATAGCCGCCCTCGATGGCGATATCGACCGCGCGACCCTTGGGCGAGACCATGCGGGCGGTCGTCACCTTGGCCACGATCAACCGGTCGGGGATGGCGAAATCGGCGATGGCACGCGGCGGGATGGCGCCGCCACAGGGTTTGATCCGCCCCGCCCGGTCCAGAAGTGCGACCTTGAAGCCCGCGCGGGCCAGATCCTCGGCTGCCGTGGCGCCGGAGGGGCCGCCACCGATCACGAAAGCGTCAAACATCTCATTCTCCTGGAACAGCGATGGGGCGACGTTCGGGCCCGCTATTGGGTCGCGTGATGACCTGGGCGGCGAGTGCCGCGGCGGCCACGAAAAGCCCGGCCTCGGCCAGGAAGACCAGGCCAAAGGCTTGCGGGGCGGGCAGGATCAGGCGCAACAGATCGGCCGCGGCCGCCCCCATCAACCCGCCAAACCCCGCCGCAATCGCCTGCGCCGCACCCCAAAGCCCCATGCGGGTGCCCTCGCGGCCGGGGCGGCCCTCTCCGGCCAGCTGCATCATCGAGGCGATGGCCGCGACCGAAAAGACGCCGTTGAAAAACCCCATGGCGACGACAGCGGGGGTCAGGTTCAGGCCCACTTGCCCCAAGGCCGCGACCGCAGCCACCGCCAGCGCCGAGCCCAGGCAACCGCCGATCACCCAGGCCCGCAGCGTGCCGAACTTCAGCCCCGAGGCCAGGATACCCACGGTCAACATGCCGACAAAGACACCGCCATGTTGCGCGCCCGACAGGCCGGTGGATTGGCCGGGGCTAAAGCCGAAGACCAGGCCGGCATAGGGCTCAAGGATCAGCTCTTGCAGGAAATAGGCGGTCATCGACAGGAAGACAAAGCCGGTGAAGCCGCGGGCGGCGGGGTCGGACCAGACCTCGCGCAGGGCGGGCCAGAAGGGTGTGGCCTCGGCCGGGCGCATCGGGATGCGGGCCTCGATGCCGCGGACGGCCAGGGCCGAAAGTGCGACGGCGATGGCGCCCACCGCGGCCACGATCTGCAGCAGGCGGGCGGGGGAATAGGGGTCGATCAGCTTGCCCACGACGCCCGCGGTCACGGCGATGCCGAAGATCATCATCAGCCAGGTCGCCATGGCGGCGGCGGGACGGCGCGCGGGGGCGGCTCCGGCGGCCAAAAGCGCCAAAAGCGCGGTTCCCGCAGCGCCAACCCCGCCTCCGATGCAGGTGTAAGCCAGGATGGACAGGGCAAGACCCGGCCAAAAGGCGGTCTGCATCACCACAAGGCCAAGCGCGGCGGCAAAGGCCCCCAGCGCCAGCGCCCCCATCCCGCCCAGGATATAGCGCGTCCTTTGCCCCTTGGTGTCGGACCGAAAGCCCCAATTCGGCCGGTTCATCTGCACCGCGTAATGCAGCGCAACCAAAAGCCCCGGCAGGGCTGCGGCGACACCCAGTTCCACCACCATCAGCCGGTTCAACGTCGAGGTCGTCAGCACGATGACCGACCCAAGCGCCATCTGCACCAGGCCCAGGCGCAGGATTTGCAGCCAGTTCAGCATGTTACAGGCCCCTTATCGCGAAAGCCGTCACCATCATGCCGGTGACGTAAAGGACGATCCCGGTCCCGTTATACCAGGGCGCCTTGGCCTTGGGGTCGCGCAAAAGCACCCGCATGGCCAGGATTTGGAGGACCAAAAGCGCCAGGACCGCCAGCCCATGCGAGGGCTTGCCCCAGATCATCAACAGCGCCACGACCAAGGCTTGCGCCAGGGCCATGACCGTGCAGGCGACCTTGGCGGCCACTTCCGGGCCCAACGTCACCGGCAAGGACCTGACGCCATGCAGACGGTCGCCCTCCAAAGCCTTGAAATCGTTCAGCGTCATGATGCCATGGGCGCCAAGCGCATAGATCAGCGCCAGGATCAGGGTTTCAAACCGCGGCACGGCGCCCAGAAGGACCGCGGCCCCGGTGAACCAGGGCAGCCCCTCATAACTCAGGCCCACCAGACCCGGCCCCAGCCAGCCCGACCGCTTCAGCCTGATGGGCTCGGCCGAATAGGCCCAGGCCGCCAGGACGCCCACAAGCGTCGCCCAGAACCCCCAGGTGCCCAGCAGCGCGCCAATCCCCAAGGCCAGGACCGACATGGCCAGCGCGATCCACAGGCCCCAAAGCCCCGGGATACGGCCCGAGGGGATCGGCCGATGCGGCTCGTTCACGGCATCGACATGACGGTCGCACCAGTCGTTTGCCGCCTGAGACATGCCGCAGACCACCGGCCCCGCCAGCACCATCCCCAGCACCACGGTCCCCCAATTCATCGGCACCCCGGCCGAAACCGAGCCGCACAGATAGGCCCAGATCGGCGGAAACCAGGTGATCGGCTTCAGCAGCGTCAGGACCGCGCGTGGGTCAGGTGTCAGGCGGGGAGGGGCGGTGAAAGTGTCCATGTGTCAACTAAACATGACACACCGGAGTCGCGCAACTGGTTTCACGACCCAAGGCAGGCGCAAATGAAAACGGCCCCCGCAGGGGCCGTCGTTCCGGTCAAGCCCTGGCCCGCGCTATTCGTTGCCGGCCTTGGCCAAAAGCCCGAACTTGCGCAGTTTCACATACAGCGACTGCCGCGACAGGCTCAGCAGCTCCGCCGCCGCCGCCCGGTTGTTGCCGGTCAACTCCAAAGCCGCCTCGATGCACATCTTTTCGATGATCTCGGTGGTTTCGGCGACGATCTCTTTCAGCGCCGAATAGCCGACCAACTGCATGACATTGCGCAAGCCCTCGTTGCCGACCGAGCCCGCGGGAAGCCGCATGCCTTCCGCCGCCGAGGCGTCGCGGATGATCAGCCCCACCACCCCCTGCCCGCGGTCCTGCAGATAAGAGGCCGACATCTCGACCGCGATCTGGCCCCCGAAATCGGTGTTCAACCGGGTGGCATAATGGCGCAAGCGGCCGACCCGCTTGACGTTTTCCAGCAGAACCTTGAGGTCGGTTTCCCCGCGCGACAGGAAATCCGCCAGCGACCGGCCCACGACGGCGGCCGTGTTGGGAATGTCGGTCAGGTTCAAGAAGGCCTCGTTCGTGGCCTTGATCACCCCGTCGCCGTCCAAAAACACCATGCCGTCGACGCCGGTCTGAAACAGCCGGTTCAGCGCGCTGCCCAATTCGTCATGCTGGGCGCGGGCATCCTCGGACAGGTCGATGCGGCACATCAACAGCTTGTCGCCCGCCGCCCGAAACAGCGTCGGCGCCACCTGGATGCGCTTGCGCGTGCGACGGACCGAAAGTTCGACGGTGCCCGGGGTCTCGGCCGTGGCGGCACGGGTCAGACTTTCCAGGAACTCGCCGCGGCGGCGCCCCTCGAATTCCTGGGCTGCGGGGGAGTCGATCAGATCCCCCCGCGCGGCCCCGATCATCTCCAGTGCGGCCTTGTTGGCATCGACGATCCGCCCCGTGGTGGTCGAGATGATGACGATGGGGGCGCCGTTGGCCTCCATCAGCACGCGGTAGCGCGTCTCGATCTCGCGCCCGGCCTCGTGGTCGCGCTGCAATGCCAATTGCGCCTCGATCAGGCGTTGCTGAACCTCGGCCATGGGGCGCAGGTCGCGGCCCAGCAAAAGCACCGCCCCCCGCCCGCCAAGCCGCGTCAGCGTATAGCGCATCGGCAGATCAACGCCCGAAGAGGGGTCGTGGTTCAATTCCAGATGAAAGGGCCCGATGCCGGGATCAGCCAGCCGGGTTTCCAGCTTGCGCCGGCTGTCGCGGGCGAAAAGGTCCAGCAGCGGCTTGCCCCGCCACCCGGCCACGGCCAGCGCCACATGGGGCATGCCCGTCGCATCCAGCACCGTCAGATCCGGTGAAATGGTCAGCGATATGTCGAAGGCTTGCGATACCGCCTGGAAAAGCAGGTCTTGCGGAAAGTCCTGCAACTTTCCGGCATCCATCGTCTCTGCGTTGTCCGAGGTCACATCAGTGCCTTTCTTTCAATCGTCCCATTTGCCTAGTCCGTCTCTCCATCCCCTCGTCAAGTCTTTTGTTCTGCCTTCACGTTAAAATGGGCCAAAGCCTCCTCCAAGACATTGGTCACCAGATCGGCCCCGGTCAGGTCCATCAGGTTGGGCGTGTCTTCGACCGCAGCGCCCCCAAGGGCAACCGGCAGCCCCCCCTTGCCCAAAGTCCGCAGCGCGCGCACCAAAACAGCGCAGCTTTCGGCCTTTTCGCGATGCGACAGCGTCACCATGGCGCCGACAAAGCCCCGCGTCGCCACCAGCGTCGCAAGGTCGCTGAGCGCGGGCCCGATCCGCAGGCAAACCGAAACGCCGAGATGGCGCATCCGGCAGGCCAGAACCGAGGCGCCCAGCGTATGCTGCTCTCCGGGCGGCACGATCAACAGAACCGAAGGGCGCCCGGCCACTTCGGCATCATCGCCCTTCCACTCTCCGCCGACCTCGCGCAGAAGATCGGTCAGCCGCGCCACGCCCATGGTCACATCCATGAAGCTGCGCGTGTCGTCCTGCCAGCCCTCGCCCAGCCGCCTTGCGGCCTCGGGGATATAATCGCAGACCAGCGCAAAATCGGTCACATGGGCTTGGCGCAACTGCTCGACGGCCCCCGCCAGCGCCGGGTCCGGGCCACAGGCGGCAGAGGCCAGTTGGTCGACCAGATGATCCAGCACGCGCAGGGCTCCCGATTTCCTGGATGCGATCAGTCGGTGGATCACCTCGAAAGCCAAGCCCTCGGTGCAGCGGGTGGGCCGCTCGACCGTGGTGTCTTCACAGATGGTGCCGACGTCGCGCATGACGACCCTGAGGGAAAGCTCCCGCAGGCCAGTCATGACTAGCATGCAAGAGAGGTGAAAGGAAATCCGTCCTCTTGCCCAACATGACACATCAGTCGGGGCAAAATGTCCACCAAAATAGACATATTGCTGAAACTTTGCCACGGCCGGACGGGTATTCGTTCTATATCATAGACTTAAGACAAACTGCCTGCCCGTCACCCGCGACAGAAGGCCGCAATCCCCCGCAGGGCGCGCTGCAGGTTGTGTAAGTTTAGGTTGACAGTTCATCGTTCCCCGTTAACTTGATCGTAAGGACACTGTCAGGGGGAGGCGGCCTTTCATGTCGGTGACACAAGCGAAAACCAGCCTTCGGACGCAAGCAGCACCTCGCCCGCTTTACACGGCCGATCAAAGGGCCCGGCGGGATGCGACGAAATGGACCCTGGTTCAGGGGATTCTGGCGCCGCTGCAATTCCTGGCCTTTGCCGTCTCTTTGGCCCTGGTGGTCTGGTATCTGGCGACCGGTCAGGCCTATGACGCGGCCACGGCCTCGATCCTGGTGAAAACCGCGCTTCTGGCCACGATCATGGTGACGGGCGCCATCTGGGAAAAGGTCGTGTTCGGCCAGTATCTCTTTGCGCCCGCCTTCTTTTGGGAGGATGTGTTTTCCTTTGCTGTCATAGGCTTGCATGGCGCCTATGTCATTGGCCTTGCGACCGGGATGGCGCCTGTGACGCTGATGTGGGTGGCCCTGTCCGCCTATGCCGCCTATGCGATCAACGCGACGCAATTCATCTTGAAACTGCGCCAGGCGCGGTTGGGAGGTCTGGCATGAGCCTTGATCTTCCCACCGGCTGCCGCGACGTCCCCGTCCTGAAAGAGCGCGGCCAGCGCGAGGTTTTCTGCGGATTGACGGGAATCATCTGGCTGCACCGCAAGATGCCTGATTCCTTCTTTCTGGTCGTCGGCTCACGCACCTGCGCCCATCTGTTGCAGGCGGCGGCGGGCGTGATGATCTTTGCCGAGCCGCGTTTCGGCACCGCGATCCTGGAGGAAAAGGATCTGGCGGGTCTGGCCGATGCCAATGTCGAACTTGACCGCGAGGTGGCCCGCCTGATCGCGCGCCGTCCCGATATCCGGCGGCTGTTCCTGGTGGGCTCTTGCCCGTCCGAAGTCATCAAGCTGGACCTGGCCCGCGCGGCCGAACGGTTGAACGCCCAACATGCGGGCCGGGTTCAGGTGCTGAACTACTCCGGTTCCGGGATCGAGACGACCTTCACCGAGGGCGAGGATGCGGCGCTGGCCGCCATGGTCCCCGCCCTGCCTGCGACCGAGGCGGCCGAATTGCTGTTGGTCGGCGCCCTGCCCGATGTGGTCGAGGATCAGATGGTGGCGCTCTTGACCGCGATGGGGATTGGCCCGCTGCGGTTGCTGCCCGCGCGCCGGGTCGCAGATACCGCCGCCGTGGGCCCGAACACCCGTTTCGCCCTGGTGCAACCCTTCCTCGGCGCCACCCATGCGGCGCTTTTGCGGCGGGGTGCGCAGCATATCGCCGCCCCCTTCCCCTTTGGCGAAGAGGGCACGACCGCCTGGCTGCGCGCCATCGCGACCTCTTTCGGCGTGACGGATGCGGTCTTTGACGCCGTCACCGCAGCCCCCCGCGCCCGCGCCCGCAAAGCGGTGGCCGCCGCGACAGAGACCCTGCGCGGCAAGTCGATCTTCTTCTTTCCCGACAGCCAGATGGAAATTCCCCTGGCCCGCTTCCTCGCCCGCGAATGTGGCATGCGGCCCTTGGAGGTCGGCACCCCCTATCTGCACCGCGAGCTGATGGGGCCGGAACTGGACCTTCTGCCGCAGACAGTGCTTTCGGAAGGCCAAGATGTCGACCTGCAGCTGGACCGGTTGGCGGCCGCGAAACCCGACCTGACCGTCTGCGGCCTTGGCCTGGCCAACCCACTGGAATCCCAAGGCTTCACGACGAAATGGGCCATCGAACTGGTCTTCTCGCCGGTGCATTTTTACGAACAGGCCGGCGACCTCGCGTCGCTTTTCGCCCGGCCCTTGCGGCGCAAAACCTTGCTGGAGGGCCAAAGATGAAGCTGACGCTTTGGACCTATGAAGGCCCGCCCCATGTCGGCGCGATGCGCGTGGCGACCGCGATGGAGGGGCTGCATTACGTGCTGCACGCGCCGCAGGGCGACACCTATGCCGACCTGCTGTTCACGATGATCGAACGGCGCGGCGCGCGGCCTCCCGTCAGCTATACGACCTTTCAGGCCCGCGACCTGGGCGCCGATACGGCGGGGCTGTTCAAGGACTCGGTCCGGGCCGCACATGACCGGTTCCGGCCTCAGGCGATGATCGTCGGCGCCTCTTGCACCGCAGAGCTGATCCAGGACGACCCCGGCGGCCTGGCCGAGACTTTGGGTCTTGATTGCCCGGTGATCCCCTTGGACCTGCCCTCTTACTCGCGCAAAGAGAACTTTGGCGCCGACGAGACCTTCTTGCAGATTGTGCGCCACCTGTCGCGCCCCCAAGCCCGGACCGAGGCGATCACCTGCAATCTTCTGGGCGCGACCGCTTTGGGCTTTCGCCACCGCGATGACGTGACCGAAGTGACCCGGGCGCTGGCCGCCATGGGGATCAAGGTCAATGTCTGCGCGCCCTTGAACGCGACGCCGGCCGATATCGCCCGGATGCCCGCCGCCCATTTCAACGTGCTGCTTTACCCCGAAACCGGCGAAAGCGCCGCCCGCTGGCTGGAAAAGACCCATGCCCAGCCCTATACGAAAACCATCCCGATCGGCGTCGGCGCGACCCGGGATTTTCTGGCCGAAGTGGCTGAAATCACAGGGCTTTCGCCGCGCATCCCTGAGGATGGCTTGCGGCTTCCGTGGTGGTCGGCCTCGGTTGACAGCACCTATCTGACCGGCAAGCGGGTCTTCATCTTTGGCGATGCGACACACGCCATGGCCGCGGCCCGCATCGCATCGCAAGAGATCGGCTTTACCGTCGTGGGCCTGGGCTGTTTCAACCGCGAATTCGCCCGGCCGATGCGGGCCTTGGCCACACAGATGGGCCTGACCGCGCTGATCACCGATGATTACCTGGAGGTCGAAGCCGCCATCGCCGAAGCCGCCCCCGAGATGATCCTTGGCACCCAGATGGAGCGTCACATGGGCAAGCGCATGGGCATCCCCTGCGCGGTGATTTCCGCGCCGGTCCATGTCCAGGACTTTCCGGCCCGCTATGCGCCCCAAATGGGCTTTGAGGGCGCCAATGTGATCTTTGACACCTGGGTGCATCCGCTGGTCATGGGGCTGGAGGAACATCTTCTGACCATGTTCCGCGAGGACCCCGAGTTCCACGACGGCGCCGGGGCCAGCCATCATGGGGCCAAGGCCACAGCCCGTCCGGAACCCGTGGCGCCCGTGGACCCCTCGGGGCTCTGCCCCGAACCCCGGAATATTTCTATCAGTATGAAAGACGAGACCCAGCACTGGACTCCTGCGGCCGAGCGCGAGTTGAAGAAGATCCCCTTCTTTGTCCGCCCCAAGGCGCGGCGCAACACCGAAGCCTACGCCACCAGCAAAGGCGTCACCGCCATCACCGTCGAAACGCTTTACGAGGCCAAGGCCCATTATGCGCGATGAGATGACCCCCAAAGCCTATCGTTTCGTCATCCTGACGCTGGATGCCCATGCGGCGGGTCCTGCGCTGCGGGCCGAGGCGCGGTTGGCCTCCGATCTGCCGGGCCTGGTCGTCACCATCCATGCCGCCGCCGAATGGGCCGAAAACCCCGCCGCGCTGGACCGGGCGCGCGAGGACATCGCCCGCGCCGACATCATCCTGGCCAACCTTTTGTTCATGGAAGAGCATATCCTTCCGATCCTGCCCGATCTTGAGGCCGCAAGGCCGCGGGTCGATGCTTTGGTCGGCATGATCTGCGATCCGCAGATCGTCAAACTGACCCGGATGGGCGATCTGGAGATGGGCAAGCCCGACAGCACGGTCATGGGGCTGTTGAAAAAGCTGAAGCCCGCCAAGGGGAATTCCGCCGAATCGGGCGAGCGTCAGATGGCGATGCTGAAACGTCTGCCCAAGATCTTGCGCTTTTTGCCGGGCAAGGCGCAGGACCTGCGCGCCTGGTTCCTGTCGATGCAATATTGGCTGGGCGGGTCGGACGAGAATATCCGCGAGATGATCCGCTTTTTGGTCGGGCGCTATTCCGGCAACCGGGATTGGGCGCGCATCAAGGCTCAGGCGCCGGTCGACCATCCGGATGTGGGGCTTTACCATCCCGATATCGCGGGCCGCGTGACGACCGATCCCCAGGCCCTGCCTCGGCCGCGGGTGCCCAAGGCGACGGTCGGGCTGTTGATGCTGCGGTCCTATATTCTGGCGGGCGACACGGCGCATTATGACGCCGTCATCACCGGGTTCGAGGCGAAGGGCATGGCGGTTCTGCCGGTCTTTGCCGCGGGACTGGACGGGCGGCCTGCGATCAGCGCGCATCTGGCCGGGCGCATCGACGCTTTGGTCTCTGTCACCGGGTTTTCGCTGGTGGGGGGGCCTGCCTATAACGACAGCGCCGCCGCGGTTCAGGTTCTGGCCGATCTGGACGTGCCCTATATCGCCGCACATCCGCTGGAGTTTCAGACGCTGGGCCAATGGGGCGACAGTTCGGGCGGGCTTTCGCCCATCGAAACGACCATGCTGATCGCCCTGCCCGAGATCGACGGCGCGACCAATCCCACGGTGTTCGCCGGGCGTCACGGGGCCGAGGGCTGCGATGCTTGCGCCCGCCGCTGCCGGCCCGAAGGCGTGCTGGCGCGGTCCATGGCGCCCTGCCACGAACGCATCGAGGCCCTGGCCGACAAGGTCTTGCGGCTGGCCTTGCTGCGGCGCAGTCAGGTGGCCGAGCGCCGCGTGGGCATCGTGCTTTACGGCTTTCCGCCCAATGCGGGGGCTGCGGGCACGGCGGCCTATCTGGGGGTCTTTGAAAGCCTTTTCAACACTTTGCACGCCATGGCCGCCGAGGGCTACGCCCTGACGCCCCCCGACAGCGTGGCGGCCTTGCGCGAAGCGGTGCTGGGCGGCAATGCCAAACGCCATGGCCAGCCGGCCAATGTTGCCGTCACCATTCCCGCCGCAACCCTGGTCGCGCGCTGCCGCTGGCTTGGGGATATCGAGGCCGCCTGGGGTCCTGCGCCGGGCCGCCACCAGACCGACGGGCGCGGCGTGCATGTGCTGGGCGCGCAGTTCGGCAATGTCTTTGTCGGTCTTCAGCCGGTCTTTGGCTATGAGGGCGACCCGATGCGGTTGCTGTTCGAAAAGGGCTTTGCGCCCACCCATGCCTTTGCGGCCTTTTACGCCTGGCTGCGCGAGGATTTCGCCGCCGATGCCCTACTGCACTTCGGGATGCATGGCGCGTTGGAGTTCATGCCGGGCCGTCAGGCGGGCGTGGGCGGGACCTGCTGGCCCGACCGGCTGATCGGCAACCTGCCCAACATCTATCTGTATGCCGCCAACAACCCCTCCGAGGCGACTTTGGCCAAGCGGCGGTCAAATGCGGTGACGGTGTCGCATCTGACGCCGCCACTGGCGCGGTCGGGCCTGTATAAGGGCCTGGCAGAGCTGAAGGATTCGCTGCAGCGGTATCGCGCCCTGCCCCCCGACGACCCCGAGCGCGAGGGCCTGGGCCAGACGATCACCGAACAGGCCAAGGCGGTCGATCTGGTGGGCGCGCCCGATACGCTGTGGTCCAAACTGCTGGAGACCGAAGGCGCGCTGATCACCGACGGGCTGCATGTGCTGGGGGCGCCGATGACGCCCGAGGCCCGGGCCGAGATGGTCTCGCTTATGCCGGGCGATCCGGTGGCGGCCGATCTGGCGCTGCAACAACAGACCGAGATCCCGGCGCTTTTGCGCGCTCTGGGGGGGCATTTCACCAAGCCGGTTCCGGGCGGCGATCTGATCCGCAGCCCCGAGATCCTGCCGACGGGCCGCAATATCCACGCCTTTGACCCGTTCCGGATGCCCACCGCCCATGCTCTGAAGGACGGCGCCGAACAGGCCCGCCGCCTGATCGACGCGCACAAGTCCTTGCCTCATGCCGTGGCTTTGGTGCTTTGGGGCTCGGACAGCATCAAGTCGGATGGCGGGCCAATTGCGCAGGCCCTGGCCCTGATGGGCGCGCGGCCGCGGTTTGACAGCTATGGCCGGTTGGCGGGCGCCGACCTGATCCCCTTGGCCGAACTTGGCCGCCCGCGCATCGACGTGGTCATCACCCTGTCGGGCATTTTCCGCGACCTTCTGCCCTTGCAAACCCGGATGCTGGCCGAGGCGGCCTTCAAGGCGGCCAGCGCCGATGAGCCGCTGAGCCAGAACTTCCTGCGCGCTCATGCTTTGGAACAGATGGCAGAGCTGGGTTGCGATCTGGAAACCGCCAGCCTGCGGGTGTTTTCCAATGCCGAGGGCGCCTATGGGTCGAATGTGAATGTGCTGGTGGGCTCGTCGGCCTTTGGCGCCGAAGACGAGCTGGCCGACGCCTATGAAAGCCGCAAGGGCTTTGCTTATGGCGTCAAGGGCAAGCCCCAGGCCCAACGCGCCCTGCTGGGTGCGGCGCTGGCCAAGGTCGACCTGGCCTATCAGAACCTGGAATCGGTCGAACTGGGCGTGACCACGGTGGACCATTATTTCGACACGCTGGGCGGCATTGCCCGGGCTGTCCGCCGCGCTCGGGGTGGGGTGGAAACCCCGGTCTATATCGGCGACCAGACCCGCGGCGCGGGCGTCGTGCGCACGCTGAAGGATCAGGTCGCGCTGGAAACCCGCTCGCGCAGTTTGAACCCGCGGTATTTCGAGGGCCTGTTGCGCCACGGCGCAGAGGGCGTGCGCCAGATCGAGGCGCAAGTGACCAACACGCTGGGCTGGTCGGCCACGACATCTCAGGTGGAACCTTGGGTCTATCAACGCCTGACCGAAACCTTTGTGGCCGATGAGGCGATGCGCCGCCGCCTGTCGGAGCTGAACCCCGAGGCCTCCAACCGCATGGCGCAAAAACTGCTGGAGGCTTCGGACCGCAACTATTGGCAACCCGATGCCGCAACTTTGGCCGCCCTGCATCAGGCGGCGGACGAATTGGAAGACCGCCTCGAAGGGGTGGCCGCCGAATGAAAAGGAATGCGCGATGAGAGACGAAATCCCAATCCTGCGTGGTCTGGACGGCGAAGGCTCTGTTCAGGTTCATCAGGACGACGCGGTCCAGATCGGCGGGGCGCAGGTCTTTTCGGTCTATGGCAAGGGGGGGATCGGGAAATCGACGACCTCGTCGAACCTGTCGGCCGCCTTTGCCATGATGGGCAAGCGCGTCTTGCAGATCGGCTGCGACCCCAAGCATGACAGCACCTTCACGCTGACCGGCCGCCTGCAGCCCACGGTCATCGACATCCTGAAGGACGTCGATTTCCATGCCGAAGAGCTGCGGCCTGAAGATTACGTCTCGATCGGTTTCGGTGGCGTGAAATGTGTCGAGGCGGGCGGTCCGCCTGCGGGCACCGGCTGCGGCGGCTATGTCGTGGGCCAGACGGTGAAACTGTTGAAGCAGCATCACCTTCTGGAAGACACCGATGTCGTGATCTTTGACGTTCTGGGCGATGTGGTCTGCGGCGGCTTTGCGGCGCCCTTGCAACATGCCGACCGCGCCGTGATCGTGACGGCCAACGACTTTGACAGCATCTATGCCATGAACCGCATCATCGCCGCCGTCCAGGCCAAGTCGGCGAACTACAAGGTGCGGCTTGCGGGCTGCATCGCCAACCGCTCTCATGAGACCAACGAGGTCGACCGCTATTGCGACCGCGTCGGCTTTCGCCGTCTGGCCCATATGCCCGACATCGACGCGATCCGCCGTTCGCGCCTGAAGAAGAAGACCCTGTTCGAGATGCCCGACGCGCCCGATATCAACGCGGCCCGCGACGGTTACATGGCCATGGCCCAGACGCTGTGGGCCGGGACCGAGCCTCTGGCCCCCGCCCCCCTGCCCGACCGCGAGATCTTTGAGCTTCTGGGGTTCGATTGATGGACAGCTACACCCTGACCCGCGCCCGGGTCGAAGACTACTTCGACCGCAAGGCCACCCATATCTGGGACCGCCTGACCTCGGAGGCCAAAGTGTCGCGCATCCGTCAAACGGTGCGCGAGGGGCGTGACCGGATGCGGGCGCTGATGCTGGGGCAGTTGCCCGCCGACCTGACCGGGATGCGGGTGCTGGATGCCGGCTGCGGCACCGGGCTGATGACGGCGGAATTGGCCTTGCGCGGGGCCAAGGTCGTGGCGGCCGATATCTCGCCCAAGCTGATCGCCATCGCGGCCGACCGACTGGACCCCTCGCTGCGCAGCAAAGTGCGGTTTCATGCCGGCGACATGACCGACCCCAAGCTTGGGTCCTTTGATCATGTGCTGGCCATGGACAGCCTGATCTATTACCGCCCGGCGGACCTTGGCGCAGCACTTGAACGTCTGGCGCTGCGTGCGCCCCGCATCACCTTTACCGTGGCGCCCCGGACCCCCTTGCTGATGGTGATGTGGAACCTGGGCAAGCTGGTGCCTGGGGCTGACCGCTCGCCCCGCATGGTGCCCCATGACCACCGCAGCCTGTCCCGTGACATCCCCGGGCTGTCGCGCATCGACCGGATCACAAGCGGCTTTTACATCTCGGAATGTCTGGAGGTCGCCCGATGATCCTGCGTCCGCATCATGTTGCCAAACTGGGTGCCGCCTGGATGCCCTTTGCCGATGCGGCCTCGGAGGGGTTGCCCCTGGGCCAACTGATGCGGCTGGCGCTGTTCCAGCTGTCGGTCGGCATGGCGCAGGTGCTGATGCTGGGGACGCTGAACCGGGTGATGATCGTCGAATTGCATGTGCCGGCCACCCTGGTCGCCCTGATGATCGCCATTCCCGTGCTGGTCGCGCCCTTTCGCGCGCTGATCGGCCACCGGTCGGACCACCACCGCAGCGCCATCGGCTGGAAGCGGGTGCCCTACCTGTGGTTCGGCTCTTTGTGGCAGATGGGCGGCCTTGCGGTCATGCCCTTTGCGCTGATGGTCCTGTCGGGCGATCAGGTCCGCGGCCCGGAATGGGCGGGGCCTGCGCTGGCGGGGGTCGCCTTTCTGATGACCGGCATCGGGATGCATATGACGCAGACCGCGGGCCTGGCCTTGGCCTGTGACCGCGCCAGCGACGAGACGCGGCCCCGCGTCGTGGCCGTGCTTTACGTAATGTATCTGTGCGGCATGGGGATTTCGGCCCTGGTCGTGGGGTTCCTGTTGCGCGATTTTGCCCCCCTGACGCTGGTCCGCGTCGTGCAGGGCTGTGGGTTGGCCACGCTGATCCTGAACGTGATAGCCCTTTGGAAACAAGAGAAAGTCCGGCCGATGACCAAGGCCGAACGCGCGGCCCCCATGCCCTCGTTCACGGCGGCCTGGGCCGACCTTGCGGGCCAGACCGGCGTGATCCGGCTTTTGGCGACGGTCGTGCTGGGGACCTTGGCCTTCAACATGCAAGACGTGCTGCTGGAGCCCTATGGCGGGCAGATCCTGGGCCTGTCGGTCGCCAAGACCACGCTGTTGACCGCGCTGTGGTCGCTGGGGGCGCTGGGTGGCTTCTTTTACGCCGCAAGGGCGCGGGGAGCCGATCCGTTCCGGCTGGCGGCGCTTGGGCTGGTGGCGGGGCTCGCGGCCTTTTCGGCGGTGATCTTTGCCGGCGCGCTGGCCTCGACCGGGCTGTTTTTCGCCGGAGCCTTTGCGATCGGTTTTGGCGCCGGCGTCTTTGGCGTCGCCATGCTGGGCGCGGCCATGACGCTGCCGGGGGCGGCGGGGCTGGCCATGGGGGCCTTTGGCGCCGCCCAAGCCACCGCCGCGGGCCTGGCCGTGTTCTGTGGCGGCGCGCTGCGTGACGGGGTGCAGCACCTGGCGGCCCTGGGCTGGTTCGGCCCCATCGGCACCCCCGCGCTGGGATATACATTCGTCTACCACCTTGAAATCGGGCTGATCTTTGCGACGCTGATCGTGATGGGTCCGCTTGTCCGCCTAAGGCGCCTGACCGCGCCCCCCGCCCAAACCCTGAACCTGACCGAATTCCCCACCTGAACCCGGGAGACCCCCATGCTTGGTGTTACCTTCTTTGGAAATTTCGACCTCGCCAGCCTTGCGATCTGGGCCTTTTGGGCCTTCCTTGCGGTGCTGATCTATTACGTGCAGACCGAGAACATGCGCGAAGGCTATCCGCTGGAGACCGAAGACGGTCGCGCAGCCGCCAACCAGGGCCCCTTTCCGGTGCCCAAGCCCAAGACCTTTACCCTGGCCCATGGCAAGGGGACCGTCACCGTGCCCTCGGCCGAAAACGAGGCCGCCCATCGCCGCAATGACCTGGCGCTGGAGCGCACGGCGGTGTCCGAAGGCTTCCCCCATGCGCCGACGGGCGATGGCCTGCGCGACGGGGTGGGCCCGGCCTCCTGGGTGCCGCGGCGCGACGAGCCGGAAATCGACGCCCATGGCAATGTGAAGATCCAGCCGATGAGCCGGGTCGAAGGCTTTATCGTCTCGGCCGGGCGTGACCCGCGCGGCCTGCCCGTGCAGGCGGGCGACCTGGAGGTCGTGGGCCGGATCAGCGACATGTGGGTCGATGTCCCCGAACAGCTGGTGCGTTACCTGGAAATCACCCTGAACTCGGGCGCGCGCCGCCTGGTGCCGATGCCCATGGCCCGCATCTGGGCGGATCGTGTGCGCGTCATGTCGCTGCCCTCGACCCGTTTCGACGAGATCCCCGGCCAGCAAAGCCAGACCTTCGTGACCAAGCTGGAAGAAGACAAGATCAGCGCCTTTGTTGCCGGCGGTGAGCATTACGAGGCCGCCAATCTGAAGCACGGCTTCTGACGACAGCCCGACCCGGCGTGCGCCCACGCCGGATCGGGTTCAACCCTGACCAAGGAGGGTTCGCAATGGCGGACCGTGACCACGACTTCGACTTCGAACCGGCACCCGGACTGCCGGCCCCCCTGCCGAAAGGCGAAACGATCCTCTGGCAAGGCCAGCCCGACCGCAAGGCCCTGGCCCGCGAGGCCTACAAGGCCAATTGGGTCCTGGGCTACATGATGGTCCTGGTCCTGTGGAAGGGCCTGGCCGCCTGGTCGGATGGCCTTCCGCCGCTGGCCGTGGCCCTGCCCTATCTGGTCCTGGCCCTGGCGGCCTGGGGCATTGTTCAGGGCCTGGCCGCGCTGCAGGCCCGGGCCTCGATCTATACGATCACCACGGAGCGCGTCATCCTGCGCATCGGTGCCGCGCTGCCGATCACCTTTACCATCCCCTTCCGCCGCATAGGCTCTGCTGCGCTGACCGTCGATGCCCAGGGGACCGGCACCATCGCGCTGGACCTGACGGGGGATGTGCAAATGTCGGCGCTGATCTTGTGGCCGCATCTGCGCCCGGGGTTCGTCAAAAAGACCCAAGCCGCGCTGCGCTGCATCCCCGAGGCCACCGCCGTCGGTCGCCTTTTGTCGGATGCCGCCCAGACCAGCCTTGCGACGCCGGAAATCTCTTTGGCCCTTGCGGCGGAGTAGTCCCATGGCAACCCTCTCTCCGCCCCGCCGCCTCGACCGCGAGATGATCCCCAAGGGCCTGCTTTATGCGATGTTCGCCCTGGTTCTGGCCGCCCTGGCCCTGACGACCTTTGCCGTGGCAACCAAGCGCCCGCATGAAGGCACGCCCGCGGCCAGCACCGTGCAGAAAGAAACCTGGCTGATCTTGGAAGGCCAATCCGCCCAGTCCGTCACCGTGCGCGACCGCGATGGCAAGCTGTTGGCCGACCTGCCCCATGGCGGCTTCATCACGGTCATCCAGAACGCCATGACCCGCGCCCGCACGGTCGCAGGCGTCACCGGCAACCCGCCCATGAAAGTGGTGCGCTATGAGAACGGTCGCCTTGTGGCCGAAGACCCCGCAAGTGGATGGAGCGCAGAACTCTACGCTTTCGGGCAAGACAACAAAGCCGCGTTCGAACGGCTGCTGTCCTCACAAGAATAGGGAAATCAGAGATGCCACTTTTCACCAAGCAAACCGAACAGGTCCCCTGCACCGTCGAGGTCAGCCATCTGTTCGAAAGCCTTCACGCCCATGTCCGCTTTGACAACGGCGCCGTGATCCACCCCGGCGACGAAGTCCAGGTCCATGGCGCGCCGATCCTGGCCGCCTATGGCGAGGTCATCATCGAAAGCCGTCAGGCGACGATCACCCGCGCCTCGCGGTTGGAACGGCTGTGGACGCGCATGACCGGCGATTTCGACTTCATGGAACTGTGCGAGTTCTCGTTTTCAGAGGAGATCGCGTTGTGAAGGACCATGCAACCACCCATGACGAGCTGCACGCCGAAATGTCGGACGCTTTCGACACGACGGCCATGGCCACGCAAACCACCCTGCTGAACCCGCGCTTTTACACCACCGATTTCGACGAGATGGACCGCATCGACGTCACCCCGGTGCGCGAGGACTGGGACAAGCTGTTGGCCCAGATGAAATCCGACCCGAACAAGGGGCATTTCAAGAAAAATGCCGATTGGGACACGGTCGATTGGGCGGGGATGGACCCGGCCTTGCGGGTCGAGTTCATCGACTTTCTGGTGTCAAGCTGCACGGCCGAATTCTCGGGCTGCGTGCTGTATAAGGAAATGAAGCGCCGCGGCACGAACCCCGACATCTGCGAGCTTTTTTCCTATATGTCGCGCGACGAGGCCCGGCACGCCGGCTTCATCAACGACGCCCTGCGTGAGGCGGGCGTTGCGGTGAACCTGGGCTTTCTGACCAAGGCCAAGAAATACACCTACTTCCGGCCGAAGTTCATCTATTACGCCACCTATCTGTCCGAAAAGATCGGCTACGCGCGGTATATCACGATCTATCGCCACCTGGAGGCGCATCCCGAACAGCGCTTCCACCCGATCTTCAAGTGGTTCCGCGAATGGTGCAACGACGAGTTCTCTCATGGCGAGGCCTTTGCCCTTTTGATGCGGACCGATCCCAAGATCACCGGGACCTGGGCGGCACGGATGTGGATCAGGTTCTTTCTGACCGCGGTGTATTCGACCATGTGGGTGCGCGACCATGCGCGCCACGACTTCCACAAGGCCCTGGGCGTCAACATCGACGACTATGACCAAGAGGTCTACCGCAAGACCTCGGCCATCGCGCGGCAGGTCTTTCCGGTGGAATTGGACATCGACCACCCGCGCTGGTTGCCGGGCCTGCGGGCGATGAATTCCGCGATGATCGACATGGAGCGCGCCAAGAAGAAGGGCGGGCTTGGCGGCTGGACCCTGCACAAACTTGCTGCCGCCCGCGCCCTGACGGCCTTTGCCGGCCTTTATCTGATCCCGGTCAAGCGCAACACCCCCCCGGCGTCCTGCCGGATGGAGCCGTCGTATTGACCGATGCACCCCATACCGCTGTTCCGGCAGCGGGTTGGGCCCTGGGATGGGCGCGTCCCGGGGCCCCTCTGCGGCCCCCCGTCAAACGGGGGCCGCAGCAGACCCTTTCGCTTCGCGGCCCCCTGTCAAATGGGGGCCGCATATGACCAATCCCTGGAGTGTCGCGCTGTTTGCCGTGTTCCTCTGGTGGCTGTCCACCGGGCTGATCATGCTGCGGGTGCGACGCGCTGATCTTGGCGGGCCGGATGATCACATCTGGTCGGTGCTTCTGGGCCTGCCGCTGTTGATCGGCGGCGGCCTTGGGCTGGACGCCACCGCGGATCAGTCGACGCCCCTGGGCGCGGTCTGCGCCTTTCTGGCCGCCATCGCGGTCTGGGGCTGGATCGAGCTGGCCTTTCTGTCGGGCGTCATCACGGGGCCGAACCTGAAGCCCTGCCCGCCCGGCCTGCCCCTGGGCCAAAGGTTCCTGCGCGCGACGGGAACGGTCCTGTATAACGAGATCCTTTTGGCGCTTGGCCTTTTGGTCATCGCAAAAGTCACCTGGGGAGAGGCCAATGAATTCGGCCTCTGGACCTATGCCGTGCTGTTCTTTGCCCGCATCTCGGCCAAGCTGAACCTGTTCCTTGGCGTGCCCCGCATCCATACCGAATTCCTGCCCCGCCCCCTGACCCATCTGGAAAGCCATTTCCGCCGCGCCGCGATGAACGGCTTCTTTCCCGTCTCGATCACGCTTTTGACCTTTGCCACCGCCTGCTGGCTGGAGCGCGCCGCGGGGGCGCAAACCGAAGCCAGCCTGACCGGCCATGTCCTGTTGACCGTCCTGACCGCACTTGCGTTGCTGGAACACTGGTTCATGGTCCTGCCCCTGCCCGACCAGAAGCTTTACCGCTGGATGTTGCCCAAGCGCCCCAAGACGCATGAGCCTAGCCCGAACCTTGAACAAAGGACCTGACCATGGATTTCCAAGCCCATTTCTCTGCCCGTCTTGGCGCCCTGAAAGACGAAGGCAATTACCGCATCTTTGCCGATATCACCCGCCGCCGCGGCGCCTTTCCCACCGCCGGATGCGAAGGCGTGGGCGATGTCACCGTCTGGTGTTCCAACGATTACCTGGGCATGAGCCAGCACCCGCAGGTCGTGGGCGCCATGATCGAGGCGGTCGAGGCCTGTGGCACCGGCGCGGGGGGCACGCGCAACATCTCGGGCAACACCATGCACCATCTGGCGCTGGAGGCCGAATTGGCCGATCTGCATGGCAAGGAGGGGGCTTTGCTCTTTACCTCGGGCTATGTGTCGAACTGGGCCTCTTTGTCGACTTTGGGGTCGCAAATCCCGAATGTGGCGATCTTTTCGGATGAAAAGAACCATGCGTCGATGATCGAAGGCATCCGCCATTCCCGCGCCGACAAGGTGCTGTGGCGCCACAACGACTGGCGCGACCTGGACCGCAAATTGCACGCCGCGGGGGATCGGCCCAAGCTGGTGGCCTTCGAATCCGTCTATTCGATGGATGGCGACATCGCGCCCCTCCGCGAGATCGTCGAGGTCTGCGAGGCCCATGGCGCGCTGTCCTATATCGACGAGGTCCATGCGGTCGGAATGTATGGCCCGCGCGGCGGTGGCGTCTCGGAGGAACTTGGGCTGGCCCACCGGATCGACCTGATCGAAGGCACCCTGGGCAAGGCTTTTGGCGTCGTTGGCGGCTATGTCACGGGGTCGGCGGCGCTGTGCGACTTTATCCGGTCCTTTGCCAGCGGGTTCATCTTTACCACCGCCCTGCCGCCTGCGGTGGCCGCCGCGGCCAAAGCCTCGATCATGCATCTGAAGGGCTCGGCCAGCGAACGCCGCCTGCAGCGCGCCCGCGTGGCGGAACTGCGCGCCAAACTGGACCGCGCCGGCATCCCGCACATGCCCAATGACAGCCATATCATCCCGGTGATGATCGGCGACCCGGTCAAGTGCCGGATGATCAGCGATATCCTGATGCGCGACCACGGCATCTATGTGCAGCCGATCAACTACCCCACCGTCCCCAAAGGGACCGAGCGTTTGCGCATCACCCCCGGGCCGCTGCATGGCTCGGCCGAGATTGACCATCTTGTGAACGCGCTGTCGCAGCTTTGGGCGCATTGTGCGCTGTCGCGTGCTGTCGCCTGAGAATTCCACGGCGCCCGTTGCCAAGACCCGCGGGCGTCCTAGGTGCTGAACGTAATGTTCCAAATCCAAACGGAGGATAGGATGAAGACGCTGATCGGGGCATTTGCCCTTTCGTTGCTGGCCCTGCCCGCGCTCGCCGAAGGCGATGCGGCCAAGGGCGAGAAAGTGTTCGCCAAATGCCAGACCTGTCACGCCATGGTCAACGAGGCCGGTGAGGTCGTCGCCGGCAAGGGCGCCAAGACCGGGCCGAACCTTTACGGCATGCCGGGCCGCGTGGCGGGGACTTACCCCGAGTTCAAATACGGCGATGACATGATCGCCCTGGGTGCGACCGGCTTTGCCTGGAACGAGGCGGATTTCGTGACCTATGTCGCCGATCCGTCCAAGTTCCTGCAAGAAAAGCTGGGCGACAAATCGGCCCGCGGCAAGATGATGTTCAAACTGGCCAAGGCCGAGGATGCGGCCAATGTCTGGGCCTATATCTCGTCCCTGTCCCCCGCCCCCGCGGCACCCTAAGCCCATGAAAAGACCCCGGGGGCCATATGGCTCCCGGGGTCTTTGCTTGTCCCGCGCGGTGTGGGCCCGCCCTCAGTGCGGACGCGCTTTCAGCGTAGCCCTCAGTGCAAATCGCGCCGCGGCCCGGCGCACACCAGCGTGACCGTCGTATCCTGCCCCGACATCTCGATGGCGGTGACGCTCATCGGGCGGCGGTCCAGGTCGCCGCCGCTCATCTCGATCGAGCCCTTGCCGCGGAAGGTGGCATCCAGCACCGCCTTCAGCGCCTCTCCGCGCAGCGTGGCAATGACCCCCCCCGCAAAAGGATGGATCGCCTGAGGCGTGATGCGGTCAGTGCCGATGATGATGTCCATGGCGGGGTCCTTCAGCGTATTTGTCAATGCACTCGGGCGGGAGCAGATCACGCCCGAGCATTTGTTAAGAAGAGGTCAGGAGTTCTTCGTGTCCCGACCGTCAGGCTCTTTAGCGACACCCTTGAACGGCTTTCCATCGTCTTTCACAGACATGAATTGGCCGCTCCGTTCGTCACGTTTCTGCCAGTTCCCGTCTTCCCGCTGGAACTGGGTGCGAGCAGTAACCGCGCCGCGGCGATAGTCATTTCCAGTATTTTTGGCCAAGATGGCCTCCCTATACTTATCCACAGGTGTCCCTATGTTTTCTGTGGGAAAGTCCTGTAGAGACGAACACGCCATTGTAGCTGCATCGGAAGTTGGTCAGATAAATTCATCGACCCTTGTGGCCGACACAGCTTCTCCCGCAGCGTGCACAACAATGCGGGAAAGCTGGGGCGCGGAACTGGTACTTCCGCGCCCCAACCTCAATCTCAAATCAGCTGCAACCGCTCGTGCCGCCGCAGGTGTTGCACTTCATGCAGGTGCCGTTGCGGACCAGCGTGTAGTTGCCGCATTCGCCGCAAGGATCGCCCTCGTAGCCCTGCATCTTTGCCTTGGTGCGCAGGTCCATCGACACGGTGCCGGTCGAAAGCGCGGTCGCGGTATAGGTCGTGGCGGCCTCCGAGAAGCCCACCACGGGCCCCGTCCCCGTCATCATCCCGCCCTGCAAAGCCACCAGGCCCTGGGGCATCCGCTTGCGCAGATAGCCGGTCGACGAGATCGACTTCAGCAGCTCCACCGACTTCGAGGCGGCCGACTCGGAAACCTCCGAGACATTGCGCTTGCCCTCTTCGTCGCCATGGCCCAGGTCGTCGAAAGCATGGCCCTGCGGTTTGACATGGGCCAGATCGGTGCGGTCCAGATAGGACACGGCCAGTTCCCGGAAGATATAGTCCAGGATCGAGGTCGCGTTCTTGATCGAGTCGTTGCCCTGCACCATGCCTGCCGGTTCAAAGCGGGTGAAGGTGAAGGCCTCGACATATTCTTCCAGCGGCACGCCATATTGCAGGCCAACCGAAATCGCGATGGCGAAGTTGTTCATCATCGCCCGGAAGCCCGCGCCTTCCTTGTGCATGTCGATAAAGATTTCGCCCAGGCGACCGTCACCATATTCGCCGGTCCGCAGGTAAACCTTGTGCCCGCCGACGATGGCCTTTTGGGTGTAACCCTTGCGCCGCTCGGGCAGCTTTTCGCGGTTGGTGCGGATGATTTCCTTGTAGATGATCTTCTCGACGATCTTTTCGGCAATCACCGCGGCCTTTTCTTGGGCCGAGCCGGTGGCCATGATCTCTTCGGCCTCTTCGTCGTCCTCGATCAGGGCGCTTGCCAAGGGTTGCGACAGTTTCGACCCGTCGCGATACAGCGCGTTGGCCTTGATCCCAAGGCTGTGCGACAGCTCATAGGCGGCCAGGGTTTCGGCGATATTGGCCGAATTCGGCATGTTGATCGTCTTGGAAATCGCGCCCGAGATGAAGGACTGCGCCGCCGCCATCATGTGGATGTGGCTTTCCACCGACAGATAGCGCTTGCCCCGCTTGCCGCAGGCATTGGCGCAATCAAAGACAGAGTAGTGATGCGTCTTCAGATGCGGCGCGCCTTCCAACGTCATCGTGCCGCAAACGTGGTCATTGGCCGCCTCGATCTGCGCCTTGGTAAAGCCAAGGTGACGCAGCAGGTCGAACCCTGCGTCGTTCAGGCGTTCGGCCGGGATGCCCAGGGTCTTTTGGCAGAAGTCCTCGCCCAGGGTCCACTGGTTGAAGACAAAGCGGATGTCAAAGGCGGTGGGCAGCGCCGCTTCGATCTTTTCGATCTCGCGGGGGCCAAAGCCGTGACCGATCAGGGCCGTGTGGTTGATCGCAGGCGCCTGCGCAATCGAGCCATGGCCCACGGCATAGGCCACGATCTCGGCGATCTGATGGCCGGGATAGCCGAGCGTTTCCAAAGCGGCCGGAACCGATTGGTTGATGATCTTGAAATAGCCGCCACCGGCCAGCTTCTTGAACTTGACCAGGGCGAAATCGGGCTCGATCCCGGTCGTGTCGCAATCCATCACCAGGCCGATGGTGCCCGTCGGCGCAATCACCGTGGTCTGGGCGTTGCGGTAGCCATGGGCCTCACCCAGGGCCAGCGCCTCATCCCAGGCGCCGCGCGCCAGCTGGACCAGGTCGGCATCGGGGCAGTTGCGGGCGTCCAAGCTCACCGGATCGACGTTCAGGCCCTCGTAGGCCTGCGACCCATGGGCGGCCGCGCGGTGGTTGCGGATCACGCGCAGCATGTGATCCCGGTTGCGGTCATAGCCTGCAAAGGCGCCCAGCTCACGCGCCATCTCGGCCGAGGTCGCATAGGCGATGCCGGTCATCAGCGCGGTCAAGGCCCCACACAAAGCCCGGCCTTCGCGGCTGTCATAGCCCAGACCCATGTTCATCAACAGGCCGCCGATATTGGCGTAACCCAGGCCAAGGGTGCGGAAATCATAGGAATTCTGCGCGATTTCCTTGGAGGGGAACTGCGCCATCATGACCGAGACTTCCAGCGTCACCGTCCAAAGGCGGCAGGCGTGGATATAGGCTTCGGCGTCAAACTTGGAGCCCTTCTGGAAGGTCAGCAGGTTCAAGGACGCCAGGTTGCAGGCCGTATCGTCCAGGAACATATATTCCGAACAGGGGTTCGACCCGCGGATCGCGCCGTCTTCGGGGCAGGTGTGCCAGGCGTTGACCGTGTCATGGAACTGGATGCCGGGGTCGGCGCAGGCCCAGGCGGCGTGGCCGATCTGGTCCCACAGCTCACGGGCCGAGACGGATTTCGCCACTTTCCCATCGGTGCGGCGGATCAGCTCCCAGGGCGCATCGGCCTTGACGGCCTTGAGGAAAGCATCCGTCACGCGGACCGAATTGTTGGAATTCTGGCCCGACACCGAATTATAGGCCTCGGAATCCCAATCGGTGTCATAGGTCGGGAATTCGATCGAGGTGAAGCCCTGACGCGCATATTGCAGCACGCGGTTGGTGTAGGTGTCGGGGATCATGGCCTTTTTCGCGGCCCGGATCGCGCCCTTCAGGCCTGGGTTCTTGGCCGGATCAACGCTGTCTTCGCTGGACCCATCCCACTGACGGATCGCGGTGAAGATGTCGTTCAGCCGCGCTTCATGCGCCTTGGACCCGGCCACCAACGAGGCGACCTTTTGTTCTTCGATCACCTTCCAGTTGATGAATTCCTCAATATCGGGGTGATCCATGTCGCAGATTACCATCTTGGCGGCGCGGCGCGTGGTGCCGCCCGACTTGATGGCGCCCGCAGCCCGGTCGCCAATCTTCAGGAAGCCCATCAGACCCGAGGACTTGCCGCCGCCCGACAGCTTTTCGCCCTCACCGCGCAGGCTGGAGAAGTTCGTGCCGGTGCCCGAACCATATTTGAACAAACGCGCCTCACGCACCCACAGGTCCATGATGCCGCCATCCGACACCAGGTCATCCTTGACCGACTGGATGAAGCAGGCATGCGGCTGGGGATGCTCATAGGCCGAGTCCGAGCGGGTCAAAACGCCAGTCTTGTGGTCGACGTAATAATGGCCCTGCCCCGGACCGTCGATGCCATAGGCCCAATGCAGGCCGGTGTTGAACCACTGCGGGCTGTTCGGCGCGGCCATCTGGCGGGCCAGCATATAGCGCATCTCGTCATAATAGGCCTTGGCGTCGGCCTCGGTGGTGAAATAGCCACCCTTCCAGCCCCAATAGGCCCAGGCCCCGGCCAGACGGTCAAAGACCTGCTTGGCCGAAGTCTCGCCCACAAAGCGCTTGTCGGCGGGCAGATCGGCCATCGCCTCTTCGTCGGCCACATGGCGCCACAAGAAGCGCGGCACGCCCTTTTCCTGCACGCGCTTGGTCACGGCCGGAACGCCCGCACGGCGGAAGTATTTCTGCGCGATCACGTCGGCTGCGACCTGCGACCAGCCTTGGGGCACCTCGACCGCCTCGTTGCGGAAGACCACCTTGCCATCGGGATTGCGGATTTCCGAGGTCGTCAGCTGGAACGTCAAAGCGCCATAGGCACCGTCATCCACCGTCGTAAACTTCCGCTCGATCTTCATGACCCAAATCCCTGATGCGCGAGACTGCCCCGCCGTGATGCCCGGGAACACGGCGCAAGAGATCACCCGCCCAGGCTATTGGCCTGGCGTTGCCGGAAAGGCGAAATGAACTGCTCGGTCTGTCCCCATCGGCCATGGGTCTTGTGGAACGCCCGCCGCCGACGAGAGGGAAATTGGCGCAATCCCAAGGCGACGGCAACGGATTTTTTACTATTCGCCCCCAGATTTTGTGCTTGACCCCCAAAGCGCCTCTAGGGGTGGCGTTTCTGCGGGCGCATCCTGGCCTGTGGATGAACTTGTGTGCAAGTCGGGGGGGCCTGTGGATGGCGCGGCAATTTCCGTGTCAGCAGGGGGGTTTGGGGCTTGGGACTAATCTGCCGTCTGAAGGGCGCCTTGCAGGTGGGCGTTGATTCTGTCGGCTCAACTCGCCTTTCGGTTGATCATAATAATGCCACAAGACACCAGGCCCGCCGCCCCGATCACCCCAAGGGATAGCGACTCACCAAAGACCAGATGGCCAAAAAGAATCGCGAGGATCGGGGTCAGGAAGGAAAACGAGGCGACGGTAGAGGTCGGATAGACCGACAAAAGCCAAAGCCAGGCGATGAAGCCGCCCGCCACGACGATTCCCGCCTGGGCCACCAGCCAGGCCCAATGGACCGGCTGGATGTCGCGCAACAGCGGCCCGAAGGCGGGGGCGAGGACGATCAGGATCGGGGCCGAGACCAGGACCATCCAGAACAACTGCGCCTCGGGGCCTGCGTGGCGCAACCGCGAGACCCGCGCGATAAAGGCCGTGCCCGCCCAACCCAGCGCACCCACCAAGGCGCAAAGGTCGCCCAGAAGGCTGGCCTGACCGCCCGAGGATTTCGACAAGATCGCCATGGCGGTGCCGGCAAAGGCCAGCCCCAGGCCAAGCGCCTTCAGCGGCGTGGCGCGCTCACCCGGGATGAAGAAATGCGCAAGCACCCCCATCCAGACCGGCATGGAATACATGATCAGGCTGGCATGGCCCACGGTCGTCAGGTCCAATGCCATGAAAAGCCCGATGAATTCGGCAGCGAAGACCGTGCCGATCAGCAGCCCGGGGCCAAGGTCGGTCCGCCTGACGCGCGGCCAAAGCCCGCGCAGCCACAGCCACAGCCCGACAAAGACCACCGCCAAGGCGCTGCGCAAGCCCGCGAAAAACACCGGCTGCAGCCCGTCATTCACCAGCTTGATCACGATCTGGTTGCCCGCCAGCAGCAGCGTCACCGCCAAAAGGACCGCCAGCCCCTTTCCGTCCAGCCTGTCCTTGCGCATGTCGCCCCCCTTTTGCAGCGCACGCCGCGCCAAGGCCAAATTAATCATTTGCCAACCATGATCGCCCCGTCCCGGGAAGTCCCGTCACAGGAGGCGCCGATGTCCAGCTATCTCATCACAGCCCGCAAAGGCCAAGGCAAGGGCTTCACCTCTGACCCCGGCCCCGTGCAGTTCCTGCGCCTGCCCGAAACGGATGCGGTCTATGACAAAAGCCATGTCGTGCCGGTCAAGACCTGGGTCGCCGAGGTGCGGGGTCTGGCGGATGGCGATCTGAACCCGGTCTCGATCTCGCCGGCGGGGGACGTGCTGATCTTTGTGCATGGCTATAACAATGACATCGCGGCGGTGGTGGACCGGACCCGCGCGCTGGACCGCAACCTTCGGGCGAGCGGCTGGCGCGGGGTTGTGGTGGGATTCGACTGGCCCTCGGCCAATTCGGTGCTGAATTACATCGAGGATCGGCGGGATGCGGCTTCGGTGGCTGGGGCCTTGGTGGCGCGGGGCGTGCGGCTTTTGGCCGAGGGGCAGCGCGCGGGCTGCGTGACCAATGTGCATCTTCTGGGCCATTCGACCGGGGCCTATGTGATATTGGAGGCCTTTGCCGCGGCGGAAAAAGAGGGGGCCTTGTTCAAATCCGACTGGCGGGTGGGGCAAGTGGCGCTGATCGGGGCGGATATCGCGGCCGACAGTCTGGGCGCGGGGGCGGCCTGGAGCGCGCCCCTGATGCGGCGCGCGATGCGGGTGACGAATTATTCCAACGGCGCGGATGCGGTGCTGGCGGTGTCCAATGCGAAACGGCTGGGGGTTTCTGCGCGGGCCGGTCGGGTGGGTCTGCCAGCGGGGGCGCAGGCCAAGGCGGTGAATGTCGATTGCACGGGCCATTTCCGGGCGCTTGCGCCGGCGCCGGGGGCGGGGATGGCTTGGTGTCACGGTTGGCATTTTGACGATCCGCGCTTCGGGCTGGACCTGGCGCTGACGCTGGAAGGCGCGCTGGACCGCCATGCGATCCCGGGCCGGGTGCTGGGACCGCGCGGGCTGGAGCTGGGGGTGGAAGCTGCGCGGCCTGCGGGGATGGCGCTGTGGGGCATCAAAGCCTGAGGCGCCTGATGGCCCGAGGGTCCTGCCGACTGACACCGCGCGCCAAGGTCAGAGGCCGCGCCCTGCCGACGGCACCCGGGCTTGACGTCCTGCACCGTCGCCCAGCCGACTGACAGGCCTTGCGGGCGGCTATGTCTCCCCTTCCCAAAACCGCCGCCTCTGGCTAAAGCGGCGACAGGAGGTGGCCCATGGCTGACATCATCGCCCGCTGCGAGGCCCAAGGCCTGCGCAT
Source organism: Stagnihabitans lacustris (assembly GCF_025950525.1). GTDB lineage: Bacteria > Pseudomonadota > Alphaproteobacteria > Rhodobacterales > Rhodobacteraceae > Stagnihabitans. The sequence continues at coordinate 42,979 of NZ_JAPDGS010000007.1, read as the reverse complement.
GACCACCCCGCGCCGCGTCATCGCCCGGGTTCTGTCCGAGGCCGAGGACCACCCGGATGTCGAAGAGCTGCACGCCCGCGCCGTGCGGCTGGATGCGGGGATCTCCTTGGCCACGGTCTACCGGACGGTCAAGCTGTTCGAAGAGGCGGGCATCCTGGACCGGCTGGAATTCGGCGATGGGCGGGCGCGCTATGAGGATGCCGAACGCGACCACCACGACCACCTGATCGACATGGGCACGGGCGAGGTGATCGAATTCGTCGACCCCGAGATCGAGGCCCTGCAAGAGCGCATCGCCGCCCGGCTGGGCTATCGGCTGATCGGCCACAGGCTTGAACTTTACGCCAAGCGGGTGAAGGATTAGCGGCGCAATCGGCAGAGCCGCGGCTCAGCCGGGGCATCCCTGACAGTCGGCACGCTTGGCCGCGCAGATGCAATCGGCCGGGCCCATCTGTCGGCAGGGCGCCCCCGTCATCGGTCACGTCCCCATGGGTCGGCGCGGCCTCCGCCCCAAGGGGCAATGCGGCAGTCCAGTCGGCAGGGCCCTTCCCTTTCCCCATTTGATCAAATACCCAAGGCCCAAACGCCCTTGCCCCGTGAAAGCCTCCATGCGCCATCCCGAAAATCTGCGCGGCATCATCCTGATGACGCTGGCCATGGCGCTTTTCGCGGCCGAGGACCTGTTTCTGAAACTGGCGGCCCAAACCCTGCCGACCGGAGAGATCCTCTTGATCACCGCGCTTGGCGGCACGGCCTTTTTTGCGGCGCTGGCCAAGTCGCGCGGCCAAAGCCTGACGCGGGGCTTTTTGCATCCCGCGATCCTCGCCCGCAATGCCGGCGAGATGATCGGCACGCTGGCCTATATGACCGCGCTGGCCTCGGTGCCTTTGGCCACGGTCTCGTCGATCCTGCAGGCCATGCCCATGGTCGCAGCCCTTGGCGCGGCGCTGTTCCTGCGCGAGGCGGTGCCCTTGCGGCGCTGGCTTGCCATCGGGGCGGGATTTGCCGGCGTCCTCCTGATCATCCGCCCGGGGATGGCGGGCTTTGACCCCTTGGCGCTGTGGGTTCTGGTCTCGGTCGCGGGGCTGGCCTTGCGCGACCTGGCCGCCCGCAAGATCCCCGCCGAGATCACAACCGAGCAAGTCACCACCTGGGGCGTCGCCTCCATCATCCTTCTGGGCGCGGCGATGATCCCGTTTCAGGGGTTTCAAACCCCCACGCTGGCGCAAAGCCTGTCGCTGGCAGGCTCCATCACCTTCGGCACGGCGGGATACTGGGCGGTGACGCAAGCGACCCGCATCGGAGATGTCTCGGTCGTGGCGCCCTTCCGCTATTTCCGCCTGCTGTTTGCGCTGGTCGTGGGCCTGGCCTTCTTTGCCGAAGTGCCCGACGCCCTGACCCTGACCGGCGCCGGCCTGATCATCGGGGCGGGCCTTGTGGGGGTTCTGGCCGAACGGCGGCGATAAGGCTTTTTTCCAAGCACGGCAGCAGGCTCTTTCCTCTGTCACAATCCCCGGCTAAACGGGAGGTTGAGAGCAAACTTCTGCCATAGGAACACTCCATGAGCACGATCATCGACATTCACGCGCGCGAAATTCTGGATAGCCGCGGCAATCCCACCATCGAGGTGGATGTGATCCTGGAAAGCGGGGCCATGGGCCGCGCGGCCGTGCCCTCGGGCGCATCCACCGGCGCCCATGAGGCGGTCGAGCGTCGCGATGGCGACAAGTCGCGCTATATGGGCAAGGGCGTGTTGGAGGCGGTCGCCGCCGTCAACGGCGAGATCGCCGAAGAGATCATCGGCTTTGACGCCACCGAACAGGTCGGCATCGACATGACGATGATCGAAATGGACGGGACCCACAACAAGGGCCGTCTGGGCGCGAATGCGATCCTCGGCGTGTCTTTGGCCGTGGCCAAGGCCGCCGCAGAATACACTTCGCAGCCCTTGTATCGCTATGTCGGCGGCACCTCGGCCCGCATCCTGCCGGTTCCGATGATGAACATCATCAACGGCGGCGAACATGCCGACAATCCCATCGACATCCAGGAATTCATGATCATGCCGGTGGGCGCGGACAACATCCGCGACGCGATCCGCATGGGCTCCGAGGTGTTCCACACGCTGAAGAAAGAGCTGCAGGCGGCGGGCCACAACACCGGGATCGGCGACGAGGGCGGCTTTGCGCCGAACCTGTCCTCGGCCCGCGATGCCTTGGACTTCATCCTGAAGTCGATCGAAAAGGCCGGCTATCGCCCTGGCGAGGACATCTACCTGGCGCTGGACTGCGCTGCGACCGAATATTTCAAAGGCGGCCGCTATGAGATGAAGGGCGAGGGCAAGTCGCTGTCCATCGAAGAGAATGTCGATTTCCTGGCCGGTTTGGCTGCGGATTATCCGATCATCTCGATCGAAGACGGCTGCTCGGAGGACGACTGGGCGGGTTGGAAGCTGCTCACCGACAAGCTGGGCAAAAAGATCCAGCTGGTCGGCGACGATCTGTTCGTGACCAACCCCAAGCGTCTGCATCAGGGCATCCAGGCCGGTTGCGCCAATTCCATGTTGGTGAAGGTCAACCAGATCGGCACTTTGACCGAGACCTTGCGCGCCGTCGATATGGCCCACCGCGCGGGCTATACCAATGTCATGTCGCACCGTTCGGGCGAGACCGAGGACAGCACCATTGCCGATCTGGCAGTCGCCACGAACTGCGGTCAGATCAAGACCGGCTCGCTGTCGCGCTCGGACCGGTTGGCCAAGTATAACCAGCTGATCCGCATCGAAGAGCTGCTGGGCGATATCGGCGAATATGCCGGCCGTTCGATCCTGAAGGCGTGAAGGGTGGGGGAAAGGTGCGTGAAATCACGCACCCTACCCCGTAACTGACCCCAAAGGACTGCGCCCAAAAATTAAGGCCCCGTTTGCGCGGGGCCTTTCCTTTTGGGCGCGTCTTGCACCGGTTCAAACGAAAAGACAGCGACCACAAACAAAAAGCGGCCCCGGACCGGAGCCGCCTTTGAACAAGCTGACACAGCCCTTAACCTGCCGATCAGGCCCGGCAATAGCTTTGGGCGCGGGTCCATTCCGCCATGGCGGCGCGCTTTTTGGACGAGGCCCAGGGGCCCCAATCCCGCGCAATGCCGCGGTTGCCCTTGCCCGCCAGCATCCCGTCCGCCGCCACCTTGGGTGCGGCGATCCGGATCGCGCAGGACAGATTGGCCGCGCCATCCTTCAGCTCGGCCACCGAGGTCGCCTCGCAGCCCGAATGTTTGGCCGTCGCCGGCATGATCTGCATCAGGCCGATATACCGCCCCTTGCCGCCCACGGCCGCCTCGTTGAAACTGCTTTCATATTTCGCCGTCGTCGACAGCACCGCCACCCAGAAGGCCCGACGCTCATCAACCGAGGCATCCTGATAGCCGGGGCAATAGGCCTCGATATCGGCCGGGATCACATCCGCCAACTGGTCGTCATGCGCGGCCACCGCGGCAAGCGCATGGCGTGTCCAGTCGGCTGCCTCCTGTGCCTGATCCCACCGCATCGCGGGCAGGACCTCTTTCTTTTGACGCGCCTCGGCCATGGGGACCAGCGCGAGGGAAAGGGCGAGGGCGGAGAGAGCAAGTTTGAACATCGGACCAGTAAGCTGCCGTCGCATTGCGTGCGACCCGGTGCTTTTGACGACATTCCGGGTTAATTCCGAGTCAATCGCACGCCGCTTTCAAACAATGGGCGAAAATCCGCGCAAGACCTGATGGCGCAAAGCGCAAGCCGCCTCTTGCGGCAGGGGGGCCGGGACCCTAAAAGACCTGCAAACGGAGGCCGATGATGCTGGATCTGACCTATGAAGCGCCCAAGCCCAAGGTGATCGCCGGGGCGAAACACGACTGGGAACTGGTGATCGGGATGGAGATCCATGCCCAGGTCGCAAGCCAGTCCAAGCTGTTTTCTGGCGCCTCGACCCAGGTGGGCGCCGAGCCGAATTCCAACGTGGCCTTCGTCGATGCCGCCATGCCGGGCATGCTGCCGGTCATCAACGAGTTCTGCATCGAACAGGCGGTCCGTTCGGGGCTGGGGCTCAAGGCCGCGATCAACCTGCGGTCTGCCTTTGACCGCAAGAATTACTTCTACCCCGACCTGCCGCAGGGCTATCAGATCAGCCAGCTGTATCACCCCATCGTGGGCGAGGGCGAGGTTCTGGTGGAACTCGCCCCCGGTGTCGCGCGCCTGGTGCGGATTGAACGCATCCACCTGGAACAGGACGCCGGCAAATCCATTCATGACATGGACCCCGCCATGTCCTTCGTCGATTTCAACCGCACCGGCGTGGCGCTGATGGAGATCGTCAGCCGTCCCGACATCCGCGGGCCAGAGGAAGCCGCCGCCTATGTGGCCAAGATCCGCCAGATCCTGCGCTATCTGGGCACCTGCGATGGCAACATGCAGAACGGCAACCTGCGGGCCGACGTGAACGTGTCCATCTGCCGTCCGGGCCAGTATGAGAAATACCAGGCGACGCAGGATTTCTCCCATCTGGGCACGCGCTGCGAGATCAAGAACATGAACTCGCTGCGCTTCATCCAGGCGGCCATCGACTATGAGGCGCGCCGTCAGATCGCCATCGTCGAGGATGGTGGCGCGGTGCTGCAAGAGACACGGCTTTACGACCCCGACAAGAACGAGACCCGGTCGATGCGCAGCAAGGAAGAGGCACATGACTACCGCTATTTCCCCTGCCCCGACCTTTTGCCTTTGGAGATCGACCAGGCTTGGGTCGATGATATCGCGGCCCGTATGCCCGAACTGCCGGATGCGAAAAAGGCGCGGTTCATGGGCGATTTCGGCCTGACCGATTATGACGCCAATGTGCTGACCGCCGAAGTCGCCAATGCCGCCTTCTTTGAGGACGTGGCCCAGGGCCGCGACGGCAAGATGGCCGCCAATTGGGTGATCAACGAGCTGTTTGGGCGCCTGAACAAGGAAGGCCTGTCCATCGCCGAAACCCCGATGAGCTCGGCCCAGTTGGGCGGGGTCATCGACCTGATCGCCAAGGGCGAGATCAGCGGCAAGATGGCCAAGGACCTGTTCGAGATCCTCTGGACCGAGGGCGGCGATCCGGCGGAACAGGCGGCCAAGCACGGCATGAAGCAGGTCACGGACCTTGGCGCCATCGAGGCGGCCTTGGATGCGCTGATGGCGGCCAATCCGGATCAGGTGGAAAAGGCGCGGGCCAATGCGCGGCTGGCGGGCTGGTTCACTGGTCAGGTCCTGAAGGCCACCGGCGGCAAGGCGAACCCGGCGGTGGTGGGCCAGATGGTCAACCAGAAGCTTGGGTTGTAAGCGGCTTGGGGGCGCTGCCCCCAAACCCCCGGAGTATTTGGGTCAGTATGAAAACAAGCGCGTCGGGAAACCGGCGCGTTTTTTCTTGCGCTTGGGCGCGGGGCCGTTAATTTGATATCAAATCTATTGGAGCCCCGCATGATTCTGCATGTCTCGCGCAATCCCAATCCGCGGCTGGCCCTGACGGTCGCACGCTTTTTGGGCGCCCCGGTCGCCGTCCAATACGCCGAACCCTTTGCGCCCCATCAGGCCGCGACCTACCGCGCGCTGAACCCCTCGCAGCTGATCCCGATCCTGGAGGAGCCGGGCCATCCGCCGCTGTGGGAGGCCGATGCGATCTGTTGCAGGCTGGCGATGGGGGGCGATCTTTGGCCGCTGGATCGGCGCCTGCCCGAGGTGATCCGCTGGATCTCTTGGGGCAAGGCGACTTTCGTGGCCGCGACGGAACTGATCCATTGGGAGCTGGGGACCAAGCAGCGCTATGGCATCGGCCCGGTCGATTGGGCGGGGGTCGAGCGCGGCTTGGCCGATTTCCACCGCGCCGCCGCCCAGTTGGACGCCCATCTAAGAGGCCGGGAGTTCCTTTTGGGCGCGCTGAGTTATGCCGATTTCCGCATGGCGACCTTCTTGCCCTATGACGATGTCACCGAGCTGCCCTTGACCGATTACCCCGCGCTGCAGGCCTGGGCCGGGCGCATGGGCGCGCTGCCCCATTGGGCCGATCCCTTTGCGGGGCTGGACATGCCCGCCCTGCCCCAAGCGCCCGCACGCAGCAGTTACCGCCGCCACAGCCCAGCAGAGTAAACCGCCAATGCGGCCCAGATCATCGGAAAGGCCACCAGTTGCGCCGGGGCCAGGTGCTCGTGAAACACCAGCGTCGCAGTCACCAGGATCATCGTCGGCGAGATATATTGCATGATGCCGATGGTCGACAGGCTTAGCCCCTTGGCGCCATTGGCATACAGCATCAACGGCACCGCCGTCACGACGCCCGCGGCCAGCAAAAGCCAGGTCGTGGGACTGTCGGTCCAGAACACCGCCTGCCCCGTGGCCTGCAGCCAGACCGCATAGGCCAGCGCAAAGGGCGCCAAGATTAGCACCTCCAGCGCGAAGCCCTCGTTTGCGCCGATCGGCATCCGCCGCTTCAGATAGGCATAAAGCCCCCAGGTCAGCGTCAGGCCAAGCGCCACCAGCGGCAGGCGCCCGGCCTCATAGGTCAGCACGGCCACGGCGCCCGCTGCCAGGGCTATCGCCGCCAGCTGCGCCCGGTTCAGCTTTTCGCGCAACAGGACCGCGCCCAGAAAGATCGAGAACAGCGGGTTGATGTAATAGCCAAGCGCCGCCTCCAGCGCGTGACCCGACCCGATGGCCCAGACATACAGCCCCCAGTTGACCGAGATCAGCGCCGAACAGGCCAACGCCAGCACCAGCTTGGGGCTGCGCAGCACGGCCACCAGCGCGGACCACCGCCCCGACCAGACCACGACGGCCAGCGCGATGGGCAAGGACCACAGCACGCGGTGGGCGATGACCTCGGGCGGGGGGACATGGGCCAGGGCCTTCATATACAGCGGCAGGAAACCCCAAAGCAGATAGGCGCCCAGGGCAAAGAAGAACCCCGCCCGCGTGTCCTGTGAGGGTTTGGCAGGGCTTGGGATCGCGGGGGCTGACAGGTCTTGGCTCATGAGGCGCGGTCTATCCTGCGCGGCCTTCTGCTGCAAATTCCGTTTTGTGATCCGGCGGGGTTACAGCCTGCGCAACTGGTCGCGGGCAAAGGCCACATAGCCCGCGGCGGTGGTCTTCAGATCGGCCCGCATGGCCTGATGCAGCCGGGGCAACTGGTGAAACGGGACCTGCGGCAGGCTGTGATGTTCGATGTGATAGGGCATGTTCCAGGCCAGAAAGCGCACCAGGCGGTTTGTCAGCGTGGTCCGGGTGTTCTCCAGCATATCGGCCACCTGGGGGCAGTCGCCATGTTCGGCCAGCAGATACAGCCGCAGGAAGGGTTGGGTCAGGACCATGGGCAGGACCCAGAACCACAGGACCAGCCCCGGCGCCAGGGCGAAGCCCAGGGCATAGATCGCCAGCATGCCGCGCGCCTCGGTCACGGCACGCGGGCGGGCGGAGGCGGGCAGGAAGGCATCCCCGCCCCCCAAGGCGAGCCGTCCCAGCAGCCGGATGGCGGCCCACCAGTAGGGCAGGCCCGAGACATGCAGCGCCCATTGGCCCCGCGTTCGGGGCTTGGGGCTGGCAAGCTCGGGATCGCCCGGCTGATTGGTGTGGCGGTGATGGGCCATGTGAAACCAGCGGAACCACTCGAAGGGCAGGACCAGCACCAGGCCGCAGACCCGCCCCACCCCGTCATTCAGCGCCCCCCTGAAGGGCGTGCGATGGGTACATTCATGCTCCAGCGTGAAAAGGAAGGTCAGCAACAGGCCCAGCGGCACCAGCCCCAGGGGCGACACCGCGGCCAGGCCCGCCGCCACGGCCATCGCCGCCAGATACAGCGCCAGATGGCGCAGGCCCGGGCCGTTGCTGACCCGGGACAGATCGGCGCGCAAGGCCGGGTCAAGCCGGGAGACGACAAGGCGGTGATCAGGGGTTTGGCTCATGTCCGCCAGAAAACCACCCCGGCGCGCCCGCGTCTTGCCCCTTTGCGACATGCCAAGCCCGCGCCGCCCCCCCACGCCCGCCTTCGGCACCCTGTGGCCTTCCCACCCCCCTTGCCTTTCCCGCCGCGCCCGGATTTCCTGCGCCGATGACAACCGCCCTTATCCTTGGCGCCGGCGTGACCGGAGCTTGCCTCGCCCTTGCCCTGTCGCGGGCCGGGGTCTGCGTCACCGTGATCGACCAGGCCGCCCCAGCCTCGGGGGCCTCTGGCGCCTCCTTTGGCTGGATCAATGCCAGTTATTCCCTGACGCAAGCCCATTTCGCCCTGCGGGCCGAGGGGATCGCGGCGCATCACCGGCTTTCCCGGCGGCTTGGGACGCATCTTTGGGACTGGCCCGGCTGCCTGTGGTTCGACGACCCCGCCGCCCTGCCCGAGGGTTATGACGCCATCCCCCTGACCGCCGCCCAGGTCCGCCAGCGCGAGCCCCTGGCCCCCGACCTGCCCGCGCTTTTGGTGCCCCAGGAAGGCGCGGTCGATGTGGCGGCCCTGACGCTTGCGGCGCTGCGGGCCTCGGGGGCGCGGGTGCTGTGCGGGGTCAAGGCCGAGGCCGTCGCCCCGGGCCACGTCTCCACCGCGGTCGGAGATTTCACCGCAGATCACGTGATCCTGGCCAATGGCTGCGGCGCGGCGCCGCTTGTGGGGCTGCCGATGCTGCGGCGGCCGGGGCTGATGCTGATCTCGCGCCCCCTGCCGCGGGTGTTGCGCCATATCCTGGCCCTGCCCGGCCAAGACCTGCGCCAGGACCGGACGGGTCGGCTTTTGGCGCCCTTGGCCGCGCAGCACCAATCCGACACCGCCGAGACGGTCGCCGATATCCCGGGCCGTATCGCCGAGGCCGAGGCGGCGCTTTCGGCGCTCTTGTCCCATCCGGTTCAGGCCGAAAGCGTGACCCTGGCCTTCCGCCCCGTGCCGGGCGATGGCCTGCCTGCGGTGGGGGCGCTGGCGCCGGGCCTTTGGCTGGCCGTCATGCATTCCGGCGCGACCCTGGCCCCCGTGGTGGCCGAGGGCCTGACCGCGCTGATCACCGGCGGGACGGCGCCCTTGCTGGAGCCCTTCAGCCCGGCGCGACTTCTGGAAGCGTGAAATCGGGGGCGGCCAGTTCAAAGCCCTCGAAGCGGAACCCGGGCGAGACGGTGCAGGACACCAGCGTCCAGTCCCCCTGGCTCTCGGCCGCCTGCCAATGCCCTGCGGGGACCAGAGCCTGAACCTCCTGGCCGCCCAGCACATCCGGACCCAGCGTCACGGCGCGGGCGGCGTGCTCTCCCAGCCGCAGCGTCAGGGGCGCGCCAGCGTTCCAGATCCAGATCTCGTCGGCATCGACCCGGTGCCAATGGCTGCGCTCGCCCCGCGCCAAAAGGAACAGGATCGCCGTGCCCGAGGCGCGACCCTCACGGTCAGGACCCAGCCAGGTCTGGCGATACCAGCCGCCCTCGGGATGGGGCTGCAGGCCAAGCTTTACAATGATGTCAGCGGCTTGCGTCACGATCCTTATCCTTTGCGTGAGGCTTTGCCACCCAGGGGGGCGATTTCGGGGGCGGCCACGTCGCGCCATTTTCCGGGGGCCAGGCCCTGCAATGTCCAATCGCCCACCGACCAGCGGATCAGCCGCAGGCAAGGCAGGCCCACCGCCGCCACCATGCGACGCACCTGGCGGTTCTTGCCCTCGCGGATGGTCAGCTCCAGCCAGCCATCCGGCACGGTCTGGCGCACCCGGATCGGCGGTTCACGCGGCCAAAGCCACTTCGGTTCCTCGACCGCGCGGGCCTGGGCGGGCAGCGTCAGCCCGTCCTTCAAAAGCAGCCCCTCGCGCAGTTGGGCCAGGGCCGCGTCTGTCACCTCGCCCTCGACCTGGACGAAATAGGTCTTGGCGAACTTCGCCCCGGGCGAGGAAATCCGCCCCTGAAGCACGCCATCATCGGTCAGGACAACCAGCCCCTCGCTGTCCCGATCCAGCCGCCCCGCCGGATAGACCGAAGGCACAGGGATGAAATCCGCCAGCGTCTGCCGCCCCACCTCATCGGTGAACTGCGTCAAGACGTCATAGGGTTTGTTGAACAAGATCACGCGAGCCATGAGTTTCTTTCTGTAAGTTCCAAGAAGGCGGGGTTTCCAAAGGGGCCCGCGGGCCCTTTAGGCGGGGGGCCTTACTCCGGTCGGGCGCAAGGGCGTCAGCCCGCAGCCGTTTGACCAAACCTCACCCCATCATCCGCCCCACCATTTCCCCAAGATCGCGCGACAGCCCCGCTGTCGCAGCGATCCGCTCCAATTGCGCCCGGGCCAGCGCGCGGCGCCCGGTGTCATAGCGCCCCCAGGTTTCAAACGCCGTCGACATCCGCGCCGCGGTCTGTGGGTTCATCGGGTCCAGCCGCAAGAGCCAATCGGCCAAAAGCCGATAGCCCGCGCCCGAGGCATGGTGGAACCCCGCGTGATTGCCCGAAAGCGCGCCCAGCACCGCGCGAAAGCGGTTGGGGTTCTTCCAGTCGAACAAAGGATGCGCGGTCAGGCTTTCGACCACCGCCGCGGTTTGATCGGGCGCGGCAAGCCCCGCCTGCAGCGCGAACCACTTGTCCATCACCAGCCGGTCGCCCTGCCATTTCGCCTCAAATGCCGCGACCTCCTCCGCCCCCGCGCCGTTTTCCAGCAGGATGGCCAGGGTGCCGATCTCTTCGGTCATGTTATCGGCCGACAGATGAGCCGCCTGCACCGCCCCCAGGTCGAACCGGCCCAAAAGGCCCAAAGCCGCCAGCCGCAGCGCCCGCAAGCCCGCCTGCGCCGCCGAGGGCGCAAATTGCCCCCTCAAAGGCGCCGCCAGCCCGGGCAGATCGGCGCGCAACGCCTCGGCCAAGGCCAGATGCAGCGCCCGCCGCCGGGTGCGGATCACATCCGGGTCAGGCACCAGGCCCCGCCCGGCCAGGGTCGCGGCCATCTCGTCATCGCTCGGCAGCCGCAAGGCCAGCGCCTTGAAGGCCGGATCATGGTCGCCCTGCATCAGCCGCACCATGCCTTGCACCCAAAGCCCGGCCTCGGCCCTTCCCTCCAGGACCTCGCGGGCCAGCATCCGCCCCGCCTCCCAGCGGTTGAAGGCGTCGGTGTCATGGGCCAGCAAAAAGGCGCGCTCTTCGGCCGCCACCGCACGCTCCAGCACGACAGGCGCCGAGAACCCGCGCAGAACCGAGGCCACGGGCCGCGCGGCCAGCCCCTCAAAGCGGAAGCTTTGCCGCGCCGTGGTCAGTTCCAGCACCTGCGTGGGCCGCACCTCGTCGCCGTTGGGGTTCAACAGCCCGACCGCGACCGGAATGACCTTGGGCGCCTTGTCGGGCTGACCGGGCGTCGGCGGGTTTTCCTGCGACAGCGTCAGGGTAAAGACGCCATCGGCCCAGTCCTCGGCCACCGTCACCCGCGGCGTGCCGGCCTGCGAATACCACAGTTTGAACTGGGTCAGATCGCGGCCCGTGGCATCCTGAAACACCTGCAACCAATCCTCGATCGTCGCCGCGTCCCCGTCATGGCGGGTGAAATACAGGTCCAGCGCCTTGGCGTAACCCGCATCCCCCACCAAAAGCTTCAGCATCCCGATGACCTCGGCGCCCTTTTCATAGACGGTCGAGGTGTAGAAGTTGTTGATCTCGATAAAGCTTTCGGGCCGGACCGGATGGGCCAAGGGTCCCTGATCCTCGCGGAACTGACGGGCGCGCAAGGCCATGACATCCTCGATCCGCTTGACGGCGTGCGACCGCATGTCGCCGGTGAACTGGTGGTCGCGAAAGACCGTCAGCCCCTCTTTGAGGCACAGCTGGAACCAGTCGCGGCAGGTGATCCGGTTGCCGGTCCAGTTGTGGAAATACTCATGCGCAATGACCGCCTCGATCCGCCCATAGTCGTCGTCGGTGGCGGTTTCCGGGCTGGCCAGCACCAGCTTGGAGTTGAAGATGTTCAACCCCTTGTTTTCCATCGCCCCCATGTTGAAATCGTCCACCGCCACGATGTTAAAGACATCCAGGTCGTATTCGCGGCCATAGACCTCTTCGTCCCAGCGCATCGACCGGATCAGGCTGTCCATGGCATAGGCACAGCGCCCCTCGTCGCCCGGACGCACCCAGACGGCCAGATCGACCGCGCGCCCCGAGGCCGTGGTAAAGGCGCTCCTGTGCGCCTGCAGGTCGCCCGCGACCAGGGCGAACAGATAGGCCGGCTTTGGCCAGGGATCATTCCATTCCGCCCAGCCAAGGCCCTGCGCCCCCGGATTGCCGTTCGACAGCAACACCGGCATGTCGCTTTCGATCCGCACGCGGAACGGCGCCATGACATCGGGCCGGTCGGGGTAAAAGGTGATGTGGCGAAAGCCCTGCGCCTCGCATTGCGTGCAATACATGCCGCCCGACATATAAAGCCCCTCGCAGGAGAGGTTCTCCTCCGGCGCGATTTCCACCTCGGTCTCCAGCACGAATTCCCCCGGCGGGATCAGGGTGGCGGGGATGGTCAACCCCGTCGGATCGGGCGTCAACGCCAGCGCGTTGCCGTTGATCCGAAGCGAGATCAGCCGCAGCCCCTCGCCATCCAGCCGCAGATCGACCCCGCCGCCTTGCACCACCCGATCCGGCGCCAGGGTCAGCCGCGAGATCACCCGCGTGGCCTTGGGCGCCAGACGGAAGGTCAGCTCGACCCCGCGCACCACAAAGGGAAAGGGCTCGTAATCCCTAAGGTAAACCGGGATCGGCGCGGCTGTGGCGGCGGCATCTGTCATGGGCGGCACTCCTTTGCGCCAAAACTAGCCCCCAATCCCGCCCTTGGCCAGAGCCCGCAACCAAGGCGAGGGCCGCCCGGTATCCCGGGTCTTGGCCACGCCGCTTGATCCCGTCCCTTGCCCCGGTCGCAAGACGTTCCACAGTCCCGGGGTATACCCCGGGCTACGCGGCGGACACAGAGGCCATCCCTGACGGACAGTCCCGCGTGCCCGAGGTCGCTGCCCCCAGTTTCACCGGCCCACCCCCATCAGGCGGGCTGCGCCGCCTTAGCCCTCTGCGACGGCAGCCAGCTTCCCCAAGGTCTCCATCCCCTTCTCCGAGGCGCCATAAGCCATGGCGCCAACCTTCATGGCGGCATCGGGGAACATCACCATATGGGTGATCCGCGTGCCTGCGCCCTCGGGCGCCAGTGTCACCGTCACCTCCATCGAAGGCTCTGCCCCGCCATCCATCAGAAAGGAAATCCGCCCGTCCCGCAGCACGCTATAGCGGTGGCGGTTGGGCCAGACCTCGCCGTGACCCACCATGTCAAAGGTCCACTCGCCGCCCTCGCGCAGGTCGATGGATTTCGTCTGGCACGCATAACCCGCAGGCCCGAACCACCGCGGCAGGATCGCCGGATCGGTCCAGCACCGCATCACCTTTTCCACCGGCGCCGCGATATGGCGAGTGATCACCATGGTCCGCGTCTCCAGCTCTTGGGCAAAGCCCTCCAGCTGGCCCGCCACCGTGCCCCAACCGTCAAAGAACCCCATCTGGCGGTGGCTCTCGGCCGCCTCGGGGTTGCGGTGGCGCGCCACGGCCCGATAGCGCGACATGCCGCCGCCCAGATCCTCGAACGAGACGATGGCGGTCATGAAGGGCTCGGGCGCAGGCTTCCACCCGGCCTGATAAGTATCTGTAAAGACAAGCTTTTCGCCCGGGATCACCTCCAGATAGACGCCCTTGTTCTCCATCAGGGTGCCTTCGATGTCAAAGGTCGTGTTGCAGGCGCCGCCGACCCGAAGGTCCAACTCGCAAGAGGCGACCTTGTGAGGCCTTGGCACAAACCAATGCGGCAGATGCCGCGGGTCGGTCCAGCAGGCCCAAAGCAGCGCCTTGGGTGCGCGCAGATCGCGCACCAGTTCCAGGTCGGTCGCAGGGTCCAGTTCCATCACAGCAGTCCTTTCGCATAAATCCCCAGCTGATCGGCCACCGCGCCCCAGCCGTCGTGAAATCCCATCTCGGCATGGCGGGCCGCATCCGCAGCCCGGGCATGGCGCGCCGTGGCCCGGTAGGTCGTGCCCCCCAGCCCGCCCGGAACTGCCGTCACCGCCAGTTCGCCGACAAAGCCGAAAAAGGGCGCCTCGACCGGCTGAAAGCCCGCGGTCATCAGGTCGGTGAACAGCAGGCGGTGGTCCGCGGCCTGCAGGATCATCATCTCCATCGGGACTTGGGCGCCATCCTCCATGACCATGACATAGCCGAACCTGCCGCCGGGGCGCGCCTCGATCACCATGGCCTCGATCCGCACCGGCGCGGGAACCCACCAGCGCGCCAGATGCTGCGCCTCGGTCAGGCAGCGCCAGACCACATCCAGAGGCGCGTCAAAGACCCGCTCCACCACCAGTTCACGCGTCATCGCCGCCCCCTTGCTCCATCAAGCGCATCACATAATCCTCCAGCCGGTCGGCCCGCGCCTCCCAGATCGCCCGCTGCTGGCCCAGCCAATCCACCGCCGCGCCCAGGGTTTCGGGGCGCATGTGGCAGATGCGGACCCGGCCCTGTTTCCGGGTGGCAATCAACCCCGCCTCTTCCAGCACGCCCAGGTGGCGCATGACCGTGGGCAAAGCCAGCCCCGTGGGCCGCGCAAGATCACTGACCGGCACCGCGCCCTGACCCAGGGCCGCCAGCATGGCGCGCCGCGTCGGGTCCGACAGGGCCTGAAACACAAGGTTCAGATCGGGGTCATACTTAGCCATTACGCTAAGTAACACGACGCGGTGATTCCGCAAAGCCCCTTTCGCGCGGTGGGTGCGTTTTCACCCTCGGCAAGGCGCCGATATGCCGCCCCGCACCAAGGCCGCCCCCATTTCATCTTTTCCGAAATATCCCACGGGGTTCTCAGGGGCCGTGAAGGCCCCTGAACTGGGGGGCTTGGGGGGACTGGTCCCCCCAACTTCGGCCCCAAATCGCGGTCACAACGCCGGCAACCGCTCCGCGCGTTTCCAGCCCTCGACGACCGCGCCGACCCCATGGACCTCGGCCAAAGCCATCAGGCCAAAGCGCACCCGGGCCAGGCCGCGGTAATGCGCCGCCCAGGCGCGGTTGGCCAAGGCGCCGCCAAGGGCGCCCACGACGGGCACCGCCCCCGCGGCCAGGCGCTGCCCCAGCACCGGCGCCAGGCGCGGCACAAGGCGCGCAGCCCAGCCCGAGACCATGGGCCCTGCAAGCCCCAGCCGGGCGTTCAGGAAAGACGCCTCCAGCGCCTCTTCGGCCCCCATGACCTTGCCGCGCAACAGGATATCGACCGCCGCCATGCGCACGCCTTCGCGGTCGGGGTCAAGGCCTGCCGCCTCGGCCTCCTCGCGGATGGCCTGCAAGAACAGCACCAGGCTGACCGGAAGTTCCGCCAGCGCACCGGTGATGCCAAAGGCGCCCCCCAGCGCGCCCGAGACCATGACCGCGCCCCGTGGCGCACGGACCCGGGTGGCAAAGCCGCGCTCCAGGGCGGCGACGATGCGGGTTTCGACCTCGCGGCGGACAGCGGGGGGCAAGCGGCTCCAGCCGCCATCGCCCGAGACCATACCTTGCAGCCGCGCCGTCCAGGACCCGCGCAAACGGCCCTGCTCATGGGCCAGGGCGGCCAGGCGCAAATCCAGGTCGCTGCGCAGCGCCGGCAGCTGCGGGTGGTCAGGGGGCGGGGTGTCGGAATGGGCCATGGGTGGAATATGGGAAGGCCGCGGGCAAATGCAAAGCCCAAGCCGGTTGGCCGCAGGACAGAGGCGAGAGATCATCTTGCGGCGGCACGCCGCGCCTTTGGGTCAGGGGGTGCAATCGGGGCAACCGGACGCTGCAGGGCAAGGTCAGGGAAAATCGCCGCCGTCAGGCCCCACCCTCAGGCCGCCCAATTTCAGGCCGTCCAGGTTCACGCCCCCCAAGCCGCCCCCGTCACGCCCCCGCCGCCTTGGTCACTTTGCCCGTCACGCCCTTCCAGGCCCCGGACTTCAACTCCAGCCCCAAAACGCGGTCGGGGTTGGTCGGCGGAGGCATCTCGACCCCCTCCAGCTTCCAAAACCCAAAGCGTTTGTAATAGGGCGCATCACCGACCAGAAGCACGCGCTCCCAGCCTTGGCGCCGCGCTTCGCCCAGGCTTTCGTTGATCAACAGCCCGCCCAGGCCCTCGCCCTGATGGGTCGGATGGACCGCCACAGGGCCCAACAGAAGCACATCCTCTCCCCCGACCTCGACCGGCCAATAGCGGATCGCGGCCACCAGATTGCCGTCCTGCCGCATCACCAGACACAGGGCGGCCACCGTCGGCACCCCGTCGCGCAACCGATAAGACGACAAGGCCGTGCGCCCCGGCGAAAAGCAGAGGTCATACAGCGCCTCGACCTCCCACCAATCGGCCTCGGTCTCTTCGTCCAACTGATACATGGGGCCGTCGCGTCGGTTCGGGGGAATCATCTGGGAACGCCCGTAACATGGGACTATGACAGCAGCAATTCGCTTTGTTTCCGGCCGGCCCGACCCATCCGATCCCCCGCCCGCCCCTGTCCCCTCCGCCGAAAGACCCGACCCATGTTCTACCGCCCCGCCGAGGGTCACACCCTGCCCCATTCCCCCTTCAATGCCATCGTGGCGCCCCGGCCGATCGGCTGGATTTCCACCCGCGGCAGCAAGGGCGACAACCTCGCCCCCTATTCCTTCTTCAACGCGGTCGCCTATAGCCCGCCGCAGGTGGTCTTTGCCGGTGGCGCCAAGGACAGCCTGCGCAACATCCGGGAAACCGGGGTCTTTGCGGCCAATGTGGTCAGCCGCGCCCTGTGGCTGCAGATGAACGAAACCTCGGCCCCTCTGCCGCATGGCACCGACGAATTCACCCATGCGCAGGTGGAAAAGGCCGAATGTCACGAGATCGACTGCCCGCGCGTGGCGCTGTCGCCGGCCACGCTGGAATGTCGGCTGCAACAGGTCGTGACGCTGGAGGGCGGGGCCGATTTCCTGGTCATCGGCACGGTGATCGGCGTCCATATCCGCGACGAATTCCTGACCGATGGCCGGTTTGATGCGGTCAAGGCGGGCGTGATGGCCCGGCTGGGCTATATGGATTACCTGCAGGTCACAGAGCTTCAGGAGCTGGACCGCCCGAAATGAGGCCTGGCCCCCTCATCCCCGGGCCCCCTCCTCCCCGGGCCCCCTCCTCCCCGGGCCCCCTCATCCCCGGGCCCGGTGTCCTCCCCAGGCCCCCGCCTCCCCGGGCCAGACTGCCCAAGCCAAGAGCCCCTGGCCCTCCCGGCTGGCCCGCTCCCCCCAAAAGGCCCATGATGTGCGCGTTTGTCGCCCCCCCCTCATCGTTTCCACCCTCATCGCCCTTACCCTCCCTTCCCTGGCGGTCCTTCCCGCCCGGGCCGAGGACCGCCCCGAACCCATGGTCCTGATCGAGCCCACCCCGCGCCTGCCCTGTTCCGGCACCGAACCGGGAGCTGAGCCCGCCTGCAAGATCAACGCGGCCCTCCTCGCGCTTGACCAAGAGGCGCTGGCGCTGCCCTGCGGCCTTCTGGACGATGCGACCATCGCGGCCCAGGGCCTCGACCCCGGCCGCAACCCCTTGCAGATGTGGTATGCCCATTGGGTCGTTGTGACCCATCAGGGAGCGAGCTTCTACAGCCTGACCCTGCATGCTGACGCCTTTTGCCCCGGCGGCGCCCATGGCTGGACCGAGCAGAGCGCCGTCCTCTTCGACCTGACCACGGGGGCAAAGGTCGATCCTTTCACGCTTCTGCCCGTGGCCTTGCGCCCCGACACGCCGTTTCCCCCCGCCCCCCTTGACCCCGTCCCGCTTGACCCCGTCCCGCTTGACCCCGTCCCGCTTGACCCCGCCCCGCTTGCCCCAGACGGCCAAACCCCGCCCCCCCTCACCGCGCCTCCCCATACCCTGCCCCCTCTCACCGCGCTCTACCTGGAGGTCCTGGCCAAGACCGACCCGACGGGAGCGGCGGACTGCGCCGGGACGATCACGCAACAGCAAGCCCTGACCCCCGATCAGACCATGGATTTCCTGCTCTACCCCGAAGCCGCGACGCGGTCCCTGATCCTGACACCCCAGGGCCTGGCCCATGCCGCGCGCCCCTGCGAGATCGGCGTCCCCCTCGACCTCCCCCTGCTTGAAAGCCTTGGCGCCGACCCGCGCCTGATCGTCGATCTCCAGCCTTGATCGCTTTCAATTTGGCCCAAATATCTCCGGGGTAAGGCCCAAGGGGCCGAGGGGCAGCGCCCCTCCTTCCTGGCCCAGGCCAGACCCGAGGCACTCCCAAACCCCAGGCAACCCCAAACCCCAGGCCCTTCCAAATCCCTGCCAAACGCCATCCGTCCAAGGCCCGCCCCAAGCCCAAGGCTGGACATCCAACCCCGCCCGCCCCTAGGCTTGCCCAAAACCGCAAGGCCAAAACCGCAAGGCCAGTACCGCAAGGCCAGTACCGCAAGGAGAGACCATGATGAACCCAGTCCAACCCAAGATCGGCATCATCGGCGGCTCGGGTCTTTACCAGATCGAGGGGCTGGAGACCTCGACCTGGGTCAGCCTTGACACGCCCTGGGGCAAGCCCTCGGATCAGATCCTGACGGGGCGGCTGAACGGGGTCGAGATGGCCTTCCTGCCGCGCCATGGGCGGGGCCATGTCCACACGCCCTCCTCTCTGCCCTATCGCGCCAATATCGCCGCGCTGAAGTCGCTGGGCGTCACCGATATCCTGGCGGTCTCGGCCGTGGGCTCTTTGCGTGAGGACTTCGCCCCGGGGGATTTCGCGCTGGTGGATCAATATATCGACCGCACCTTCGCGCGGGAGAAAAGCTTCTTTGGCCCCGGCCTTGTCGCCCATGTCTCGGTGGCCCATCCGACTTGCCCGCGGCTGTCGGACCAGGTGGCCGCGGCCGTGCGGGGCCCGCGCCTGCACCGGGGCGCGACCTATCTGGCGATGGAGGGGCCGCAATTCTCGACCCTGGCCGAAAGCCGGCTTTACCGGCACTGGGGCGCCGATGTGATCGGCATGACCGGGCAACCCGAGGCGAAATTGGCCCGCGAGGCCGAAATCGCCTATGCCTGTCTGGCCATGATCACGGATTACGACTGCTGGCACCCCGACCATGGCGCGGTCGATGTGGCCCAGGTCATAGCGACCCTGACCGCCAATGCCGGGGCCGCGCGCGACGTGGTGCGCAAGCTTGCGGCCCCGCCCCGCGCCGCCTGCCCCTGCGGCTGTGACCGGGCGCTCAGCCACGCCGTGATGACCGCCCCGGACAAGCGCGACCCGGCGATGGTCGCAAAGCTGCAGGCCGTGGCAGGCCGGGTGCTTGCACCATGAGCCCGACCGAATTCCTTGGCGCGATCCCAACGCTAGTAACCTGCTTCGCGTGTCGCATTAGTCCATCGGCCCAAACGACTGGCAGAAACATCACTCGCTGCACTGCGCGCAGACTTGACCAGCGATAGCTTAGGGGCGCGTCTCAGGCATTGAGTGCCCGCTTCCAGTTGAGCTCCCTGACCACGCCCATGCGCTCAGGTGGCGACTATCTTGGCCGCCGCCAACTCAGTTGCCGCCTGCGAGTGATTGGAATACGTGTCCCAAGTCGGCGTATACTCGTCCGCCTGATTACCCCAAACAGTCCACCCAAGGCGGGGACCGCGCGCGAACATTTCAAGCCTCGGCCCTTTGCTGCACCCTTCTATGAGCGGATATTGCTCGTCCGGTTTGCGGCTGTGTTCTCGCTTTTGCGATGAAATGATGTTCTCTTGCGTCCGGCCAAGCTGCTCAGTTCTAGCGTTTTTGCCCCTGATGCCAAAAAGCAAGACCTCGGTCACATTGCGAAAGTAAAAACCCACACCACGCCGATCTGGCCCGCCATCCTTGCGGATTTTATACCAGATGATGTTGCTTTTGTAGGAAAATCCCCAGCGCTCCATGACCTTCAGACCTTCAGGCAAAAGCGCATTCGGCACCCACATGTATAGATGTGCAGGGTCCGCAGCGACCTGGGCCACGGGCAGGTCGCAAATCTCTTGCAGGGTCATCGTCGGATATCGCGACAGGCGCTTATGTTCGGGAGCCATCTTGCCCGTCCGGTTCTCGAACTGCCAAGGAGGGTCCGCGAGGATAGTGCGGAACTTGGTCTGTCCTGCGCGATGCAAAAAGTCGTCAGCGGCGGTCATCATGCCTTATCCTCAATCTCTTCGCCCATGTCATCGACGAAGAGCGCACTTCGGATCCCGAAGACCAAAAGCGGACACCCAGCACCCCCGCCACCCTCGATCCGAGGCAGTAGCTTTGACATATGAGTCGTCGACATGCCATAGGACGATCCTCGTCCAAGTTGGTTAAAGATGTCTTGCAGCTCATCGGACCGGGTGAGGATCACACCGACGCTGACCGCGCGCAAGTCAAAGAGCAGCCGAAAGTTGTTCAGGTCCCTGTCAAAAAACGGGTCCTTGTTGTTCCATTCAAGCTCGAGGGCGACCTTGTTTTTGAAGCAATCTACCTTGTGGGTCGGTGAATCTATTCTGTAGCCGTCCACCTCGATGGCCGTCTGAAACTGCTTTTCCCGCCACCCCCGATCCGAGAGAAACTCGTCGACGAAAACAGCCAGCTGCGATTTATTGCCGCCGCCCTTCACAATCCACGATTTGCGCAGGCGCAAGACGGTCAAGAGGTCCATCAGATCGGACCATTCATGTTGGAAATCTTGGGACAAGATGGCGCTGGCGTGCTTCCACTCGTGGCATTCATAGTTTTCGCGCACGAAATGCGGCAGACGAGTCATCAACATAGTGTGCCTCTTTTCTCGTCCCTCACTTTAGCTTGACAGTGAAAGGTTCGGCAATCGCAATCCTCCCCCACAGCCTCTTCGGCTCCAAAATTTTTTTGGGCAGGATACCGGACTTTGTGTCGCGGTTCGCGAAAATCTGGCTCATGTTCTGTCAGCTACCGCTTTGGTAAAAGCATCGCGAACCGCAAAAGGAAACCGAGTGAAGACCGTCAAGGACTATATCCGCACCATCGTCGACTTCCCGCATGAGGGGATCTTGTTTCGCGATGTGACCACGCTGTTTTCCGATCCGCGCGGGTTTCGCATGGCGGTCGACCAGCTTTTGGCGCCCTATGCCGGGTCGCGCATCGACAAGGTCGCGGGGCTTGAGGCGCGGGGCTTCATCCTGGGCGGGGCCGTGGCCCATCAGCTCTCGACCGGGTTTGTGCCGATCCGCAAGAAGGGCAAGCTGCCGGGCGCGGTGATCTCCGAGGCCTATCAGCTGGAATATGGCGAAGCGGTGGTCGAGGTTCATGACGACGCGCTGATGGCCGGCGAGCGGGTGCTTTTGGTCGATGACCTTCTGGCCACCGGGGGCACGGCCGAGGCCGGGATCAAGCTGATCGAGCGGCTGGGCGGCGTGGTCGTGGGCTGCGCCTTCGTGATCGACCTGCCCGACCTTGGCGGCAGGCGCCGGCTTGAGGCGATGGGGATGGAAGTTCACGCGCTATGTGCCTTCGAGGGGCTTTAGCGGCCCATCTGTTCAGGCCCGGGCGCGCCTTGCCCCCCAAGGCGACTGCCATGTGCGGGCTCAGGCCTTGCGGGCTCAGGCCTTGCGGTTGCGGGGCTGGCGGTTGCGGGGCTGGCTGTTGAGGGGCTGGCGGGCCATGGCACCGCCGAAACCTAAGGTTTACGACGAAATTTACCAGTTTCCGGGGAGGGGGGCGCGTTCGTTAACCAATCAGTAACCCGAATCGGAATAGTCATTGGGCATCCGGGATTACCCACCCGGACGGGCGCTGCTTGCAACACGTGACCCACCTACCCACCCCAGCGCCCTGTCGGCATATCCGGCAGGGCGTGCGGTTTTTTGGCTTGTGCGTCAAGGCTGGCTCTGCCGACTGCGCCGCCAGCGCCCCAAGGCCTGACGTCGCCCCGCCGACTGATGGGTCAGGACCTGGTCGCCAGACGGCCCCCGCAGGGATGACCCCACAGTCGGCAGCTCAACATCCCACCTTGAGCGCTATCGGCACAGTCGGCAGGACACCCCCACAGTCGGCAGGACCACGGGCCGAGGCAAGGGCGCAACGGTCCAGTCGGCAGAGCCCCAGAGGCTGCAACTCCACAGGCTACAGCTCCGATCGGCGCCCCAACCAGGTCCGACAGCTGACTGCCGCCCCCTGAACGACAAAAAGCCCAAGGCCCAGACAAAAAGCATCGGCGGCCAGACGAAGAACAAGGCCCCAATCACAGCACCGATGACCGAACCGATCCCCGGGGCCAGCATCGTTCCGCCGACGAAGCCTCCAAAGACCGAACAGAGCCACGCCGCCGCCAAAGCCCTGCTCCAACCGCCAGGCCCCGAGCGGCCGATCCAGCCGGACATGGCCACAGCAAGGATCCCCCCGCCTGCCCCTGTCCAGCCCGCGATCCAGAGTTTCACCTCGGTCGGATCCCCGGAGTTGGCCGTCATCTCATAGGTCAGGGCCACCAGGGCCCCTGCCGCGGCCACCATCAGGGCAAAGGTCAATCGCAAAAGCCAGGCATCAGGTTCTTGCGGCGCCGCGGTCATGATCTCAGAACGGCACCGGGGTTCATGATCCCCAAGGGGTCCAGCGCCGCTTTGATCGCGCGCATGGCGGCCAGTTTCGCAGGCTCCCCCCAGCGTTCCACGTCGGCGACCTTCAGCCGCCCCACGCCATGTTCCGCACTGAAGGACCCGCCACGATCCACCGTCATCTGGTGAACCAATTCCTGAACTTCACCAGACAAGGCCTTGAACTCGGAGGCTTTTCGCCCCTCGGGTGGGAAGACGTTGAAATGCAGGTTGCCATCCCCCAGATGGCCAAAGCAATTGATCCGGAAGGGCGCCACCGCCTGCAAGGCCGCTGTCGCCGCAGGAATGAAGCCCGGGATTTCGGACAGCGGCAAAGAGATGTCATGGCTGGAAATCGCCCCGATCGCGCGGTTGGCCAGCGGGATCGTCTCGCGCAGGTCCCACAAGGCCGCCCTCTGCGCCGAGGATTGCGCAATGATCCCGTCCAGCACCAGCCCCGCTTCGGCCCCCGCCTCATACAGCGTCAAAAGCGCGGCCTCGGTGTCTTGGGTCAGGCCCAGATCGACCAGCACCATCCAGTCGGGCCGATCGGCAAAGGGCTGGCGGATCTGCGGCATGGTCTGGGCCAGGAAGTCCAGCCCTTGACCCGAGATCAGCTCGAAGGCCGAAAGCCCCGGGCCGACCTGGTCCTGGGCCAGCGCCAGAAGTTGCAAGGCCTCGGCCGGGCCGGGCACGACCAACAGCGCGGCCCCCTCGGCGCGCGGCCGGGGGAAAAGCCGCAAGGACGCCGCCGTGATCACCCCAAGCGTGCCCTCGGACCCGATCATCAGCCCCCGCAGGTCATAGCCGGTGTTGTCCTTGCGCAGCCGCCGCAGCCCGTCCCAGATCGTGCCATCGGCCATCACGACCTCCAGCCCCAGACACAGGTCGCGCGCATTGCCATAGCGGACCACATTCACCCCGCCCGCATTGGTCGCAAGGTTGCCCCCGATGCGCGCCGTGCCCTGGCTGGCCAGCGACAGGGGAAAGACCCGGTCGACCGCCTCGGCCGCGGCATGGACCTCGGAAAGCGTCATCCCCGCCTCGACCAGCATCACGTTTTCCGATGGATAGACACCGCGGGTCCGGTTCATCCGCTCCAGCGAGAGGACCAGGGGCAAGGGGCCATCGCCCATGACCTGCCCCGCCACCAGCCCCGTCCCGCCGCCCCAGGGCACGATGCCCACGCGCGCGGCGGCACAGGCGCGCACCACCTCGGCCACCTCCGCGGTGCTGCGCGGACGCGCCACGGCGCCGGCCTGACCCGGCCATTTGCCGCGCGGTTCCTCCAGCCAGCGCGGCTCGGGCGCGGTCAGGATGTCGGGAAGGCGCGCCGCAAGGCTGGCCACGAAATCAGGAGAGCAAGGGTTCAGCATGGCGCCTTTTACCCTTAATCCCCCGGCGGGAAAAGGGCGGGCGACAAGATGATGATGCGCGGCTCTCCCAGTGTCTCGCGGGTCACGACCAGATCCGGGCCGGGCAAGCGCGTCACGGGCAGGTCTGGCATGGCGGCCAGAAAGCCCGCAAGCCCGGCCTCAGAGAACCAGTGCATCGGCAGGATGATGCGCGGATGCAGCGCGCGGATTTCGGCGGCCATGGCATCCTGGCTCATCGTATAGCCGCCATCGACCGGGGCCATCAGCACATCGACCCGTCCGATCATGGCGCGTTTGGCGGGCGACAAGGCCTGATGCAGGTGGCCCAGATGGACGATGCACAGCCCCTCGGCCTCGAAGATGAAGATCGAATTGCCGTCCTGCGCGCCCCCCTCGCCAAAGGGGCCGCGGGTGTCGGTGGTGACATTGCGCAGCCGCAAGGGGCCAAGGTCGATGTCCACGGCGGCGGGTTGGCCAAAGCTTCCCCAACCGGGCACGACCAAAGGGATGCGCGGGTCGGGGGTCGGGGTGAAATGCGTGTCGTGATAGTGGTTCATCGTCACCACACCCGGCACCGTATCGCCGATATCTCCGTTGTAATCCGTCACCGCCATCAGCCCGCCCGGTAGCGTCAGCGCGAACATCGCGTGATCCAGATAGCGGATCGCCACGCCCTTTTCCGGCGCATAGGTGGCGGGGATCACCTGGGGCTTCAGCCCGGACAGCGCAATGCAATCGGATTGCGCCAAAGCGGGTGCGGTCATCAGGACAAGGGCGGCCATCCAGCGCATGGCCCATCCTGCCATGCGCGGACGGCGGCGGCGTTCACCCTTGCGTGAGGCCGCCTTCCAATTCGCCCTCCAGATCGCGCCCCATTTCCAGCAGCGCAAGGCAGGTGCGCCAGTTGCGCGCCGTCTGGTCGCCCTTCAGGTGGCGCGGGACCTGAAGGGCCAGCTTGGACCGCCCCATGCCATGCGGCAGATGCAGGTAAAGCGCACCGGGAGCGGCGGTCAGCCCCTCGCCCTCGACCGCATGGGCCGAAAGCGCCCCGCCCAACACGGCACTCAACACGGCGCGGTGAAAGACGACATGGACCTTGGCCCCGTCCTGCGCCCCTTCGGCCTGCCAGGGACAGGCGGCCAGGATCGCCTGATACTCCGCCAAAGGGTAAAGGAAGACAGCAAGATCAAGGCCAAAGCGGGCAAGCAGGCCTGCGCTGATCGTGGCGGCAAGAGGCTCGGTCGCACCGGCCTTTGCGCGAAAGACTGCATTGCCGGATTGGATATGGCTGGCCACGCTCTCCAGCCCAAGATCCACCAGAAAGGCGCGGAAATCGGCCATGGGCAGACGCACGCCCCCGACATTCACCCCGCGCAACAGCAGAACGAAAACCTCCGTCATGGCCTGTCTTTCAAAGAACCTGTCACGACATGTCTTTCATACTGACCCAAATATCCACGGGGATTTTCAAGGGCTTTGCCATTGGTTTCGCCATTGGTTCAAAAAACCAATGGCATGGCGCCCCTTGAAGCGGGGGGTCCGGGGGGTATGCCATTTGTTTCGCCACTGGTTCGAGAAACAAGTGGCATGAGCCCCCCGGTGGGGCGACCGGGCGAAAGCCCGGGCGCAATCCCTCTTAGCCAATCTCGGTCCGCCCGCGCCGGTCATGGCGCAGGTTCGCGTAAAGCACGTGATTGCGCCAGCGCCCGTTGATCTGCAGATAGCTTTGCGCCACGCCCTCGTATTTGAAGCCGCAGCTTTCCAGCACCCCACGAGAGGCCGCGTTTTCCGGCAGACAGGCGGCCTCGATCCGGCTTAGGTCCAGGGCGGTGAAGGCGTGATGCACCATGCCGGTGATCGCCTCGCGCATGTAACCTTGGCGGGCGAATTCCGCACCGATCCAATAGCCCAGAGACCCCGATTGCACCGGGCCGCGGCGGATATTGTCCAGCGTGATGGCGCCCATCAGCCTTTGATCCCCGCGCCGCACCAACATCAGCGCCAGCGCCGTGCCCTGCGCCTCGGCGCGGGCCGCCCAATAGACGCGGTTGGTGAATGCCTTGCGGCTCAGGTGGTCTTCCGACCGCACCGGCTCCCAGGGGATCAGATGCGCCGCACTGGCCTCGCGGACCTGCGCCCAGCCGCGCCAGTCGCCATGGACCGGCAGGCGCAGCACCATGCGCTCGGTCTGGATGGCCAGCTTGCGGCGCAGGCCAAACATCAGGCCCGCAACCTCTCGCGGATCGCGTCCAACCCCGGCGCCGCCGCGACGGGACCGTAAAGCGCCAGGGCCGCAGGCGCCGTGGTCAGACGTTCGGCAAAGGCGCGGACATCGCCGAGGTTGACCGCGTCGATCTTGGCCACGACCTCTTCGACGCCGGGCACACGGCCATGGATCGCCAAAAGCCGCGCGATGCGTTCGGCACGCGAAGAGGCCGATTCCAGCCCCATCAGCATCCCGGCCTTCAGCTGCGCCCTGGCCCGCGCCACCTCTGCCTCGGTCATATCCTCGGCCGCACGTTTCATCTCGTCCACCGTCAGCGCGACCAGATCGCCGATCTCGTCCTCCGACGTGCCGGCATAGAGCGTGATCTGGCCCGCATCCTCGGAGGCGCCGGCCTGAGCGAAGATCGAATAGCACAGGCCGCGCTCTTCGCGGATTTTCTGGAACAGCCGCGAGGACATGCCGCCGCCCATCACCATCGCATAGACCTGCGCCGCATGAACCATCGGGTCGCGGTAGCCTGGGCTGTCGAAGGCCATGGCGAAATGGACCTGCTCCAGGTCCTTGACCTCGCGGCGTTCGCTGCCCGAAAAGCGCGCCGGTTCAAACCCCTGCCCCGGACGCGCGGCAAGGCCCGCAAACATCGTCTCGGCCTGTTTCACCACCGCGTCATGATCGACCGCACCCGCCGCCGCCAGGATCATGTTGCCCGGCGCGTAATGCTGGCCGACAAAGCCCTGAAGGTCGCCACGCCCAAAGGCGCCCACGCGTTCCTCCGGCCCCAGGATCGTGCGGCCAAAGGCCTGATCGGGATAAGACGCCTCATGCAGCCAGTCAAAGACGATGTCATCGGGCGTGTCCAGCGCCTGGCCGATCTCTTGCAAGATCACATGGCGCTCGGTCTCGATATCGGCTTCGTGGAAGGCCGGGTTCAGGACGATATCGCCCACCACATCCAGCGCGAGGCCGACATCCTCTTGCAGAACCCGGGCGTAATAGGCCGTCGTCTCGCGCGAGGTATAGGCGTTGATATAGCCGCCGACATCCTCGATCTCTTCGGCGATCTGCAGGGCCGACCGCCGCGCCGTGCCCTTGAAGGCCATATGCTCCAGGAAATGCGCGATGCCGTTTTGCTGCGGCGCCTCGTGCCGCCCGCCCGCCTGGACCCAGATCCCCGCCGAGGCCGATTTCAGCCCCGCCATATCCTCGGTCACGACCCGAAGGCCATTGTCCAGCGTCGTGAGCCTGACGGTCAAATCGCAATCCTTTCACGCACCAGCGCCATCAGCGCCTGAAGATCGTTGGGAACCAGCGTCACCCTTTCAGGGCGCTGGTAAAGGTCGGCCATGCGCGGCGGCAGGGGCGGACGGATGCCCGAGGCCTGTTCCACCGCATCGGGGAATTTCGCGGGATGGGCGGTGGCCAGAGTCACCATCGGGCCCCTGTTTGCGTCATGGGCGCCCATGTGGTCTTCGGCCACCTTGACCCCCACCGCGCCATGCGGGCACAGCAGCTGGCCGCTGTTGGCCAGGGTGGCGCGGATCGTGGCCAGGGTCTCTTCCTCGGAGCAGCGGCCCGAGGCAAAGGTGGCGCGCAACATCGAAAGCGCGCCTTGGGAAATCCGGAAGCCGCCGGATTTCAGCTCGCCCATCAGCGCGTCGATGGCCGCCCCATCGCGGCCATAGGCATCAAACAGCGCGCGTTCAAAGTTGGACGACACCGCGATATCCATCGAAGGCGAGATCGAGGGCCGCACGCCATCGGTCTTGTAGTCCCCCGAGCGCATGGCACGGTCCAGGATGTCATTGTGGTTGGTGGCGATCACCAGTTGGTCGATGGCCAACCCCATCTTCCGCGCGATATAGCCCGCGAAGATATCGCCGAAGTTCCCGGTCGGCACGGTGAAACTGACCTTCCGCGCCGGCGCCCCCAGGTTCACCGCCGCATAGACGTAATAGACCACCTGCGCCAGCACCCGCGCCCAGTTGATCGAGTTCACCCCCGCCAGCCGCACCCCATCGCGGAAGGCGAAGTCGTTGAACATATCCTTCAACCGCGCCTGGGCATCGTCAAACGACCCGTCAATCGCCAGGGCATGGACATTCGCCTCCGTCGGCGTGGTCATCTGGCGCCGCTGGACCTCGGACACCCGACCATGCGGATACAGGATAAAGACATCGACATTCGCCAGGCCCCGGAAGGCCTCGATCGCGGCCGAGCCCGTATCGCCACTGGTCGCGCCGACAATGGTGATCCGCTCGCCCGACCGCGCCAGGGCCGCCTGCATCATCTGCCCGATGATCTGCATGGCGAAGTCCTTGAAAGCCAAGGTCGGGCCGTGAAACAGCTCCAGCAGGAAGTGGTTCGGCGCGATCTGCACCAGGGGGGCGCGGGCGGCATGGCCAAAGCCCGCATAGGCCCGGGTCAAAAGCCCGCGGAACTCGGCATCGGTGAAGGTATCCCCGATGAAGGGCTTCATCACGGCAAAGGCCACGTCCTCATAGGACTGACCTGCCAGGGCGGCAAAGGTCTCGGGCGCGAACACCGGCACCACCTCGGGCACATAAAGCCCGCCATCGCGCGCCAGGCCCGTCATCATCGCCTGTTCGAACGTCAGAACCGGGGCCTGCCCCCGCGTGGAGATATAGCGCATCATCCTGCCCTTTGGTTTTGCCGCCTGATACGCCACATCCACGCCAGTGTCATCACGAACCAGACAAGGGCCAGCGAAAACCAGGTCAAAGCATAGTTCCAGTGGTCATTGGGGATAGAGGAGGTATCGACCGGCACCGCGACAATCCCGTCAACAACGGGTCCACCCGCGACAATAAGTGTCGGCTCGGCCTTCAGCGTCGCCGCCATCGCGGGAACATCACGGGCAAACCACAGGTCCCCATCGGGCGCGGGCGTGTAGCTGTCGGTCTCTTGCGGCATGTCCAGATTGCCAGTCAGGCTGATGCGCCCCGCCAGCGTCACCGTATCGCCCTCGGGCAAGATGCCAAGGTCAACCATGACCCGCCGCCCCTCGGTCTCCAGCACCGCAATCACCCGCCGCCCCGGCCCCTGACCGCGCAAACTGTCCAGCTTGTAGACCGCCTCGCCCGTCAGAACCCCCGCAACCGTCACGGCGCGGTAGCGATCCCCGGGCCCCACGACCGCGGGCAAAGCCACGGCGGCGGCGCCGATCATCGCCTCGATCTCGGCGATCTTGGCCTCTTTCAACGCCAGTCGCTGCAGCTGCCATGTGCCCAATGACACCAAGATCGCGACCCCCACGACACCAAAGACCAAAGGCCCGATCACCCGCCGCATCTTTCCTCCAAAGCAAAGGGCGCCCATCCCAGGCGCCCCGATTTCATCTGTTCAAACTGTCCACGGGGTTTCCAAAGGGGAGCGTGCTCCCCTTTGGCGCGGGGGTCCGGGGGGCGGCAGCCCCCCGGTGGGGCGACGGCGTCAGCCGGCGCAATCCCTCAGCCCTGGCCCCAGACATAGACGGCGGCGAAAAGGAACAGCCAGACCACATCGACGAAGTGCCAATACCAGGCCGCCGCCTCAAAGCCGACATGCTGCTCGGCCGTGAAGTCGCCCTTATAGGTCCGGATCAGGCAAACCGCCAAAAAGATCGTCCCGATAAAGACGTGAAAGCCGTGAAAGCCCGTCGCCATGAAGAACGAGGCGCCATAGACATTCCCGGCAAAGCCAAAGGCCGCATGGGAATATTCATAGGCCTGGAAGAACGAGAACACCCCGCCCAGGATGATCGCCAGCCACAGGCCGTTCTTGATGTCCTGACGGTTGTTGTTGTCATGCACAAGCGCATGGTGCGCCCAAGTCGCCGCAGCCCCGGAACACAGCAGGATCAGCGTGTTGATCAGCGGCAGGTGCCAGGGGTCAAAGGTCTCGATCCCGACCGGCGGCCAGACGCCGTCGATGATCGGCGAGGCCGGCCAGACCGCATTGCCATCGGCATCGACGATGGGTTCCATCGGATACATGCGGTGCTTGAAGAAGGTCCAGAACCAGGCGGCAAAGAACATGACTTCCGACATGATGAACATGATGAAGCCCATGCGCAGCCCGATCCGCACCACAGGCGTGTGATCGCCGGTGTTGGCCTCGTGGACCACCGCGGACCACCAGCCATACATGCAGAACAAGACGCCGACAAAGCCCGCCAGCATGACAAAGGGCGTGCCGCGCTCGCCGCCGTGGTTCATCCACACGACCGCGCCGTAAAGCATGACGAAGGCCGACAGGGCGCTGGCAAAGGGCCAGACCGAGGGCGGCAGGATGTGGTAATCGTGGTTCTTGGCGTGGTCGGCCATCGCTTCGGGCTCCCTCGTATCTTCTGGGTATCAGTTTACCGGCTTCGGGGCGGCAGGCGCAAGCGACGCCTCGGCCTCGGGCAGCGGAATTTGGTGGAAAGTATAGGACAAGGTGATCTCGGGAATGAATTTCGCCTCGCGGTCGCGGGCGATCTCGGGATCGACATAGAAGGTCACGGGCATCTGCACCGTCTGGCCAGGCTGAAGCACCTGTTCGGTAAAGCAGAAACACTCGATCTTGGTGAAATAGCCGCCCGCCTGGTCGGGGGTGACGTTATAGCTCGCTTGCCCCGCCACCGGGTGATCGGCGGTGTTGGTCGCCTCATAGAAGGCCAGTCCGGTTTCGCCGATCCGGATCTCCATCACGCGCTGCACGGGTTTGAAGACCCAGGGCATATCGCGTTCCTTGGAGGCATCAAAGCGGATGCGGATCGTCTGATCCAACACCTCAGAGGGGGCGACCTCGGACACGGCGGTCGTGCCGCCAAAGCCCGTCACCTGACAGAACCAGCGGTAGAAGGGCACCGCGGCAAAGGACAACGAGACCATGACCAGGGCCACAAGCGCAAGCCAGCCTGCCGTGCGGTTCCTGCGGTCCATCAGTTGCTTCCCTGCAGGGCGGCATCTTCGGGGGCGACCGCATGGCCTTCGCCGCGGATCGCCTTCATCGGATTGCCCTGCGTCACCTTTTCCACCGTCAGGAAGAAGGACAGGATCACGAAGCCGCCAAGGGCCACGGCAAGACCGAGGTTCCGGCTGAACCGGCGGCGGTGGATTTCGTGTTCGGGTTTGAAGAAACTCATGCCAGACCCCGCAGCATCGCTTCGACCATAAGCGCGCCGAAGTGAAGGAAAAGATAAGCCAGAGAGAAGGTGAAGACCCGCTTTTCGGTCTTGTAGCGGTCGGCGCCGGCCTGATCCTCGTTGCGCAGCCAGATGGCCACCGCGCCCAGGATAAAGCCCGCGTTCAGCACGGCCGAGGTCGCCAGATAGACCCACCCGCCGATCGAGGTGAAACCAAGCGCCAGCGCCAGCGGCGCCAGGATCAGCGTATAGGCCAGGATATGATTGCGCGTCACCTTCTTGCCATGCGTGACCGTCAGCATCGGCACCTTGGCCGCGTCGTAATCGGCGTTCATGAACAGGGCCAGCGACCAGAAATGCGGCGGCGTCCAGACGAAGATCAGCGCGAACATCAGCCAAGCCTCGACCGAGATGCTTCCGGTCGCGGCCACCCAGCCGATCATCGGCGGAAAGGCCCCGGCCGCGCCGCCAATGACGATGTTCTGCGGCGTCGAGCGTTTCAGCCACATCGAATAGACGACGACATAGAAAAAGATCGTAAAGGCCAGCAAGGCCGCCGCAAGGGCATTGGTCGCCAGCCACAGCATCACGACCGAGATGGCCGACAGCGCCATGCCAAAGCCCAAAGCCTCACCGGGGGCGACCTTGCCTGCCGGGATCGGGCGGCGGGCGGTGCGCTTCATCACCGCGTCGATATCGGCATCCCACCACATGTTCAGCGCGCCCGAGGCCCCTGCCCCCAGCGCGATGAACAGGATGGCGGTGAACCCCGTCACCGGCGCCAGATGCACCGGCGCCACGATCAGCCCGACCAAGGCAGTAAAGACCACCAGCGACATGACCCGCGGCTTCAACAGCTGCAGGAAGTCATTCGCGCCGGGTTCGGCGGACGTGTCGATCTGGGTGTCGGTCATGGCTTGGCCCCTTCAAGACGACAGGCCCCCCGTGCGGAGGGGCCTGCCCAAAATGTTCAAAGGCTCAGTTCGAAGCCAGCTGGTAGTTGCCGCCCTTGGCGCCCTCGACCCATTTGGCATAGGCCTCTTCCGAGACAACCTTGACCGCGATGGGCATATAGGCATGGCCTTGGCCGCACAGCGTGGTGCATTGGCCGAAATAGATGCCCTCTTGCGTCGCCTGGAACCAGGTCTCGCCCAGACGGCCCGGAACGGCCGAGTGCATCACGCCAAAGGCCGGAACGGCCCAGGCATGGATCACATCGGCGCCGGTCATCTCGACCTTGACGATCTTGTTGACCGGAACCACCAGGGCGTTGTCGACCGCCAGCAGGTAGTCGGACTGCGCATAGCCCGCGGCCTCCAGTTGATCCCGCTCCAGCAGCACGGAGTCGAAGGCGACGCCGGCATCGGGGTATTCATAGGACCAATACCACTGGTTGCCCGTGACCTTGACGGTCAAATCGGCCTCGGGGATCTCGACCTGGTTGAACAGCGCCGGCAACGAGAAAGAGCCGATGAACACCAGAACCAGGATCGGAACCAGGGTCCATGCCACTTCCAGCGGCGTGTTGTGCGTGAACTTGGCCGGGGTCGGGTTCGCCTTGGCGTTGAACCGGACGATGACCCACAGCAGAAGGCCGCAGACAAAGACCGTGATGGCGCCGATGATCCACATGACCATGTGTTCCAGCGCCTGGGCCTGGACGGCGACAGGGGTAGCGGCGGGTTGGAAGGCGGTGCCCATGGGCACCGGCACGCCGATCTTTTCCAGCGCCTGGGCAAAGGCGCCGCCGGCGCTCAGGGCCAAAGCACTTGCGGCCAAAGCACCGAAGGCCATACCGCCAAAGAACTTCCCGCGAAGCGAGGTCTTGAAGCTCATATCAAATTCCCGTTCCCTGCGCGGCGCTTTCGCCGCCTCTTGGGACCCTGCCCCTGACGGACAGAATCCAACTCTTTCCCGAAGTGGTGAAACCATATCGCCGCTTTGGGGGCAAGCGAAACGTGGGGCGCTGCGCCTTGAAATCCAGCCCATTTTCCCCATGCCTTGCGGTTTTCCCCCGGCCCCCCTAGCTATGAGGTCAAAGGGGCCGCATCTGCCCCGCCATGGAAAGCCCCAGATCATGACCGAAGCCCCCTTCCGCCCTTTCGAGACCCATCTTGACGAGGGCGCCGCCCTGGCCCTTCTGCGCGAGGCCGTGGCGGGGGCGGATGATGGCGAACTCTTCCTGGAACGCCGCCGGTCAGAGGCTTTGGTGCTGGATGACCGGCGGATCAAGACGGCCAGCTATGATGCCTCCGAAGGGTTCGGCCTGCGCGCTGTGCGCGGCGAGGTGGCCGGTTACGCCCATGCGACCGAGGTGTCGGAGGCCGCTTTGCGCCGCGCCGTGGGAACCGCGCGGCTGGCGGTGGGGGCGGGCGGCGGTGTGCTGGCTGCGGCGCCTCCGGGGACGAATGTGAAGCTTTATGGCGACCGCGACCCGATGGAGGACGCGGTGTTTGCCACCAAGATCGACATCCTGAAAGAGATCGACGCCTATGCCCGCGCTTTGGACCCCCGCGTGATCCAGGTGTCGGCGACCATTTCGGCGGGCGTGCAAGAGGTGGTGATCCTGCGCCCCGAGGGCGGCCTTGTCAGCGATTTCCGTCCGATGGCGCGGCTGAATGTCTCGGTCGTGGTCGAAGAGGCCGGCCGCCGCGAACAGGGCGGCACCGGGGCGGGCGGGCGCCATGGGTTGTTGCAACTGATGGAGCCCGCCTTCTGGCAGGCGCAACTGCGTGAGGCGTTGCGGATCGCGGTGGTCAACCTTGGCGCGGTGCCTGCGCCTGCGGGGGCGATGGATGTGGTCCTGGGGCCGGGCTGGCCGGGGATCTTGCTGCACGAGGCCATCGGTCACGGGCTGGAGGGCGATTTCAACCGCAAGGGGACCTCGGCCTTTGCGGGGCTTTTGGGGCAGCGGATTGCGTCGAAGGGCGTGACGGTGCTGGACGACGGCACGATCCCGGATCGGCGGGGGTCGATTTCGGTCGATGACGAGGGCACGCCCTCGGCGAAGAATGTTCTGATCGAGGACGGGATTCTGGTGGGCTATATGCAAGACCGCCAAAATGCGCGGCTGATGGGGGTTCGCCCCACCGGGAACGGGCGGCGCGAGAGCCACGCCCATATCCCGATGCCGCGGATGACGAACACTTATATGCTGTCCGGGAACGAAGAGCCCGAAGCCATCGTGGCCTCGCTGAAAGACGGCATCTATGCGGTCGGCTTCGGCGGCGGCCAGGTGGATATCACCAATGGCAAGTTCGTTTTCTCCTGCACCGAGGCCTACCGCGTGAAGAACGGCGTCATCGGGGCTCCGGTCAAGGGCGCCACCCTCATCGGGGATGGGGCGACGGCCTTGAAGGGCATCCGGGCGATTGGCAATGACCTGTCGCTGGACCCCGGCATCGGCAATTGCGGCAAGGCCGGGCAATGGGTGCCGGTTGGGGTGGGGCAACCGACGCTGATGATCGGCGGGCTGACGGTGGGCGGCGCGGGGGGGTGAGCGGTGCGCTAAAGCGCAAACTACGCGGGCGGCGAGGCAAGACAGGACTTAAGGTTGCGGCAGCCAGTCGGGCCAGTTGACCTCCGGCATCGACAAGTCAGGGAGCGCGATATCCGGCCAGGAAATATTCGGAAGGTCGGGCATTTGGACTGGCAAGGAGGTCA
This sequence comes from Stagnihabitans lacustris, assembly GCF_025950525.1. Lineage (GTDB taxonomy): Bacteria > Pseudomonadota > Alphaproteobacteria > Rhodobacterales > Rhodobacteraceae > Stagnihabitans. The sequence goes on along the minus strand of NZ_JAPDGS010000007.1, from coordinate 8,014 downwards.
GCACGGCCTGTGACGCCTCCCAGGCCCGCGCCGGGCTGGACTTCACCATCTGCCAGATTTCGTCCACGCTCGGCACCTTCATGCCGCAGACCTTGCTCGTCTCGGCTCCCGTCGCTTCGGTCGGCACAAGCGCCAGCTGAAGCGAGTCCAACTCTTTCATCAGATCACAAGTCATCGCCAAGTCGAGCCCGACATCGGCCACCGCGACCGCCGTTCCTGCATAGGGAATCGCCTTGCCGACCAGCGAAGACAACTTGTCACCCGCCCAACGCGCCATTTGCCGCCGCGCCACCGTCCCGAAACGCAGAACCACCTCCCGTGCCCTAAGCCAGGCTCGCGACACCACGGCAAGTTCCGCCCTGACTTGACGCAACTCGATGTGACGGGCGACGAGCTTGCCATAGTATTCCTTGGCCTTGAGCGTCTGCAGCGCGAGGGCTTTGGTCAGGCGCGCCTCTCGCACGGTGCTGGCTGCCAGCTTCTCGGCGATGCGGGCCTCGCGTGCCGTGGCCTGGGCCAGCTTGACCTCTGCCTTTGCGGCCCGGGTGCTGGGCAGGTCGATCCCGCTTATCGCGGAAATGCCGTTCCCGACAGCGGAGGCAACCTCTCCGCCGATCCAGAAAGCGAGATTCAAAGAGAGCGAGATCAGGAAGAACACCAAGAAAAGGTATCGCCCGACGCCTCGTGCCAATTCAGCCGTGATTTGAAAGGCCCAATGCACCATCCCGCCTGAACGCTGCATGGCTCTCTCCTCAAATGAACTTCGGACGAAGGCTAAGTCCCAATGTACGCCGCCGCAAACCAAAACGGCCGCCCCATCGGAGCGGCCGCGTCACCTCGTAGGGTGCGCTTCACCCCACCGCTTACGCGTTGAACAGGAAGTGCAACACATCCCCGTCCTTGACCTCATAGGTCTTGCCTTCGACACGGAACTTGCCGGCCTCCTTGGCGCCCGCTTCGCCCTTGCCGGCCACGTAGTCGTCATAGCCCACGGTTTCCGACCGGATGAAGCCCTTCTCGAAATCGCCATGGATCACGCCAGCGGCTTGCGGCGCCAGCGTCCCCTTGGTGATCGTCCAGGCGCGGGCCTCTTTCGGGCCCACGGTGAAATAGGTCTGCAGGCCCAACAGCGCATAGCCCGCCTTGATCAGGCGATCCAGACCCGCCTCGTGCAGGCCCATTTCCTCCAGGAACATCACCGCGTCGTCGGCGGGCATCTGGGCCAGTTCTTCTTCGATCCGGGCCGAGATTACAACGGTCCCCGCGCCTTGCGCCCGCGCCATCTCCGCCACGCGGTCGGACTGAGAATTGCCCGTCGCGGCCTTGGCCTCTTCGACGTTGCAGACGAACAGCACCGGCTTGGAGGTCAAAAGCATCAACTGCCGCCAGAGGCGCTGATCGTCCTCGGCCACCTTCACGGTCCGCGCGGGCTTGCCCTCGTTCAGCACGGCCAAAGCGGCGCGCAACAGCCGATCTTGGTCCAACGTGTCCTGATCGCCGCCGCGCAGCTTTTTGCCCAAGGCGGTCAGGCGGCGTTCGATGCTTTCCATATCGGCCAGCATCAATTCGGTTTCGATGGTCTCGGCGTCGGCGACCGGGTCGATGCGGCCCTCGACATGGGTGATGTCGCCGTCTTCAAAGCAGCGCAGCACATGGGCGATGGCGTCACATTCGCGGATATTGGCAAGGAATTGGTTGCCCAGGCCCTCTCCCTTGGACGCGCCGCGCACGAGGCCCGCGATATCGACAAAGGTCATGCGCGTCGGGATGATGGTCTTGGACCCGGCAATCCCCGCCAACACGTCCAGGCGCGCATCGGGGACGGCCACTTCGCCCACATTGGGCTCGATCGTGCAAAAGGGGAAATTGGCCGCCTGGGCCGCCGCCGTCCGGGTCAGCGCGTTGAACAGCGTCGACTTGCCGACATTCGGCAGACCCACGATCCCCATCTTGAAACCCATCACATTCCCCTTTGTCCCGCTGTTGCCCCGCGCAATAGGCGCGCGGGCGCTGCGGGTCAAGCCCGCCTGCGCCTTGCCTTTCGCGTCGCCCGCGTGCAAACCCTGTGGCCAAAGACCATTGGGAGGCCAATCATGACCCGAATCGACGCCAAATTCGCCAGCCTGAAGGCTGCGGGGAAAAAGGCCTTCGTCACCTATATCATGGCGGGCGACCCCGATGAGGCCACGACCCTGGCCGTGATGCAGGGCCTGCCGGGCGCTGGGGTCGATGTCATTGAACTGGGCCTGCCCTTCACCGATCCGATGGCCGATGGCCCGACGATCCAGCTGGCCGGTCAACGCGCGCTGGAAGGCGGCATGACGCTGGACAAGACGCTGGCCCTGGTGCGCGCCTTTCGGACGGGTGACAACACGACGCCCATCGTGCTGATGGGCTACTACAACCCGATCTATTCGCGCGGTGTGGACCTTTTCCTGACCCAGGCCAAGGCGGCCGGGATCGACGGGCTGATCATCGTCGACTTGCCGCCCGAAGAGGACGACGAACTGTGCATCCCCGCGCAAAAGGCCGGGCTGAACTTCATCCGGCTGGCCACCCCCACGACCGATGACAAACGCTTGCCCAAGGTGCTGCAGAACACCTCTGGTTTCGTCTATTACGTCTCGATCACCGGGATCACCGGGGCCGCCGCCGCCCGCCCCGAGGACGTGGCCCCCGAAGTCGCCCGGATCAAGCGGTCGACCGACCTGCCGGTCATCGTGGGCTTTGGCATCAACACCCCCGAAAGCGCGCAATCTATCGCTGCGATTGCCGATGGCTGTGTCGTGGGCTCTGCCATCGTCAAGCAGATCGGCGAGGGCAAATCCGCGGCCGAGGTCCTGGCCTTTGTCAAATCGCTGGCCGATGGCGCGCACAAAGGGTGAAACGGGGGCTGATCCGGACCCCGGCTATGCGGCGATCCTGGCCGCAAGCCATCTGGCGCTGACGGGGGGTGTGATTTCACCCTGGCAGGACCCCTGCCCCATCGTCTCCCATGGCACCCAGGCCGACCCGGTCTTTCGCTGGGCCAATCCGGCGGCTCTGGACCTGTGGGAGACCGATTGGGCGCGCTTCACCGCCCTGCCCTCGCGCCTGTCCGCCGAGGACGACCCTTCGATCCAAAGCGACCGCAGCCGCTATTTGGCCGAGGCCGCGGACCGGGGCTTTGTCAGCGACTACCGCGGCATAAGGATATCAACCGAGGGGCGGCGGTTCCGCATCAGGGCGACGATCTGGACCGTGAAACAGGGCGCAATCCTGATGGGCCAGGCCGCAAGGATCACCGCGGTAGAGAGGCTTGATTAACCACGCCTTCCCGGTCAATCTGGTCCTCGGGGGTGCCGCATGACCAAGGGACGGATCGAGGCCTTTTCGGACGGCGTCATCGCCATCATCATCACGATCATGGTGCTGGAGCTGAAGATCCCGCATGGCCATGACATGTCAGCCCTGCTGCCCCTGCTGCCGGTCTTTTTGTCCTATGCCCTGTCCTTCGTGAACGTCGGCATCTATTGGAACAACCATCACCACATGTTCCACGCCGTCTCTCATGTCGGCGGCTGGGTGCTGTGGGCGAACCTCAACCTGTTGTTCTGGCTGTCGCTTTTGCCCTTTGCCACGGGGTTCATGGGGGAAAACGACTTCGCCCCGGTGACGGTCTTCGTCTATTGCCTGGACCTGTTGCTATGCGCCCTGTCCTATCTGCTGCTGGAGGTGGCGCTTTTGACCCAGCATGGCCGTGACAGCGCCTTTGCTCGGGCCATCGCCAAGGGGGTCAAGGACAAGGTGTCCTTTGCGCTTTACCTTGGGGCGCTGGTGGTCTCGACCTTTCAGCCCTTTGTGGCGCTGGGGATCGTGGCCCTGGTGGCCGCGCTCTGGATCGTCCCCGACCGCCGTTTTGCGAAAGCCCTGTGATGCCGCCGATCACCTGTATCGAAGACCTGCGCCAGATGCACCGCCGCGCCGTGCCGCGGATGTTCTGGGACTATTGCGAAAGCGGCAGTTACACCGAACAAACTTGGCGCGACAACGAAAGCGACTTTGCCCGCATCCGCCTGCGACAACGCGTGGCGCGCGACCTGTCGGGCCGCAGCACCGCCATGCCGATGCTGGACCGGATGCCGGTGATGCCGGTGGCGCTGTCGCCTGTGGGGTCCTGCGGGATGCAAGCGGCGGACGGAGAGATCAAGGCCGCGCTGGCCGCCCGCGATTTCGGCGTGCCCTTCACCCTGTCGACCTTTTCCATCTGTTCGATCGAGGACGTGGCCGAGGCGACCCGCGCCCCCTTCTGGTTCCAGCTTTACGTCATGCAGGACGAAGATTTCGTCGATGGCCTGATCGAACGGGCACGCAAAGCGGGGTGTGATGCGCTGGTCATCACGCTGGACCTGCAGATCCTGGGGCAACGCCACAAGGACATCAAGAACGGCTTGACCGCCCCGCCCAAGCTGACGCCGCGCAACCTGCTGGATATGGCTTTGCATCCGCGCTGGTCGCTGCAGATGCTGGGGACCCATCGCCGGACCTTTCGCAACGTGGTGGGCCATGCCAAGGGGGTCCATTCGCTGCAGGCTTTGAACGATTGGTCGAACAAGAACCTGGACCCGCGGCTGGACTGGGACAAGGTGCGCAAACTGCGCGACAAATGGGGCGGCAAGGTGATCTTGAAGGGCATCCTTGACCCCGAAGACGCGCTTGCGGCGCTGGATGTGGGGGCCGATGCGATCCTGGTGTCGAACCACGGCGGGCGGCAACTGGATGGCGCGCTGTCGACCATCCGCGCGCTGCCGGGCATCGTTCAGGCCGTGGCGGGGCGGACCCAGGTTTTTCTGGACGGCGGCATCCGCTCGGGCCAGGACGTGCTGAAGGCGCTGGCCCTTGGCGCCGATGGCACCTTCATCGGCCGCAGCTTTCTGTATGGGCTGGGCGCGATGGGGCAACAGGGCGTGACCGAGGCCCTGAGCGTCATCCACAAGGAAATGGACACGACTTTGGCTTTGTGCGGGGTGCAACAGGCGCGGGATTTCGGGCGCGACCATGTGTTGGTCCCCGAGGGTTTTTCAGGGAAATGGGAATGATCGAGACGCTGTTGAACACCACCGTGGCCGGCCAACGCCTGCAAGGGACGCTGTGCCTGCCCCAGGGCGGGCCCGCGCCTTGCGTGCTGATGCTGCATGGCTTTACCGGGTCGCGCGACGAACAGGTGATCGCGGGAGTGGGTGAGGGCGTCTTTTCCCGCACCGCCCGCCGCTGGGCCGCGCGCGGCATGGCCTCCTTCCGCATCGACTTCCGCGGCAGCAGCTTCCTTGGCGGCGGCTCTGACGGCGATTTCGCCGATACGACTTACGAATCCCAGATTGCCGATGCCCATGCCGCCTGGGCCGCGCTGGAGGACGACCCCCGCGTCACCCCCCTGGCCGTGCTGGGCTGGAGCCAGGGCGGCCTGGTCGCGGCCTCTTTCGCCGGCCGCAGCCACAAACCACGCGCCACCGCACTTTGGGCCGCCGTGGCCGATCCGCGCGAAAGCTTCGCCGGGCTTTTGGGGGCGGATGGGCTTCAGCGCGGCCTGGCCGAGCCCGGGCCGCACCGTGTCGACCTGTCCTGGGGCAAGACCGTGCATCTGAAGCGCCCCTATTTCCAGGGCGTGATGAACAACCGCCCGACCGAGGAAGTCGCCCATTACCCCGGCCCGCTTTTCGTGGCCCATGGCACCCGGGACGAGGCCGTGGCCCCCCAGGCCGCCGACCTTTACCTGGCCGCCCACAAGGGGCCGCACCAATCCTGGATCGCCGAGATGGATCATTCCTTCAACGCGACCCAGGGCGCCGAGATGCTGGATAGCCTGGCCGATGCCACGCTGGATTTCATAGTCAAATCAACCGGCCAAGGCGCAAGGCTCACCTGAAAGGCCACCTTCCGGCGCCATGGGCACGTGCCGCCAGGCCCAACCCCACCTGAAAGCCCCCCCGCCTGCACGGATCACCCCAGACGCGCCCTTTCATACTTGCCCAAATACTCCCTTGCGCACGGCACAAACACACCCGCTGCTTTCAATTTGGCCGAAACACCCACCTTGCGACAGCACCGCAAAGGCGCCGTTCACAGGGGCAGCGCGGTCGTCATCTTGATCTCTTCCATGCTTAGCAAAGCCGTGACGTTATAGATCTTCACCTCGGCAATCAGCGCCTGGTAAAAGGCGTCATAGGCGCGGGCGTTTTTCACCCAGACCTTCAGGATATAGTCGACGTCGCCTGCCAGCCGATGCGCCTCCAGCACCTCTGGGCGGCGACGCACGACATCCAGGAACCGCTTCTCCCAGCCCAACTCATGTTCCGAGGTCCGCACCAGGACAAAGAAACAGGCCTCCAACCCCAGCCCCTCGGGGTCGCAAATCGCCGTGGTGCGCTTGATGATCCCGGCCTCGCGCATCCGCTTGATCCGGTTCCAGACCGGCGTCTTGGACGATCCCACCTTGCGGGCGATCTCGTCCAGGCTCTGCTCGGCATCGACCTGCAATTCGGCCAGGATCTTGCGGTCCAACTCGTCCACTTGGGCAGCCATTCCAAATCCCCCCGGTTTCACGGAACCGTATTCTGCCCGCAAACCTCTAGTAAACGAACTTCCTTATTGTCCAGAGCCTATGGCGCAGGCCCGGGAAATTATTCTATATACCGCCGCAACAGAAGCCGCCGCGAAACCTTGGGACTGCCCATGACCGACCTGCCCCCCCGCGCGCTGTCGCCCGTCACCTTCATCGGTGCCGGACCGGGGGCGGCTGCGCATCTGACGCTGGGGGCCTTGGCGGCCTTGCAGGCGGCGGATGTGGTGATCCATGACCGGCTGGTCGGGCCCGAAATCCTGGCGCTGATCCCCACCACGGCGCAAAAGATCGACATGGGCAAAGAGGGCTTTGGCGCCCACACCCCCCAGGCCGAGATCAATGCGGCGCTGATCCTGCACGCCCGGGCCGGCCTGCGGGTTGCGCGGCTGAAGGCGGGGGATTGCGGCATCTTTGGCCGTCTGGACGAGGAAATCGAGGCGCTAGAGGCCCATGGCCTTGCCTTCACCATCCTGCCCGGCCTGACCGCCAGCACGGTCGCCGCCGCCGAGATCGGGCAAAGCCTGACCCGGCGCGGTCGCAATGCCCAAGTGCGGATTGTCACCGGTCATGACATGGCGGGCTTTGCCGAACAGGATTGGCATGGTCTGGCCGCCGTGGGTCAGGTCGCGGCGATCTATATGGGCAAGAAATCCGCCCGCTTCGTCCAGGGCCGCCTGATGATGCATGGCGCCGATCCCGCCACCCCGGTGACGCTGGTCGAAAACGTCTCGCGCCCCGATCAGCGCGTGATTGCCGCCACGCTGGCCACCCTGCCCGAGGCAGCAAGCCGCGCCACGGGCCCCGCCGTCATCCTTTACGGCCTCGCGCCCCGCGAAGCCCTGTCCTTCTCCTTGCAAGAGGCCCTGCCATGAGCCGCCGTTTCACCCCCAAAGTCGTCACCGCCAACCGCCTGCGCGAAGGCGATGTGGTCTATCTGAACGCGGCAGGCGAATGGACGCCCCATCACCACGAAGCCGCGCTGTTGGAGGACGAGACCCGGGCCGCCGAATTCCTGGCCCTTGCCGCCAAGCAGCCGCTGTATGTCGTGGGCCCCTACCTTGCCGATGCGCGTCCCGGCGCGAAGGGTCCCGAACCCACCCATTTCCGCGAAGAGTTCCGCACCCGTGGCCCGTCGAACTATGCCCATGGCAAACAGGTCGATCTGACATAAACCCGGGGTATACCCCGGGCTACGCAGCGTCGCGCAAGCCCCGGGTTCTCATCCGGCACGACCCGAACATCCGCTTAGCCCGGGGCCCATACCCCGGGATCTCCCCAAAAGCCCGCGCCAAAGAGGCAAGCCATGTATTCCTATTCCGAATTCGACGAAGCCTTCATCGCCTCCCGCGTGGCGCAGTTCACCTCTCAGGTGGAACGGCGGCTGGATGGCTCGCTGACCGAAGACGAATTCCG
>NZ_JAPDGS010000006.1 GCF_025950525.1 Stagnihabitans lacustris | reverse complement strand
CATGGGGACGCCCCGGGAGGGTTTCACACCCTCCCCGAATCTCATGGGGACGCCCCGGGAGGGTTTCACACCCTCCCGGACCCTCCCGTGGGATATTTATGAAAAGATGAATGAGAGAGTGGCAGACGGAACGGTCGCGCTTTTCGCCGGGCTTGGTCGGCCCGCAGGTTTGCCCCGCCGCATTGCGAGGTAAAGGAGACTGTCGCGCTTTTCGCCGCGTTGGGCTTGGTCGGGCTGGGCTTGGTCGGGCTGGGCTTGGTCGGGCTGGGCTTGGTCGGGCTGGCGCTTTGGCCCCGCCGCGTAGCCCGGGGTAAACCCCGGGTCTATTGCGCCGCCATCTCGCGGGCGCCGTCCAGGGCGCGGTCGCTGACCTCGCCCAAAGCCAGGGCTGCGGCGCCATGGGCCCAGAGCAGGTCGCCCCAGGCGTGGATCTCGATTGGCGGCCGGGGGCGGCCAGAGTTGATCACCAGGTCCTGCATCTCGGCCAGGGTTTCGGCGGCGTAAAGGTAGTCGTATTTCATCCGCTCGCCCGACAGGATGATCAGCGCCGGATCAAAGAGGTTCACCACATTGGCCAGCCCCATCGCCAGATAGCGCCCTGCCCGGCGAAAGATCGACCTTGCCGTCGTGTTGCCCGCCTTGGCGTGCTGATAAAGGCTTTCCAGCAACACAGTCATCGAGGGGCTTTGGCGGTGGTTCAGGTTCAGCGCCGTCAGCGCCTCACGCGCCAGGGCATAGTCGGCCACATAGGCCTCAAGGCAGCCGCGCTGGCCACAGCGGCACAGCGCGCCGTCAAGCTGCACCTTGGTGTGGCCCAGTTCCATCCCCAGACGCTGCGCCCCGCGATAGATCCGATGGTTCATGACAAAGCCCATGCCCACCCCGTGTTCAATCGTCACCACCGCGAAATCGGCCAAGGCCCGCCCGGCGCCGAACCACAGCTCGGCCAGGGCCACCAGGTTCGCATCATTGTCGATGGCGACCGGACAGCCGATCCGGGCCGCCGCCGCGCTGGCCAGGGGCACTTCGCGCTCGACCAGGGTTGAGGACCAATGCACCATCCCCTCGGCATGATCGACAAAGCCCGGAACCCCGATGCCGACGCCCGACAGCGCCGCGGGCGCGATGCCGGCCTTGGCGCAGACCTTGGCCAACAGCTCTTCGACCGAGGTCAAAAGCGCGTCCAGCGTGGCAGGCCCCGGCTCACGCGCGACGGCGTCATCGGCCAGCATGTTGCCCGCGAAATCCACCACGACGGCGGTGTGTTCGCGGTCGGACAGTTTCAGCCCCGCCACGACATGCGCCCCCGCCCGCACCCCCAAGGCCACCGCCGGACGGCCGCGCCCTGCGGCGGCGGGGGTCGCGGTTTCTGCGATGAGGCCGGCCTCGATCAGTTCCTGGGTCATCGTTGTCACAGAGGCGGGCGAGACGCCCAGATCCTTGGCCAATTGCACGCGCGGCACCAACCCATGCGCGCGGATGCGTTCAAAGACCTGCTGGCGGAGCGGCCGCATCTGTTCGGACCAGGGCGTGATCAGCGGACCACAGCCCGAACGCTGCTCTGTGCCTGCCTTGCGCATTTCTTCACCTCTTGAACGAAAACCCATGGGATCGGTCATTATGCCTGCCACATTTGCCGCAGCGCAGCATGAAAACCGCCCCTTTTTCGGTCACCCCAAGAATGATGCGGCAAATATATTTTGACAACTGAAATTATTCACGGCAACGTCCCTCATGCCCCGACGAATCTGCGGGGCGGCCATGCGCTTGGCCACATCCATGGGAGGATAGTAATGCGTAAAGTAGTTCTCGCCGCGCTGCTCGCGGCGACCAGCCTTTCGACGGCAGCTTTCGCCGAAGGCAAAAAGATCGGTGTCTCTTGGGCTCAGTTCCAGGAAGAGCGCTGGAAGATCGACGAAGCCGCCATGAAGGCCGCCATCGAAGCCGCGGGCGACGAATATGTCTCGGCCGACGCGCAATCTTCGGCCGAAAAGCAGCTGTCGGACATCGACGCGCTGATCGCGCAGGGTGTTGATGCGCTGATCATCAACGCCTGGGACAAGGACGCCATCGGGCCGGCCATCGAGAAAGCCGCCGCCGAAGGTATCCCGGTCGTCGGTTACGACCGTCTGATCGAAGACGCCCGCACCTTCTATCTGACCTTCGACAACGTCGGCGTTGGCAAGATCATCGCCGAAGAAGTCATGAAGGCCAAGCCCGATGGCAACTATGCCATCATCCTGGGCGACCCGGGCGATCCGAACGTCAAGTTCCTGCGCGCTGGCATGGAAATGGTGATCGGTGAGGCCGTGAAGGCCGGGACGATCAAGATCGTCGGCGAAGCGAACTCGGACGGCTGGAAGCCCGAGAACGCCCAGAAGAACATGGAACAGATCCTGACCGCGAACAACAACGCGGTGGACGCTGTCCTGTCGGAAAATGACGGCATGGCCGGTGGTGCTGCGGCGGCCTTGGCTGCTCAGGGCCTGAATGTTCCGCTGGGTGGCCAGGACGGCGACCTTGCGGCCATCAACCGCGTTGCCCGTGGCACGCAAACCGTGTCGGTCTGGAAGGACTCGCGTCAACTCGGCAAGGCTGCCGGCGAGATCGCGGCCCAACTGGCTGACGGCGTGGCGCTGGACGCCATCGCGGGTGCCACCAAGTTCGCGGACGGCGAAAAGGGCGTGGAGATGAATGCCATCCTGCTGACCCCCACCGCCATCACCAAGGACACCGTGAACCTGGCGATCGACGCTGGCCACATCACCAAGGAACAGGCCTGCGAAGGTGCTGCTGCCGGCGTGAAGGGCTGCGAATAAGCCTGACTTCGGGCCGGTCCCCCAACAGGGGGCCGGCCTTTTTCTTTGCGCCCGCCCCTTGGGGGGCCTGCTGCAGATCTCCTTCCGGCCAAAGCCGCCCTGCCGTCTCCGGGTTGCGACCCGTGAGCCAAGGTGCCTTTGGCCCCTGATCATGGAATCCTCATGACCGACACATCCCATCGTCCGCAGACCCAGGAGAAAGACGGCCCCATCGCCGCCTTTTTGCGTGCCACAGAGCTTGACCCCCGCCTGATCGGCATGGTCGGCGCGCTGTTCATGATCTGGGTGGGCTTTCACCTTTACGGCGTCTTCGTGCTGGGCGACGGGTCCTTCCTGACGCCGCGCAACCTGTGGAACCTGTCGGTGCAGACCGCCTCCATCGGCATCATGGCGACGGGAATGGTGCTGGTCATCATCACGCGCAACATCGACTTGTCGGTGGGGTCCATCGTCGGCGTGACGGGCATGTATATGGGCCTGTTGCAGGTGGAGTGGCTGCCGCAATGGCTGGGCCTGGGCCATCCGGCAATCTGGGTTGTGACGGTGATCTTCGGCATCGCCATGGGGGCGCTGATCGGGGCCTTTCAGGGCGGGCTGATCGCGTATCTGTCGATCCCGTCTTTCATCGTGACGCTGGGCGGTTTGCTGATCTGGCGCGGCGTGGCCTTTCTGGCCTCGGATGGGCGGACGATCTCGCCGGTGGATGCGACGTTCCAGCTGATCGGCGGCGGGCCTTTCGGGGCGGTCGGCGCCACGGGGTCCTGGATCGTGGCTGCCATTGCGGGCGCGGGCGTCTTGTGGATGATCGTGAACGGCAGGGCCAACCGTAAGCTGCATGGCTTCCCCTTGCGCCCGGTCTGGGCCGAGGTCTTCATGGCCGCCCTGGGTCTGGGCCTGATCATCGGCGCCACGATGGTGGTGAACGCCTATCCCTGGCCCAAGGGCATCTTGAAGCAATATTATGACGCCTTGGGCCAAGAGGTTCCGGCGGATGCCTTCATCAGCCACGGTTACGCCTATCCGGTGCTGATCCTGTTGGTGGTTGCCATCGGCATGACGGTCCTGATGACCCGCACGCGGTTCGGCCGTTATGTCTTTGCCATCGGCGGCAATCCCGAGGCTGCGGCCCTGTCGGGCATCAACACCCGCGCCATGACGGTCAAGATCTTTGCCCTGATGGGTGCGCTGGCGGGGCTTTCGGGCGTCATCGCCTCGGCCCGGTTGAATTCGGCCACCAATGCGCTTGGCGACCTGGACGAACTTTACGTCATCGCCTCGGCTGTTGTGGGCGGCACATCCTTGGCGGGCGGCGTCGGCACCATTTACGGCGCGATCATCGGGGCCTTGGTCCTGGTGTCCTTGCAGACCGGCATGGTCCTGATCGGCTTTGGCGACGGGTCTTACCGGAAAATCGTGATCGGCGCGGCCCTGGTTTTGGCCGTCTATCTCGACATCCTCTACCGCAAACGCATCAAGTAAGGGGACGACATCATGAGCACTTCAAATCGTGGAACGCCTCTGGTCGAGCTGCGCGACATCTCGATCGCCTTCGGTGGCATCAAGGCCGTCGACCATGTGTCGATCGACCTGTATCCCGGCGAGGTCGTGGGCCTGTTGGGTCACAACGGCGCGGGGAAATCGACGCTGATCAAGTGTCTGTCCGGCGCCTATCAGGCCGACGCGGGCGAGATCCTGATCAACGGCGAGAAGGTGACGATCACCAATCCGCGCGATGCCCGGTCGCAAAACATCGAGACGATCTATCAGACGCTGGCCTTGGCCGACAATCTGGACGCGGCCTCGAACCTGTTCCTGGGGCGCGAGATCGTGAATTCCATGGGCTTTGTGGATGAAAGCCGGATGGAGGCCGAGACCCGCAAGATCATGGGCCGGCTGAACCCGAACTTCCGCAAGTTCAACGTGCCCGTGTCTGCCCTGTCGGGCGGTCAGCGCCAGTCGGTGGCCATTGCGCGTGCGGTCTATTTCAACGCGAAAATCCTGATCATGGACGAGCCGACCGCGGCTTTGGGTCCGCATGAGACGCAGATGGTGGCGGAACTGATCCAGGAGCTGAAGGCGCAAGGCATCGGCATCTTCCTGATCGAACACGACATCCATTCGGTGATGAAGCTGTGTGACCGCGCCGCCGTGATGAAGAACGGCCAGTTGGTCGGCACGGTCAAGGTCGACGACGTTACCGACGAAGACATCCTGGGCATGATCATCCTGGGCAAAAAACCGGCAAAGGCTGCGTGATGTATATTGGTCTGGACCTTGGCACTTCGGGTTTGAAGGGCATCCTGATCGACGACAACCAAAAGGTGGTGGCGGAAGCCACCGCCCCCCTGACCGTCCAGCGCCCGCATGAGGGTTGGTCGGAGCAAGAGCCCTCGTCCTGGATCGCGGCGGCCGAAACCGTGCTGGACAAGCTGGCGGCGCAGGGCCTGGGCGCGGTCAAGGGCATCGGCCTGTCGGGTCACATGCATGGCGCGACCGTGCTGGACAAGTCCGATCAGGTGCTGCGGCCGTGTATCCTGTGGAACGATACCCGAAGCCACGAGGAAGCCGCCGAAATGGACGGCGACCCGATCTTTCGCCGGGTGACGGGCAATATCGTCTTCCCGGGCTTTACCGCGCCGAAACTCGCCTGGATGCGCAAGCATGAACCCGCGCTGTGGGACAAGGTTGCCATGGTGCTTTTGCCCAAGGACTTCCTGCGGCTGTGGCTGACGGGCGAACATGTGGGCGAAATGTCGGATGCCGCAGGCACCGCCTGGTTCGACACCGGGGCGCGCGATTGGTCCGATGACCTGCTGGCCGCCGCTGGCCTGACGCGGGCGCAGATGCCGCGGCTGGTCGAAGGGTCACAGGTTTCGGGCGTGCTGCGCGGGGAACTCGCCTCGCGTTGGGGCATGGGGAACGTCGTCGTGGCGGGCGGGGGCGGCGACAACGCGGCCTCGGGCGTGGGCGTCGGCGTGGTCAAGGCGGGGCAGGCCTTTGTGTCTTTGGGCACCTCGGGCGTGCTGTTTGCGGCCAATGACGGCTATCAGCCGGACCCTGCCACGGCGGTGCATACCTTCTGTCACGCCTTGCCGAACACCTGGCACCAGATGGGCGTGATCCTGGCCGCCACCGATGCGCTGAACTGGTATGCGGGGCTGGTGGGGCAGACCGCGGCCACCCTGACCGGCGAACTTGGCCCCCTGCAGGCGCCGGGCAAGGGCCTGTTCCTGCCCTATCTGGGCGGCGAGCGCACGCCCCTGAACGATGCCGCCATCCGTGGCGCTCTACTTGGCCTTGAACATCAGACCGACCGCGCGGCAGGCACCCGCGCCGTGCTGGAGGGCGTGACCTATGCCTTCCGTGACAGCCGCGACGCCTTGGCCGCCACCGGGACCAAGCTGGAAAACGTGCTGGCCGTCGGCGGTGGCTCGCGTTCGGACTACTGGCTGAAGCTGATTGCCACGGCGCTGGATGTGCCGGTGCAACTGCCCGTCGCGGGCGATTTCGGCGGCGCGCTGGGTGCGGCACGGTTGGGCCTGATGGCCGCGACCGGAGCTGGCGCCGAGGTGGCCACCATGCCCCCCATCGCCAGGGTGATCGAGCCCGACCGCGCCCTGACCTCTGCCTTCGATGCCGGACACGCCCGCTTTCGCGCGGCGCAAAAGGCCATCCAGGCGCTTTCCCACTAACTTTGCCCCCATAGGACTGACATGACCGACTTCTTCAAAGGCATCCCGCAGATCAAATACGAAGGCCCGGATTCGACCAACGAATTCGCCTTCCGCCATTACAACCCCGACGAGGTTGTGATGGGCAAGCGCATGGAAGACCACCTGCGCTTTGCCGTCGCCTATTGGCACTCCTTGGCCTATGAGGGCCACGACCCCTTTGGCGGGCGCACGCTGGAGCGTCCGTGGTTTGACGGCGGCATGGAAGCGGCCAAGCTGAAGGCCGACGCGGCGTTTGAGCTGTTCGATATCCTGCAGGCGCCGTTCTATTGCTTCCACGATGCGGATGTGCGCCCCGAAGGCGCAACCTTTGCCGAAAGCAAGCGCAACCTGGACGAGATCGTCGATTACCTTGGCCAGAAGCAGGCGACCCACAAGACCCAGCTTTTGTGGGGCACGGCCAACATGTTCTCGAACCGTCGCTGGATGTCGGGGGCGGCCACCAATCCCGATCCGGATGTCTATGCCTATGCCGCGGCAAGCGTGAAGGCGAACCTGGATGCGACCCACAAGCTGAACGGGGCCAACTATGTCCTGTGGGGCGGGCGCGAGGGCTATGAGACGCTGTTGAACACCGACATGAAGGCCGAGCGTGAGCACGCAGGCCGCTTCCTGCAACAGGTCGTCGAATACAAGCACAAGATCGGCTTCAAGGGCACGATCCTGATCGAGCCCAAGCCGCAAGAGCCCTCCAAGCACCAGTATGACTATGATGTGGCCACGGTTTACGGTTTCCTGAAGCAATTCGGGCTGGAAAACGAAGTGAAGTGCAACATCGAGACCGGCCATGCCTTCCTGGCCGGGCACTCGTTCGAACACGAGCTGGCGACGGCGGCGGCGCTTGGGCTGTTGGGGTCCATCGACATGAACCGCAACGACCTGCAATCGGGTTGGGATACGGATCAGTTCCCAAACAATGTGCCCGAAACCGCAGTGGCCTATTATGAGGTCCTGAAGGCGGGCGGTCTGGGCACCGGCGGCACCAACTTTGACAGCAAGATCCGCCGGCAGTCCTTGGACGCCGAGGATCTGGTGCTGGGCCATGTCGGCGGTATGGACACCTGCGCCAAGGCGCTGAAATCGGCGGCGGCGCTGCTGGAATCGGGCGAGTTGGAAGCCGCCCGCGCGGCGCGCTATGCCGGGTGGAACTCGGACAAGGCCCAGGGGATGCTGAAGGGCTCCTTGGAAGAGGCGGCGGCGCGTGTCACCGCCGAGGGGCTGGAGCCCCAGCCGAAATCCGGCCGGCAAGAGCGGCTGGAAAACCTGTGGAACCGTTACGTCTAAGCGGGGTCCGGGAGAAACCCGCAGCCTTTCGGCCGAGGGTTTCTCCCGGAGGAAGCGGGGGGCTGCGCGCCCCCCGCACCCCCTGCCCAAAGGGGCCCCCGGGCCCCTTTGGAAACCCCGGCTCGGTTCGCGCCTTTGCCGGATGTGCAATATCGCGATGAACCGTCCCAACGCGGCATGACCCGCAAAGGGCGCTGGACCTTGGGAGGGGTAAGCCATGCAACGGCGGAGCTTTTTGACCGGGAGCGTGGCGCTTGCCGTCCTGTCCCTGACGGCGACGGCCCGGGCCGCGACGCGCGACGAAGCGGCGGCCAAGGTCCTGTCGTCGTGGTATCGGCTGGCGCTGGAACTGGTGCGGCATACGGCGACGATGACGCCTCCGGTTGCCTCGCGCGCCTTGGCGCTGTTGGGGGTTGGCGCCTATGAGGCGCTGGTTCCGGACGGACGCGGGCTTGTGACGCTGGCAGGGCAGTTGAACGGGCTGACCACCCTGCCCGACCGCGCGCCGGGGCAGGGCTATGACACGGCCGTCGTGCTGAACGGGGCGCTGGAAACCCTTGTGGCAGCGCTGTTTTCCAACACCGGGCCTACGGGCCAGCGCGCCATGGCCGCAATGACCGCCAAGATGGCCGAACAGGCGGCAGAGGGCGTTGCGGCCGATGTCGTGGCGGCCAGCCGCAGCGTGGGCGCGGGGCTTGGCGCGGCGCTTCTGGACTGGGCTGCGACCGATGGCGGTGCGGTCATCGCAAACCAGGGCTTCCCGATGAGCTGGGCGCCCAAGGGGACCCCGGGCGAATGGGTGCCCACCTCGAAGATTGCCCTGCAACAGGCGCCCTTGCTGCCCGACTGGGGCAGGAACCGGCCCTTTGCCATGCCCGCTTTGACCGACATGGTCGCATTGCCCTGCGGCATCGCCGACCCCACGCCCTATTCCGAGGACCCCGGCTCGGCCTTCCACACCGAGGCGCTGGAGGTCTATGACACCGCAAAGGCCCTGACCCAAGACCAAACCCATATCGCGCGGTTCTGGTCCGATGACGCCATGCTGACTTGGACGCCTCCCGGGCATTGGGTGGCGATCCTGCTGCAGGTGGCCGAAGAGCGCGGCCTGGACCTGACCGCCCGGGTCGAGGCTCTGGCCCGCATGGGGATCGGCCAGGCCGATGCTTTCATTGCCTGTTGGGCCGCGAAATACCGGTTCAATACGGTCCGACCGATCACCTATATCCAAAAGGTCATCGACAAGGCCTGGACGCCCTTGCTGAACACCCCGCCCTTCCCGGAATACCCCTCGGGCCATTCGGTGCAATCGGCGGCGGGGGCCAGGGTGCTGACCGCGCTGTTCGGGCCGGACTACGCCTTTGCCGACCAAAGCCCGACGCCCGACGGCGTGCCCCCGCGCAGCTTTGCCAGCTTTCAGGCCGCCGCCGACGAGGCCGGGATCTCGCGGCTTTACGGCGGCATCCACTTTCGCCCCGCCATCGTCGAGGGCGCCAAGCTGGGCGCCTGTGTGGGCGGCTTCGCGGTCAACCTGAGGACGCGGGCATGAAGGCGCATCTGATCCTGACCCTGACGCTGGCGGCCCCCGCCCTGGCCGAACCCCAGGTGCCGGTCTTTCAAGACCAGACCGCGACATCGGGGATCGCCCATGCCTATACGGGCGATTGGGAATTCATGGTGGGCGGCGGGGTTGCGGCCTTTGATTGTTCGGGCGACGGCCTGCCAGAGCTGTTCTTTGCCGGCGGCACATCGCCCGCGGCGCTTTACCGGAACCAAAGCACGCCGGGCAAACTGGCCTTTGCGCCGCAGGTCTCGGGGCTGGAGGCCGATCGGGTGACGGGCGCCTGGCCGCTGGACGTGGACAGCGACGGGGTGATGGACCTGGTCGTCCTGCGGTCTGGCGAGGATCTGGTGATGCGCGGCCTGGGGGAGTGTCAGTTCCAACGCGCCAACGAGGCCTGGGGCTTTGACGGCGGCGACCTGTGGTCCACCGCATTTGCCGCCACCTGGGAGCCGGGGGCCACCTGGCCGACCCTGGCCGTCGGCAGCTATATCGACCGCAAGGAAGAGGCCTTCCCCTGGGGGTCCTGCACCGAAAACCGGCTTTACCGGCCCAAGGGTCAGGGGTTTGCCGCCCCCCTCGCGTTGAAGCCCGCGTTCTGCGCGCTGTCGATGCTGTTCACCGATTGGAACCTGTCGGGGCGGCCCAGTCTGCGGGTGTCCAACGACCGGGAATACTACAAGGGCGGCACCGAACAGCTGTGGCACCTGGAGGCGGAGCCCCGGCTTTATGGCCCCGACGAGGGCTGGAAACCGTTGAAAATCTGGGGCATGGGCATCGCCAGCGCCGATGTGAACGGCGATCTTTACCCCGATTACTACCTGACCTCGATGGCCGATCAAAAGCTGCAGACCCTGGCGGATGGCCCGGGCAAGGCGCAGTTCAAGGACGTGGCCTTTGGCCTGGGCGCCACGGCGCATCGGCCCTATGTCGGCGGGGACGCGCGCCCCTCGACCGGCTGGCACGCCGAGTTGCAGGACGTGAACGACGACGGCTATGTCGATCTTTACGTGGTGAAGGGCAATGTCTCGGCCATGCCGGATTTCGCCAAGGATGACCCGAACAACCTGCTTTTGGGCGGCGATACGGGCTTTACCGAGGCGGGCGACCGCGCGGGCGTGGCCTCGATGCGCCAAGGCCGCGGCGGTTCGGTGGTCGATCTGGATGGCGACGGGCGGCTGGACCTGGTGGCGGCCAATCGCAACGCCGGGGCCGAGGTCTGGCGCAACACCGGTTCGGATACGGCGGGCGCGCCCTTGGGCCATTGGCTGATGCTGGCGCCCCAGGCGCCGGGGGCAAACCGCGACGCGGTGGGCGGTTGGATCGAGGTCAGGGTGGGCGAACGCGTGCAGAGGCGTGAGCTGACGGTGGGCGGCGGCCAGGGCGGCGGCCAGATCGGCTGGCGCCACTTCGGGCTGGGGGCGGCAGAGGCGGCCGAGGTCCGGGTGATCTGGCCGGACGGCACGCAGGGCGCCTGGCAAAGCCTCGCAGCCGACGGGTTCTACCACCTGCCCAAGGGCGACCCCGCCATCAAACGCTGACTCAAACGAGCGCTGGCGCGCAAGCCTTTGCCTCGCCTGCGGGCGGACGCCCTGCGGCTCAGAGGCCTCCGGCGGGAATATTTGCGTCCGTGTGAAAGCGCAAGGGAAGGACAGATCCAGCAGACCGCAGGGGGGGCGGGCCATCAGCCGCTTGTCCGCGCTTGGGGGAACATGCTTGGGGCCTATGCGATGCAAGACACCCGACTTGCCCCCTCGGGTATCATGCCGTTGGGAACCCTGGGGATTGGGCCTTGGGGATCATGACCCAGCCTCTGCCAAGCGACGCTCCGCCCTCCGCTTTCATACTGACCCAAATATCCCGGGGGAGAGGCCGCAAGGCCTCGGGGGCAGCGCCCCCTGCCTCGGCTCCGCAATGGCTTTCGATTTGGTCCAGACACTCACCCTTGCGCCATAACCGCGCACCAGACCTGTCAGGTCCAGCGCGCCGGAGCGGGCGAAGCCCGCTCCGGCCGGGGCCGCCGCGCGGGCCGAGGGCTTTGCCCGAGGCCCCCTTGGCCCCCGTTAACGGGCCCCCCGTAGTTGGCCACCCCCCAATCACCCCCGATCACCCCGCGAAGTCGGTGATCACCGCCACGCCGGGCGGCATCGGGCCGTCAAAGGCGCGCAGCTCGCGGCTTGCTTCGGACAGCGCCACCTGCCGCGCCACGATGGGGCGGACGTCGACCTTCCCCGTCTCGATCAGCGACAGCAGCGACGGATAGCGCCAGGCCGGCATCCCCCGGCTGGCAAACAGCGACAGCTGTTTCATATAGACCGCCAGCATATTGACCTCGACCTTCGCATGATGCCCCGTCGGCATCCCGATCTGGATGTGGCGGCCCAGCGGCCTGAGACAGTCGATCGAGGCGTTCAGCGTGGCCGGTATCCCCAAAGCCTCCAGCGAGACATGGGCGCCGCCCCGGGTCGCCTCGCGGATCGCCTCTGCCACATCGCCATCCCGGGCGTCGAAAGCGCACTCTGCCCCCAGCCCAAGGGCGTGTTCCAGCCTTTCGGGCACCACATCCACCGCGATGATCCGCGCCCCCAAAGCCCGCCCGATCAAGAGCGCCGAGAGCCCAACCCCGCCCGTGCCATGGATCGCCAACCACTCCCCCGCCTGCAGGGCCGCCCGCCCCGTCAACGCGTGATAGGCCGTGGTCACGCGGCATCCCAAGCCCGCCGCCAGCGCCGGAGACAGGCTTTCCGGCAACAAGGCCAGGTTATGCGACCGCGGCACCGAGATAAATTCCGCATAGGCCCCGGGCTCGCCAAAACCCGGCACGCGCTGGTTGCCGCAGGTGGTGGATTGGCCGGAGCGACATTCGGGGCACTCTCCGCAGGCGAGGATAAAGGGCGCGATCACCCGCTCTCCGACGCGGAACTTGGCCAGGGGGCCGGCCTCGACGACCTCGCCGCAGTATTCGTGGCCCGGGATGGCGCCCGGCTTGACGCGGGCGTGTTCGCCAACCCAGCCATGCCAATCGCTGCGGCAGATCCCGCAGGACAGGACCCTGAGGACCACGCCATCGGCTTCGCAGACCGGATCGGGGACGGTTTCCAGGCTAAGGTCGGCGCGGTATGCGCGCAGGACGGCGGCTCTCATGGGGCTCTCCTTTTGGCCGCAGCCTAGCGGGCAGAGGCCCCCAGCGAAACCCGTGACCGCAAAACAAAAGGCCCCCACGCGGGGGGCCTTTCGGGCAAGGCTGCCTGGCTTACAGGATCTCGACGCGGTAGCTTTCGATGACCGTATTGGCCAGCAGCTTTTCGCACATCGTCTTGACCGCCTCATCGGCATTGTCTTGATCGGCCAAGTCCAGCTCGATCACCTTGCCCTGGCGAACGCCGTTGACGCCCTCGAAGCCCAGGGTCCCCAGGGCGTGGCGCACGGCCTCGCCCTGCACATCCAGGACGCCGGCTTTCAGCATGACGGTGACACGGGCTTTCATCGGCAAACCTTTCAGTTGATCAGGGTGGGTTTTGGCGCATGGGTGACGTTCGAGGGCAGAACCCCCAGGCGCCGCGCCAGTTCGGAATAGACATCGGCCATGGGGCCGGGCTCGGCACCGGGCGCGCCCTCGGGGCGGCGCAGGTCCCACAGGCGGCAGCTGTCGGCCGACAGCTCGTCAGCGACGATCAGCCGCATGAAGTCGCCATCCCAGATCCGCCCGATCTCCAGCCGGAAATCGGCCAGACGGGTGCCCACGCCCAGCATGACGCCGGACAGGAAGTCGTTGACCCGCAGGGCGAGCGCGATGATATCATCCAGGTCCTGCTGGCTGGCCCAGCCAAAGGCGATGATATGTTCCTCGGACACCAGCGGCAGGTTCAGCCGCGGGTCCTTGTAATAATATTCGACGATGGGCCGCGGCAGGGGCGTGCCCTCGGGGATGCCCAAGCGGTTCGAGAGGTCTCCGGCGGCAAAGTTGCGCACGACGACTTGCAGCGGGATGATCTCGGCCTCGCGCACCAGCTGTTCGCGCATGTTGATGCGGCGGATGAAATGGGTGGGCACGCCGATGGCATTCAGCCCGGCCATGAAGAATTCGGACAGGCGGTTGTTCAAGACCCCCTTGCCTTCGAAGGTGGCCGATTCCTCGGAAGACGGGCCAGGAACGCCCTCATCCTTGAAATACTGGATCAGGGTGCCGGGCTCGGGACCTTCGTAAAGGATCTTCGCCTTGCCCTCATAGACCTTCTTGCGCCGTGCCATATGTATCCCGAAACACCATTGGGGCCCCGGCATGCGGAACCCTTTCGGTTTGGGCTATACGCGAAGGGCCAAGGCGCGGCAAGGTGTGGGCGTCAGACCCGGCAGGAAAGCTCCCCCCGTCAGGAAAGCCCCCCCGGCGAGAAAGCCTCTCGGTGCGGGAAAGACCTCGGTGCAGAAAAGCCCGCCCCTTGCAGGAAAGCCCGCGCGCGGGCATATGAGGGGAAACATGCAACCAAGGGGCCTGACCATGACCACCTTTGACGACCGCGAGAACGCTTTCGAATCCAAGTTCGCGCATGATGCCGAGATGCAGTTCCGCGCCGAGGCCCGGCGCAACAAGCTGGTGGGCCTTTGGGCGGCCGAACTGCTGGGCAAATCGGGCGATGACGCGGCCGCCTATGCGGTCGAAGTCGTCAGTGCTGATTTCGAAGAGGCCGGCATCGAAGACGTCGTCCGCAAACTGTCCGCCGACCTGGGCGACAAGGCCTCGGCCGATCAGATCCGCGGCAAGATGGCCGAGATGCTGCCGGTGGCCAAAGCCCAGTTGATGGGCGAAATCTGACACCAGAGCCGCCCCGGGCCTGGCCCCGGGGCGGCTTTGCGTCTGGGTTGCGGCGCGCCCGATGGTGGTGCGCGCGCCGCCCGTCACATTCCCCCGCCGCTCCGGGCTTGACCCGGAGCCTTTATCCGCCGCTCCGGGCGTGACCTGGAGCCTTCCCCGGAGGCCTTCCATGGATGCTTTGTCCAAACTTCTGTCCACCCGTGACTGGCTTCTGGCCGATGGCGCCACGGGGACGAACCTGTTCAACATGGGCCTGTCCTCGGGCGAGCCGCCGGAGTTCTGGAACACCGATCAGCCGCAAAACATCCGCAAGCTTTACAAGGCCGCGGTGGATGCCGGATCGGATATCTTTCTCACCAACACGTTCGGCGGCAATGCGGCGCGGCTGAAGCTGCACCAGGCCCAAGGTCGCGTGCACGAGCTGAACAAGGTGGCAGCGGAATTGGGCCGCGAGATCGCCGATGCCTCGGGGCGGGTGGTTGTGGTCGCGGGGTCGGTCGGACCTACGGGCGAGATTTTCCAGCCGATGGGGACCATGACCCATGCGCTGGCGGTGGAGATCTTTACCGAGCAGATGGAAGGTCTGAAGGCCGGCGGTGCCGATGTCGCCTGGATCGAGACCATGTCGGCCTTTGAGGAATATGCCGCAGCCGCGGAAGCAGCCCAAGCCGTGGGCCTGCCCTGGGCCGGCACGATGAGCTTTGACACGGCCGGGCGCACGATGATGGGGATCACCTCGGCCGATCTGGCCAAGAAGGTCGAGGGCATGGCCGTGCCGCCCCTGGCCTTTGGCGCCAATTGCGGCGTGGGGGCCTCGGACCTGATGCGGACGGTGCTGGGCTTTGCGGCCACCGGGACCACGCGGCCCTTGATCGCCAAGGGCAATGCGGGCATCCCGAAGTATCACGAGGGCCATATCCATTACGACGGCACGCCGGAGTTGATGGGCGAATATGCGGTCCTGGCGCGGGATGCGGGCGTCAAGATCATCGGCGGCTGCTGCGGCACGATGCCGGAACATCTGGCCGCGATGCGCCACGCGCTGGAGACACGGCCGCGCGGGCCTGCGCCGACGGCCGAGGATATCCAGGCCAAGCTGGGGGCGTTTTCGTCCGCAAGCGATGGCACGGATGGCAATGGTCCCGAAAAGCGCGAGCGTCGCCGCAGGGGGTAAGGCCACAGGTCGCCAAGACTTTCGCCGCAGGATTGGCGCTTTGGACAAGCAGCCTGGCCCGGGGGAAACGCCCCGGGTGTCCTTTTACCGGTTGCGATTTCGGAACCGGGGGGCCTCGGGCAAGCCCTCGGCCCGCGCGGCGGCCCCGGCTGAAGAGGGCGCTGCCCTCTCCAGACCTCTCCCGGCGGGCTTCGCCAAGCTCGGGCAGCCACGAGATTGCCCCGGGCTAGAGGTCGAAGCCCATTTGCGCGCCCTGCCCCGTCGGAGGGCGGAAAAGGTCGCAGCGCAGCGGCGGCAGGTCCGGGTTCAGGCCAAGCCTTTCCGTCGCCACCTTGAACCGCTTGCGCATCAGATCGGCCCACAGCCCCTGCCCGCGAAAACGCTGGCCAAAGGCCGCGTCGTACTCCTTGCCGCCATGCAACTCTCGGACGCGGCCCATGACCTTGGCGGCGCGGTCGGGGTAATGCTGGGCCAGCCACTCTTGAAACAGGCCCGAGACCTCAAGCGGCAGGCGCAAATGGATCCAGCTGGCAGCGACGGCGCCTGCCGTCTTGGCGGCCTGGAGGATCGGCTCCAGCTCGTGATCCGACAGGCCCGGGATCAAGGGCGAGACCATGACCCGCACCGGCACCCCCGCATCGGTCAGCCGCCGGATCGTCTGCAGCCGGCGGGCGGGGCGGGGCACGCGGGGCTCCATCCGACGCGACAAATCGTCCTCCAGCGTTGTCACCGTCATGCCCACCCGCAAAAGGCCCTGCGCTGCCATCGGGGCCAGGATGTCAAGGTCACGCTCGATCAGCGTGCCCTTGGTCGTGATCGCTACGGGATGGCGATGGGCCATCAGCACCTCCAGCACCTCGCGCATCACGCGATGCTCGGCCTCGATCGGCTGATAAGGATCGGTGTTGGTGCCAAGGGCAATCACGGCGGGACGGTAGGTCTTGGCGCGCAACTCGCGGTCCAGCACAGCGCCGATGCCGGGGCGGGCGATAAGCTTCGTCTCAAAATCCAGGCCGGGCGAGAGGTTCAGCCAGGCATGGCTGGGGCGCGCAAAGCAATAGACGCAGCCATGTTCGCAGCCGCGGTAAGGGTTGATCGACCGGTCGAAAGGCAGGTCGGGGGATTGGTTGTAGGTGATGGCCGAACGGGGATTTTCGATGCGCACCTCTGTGCGCACCAGGCGCTCGTCGTGGGGGATGTCCCAACCGTCGTCATAGGCCAGGCGCAGGGCGCCTTCATAGCGGCCCACAGCGTTGCTTGCGGCGCCACGGGCGCGCAGCTTCTGGCCCGGCAGGATGGTGGCGGCCTTGGTTTCCATGGATCAAGATTAGAACACAAGGCGAACAACGCCAAGGGGGCAAAAGGCACATTCCCCTTGACCTCTTGTCAAGAAACCCGCGCTATTCCAAGGTGAAACCCCCTTGCTGTCGGCTTTCATCCGGGGCATGTCGGTAAGGGAATAGTGTGTGGGGCGTTCAGGCCCCATCACTTGCCAAACGCTTTCAGGAGCAGACCCATGGCCGACGACGACGAAATCATCCTCTCTGAACTTTCTGACGACGAGCTGGTCTTGCAGATGCATGACGACCTTTACGACGGTCTGAAGGAAGAGATCGAAGAGGGCGTCAACATCCTGATCGCACGCGGCTGGACGCCCTATGACGTCCTGACCAAGGCGCTGGTCGCCGGCATGACCATCGTCGGCGCCGACTTCCGCGACGGCATCCTGTTCGTTCCCGAAGTGCTGTTGGCCGCCAATGCGATGAAGGGTGGCATGTTCATCCTCAAGCCGCTGCTGGCCGAAACCGGCGCGCCGCGGATGGGCAAGATGGTGATTGGCACCGTCAAGGGCGACATCCATGACATCGGCAAGAACCTTGTCGGCATGATGATGGAAGGCGCGGGCTTCGAGGTGAAGGATCTGGGGATCAACAACTCGGTCGAAAGCTATCTGGCGGCGCTGGAATCGGAACAGCCCGATATCCTGGGCATGTCGGCCCTGCTGACCACCACGATGCCCTATATGAAAGTCGTGATCGACACGATGAAGGAAAAGGGCCTGCGCGACGACTATATCGTGCTGGTCGGCGGCGCGCCGCTGAACGAGGAATTCGGCCGTGCCATCGGTGCGGATGCCTATTGCCGCGATGCGGCCGTGGCCGTGGAAACCGCCAAGGCCTTCGTTGCGCGCAAGCACAATCAGCCGAACATCTGATCCTCGGCCCCGGGGTATACCCCGGGCTACGCAGCTGAAACAGAGCGCCAAAACCCCGGGTCGGGTGCCCGGGGTTTTCTTTTGGGTCCAGACTTGTCATGGTAGGTCATGGAGAACGCCCCCCTGCCAGATGACCTTACCCTGACCGAAACCGGCCTTGCCCCCAGCGGCGGCCGCGTGCTGGTTCTGGCCTGCGGCGCCTTGGCGCATGAGGTTCTGGCGGTGAAACGCGCCAATGGCTGGGATCACCTGGACTTGCAATGCCTGCCGGCCAAGCTGCATCTTTACCCCGACAAGATCACGGCCGAGGTCGAAAAGGCTGTGCGGGCCGCCTCGCATGAGCGGATCTTCGTCCTTTACGCCGATTGCGGCACCGGCGGTCAATTGCAGGAAAAGTGCAAGGAACTGGGCGTCGAGATGATTGCAGGGCCCCATTGTTATTCGTTTTTTGAAGGCAACGCGGCCTTTGCGGAACTCTCGGAAACCGAGTTCACCGCCTTTTACCTGACCGATTTCCTGGTGCGGCAGTTCGACGCCTTTGTCTGGCGGCCCATGGGGCTGGACCGGCACCCGCAACTTCGCGACATGTATTTCGGCCATTACACCAAGCTGGTCTATCAGGCGCAGACCGATGATCCGGCCCTGGATGCCAAGGCGCAGGACTGCGCCGCGCGCCTTGGCCTGGCCTATGAACGCCGCTTCACCGGCTATGGCGACCTTGTCCCCTTTCTTGCGAAGGCCGCGCAATGACCCCGGAAGACCTGCCCAAGCTTTTCGCGACGGCCTTCGGCCAGGGAGATGCCGCGACGATCGCCGCCTGGCTGACCGCGGATGCCGATGTCGTGACGCTGACCGGGGCCGTGGCCGAGGGTGCGCATGAGGCTCAGCAGATCATGGCTGGGGAATTCGCAGGCATCTTTGCCGGCGCGAAACTGGTGACTGGCAAAGCGCGGCTGCGCGCTCTTGGCCCCGGCGCTGCGATCCTGACCCAGCGCTATGTCGTCTCGGGCGCAAGGGATGAGGCGGGGCGCGAGTTGCCCCGCATCGGCTGTCAGCTGACCGCCATGCTGGTCGCCACGCGCGAGGGCTGGCGCGCCGTCAACTGGGCGCTGATCGCAGTTTGAAAGCTGCGCCTCCGGCGGGGATATTTTTGAAAAGATGAAGGGGCCAAATTGCCATCGTGCCCTGATCGCGCCGCCTGACCCGTTCCCCGCTTTCATACTGGCCGAAATATTCACGGGGTTTCCAAAGGGGCGCGTGCGCCCTTTTGGTTGGGGGGGGCGGGGGGCGAAAGCCCCCCGCGTCCTCCGGGAGACCCCAAGGCCGTCAGGCCGCAGGGGTCTCCCGGATACACCTGCACCGGAATAGCTGCACCGGCCAAGCTTCACCGGCCCCGCGTCATGACCCCAACAGCGCCCGTGCCGCCGCACGCGCGGCATCGGAAATCACGTCACCTGCCAGCATCCGGGCGATTTCCTCGACCCGCTCTACGTCAGACAAGGCCACCACGGTCGACAGGGTCATCCCCTCGACCACGCGCTTTTCCACGCGCCAATGATGCCCCCCCAAGGCCGCCACCTGCGGCGAATGGGTCACGACCAGCACCTGGGCGCCCGAGGCCAGAGCCGCCAGGCGGCGCCCCACCGCATCGGCGGTGGCCCCGCCGACACCACGGTCGATCTCGTCGAAGATCATCGTCAGACCCGGTGTCCCGCCCGTCAAACAGACCTTCAGCGCCAGCAAAAACCGCGAGAGTTCCCCGCCCGAGGCGATCTTGTTCAAAGGACCCGCAGGCGCGCCGGGGTTGGTCGCCACGGTGAATGTCACCTCATCGACGCCATCCGGCCCCGGAGCAGCCTCGGTGATCACCGAGCGGAACACGGCCCGCTCCATCTTCAAAGGCGCAAGCTCGGCGGCCATCGCCGCATCCAGCCGCACACCCGCCGCAACTCGCGCGGCCGTCATCGCCGCGGCCCGTGCCGCGTAATCCGCCCCGGCATCCTTGACCGCCTGGCGCAGCTTGATCAGGCCGCGTTCGCCGCTGTCCAACGTCTCCAGCCGCAGGCGCAGCTTGTCGGCATGGGGGCCAAGGTCATCGGGCAAGACGCCATGCTTGCGGGCCATGGCGCGGATGGCGAACAGCCGCTCTTCGCAGGCCTCCAGCGTGGCGGGATTGAAGTCCAGCGCGGCAAGGCAGTCCTCGACCCCCGATTGCGCCTCTTGCAGCTCGACCATGGCGCGTTCCAGGGCGGCCAAGGGCGCCTCAAGCCGGCCATCGGCCTTGTCCGAGACCCCGCCCAGCCAGCGCGTCGCGTCTTGCAACGAAGGCTCTGCCCCCTGCGCCAGCACGCTATGGGCCCGCGCGATATCCTCGCGGATGCGGGCGGCGCCCTGCATCAGCCGACGTTCGACGTCCAACTTGGCCTCTTCGCCGGCCTTGGGGTCCAGCTTGTCCAACTCGCCTACCGCGTGGCGCAACCATTCCTCTTCGGAGCGGATCGCCGTCAACCGCGCCTCGGCTTCAGCCAAGGCGCTTTCGGCCACCCGCCGCGCGGTCCAGGCCGCCCGCAGACCCGAAAGATCCAGCCCGGCAAAGGCATCCAGCAACAGCCGATGGCCCCTCGGGTTCAAAAGCCCGCGGTCGTCATGCTGGCCATGCAGTTCGACCAGCACGTCGGACAGGTCGCGCAACACCTCGCCCGAGACGCGGCGGTCGTTCACCCAGGCCGTCTTGCGCCCATCGGCAGAGTTCACCCGGCGCAAAATCAGGTCATCGTCAGCCTCGATCCCCGCAGCCGCCAAGACCCCCCGCGCCGCATGATCCGGCGACAGGTCAAACACCGCCGTCACCTCACCCTGTGCCGCGCCCTGGCGCACCAGATCCGCCCTGCCCCGCCAGCCCAGCACAAAGCCCAAAGCGTCCAGCAGGATCGACTTGCCCGCCCCGGTTTCACCCGTCAGCACATTCAGCCCGGGCAGGAAGTCCAGCGCCAGCCGGTCGATGATCAGCACATCGCGGATTTCAAGGGAACGGAGCATATCAGCCTTGGGTAGGGTGCGTGATCTCACGCACCATCACAGCCACTCGCCCTTGACCATCTGGCGATAGATCGTCGACAGCCAGGAGGTCCCCTTGGCCTCGGGCGCCAGACCCTGCTTTTTCAACAGGTTGAAGGCGTCCTGATAGAAGGGAGAGCTTTGGTAATTATAGCCCAGCACCGCGCCTGCCGTCTGCGCCTCGTCGGGCAGACCCAGGCCGATGTAACATTCGACGATGCGCAACAGCGCCTCGGGCGTGTGGGACGTCGTCTGGTAATCCTGCACGACGGTGCGGAAGCGGTTCAGCGCGGCGGCATAGTGACGGCCGCGCAGATAGTAACGCCCGATCTCCATGTCCTTGGCGGCCAGATGGTCGAAAGCCAGGTCAAATTTCAGCATCGCCGACTTGGCATATTCGCTGTCGGGATAGTCTTCGATCACCACGCGCAAGGCCTGCAGCGCCTGGAAGGTCAGGCCCTGATCGCGGCCGACCTCGTCGATCTGGTCGTAATAGGACAGGGCCAGAAGGTAATGCGCATAGGCGATATCCTCGCCCGCGGGATAGAAGTCGACATAGCGTTGGGCGGCGGCGCGGGCCTCTTCGTATTGGCGGGTCTGATGCAGGGTAAAGGCCTGCATCACCAAGGCGCGCTTGGCATATTCGCTATAGGGGTAAAGCCGCTCGACCTCTTGGAAATAGGGGATCGCGGTTTTGGGGCTGGTCTTGGCCGAGAGTTCATATTCGCCGCGCTGAAAGATCTCTTCGGCGGTAAAGGCCGAAAGATCCTGCTGTTCCGGTGTCTTTGCTGCACAGGCGACCAAAAGCGCAAGGGTCGCGCCCATGGCCAGACCCTTTGCCGCACCTGCCTTCAACCCTGCCATCACGGTATCAAATCCCGAAACCCCGAGGGCCCTGCCCTCTGCTTTACCGAAGGCCTCGCCCCCTGCTTTGCCCCGTCCTAGCATAGAAAAATGGCGGGCGCAAAATGGCTTTCGACCTTTCAGGCCTGCCATTCCTTTGGGCCCGCCAATCTTTCAGGCCAACCAGTGCAAGTCGCCGGCATGGACACCGATGCCGGGCAGCTTGCCAGTGACGAAGGCGTCGCAATCGTCCAGTTCCACCGCGCCTTCGGCGAAAAGCGCGCGCAACAGGCGGTTGGTCATCGCATGGCCCGCGCGGTTGCCGGTATAGCGTGCCATCAGGGGCGCGCCGGCCAGGGCGAGGTCGCCCAAAGCGTCCAGCATTTTGTGACGAACGGGCTCGTCGGCGTGGCGCAGGCCGCCGGGGGACAGGATTTGCGCGCCGTCAAAGACCACGGCGTTGTCCAGCGTGCCGCCCAGGGCCAGGCCCTGCGCCCGCATCGCATCGACATCGGCCTGACGGCAGAAGGTGCGGCTGTCGCACAGCTCGCGGACAAAGGCGCCATTGGCCATGTTCAAGGCGCGCGACTGCGTGCCGATCGCGGGCTCGGCAAAGTCGATGCGGAAGTCGATTTCCAGCATGGAGGCGGGCTCCAGCCGGGCCCAGGCCTCGCCCTGGCGCACTTCGACGGCGCGCAGCACGCGCAGGGTGCGCGACGGCGCATTCAGCGCGGTGATGCCCTTGGCCATGATCCCGGCCACGAAAGGCGCGGCGGAACCGTCCATGATCGGCACTTCCGGCCCGTCGATATGGATCTCGACGTTCCAGATCGCCAGACCCGCCAAGGCCGCCATGATATGTTCGATGGTCGAGACGGACACGCCGTCCTCGTTGGCCACCAGGGTGCAAAGCGCCGAGGGCACCACAACATCCCAGCGCGCCGGGACCACGGGGTCCAGGTCGCGGATGTCGGTGCGGATGAACCGGATGCCGCTGTCAGGGGCGGCGGGATGCAGGACCATGCGGACAGGCTGGCCAGAGTGCAGGCCCGTCCCGTCAAACGTCACCGATGACTTCACCGTATGCTGCAAGGTCACGCCTCTGATCTACCACATCTGGGGACGGAATCGCCCCTTGTTACGAATGGGTTTAGGATGCAGCTGCAGCACAAACAACTCACTCTTTATGACTCAATGTAACAGGGCCTGAAACTTGCCGGAACCGCCTGTAAATGAAACAAAACCGGGGCGCAAAGGCGCCCCGGTGTAACATTTCGTGAAGTCAGGTTCAGTTGGCCTGGCGGCGCAGGAAGGCCGGGATTTCCATCCGGTCCTGATCGGTCGCGGGCTCGTTTTCCTCGTCGTAGGACACGGCCGGTTGCTGGCGCGCGGGCGCCGCCTCGGCATGAGAGCCCGACATGCGGTTGATCAGCCCGCCGATGCCAAAGCGCGGACGTTCGGCCACGGGCTTTGCGGCGGGTTTCGGCGCGGGCGCGGTCGGGCGGGCCGCAGAGGGCGCCGCCGGGGTCTTGGACACGGCCGCTTGCAGACGCGCCATGGCCTCGGGCGAGGGCGTGCCCATCGCGCGCGGACGCGGTGCGATGAAGGTCGAGGCGTCGGGCTCACGCATCCCGGCGGCGGCGCGCTGTTCCGGCGCCGGGCGATAGGCCGGGGCGGGCATTTCCTCTTCGATCTCGGGCTCCGGCTCGGGGGCGCGGAAGGTGATCGGCTCGGGCTTGGCCTCAAAAGCCTTGGGCTCAAAGGTCGGCTGGGTCAGTTGCATCGGCTCGGGCTGAGGCGCGGGACGGGCGGCGACCGCGGCTTTCGGCTGTTCGACGGGGCGACGGACCGGCGCTTCGGCGCGGGCCTTGAGGTCGATGCCGGTGGCCACGACCGACACGCGCAGCACGCCATCCAGCGACGGGTCCAGCGTGGAGCCGACGATGATATTCGCCTCGGGATCGACCTTTTCACGGATGATATTGGCCGCTTCGTCCAGTTCGAACAGCGTCAGGTCATAGCCGCCGGTGATGTTGATCAACACACCCTTGGCGCCATGCAGGCTGATTTCGTCCAGAAGCGGGTTGGCAATCGCCTTTTCCGCCGCCTGAACCGCGCGGTCCTGGCCCGAGGCCTCGCCGGTGCCCATCATCGCCTTGCCCATCTCGTCCATCACGGCGCGCACGTCCGCGAAGTCCAGATTGATCAGGCCCGGACGGACCATCAGATCGGTCACGCCCTTGACGCCCTGATACAGCACGTCATCGGCCATGGCGAAGGCTTCGGTAAAGGTCGTGCGTTCATTCGCCAGACGGAAGAGGTTCTGGTTCGGAATGACAATAAGAGTGTCCACGACCTTTTGCAGGGCCTCGATGCCCTCTTCGGCCTGACGCATCCGCTTGTTGCCTTCGAACTGGAAGGGCTTGGTCACGACGCCGACAGTCAGCACGCCCAGTTCCCGGGCAGCCTGCGCGATGATCGGCGCGGCCCCGGTCCCGGTGCCACCCCCCATGCCCGCGGTGATAAAGCACATATGCGCGCCCGCCAGGTGATCGACGATCTGTTCGATCGACTCTTCAGCCGCCGCCGCGCCGACCGAGGGACGGGCACCGGCGCCAAGGCCCTCGGTGACTTTCAACCCGATCTGGATCTTGTGACCGGACCGGCTTTGCTGCAGCGCCTGGGCGTCGGTGTTGGCCACAACGAATTCGACGCCCTCAAGCGCCTTTTCGATCATGTTGTTGACCGCGTTGCCGCCTGCCCCGCCGACCCCGAAGACCGTGATGCGCGGCTTCAGTTCCTCATGCACATTATCGAGCGTCAGATTCAAAGCCATGTGATGTCCCGCCGTTTCTTTGCCACCGCCGCTGTTTCGCGACTTTTACTCTGTTACTTGCGCCGCCAGAACCATGGCAAACGCCTCATTAAATGTGATTCTACCTAAGCGCGCGGCCAAGGTCACGAAAAAACATCGCTAACCCCACAAAATATGGGGATTGACGCCGATAAGGGCCCGGGATTTCGGGGTGACCACCGCAATTAGCGTTCACCAGTTGTCCTTGAACCATTTCAGCGCCCGTTTCAAAGACCGCGCCGGGTAGCGTTCCGACGGAATGTCAAAATCCCACCACTCATCTTGCGGATGGGCGGCAAAGAGGCACAGGCCCACGGTCGAGGCGAAAGACGCCCCCGTGGCCGCTTGCGGCAGGCCCTGAACGCGCAAGGGCCGCCCCATGCGCACCCTTTGCCCCAGGATGCGGCTGGCCAGACCGTCCAAGCCCGGGATCTGGCTTGCGCCGCCCGTCAACACGATTTGCTGGCTGGGCAGGCTTTCAAAGCCCGCGGCCTCCAGCCGTTCGGCCACCTGTTCCAGTATCTCTTCGACACGCGGGCGGATGATGCCGATCAGCTCGGTCCGGCTGATCTGGCGGCGGTCCTTTTCCCAGTCGCCGCTGTCGCCGCCGATCTCGATCATCTCGCGGTCGTCCATCGAGGTCGCATGAACCCCGCCGTGCTTGGTCTTGATGCGTTCGGCCACCGCGAAGGGCACTTGCAACCCTTGCGCGATATCGCTGGTGACGTGATCGCCGCCCAACCGCACCGAATCCGCAAAGATCATGTGTTTCTTCATGAAAAAGCTGATGCCGGTCGACCCGCCGCCCATGTCGATGCAGGCGGCGCCCAATTCGCGCTCGTCTTCAACCAGGGCCGAAATGCCGGACACATAGGCCGAAGAGGCGATGCCCGCCAATTCCAGGTCGCAGCGCTTGATGCAATGCAACAGGTTCTGCACGACCGAAGCATCGACCGACAGAAGATGCAGGTCGCAAGCCAGACGGTTGCCGATCTGGTCGCGCGGATCGCCAAGACCCGAGCGGTGATCCAGCGCGAAGTTCACCGGCTGGGCATGGATGACCTCACGCCCCTCGCCGATGTCGGGCAGATCGCAGGCGGCCAGAACGCGGCCCACGTCGCTGTCCTTGACCACACCGTCTTCCAGCACGATTTCGCCAGCCAAGCCATAGCTGCGCGCCTCGCCGCCCGAAAAGCAGACGATGCAGTGATCGACCCGCACATTCGCCATCTTTTGCGCGGCCTGAACGGCGGTGCGGATGGCGCGTTCGGTCTCGTTCATGGCGCTGATTTCCCCGAACCGCACGCCCCGCGATTTGGTCGTGGCCGCCCCGATCACCCGAAAGTTCGACTGACCGGCCATCGACCCCATGCCATCGCTTTCGGCCTGATCCTCGACCCCGTCAAAGCGCAGGATCAGGCAGGCGATTTTCGAGGTGCCCACATCAAGGATCGCCACCACGCCGCGTTGCAGGGCAGCGCGGCGCATGTTCCGCATGGCACGTTGGGCCTGGTAAAGATCGGTCATAGTTGGGGCTCCGGCATATCAGAGGCCTGCGTGCGCAGGGCATCAAGGGCATAGGGGGTAAGGCGCAGCACCGGACGATCCGGGTTGCGCATGTCGATTGCGGTCAAATCGCGGGAAAGAATGTCTTCGGCATGGTCAAGGCTGGCCAGGGCCTGGACGGCGGCGACCGGGTCATGGGCGGGCAAAAGCACGGTCTGGTTGCGGTCCAGCACGATGTCCCAGCGCCGATCCGAAACCCGGACCAGACCGCGGACACGCTTGGCCCAAGGAGAGGCCGCAAGGATCGCTTGCGCCTCGGGGATGGCGGTATCGGCGCCCTGGCCTGCGACCAGCGGCAGGTCGGCGCGGTCGGCGCGCGTGGTCAGGCCGGCGATGCGGTGGCCCGAAGCGTCCAGCATCATCAGCCCGGCTTCCGACCGCCAGACCCAGGCGGGGGTACGCTCGGTGATCTGGACCTCCAGCACATTGGCGGCGCCCAGGCGGACCACGGCGCCTTGCACCGCATCCAGACGCTCCGCCGCCTCGCGGATTGCATCCAGGTCCAGGTCCAACGAGCTTTGCGGCAATTTCACATCCAGCCGGGCGCGGACCGCATCGGCCAGTTCGGGCGAGGCGCCGGTGATCGACAACAGCTTGACCATGAAGATCGGGCGTTCGGCCACCTTGTCGCGCATCGTAGCGATCATCGCGCCCATATTCTCGCGCCGCACGGTGTCGGACAGATAGACGCCACCCACCAGCACGACGACAAAGACCGGCAGCCCCACCCGCATCCCGGCCCGAAACAGCGGCGTCAGCCACAGGCGCTGCATCCGGTAGGCCCAACGGGACGGCGCCGGGTCGCGACGCAGGGGGATGGCGCGGCCTAGCGATTGCACGAGGCATCCTCCACCAGCCAGGCGCACAGCGCGGGGAAAGAGATGCCGCAATAGGCCGCCTGTTCGGGGGCCAGCGACGTCGGCGTCATGCCGGGCTGGGTGTTGGTCTCCAGCAGGATCAGGCCATCCAGCCCGCGGGCCTCGTCCCAGCGCAGATCGGTGCGCGACAGGCCCCGGCAGCCCAAGGCGCGATGGGCGCGCAGGGCGTAATCCATGCAGGCCGCGGCGATTTCGTCCGGGACCTGCGCCGGGATCACATGCCGAGAGCCCCCCGGCGCATATTTTGCGTCGTAATCATACCAGCCTTGGGTCAGGATATCCGTCACCGTCAAGGCCCGGCCGCCCAGAACCGCAACCGTCAGTTCCCGCCCCGGCGCATAGGTTTCGACCATGACTTCCTCGGGCATCGTCTCGGCCAGGCGGGGCGCGTTCGAGCCCGGATGGACGATATAGATGCCGACAGACGATCCCTCGTTGTTGGGCTTCACCACATAGGGCGGCTGCATGATATGGGCCGCCGCCACCTGGTCGCGCCGCGCCAGGACCGAGGTCACAACCGGCAGCCCCGCCGCCTGAAAGGCCGCCTTGGCCGCGGTCTTGTCCATGGCCAGCGACGAGGCCCTTACGCCCGAATGGGTATAGGGAATGGCCAACCACTCCAGCAGACCCTGGACGCAGCCGTCCTCGCCCCAACGGCCATGAAGCGCATTGAACACGACGGCGGGCTTCAGGTCAGCCAGACGCGCGGCCAGATCCCGACCGGCGTCGATCTCGACCACGTCATATCCTGCATCCCGCAGCGCTTGGGCACATTGCGCCCCCGACGAAAGCGAAACTTCGCGTTCGGCCGAGAGTCCGCCCATCAAAACCGCCACGGGCCCTGTTTTCAGGTGTCCCGCCATTTACTGCCTCAACCCGGTCTTTGCCGGTTGTTATTTTGGCGTGCAGTCACCCACACGCATGATTTCCCACTCTAGCGTGATACCGCTGGTTTGGAAAACCCTTTTTCGGACCTCTTCACCAAGTTTTTCAAGGTCATCGGCCGTGGCGCCGCCCGCGTTGATCAGGAAGTTCGAATGCATGGGCGACATCTGCGCACCGCCGATCTTGGCGCCGCGCATGCCGGCCTCGTCGATCAGCTTCCAGGCCTTCAGCTCATGGCTGTCATCGGCCTTTCCGGTCGAGGAAAAGCCTGCCGGATTGCGGAAAGTGCTGCCCGCGCTGCGGTCCTTGGTGGGCTGGCTGGCATCGCGTTTGGCGATCTGGTCCCCCATCCGCGCCTCCAACGCGGCAGGGTCGCCCGAGGGAGCCTCAAACGTCGCCTCAAGGATCACCATGCCCTCGGGGATCTGGCTTTGCCGATAGGCCAGGTTCAGGTCGGCGGCCGGGACCGTCACCGGGTCTCCGCCCCGCGTGACGGCGCGGACCTCGATCAGGTGGTCCTTGACATAAGACCCATAGCACCCCGCATTCATCCGCACCGCCCCGCCGATGCTGCCCGGAATGGTGCGCAGGAAGGTCAGGTCCACCCCTGCCTCGGCCGCCTTCTTCGCCACATGAGCATCCAAAGCCGCCGCCCCCGCGATGACCCGGTTGCCCTGAACGCAGATGGCGTTGAACCCCCGCCCAAGCCGGATGACCACGCCCTTGAGGCCGCCATCCCGGACAATCAGGTTCGACCCCACGCCCATGGCGAAGACCGGGGTTTCTCCGGGCAGGTCGCGCAGAAACTCGGCCAAGTCCGCCTCATCGGCAGGCTGGTACAACCACTCCGCCGGCCCGCCCACGCGCAGCCAGGTAAGGTCCGACAGCGCCCGATCAGGGGTCAGCGTGCCACGGGTCTGCGGGAGTTGGGTCATGAAGGGCCTCCGTTTCAGCGCCTTATGCCGGAAAGAGGGGGCGGGGGGGAAGGGGGTCAGAGGATGTGATGCAGAAAGGTCCAGAGGTTATGCAGCATCTCGGACACCGATTGCGACATAAGCAACCGCCGCATCATGGCATCGGCAACATTGATATCCGGCCCGGCAATCGACTTTTGGACGCTACCGACGCCTTTCCAGGCATAGATACCGAAATCGACCGCCATCCGGACAACCCGCCGCGAGAACTCTTCGCGGCTGGCTGCGATGGCTTCAGGATGGGTGGCGCCCGACAGGCGGACCGCTTCGCGCCGCGCCTCATGCAGCAGGCTTTTCAGGGCGGCCACATCCTCTGGCGCCAGCGCCGGAATATTCGTGCCGTCGTTCCGTTCGATATCCCTTAGAACCTGTTCCAGCTTGGTCACGACCTCGAATGGGTCATCCGACGCCGAGATCTTCATCAAGGGTGAGGATTGCAGCCGCAGCAGGGTCTTGGCGAAATGCGTGCGCAACAAATCAAGCAGCCGTTCGTTCGTCCTGGCAAGGGCCTTGGGAAGGACCGGCCCCAGGCCGAACATCGCCTCTTCCGAGCCGCGAAAATCGTCGAGGTTTGCCCCATATTCGATGAGAAGACCGACCCGCAGTTTCTGGATCAGCGAGGCCCGCGCCATTTCCTCGATCAGGGCATTGGCGTAAACCTTCAACTCTGCCGTGGCCTGCCGGTTCGAGGCGGTGGCTGCGCGCACCAGATCTTCAAGGGTCTTGCGCGCCAAGTCGATATCGGACTTCAGCCTGTCAAAGGCCTCGCCCTGGATGGTTTCGATGTCTTCATCGAAAGGCACCATGCGCATCAGACGACTGAACGTGTCGAAACTGAAATCTGCGTGTGCCGTCTGGTAAAGCGGGAAGCTTTCGATCGCAGGCAATGGGTCGGCCGGCCCGAGAACAGGAGCCTCGATCCGCCGGATCTCTTCGGCAACCGCCGCCGCGCCCTGTTGCCAGATGTCGTCAGGGATCAGGGCGACATGTTCGATCAGGGGCGACGGATACATATGGCCCGACAGGGCGTTGTTCCACCACCTGCGCCAGAAATCCCAAACCTTCAGCGGATCATCGGCAAAATCGGCCATTGTCGCGTGATTGGCCCTTTGGAACCACTTGGGCGGAACCTTCCAGAGCGACGGATCGGGCAGAAGATTTCCCTCGGACAGGGCCTGTGCATCGGACCGCGCCAGATCCCAAATCTGACGGAAAGCCTGGACGCGCGTGGCATCGGCCTCGGCGTCAGAAACCAAAAGCGCGGCGGCATATCCCGCGGCATCGGCTGCCGCGCGGACACAGTCACCCGCTGTGATCTCGACATAGCTTTTGGCAGGCGACGGTCCTGCTGCCGCGATATCGGCTGCCAGAACGATGGCACGGACAGCGGAATCCACGCCCGCATTGGGTTTCGCCACCGCCGCGGCTTGGTAGGACGCAAGGTTGGCAGCGGTCGGGATCTGCAGGGAGGACGACATCTCCGCACAGGCCGAGGTCAGCAAGCACCGAAAAAGCGGCAAGATCATTTGCCCATTTGCCCGGTCGACACCAAGTGACCCGAAGGTGCGCGCTTGGGCGCAAATCGGCAAGACTCTGGCCGCGGACCTGATCGTGATCCACAGCGCATCTGTTTGCCGCGTCCTAATGGGGCGGGCGTCCAGCCAGGCCCTCAGGGTGGCTTCATCCTTGATATCTTCCGCATTCATCCCCGCATCTTGCGCGAAAGCGGCCGTGCAAGTCCAGCCCTAGCCCACCCTCCCCCCCGTCACCCACCTGACCCCATACCTCAAAGGCCAGCGCAGGATGCTCCCCGCCGCCAGCGCAAAGACCAGGGCGGCGCTCCAGCCCTGCTCCGCCCAAAGCCACCCCCCCACCGGCACCGCCAAGCCCATCAACCCATAGGCCGCGCGCCAATGGTGGTCGCGCGTGGGCAGCATGGTGATGACCTGGGCCAAAAGGACCCAAAGACAGGCGGCGAGAAGGCTCATGACCGGGCTCGCGGATCGGTGACGGGCAAGCCAAGGGCGCGGCGACCGAAGTAGATCAGCGGCCTGCGGAACATCGACCCGAAGGCCAAGAGGAACCCTGCCCCCCAGACCGGACCCGCCGCCTGAAACCCCCAAAGGATCAGCACCGGCGCGCTGGCCAAAAGCGCCAGCCCCGGCACCATCTGCCGCCGCATCGGCAACAAGGCCGTGACCGTCGCCAGCAGAACCCAAACCACGCCACACAGGATCAAAGCCATGGGACACCTCCAAAGCACTGGGTGCCAGAGCCGGGTGGCAGGATTGCGGCGAAAGACGGGGGCTTTCGTGCCATCCTGTGCCCAAGGCGGTCCAGGAAGCAGGTCGCCTCCGGCGGTAGTACTTGGGCAAGCATGAAAGCCGAAGCCCCCGCGGTTGCTCGCGCAAGCCGTCCCGCCTCGCATGGCAAAGCCCCGGCCAAAGCCGCGCGGCTTATTCACACTGGCCCAAATATCCACGGGGATTTTCAAGGGGAGCGTGCTCCCCTTGAAGCGGGGGGCTCGGGGGGCGGCAGCCCCCCGAATGGGGGGGTCCGGGGGGGCGCAGCCCCCCCGGCTACCAGAAGGCTACAGCTTGCCCGGCAAAGCATTGGCCCAGGCCGAGATCGACCCCGCGCCCAAGCATACAACCAGATCCCCCGGCCGCGCCTGTTCGCGCACCAGGCGCGCGAGGTCCGCCTCGTCCAGCAAAGCGCGGGCGTGGCGGTGGCCATGGGCGATCAGCCCCGCCACCAGATCATCGCGTGAGGCGCCGGGGATCGGCTCTTCACCCGCCGCATAGACCTCGGCGATGGCGGCCACATCGGCCTCGTTGAAACAGCTGCAGAAGTCCTCGAACAGCGAGGCCAGACGGGTATAGCGGTGCGGCTGGTGGATGGCGATGACGCGGGCGCCCGGCGTGTCGGCCACGGCACGGCGCGCGGCTTTCAGGGTCGCCGCAATCTCGACCGGGTGGTGGCCGTAGTCGTCGATGATCGTCACGCCATTCCACTCGCCCACGCGGGTAAAGCGGCGGTTCACGCCGCCAAAGCCCGCCAGCGCCGCCTTGATCTCTTCGCGCTTCATCCCCAGATGCCGCGCCACCGCGATGGCCGCCAAGGAGTTGGACACGTTGTGATCGCCCGGCATCGGCAGAACCACGCCCTCGATCCGCGCCCCGCCCTCGTGCTGCAACAGCACGTCATAGACCGGACGGCCGCCCTCGTAATGCAGGTTGACGGCGCGCACATCGGCCTGGGCGTTGAAGCCAAAGGTCACGACGCGGCGGTCGGTCACACGACCGACCAGAGCCTGAACCTCGGGGTGATCGGTGCAGCAGACCGCAAGGCCGTAAAACGGCACATTGGAGACGAAGTCGAAGAAGCCCTTCCGCAGCGCCTCGAAGGTGTGCCAATGCTCCATGTGTTCGGGGTCGATGTTGGTCACGATGGCGATGGTGGCAGGCAGGCGGTTGAACGACCCGTCGCTTTCATCCGCCTCGACCACCATCCATTCGCCCGCCCCTGCCCGCGCGTTCGACCCATAGGCGTGGATCACCCCGCCGTTGATCACGGTCGGATCGAAGCCGCCCTTGTCCAGCAACGTCGCCACCATGGTCGTGGTCGTGGTCTTGCCATGGGTGCCCGCCACGGCGACATTCGACTTCAGCCGCATCAGTTCGGCCAGCATCTCGGCCCGGCGCACCACGGGCAGCTTGCGGCGCCGCGCCTCTTCCAGTTCCGGATTGCCCTTCTTGATGGCGGAGGAGATCACGACCACTGCCGCCTCGCCCAGGTTCTCGGCCTTTTGGCCCTCAAAGAACCGCGCGCCCAAGGCGACCAGCCGATCCGTGATCTTCGACGCCCGCGCATCCGAGCCCTGCACCGCATAGCCCAAGGTGATCAGCACCTCGGCAATGCCCGACATGCCGATGCCGCCGATGCCGACAAAGTGGATCGGGCCAAGTTCCAGGGGCAGTTTCGTCGCGTTCATCTTGGGCTTCCGGCTAGAGCCTCGACCAGGGCGGCGAGGCGGATTGTGGCATCGGGGCGACCTTCGGACAGGGCGGCTGCGGCCATGGCCTCGGCCTTTTCGGGCGCCTGAAGGATCGCCGCGATTTCGGCCGAAAGGCGCGGAACGTCAAGCCCGGATTCCGGCATGGTCAGCGCCGCCCCCGCCTGGGTCAGGCCGGTGGCATTGGCGGTCTGGTGATCGGCGGCCGCCTGGGCAAAGGGGATCAGGATGGCAGGGCGGCCGATGACCGAGATATCGGCGATCGAACTGGCGCCAGAGCGCGAGATCACCAATTGCGCCTCTGACAGGCGGCGGGGGATGTCGGTGAAGAAGGGCTGCACCTCGGCCACCATCCCCGCCGCCTGATAGGTGGCGGTGACGCGGGCCTGATCCTCGGGGCGGGCCTGATGGGCCACGCGCAGCAGAGGGCGCAGGGCCTCGGGCAGGGCCGCAAGGGCTGCGGGCACGACATCGGACAGGACCCGCGCGCCCTGGCTGCCACCGATGACCACCAGCGACATCGGGTAATCGCCCGGCGGGATATAGGGGGCGCCGGCCCGGTCCAGGACGGATTGGCGGACCGGGTTGCCCACAGGCTCTCCCACCACGCCTTGCGGCAGTTTGGTGGGCCAGGTGCCGCAGGCGATTTTGTCGACGCGGCGCGCAAAGACCTCGTTCACCCGGCCAAGGACGCCGTTTTGTTCATGGATCATCCGCGGCAGGCCCAAAGCCCAAGCCGCGCCAAGGGCGGGGATCGAGGGATAGCCGCCAAAGCCCACGACCACATCGGGCCGGTCACGCCGCGCCTGCCAATAGGCCGAGATCACCCCGCCCGCGATGCGGAACGGGACCGCCAGCTTGGCCAAAGGCCCGCCCCGCGCAAAGGTGGCCGAAGAGATCACCTGGCGTTCGACCTCTGCCGGAAAGCCGCCCGCATAGCGCGCGCCCCTTGCATCGGTTGACAGCTTCACCCGCCAGCCCTTGGCGATCATCGCCTCGGCCAGAGCCTGAGCCGGGAACATATGCCCCCCCGTGCCCCCGGCTGCGATCAGAAGAAGCGGCATCAGCGCCTCCGCTTGAAGATATCGGCGATTTCGCCTTGCGGCCTTGTGCGGGTCAGCGCCAGAAGCATCCCCACCGTGATCCCCGCCGCGATGACCGAGGACCCGCCATAGCTGACGAAGGGCAAGGTCATGCCCTTGGCCGGCAAAAGGCGGACGGCCACGCCGACGTTGATCATGGCCTGGACGCCAAAGATGCAGGCCAGCCCCGCGCCGCCCAGGCGGACAAAGGGGTCGCGCTCGCGCATCAGGCGGAACAGGCTGCGGATCACGACGGTCGAATACAGCGCGATGATCAGGATGACCATGATCAGGCCGTATTCCTCAGCGGCGACGGCGATGATGAAGTCGGTATGGGCATCGGGCAGCGTCCATTTCACCTGGCCATTGCCGACGCCGACGCCGAAAAAGCCGCCCTCCTGGATCGCATTGGTCGCATAGCCGATCTGGCTGCGCGGATCGACCTCGGCGGTCAGATAGCCGTCGATCCGGCGTTTCAGGTGTTCCGAGTTCTGATAGGCAAAGTTGCCGACCACGGCCAACAGCCCCAGGATTCCGGCAATGACGGTCATCCGCGCGCCGGACATGAAATAGACCACGCCCCAGCCGAACAGAACCAGCATGGATTGGCCGAAGTCGGGCTGGGTGGCCAGAAACAGCAAGATCACGATCAGCAGGATGAAAGACAGCAAGCGTCCGGGCGGACCGTTCAGCTCGGAGGCGGCGGCCATCGACCAGGCGGCCAGGATGATGAAGCCAGGCTTCAGGAACTCGGACGGTTGGAAGGACACAAAGCCCAGCGAATACCAGCGAATCGCGCCCTTGCCAAAGTCGGTGCCCAGAACGGGCAGCAGGACCAGGGCCAGGAACGAGATCGCAAAGCCCATGACCCCCACGCGCCGGATCGCCCGGGGCGACAAAAGCGAGAAGGCGAACATCGTCGCCAGGGCCATGATGCCGAAGATGGCCTGGCGCTGGACATAATAAAACGAGGGCAGGCCGTTTCGTGTGGCCAGCGGGACCGACGCGGCCAGACCCAGCAGCAAGCCGATGCCGAACAGCGCCAGAATGGCCGAAAGCGACCATTTGTCGATGGTGCGCCACCAACGGGGAAGAACCGGTTCGCGTGCCCTGGAGGGCATCGCACCGTAAACCATCTCGGTCATGGGTAAGCCTGCTTTGATCACTGCCCGCCCGGGTTATGTCCCGGATCAGGTTCAAGGTTAGCGCAATCCGGCCTTGGTGGCTAGCGTGATTTCCTTAAGCCAGGTGGAGCGGCTGACGCCGCAAGCCGATATCTCGCCTCTGGTCGCGTGCCGCGCCCAACCGGCTCGGGGTCCTGGCGGCAGAAGTGCCACCAGGATCGGGAGAGGGGGGGTGGGGAGACTGGGAGGGAAGAGTCTGGGGGGGGAGGGAACGGGACGGGGTGGGATCGGGAGGGTGCGAGAGTGGACGGCGCGAAAGCCCCCCGCTTGTTCGAAAAAGACCTTCACCGCCCTGCTTGCCCCAAGCTCACCGACATGGGTCCTCCGCGGGGTTCAGGGGTCCCTTGCAGGCTTCCTCGCCCTTCCTCGCGCTTCAACCGACTTCAGGCCAAGGCACCCGAGCCCGAAGCAGGCCCTAGCCCGCAACCCCATGACGGGCCAGAAGATCCGCCCGTCGGGCAAGGCTTTCGGCCGGCCAGAGCGTCGATCTTTGGTAGAACTCTGCAAAGGCCGGGATGGCGGGGGCCAAGAGGACCCAGGGCAGCTTGGTCGCGGTAAAGATATGCACGTCCGGCGGGCAGTCTGCGGGCCGCGTCAGCGTCCCCACCCTGACGAAGGCCATCAGCCGCCCTGCCCCGGCGTAATGGCTGTAAAGCGTCACCCGGCAGGTCGGGCAACGCGCCATCACCTGGCCCTTGCCCGAGGCCGAGGGCGTGACCACCTCGTCAACCGCGCCCGTGACCTCGACCGCCTCGGTCTCGATCATCGCGTTCAGCGCAAAGGCCGCTCCGGTTTCACGCTGGCACCAGGTGCAGTGGCAGGCATGGGTGAAAAGCGGCTTGCGGGTCAGCCGATAGCTGACCGCGCCACAGGTGCAATGTCCGTCCATCCAGCCCTCCGCTATTTCGGGGTATGATGAAGCGGCGCAGGGATGGGCGTCAAGCGGCGCCTTGGCCCAACAGCGCCTTGACCTGCGCGGTGAAATCCTCGCCGCGCATTTCGAAATTGGCGTATTGGTCGAAACTCGCCGCCGCGGGCGACAGTAGCACGACCTCCCCCGCCACAGCCTCGGCCGCAGCACGGGCCACCGCCGTCGCCATATCGCCGCAGATCTCGTGGGGGACCGCGCCCAACTGCGCCGCAAACTCCGCCGCCGAGGCGCCGATCAGATAGGCCTTGACCACCGCGCCCATTTCGCCTGCCAGCGCGGCAATCCCGCCGTCTTTCCCCTGCCCCCCCGCAATCCAGCGGATCGCCGGATAGGCCCGCAAAGCCTGAGCGGCCGAGTCCACATTGGTGGCCTTGCTGTCATTGACAAACCGCACGCCCGCGCGTTCGCCCACGAC
The DNA here is from genome assembly GCF_025950525.1 of Stagnihabitans lacustris. GTDB lineage: Bacteria > Pseudomonadota > Alphaproteobacteria > Rhodobacterales > Rhodobacteraceae > Stagnihabitans. Next base: position 208,673 of record NZ_JAPDGS010000006.1, on the reverse strand, counting down.
CTGACTGCGATGCGCCAGCCCCGCGAAACTGGCCATCGCGGCCTCGATCACCTTGGGCGCCAGCCCCAGCGTCCGGCAGACCGCCCAGGCCGCGCAGGCGTTCTGATGGTTGTGCGCGCCCGGCAAGCCCGCCATCCCCCGCAGATCGACCGAGGCCACCTGCTTGCCCCGCCGCCACTCCGCCAGAAAGCCCTTGCGCGCGAAGACCGTCCAGGCATAGCCCTCCAGCTTTTGCCCCGAGGACACCCGGATCACCCGGTCATCCGTCGGCCCCTCTGCCAGTTGGCCCGCCAGAAACCGCCCCTCGACCTCATCGACGCCGATCACCGCGCGGTCCGGCCCGCCCTCGGCAAATAGCCGCCTTTTGGCCGCGAAATAGCCGCCCATGCCGTTGTGACGGTCCAGATGATCGGGCGACAGGTTGGTGAAAACCGCGATATCCGGCGTCAGGCTGCGGGCAAGTTCTGTCTGATAGGACGACAGCTCCAGCACCACGACCTCGTTGTTTTGCGCAGGCTCCAGGTCCAGCACGCCAACCCCGATGTTGCCGCCCATCTGGCAAGGCCGCCCCGAGACGTCCAGAATGTGATGGATCAGCGCCGTCGTAGTCGATTTCCCGTTTGATCCGGTGATGCAGACCACCTTGGGGGTCTGGTCAAAGTCGTGGAACTCTTCGGTGGCATAGGACCGGAAGAACAGGCCGATGTCATTGTCGACCGCAATCCCAAGCTCCATCGCGCGGGCAATCACCGGATGGGGCGCGGGATACAGATGCGCAATCCCCGGAGAGGTCACAAGCAGGTCCGCCGTCTCGATGCCGCCGCGGCGGATCAGGTCGGTCAAGGCAAAGCCCTCGGCCTCGGCCTTGGCGCGCGCCGCTTCGCCATCGTCCCACAACAGGACCTCTGCCCCGCCCGCCTGCAAGGCCCGCGCCGCTGCAAGGCCAGAGCGCCCAAGGCCCAGGACCGCCACTTTTTTACCTTCGACGCCAAGGACCGGGATCATTGCAAGCCTCCATTTTGACGCGGAAGATGGGCTGGAAAGGGGTCAGGCGCAAGATGCGGCGGCACGGATGGGGCAAGCCATTGACGGGTCATGATTTTCCGCCAAAGGTCCGCAGTCTGGACCGAAAGCCTGCGCACCACTGGACTTGGGCCCAGCCCCCGCAGCCCTTGACGCCGCCCCCGCCCCGAGGCTCGATCAAAGGCCCGACCCAAGCCCCGGCCAAAGCCCCGCAGGAGACCGAAATGACCACGATCCGCCCCCTCACGCCCGATGACCGCGCCACCTGGGAGGCGCTTTTTGCCGCCTATGCCGGGTTTTACAAGGCCACGACGACGCCCGAGGGCCGCGAGGCCGTCTGGGACTGGATCTTTGGCGCCGAGGATTTCTGGTGCGACCTGCTGGAGGTCGAGGGCAAGGCCCTGGGCCTTGTGCAATACCAGCTGATGCATCGGTCGCTGTCGGGGGGGAAGGTGGTCTATCTGTCGGACCTTTATGTCGACCCCACCCAGCGCGGCGGCGGTCTTGGGCGGGCGCTGATCGACCATGTGATCGGTTTCGCCAAGGCGCGGGGCATCGGCAATGTCCGCTGGCTGACGCAAGAGTTCAACTATGCCGGCCGCAGGCTCTATGACAGCTATGCGCCCAAAAGCGACTTCATCCTGTATTCGGTGCCCGTTCCGGCTTACCCGGGCTGACCGACCAAGCCCCGGAGTTTACCTCGGGCGACGCAAACGGCGGCAAAGCGCAAGATGACCGGGTCGCCACGGCCGCAAGCCGTCACGCCATCCGCCAGCGCCCGATCCGAAGTCTCCGCCACCTGCCACGCGCCCGCGGCAGCCAGCTTTGTCAGGGGCTCGATGCCCCTGACAAAGCTTCGACCTCTCCCGAGGAGGCCGAGGCGAAGCCGAGGCCCACCCGCCCGCCCGCGCAACACTCCAGCACAGACCAAGACTGGGGCAAAGACCAAGACTGGGGCAGATACCAAGACTGGGGCCCAGACCACGGCAAAGCCCCACCCCCGCCCCCCCTCAGATCTCGATCTGCGTGAACCCGTCGCGCAGGGCCCGGCTCCAGGCCTCGGACATGGCGCGGAACTGCGGGTCGCCCGCCTCGATCCGACGCCGTTGCGTGACCTTCAAGGCGTCGCGCTCGATCAGGCACATGTCCAGCGGCATCCCCACCGACAGGTTCGACCGCAGCGTCGAATCCATCGACAGCAGCACCGCCTTTTGCGCATCGGCCAGCGTCGTCCCCATCTTGACCACCCGGTCCAGGATCGGCTTGCCGTATTTATGCTCGCCGATCTGCAAGAACGGCGTGTCCTCGGTGGCCTGGATGAAGTTCCCCTCCGGATAGACCAGGAAAAGCCGCATCTGCCCGCCCTTGCGCTGCCCCGCCACGATCAGCGACGCACTTGCCCCCTGGTTCATCGCCGACAGCTTCTCGTCGATCTCCAACCGGGTGGCCGCAAGGGTATTGCCGATGATCGAAGCCGCCTTCAGCAGCGTTGGCGCCTTCAGGATCGAGGTCGTCTCATCGGCATCCGGCGCGTCAATCGCCTCTTGCAGCCGTGCCATGGCGGTCTGTGTCACCGACAAAGACCCCGCCGTCATGATCACGATGACGCTTTCGCCGGGCTTTTCGAAAAAGAACATCTTCCGATAGGTCGAGATATTGTCCAGCCCCGCATTGGTGCGGGTGTCCGACAACAAAACCAGCCCGGCATCAAGGCAAAGCCCCACACAATAGGTCATCACAGTCTCCGTCTCTTGCGCCAAGCGTCAGGGCGGGACCCTATTGCTGCGTGGCCAGAACCGCAACCGTCACATCCAGGGTTTCCGCCCCCGTGGACCTTGCAGAGCCGCGGATTGGCGCCGCCTCTCGCGCATCCAGACCAGAGCCCAGCCGCACATAGCGCGCATCCGGACAACATTCATTGGCCGGATCAAACCCGACCCAGCCCAGGCCCGGCACGAAAAGTTCCGCCCAGGCATGGGCCGCCTGATGCGCCGCGCCCTCGGCCAAAAGATAGCCCGAGACATAGCGCGCCGGCACCCCATTGGCCCGCGCGACGGCGCACAGGATATGGGCGTGGTCCTGACAAACGCCCTCGCCTTCCTCCAAAGCCTCGGCGGCGGTGGTGTGCATCTGGGTGGCGCCGGGCGTATAGGCCACGGCCTCGGACACCGCGGACGACAACAGGTGACAGGCCGCAAGCCGGTTCTCTGCCCCCTCGGCCAGCCGCGCCAAAGTCGCAAGCCCCCCCGCCAGTTCGGTCAACTGCGTCTCGCGCAAATAGGCCTCGACCGCGACGCTTTCGCGGTGGCCGCGCAGAACGCCGGCCGTGTCGTTCGTGGCCACGCGGCCGCGCACCCGGACCTCGATTTCGCGCACCGGCCCCTTGACCGACCAGCCCTGCACGACATCCCCCGCCCCGTCGCGAAAGCTGCCCCCCATGACCCCGCCCGAAACCTCGATCTGCCAGTCGATGACCTCTTGGCCGTCGTGAAGCGAGGGCGTCAGGCGGTGGCTTTGCACGACCCCGCGCACCGGGACGTCATAGCGATAGCGCGTCAGGTGGTCGATAAGCAGAAGCATCACATGTCTCCCGACAGATAGCTGTCATGGACGGCACCGGCCAGCGCCGCCGTCTCGCGGATCACCCGGGTCAGGAAGTCGTGCAAACCCTCTTCAAAGATCGCCTCGGGGGTCGCGGCCGACAGGCCCTGCAACAGCCCCTGCGCCAGATGCTGCGCCTCGGTGTCGCGGCCATAAAGCTGTGCCAGGTGCTTCAGCGCCGTGTCGATCTCTTGCCCGCAGGTCATCAAGGCCCGCGGACACGCCGGGTTCAGGATCAGGAAATGCGCGATCTTGTGGGCGGTCAACTCGCCACCATAGGCCCAGTGAAAGGCGCGGTTCAGGTTCAGCGCGCGCAACAGCATGGCCCATTGGTCGTTTTCCGCCCCCGCCCCGATCACCCCGGCACGCGGCAGCAGAACGTAATACTTCACGTCAATGATCCGCGCCGTGGCATCGGCGCGCTCGATTGCAAAGCCCAGGTTCAAAAAGTCGTATCCGTCGTTGCGAAGCAGCGTCGCATCTATGGCGCCGCGCAGCATCGCGGTCTGCTTGGTCGTCCAGTCGGTCAGCCGCGACAGCTCCAGCTGGCTGCGCGGCGTGCGTTCGATCTGGCGCAGCTCTTGAAAGGTGGTGTTCAAGGCGTCCCAGACCTGCCCCGTCAAGGCCGTCCGCACGATCCGCCCATTCTCCCGCGCGGCCGTCAGGGACGAGGCGATGGACGAGGGATTGTCACGGTCAAAGAACAAAAAGCTCTCGATGTTGCGCTGCGCAAAGCTGTCGTATTTCTTTTGAAAGGCCGCGGTCTGGCCCGTGGCGTTCAGGATCGACTCCCATTCATTGCGAAAGCCCTGCGCGGTGGGCAACAGCGACATCCGCGCGCCCACCTCCAGCAGACGGGCCAGCGTCTCGGCGCGCTCCATATAGCGGGCGATCCAATACAGATTGTCGGCGGTTCTTGATAGCATGACTTACTCCGCCAAAACCCAGGTATCCTTGACGCCGCCACCCTGGGACGAGTTCACGACCAGCGAGCCTTCGCGCAGCGCCACCCGTGTCAGGCCGCCGGGGACCAGTTCGATACGTTCCCCTACCAGACAATAGGGCCGCAGGTCGACATGGCGCGGCGCCACACCTTCCTCGACAAAGGTCGGCGTCGTCGAAAGCGACAGCGTCGGCTGGGCGATATAGTTCGACGGGTCCTTCAGGATCTTGTGGCGGAAGGTCTCGATTTCATCCTTGGTCGATTTCGGCCCCACCAGCATCCCATACCCGCCCGAGCCATGGACCTCTTTGACCACCAGTTCCGGCAGGTTCTCCAGCACGTATTTCAGGTCATCGGTCCCGGCGCATTTCCAGGTCGGCACGTTTTGCAGGATCGGTTCTTCGCCCAGGTAAAACCGGATCATCTCGGGGACATAGGTATAAACCGCCTTGTCATCGGCGACGCCTGCGCCCGGGGCGGAACATATGCTGACGCCCCCAGACCGGTAGACATCCATCAACCCCGGCACGCCCAGCATGGAATCAGGGCGGAAGCACAGGGGGTCCAGAAAGGCATCGTCGATCCGGCGATAGATCACATCGACGCGCTTGGGCCCTTCGGTCGTGCGCATATAGACATATTCGCCATCGACAAACAGATCGGCGCCCTCGACCAGTTCGACGCCCATCAGGTCGGCCAGGAAAGAGTGTTCGTAATAGGCGCTGTTGAAATGGCCGGGCGTCAGGATCACGACCGTCGGATCGCCCTGACACTTCTGCGGCGCCACCGACATCAGCGTGCGGCGCAAGGCCTCGTGATAGCCATCCACCGGCGCGATGCGGTTTTCGCGGAACAGGTCGGGGAACATCCGCATCATCATCTCGCGGGATTCCAGCATGTAGCTGACTCCCGAAGGCGTGCGGCAGTTGTCTTCCAGCACAAAGAAATCCGTGGGGCCGGTGCGGACGATGTCGATGCCAACGATATGGGAATAAACCCCTTTCGGCGGAACGAACCCGGCCACGGCGCGTTCATAGGCCTCGTTTTGATAGACCAGGTTCGCGGGGATGCGGCCGGCGCGGATGATCTCTCCGCGGCCATAGACATCGGTCAGAAAGGCGTTCAAGGCCTTGGCGCGCTGCTTGATGCCACGTTCCAGCTTGCCCCATTCGGAATGGGTAAAGACGCGGGGGAACATGTCAAAGGGGATCAGCCGGTCGGGATCGCCGCCCTCGCCATAGACGGCGAAGGTGATGCCGATGCGGCGAAACAGCGCCTCGGCCTCGGCCTGTTTCTGGACGCGCAGGGCGGCGGGCATCCCGTTCATCCAGGCCTGAAGACCGGCATAGGGCGAGCGGACCTGATCGGACTCGAACATCTCGTTGAAGTGGGTCATGCGGCCTCCCTTTTGTCCGAGTAAAGCCTTGGCGGGGCGCAGGCGAAAGGGGGGGACGCGGGAAAAAGGTGCAAAGGGGGAAAACTGCGCGAAATTTGTGCAAATGGCGCGCGGACGCCCCTTTCAAATTGACCCAAATATCCCCGGCCCAAGGCGCAGCTTTCCCCGCCCCCCAGCACGCACCCTACCCAAAGGCCCCAGCGCGGCCTATCCTTGGGCCATGGACCTGATCGAACGGCGGCCCGAGGGGCTTTATTGTCCCGCTGGGGATTTCTACATCGACCCGATGCGCAAGGTGGACCGGGCCTTGGTCACGCATGGCCATTCCGACCATGCGGCGCGGGGCATGGGGTCCTATCTGTGCAGCGCGGGCACCCTGCCCGTGATCCGTCACCGGCTGGGGCGCATCACGGCCGAGGGGATCGCCTATGGCGAAAAGCGGCGGATCGGCGATGTGGTGGTCAGCTTTCACCCCGCGGGCCATGTGCCGGGCTCGGCGCAAATCCGGATCGAGGGGGCCTCTGGCGTCTGGGTCGCGGCGGGCGACTACAAGGTCGAACGCGATGCGCTGTGCGAGGCGTTTGAGCCGGTGTCTTGCGACACGTTCATCACCGAGACGACCTTTGGCCTGCCGATCTTTCAGTGGTCGCCCGAGGCCGAGGTTCTTGCCGCACTGCGCGACTGGTGGGCGGAGAATGTGGCCTTGGGGCTGACATCGGTCGTGCTGGCCTATTCCTTTGGCAAGGCGCAACGGCTGCTGGCGGGGCTTGCCGCCCTGGACCTGCCGGGGGCGCTGGCGACCCATCCCACGGTCGAGGCCATGACAGAGGTCCTGCGCGGGGCGGGGTATGCTTTGCCGCCCACGGTCTGCGGGACGGTCCCCAAGGGCGCGCTGGTGGTGGCCACGCCGCAGGGCATGGCCTCGGACTGGGCCTTGGGGCTGGGGCCGGCCCGGGTTGCAGCGGCCTCGGGCTGGATGGCTTTGGCCGCGCGGCGCCGCGGGGTGGACCGGGCTTTTGTCCTGTCCGATCATGCGGATTGGGGCGGCTTGAACACGGCGGTAGAGGCCACCGGGGCCGGGCGGGTCATCTGCCTGCACGGCTACCGCGCGGAATATGCGGGCTGGCTGCGCGGGCGGGGCTATCTGTCCGAGGCGTGGTAGGGGTGAATTCGGGGGGCTCGCTCCCCCCGAACCCCCTGGCCCCGAAACCCCAGGCTGGAGGGGCCTCCTGCCCCTCCAGACCTCCCCGGGAGTATTTGGATCAGTATGAAAGACGGGCGATGAAGGATCTGGCGGCGTTTCTGGAGGGCGGGCCTGCGACCGGGGCGCGGTTTGCGGGGCATGGCTTTGCCGCACCAGAGCTTGCGCGAGAGGTGCTGGCGGGGCGCAAAGTGATGGCGATGGGGGAGATTTGGGCGCGCGTGACGGAGGGGCTTTCGCCGGAACTGGCGGCCTCTTGTCTGGGGGTTTGTGGGGATCGGGCGGAGGCTGCGGCTTTGCTCATGGGGCCGGGGCTTGGCGCGCCCGTGACGCTGGACGAGGTGGCGCGCGTCACCACCGAGGGGGTCTTTGCCCTTGCCGCCCGGATGTCTCCCACCGAGCGCGCCTGGTTCTTTCGGCTGATCTCGGGCGCGCGGCGCGATGTGGTCGTCGAAGAGGCGGGGGGGCCGGGGGAATGTCTGGCCGTCCTGACCATGATCGAGGGCGATCAGGGCCAATTCGCGGTGCGGCGCGGCAATGGGCTGGTGCCCTTGGCCAAGCTGCCCCTGGGTCCCCATGGCGCCGAGGTCCTGGCCTGGGCGCGCGGCGCGGTGCTGGAACGCTTTGGCCCCCTGCGGTCCGTCCGGGCCGAACAGGTCTTTCGCATCGGCTGGGACGCGCGGGTGATCAACAAACGCCGCAAGATCGGCCATGACCTTGTGGGGGCGCGTGTGCTGGCTTGGGAAAAGGGCGCCTCGGCCGATCAGATCGCCGAAGGGTGAGGTTCCCTTTTGCCCCGCCCGCGCCTATCTATGGGAAAACAGTCCTCCGAGGTTCCCATGATGCAATTCCCCCTGCCCCGCCCAGGTTTTCCCCGCCCGGTCTTTGACGTCAACGCCGGGGGCGCTGCCTTTGGCGATCTGCCCTCCTGGGACCTGTCCGACCTTTACACCGCGCCCGATGCGCCGGAGCTGGCTCGCGACATCTCGTGGCTGAAACAGTCCTGCGCCGGGTTCTCGGAGAGCTATCAGGGCAAGCTGGCGGCGCTGTCAGCCGATCAGATGCTGGATTGCGTCCAGGCCTATGAGCGGATCGAGACCACCGCCGGCCGCGTCATGTCCTATGCCGGGCTGCGCTATTACCAGAACACGCTGGACGGCGAGCGCGCCAAGTTCATGGCCGATTGCGAAGGCCAGATCACCGATTTCACCGCGCATCTGGTGTTTTTCTCGCTAGAGTTCAACACGCTGGAGGATGCGCATCTTTCGGGGCTGCTGGAGGCGAACCCGGCGCTGGCCCGGTATAAGCCCGTCTTTGACCGGATGCGCGCGATGCGGCCGCACCAGCTTTCGGCGGAATTGGAACAGTTCCTGCATGATCAGGGCGTCGTGGGCGCCAGCGCCTGGAACAAGCTGTTCGATGAGACGATGGCCGGGCTGATGTTCGTCGTGGATGGTGAGGCCATGCCTTTGGAGGCCACCTTGAACCTGCTGACCGACCCGGATCGGGGCCGCAGGGCCGCGGGGGCTGCGGCTTTGGCCGAGGTCTTCCAGACCAACGTGAAGCTGTTCGCGCGGATCACCAATACGCTCGCCAAGGAAAAGGAAATCCACGACCGCTGGCGCAAGATGCCCAGCCCCCAAGCCGGGCGCCACCTGTCAAACCATGTGGAGCCCGAGGTGGTCGAGGCGCTGCGCAATGCCGTCGTGGCCTCCTACCCCAAGCTGTCCCATCGCTATTACAAGCTGAAGGCCAAGTGGCTGGGGCTGGACCGCCTGCAGACCTGGGACCGCAACGCCCCCCTGCCGCAGGAAAACCCGCGCCTTGTGCCCTGGGATGAGGCGGTTCAAACCGTGCAGGGCGCCTATGCCGCCTTTGACCCGCGCATGGCCGCGATCGCCCAGCCCTTTTATGACAAGGGCTGGATTGATGCGGGGGTGAAGCCGGGCAAGGCTCCGGGCGCCTTTGCCCATCCGACCGTGACCACCGTGCATCCCTATGTGATGCTGAACTACCTGGGCAAACCGCGCGACGTGATGACCTTGGCGCATGAGCTGGGTCACGGCGTCCATCAGGTGCTTGCGGCGGGTCAGGGCGAGATGCTGTCCTCTACCCCGCTGACCCTGGCCGAAACCGCCAGCGTCTTCGGCGAGATGCTGACCTTCCGCCGCCTGCTGGATGGCGCGACGTCCCAGGCCGAACGCAAGACCCTGCTGGCCGGCAAGGTCGAGGACATGATCAACACGGTCGTTCGCCAGATCGCGTTTTACGACTTTGAATGCAAGCTGCACGCCGCCCGCGCCGAAGGCGAGTTGACGCCCGAGGATATCAACGCCTTGTGGATGTCGGTGCAGGCCGAAAGTCTGGGGCCGGTCTTTGAATTCCAGCCGGGATACGAGACCTTCTGGTGCTATATCCCGCATTTCATCCACTCGCCGTTTTACGTCTATGCCTATGCCTTCGGCGACGGGCTGGTGAACGCGCTTTATGCGACCTATGCCGAAGGGATGGCGGGCTTTGAGGACAAGTATTTCGAGATGCTGAAGGCCGGCGGATCGAAGCACCACAAAGAGCTGTTGGCGCCCTTTGGCTTGGACCTGTCGGACCCGAAGTTCTGGGATCGTGGCCTGTCGATGATCGCGGGCTTCATCGACGAGTTGGAGGCGATGGAGTAAGCGGGCGCCCCCGGGCTACGCGGCATCCCGAGGTTTGGGGGAACAGAACTCTGCGTCAACGGCGTAGCCCGGGGTATACCCCGGGTTTCGCCCCCGCGATGGCAAGAGGCGCGTCTTAAGACATTCTTGGCACTTCGGCCTTACGCTGTAACGCGGTGTGTGTTTCGGTGAGGTATGCGATGTGTCAACTTTCCACCTGCCCTCATAAGGGGCTGGAAAAATCGGGCTTGGGCAGACGCGGGTTTCTGACAGGAATGGCGGGAATGGCGGCCTTGATGGCCTCACCTGTGCGGGCGGGGGGGCATGCGGATGCGATCCTGTTGTCCTGCATGGATTTCCGCCTGATCGACGATCTGGCGATCATGATGAACCAGATGCAATACCGCAATTCCTATGACCATGTGATCCTGGCGGGCGGTGCGCTGGGGGCGGTCCATCCGCAATTCGAACCTTGGCATGATGTGTTCTGGGAACATGTCGGCCTGGCGGTCAAGCTCCATTCCGTGCGCGAAATCGTGGTCATCGACCACCGTGACTGCGGCGCGGCCAAGCTGGCCCTGGGCGAGGATGTCGTGGCCGATCCCCAGGCGGAACTGGCCGCCCATACCGCGGTCCTGGCGCAGTTCTCCGAGGTCGCGCTTCAACGGTTCCCAGAATTGCATGTCAAAGGCTTCCTCATGAACCTGGACGGCTCGGTCGAACGGCTGCGCCCCGAGGCCATGGCCGACCATGCTTCGGCGTCCGACGCAGAGGCCGCGCAGAACGCCGAACACGGGGCAGAGGGCGGGGGCGACCACGCGGCGGAAGAGGTCACGCATTAGCGCGACAGGCGGGGTGGCCTTTTGGCCCGAGGCCGGGGTGGGTGCGCCCCGCGGATCACGCGCCAGGCCACTAAGGGTCTTTTGACGCGAGGCCGGGGTGTGCGGCATCCCCGTGCCCGGCCGACCCGGGGCGCAAACCCCGGGGGGCGTCACGAAATTCCGTAAAAGGGCAACTATCGGCCTTTAGGCGGCGGCATCCACCGCCGAAAGGTTCGAAAACATCAATCCAGTTTAGACCAAGGCCAAGGCCGCTCTTCGCTTTGGCCCAGTTGAAAACGCGTGGCCTTGGCCTGCCAGGCGCCCAGCGTCAAGCCAAAGGCCTGGATCTCGGCATTGGGCGCGCCTTGCGAGGTCGCCATGACGATCAGTTGCAGCAGCGCCAGGATATGCACCAGCGTCGTGGCCGCCCCCATCAGCAACGCCACGACCATCACCCAAAAAAGCCGCATCCACAGTGACGTCTTGGCGGATTTGGGCTCGGAAACTTCGGTCATTCTGTCCTCCTGGATCAGCCCCAGACATGGGGAGGACATCGCCGCATTGCATCACCTCCCACACGAATTCCCCCGTGACCTGTCGTCACAGGGGGCTGTGGGGGAGGGGGGCATTCGTGACGGCGGGCCGTGGCGGCTGCCACGAGAACGTCGCAGCAAAGGCCTCTGCTGTGGCCGTGGAGGCTTTCCCGCCGAAGCTTGGGATTGCGCCAAACATTTGCACCAAAAATTCTCTGCACAAATCCTCGGCGCAAACCCTCGGCGCCTACAGCGTCACTTCGCTTTCCATCTGGAAGACCCGGTCGATCATGGCCTGGGTGCCGCGCACGAATTCCAGCGGACAGGGATAGGGCGCCCCGGTGCGGACCGAGTGGCAAAAGGCCTCGACCTGCAGCTTGTATTGGTTGACGCCCGGAAAGCGTTCGACCACGACCTTGTTGCCCGGCAAGTGCAATTCCACCTGCGCCTGGTCGTGAACCCCGGCGTTGAAGGGCGCATTGGCCACCCGGATCATGCCTTTCTCTCCCTGAAACACCACCTCTTGCCGGTTGTGCAGCCGCATCGAGGTCATGGCGGAATAGGTGAAGCGGCCCACAGAACTTCCGGCCGCGCCCTGCATCACCGAAAAGACCTGCGCCCAGACATCCACGCCATTCTCGCGCCGGATCTTGGAGGTCAGCTCTTGCGGCTCTGCCCCGGTGACGAACCGCACCGAGCCATAGGTATAGACCCCGATATCCCGGATGCCGCCGCCGCCCGTTTCGGGCTTGTTGCGGATATTGTCGTGGTCTTCCTTGTTGTTATAGGAAAACGCAGCATCGACATGCAAAACCCGGCCGATCGCGCCTTCCTCGACCAAGGCCTTCGCCCGCTGCCATTGCGGGTGAAAGACGATCATATAGGCCTCGGCCGCAAGCTTTTTGGCAGCATCACGGGCGTTGATGATCTGGTCGACCTCGCGGGCATGCATGGCGATGGGCTTTTCGGTCAGCACATGCTTGCCCGCAGCCAGGGCTTTCAGCGTCCACAGCACATGCAGATGGTTGGGCAGCGGAATATAGACCGCCTCGACCTCTGGGTCGGCCAACAGTGCGTCATAGCTGTCATGGACCTTTACCCCCGGCGCAAAGGCGCGAAAGCCCTCGGCCTTGTCCGGCCAGGCGGTTGCCAGCGCGTAAAGCTCGGCCCCATGAGCCGCATGAATCGCCGGCGCCATATGCTCGCGCGCAAACTTCGCCGCCCCGAGAATTCCCCATTTTACCGCTGACATGATCACCCCTCCACTTTGACCACAGGCTAGGGGAAAGGGCCAAGCCTCGCAAGCGGGCCGGGGTCAGAGGCCGCGCAAGCCGCGGCGGTTCTTGCGGAACTGCCACAGCGACTGCAGGATCACGGCGATATAGGCCAGGTCGATCAGAAGCATGGTCTGCCAGGGATAGGTCAACAGCGCCGCGACCATGGCGACAAAGCCGATGACGACAAAGCGGACGTTTTCGGCATAGACCGTCACCGATTTGAAGGACGGCGTCGGGATGCGGCTGATCATCAGCCCGCCCACCAGCAGCATCCACAGCATCAGCCCAAAGGGCGGCAGCTTGGCGCCGGGCCAGATGAAGGCCACGTAAATCGGCATCAGGGCCAGCATCGCACCCGCAGGCGCAGGCACCCCGGTAAAGGTCGAGGCGGGCTCTCCTTCCGCCTTTTCCATCCGGTTGCCGATGTTGAACCGCGCCAGCCGCAACATGCAGCAGGACGCATAGATCAAGGTGGCGATCCAGCCGCCCGATTGCTGCCCCGCAAGGCCCCAAAGATAGACCACAAGCCCCGTCGCCACGCCAAAGTTGACGAAGTCGACAAAGCTGTCAAGTTCGGCCCCCATCTCGGATTCCGACTTCAACAGGCGCGCCACGCGGCCATCAAGGCCGTCCAGCACCGCCGCCAGCAGGATCATCGCCACCGCCAAAGCAAACTGCCCGTTGACCGCGAACCTGATCCCGGTCAGGCCCGAACACATGGCCGAAATCGTCATCAGGTTGGGCAAAAGCTGCGTCAGGTGCAGTTCGCGGGGGCGCTGATCGGGGCGGGGGTCCATCACTCCCTCCGCGCGGGCCGGGCGGCGGCATCCGAGGACAGGTCGGCAATCACCGTCTCACCCGCGATCATGGTTTGACCCAAGGCCACCATCGGCGCCACGCCCGCCGGCAGATAGACATCCAAGCGCGAGCCGAAGCGGATCAGGCCAAAGCGGTCGCCGGTGCGCAAGGACTGGCCGGGCTTGGCGAAACACAGGATGCGGCGCGCGATCAGGCCCGCGATCTGCACCACGGCGACGCGGGTGCCGTTCGCCGTCTCGATCAGCAGGGCGTTGCGCTCGTTGTCCTCGGACGCCTTGTCCAAGGAGGCATTGACGAAGGTGCCGGGGCGATAGGCGATGGTCTCGATCCGGCCGCCAATGGGCATGCGGTTCACATGGCAGTTGAAGACCGACATGAAGACCGACACGCGCAAGAGGGGCTGCGGCCCCATGCCCAATTCGGCCGGAGGCACGGCGGGTTCGATCAGCGAGATCACCCCATCGGCCGGCGAGATGATCAGGCTGTCGCCCTGCGGCACCGACCGCACCGGGTCGCGAAAGAAGTAATAGCACCAGACGGTAAGGCCGACGCCCAGCCAGCCCAGCGGCTCCCACAGCCAGAAAAAGACCAGCGTGACCCCCGCAAAGATCGGCAAAAAGCGCCAGCCCTCGGGATGCATCGGTTTCAGAAAAGTGCCAAGCATGGTCATGTCGCGTCTCCTCGTATCAGGCTTGGTGATACGCGGGGGGCGCGCGGGGTGCAACCATTCCCGGGTTTTCCGATGGGGGCGGGGCCGAAGATGTGAAGCCCATGCGCAGGCGGGGTGGGGTGGCCCGGGACTGCTAGGGGAGGACGGGGCGTGAACGGGTAGGATGGGGCGTGCCGGGGATGACCGTGATTGAACGGGAAGGACTGAGATTGTTTGGGAAGGGCTGGGACTCTGATCGGAAGGGTCAGGTCCTCTGCCCGGTCCGAGTCAGCGCCGCGGCCAAAAGAGGCGCCCTGGCCCTTGGGGCCGGGGCGCCGGTCCCAGGTCGGTGTGGGCGCGAACAAGCGATGGTCCATACGCCCGCGCCCCAAAAACTTCGGCCCCGGAGACCCCCGGGGCCATTCTGCTCCAGACCACACAGCATCAGACCCCAAGCCTTGGGAGTCTCGCCTGACGCCTGAAGCCCAAGGCTCGAAGCAAAAGCCTGCGGCCTCAAACCCCAAGCCTTGGGCCTCAGCCCTCAAGCCGGCACGATCATGCCCTTTTCCACCGCCAGCTCGCGCATCCGGGATTGCAGCTTTTCAAAGGCCCGCACCTCGATCTGGCGGATCCGCTCCCGCGAGACGCCATAGCTGGCCGACAGATCCTCCAGCGTCACCGGCTCTTCGGCCAGGCGCCGCTTGGTCAGGACATCGCGTTCGCGGTCGTTCAGGGCGTCCATCGCCCGCGTCAGCAGCGTCAGCCGCGCGTCCATTTCGTTGCGCTCGGCATAGTCGCCCGCCTGGTCGCTGTCCTCGTCCTCCAGCCAGTCTTGCCACTGGCTCGCGCCCTCTTCGGACCCGACAGAGGCGTTCAGCGAGGCATCCCCCCCCGAAAGCCGCCGGTTCATCGCGATCACCTCGGCCTCCGAGACCGACAGATCCTTGGCGATCTGAGCCAGGTTTTCGGGCCGCAAATCGCCCTCTTCCAGCGCGCCGACCTTGGCTTTCGCCTTGCGCAGGTTGAAGAACAGCTTCTTTTGCGCGCTGGTCGTGCCCAGCTTCACCAGGCTCCAGGACCGCAGGATATATTCCTGGATCGAGGCCCTGATCCACCACATCGCATAGGTCGCCAGCCGAAAGCCCTTTTCGGGATCAAACCGCTTGACCGCCTGCATGAGGCCCACATTGGCCTCAGAGATCACCTCGGCCTGGGGCAAGCCATAGCCGCGATAGCCCATGGCGATCTTGGCCGCCAAGCGCAGGTGAGACGTCACCAACTGGTGCGCGGCCTGGCTGTCCTGACGGTCAACCCAAGCCTTGGCCAGCATATATTCCTGTTCCGGCTCCAAAAGCGGAAAACGCCGGATTTCTTGCAGATACCGGTTCAACCCCTGTTCGGGGCTGGGTGCCGGAAGATTAGCGTAGGTGCTCATAGCGCCCCCTGTTCCTCGTGCCGGTGCGTTCGCGCCCCCGGCCCTGAACCCGATCACGTAAGAACCCTTTTGGCGTTCTTCAAGACCGGGCCCGACAGGACCGAAGGGCTATCATACCCTGATGAACGGAATCTGAACCTGTTTCCGTCGCCGCGCCAGCGCGATTTCCCTGCCATTTTGCAGGGCGGACCTGCGAAATGGCCTCACGAAACCGTGTGGGTCACAGACCAAGTCACAGCCTGGATTACAGCGGCGGCGGCAGGCGCAGCGCCTCGACCAGGGCCACGAAATCGGCCGGCGGATCAGAGCGGAACTCCAGCCGCTCGCCGGTCAGCGGATGGTCAAACCCCAGGGTCGCGGCGTGCAAAGCCTGGCGCGGAAAGGCATTGGCCAGGGCGGCGCCGGGCAGTTTCACCGGCAGTTTCCGCGTCCCGCCATAGGTCGCATCGCCCACAAGCCCATGACCCGCATAGGCCATATGAACGCGGATCTGATGCGTCCGCCCGGTTTCCAGCCAACATTCCAAAAGGCTTGCCGTGCCGTAATCCTCCATCACCCGGGCCCGCGTGATCGCATGGCGCCCCGCCCCGTCCCAGACCACGGCCTGTTTCTGGCGGTCGTTCCGGTGGCGCGCCAGTTCGGTCGCGATCTTGACGATGCCCCCGGCCTCCATGCTGATCCCGCGCAAGCCGCGCAACCTGGGGTCCGAGGCCTGGGGCACGCCATGCGCCACCGCCAGATAGCGGCGCGAAACGGTATGGGCGGCAAACTGCGCCGACAGGCCATGATGCGCCCGGTCGCTTTTGGCGGCGACCAACAGGCCCGAAGTGTCCTTGTCGATGCGATGCACGATGCCCGGCCGGCGTTCGCCGCCAATGCCCTGCAGGCTGTCGCCGCAGTAATGCAGCAGCGCATTGACCAGGGTCCCGCGCGGCGTGCCGGGGGCGGGATGCACCACCATCCCCACCGGCTTTTCGATCACGATCAGCTCGTCATCCTCAAAGACCACGGTCAGGGGGATATCCTCGGCCAGGGTCTCGACCACCTCGGCCGGATCGAGTTTCAGAAGGAAAACGTCGCCTGCAACCGCTTTGGACTTGCCATCCGCCACGGGATGACCATCCTTTAGCAAGGAACCCTCGGCGATCATCCTGGAAAGCCTGCTGCGCGAAATGCCTGCCTCCTCTGGGATCAGAGAGATCAGGACCTTATCCAGTCGGTCGTTTGCATCGGCCGGAACCACGAGGACCAGTTCCTCGGGCGAATCGTCGTCGGAGTAAGTCATGCGTGAAGGGTCCATAAGTGACGTCCAAAGAGACAGAAGTGGCGCTGCCGGGGTCGGTGGTGCTTTTGAAGTGGCTGGTGATCGGTCTGACCGCCAGCATGATTGGCGGTGTCATAGCGGTCGTCTGGCTGCTTGTCACCCGTTTGCCGAACCCGACCGCGCCCCCCGCGCTGCCAGAGGGCCTGACCCTGCCCCAGGGCGTCAGCCCACAGGCGGTCACATTCGGGCGCGGCTGGATTGCCATCGTCGGATCGGATGACCACATCCGGCTTTTCGGCGCCGACGGCACGCCTTGGCAGGACATCGCCATCACAAGACCCGCACCCTGAAAGCCCCCATGCCCGCAACCCTTCGGCCCCAGCGATTTGTGGACTTTGCCCGCCGGCAATCAGTGGGCGAAATCCGCCACCAATATGACGTGCTCAGCCGCTTTGCCCTGCGGCGGCGGGCGCTTGTCACCTTGGCGTTCGGCCTGGGGCTGGCCTATCAGCCCCTGTGGATCACCCTGGTCTTTTTTGCGCTGGACGTGATCTTCGACTTTGCCACGCTGCGGTTGTTGCGCGACTTGAACCCATCTGAAACGCCGGGGCGCTATCTTTGGGCGCTGGTGGTGAACATGGGGCTGTCGACCTCGTTTACCGCCTTTCCGGCGCTGTCCTGGCTGGTGGATGCGCCCCTGGCCAAGGCCTATGCCTTGGCCCTGGTGCTGATTGCGCTGATCCACCATTCGACGCTGCGCAATGTCCATCGCCCGCTGTCCAGCTCGGCATCCTTGGGGACTTCGGTCGTGGCGCTGGGGGTCAACACCTGGGCCTGGGCCCGGGTGGGCGACTGGGAGACCCTGGCCGTCACGACGCTTAGCCTTGGGGCGGCGATCTATTATGCGCTGTTGACGATCGAGGCCATGCACCGGCTGCAGGCCGATTTGCGCCACGAGCGTGAGGTGGCGGCCCATGCCAACAAGGCCAAGACCCGATTCGTGGCTCAGCTTTCGCATGAGCTGCGCACGCCCCTGAACGCGATCATCGGCCTGTCCGAGGCCGAGCGCATGACCGCGCCCGATGCCGAGGCCAAGGCGCGGATGGCGGTTCTGGTGCAATCGGCCCGCGACCTGGGCGACCTGCTGGAGGATATCCTCGACCTCTCCGCCATCGAGGCCGAGGCCCTGGCGATCCGCCCCCAGACCATCGACCTGCATGGCCAGATCCGCTGCGCCGTGCAGCTGTTTGGCCGCCAGTTCGAGGACCACGGGATGCAGCTGGACCTGGACCTGGCGCCAGACCTGCCGGAAAAGGCCTGGGCCGATGGCAAAAGGCTGCGGCAATGCCTGTCCAACATGCTGTCCAACGCCGTGAAATATGGCCAATCGGGCCAGGTGCGGATGGAGGCGGGGCTTGCGGGCAACCACCTGTGGATCAAGGTCAGCGACCATGGCCCCGGCGTGCCCGAGGCCCTGCGCGAGCGCATCTTCGAACCCTTTGTGCGCGGTCAGGAACTGGCGCCGGGCACCGGGCTTGGCCTGTCGATCTCGCGCATGCTGGCGCGGCGGATGGGGGGCGATCTGGTGCTTTTGCCAGCCCGCACCGAATCCGGCAGCGACCCTCAGGGGGAGGGCGCGCAGTTCCTGTTGACCCTGCCCTATATCCAGCCCCCCGCCGAGGCCCCGACCGTGCCGCATCTGCGCTTTGACGGGCTGCGGGTGCTGGTGGTCGATGACATCGCGACGAATCGGCTGGTGGCTGCGACCTATTTGCGGCTTTTGGGCGCCGAGGCGCTGCAGGCCCCGGATGGGCAGGCGGCGCGGCAGATGGTGCGCGAGGCGCGGCCGGATGTGATCCTGATGGACCTTTTGATGCCGGGGCTCAGCGGCGCCGAAACGCGCGACCTTTTGGCCAAAGACCTCGGCGCCGACCTGCCGCCGGTCATCGCCGTTTCGGCCGAAGCCGCGCCGCGCGGGGGCTTTGACGGCCATCTGGTCAAGCCCCTGACGCTGGAAAAGCTGCGCGAGGCGCTGACCCCCTGCGTCGCGGCTTTGCAGTAGCGCCGCAGATCGGGGCTGAAAACGACGGGGCTGCGGCGCGGATGGGCAGGACAGCGCCTGCCCCCCGGGGGAGCCTTGGGCAAAACCGGGGGTGGCAGATGGATTTTCGCGACAAGGATGCAACGGGTTGGGCCGAGGCCGTGGCCCGACGCGAGGTTTCGCCCATTGACCTGCTTCAGGCCGCACTTGACCGGGTGGCAGAGGTCAACCCCCGCCTGAACTCTGTGGTGCTGATGCAAGAACAGGTCGCGCGGCAGTCACTGGCCACCCTGCCCCGCGGCCCGTTCCACGGCGTCCCCTTTCTGCTGAAAGACCTGGGCTGCGAGGCGGTCGATTTCCCCTCGTTCAACGGCACGCGGCTTTATGGTCAGACGCGCTATCCGGCCAACAGCGCGATCTTTGACCGGATCGCGGCGACGGGCGTGGTGACGTTTGGCCGCACGACCTCACCCGAGGGCGGGATCGGGGCTGCCACCGAGGCCGCGGTTTACGGCGGGCCGACGCGCAACCCCTGGGACCTGGGCCGCACCTCGGGCGGGTCATCGGGCGGGGCTGCGGCTGCGGTGGCTTCGGGGATCGTGCCCTTTGCCCATGGGTCGGATGGCGGCGGGTCGGTGCGCATCCCGGCCAGCAGCTGTGGGCTTTTCGGGTTCAAACCGACGCGGGCACGGCTGCCCGACGGGCCCTTTTCGGGCGAGGGCTGGGCTGGGATGGCGATCGACGGCTTTCTGACCTGGTCGGTCCGCGATACCGCACGGATGCTGGATGCCTGCATGGGGCCGGACCTGGGCGCGCCCTATGTGGCGCCCGCTTTGGCGCGGTCCCATGCCGATGCGATCTCGCGCCCGCCGCGCCGCCTGCGGGTGGGGGTGGTGGACACGACCTTTACCGGGGCGCCGATTGACCCCGGGGTGGCAGGTCAGGTCCGCGACGCCGCGGCCCTGGCGGAAAGCCTTGGGCATCATGTGACCCAGCATCAGGTCAAGGCTGATGTGGCGATGATGATGCGGGCCTGGACCGATATCGTCGCGGTGGGCACGGCGCTTTCGGTGCGGTCGGGGCTGAAGGGGCGGGATTTAGGCCCCGACCTGGTCGAGGGTGTCTCACGCGGGGCGGTCGCCCATGCCGAAAGCCTGTCGCCCCTGCGCTATTTGCAGGCGGTGGGCGAGATCCATGCCTTTGGCCGCCAGATGGCCGCCGAATTCGCGGGCATCGACATCCTGCTGTCCGCCACCCTGGCCGAGCCGCCGGCCCAGGTTGGCCGGTTCAGCCATGACACCGAGGATTACGTGGCCTATCGCACGGGCGACAAAGGGATTTTCGCCTATTCCCCCTTCTGCGCCATCTTCAACGCCAGCGGGCAACCCGCGGCCTCGGTGCCGCTTGGCATGGTGGGCGGCCTGCCCGTCGGCATCCATGTCGCCGCCCCCTTTGGCCAGGACGAAGAGCTGATCGCTTTTTGTGCAGAACTGGAGCTTGCGGCACCTTGGGCCGGACGAAAGCCCGGAATTTGAGCGCGACTGCAAGAATCATTTGCAGTTGCGCGCGGCGCGGCGCCAATATGATCAAAACAACAGGGAGTGAGCGGTGAACCAAACCATCGCCATATCGGCCCAGAACGTCATCAAGGCCTTTGGCCAGGGGGATCACGCCGTCCGCGCCTTGGACGATGTGTCGCTGGACATCCGCAAGGGAGAGTTCTTTACCCTGCTGGGCCCCTCGGGCTGCGGCAAGACCACGCTTTTGCGCCTGATTGCGGGGTTCGAAATGCCCTCGGGCGGGACGATCCTGCTGGACGGTGCCGACATCACCACCCTGCCGCCGAACAAGCGCCCGGTGAACACGGTTTTCCAGTCCTATGCTCTGTTTCCTCATCTGACCGTGGCGCAGAACGTCGCTTTCGGGCTGGAAATGTTGGGAAAGTCCAAGTCCGAGGTCACGGCCCGGGTCGCGGAAATGCTGGCTCTGGTCAAACTAGAGCCCCTGGCCCATCGCAAGACCAGCCAGCTTTCGGGCGGCCAGCAACAGCGGGTGGCCCTGGCGCGGGCGCTGGCGCCGCAGCCCAAGGTTCTGCTGTTGGACGAACCCCTGTCGGCGCTGGATCTGAAGCTGCGCAAGGAAATGCAGATCGAGTTGAAACGTCTGCAGACCGAGACCGGCATCACCTTTGTCTTTGTCACCCATGACCAGGAAGAGGCGCTGACCATGTCCGACCGGATCGGCGTCATGAGCGCGGGCCATCTGCAACAGGTGGGCAGCCCGAAAGAGATCTACACCCGGCCCAAGAACCGCTTTGTCGCCAGCTTTATCGGCGAGACGAATTTCCTGGGCGCGACGCGGGACCCCATGGGTTACAGGCTGGATTGCGGCATCGTGGTGCAGGCCCCTGCGGCGCAGGCCGACCGCGTCACCCTGACGATCCGCCCCGAACAGCTGCGCCTCGTCCCCGAGGCCGAGGGCGATATCCCGGCCAAGATCACCAACCTGGTTTATTTCGGCACCGACACCCATTGTCACATGTCCCTTCCCGACGGGACCGAGGTCACGGCCCGCCTGCAATCGCCCTCGGATGGCGAAAGTGGGTTGCAGATCGGCCAGGGCATCGGGCTGCGCTTCGTGCCGGGCGCCTTGCAGGTGCTGGAAGAATGAGCGGGCCCGCGTCTGGTAAAACGGCGTCCAGTAAACCGGCGTCCGGCAATCAAACCTCTACCGGGGCCTCTGCCGCCGAACAGGCCTTGGTCAAGGCCAGCGTCCGCAGCGGCTGGCTGCTGTCGACCCCCGCCCTAGTGCTGTTGGCCCTGGCCGCGGTTGGCCCCCTGCTGATCATGCTGGTCTATTCCTTTTTGACGCCGGGCGAATATGGCAATGTCGAATGGGGCTTTTCGACGGACGCCTGGACCGGCATCCTGTTCACCCGCGACGTGTTTGACGACACGCTGCGGCTGGAGGACGCGCATCTGTCGATCCTGTGGCGGTCGGTGAAACTGTCGCTGATGACGACGGCCTTCACCTTTGCCGTGGGCTTTCCAACCGCCTGGTTCATCGCAACCCGGCCACAGCGCCAACGCGGGCTGTGGCTGTTCCTGATCACGATCCCGTTCTGGACCAACCTGCTGATCCGCACCCTCGCCATCAACGAGATCCTGCGCACCGAGGGCCTGTTGAACAATATCCTGATCGGGTTGGGGCTGATCACCGAGCCGATCCAGATCATCTATACCGACACCGCCGTCTTTATCGGCATGACCTATGTCTATCTGCCGCTGATGGTTTTGCCGCTGTTTGCCGCCATCGACCGGTTCGACATGCGCCTGCTGGAGGCGGGTTACGACCTTTATGCGACCCGGTTGCAGGTCTTGCGGCGGATCATCCTGCCGGTGGTCAAGCCGGGGATCATCGCCGGGTCGATCCTGGTCTTTGTGCCGGCACTGGGGGCCTATGTCACGCCGCGCATCCTGGGCGGCGGCAAACAGATGATGATCGGCAACTTCATCGAGCTGCAATTCGGCCAGGGGCGGAATTGGCCGCTGGGGGCCTCGTTGTCCGTCACCTTGCTGGTGATCGTGACGGCGGCGCTTCTCGTCTATGTGCGTTTCGCGAACCGGGAGGTGACACGTGGCTAAGGATGTCACCCATCTGCCGGGCTTTACCACGATCTCGATGACGGTTTTTGCGGCGCTGTATCTGCCCATCGTGATCCTGGTGGTCTATTCCTTCAATTCGGGCGAGGATCTGGCCCATTGGGAGGGCATTGGCCTGCAATGGTTCACAAAGGCCTGGGCCAATGACCAGGTCAAGGACGCGACGATCCGCAGCCTGTGGCTGGCGGCGGTGGCGGCGGTGATCTCGACCGCGGTGGCGACGATGGCCGCGCTGGGGACGACGCGGCGCGGCAGGTTCAAGGGCCAGACCTTCATCTATGTGATGATCAACCAGCCCCTGATGGTGCCCGAGATCGTGACCGCGGTGGCGCTGTTGATCTTTTTCGCCTGGTTCAAGGTCAATCTTGGCTATCAGGGCATGGGCTATCTGGTGCTGGCCCATTCGGCCTTTTGCATCCCCTTTGCCTATTTGCCGATCCGGGCGCGGCTGGAAAGCATGGACCTGACGCTGGAAACCGCGGCCGCCGATCTTTACGCGACGCCCTGGGCGACCTTTCGCCGGGTGACGCTGCCTTTGCTCTTGCCGGGGATATTGGCCGGGATGATGCTGGCCTTTGTCACCTCGCTGGATGACGTGGTGATCACCGTCTTTGTGAAATCGGCCGGGCAGGACACTTTGCCCACCTATATGCTGGGGCAAATCCGGCGTCAGGTCTCGACCGAGGTCTATGCGATCTCGACCATGCTTCTGGGGCTGACGGTGGTCTTGCTGGTGGTCTTCATGGCCCTGACCCGCAAGAAAGACTGACCCGCAAGAAAGACTGAAACCAACAAAAGACGGATACAACAGGGAGCTTGTGATGAAAAAACTGATGACGGCGACGGCGATGCTGATGGGACTGGCTGCGACCGCCCAGGCCGAGCGCGAATTGCAGCTGTTCAACTGGGGCGACTATACCAACCCCGAGCTGTTGGCCAAGTTCGAGGCCGAGACCGGGATCAAGGTCACGGTCACGGATTACGACAGCAATGACACGGCTCTGGCCAAGATCGAGGCCGGTGGTTCGGGCTTTGACCTGGTCGTGCCCTCGGCCAATTACGTGCCGATCTATGTGGAAAAGGGCCTGGTTCAGGAACTGGACCTGACCAAGATCCCGCATCACGGCAATATCGCGCCTGAGTGGATGGGCGTTGAATATGACCCGGGCCGCAAATTCTCGATCCCGTGGCAGTGGGGGACGACCGGCATCGGCATGAACAAGACGCTTTATGCCGGCGATATCAACACCAGTGCCATCTGGCTGGACCCGCCGGCGGAAGTCGCAGGCAAGATCAACGTGACGCCCGAGATGAACGACGTCCTGGCCATGGCCACGATGTATCTGGGCGGCCAACCCTGCTCGGAGGATGCCGAGTTGATGAAGAAGGTCCGCGACAAGCTGTTGGAGGCCAAGCCGAAATGGGTCTCGATGGACTACGGCATGACCGAAAAGATGGGCTCGAATGACGTCAAGGCGACGGTCTATTGGAACGGCGCGATGTTCCGCTCGCGTCTGGCCAATGCCGATGTCAGCTTTGGCTATCCCAAGGAAGGCTTCCCGATCTTCATGGATCAGGTGATGCTTTTGTCGGATGCCAAGAATGTCGAAGAGGCCTACAAGTTCCTCGACTTCATCGCCTTGCCCGAAAATGCCGCGTTGATCTCGGCCTTTGCGCGCTATGGCAACGGGATCACCGGGTCGGAAGAGTTCATGCCGGCCGATATGAAGGATGCGCCCGAAATCGCCATCCCGGAGGAGTTCAAGGCCAAAGGCGTGTTCCTGAAGACCTGCACCGGCAAGTCGCAAGAGTATATCACCGCGATCTGGACCGAACTGCAGAAGTGATTGCGCCGCCTTTGGCGTCGCCCAACTGGGGGAGGGCCTTGCCCTCCCCCAGACATCATCTTCAGAGGGGCGCCCGCGCCCCTTTGACAACTCCCCGGGGATATTTACGCCAAGTTGAAAGGGCCCGCGATGGAACTTTGGGAAATGTCGGCCTCGGACCTTTCCCGGGGCATTACGGGGCGGGATTTTGCGCCCTCCGAGGTGATGGCGGCGCATCTGGGGCGGGTTGCTGCGGTCAATGGCGCGGTCAATGCGCTGGTGTCGTTGCGCGATCCCGATGATCTGATGGCCGAGGCGCGGGCGGCCGATGACGGCGCGGGCGGCTGGCTGCATGGGCTGCCTTTGGCAGTCAAGGATCTGTGTGCAACCAAGGGGCTGCGGACCACCTGGGGCTCGCCTTTGTATCGCGATGTCGTGCCGGTGAAGGATGATCTTCTGGCGGCCCGGATGCGCGGCGCGGGGGCGATCTTTGTGGCCAAGACCAACACGCCCGAATGGGGCCATGGGTCGCATACGTTCAACCCGGTGTTTGGCGCGACGCGCAACCCCTATGACCTGGGGCGCACGGCGGGGGGCTCTTCGGGCGGGGCGGCGGCGGGGCTGGCGGCACGGATGATCCCGGTGGCGGATGGGTCGGACATGATGGGCTCGCTGCGCAATCCGGCCGGGTTCTGCAACGTCTATGGGTTTCGGCCTTCGTGGGGTTTGGTGCCCGCCGATGCCGAGGGGGACAGCTTTCTGGCGACCCTGGCCACCGAGGGCCCGATGGGGCGCACCATCGAGGACGTGGCGCGGCTTTTGGCGGTGCAGGCGGGGGGCAATCCAGAGGTGCCCTTTGGCCGGGCGCCGTCGGATTTCACCGCGGGGCTGGAGCGCGCCAGCCTTCGGGGCAAGCGCATCGCCTGGCTGGGCGACTGGGGCGGGGCCTATGCGATGGAACCCGGCGTCCTGGATATCTGCCGGAACGCTTTGCGGCAGATGGAGGCCCTGGGCGCCGTGGTCGAAGAGGTGGCGCCGCCCTTCCCGGCAGGCGATCTTTGGCGCGCCTGGGTGACTTTGCGGGCGATGCTGAATTCCAACGGCTTTGCCGACCTGGTGGCGGACCCGGCGAAACGGGCGCAGATCAAGCCCGAGACGCTGTGGGAGATCGAGGCCGGCACGGGCATGAGCGCCGAACTGGTCTACCGTGCCAGCGTGATCCGTTCGACCTGGTATGCCACGGTGGCGCGGCTGTTCCAGCGGTTCGACGCGCTGGCTTTGCCCACGGCGCAGGTCTGGCCCTTTGATGTCAATCTGCGCTGGCCTGCCGAAATCGCGGGCACCCGGATGGACACCTATCACCGCTGGATGGAGGTGGTGATCCCCGTCTCGCTGGCCGGGCTGCCCTGCCTGTCGCTGCCGGTGGGATTTGGCGCGCAGGGCCTGCCGATGGGGCTGCAGCTGGCGGGCCCGGTGGGGGCCGATGCGGCGGTGCTGGCCATGGGGCAGGCCTGGCATCTGGCGACCGATTGGCCTGGACAGCGGCCGCCGGTCCTGCAAGGCGACGCCAAGACCTGAGGGGGGCGGGGGCAGAGCCTTACAGGACAAACGGCGGCACGCGCGGCGGGGCCGCCAATCATCTTCCCCTTGGCCCGATCCCGCGCTAAGCCATCGCCATGACCCTGCCCTTCCGCCTTCTGTTCTGGCTGCTGCCCCGGCTGATGCTGGGCCTGGCTCTGTGGCGGCTTTTGCGGCGCGAGACGTTGCGGGACCTGAACCAGCGCCTGGGCGGCTCCCCGGCTGCGGGGGCCATTTGGGTCCATGGCGCCTCCAACGGCGAACTTGCCTCGGCGCGCTGGGTGATCGAGGCCCTGGCCGCCCAAGGCCCCGTCCTTGTCACCGCCTCGACCGTGACGGGGCGCGACATGGTGGCGGGCTGGGGCCTGCCCGGCGTGCGTGTCAGCCTGGCGCCGCTGGACCTTGGCCTGGCGTTGCGGCGGTTTCTGCGCCAGCCGCCCTGCGCCCTGATCAACCTGGAGGCCGAATTCTGGCCTCACCGTTTCACCATGCTGCGCGCCCGCGGCCTGCCCTTTGCGCTGATCGGCGCGCGGATGTCCGAGCGTTCGGCGCGGTTCTGGGGCCGCGCGGGCCTGGGCTTTCTGCAAGGCGCGGCGCTGGTGTCGGCTCAGGATTCACAGACCGCCGAAAGGCTGGCGGCGCTTGGCTTGGCCCCGGGTCCGGTCTTTGACCTGAAGGCCGCGGCGACGGCCCGCCTGCCCCAACCCACCTGGGCGCCGCGGGGGCAAAGGGCGCGGGTGCTGCTGGCGGCCTCGACCCATGCCGGCGAAGAGGCGCTGATCCTGGATGCCCTCGCCCCGCCCTTCGACCTGCTGATCCTGGCCCCCCGCCACCCAAGGCGCGGCGACGCGGTGGCAAAGCTGATCGCCGCCCGCGGCCTGACCTTTGGCCGACGCTCTCGCGGCGAGATGCCCGCCGTTGCCCAAAGCAGCGCGCCCCAAACAACCGGCCCCCGGGTCTTTCTGGCCGATACGATGGGCGAGATGGACCTTTGGTATGCCATGGCCGGCGCCTGTTTTGTCGGAGGCTCGTTGGTCGACAAGCGCGGCCATACCCCGTGGGAGCCCGCCCGCCACGGCGCGGCCATCCTGCACGGGCCGCATGTGGCGAACTTTCAGGCCGCCTATGCCACGCTGCAGGCCAAGGGCGCGGCTCTGCCTTGGTCGCCCGCGGCACTGACGGCCCTGGACGGCGCCACCCAGGACCGCATGGCCCAGGCCGCCGCCGCCTGCCTTGCCCAAAGCGGCGACGGTACGGCCCTGATCGCGGCGCTTTTGTCCCTCATCGCCCGAAAGTGACGCAAGCAGACTTGCATGACCGCGACAACGTGCCAAACTCAGATGATGCGCCCGACACAAGAGCGCCCCTGTAACCCGTGCGATCGAGCAGCCGATGTCGATTTCCATTTCCCCCCCGCGCCCCGACGGGTCCGGGGACAACTTTACCGACACGGGACCCGTTCTGGGTCCGGTTTCGCCATCGGCGCTTGGCCAGATGGCCGCGCTGTGCTGGCGGCTGAAAAAGGGCCGGGTCGAGGTGATGATGGTGACATCGCGCGAAACCGGGCGCTGGGTGATCCCAAAGGGCTGGCCGATGGAGGGCATCGCCCCCGAAGAGGCCGCCGCCCGCGAGGCCTGGGAAGAGGCCGGGGCGCTTGGCAAGGTCTCGGCCGATCCTTTGGGGCGTTTCGTCTATGACAAGGTCTTGCGGGATCGCTCGGTGCGGTCTTGCTGTGTGACGGTCTATCCGCTGCGCTTGCGCGAGGTCAAATCGCGCTGGCCCGAACGCAAAGAGCGGCGGCGCAAATGGTTCGATGCCGAAGAGGCCGCAGGCCTGGTCGCCGAAACCGGCCTGTCCGATCTGTTCCTGGCCCTGGCCCAAGACCCCGGCCTGGTGGCCCCCCCCGCCCGCCACCGCAAGGCCAAGGGCTAGGCCGGGTTTGGAAGTTTGGGGGGCTTTCGGGCTTGGAAACGTTTGGGTAAAGCCTATCTGCAAGACTGGGCGCGGCGCAGGCCATGGGCCGACACCAAAGGCAGAAACAAGGGGCGCAGATGATCCGTTACGCGCTGAAATGTCAGGCGGGCCATGCTTTCGAAAGCTGGTTCAAATCGGCCGAAGCCTTTGACGGGCTGCGGACGGCTGGCCATGTCGCCTGCCCCGAATGTGGGTCTTGCACGGTGGACAAGGCGCTGATGGCGCCGCAGGTGGCTTCGGGTCTGGCACGGGCCGCGGACGAGGTCTCGAAGGCGGCCGCAGCCGAGGCCGAACGTGCGGCAGCAATTGCCGCGCTGAAAACCCATGTCGAGGCCAATTCCGACTATGTCGGCATGAACTTCGTGGCCGAGGCGCGGGCGATGCACCTGGGCGACGCGCCCGAAAGGTCGATCTATGGCGAGGCGCGGCCCGAAGAGGCGATGGCCCTGCTGGAAGAGGGCGTCCCGGTGGCGCCCCTGCCCTTCCTGCCGACCCGCAAGTCGAATTGAGGGCAGGTGTTGGTTGGGCCGAGTCTGGGTGAGGGCCCGTCTGAGTGGGGGCACGTCTGAGTGGGGGCCAGTCTGAGTGGGGGCCGAGTCTGAGTGAGGGCACGTCTGAGTGGGGGCCCGTCTGAGTGGGGGCCGAGTCTGAGTGAGGGCACGTCTGAGAGAGCGTTTTCGCCCGAGTCTTTGGCCCGGTCTCCCGATAGCGGGGCAACAGCGGGGCTCAGGCCACTTGTGTGTGGAACCAGTTGCGAAACAAATCGCACGCACCCTGAACCCCTGTCCTCCTACCCACGCTCTCCTCCTGCCCCCCTCCCCTGCCCCCTGCCCAAACGGGCAAGATTGCACTTTTGGAAACCGATAGACCCGTGTCTGGCGTCGTGGCGGGCCTTGGTATAACCGGAATGGCGTTGCCAGGCTTCTGTGAAAGGAACGGATGGATGATGGAACGCGTGCAGGCCCTTGAAGAGCGCGTGGCGCATCTCATGCGGGGGGTGGAGGATCTCTCGGACATGGTCACGGGTCAGGGCAAGGAGATCGACCGGCTGAACCGGCTGGTCCGCCTGCTTGTGGAACGCGAGGCCGAGCGCGAGGCCCTGGGCCAGGAGACCCCGGCCGCCAATGTCCGCCCGCCGCATTGGTAGACGGACAAAGGTGGGCTTCGGGGGTGGGTTTCGGAGGTGGGCTTCGGGGGTGGGTTTTGGACGGGCCCTTTCGCTGACGGCCGGAGCCTGCAGCCAACGGCGGGGCTGATGCCTCAGTCCTGCCCCACCTCGGCCAGCAATTGCGCATTCCCGCCAGAGGCCGTGGTGTCGATGCACACGTGGCGCTCTTGCATCACATGGGCGCGGTCCGGGGCGCCGGTGATCAGGGGCAGGATCGGACCCTGCCGCTGGGCTAGCGCGCGGGCATAGGTGCGGCCCGTAGCCTCATCCCCGCCCCACAGCGCGCCCGAAAAGCCGCCAAGCCGCGTCAGCGCCTCGGGCGTCAGGCCCTGCGCCGCCACCGCCACGCCGCCCAAGGCCTGCACCGCAGCCACTTGGGCCGCCACATCCGGCCCCAGGCACAGCAAGGGCGCCCGCGTCAGGACCGACAGCCGGTTGGACTCGCCCGTGGGGCCGGGCAGGTCCAGCACCTCGACCAGGCCTGACCCCGGTGCGGCCAAAAGGGCCGCCGTCACCCGCGCCTCAGGTTCAGTCGGCAGGGCCACGGCCGCCGCATCAGGTGCCATCGCTGCAGTCGGCAGAGCCCCCTTCACGAACCGGCCCAGGTAATGCGGCCCGCCCGCCTTGGGGCCGGTGCCCGAAAGCCCCTCTCCGCCAAAGGGTTGGCTGCCCACGACCGCCCCGATCTGGTTGCGGTTCACATAGATGTTGCCGGCATGAACCCCCGCCACGACCTCTTGCACCCGGTCATCAATCCGGGAGTGCAGGCCAAAGGTCAGCCCGTAACCGGTCTTGTTCACCGCCGCGATCACTGCAGGGATTTCACCCGCACGGAAGGTCGCCACATGTAGCACCGGGCCAAAGATCTCACGCGTCATCGCCGCAATCCCCGGGACCTTGATCACCGTGGGCGCCACAAAGGTCCCTGTGCCCGGAGCCTTCATCTCGAACAGAACCCGCCCCTCGGCCCGCGCCAGCGCGATATGGGCCTCGATCCCCGCACGCGCCTCGGCGTCGATCACCGGGCCTATGTCGGTCGCAAGATCCCAGGGCTGGCCCAGCGACAGACACTCCATCGCGCCCTTCAGCATGGTCAGGACATGGGGGGCGATGTCCTCCTGGACATAAAGGCAGCGCAGCGCCGAACAGCGTTGCCCGGCCGATTGGAAGCTGGCCGCGATGATGTCGCGCACGGCCTGTTCGGGCAGGGCCGTCGAATCGACCAGCATGGCGTTCAGGCCGCCCGTCTCGGCGATCAGGGGCGCGCCCGGGGCGAGGTGTTCGGCCATCGACCGGCGGATCAGAAGGGCCGTCTCGGTTGATCCGGTAAAGGCCACGCCGTCCACCCGTGGGTCCCGCGTCAGGGCCGCGCCCACCGTCCCATCCCCAGGCAGCAGCTGCAGCGCGGTCAGGGGCACCCCGGCCTGATGCAGCAAATCCACCGCCAGGGCCGCAATCAAGGGCGTCTGCTCGGCAGGCTTGGCCAGGACCGCGTTCCCGGTGGCCAAAGCCGCAGCCACCTGCCCCGTGAAAATCGCCAAGGGGAAGTTCCAGGGGCTGATGCAGGCAAATACCCCCCGCGGTGCGCCCTTGGTGCCCCCGGCGTAATAGCGCAGGAAATCCACCGCCTCGCGCAGTTCGGCCACGGCGTCGCCCAGGGTCTTGCCCGCCTCACGCGCCAAAAGCGCAAAGATCGCCCCGAAATTGGCCTCGTAAAGGTCGGCGGCGCGGTTGAGGACCTCAGCGCGGTTCGCGGCATCCCAAGGACGGGCGGCGGCAAGGGCGGTTTCCGCATCGGCCAGCGCCGCTGTCACCACATGCCCCGTCAGTGACCCATCCGCCGGATTGGCCACGCCCAACCGCCGATCCCCCACAACCGCCCCGGCAATCCGTGGTCCCGCCTCGAAGATCATCGCGCGGAAGGGGCCCCGCGCGGCCTCGATCCGTTCAAGGTCGCCCGCATCGGTCAGGTCAAACCCCATCGAATTCCGCCGCGCCCCAAAGAGGTCCGGCCCCGAGGGCACGGGCTGCGGGCGCGGGGTCTCCAGCGCAGTCAGCGGGCAGGCGGCGACTTTCGCAGGCGGAATCTCGGCATTGACGATCTGGTTGACGAAAGAGGAATTCGCCCCGTTTTCCAACAGCCGGCGCACCAGATAGGCCAGAAGGTCGCGGTGCGCCCCCACCGGCGCATAGATGCGGCAGCGCGTGCCGTGGCCTTCCAGCACCAGGTCATGCAGGCGTTCGCCCATGCCATGCAGGCGCTGGAATTCGTAGGCGCCGTTCGGCAGGTCGCGGCCCATATGCAACACGGCCGCGACCGTATGGGCGTTGTGGGTGGCGAATTGCGGATAGATGCGGTCGGTCATCGACAGCAGCTTGCGGGCGTTCGCCATATAGGAGGCATCGGTGGCCTCTTTGCGCGTATAGACCGGGAAAGAGGTCAGGCCCATGACTTGGGCCCGCTTGATCTCGGCATCCCAATAGGCGCCCTTGACCAGGCGGACCATGATCTTGCGGTCAAGGCGTTCGGCGGTCGCATAAAGCCAGTCGATCACCGCGCCCGCACGCCGCCCATAGGCCTGGACGACGACGCCAAAGCCCTCCCAGCCCTTCAGGGAGGGGTCGGACAGGACCTGTTCGATGACCTCCAAAGACAGCGTCAGGCGGTCGGCCTCTTCGGCGTCGATGTTCAGCCCAATGCCTGCAGCCTTGGCCAGACCCGCCAGCGAGGCCAGGCGCGGCACCAGTTCCTCCATCACCTGAGCGCGGCGGGCGACTTCATAGCGCGGATGCAGCGCCGAGAGTTTCACCGAAATCCCCGGATTGGTGCGGATATCGCCATGGGTCGCGGCACGGGCGATGGCAGTGATCGCGGCGGAATAGGACAGGTGATAGCGGTGGGCGTCGGCTTCGGTGCGGGCAGCCTCGCCCAGCATGTCATAGGAATAGGTATAGCCCTTGGACTCCAGGTCTCGCGCCCGGTCCATCGCCGCCTGGATCGTCTCGCCCAGCACGAAAGCGCGGCCCATTTCCTTCATGGCGCGGGAGACGGCGGTGCGGATCACGGGTTCGCCCAGCCGCTTCATGGCGCCCCGCAAGTGGGAGACGATACCCGGCTCGCGGTCCTCCAGCACCTTGCCGGTCAGCATCAGGGCCCAGGTCGAGGCGTTCACCAGGCTGGAGGAGGACCGCCCCAGATGGCGGCCCCAATCGGCCGGGGCGATCTTGTCCTCGATCAAGGCGTCCATCGTGGGGGCGTCAGGGACACGCAAAAGCGCCTCGGCCAGGCACATCAGCGCGATACCCTCATCGGTCGAGAGGCCATATTCGGCGAGGAAGACCTCCATCAGACCGGGCTTGGCGCTGGCGCGGATACGGGCCACCAGATCGGCCCCCGTGGCGGTGATGGCGGCGCGGTCGGCGGGCGTCAGGGCGGCGGCGGTCAGGTTCGCGGCGGTCAGGGAGGCTTCATCTTCCAGGCTGGCGTGGGTCAGAATATGGTCCATGATGCTTCCCCTATGATTTGCGCCAGTATATCAGGGGAATGTCAGGCAATTTTCCCGGGATCGGGAGTTTCGCAGGCCATTTGGCCGGAAATAAGGGGTTCAGACATGACAAACGACCTGGACAGCTTTGATCTGGCGATCCTCGCCGTGCTGGAGGGCGAGGGGCGGCTTTCGGCGCAGGACATCGGGGCAAAGGTGGGCCTGTCGAAAAGCCCGGTGCAGGCGCGGATCAAGCGGCTGGAGGCCCAGGGCGTCATCCGCGGCTATGGCGCGCGGCTGGACAGGGTGGCGATGGGTCAGGCCCATGTGGCCTTTGTCGAAGTGCGGCTGTCGGACACCCGCGAGGCGGCGTTGCAGGCCTTTAACCGGGCCGTTCAGGCCGTGCCAGAGGTCGAGGAATGTCACATGATCGCCAGCCGGTTTGATTATCTGCTGAAGGTGCGGACCGCAGACATTCAGGCCTATCGCCGGGTGCTGGGAGAGCGGATCTCGGCCCTGCCGCATGTGGCGGGCACATCGACCTATGTGGCGATGGAGACGGTGAAGGACTGAAGGCCGGGGTATACCCCGGGCTACGCGGCTGAAGCGAAGCGCCGCCGGGGACGGCGGGTTGAAACCCGCCCTACGCCGGGGGCCGCAGGATGCGCGCCTGAAGCCCGGGGTCAGGCAGGCCGCACAGGTCGCCCCGGCCAAATATCCGATAACGGTTCCGCGCCAGCTGCAGGTAAAGCCAATCGCGCGGCCGTTTCGGGATCAACCGCAGGACCGCGCAAAGCCGCCCCCAGCCGCCAAAGCTTTCGCCCGCATGAATGACCGCATCGAAATCGGAATGGGCGCGACCCTGATCCAGGTAAAGCCAGGACGAGGGGTCGCGCGGTTCAAACCCGTGATGCGCCAGCAAAGCCCGGCCCAAGGGGCTTTGGATCGGACAGATCCGCACGCGGCCGGATCGGTCAAGCCGGTGGATCATCCGCGCGCCCCAGGAACAGATGGCACATTCGGCGTCCATCAACGCGACGGGCACGGTGTCGTCGAAGGCCGGAACGGCGGGGTCCTGGCGCCAACTGTGGTCCATGGCGATCCCAAACAAACGCCCCGGGCGCAAAGGCCCGGGGTCAGGTTCACTCTTTGGGTTTGGAGGTCAGCTTGACCGCCGAGACCGCAGCCTTGGCCGCGACCTCTTTCTTGGGTTTCTTGACGTCTTTGCGCTTGTTCAGACCCTTGGCCATGAAAACCTCCTGGCGTTGCGTTTCATCCGCGATAAGGCGCCCCGGGTTTGAGCCGGGGCCTCCTGATTCAGGCAAGCTTCTCTGCGATCATCTTCTCCAGCTTGATCGCGTCAAGATTGAAGTTGCGGATGCCCTCGGCCAGCTTTTCGGTGGCCATGGCGTCCTCGTTATGCTCCCAGCGGAAGGCCTCTTCGGTGGTCACAGCAGCCGGTGCCCCCGCGGCGCCCGCCACCAGCTTGCGCGGCAAATCGCCCATATCCTCTGCCAGCTTGGCAATCAGGTCGGGGGAAATCGTCAGCCGGTCGCAGCCCGCCAGGGCCTCGATCTGACCCGGGTTGCGGAAGGAGGCGCCCATGACGACCGTGGCGATGCCATGCGACTTGTAATGGTCATAGATGCGGCGCACCGACAACACGCCCGGATCGGTTTCCGGCGTATAGGTCTGGCCGGTGGATTTGCTGAACCAGTCCGTGATGCGGCCGACAAAAGGAGAGATCAGGAAGGCGCCCGCATCGGCGCAGGCCTTGGCCTGAGCCATCGAAAACAGCAGCGTCAGGTTGCACTGGATGCCTTCACGCTCCAGCTCGCGGGCGGCCTGGATGCCCTCCCAGGTCGAGGCCAGCTTGATCAGGATGCGGTCCTTGGACACGCCAGCCTTGGCATAGGCCTCGATCAGCTGATGGGCTTTGGCGATGGACGCCGTCTTGTCGAACGAAAGCCGCGCATCGACTTCGGTGGACACGCGGCCCGGGACGATCCCGGCCAGTTGCGTGCCAAGACCGATGGTCAGGTCCAGGATGATCGCATCGACCGGGCTTGCCACGCCCTTCAGGCGGGCGACGGTTTCGGCCAGGGTCTCGGCCATGGCGGGGCTTTGGACGGCTTTCAGCACCAAAGACGGGTTGGTCGTGCAGTCTTGCGGGCCAAGGCGGCGCACGGCGTCGATATCGCCGGTATCGGCGACCACGACGGTCATCTGGCGAAGTTGGTCAAGTTTGCTGGACATAGGTTCCTCCGACAAGTCGTTCCACATGGGCCGCGGTCTTTATAGGCAGGGATTGCGCCCGGGGGAAAGCGGCAAACGTCAGGCGAAGACCCCGGTGGCGAAGGGATGGGGACCAAGCACCAGCACCGAGACACCTTGCACCGCGGCCAGCGTCAGGGCGCGGGCGGGCGGCAGCACCATGAAGACCTTGGCCCAGGCATCGGCGGTCATGCAGTCCTGGGCCAGGACCGTGACCTGATCGGGCGGATCGGTCAGGGGCATCCCGGTGGCGGGGTCGATCAGATGCGACAACCTCCGCCCCTGCACGGTGACGAAATGCCGATAGGTGCCCGATGTCGCCACCGCCGCATCCTGCAGCGCCAGCATGGAATGGGCGGCGCGGTGGCCCACAATCGGCGCCTCGACCGCGACGGGAAAGGGGCCACCCAGGGCGCGCAACTCTCCGTCGATGGCGAACAGGCCCTCGGTGACGCCCTGCGCCCGGGCGGCCCGGGTCAGGCGGTCGACGCCGTAACCCTTGGCGATGCCGTTCAGGTCCAGGGTCACGGGGCCGTGCTTGCAAAGCCGGCGGTTGGGGGCGTCCAGCT
Organism: Stagnihabitans lacustris; assembly: GCF_025950525.1. GTDB lineage: Bacteria > Pseudomonadota > Alphaproteobacteria > Rhodobacterales > Rhodobacteraceae > Stagnihabitans. The sequence continues at coordinate 173,480 of NZ_JAPDGS010000006.1, read as the reverse complement.
CCAAAAGCTCATGGACCGGAAGGCGCGGGCGGCGGGCGGCAAGGATCGCCGGTTCTGACGCCGGCGCGGGGCCAAAGCCCCAGGCGGCCCAGGCATCGCCCAGCCCGATGTCGAACGCCCCACCCGAGGCGCGACCGATCTGCAAGGCGGCGCTTAGCACCTCGGTCAGCGCCTCGGGCAGGTCGGTCCAGGCGCCACAAGCGGCGGCGTTCACCCGGCAAAGATCGCTGTCGGGCCGCCAAAGCGACATCTGCGCCTCGACCGCGTCCACCGCCGCTTGCAGGGGGGCGGGGTCGCAATCCTGATGCGTCTGCGCCTGCCAACGCGCGCCCATCGTCGGGCCGTTCAGCTTAATAGATGTCTTCGGCATAGCGGCCCTCCTTGGCCAATTGGTCGGGCGTAAGACCCAGAGGCGCCAGGATCTCGGTCAGGGCGGCACGCACCCCCTGCCCCATCTCGCGCCCGCCGCAGACCATGATGCGGGCGCCCTTGGCCATGGCCTCACGCAGGGTGACGGCCTGATCGCGCAAGGCGTCCTGCACGTAATGCGGGCGATCCCCGCGGGAGAAGGCCAGCGTCAGACCGGTCAGCCGCCCCTGCGCCTGCCATTCGGTCAGGTCCTCTTGGTGGTAAAAGTCGTGGTCCCGGTGGCGCATCCCAAAGAACAGATGCACCGGGCGGCGCGCATGGCGGATAATACCCGCCAGAGGCCCGATCCCGGTGCCCGCGCCAATCAGGATCAACGGGCGGCGGCCGGCATGGAAGGCGGGATTGGGGCGGATGAAGGCCCGAACCTGATCACCGGGACGCAGCGCATGCAATTGGCCCGAGCAAAGCCCGCCCTCATGCTTGCGGATGCAGATCTCGGCAAAGCCGTCCCGCGCGCCCGAGCCCAGCGAATAGAACCGCGGCAGGGTCGCGCCCTGAGGGATCACGCCCAGAAGGTCGCCCGGTTGAAAGCCGCCCTTCCCCGTCAGTCGCGCCCAAAGGCTGCGGTTTGGCAGGGCAAAGCGCAGGATGGCGGCCGGCATCTGCAGCGCCTGGCCATAGTCGCGCCGCGTGGTCAGGGTCAGGCTTTGCGTCGCGGGCAAGTCGGGGTGATGTGTCAGGCTCAGGTCCTGGCCCAAGGCCGCGCCCAGCGCGCTGCCCCAGTGGGCGAAGTCCTGGCCGCTTTGGCGGTCGATGGTGGCAAGGGGGGTCAATTCAGGCCAGCCCCCGGCGCGGGCCACGCGGGCGACCTCGACGGCATAGGCGCAAAAGCGCGGAAAGGACCGGTCGCCAAAGCCCAGGACGGCAAGCGGCATGGTGGGTTTCGCTTTGGCCAGGCGATCCAGGAAGCCCTTGGCCGAGGCAGGCGCCTCGCCGTCGCCATAGGTCGCGGTCAGGATCAACAGCCGTTGGGCGCGGGGCCAGGCCTCGGGCGCGAAATCCTGCAGCGCGGCAAGGTGAACCGGACCCTTTAGCGTGCGGGCCAGGGTTTCGGCAAAGCCCCAGGTCGCACCGCCCTCAGAGCCCACAAGGATCACCGTCTCGGCCTGATCTGCCGGGCCAAAGCTGCGGCGGCGAGTGAGGCCCCGCATCAAGACGCCCGACAGCGCCAGAAAGGGCGTCGTCAGGGCGGCCAGGCCCAGGATCACGCCCAACAGGGCCGCCCCGCGCCCGGTGTGCAACAGCTCGGCCCAGGCGGTGATGCGGTCGGCCCAGGTCGGGGCGGCCTGGGTCAGGACCGCGCCGGTGCCCTGGTCGATCATGAATTCGCCGTCCACCGTGGTCAGCGTCACGGGCTCGTCGGCGCCCGGCAAGGTCAGGCCGCGCAGGTCCTTGGCCGGAAAGTCCAAGGGCAACACGGCCCCCGTCCGCCCCGAGACCGCAGCGGGATAGTCCGCCCCCGCCGCGGCCGGCAACAGGTCAAAGGTCGCAGCCGTCATCCACAGCCCCGAAAGCGAGGACAGGATCAGGCCCAGCGCCGCCAGCCGCGCGACCTCGGCATGGATACGCCCCCACCCCGCGCCCTTTTGACCCGCCAGCATCCCCCGCCAGCCCCCCGCCCGCCGCGCCAGCAACAGCGCCCCGGTCACGCACATCCCCAGCATGGCCGCCGCCAAGACCGCGACCGCGATCCGCCCTGTGTCGCCCAAAAACAGCGCCCGGTGCAGGTTTTCCAGCCAGATCAGCCAAGGTTGCGGCGCGACCTTGGCCAAGGCCTGCCCCGTCATCGCATCGACCACCACGCCGCCCTCTGCCGTATAGGCCGTCACCTGACCCGAGGCCGACACCGCGATCTCCTGGACCCCTGGCAGGGCCTTGGTCACGCTGGCCACCAGTTCAAAGGCCGTGGCGGGCAAGGCGGGGGCGGTCCAGGCCTCAAACGCGGGGAATACAGCCAGGGCGGCGCCCGACAGCGCGGTCACGGTCAGGAACAGGCCCAGGATCAGGCCGGTCAGGCGATGCAGGGGGCGGGTCATCTTATTGGCCGTAAGACAGGGTCTGGATATAGGTCCCGCCCGACACGCTTTGTCCGGCCGAGGTCAGGGGCACTTCGACCTCGTTGGCACTGTCGCGCATATGTTCGACGGCGGCATCGACATGCAGCACATAGCCCGCGTCAAACAGGCTGTCGGCCAGGTCCAGCGTCAGGGTCAGCGTCTGCCCCGCGCCAACCGAGGCGCCGGTGATGCCCGCGACCTCGGACGTATCCCCGCCCGAGGCCTGGGACCAGCCCGACAGATGCCGGTAATACTTGGTGCGCCCCCCCGCCATCCACAGACTGCCCGCATAGGCGCCGCTGGCATCGGTGACGTAATAGGCCAGATAGGCTCCATCGCCGCCATAGGCGTTCAGCGTCGTGGTCAGGGTGACGTCGCGCGCCATGGCCGGGAAGGCGGCCAAAGCGGTCGAGGCGGTGAGGATCGCGGTCAGGGTCTTCATCTTGGTCCTTTCACAGGGTGGCCCGAAGCGCGTCCGGGCCCTTGGGCCGTCGGTTGATTGCGCCTTGGGCGTTATGCTGGTCTGCGCCTTGGGTGGTCAGTTCGTCTGGGCCTTGGGTGCGGTGCCGTTTTGGAACAGCCCATTGGCCGGCGGCTTGCAGGCGCCTTGGGCGTCCTGAGCGCAGGGCGCAGCTGCGGCGCCGCGGTCATTATCCTCGCCGCGCTCGCCCTCACCCCGATCATCGTCGCCGTCATCATCGCCGTCATCGCCGCGCTCATCATCGCCGTCGTCGTCATGCCCCCCGCGGCGGTGGCCCCCATGTTTGCCGCCATGGTCTCCCTTGTCATGGCCAAAGAGGCCGAACCAGCCCTCTTCCTCTTCCTCATACTCCACCTGCACGGCGGGGCTTTCGACCTTGGGCGCCAGGGGCGGCACGGTCGAGACTTGCGCAAAGCCCGCCTGGGTCAGCGACAGGACGGTCAGGGCGGCCAACAGCGCTTTGGTTTTCGGTTTCATCATCTGCTCCATCACTTGCGATGACCCCGATATGGGCCCGGCTTCTGACGGGTTCCTGACGGCGCCCACAAACCTGCTTCAGCTTTCCGTCAGCTTTGCCGCGCAGTAAGACAGCACAAAGGAGACCCCCATGCGCATCCTCTTGATCGAAGACGACACGGTGCTGGGCGCCGCGGTGCGCGACCAGATCGCCGCCGATGGCCATTCGGTCGATTGGGTCACGCGGCTGGACATGGCGGGGGCTGCGCTGCACACCACCGCGTTTGACCTTGTCCTGTTGGACCTGATGTTGCCCGATGGCCGTGGCCTGCCCTTTCTGCGGACGCTGCGCGGACGCGGAGAGGTCACGCCCGTCATCATCCTGACCGCGCTGGATCAGGTCAGCGACCGGATCGAGGGGCTGAACGCCGGCGCCGACGACTATCTGGTCAAACCCTTTGACCTGTCAGAGCTTTCGGCCCGCATCGGCTCGGTTGCGCGCCGCTATGCGGGCAATCCGAACCCGCTGGTGACGCTGGGCGCGCTGGACATCGACATCGCCGCCCGCACGATCCACCTGGCGGGCCGCCCCGTCCCCCTGACCGCGCGGGAATGGGTGCTGTTCGAAGCCTTTCTGGCCCGCCCCGGCCAGGTCCTGTCCAAGGCGCAGCTGGAAGAGAGGCTTTACACCTTTGGCGAGGGCGTCGACAGCAATGCGATCGAGGTCCATGTGTCGCGCCTGCGCAAAAAGCTGGGCGCCTGGGTGATCAAGACCGAATGGGGCCTGGGCTACCGGCTGGGGAGACCGTGATGCGGTCCATTCAGGGGCGGTTGATGCTGATCGTGGGGCTGGGGGCGACGCTGTTCTGGCTGGCGGCTGCGGGGCTGACGGCCGACCGCCTTAGCCGCGAGGTCCGGACCCTGTTTGATGACGACCTGCGCGCCACGGCCGAACGCATCCTGCCGCTGGCCGCACAGGGGGCCAAACCTTGGCGCAAAGACCGCGAGGTCGAAGAAGGCGAGGTCGAAAGGCGCGACCATGACGACGACCACGACGATGACACCCGGGGGGACCTGCGCGGCCGCACCATCTACCGCGTCACGGACAGCGGCGGGGTTGTTCTGGCCTCCAAGGGGACGGCGGTCCTGCCGCCCGCGCCGCCCAAAGGGTTTTCCGACACCGAGACGCATCGGCTTTATACGGCCAGCGGGGCGGGGCTGACGATCACCGTGGCGGCGCCTTTGACGGGGCGGGCGGCGCTGGTGCAAGCCTTGATGCTGCGGCTGGTCCTGCCCCTGGCGGTGCTTTTGCCGCTTAGCCTTTTGGGCATCGCCTGGGCCGTGCGGCGCGGCCTGCGCCCCCTGCGCGATCTGCGGGCGGCGGTCGGCCTGCGTGGGGTGCAGGACCTGTCGCCCCTTGCGCCGGCTGGCGCGGCAGAGCTGCAGCCCATCACCCAGGCGTTGAACGGCCTGTTCACCCGGCTGGATGCGGGCTTTCAGGCCGAGCGCGCCTTTGCCTCTCATGCCGCGCATGAACTGCGCACCCCGGTGGCCGGCGCCATCGCCCAGCTGCAGCGTCTGCGGGCGGAACTGCCCGGAGCGGCGCCCCGGGTGGACGAGATCGAGGCGACCTTGAAACGCCTGATGCGGACCTCGGAAAAGCTGATGCAATTGGCCCGCGCCGAAGGGGGGCGGATCACGGGCGAGGCCTCGGACATGCGGACCGCGCTGCGGATCGTGGTTCAGGATGCGACGCGGGCGGGGGGCGAAGTGCGGCTTGCCCTGCCCGACGCGCCGGTCCTCTCCGTGACGCTGCCCGACGCGCTGGGGATTTTGGCGCGCAACCTGATCGAGAATGCGCTTCGCCACGGGGCCGCGGGCGTGCCGGTCGATGTCGCGCTATCGGCGGATGGCGTCCTGCGGGTGGTGAACGCGGGCCCGGTGCTGGACGTCAAGACCCTGGCCCGGTTGGGTCAGCGCTTCGAGAAGGGCGAGGACAGCCAGGGCATGGGCCTTGGCCTGGCCATCGTATCGACCATCGCCGAACGCTCGGGCGCAGACCTGCGCTTTCTCTCGCCGCCCGAGGGCAGGCCGGACGGGCTGGAGGTCAGGGTGACATTGCCGCGCTGACCCCAGGGCAAAAAACCCGCAAGCCGCTCAATCCCGAAGGGAGAGCGGTTTGCAGGCGATTTGCGGAATTCGGTGGTGGCGAGGGGGGGACTCGAACCCCCGACCCTGCGATTATGAGTCGCATGCTCTAACCAACTGAGCTACCTAGCCACTGCGGCGCTGATTAGTGGCCCCCCCGGGCAGCGTCAAGGGGGGAAACGCAAATCCCTGTAAGAGATTGCGGCGCCCTGGGGCCAAGACCGCGCGGGAACCGCAAGCCCTGCCCCGCAGTCGACAGGGCCTTTGGGACGATTGCCCACTTTGCGCCGCAGACACAGCGGCCCGCAGACCCTTTGACGCCACCGGTCCTTGCCGGTCGGCTGCAGTTGCTGCGGCCTGGCCTTCCACGCGGCAAGCCCGCCCTTACCCATGCGCCACGCGGGGGCGGCCCGAGGCGGTCACTGTCACCGTGGCCTCGATGAACATCGGATGGCCCTCGACCAGGGCTTCGCGGATGTCGCGGGCGGCTGTGACCCGCAGGTCCTCGGCCCCGGCGGCACGGGCGCGGGTGGCGGCCTCGGCGCGCAAAGCGGTCTCCAGCGCATCCAAGGCCGCGTCGCGGGTCTGGAAGGTCTGCAGGCCCTCGGGCAGATGGGCGATGAACCGCCCCTCTCCGGGCGAGGTCACGATGCCTTGCGCCTTTTGGCTGACCTGCCCCACCACCGCGCCGATGGCATTGGCCACGCCGGCATGTTCGGGCAGGATCATGGGGCAGCCCAGGACATCGCCCACCGCGCCGTAATAGCTGGGGGCCGAGGCGCCAAGCCCGATCACCGGCACCGAAAGCGACAGCCGCAGGTCCAGCACGCCCTTGTGACCCCGCAGCGCCGCCCGGGCCAGCGGATGGGTCACGGCGGATTCGGGCAGGCCGTCTTCGCCAAAGGCCGCCTCCAGCAGGCAATCGACGGTCTGCGCGGTCAGTTGGTCGATCACGGATTGCGCCAGGGTCGGCCCATCCACCGCGATCCGGTCGCCCGAGCCCACCCGCCGCCGCGCCAGCAGCCTCAGCGCCTTTTCCGCGGCCGTGCCATCCCAGGCCTCCAGCCGCCCCAGCACATGGGAGGCGTCGGACGGCGTCACGCCCGACAGCATCACAAGGCCGCGCGCCACCAGACGCTCCATCGCCGCAGCCTCCAGGCGCGAGGACAGGGCCTGCGCCTGCGGCATGGGGGCGGTGATGCGCGCCAGAACCGCCGCCTCGCGCGGCGACAGGCCTGCCGTGTTCGACGACATCGGGATCACGAAGCGGCCGTCGAATTCGCCCGCCGTTTCGGTCGACAGCCAGCGGTCAAGGGCGGCATGGACCATCGGGCCTTCGGTGGTGGCAAGCAAGGACACCGGGATCAAGCGGCGCGGCCCCAGACGCAGGGCGCCTTGCAGGCCTTCGGTCACAAGATGCACCTCGGAATCGCCGCCAAGGCCGGTGGTGCGCATCGCCACCGCCTCGACCATGGTGCGAAAGCCGCCGACGCGGGCGCCTTCGGGGTCGATCTCGGGCAATCCGCCCTTCAACAGCGCCACATCGGTCGTCGTGCCGCCGATATCCGACACCAGCGCATCCTGTGCCCCCGTCAGCCACCGCGCGCCGACGATCGAGGCGGCGGGGCCCGAAAGGATCGTCTCGATCGGGCGTTCGCGGACTTGGGCGGCCGAGATCAAGGCGCCATCACCGCGCACGACCATCAGGGGGGCGGTGATGCCGACGGCGGCAATATGACGCTCGCAGGCCGAGACCAGGCGGTCGATCATCCCGATCAGCCTGGCGTTCAAGACCGCGGTCAGGGCGCGCTTCGGCCCGTTCAGCTTGGCGGACAGCTCGTGCGAGCAGGTGACGGGGCGGGAAGTGACGCGGCGGATCAGGTCGCGGGCGGCAATTTCATGCGCGGGGTTGCGGGTGGCGAAACGGGCGGCGACGGCAAAGCCCATGACCTCGGGGCCCAGGGCCGCCACCTGGGTTTCCAGCGCCGCCATGTCCAGGGGGGCCAGTTCGGTGCCGGCATGGGAATGGCCGCCCGCCAGGCGCAAGACCGGGTCGCCCTTCAGCGCCTCGGTCAGGCCCGAGCGCGTCAGGTCGTCTTCGTCGAACCCGATGAACAGCAGCGCCACACGGCCGCCTTGCCCCTCGACCAGGGCATTGGTGGCCAAGGTGGTCGAGAGCGAGACCATGGAGATCTGCGTGGGCGCGATATGGGCCGCCGTCAGCGCCGCATCGACCGCCTTGCCGATGCCAAGGGCCAGATCGTGCCGCGTGGTCAGCGACTTGGCCTTGCCAAGCACCTTGGAGGCTTCTTCGTCCAAGATCACGGCATCGGTATAGGTGCCACCGGTATCGACGCCAAGGAAATAGGCCATTTTCGCTCCGTTTGCGGGTTCGGGGTCGCAGGTTTTCGGCTGTTTTAGGGCGAAGAGGGGTGGGGGAACAGGTCGAAAGCGACATGGCGTGGCGCAGGTGGCAAGCCCCGGGAGGGTTTCACACCCTCCCCGATGTCTTGTGGCAAGCCCCGGGAGGGTTTCACACCCTCCCGGACCCTCCCGTGGGATATTTATGAAAAGATGAATGGAAAGAGGCCGCCGGAGACTTTGGCCAGCGGTGGCGCGGAGATGGGCCTTGGAGGCTGCCGGGGGGCTATTCCGGCGTTCCGGGCCGGGGGGCTGCGGCACGGCGCAGGCGGTCGTTGATCGCGCGGCCAAGGCCGGTTTCGGGGATGGGGGCCACGGTGATCGGGCGGCCTGCCGCCAAGCGGTCGGCCTCGCGCAGGCTGTGAAAGAGGTTGGCTGCGGCTTCGGTCAGATCGCCACGGGGCGAGAGATTCAGCGTGGCGGGGCCAGGGCCGAAGCCGATGTGGACCGGACCCGGGGTCACGGCGTTCAGCGTGATTGGCGCATCCGGCGCATAGTGGCTTTCCAGTTGGCCGGGCGCATTGGGCAGGCTGGAGGCCTGAGCCAGGGCAAGCGGGCCCACCAGGGCTTCGATCGCCTCGACACTCAGCCCACCGGGGCGCAACAGGGTGATCTGGTCGAACAGCCCCAGGATCGTGCTTTCCACCCCCACCGCGCTTGCCCCATCGTCGATCACCGCCGCGATCCGCCCCGAGAGCCCCGCCAGCACATGATCGGCCCGGGTCGGAGAGACCTTGCCCGAGGGATTGGCCGAGGGCGCAGCCAGGGGCCTGCCCACGGCGGCAATCAGCGCCCGGGCGGTCGGATGGGCGGGAAAGCGCAGCGCCACAGTCGGCAGGTCTGCCGTCACCAGATCGGAGACCGCCCCCAAGCTTGGCAGGACCAGCGTCAGGGGGCCGGGCCAGAAGGCCTCTGCCAGCGCCTCGGCGCGGGCGTCGAAATGGGCGATGCCCCGCGCCATCTCCATCGAGGACACATGCGCGATCAGCGGGTTGAAGCGCGGCCGTCCCTTGGCGGCAAAGATCCCCGCCACGGCCAGGTCATTGGTCGCATCCGCGCCAAGGCCGTAGACCGTCTCGGTCGGAAAGGCCACCAGCCTGCCCGCCCGCAAGAGCGCCGCAGCCTCGGTGATCCCGGCGGCGTCCGGGCGCAGGATAAGGGTCTTCTCCATCTGACGCAGCGTCTTTCTTGCCGATTGCGGGCCTTGGGTGCCTGATGGGATTACCGCGCCGCGAGAAGGATTGGAAGCATGGGATATCGGGCTCCTTTGGGTGATCACCGCCTGCTGATGCAGCTCTTGGGGTTTGACGCCCTCGCCCGTGACCGCTTTGCCGAGGCCACGCCCGAGACCGTGACCCAGGTCCTGACCGAGGCCGCGCGCCTGTCGGAAGAGGTGTTGGCGCCCTTGAACCGCGCGGGCGACCTGCATCCGGCGCGGTTGGATCATGGCCGGGTTGTCACCTCGCCGGGTTTTGGCGCGGGGTTCCGGGCGATTTCCGAGGGCGGCTGGATCGGCATCGCGGCCGACCCGGAACATGGCGGGATGGGCCTGCCGATGACGCTGGCCACGGTGGTCAATGAGCTGATGGGCTCGGCCTGTCTGGCCCTGCAGTTGAACCCGCTGATGACCCAAGGACAAATCGAGGCTTTGGAGCATCACGCCTCTCCGGCGATAAAGGCGCTGTATATCCCCCGCCTGATTGCCGGCGACTGGACCGCCACGATGAACCTGACAGAGCCTCAGGCGGGATCGGATGTCGGCGCCCTGCGCACCAGGGCCGAGCCGCTGGAAGATGGCACGCATGCCATCACCGGCGAGAAGATCTATATCACCTGGGCTGATACCGATTTCGCCGCCAACACCTGCCATCTGGTCCTGGCCCGCTTGCCCGACGCGCCCGAGGGGACCCGCGGCATCTCGTTGTTCATGGTGCCGAAGGTCATTCCCAACGCGGATGGAACCCTCGGCGCGGCCAACAGCCTGCGGGTCGCGCGGTTGGAGCATAAGTTGGGCCTGCATGGCTCGCCCACCGGGGTGATGGAGTTCCAGGGCGCCCGGGGCTGCATGGTCGGCGCGCCCAACAAAGGCATGGCGGCCATGTTCACCATGATGAACAACGCCCGGCTTGGGGTGGGGATGCAGGGCGTCTCGGTGGCCGAAGCCGCCTGTCAGATGGCGATGGACTGGGCCGCGACCCGGGTGCAGGGGCGCACCTCTTATGGTGACGCCACGATCATCGGCCACCCCGATGTGCGCCGCATGTTGGCCGAGATGCGCGCCGAGACCTTCTCGGCCCGCGCCATTGCGCTGTCTTGTGCCGTGGCGATCGACCGGGCGCGGTTGGGCGAAAGCCCCTCAAGGGCGGCCTTCCTGACCCCCATCGCCAAGGCTTACGGCACGGAAACCGGCAACCATGTGGCGCAACTGGGCATCCAGGTTCATGGCGGCGCGGGCTTCATCGAGGACACGGGGGCGGCGCAACTGGCCCGCGACATCCGTGTGACCTCGATCTATGAGGGGACCAATGGCATCCAGGCGCTAGACCTTGTGGGGCGCAAGATGATGGATGACGGCGCCGAGGCGCTGGCGCTGATTGCCGAGATGACGGGGCGCCATCAGGTCCTTGACCCTTGGCTGGCGGCCTTGACCCAGGCCACCCATCACCTGCTGGCGCAATCGGCGCTGGACCGGGCGGGGGCGGCCACGGCCTATCTGCGGGCCTATGCGCAGGTGCTGGGGGCCTATTACCACCTTCAGGCCGCAGCCCAGGACCCGTCCCGTCAGGGCCTTGCCCAGTTCACCGTCACCCGGCTTCTCCCCCGCGCCGGCGCCTGGATGGCCGAGGCCGCCATGGGATCAGCCGATTTGGACCCTTTCCCCGGCTGACCGCCCATGCCAGCATGACCCCATGCTGACCTATCCGTTTGACCCGCCCGAGGGCCCCCATCCCGTCCAAGTCGCCCCCGGCATAAGCTGGCTGCGGCTTCCCCTGCCTTGGGCGCTGAACCATGTGAACGCCTATCTGCTGGAGGACGACACGGGCCTGACCCTGGTCGACACCGGCATCGACAGCCCTGACCTGCGCGCCTTCTGGACCGAGGCGCTGGGGTCGCGGCCTGTCACCCGTGTCATCGTCACCCATCACCACCCCGACCACATGGGCCTTGCGGGCTGGTTTCAGGCGCGGGGGGCGGAGCTGATGACCTCACGCACCGCCTGGCTTTATGCCCGGATGCTGACGCTGGACCCCGATCCCTTCCCGCCCGAGGCCGCGATTTTCCTGACCCGCGCGGGCCTGACCGCCCCCCAGATCGACGACCGCCGCGCCCGGGCCTTTCGCGCCTCCGACACGATGGCCCCCCTGCCCCCGGGTTTCACCCGCCTGTCCGAAGGCGACACGCTGCAAGCCGCGGGCCGTCACTGGCGCGTCCGCCTGGGGCAAGGCCATGCGCCCGATCACCTGACGTTGTGGTCCGACGATGTGGTCCTGATGGGCGATCAGGTGCTGCCCCGCATCTCGCCCAACATCGGGGTTTACCCGACAGAGCCCGAGGCCGACCCCTTGGGCGAATACCTGACCAGTCTTGCGACCATGGCGCCCCTGGACCGGGGCCAGATGATCCTGCCCGGCCATCAGCGCCCCTTTCGCGGCCTTGGCCCCCGCATCGCCGAACTGCAGGCCGAACACGCCCAGGGCCTTGACCGCTTGCAAGCCCTGCTGGCCACCCCGCGCCGCGCCGTCGAGTGCTTTCCCGCGCTGTTTCGCCGCGAGATCGGCCCCGGCGAATTCGGCTTGGCCCTGGCCGAGACCCTGGCCCATCTGAACCACCTGCAAGCCCTAGGCCGCGCGGCCCGTCATCCCGGACCCCAGGGCGCCTTTCTGTGGCAGGCCCTGTGATCCAACCGCCGTCCCCGTCCTGTGGCGGCCCCAACTCTGTAACGGCCCTGTGAAGCTGCAGCCAAAGCGCAATCCCCCCCGTGACAGGCCAGCCTGAATCGGCTAGAGCCAATCAAACGGCGCCACGCCACAAGACACGAAAGGACCGCATCATGGGCGAACATATTCCCGGCAAGATGGACATCCGCGCACAAGAGAAGACCTTCCTGGGCTTCATCAAGATGGTCATCTGGGGCTTTGCGCTTGCGGCCCTGACGCTGATCGTCATGGCGCTTGCCAACGCCTGACCCTTTCACAGACAGGTTCCGAATGTTGCGCCGCCTGATGCTTTTGGCCGCCCTGGCCGTGACCTCTGCCTGCACGGCAGATCACAAATGGGCCTCTGATGCCGAAATCGCGGCCGTGCGGTATAGCGCGCCGCCGCCCGCCACAATCACGCTGATCACATCGGTCAACAACCGCTCGGGCGAGGGGGTTCATTCCGGCCTTCTGATCTCGGGGTCAGAGCGCGTGCTCTTTGACCCTGCGGGCTCATGGGAGCTGAACGCCCCCTGGGCGCCCGAACGCGAAGACCTGCATTACGGCATGTCCGACACGGTCCTGGCCTCTTATCTGAACTATCAAAGCGGCGAGAAATTCCGCGCCGTCATGCAAACCGTCGTGGTCCCGGTCGAGGTGGCCGATGCCGCCATCGCCGCCGCGATCCAGGAAGGTTCGGTCGGCAAGGCCTTTTGCGCCAATTCCATCGCCGGCATCCTGAGCGATCTGCCGGGGATGCAGGCCGTGGGCTCGACCATGTTCCCCAAGGCGCTGGCGCGGGATTTCGCCAAGGTGCCCGGCGTGACCGAGGTCATCCATGCCGAGGATACCGGCGTGGTGCGCAAGATCCCGGTGGCCACCGGCACGGGCGTCGAACGCCAGACCTGGGCGCAACTGGGGTCCTGACATGCGCATCCTGGGGCTGATCCTGGCCGGTGGAGAAAGCCGCAGGATGGGCCGCGACAAGGCGCTTGTGCCCCTTCAGGGCCGCCCGATGATCGCCCATGTGATCGAACGGCTGTCGCCCCAGGTCTCCGATCTGGCGATTTCCGCCAATGGCGATGCGGGGCGGTTTGGCTGGACCGGCCTGCCCGTCCTGCCCGACCAGACGCCGATGGGCCCGCTGTCGGGCATCCTGTCGGGCCTGATCTGGGCGCAGGCGCAGGGCGCCACGGCCCTGGTCAGCGCGCCTTGCGACGGGCCGATCTTTCCCGGCGACCTGGTGCCGCGTCTTTGCCTTGCCGCCGAAGGGCACACCGGCGCCCTGGCCGAGAGCATCGACCAGCACCCGACCTGGGGCCTCTGGACCATGGCACAGCTGGACCCGCTGGCGGCTTTCCTCGCCTCGGGCGCCACGCCCCGCCTGCGCGACTTTGCCAGCGCCGCGGGCCGGGCGCGCTGGCCCGCGGGCTCTTTCGCCAATGCCAATGCGCCCGAGGACATTGCCGCAATCGAAGCCCACGGATGAGCGCCCACCTGCAACTGGGCCTGCCCCCGGGCCTGCGTCCCCAGGCGGCGGCGCTTTATTGGCAGGCCTTTGGCGGCAAGCTTGGCCGCGTCATGGGACCCGAAGCCAAGGCGCTGGCCTATCTGACCCGGGTGATCCGTGACGATCACGCCATCGTGGCCCTGGAGGGCGACCGCCTCTTGGGCCTTGCAGGCTTTCGCACGCCGCAGGGCAGCTTTGCGGTGGGCGATCAGGCCGACCTTGTGGCGGTGCATGGCGCCTGGGGCGGGGCCTGGCGCGGGGCTCTGTTGCGCAGGCTGTCGTCCGAGGTCGACAACCGCAACTTCCTGCTGGACGGGCTCTGTGTCGCCGAAGGCCACCGCGGCCAGGGGCTTGGGCGGGCGCTGATGGGCGCCATCGCCGCCGAGGCGCGGTTGCGCGGCTATCCCGGCATCCGCCTGGATGTGGTGCGCGAAAACACCCGCGCCCGGGCGCTTTACGCCCGCCTCGGCTATGCCGAGACCAAGACCCAGGGCATCGGCCTCTTGCGCCCCTTCTTCGGCTTTGCCGCGGCCGTCACCATGGTGCGCGACCTCTGATCCAGGGCCAATCCTGAAGCCGGTTGGCGGAAGGCCAGAGGCGTGACCCATCCTGAAGCCGGTTGGCGGAAGGCCAGAGGCAGAACCAAACCTGAAGCCGGTTGGCCGCAGGCCAGAGGCGAGGTAAAAAACCTTGCGAAGCTCCGCTTAGTTCAGGTCTTCGACCATGACGACGCCTTGCATCGCCTTGATCGCCCCTTTGATCTGCGGCGTCAGCGGGAATTCCCCGGGCAGGACCACATCGACCTCGTCGCCATCCGGTCCCGGCACGCACAGCGTCACCGAGGCCCGCGAGCGGCCCTCGACCCGCGCCAGCAAGCCCGCCAATGACCCCACCGCCTCGGCCCGGTTCAGATGCACCCGGATCGCCTGGGCACCCGCGGCTTCGGCGACCTTTTCCACCGGCTCCGCCCCGCGGCACAGCAGTTTCAGCGTCTCGCCCTCCAACGTCGCCTCCACCGTCAAGACCACGTTGCGGCCGGGCTCCAGGTTGTCGCGCGCGGCCTCCAGCGTGTCTGAAAACACCGTCACCTCATATAGCCCCGTCGGATCGGACAGCGACACAAAGGCGAACCGGTTGCCGCGCGCCGATTTGCGTTCCTGCTTGGCGCTGACCGATCCCGCGATCTTGGCCACCATCGGGCCCCGCTCACAGTCCCGCGTGATCTCGGTCAGGGTCCGCACCTGTTTGCGCCGCAGCGCGGGCATATAGTCATCCAGCGGATGCCCCGACAGGTAAAAGCCCACCGCCATATGCTCATGCCCCAGCCGTTCGATCGGCTGCCAGTCGTCGCGCCCCATCAGGCGCGGTTCAGGAATGTCCGACCCCGCCTCGCCAAACAGCGACACCTGGTTCGAGGCGCTGGCCTCATGCACCGCCGCCGAATAGGCGACCAGCGCATCCAGCGACTCGAAGACCCGCGCCCGGTTGCCATCCAGCTCATCGAAAGCCCCGGCCCGGGCCAGCATCTCCAAAGGCCGCTTGCCCACCCGTTTCAGATCGACGCGGCGGGCGACATCGAACAGCGTCTTGAACGGCTTGGTCCCGCGCGCCGTCACGATCATCTCCATCGCGTCGACGCCGACATTCTTCAGCGCGCCCAAGGCATAGACAACCTGGCCGTCGCGCACGGTGAACTTCGCCAGCGAAGCATTGACCGAGGGCGCGACCGTCTTGATCCCCAGCTTGTCGACCTCACGCTTGTAGATCGCCAGCTTGTCGGTCAGGTGAAGGTCGCAGTTCATCACGGCGGCCATGAACTCGACCGGGTAATTGGCCTTCAGGTAAGCGGTCTGATAGCTGACCACCGCATAGGCGGCAGCGTGAGATTTGTTGAACCCGTAGTTGGCGAATTTCTCCAAGAGGTCAAAGACCTCGCCCGATTTCTTGGCGTCGATGCCATGGGTCTTGGCGGCACCTTCGATAAACTTGGGCCGCTCCTTGGCCATTTCCTCGGCGATCTTTTTGCCCATCGCTCGGCGCAACAGGTCGGCGCCGCCCAAGGAATAGCCGCCCATCACCTGGGCAATCTGCATCACCTGTTCCTGATAGACGATGATGCCTTGGGTTTCCTTCAGGATCGGGTCGATGGTCGGATGCAGGCTTTCAAGGTCCCGCAGGCCGTTCTTCACCTCGCAATAGACCGGGATGTTCTCCATCGGGCCGGGGCGATAAAGCGCCACAAGCGCCACGATATCCTCGATACAGGTGGGTTTCATGCGCCGCAGCGCGTCCATCATGCCGGTAGATTCCACCTGAAACACCGCGACCGTCTTGGCGGCCGCATAAAGGTCATAGGTGGGCTTGTCGTCCAGCGGGATCAACGAGATATCCAAGGTCACGCCGCGCAAGGCCAACAGGTCCAGCGCATTCTGGATCACGGTCAGCGTCTTGAGCCCCAGGAAGTCGAACTTCACCAGACCCGCGGCCTCGACCCATTTCATGTTGAACTGGGTGGCGGGCATGTCGGAGCGCGGGTCCTGATAGAGCGGCACCAGCTGATCCAGCGGCCGGTCGCCGATCACCACGCCCGCCGCATGGGTGGAGGCGTTGCGATACAGCCCCTCGATCTGCTCGGCGTAATTCAACAGGCGGGCCACGATCTCTTCCTTGGCGGCCTCGCGCAGGCGCGGTTCATCGGCCAAGGCCTTGGTGATGGAGACGGGCTTGACCCCCTCCAGCGGGATCATCTTGGACAGGCGATCGACCTGGCCATAGGACATCTGAAGGACGCGCCCCACATCGCGGACCGCGGCCTTGGACAGCAAAGCGCCAAAGGTGATGATCTGCGCCACCTTGTCGCGGCCGTATTTCTCTTGGACGTAGCGGATCACCTCTTCGCGGCGGTCCATGCAGAAGTCGATGTCGAAGTCGGGCATCGAGACCCGTTCGGGGTTCAAGAACCGTTCAAACAGCAAAGCATAGCGCAGGGGGTCAAGGTCGGTGATCGTCAGCACATAGGCCACAAGGGACCCGGCGCCTGACCCCCGGCCCGGCCCCACCGGAATCCCGTGGTTCTTGGCCCATTTGATGAAATCGGCCACGATCAGGAAATAGCCCGGAAAGCCCATCTTCTCGATGATGCCCAGTTCGAACTGCAAACGGTCCTCATAGACCTGAACCGAGGCGGCATGGGGGATCACGGCCAGGCGGTTCTTCAGCCCCTCCCAGGCCTGACGGCGCAGCTCTTCGACCTCGTCATCGGCGAATTTCGGCAGGATCGGCTTGCGCTTTTGCGCCGCATAGGCGCAGCGGCGGGCGATTTCGACGGTGTTCTCCAAGGCCTCGGGCAGGTCAGCGAAGAGCGCCACCATCTCGGACTCAGATTTGAAATAGTGCTGCTGGGTCAGGCGGCGGCGCGGGGTCGATTGGTCGAGATAGGCGCCCTCGGCAATGCAGATCAGCGCGTCATGGGCCTCATACATGTCGGATTTCGGGAAATAGACATCATTGGTGGCCACCAGGGGCAGGCCCAGGTCATAGGCCAGGGCCACCAAGCCGGGCTCACTGGCCGCCTCGTCCGGCGTCAGGGCCCCGCCCTCACCGGGATGGCGCTGCAGCTCGATGTAAAGCCTGTCGCCATAGGCCCGCGCCAGCCGTTCGGCCAAGGCCCGCGCCTTTGGCATATGCCCCGCCACCAGCATCTGCCCCAAGGGCCCGCCCGCGCCGCCCGTCAGACAGATGATGCCCTCGGCATTGGCCTCCAGGTCCTCCAGCGTCACTTGGGGCAACTGGCCGCCCTTATCGACGTAAAGACAGGTGTTCAGCCGCATCAGCCCCATATACCCGGCCTCGTTCTGTGCCAGCAGGACCATGGGCGCCGGGGGCCGGGGCTTTTCGCCCGGCGCCGCCACCTCATAGGCGACCGAGACTTGCAGGCCCACGATGGGCTGCACCCCCTCGCCCAAGGCGGTCACGCTGAACTCCAGCGCGGCAAACATCGCATTGGTGTCGGTGACGGCGATGGCGGGCATGTCCATCGCCTTGGCCATCTTGACCAGCTTTTTGACGGGAACCGCGCCTTCCAGAAGGGAATGCTCGGTATGGGTGCGCAGGTGGATGAATCGGGTCGGTGCCATGGGGCCAGCCTATCCTTGCCGGCCGTCCGGCGGAAGGGGCCCCTGGGCATACCCCAGGGCTTGCCGCACTTGCCCCGCCCGGCTAGTCTTTGGCCTATGAAAACCATCTTCCTCCTGAACGGCCCGAACCTGAACCTGCTTGGCCAGCGCCAACCCGAGATTTATGGGCGCGAGACGCTGGCTGATGTCGAGGCGCTTTGCACGCGCCTGGCTGAAAGCATGGGGCTGGGCTTGCGCGCGCACCAGTCCAACCACGAGGGCGCCTTGGTCGATCTGATCCAACAGGCCCGGCTGGAGGCCGCCGCCATCATCATCAACCCCGGCGCCTATTCGCACACGTCGGTGGCGATCCTGGATGCCTTGAACGCTTTCGACGGGCCGGTGATCGAGGTCCATATCAGCAATATCCACAAGCGCGAGGCCTTTCGGCACCACTCTTTTGTTTCGGGCCGCGCCGATGGGGTCATCGCGGGCTGCGGGACGCAGGGCTATGTCATGGCGCTGCACCGGCTCGCCCATCTTCTGGCGTGAGCTTTCTGTGGCATCCGCAGGCGCGGCTTTTTGCCGGCGACGCGCTGCGGCCAGGGGCGCCGCAGTCGGGCGCCCTGCCCGATGATCCGCAATCACTGTGCCACCTGGGCGCGCATGATTTTCGCATCGGCGGCCCAAGCGTTGAACCAAGCGGCGCGCCCCGCGGCTTCGAGACCCTGACCGGCGGGACCTCGGGCCACCCCCGCCGCATCGCGCGGACCGCCGCCAGCTGGCAGGCCTCTTTCGCCGTCAACCAGGGGCTTTTCGGCATCGGACCCGGGGTGCGGACCGCGGTTCTGGGGCGGCTGGTTCATTCGCTGGCGCTGTATGGCGCGCTGGAAAGCCTGTCGCTTGGGGCCGACCTGCATGTGCTGTCGCATCTGTCCCCCCGGGCGCAGGGGGCGGCGCTGGCCGGGATCGACCTGCTTTACGCCACGCCCGCACAACTGCGCCTGATCCTGGAGGCATCCGGCCCAGAGCTGGCCTTGCGGTGCCTGCTGGTCGGCGGATCGAAGCTGGATGCGGGCCTGCGCGCGGCCTTTCGCGCCCGGGCGCCCGTTTGCACCATCCACGAGTTTTATGGCGCGGCCGAGGCCTCTTTTGTCACCCTTGCAGGTCCCGACACGCCCGAAGCCTCGGTCGGCAGGCCTTATCCCGGGGTTGATCTGCGCATCGAAGAGGGCGAGATTTGGGTCAAAAGCCCCTATCTTTTCACGGGTTACGCCTCTGACCCCGGCTCTGCGCGCTGGGTGGGCGACTGGCTGGTCCTGGGCGAGACCGGTTGGCTGCAGGACGGGTTCCTGTATCTGCGTGGCCGCCTGTCGCGCATGGTCAAGGTCGCCGACCAAGCCGCCTATCCCGAAGAGATCGAGGCCTTTCTTATGGCGCAACCCGGCGTCACCCGTGCCGCTGTCACCGCCACCCCCGATGCCCTGCGCGGCGCGCGCCTGATCGCTCATGTGATGGGCACGGCCCCGGACGCCGCCCTGTTGCCTGCGCTGCGTCAGGCGTTCGGCCCGCTAAAGGCCCCGCGTGAAATCCGCAGACCCGCGACCTGGCCCATGCTGGCTTCGGGCAAAACCGACCTGTCCGCATTATGACCTGGATCATTGCCGCCCGCCGCAGCCCGGTTGCGCCCTCTGGCGGCGCGCTGGCGGGGCTTTTGCCGCATGAATTGGCGGCGCCGGTGATCCGGGCGGCGCTTGCCGATGCCGGGATCGCGCCCGATCAGGTCGACGAGGTGATCTTGTCGAACGCGCTGGGGGGCGGCGGCAATCCGGCGCGGATGGCGGCGCTGGCGGCTGGCCTGCCCGAGCGTGTCGCGGGCCTGTCCATCGACCGGCAATGCGTCGGCGGGCTGGATGCGATCCTGTTGGCCGATGCCTTGGTGCGCGCGGGCGCCCGGATCGTGGTGGCAGGCGGCGCCGAAAGCCACTCACGTAGGCCCCATCGCCTGACTCGTCCGGGCGGCGTGGAATATGACCGCCCCGCCTTTGCCCCCTTCCCCGCCCGCGACCCTGACATGGCCGAGGCGGCCGCCCGGCTGGCGGCGCAGATGGGCCATGACCGCGCGGCCCTGGACGCCTATGCGGTGGCCAGCCATGCCAAGGCGCGGGCCCAGCCGCAAAGCGGCCTTGTGCCGCTGGCGGGGCTTGACCGCGACGCCTTCACCCGGGCCTTGACGCCGGCGCTGGCCGCCCGCGCCCGGGCGATCCACGGCCCGATCTCGGCCGCCAATGCGGCGGTCAGCGCGGATGGCGCGGCCTTTGTCGTGGTCAGCCGCGATCCCATCGGGCCGCGTCCGGTCAAGCTCTTGGGCGGTGTGACCCTGGGCGCCGCGCCCGAGGACCCGGGCCTGGCCCCCCTTGCCGCCATCGCCGCTCTGGGGCCGCAGCGGCTGGACCGGATCGAGCTGATGGAGGCCTTTGCCGCCCAAGCCCTTGCCACAATCGAAAAGGCCGGGTTTGACCCCGGCCTTGTCAACGTCAAAGGGGGCGCCTTGGCGCGGGGCCATCCGATTGGCGCCTCGGGTTCGGTGCTGGCCGTCAGCCTGTATCACGGGCTGAATGGCCTGGGCCCGGGCGCGCTGGGATTGGCCGCCATCGCGGCGGCGGGCGGGCTTGGGACCGCCCTGCTGCTGCGGGCGTGACCCTTTACGCCTGCACCAGACCC
The DNA here is from genome assembly GCF_025950525.1 of Stagnihabitans lacustris. Taxonomy (GTDB): domain Bacteria; phylum Pseudomonadota; class Alphaproteobacteria; order Rhodobacterales; family Rhodobacteraceae; genus Stagnihabitans. The sequence goes on along the minus strand of NZ_JAPDGS010000006.1, from coordinate 153,222 downwards.
GGACGGGCGCGGGCCACGGCCACCGTCACCAGCGCACAAATCCCCGCCTTGACCACATCGCCCGGCACAAAGACCATCGAGCCCCAGAACGCCTCGACCAGGGGTTTGCCCGCGACCAAAGCGATGCCTGGGACGCCGAACAGATAGACCACGCCGATGCCCCCGGCCACGGCCGCGTTGAAGGTGCCCGCGGTCGAGACCTCTTTCATCCAGCCCATCAGCGCGCCGGTGACAAAGGCCGCAATTGGCCAGCCGATCAGGAACCCGGCCGAGGCCGAGGTAAAGACGCCGATCCCGCCGCGCCCGCCCGACAAAAGCGGCAGGCCAAGCGCGGTCAGCGCCAGGAACAACAACACGGCAAGCGCACCATTGCGCGCGCCAAGGATCGTGCCGCACAGCATCACCCCCAGGGTCTGCGCCGTGATCGGCACGCCGATGCCCATGTCGATCTTGGGGATCAGCCCAAGCGCTGCGATCAAAGCGGCAAAAAGCGCGATACGGGTAAGGCTGCGTTCCATCGGGGTCTCCTTGGATGACCTGTTTGCATCTGCAGCGTTACTCTGTGCCGCCCCGGGCTTGCAAGGCCTCGGCCACATGTTCGGCATCGTCCAGGGCGGCCAGAGTGATGGCAAAGACCAGGGGCCAGCCGATGCGACGGGGCGACCGGGCGCGCCAGGCCTGCGACAGTTGATCCGCCCGCAAGGCCAGGACCGGGACAAAGCGGATCACCAGCGCCATGGCCAGCGCCAGCCTTGCGGGCGGGATCACGGGGGCCAAGGGCCGGGCAAGCCACAGGAAAACCGCCTGCATATCGGTCAACCGCGTGGTCATGGTCACAAGGTTCGCCGCGCCAAAGGCCGCAAACATGCGCAGGACCGCGGTCAGGCCCTCAGGCGCCGTGCCGGTCAGCCCATGCCAGGCCAGGATCACAAGGCCCATCCAGACCAAAGGCCGAAACAGCCGCAGCCACTCTGGGAACAGCCCCAGCGCCAGGGTTGCGGCCAGCGGCAAGCCCAGCCCGGCCAGGGACCACAGCCCCGGAAGCGCAAAGAGCGCAACCGAAAACACCGCCAGCCCCGCAAGCTTGCCCCCCGCGCTCCAGTCATGCAGGGCGGTGTGGCGGCTAGAGGTCAGTGTCAGCATCGGCCTCTCCGATCCGGGCCATCTGGGCGCGGAACTCTGGCAGGACCTGGGCGGGCGGCCCATCCGCCCGGATACGCCCCTGCTCCAGCCACAGGACGCGGTCACAGCGCTCGACCGCGGCTGGCGCATGGGAAATGGTGATCAGGCGTTGCGGCAAGGCATCCAGTCGACGGCGAAGGCGGGCCTCGGTCGGCAGGTCCAGCGCCGCAAAGGGCTCGTCCAGCAAAAGCCAGCGCGGCGCCATCAACAGCAGCGCCAAAAGGCACAGGTATTGCCGCTGGCCCTGCGACAGGGTGTGGGTCGCGGCCTTTTCCCAATGCGCGCGGCCCTCGGCGGTAAGGGCGTCACGGGCGCGGGCCTGGGCCTGGGCCTTGGGGACGCCTTGCTGGATCAGGCCGAAGGACAGTTCCTCGATCACGGTCGGAAACAGGATCTGGTGGTCGGGGTTCTGAAACAGGATGCCCAGCGACCGCAACAGCGCCTTGCGGTCGGTGGGGCTTGCGCCCTCGACCGTCACCCGGCCCGAGGTCGGCGCCACCAGCCCCGCCATCAACCGCAACAGCGAGGTCTTGCCCGACCCGTTGCGCCCGATCAGGCCGATCCGGGCCTCGGTCAGGTGCAGGTCGATCCCGGTCAGGATCGGCTTGCCCTGCAGGGACAGGCTGACGTCGTTCAGATGGATGCCACTCATGGGCCGGGGTTAGCGGGAAAACGTCCTGGGGTCAAAGGGCGCGGTGGACAGGACGGTATGGTCCCTGAACCCCGGCGCGGTCACAGGGCTTTGTGGCAGGCCAGGGCGTGTTGCCGGACCAGGGCGTCTTGGCGGTCACAGGGTCTTTTTGCAGGCTGACACCAGGCGCTGAAAGCTTTCAGCCGTCAGGGCGACGCGGTCATGGGGGTCATGGCCGGTGATCGGCGCTTGCGCGTCCCAGGCCAGAAAGCCGCGACCCGCGATGGCATCCGCCAGCGCGTGCAGTTCGGCCAAGGCGGCAGAGCCATCGCGCGGCAAACGCCCCGATAGCGCCATGGCCAGCTGGTTGAAGATCTGCGGCTCTGCCGCGTCACGCGCCTGGCTGCGCCGGGCAACCTGGTGCCACAGCGCGGTGATCTGGGTGAAATCGTCGAATGTTGCTTGGGCCATGGTTCACCCTAGGCCCCACCCCCCCGCGCCGCCAATCCGTCAAATTGTCGCCACAGTTTTTCCATATTCGCACCAATCGCGGTTTTGGGCGCTCTTAACCGCAATCCCCTTCCGCCCCTTTCCTTTCCCCCTCCCCCCTTTCCTTTCGGCCCATTCCCATGTAAGCCCCCCTTCGTTCCATAAGATGCCATAAGTGAAGGTGCCCGATGCAAGGCAGCGCCAATATCAATCTGATGATCAAGGCCGCCCGCAAAGCGGGCCGTGCTTTGGTCAAGGACTTCCGCGAAGTTGAAAACCTGCAGGTCTCGACCAAGGGGCCGGGGGAATTCGTCACCAAGGCCGACCGCGAGGCGGAACGTCTGGTCCGCGAGGACCTGATGGAGGCGCGCCCGAACTACGGTTGGGTGGGCGAGGAATCCACGCCGGTCGAGGGCACGGACCCGACGCGGCGCTGGATCGTCGATCCGCTGGACGGGACGACGAACTTCCTGCACGGGATGCCGCATTGGGCGGTGTCCATCGCGCTGGAGCATAAGGGCGAGATCGTGGCCGCCGTGGTCTTTGATGCGGCCAAGGACGAGATGTTCTGGGCCGAAAAGGGCTCGGGCGCCTGGATGAACGACCGGAGGTTGCGGGTCTCGGGGCGGCGGTCGCTGTCCGAGTCGATCTTTGCGACCTCGGTTCCGGCGATTTCCAAGCGGACCCTGCCCGGCACGATTGCCGATTTCGCGCGGCTGATGCCGCAGGTGGCGGGGGTGCGCGAATGGGGCGCGGCTTCGTTGAACCTGGCCTATGTGGCGGCGGGTCGTTTCGACGGGTTCTGGGAACGCGAGATGAAGATCTGGGACATGGCGGCGGGTCTGCTCTTGGTCAAGGAAGCGGGCGGCTTTGTCGAAAGCATCCGCGAGGGGATGACGCCGTTTGACCATGGCTCGGTGGTCTGCGCCAATGGCGAGCTGTTTTCGGCCTTTGCCAAGGTGATCCGCAACGACTGAGGGCCCCGGCCCGCAGGATAAACGCCGGTCCCACGGGGGCCGGCGTTTTGCTTTCGGGGGCCGGCGTTTTGCTTTTTGGCCTCCCCTGACCCAAAGCAGCGCCAGAGGCGCAAGCCTTTGCCACAGCGGACCATCCGGCCAAGGCCTAGACCAGAGCCCCGAACTGCACCCACCATCCCGGTCGCGCCAGGGACAGGGCGGCGGCCTCGGCCAAAGCGGCCTCGGCAAACAGCCCGAAGCAGGTCGCCCCGCTGCCCGACATCCGCGCCACAAGGCATCCCGGCACCGCATTTAGCGCCGCAAGCACCGCGCCGATCTGGGGACGCAGGCGCAAGGCGGGCTCTTGCAGGTCGTTGCGCGTCCCCGCCAGCCAATCGGCCAGCGCCGCCGCATCCGGGACATCGCCCATCACCGGCAAGGGCGGATTGTCGCGCCGTGTCAGCGCGCGGAACACCTCGGGCGTCGAGACGGTCACGCCGGGGTTCACCAGCACCAGATGGGCGGGCGGCAGGCGCAGCGGGGTCAGGTCCTCACCGATCCCCGCCATCCGCGCCGGGCGGCCCAGCAGGCAGACCGGCACATCGGCCCCAAGCCCCAGCACCGCGGCGGGATCGGGCAGATCCACGCCATGCAGGTCCGCCAGGGCCCGCAGCGTCGCCGCCGCATCGGCAGAGCCGCCGCCGATCCCCGAGGCCAGCGGCAAATGCTTGTCCAAGGTGATCGCGGCGGGCCGTCCCATCAGCCGGGCCGCGCGCAGGACAAGGTTGTCCTCGCCCGCGCCAAGCCCCGCCGCCATGGGCCCCGTCACGGTCAGCGACATCACGTCACTGGCCCTGACCCGCACCACGTCGCCGAAATCGGCAAACCCCACGAGGCTGTCCAGCAGGTGATAGCCATCCCCCCGCCGCCCCGTCACATGCAGCGCCAGGTTGACCTTGGCCCGGGCGCGCCGTTCGATCTCAGCCGCCATTCCGCTTTTCATCCGCCAGAACCGCGTCCAGCCCTTTTTCCAGTTTCAACCGGATGCGGGCGGCGTCTTTCTCTTCGGGCTTGAACGACAGCGCGCGGTGCCATTGGTATTCGGCCTCGCGCACGCGCCCCACGGCCCAATAGATATCGCCCAGGTGATCGGTCACGACCGGATCGACCGGCATCAACTGCGAGGCGGCCTCTTGCGGGGCCACCGCCTGATCATACTGCCCCAGCCGGTAATAGGCCCAGGCCAGGCTGTCCAGGATATAGCCCTGATCGGGCGCCCCGGCGACGGCGCGGCGCAGCATCTCTAGTGCGCGGTCCAAGTTCTCGCCGCGGTCGACCCAGGCGTAACCCAGTTCGTTCAACAAGCGCGGCTCGTCGGGGGCCAGGGTCAGGCCAAAGCTCAGGTCCTTTTCGGCGGCAGCCCAGTCGCCCACGACCTGCGCACAGCCGCCGCGCCGGTAATAGAGCGGCCAATCCCCCGGCCCCGGCGTGACAATCGTGGCAATCGCCGCACCATAGGCCGTGATCGCCGCGTCACATTTGCCATCGGCGCGCAGGGCGTCGCCCAGCGAGGCGAGGACGGTGCGGTCCTTGGGCTCGCGCTGGGACAAGGTGGTCAAAAGCTCGACCGCCTGGCCTGCGCGACCGGCCAAAAGCGCGGCATTGGCCTGGCCCAGAACGGCAGAGACATAGGCCGGGTCGCCCTCGGGCACGGCCTGAAAGGCGGTGATGGCCAAGTCATGTTGGCCCATCTGGTCCAGAAGCCGGGCCGCCATCAACTGCGCCTCGACATGGTCGGGCCGCAGCCCTGCCGCGATCCGGGCGGACAACAGCGGCGAAAGAAGGTCGTTTTCCTGCGTCGTCAGCGTGGCCCAGGTGAAAAACGCCTCGGCCAGACCCTCGCGCGCGTCGTGGATCAGGTCAAAGGGGATGGGTTCGCCCGCCGCGGCCCTGCGGCGCAGGTCGGCCATGCCCGCATCCAGCACCGCGCCGAACCTTTCGTCGATCAGGGCCACGGCCTCGGGGCCGCGCTCCAGCTGGCTCAGCACCTGGACCCGCGCCACGATGCCGCGCCGCAGACCCGAAACGCCCGCGGCCTTCGGGTCGGAAAACAGCGCCTCCGCCCCCTCGAAGTCGCCGGTCTGCGCCAGGGCCAGGGCCTTGTGATACATGCCCAAGGGCGCCGAGCCCGGATCGGCGATGATCTTGTCGAAGGTCACGGCCGCCTCGGACATCTTGCCCACACCAACCTCGGCCCAAGCCTGGATCAAAAGGTCCAGCATGGGGAATATCTTGCGGCCCGCGTCCTGGGCCTGCAGGATCGCGGCATAGTCGCCCGCGGCCCCAAGGCTGGCCAGATGCGCCAGGTTGGTGATCTGGCTTTGATGCCCCGCCTTTTCCATCGCCGCCGCAAGCGCGCCCGCCTTGTCCAGCGCGCCCATGGCCAGTTCGGCCGCAATAGCGCTTTCCAACAGGTCGGGATTGGCCGGATCGGCGGCAAGCGCCTGGGTGAACCAATCGACCGCCGCGGGGAAGTCATTCTCGGCCATGGCAGAGCGCGCGGCCAGATAGGCCCCGGCGCTGGCCTGGGGCCCGGCCTGCGAGATCGCGGGCGTCCCGGCGGCAAGCGGCAGGGACAGGGCCAGAACCAGGACGGAACCAAGACGCGAGATGGGTTGCATGGAGGTCTCCTTCTGGGTGCAGGCTAAAGGCCCCGGGCGCGGGATGCAAGAAAGGCCCGGGGGACGCGACCCCGGGCCTTTCGCAATTTTCGGTGACCTTCAAGGGCCGGTGGTGCCACATGTTGGGTCAAAGCGGGCTTGACCAGCTCACATGTTGGACCCAAGCGGGCTTGACCCGCTTACATGTTGGGGTAGTTCGGCCCACCGCCGCCCTGGGGCGTGGTCCAGGTGATGTTCTGCGACGGGTCCTTGATGTCGCAGGTCTTGCAATGGACGCAGTTCTGGAAGTTGATCTGGAACCGAGGGTCGCGGCCCTCTTCGCGCACCACCTCATAGACCCCCGCCGGGCAATAGCGCTGCGCCGGCTCGTCATATTCGGGCAGGTTCACCAGGATCGGGATGGAAGGGTCCTTCAACCGCAGATGCGCGGGCTGGTCGGCATCGTGGTTGGTGGCCGAAAAGGCGATATTGGTCAGCCGGTCAAAGGACAGGACGCCATCGGGGCGCGGATAGTCGATCGGCTTGAACTTGGACGCCTTGCCGGTGGCCTGCGCATCGGTCTTGTCATGCTTCAGCGTGCCGAAAAGCGTCATGCCAAAGGTGTTGGCCCACATGTCGGCGCCGCCGCCAAAGAGGCTGGCGATCAGACCAAAGCGGCTCCACAGCGGCTTGACGTTGCGGACCTTTTTCAGGTCGGCCCCGATGGCGCCCTGACGGACATCGGTTTCATAGGTCGTCAGCTCGTCGCCCCGCCGGCCCGCCTTGATGGCGGCATGGGCGGCCTCGGCGGCTGCCTTGCCCGACAGCATGGCGTTGTGGTTGCCCTTGATGCGCGGCACGTTCACCAGGCCCGCGGTGCAGCCCAGAAGTGCCACGCCCGGCGCCACCATCTTGGGGATCGACTGATAGCCGCCCTCACTGATCGCCCTTGCACCATAAGCCACGCGCTTGCCGCCCTTCAGGAGGTCGGCCACCATCGGGTGATGCTTGAAGCGTTGGAACTCCATATAGGGGTAAAGATGCGGGTTTTCATAGTTCAGGTGAACGACAAAACCCACATAGACCTGATTGTTTTCAAGGTGATAGATAAAGGAGCCGCCGCCGGCGTTCGACCCAAGCGGCCAGCCCATCGTATGCGTCACGCGGCCTTCGTGGTGCTTGGCGGGGTCGATCTGCCAGATCTCTTTCATGCCAAGGCCGAATTTCTGCGGCGAGTGCCCCTTGGACAGGTCATATTTCGCGATGACCTCTTTGGCCAAGGACCCCCGCACGCCTTCGGACAGGAAGACATATTTGCCGGCCAGCACCATGCCGGGCTCATAGGACGGGCCCGGGGTGCCATCGGCCTGCTTGCCGAACTCGCCCGCCACCACGCCGCGCACCTCGCCCGAGGGACCGTAGACCAGCTCTGAACAGGACATGCCCGGGAAGATTTCGACGCCCAGGCCTTCGGCCACGCCCGCCATCCAGCGGCAGACATTGGCCATCGACACGATGTAATTGCCGTGGTTGTTCATCAGGGGCGGCATCGGCCAATTCGGGATGCGCATTTGCCCCGCCGGCCCAAGGATATAGAAGTTGTCCTCTGTGACCGCGGTTTTGATCGGGGCGCCCATCGTCCGCCAGTCAGGCAAAAGCGCGTCGAGGCCCGACGGGTCCAGCACCGCGCCCGACAGGATATGGGCGCCGACCTCGGAGCCCTTTTCCAGGATCACGACGGACAGGTCCGGGTCCAACTGCTTCAGCCGGATCGCCGCCGACAGGCCCGAAGGCCCGGCGCCCACGATGACCACGTCGTATTCCATCTCTTCGCGAACGATCTCGGTCATGCCCGGCCCCTTCCTGTTTTGCTTTCCTTGCCGCAAGCGCAGCATGAGGTCAACGTTTCCCCGCAAGGAAACACCTTGTCATTGCAGGCCAGACGCAAGATTCTATCGCAGGCCCGACGGGCTTGCGCCTATTCGCGCCTTCCCCCTTGCAATTCAGCGCCATCCTGCCTTTAAAGGGGGCAATCGCAAGGTCATGGCCGGAAAAGGCCGTGGCCTTGTTCTTTGCGGAAGCAGGCTGATGGAAAAGATCCCGATGACGCGCGGCGGTTACGACGCGCTGGACGAAGAACTGAAAAACCTGAAGTCGGTGGAACGTCCCGCCGTCATCCGCGCCATATCCGAGGCGCGCGAACATGGCGACCTGTCGGAAAACGCCGAATATCACGCGGCGCGCGAAAAGCAGAGCTTCGTGGAAGGCCGCATCAAGGAGCTTGAGGCGATCTTGGGCCGGGCCGAGGTCATCGACACCTCGCGCATGTCGGGCACGGTCAAGTTCGGCGCCCGGGTGACGCTGGCCGACGAAGACACCGGCGAGGAAAAGACCTATCAGATCGTGGGCGAGGTCGAAGCCGACCTGGAGCGCGGTTTGCTGAACATGCGCTCGCCCCTGGCCCGCGCGTTGATCGGCAAGGACGAGGGCGATTCGGTCGAGGTCAAGACCCCGGGCGGCCAGAAAAGCTATGAAGTGCTGAGCATCCGTTACATCTGACGGAAACCCGGCCGGACGGCCAGGAAATGAGCAGGCCCATGACCGAGACCAATGGCACAGAGGAAACCGCAGGGCCGGACGCCGAGGCGCCAAGCCTGGGCGGTGCCCTGCGTCCGGGCGCAGGCTTGGGCCCCACCATGTCGGGCGGCGGGACCGCCATTTTGCCGCCAGACCTGGCGCCGGCGGTGTCTTCGGGCGCCTATGTGGGCGCGCTGGCCCTGTCGGTCTGCTGGATCGGGCTGGGCGTCTTTGTCTGGTATGGCACGGCGCCCGAGGGGTTTGTGGCCCGCGGCCTTGCCCTGTTCAGTGTCGTCTTGCCGATGGCGATGATCTGGGTGCTTGCGGTCGCGCTGGACCAGCTGCGGCGCTTGCGCGGCGAAAGAGAGCGGCTGCAGATGGTCATGGACCAGATGCGCCGGCAGGCGGCCAATGCGCCGCGCCCTGTCGCGACCGCGGCAGCAGCGGCACCGGTGGCGCCGCCCCCGGCCGAAGAAAGCCCGCGCCTGACCTTTCAGACCCGCCGCGAGTCGCCCGTCGCGACCCTGCGCATCGAGGAGCAACCCGGCCTCGCGCTGGATGCGCCCGAGGACAGCGGCGAGCCCTTGTCGATGGAAGATTTCCTGCGCGCCATCCATTTCCCCGACAGCCCCGACGACCAGCGCGCCTTTGCGGCGCTGAAGTTGGCGCTGGGGGACCGGCTGGCCTCCAAGCTGATCCAGGCCTCGCAAGATGTGCTGAACCTGCTGGCAGAGGACGGGATCTATATGGACGACCTGGCACCCGACCGCGCCAAGCCGGAGCTGTGGCGCAAGTTCGCCACCGGTGAGCGGGGGCGGGCGATTGCCCCCCTGGGCGGGATACGCGACCGGTCCTGCCTGGCGCTGACTGCGGCGCGGATGCGCGAGGACGAGATTTTCCGCGACGTGGCGCATCACTTTTTGCGCAGCTTCGACAAGGCCTTCGTCGCGATGGAGCCCAAGGCGACGGATGCGCAACTGTCGGCGCTGTCGGATACGCGGACGGCCCGGGCCTTCATGCTGTTTGGCCGCGTGACCGGGACCTTCGATTAAACGAGCGGCTGACGCCGCAAGCCGATGTCTCGCCTCTGGGGCTGCGCCCCAACCGGCTCGGAGACAGGTGACGAGGTGCCGGCAGGTGCGACAGCGGTTGCGCCAACCCCTCAGTCGGCAGGGCGCGGAGGGGGAGGCGCCGTGCCGGGGTGCAGTCGGCAGGGCCCGCCTCAGTTCAACCGGCTGACCACGTAATCGGCCAGATCCGACAGGATGCCGCGCAAAGGATGGTCCGGCAGCGCACCGAGCGAGGCCCGCGCCTTGGCCGCCCAACCAAAGGCGTCCTGACGCGCGGCCTCCAGCGCGCCCGAGGTGGTCAACAGCCGCAACGCCTGTTCCAGGTCGCCGTCGTGCTGCTCGCCCTTTTCGATCACCCGCACCCAGAAGGCCCGCTCGGCCTCGGAGGCCGCAGCCACCGCCTTGATCACCGGCAGCGTCACCTTGCGCTCGCGGAAGTCGTCGCCCACGTTCTTGCCGATCGCCGCGGCCGTGCCGGAGTAATCCAGCAGGTCGTCGGCAATCTGAAACGCGATGCCCAAGGCGTCGCCATAGTCGAACAGCGCCTTCACCTGATCCTCGGAGGCGCCCGCGATCACCCCGCCCGCCTCGGTCGCGGCGGAAAACAGCGCCGCCGTCTTGCCGCGCACCACCTGCAGATAGATGCCCTCGTCAGTCTTCAGGTCCTGCGCTGCGGTCAGTTGCAGCACCTCGCCCTCTGCAATCGTGGCCGAGGCATTGGCCAGGATATCCAGAACCCGCAAGGACCCGGTTTCGACCATCAACTGAAAGCTGCGGGCGAACAGGTAGTCGCCGACCAGAACCGAGGACTTGTTGTCCCACAACAGGTTGGCCGTCGGCCGCCCCCGGCGCTGGGTGCTTTCGTCGACCACATCGTCATGCAACAGCGTCGCGGTGTGAATGAATTCCACCGTGGCGGCCAGCTTCACATGATCCGCCCCCTGATAGCCACAAAGCCGCGCCGCGGCCAAGGTCAGCATCGGGCGCAGACGCTTGCCGCCCGCCTCGACCAGATGCGCGGTCACTTCCGGGATGCGGGGGGCATGCTTGCTGGCCATGCGCGCGCGGATCAGAATATTGACCGCCTCCATATCCGCCTCCAGATGGGCGGCCAGGGCGTCTTGCGGTTTCAGCGCGGCGGTCACATTCATTTTCAAACCCTCAGAGGCACTCGACGGGCCTGTCTTGGGGGGTTAGGTCTTTGGTCATGCGATTGCTCGTCTCGACCACCGATCCGACCCTGATCCCCTTTGCGCAGGCCCTGCTTGCCGGCGAGGATATAGCGGCCTTTGAACTGGACGTCCACACGAGCGTCCTGACCGGGTCAAGCTTCCTTTTGCCGCGCCGCCTGATGGTGGCGGATGGCGACTGGTTCATCGCCCGCGCCGTGCTGGTCGACAATGATTTCCCGGCCGAGGCGCTGAAGTGAGCCTGACCCATGACGCGTTTTTGTGCGGGCGGTTGCATCTGTGGCAGCCCGCAAAGGGCTACCGGGCGGCCAATGACGCGGTGCTTTTGGCCGCGGCCTGCCCCGCGACTGCAGGGCAAAGCGTGCTGGACCTGGGCTGCGGAGCGGGGGCGGCGTCGCTGTGTTTGGCCGCGCGGGTGCCGGGTCTGGTGCAGGCGGGGTTGGAACTGCAAGAGGATTACGCCGACCTTGCCCGGCGCAATGCGACCGAAAACGGCGTGGCACTAGAGGTTGTGACCGGGGACCTGTCGGTGATGCCTGCGGGGTTGCGGCGCAGCTTTGACCATGTGATCGCCAATCCGCCGTTTTATCCGAAGGGCGGCACGCCCTCGCCGGTTCTGGGCCGCGACATCGCGCTTCGCGCCGAGATGGGGTTGGCGCTGTGGGTCGAGGCTGCGGCGCGGCGGTTGCAGCCGGGCGGCTGGCTGACGATGATCTTTTCCACCGAAGGATTGCCCGAAGTGCTTGGCGCGCTTGGGAAAATGGGCTCGGCCCGGGTCCTGCCGCTGCTGCCCCGCGAAGGCCGCGAGGCCAAGCGGCTGATTCTGCGGGCGCGCAAGGGCGGCCGCGCCGGGTTTCGGATGCTGGCGCCCCTGGTGCTGCACCGGGGCGCCGCGCATGAGGGCGACCGCGAGGGCTATACGCCGCGCGCCAACGAAATTCTGCGCATGGGCGCGGGGCTTTTGGCGGAATTTGGCTGATTAAGGAATCGTTGACTCAACTTTCGGCTGTATGGACGTGAAGTTTTGATGACAGACTCGGTTTTTCATGGCTCACTGGGGTTCTGAGAAACCAGAATGAGGAGAAGTCCATGTCCGTTGCCTCGCATATCGCCGAGCTGAAGCGGAAGCACGAAAACCTCTCGACCGCTGTGGAAGTGGCGCAACGCAGCCCCGCCACCAGCGATCTGGAAATCGCCGAGATGAAAAAGCAGAAGCTGAAGATCAAAGAGGAGATCACGCGGCTTTCCAACTAAGGGATCGGGCCAAGCCGGCTGCCCCCGATGCGGGGGAGCGGTTTGCGGCTCTGACGGATCGGGAAGGGCGGCCTGCGGGTCGCCCTTTTCGTTTCAGGCGCGCGAAGCGAGGCCCGCGCCCGCCGTGATCAACAGGGCCGACAGGGCCAGGCTGGCCGTGGGCTCTGCGCCTCCGGTGGCGATCAGGATCAGCGTCGACAAAAGCGGCGCGGCATAAGACAGCGTTCCCAAAAGCTGGATGTCGCCGCGTTTCATCCCCACATCCCAGGTGAAGAAAGCCAGCCCTACAGGGCCAAGGCCCAGGGCTGCGGTCGCGCCCCAGCCAGCGGCGGTGGCAGGCCAGGCCGTTGTCTCAAGCGCCAGGTGGCACAGGGCCGACAGGGCGGCGGTGGCCAGGCAATAAAGCGTCACCGCCTCGGTCGGGACATCGCCCAGCCTGCGCGACAGGATGGAATAGCCCGCCCAGGTCAGGGCGCAAAGAAAGGCCAGCCCCATGCCAAGCCCCGCGCCCGGCCCCATCGCGGCACCCCGGCCCAGAACGATGAGGGCGGCGCCGGCAAAGGCGAGGGCGGCGCCAATCAGGTGCAGCGGGCGGAGTTTTTCTCCGGGCAAGAGGCCCGAGAAAAGGACGATGAACAAAGGCCAAAGATAGGCGATCAGGCTGGTCTGGGCATAGGGCGCCAGGCGAAAGGCCGTGAAATAGATCAGGTGATAGCCGAAAAGCCCTGCTGTGCCAAAGGCATAGACCTTCCAAGAGATGCCCTTCAGGCGATGAAAGCCCCCCGTGGCGGCCATCCAGCCCAGGCCGATGCCGCCGCCCAGGGCAAAGCAGATCGCGTTCAGCTGCAAGGGGGGGACGGGGGCGGTGCCGATCGTCAGGGCCGCCAGCGCCCCCCACATCAAAACCGCGGTGAACCCGATCCAGGTGGCTTTTGTCTTTTCCATGGCTCTATTGGGGGGAAGATATCCGGGGGGGCAAGCCCCTGCCCGGCCTCAAGACAAGGTTTTGCGGCAAATGTGGCAATGGGTGCGTGGCTGGGGTCATGCCGGTGGGGACATAAAGAACAGGAGCGGCCCCTAAATCACGGGAACGGCCCTCAAGCAGGCAAAATCGCCAAGGATCACAAGGCCACCTGCCTCGTTTCATACTGATCCAAATATCCACGGGGTTTCCAAAGGGGCGCGTGCGCCCCTTTGGTTGGGGGGCGGGGGGTATGCCATTTGGTTCGCCACTGGTTCAAGAAACAAGTGGCATGAGCCCCCCGCTTCCTCCCTTCGGGTTCAGGGGCCTTTCAGGCCTCTGAACCCGAAGGGACCCCGCTCAGACGAACAGTTGCCCACCATTGGCGGAAATCGTGGACCCGGTGATGAACCCGGCATCCTCCGAGGCCAGAAACACCACGATCCGCGCGATTTCCTCGGGTTCGCCCAAACGACCCACCGGGATTTGCGGAATGATGCGCTCGGCCAGGACTTTCGCGTCGATCGCCTTCACCATCTCGGTCGCGATATAGCCGGGGCAGATCGCGTTGACCGTGATCCCCGCCCGCGCGCCCTCTTGCGCCAGCGCCTTGGTGAAGCCCAGATCGCCCGACTTGGCGGCGGAATAGTTCGCCTGCCCCGCCTGACCCTTCTGCCCGTTGATCGACGAGATATTCACCACGCGACCAAACTTGCGATCCCGCATCCCCGACCACAGCGGATGGGTCATGTTGAAGACACCGTTCAGATTGGTGTCGATGACCTCTTTCCACATCTGCGGGGTCATCTTGTGGAACATCGCGTCCCGCGTGATGCCGGCGTTGTTCACCAGGACCGCCACCGGGCCAAGTTCGGCCTCGACCGCGGCAATCCCCGCCTTGCAGGCGTCGTAATCGGCGACCGACCATTTATAGGCCTTGATCCCCGTATCGGCGGTGAACTTCGCCGCCGCCTCGTCATTGCCCGCGTAATTCGCCGCAACCGTATAACCCGCCGCCTTCAAAGCCAGCGAGATGGCCGCACCAATACCGCGGGTCCCCCCCGTCACCAGAGCCACTTTCGTCATGTCGTCCTCCCTCTACAGAGAAATAGGTAATAGATTTCAGCCCCCTTGCGCAACTTTATTGCGCAAGGGCGACTGTGACAGAATTTCGCAGGGGTCGGGGTCAGAGACCTTCGAGGCACATGGCAACGCCCATGCCGCCGCCGATGCACAGCGTGGCGAGGCCCTTTTTGGCGCCGCGCCGCTTCATCTCGTGGATCAGCGTGTTCAAGATGCGCGCGCCCGAAGCGCCGATCGGGTGGCCGATGGCGATGGCGCCGCCGTTCACGTTCACCACGTCCGGGTTCCAGCCCATGTCCTTGTTGACGGCGCAGGCCTGGGCGGCAAAGGCCTCGTTCGCCTCGACCAGATCCAGATCGGCGGCCGACCAGCCGGCCTTGGACAGTGCCTTGCGGCTGGCGAAGATCGGGCCGACGCCCATGATCGACGGGTCCAGACCGGCCGTCGCATAGGACGCGATCCGGGCCAGCGGCGTCAGGCCGCGGCGCGTGGCCTCGGCCTCGGACATCAGCAGCACCGCCGCCGCACCATCGTTCAGGCCCGAGGCATTGCCCGCCGTGACCGAGCCATCCTTGGCAAAGGCCGGGCGCAGCTTGGACATCGACTCCAAGGTGGCGCCATGGCGGATGTATTCATCGGCATCCACCGTCACATCGCCCTTGCGGGTCTTGATCAGGAAGGGGACGATTTCGTCAACAAACTTGCCAGCCTTCTGCGCGGCCTCGGCCTTGTTCTGCGAGGCCAAAGCGAAAAGATCCTGAACCTCGCGCGAAATGTCCCACTGCTTGGCGACGTTTTCGGCGGTGATCCCCATGTGATAGCCGTTGAACGCGTCCCACAGCCCGTCGCGGATCATCGAATCGACGAAGGTCATGTCGCCCATCTTCTGGCCCGGACGCAGGTTCGCGACATGGGGCGAGAGGCTCATGTTTTCCTGGCCGCCGGCCACGACGATCCCGGCATCGCCCAACTGCACATGCTGCGCGCCCAAAGCCACGGCCCGCAGGCCCGAGCCGCAGACCTGGTTGATGCCCCAGGCCGAGGCTTCCTTGTTCAGACCGGCCTTGATCGCGGCTTGACGTGCCGGGTTCTGCCCCTGACCCGCGGTCAGAACCTGGCCCAGGATCACTTCCTCGACCTCGGTCTTTTCGACACCGGCGCGGGCGACGACGGCTTCGATCACCGCGGCCCCCAGGTCATGGGCGGGGGTGCCTGCAAAGGCCCCGTTAAAGCTGCCGACAGCGGTCCGCGCCGCCGAAACGATCACGACATTGGTCATGGTATCCTCGCCCTTTTCCATCCTGGCGCGGCTGGCTCCTCCATGCCGCTCTGCAGCATGGCCTAGACGGGATAGGGTTAAAAATCAACTTTTGCGTGCGACCGGGTTGCGGCCAGATTGCCGCAGCGTCATGCGGAAAACGCATAACCTGTCATGTCAGCGCAAAGGTCTGGTCAGCGCAAAGGGTCAGGCCAGTTTGCGCGCGGCCAGATCGGGCGCCCAGGGCGGCTGAACCGAGGGGGCGCCGAACAGATAGCCTTGCATGCAATCGACGCCCATGTCCTGCAGACAGGCGGCCTCTTCGGGGGATTCCACGGCCTCGGCCACGGTAAACATCTCGAAATGCTTGCCAATCGAGACCATGGCAGCGACCAGCGCCCGGTTGTCGGGGTCGCGGTGGATGCGGCGGGCGAATTGGCCGTCGATCTTCAGGATGTCAAAGAAGAAGTCCTTGAAGTAGCGGATCGCCGTATTGCCCGCGCCGAAATCGTCCAGCGCAAAGGCCACGCCCTTGACCTGGTATTCTTCCATGAATGCCACGACCAGCTCCGGCACGGTCATGGCAGAGCTTTCGGTGATTTCAAGAATCAGGCGTTCTGCCACGGTGGGGCCGGCGGCGATCCCGGCGTTCAGCACCCTGATCCAGCGCGGATAGCCGATAGAGCGCGCCGACATGTTGATCGACAGCCGCAAATCGGGATGCAGCGCCAGTTCCCGCAAGCCAAGGTCCAGCGCGGCGCAGTCGATCTCGCGGCCAAGTTCCGTGGCCTCGACCACGGGGATGAAATCGGCGGCCGGGATGATGCGGCCGTTGGGCTCCAGCACGCGGATCAGGCCTTCGTGAAAGGCCACCCGCGCGGGGTCGCGCGACAGGACCACGGGCTGATAGGCCAGGGCCACGCGGCGCAGGCGGATCGCCTCGCGCACCATGTCCATGGTTTCGCGATCGGCCATCGAGACAGCCACACCGAGCGGGCTTTCCAGCCCCGATCCGAAGTTCATGCTCATCGCGCCCTCAAGCTTTTCCGCAAGGATCGTAACACAAGACCCCTGCCCAAGGCTTCCAATCTCTGCGACATTCGTAAACCGCGTGTGAATTCCCGGTTTTGTGCAAAATCCGAAACAATAGGCCCCAAGATGACCGCCCCCGATGACCTGACGCGCTGCACCTGGTGCGGGACTGACCCGCTTTACAGGACCTATCACGATACCGAATGGGGGGTGGCGGAATACGACCCCCGCGCGCTGTGGGAGAAGCTGATCCTGGACGGGTTTCAGGCGGGGCTGTCCTGGATCACGATCCTGCGCAAGCGCGACGCTTTCCGGGCCGAGTTCGAGGGCTTTGACCCCGCCCGCATCGCGCTCTGGGACGCGGCGCGCATGGACCGCGCCTTGCAAAACCCCGGCATCGTGCGCCACCGCGGCAAGATCGCGGCCACGGTGAAGAACGCCCGCGCCTATCTGGCGATCCCCGATTTCACCGGGTTTTGCTGGCGTCATGTGGGGGGTCAGCCGCAAGTGAACCGCCCCGCGACCCATGGCGACATCCCGACGGAATCCGAGGCCTCGCGCGCCCTGTCAAAGGCGCTGAAACAGGCGGGCTTCACCTTTGTCGGCCCGACCATCGTCTATGCCTGGATGCAGGCCTGCGGGTTGATCGACGACCACCTGGCCACCTGCCACCGGGCAAAAGGCGCAGAGTGAAGCCCCCCGAAGGGCGCCGGGTGGGGGGGTGGGAGCCCTTCGGGGGGCGTGGGGTGCCGCAAGTGTCACCCGTCCCGGTCCGCGCCCCATTCCGCCCCCTGCATCTCGCGCAGGCGGCTTGCCGTGCGGGCGAATTCGAAGGACCCCGTGCCCTCCAGATACAGCCGCTCCGGCTCATCCGCGGCCGAGGCGATGAGCCGGACCTTGCCTTCGTATAACGCATCCACCAGGGTCACAAAGCGCTTGGCCTCGTTGTAATTGGCCGAGGACAGCTGCGGGATATCCTCCAGCACCAGAACCCTACAGGCCGCCGCCAGCGCCAGGTAGTCGCCCGGCCCCAAAGGCCGCCCGCACAGCTCCCAGAAAGAGCAGCGCGCCGCACCATTGGCATAGCGCGCAAGGTCCAGCGTCCTGCCGTTCACCTGCAAGGCCAGCGGCCCGACCTCGGCGCCGCGCGTCAGGTCGGCCCAGATCGCCGCAATCTCGCCCCGGGTGGCGCCTGCGGGGTGGAAATAGACCTGCGCCCCCGCCAGGCGGTTCTGGCGATAGTCCTGCGGGCTGTCCAGTTCCAGCACGTCAAAGCGGTCGCGCAGCATGGCGATAAAGGGCAGGAACAGCGCCCGGTTCAGCCCGTTCTTATACAGCTCCTCTGGCGCGCGGTTCGAGGTCACGACGATGACCACCCCCCCCGCCAACAGCTTTTCGAACAGCCGCCCCACCACCATCGCATCGGCGATATCGGTGATCTGCATCTCGTCAAAGGCCAGAAGGCGGATATCGGCCACCAATTCGGCGGCAAAGGGCGCCAAGGCGTCCTCGATGTTCTTTTGCCGCGCCAGATGCATGGCCTTGTGGGCCTCTTGCATGAAGGCATGGAAATGGACGCGCCGCTTGGCGCCCAGGTCGGTGGCGTTGAAAAACAGGTCCATCATCATCGACTTGCCGCGCCCGACACCGCCCCAAAGGTAGATCCCCTTGGGCACCTGAGGCGCGCGTGCAAACAGCGCCCGCAGCCCGGATTTCCGCGCCCCGAACTCTTCCAGCCAGGCGCGCAGCGGTTCCAGCCGGACGGCAAGCGCGGCCTGCAACGGGTCGGCCCGGATCTCGCCCAGGGCCACGCGGTGATCGAGGATTTCGGGCAGGGTCTGTCGCATACCGTCGCATACCAAATCACGAGGCGCGGGAAAAGCACTGCCCGCGCGCCCGGTTCGCACTATGCCCCGCAATCGTGTAAAATGAGGCATATATTTTCGGTCAGTTGAAAGCGATGGAAAGGAAATCCTAGGGCGGGGATGGGAAGACAGGCGGGCGATGAACAACGCGTGCCGGAGAATCGGATGTCTTCTTTTGTGATTTCAACGAATACGACTGCGGGCCAGGTGCTTGGCGCCTCGGAATTCGGGATTGTGGCGGGGTCTGGCTCTGTCCTGTCCACGGTGGGCTCGGCCGTGACCATGTCGGGCAATGCCACGCTGATCAGCTATGGCGCGATTGCGGCCACGACGGCCAGCCCGCTGACGCTGAACGCGGTCGGGGCCACATCGGTCACAGTGACCGCGACCGGGTCGATCATCGCGGCCGGGATCGACCTTGCGGCGGTTTCGGGCACGTTTTCGGGCAACTTTGCGCTGTCCAATGCCGGCCAGATCAGCGGCGGTCAGGGGATCAGCCTGGCGGCGGTGGCGGCGGGCAGCCAGATCAACTTTGGCAATACCGGATCGCTGCTGGGGCTGGGCAATACGGCTGGCGCGGCGCTATCCTTGACGCTGAACACCACGACGCGGGCGGTGATCACCAATTCCGGCATGCTGTCCACCGCGGGCACCGGGGCGACCATCTTTGCCACCGGCAATGGCGCGGTGACGCTGACCAACACCGGCCACTTGCTGAACGCTTCGGTGCTGGAGGCGGCCATTCAGGTCGACGGCTCGCTGACGCTGCGCAACTCTGGCCTGATCGAGGGCAATGTGACGGCCTCGCTGTCGGGCAATATCTTCAACTCGGGCACGATCAACGGCCATATCCGGTTGAATTCGAACAATGACGTGGTGCGCATCAGCGGGCTGGTCATGGGGGATGTGACGCTGGGCAACGGGACCAATGTCTTTTACCAGACCGGCGGGCGGGTCATGGGATCGGTCTTTGGCGGGGCGGGCAATGACAGCTATTTCGTCGACCGCGCCGATATCGTCATCGTCGACACGGCGGGGGGATATGATTGGGTCCAGGCCTCGACCAACTTCCGCCTGTCGGCCGGGATCGAGAAGTTAAGCCTGATCGGCGCCACCGGCATGTTCGGCATCGGGACGACGACCGACAACTGGATCATCGGCGATGCGGGGGATGACGTGCTGCGCGGCCTTGGCGGCAATGACAGCCTGGAGGGCGGGATGGGCAACAACCGCATCTTCGGCGGGGTGGGCCGCGACACGATCCGCGCGGGCGAGGGCGACGATCTGCTGAACGGCGGGGGCGGCGACGATCAGATCTTTGTCGGCACCGGCAATGACACTTTGGCCGGTGGGCTTGGGTCGGACACGCTGCGCTTTGACGCCATTGCCGATCCGGCGGGCGTGGTGGCGAACATGGCCACCAACACCTACAGCTTTCTGGATGCCGGGGTCCTGTCGGTCTCGGGGTTCGAGAACCTTTTCGGCTCGGCGCAGAACGACATCCTGACCGGCGATGGCTTTGCCAATGGGCTAAGCGGGGCCACCGGGGCGGATCAGCTGTATGGCGGGGCGGGCAACGACTCGCTGAACGGCGGGATCAAGGCCGACACGATGGACGGCGGGGCGGGGGCGGACCAGTTCATCTATGCCGCCTATACCGACAGCCAGGCGGCGCAGGGCATCGACCGCATCACCGCCTTCGAGACGGTCGATCTGATCAACCTTGCGCTGATCGACCCGGTGGCGGGGGGGCTGGACAATGCCTTCACCTACCGTGGAAACGCGGCCTTCACCGGCGCTGCGGCAGAGGTCCGCTGGTATCAGACCGGCGGCACCACCGTGATCGAGGTGCGCGGGCCAGGCGCCACGGCCAATGACATGGAGATCGTCTTGGGCAATCTCGTGACACTGACCGCGGCGAATTTTGTGCTTTAAGCCGGGAAGTCGGCGGCCGAGTGGCGCTCAGCCACCTGGCCCTCGTCGCCCCAGTTCTTGTTGACCATGCGGCCGCGGATCACGCCGGGCCGCGCCATCAGCTGATCGGCCCAGCGCTTGACGTTGGTATAGCCGGCGACGTCCAGGAACTCTCCGGCGCGGGGATAGGACTTGTCCAAGGCCAGATGCCCATACCACGGGAAGATCGCCATGTCGGCGATGGAATAATCGCCCGCCATGAACTCGTTTTCCGCCAGGTGGCGGTCCAGCACATCCATCTGGCGCTTGGCTTCCATCGCATAGCGGTTAATCGGATATTCCAGCTTTTCCGGCGCATAGGCGAAGAAATGGCCAAAGCCGCCGCCCAGGAAGGGCGCGCTGCCCATCTGCCACATCAGCCAGTTGAAGGTCTCGGTCCGCGCGGGGCCGGATGCGGGCAGGAAGGCGCCGAACTTCTCGGCCAGATGCACCAGGATCGAGCCGGATTCAAACACACGCAGGGGTTCGGGCCCGGAAAGGTCCAGCAGCGCCGGGATCTTGGAATTCGGGTTCACGCCGACAAAGCCCGAGCCGAACTGGTCGCCCTTGGAAATCGAGATCAGCCAGGCGTCGTATTCGGCGGCATGGCCCGCGGCCAGCAATTCCTCGAACAGGATCGAGACCTTGACCCCATTGGGCGTGGCCAACGAATACAGCTGGAACGGATGCGCCCCGCGCGGCAACTCTGCCTCTTGGGTGGCGCCCGCGATGGGGCGGTTCAGACTGGCGAACTGCCCGCCGTTGGGCTTGTCCCAGGTCCAGACTTTCGGGGGGATATAGGCGTCGGTCATGCGCGATCTCCGGGATGGTTTGGGTAAAAGGGGTAGGGCTTGGTCACATCAAGTTCAATGGGTCTTGCAGTGCAATTCTGAACCCCCATCTGTGCATTGCAACACGGCGAAAAGGAGCCCCAAGATGAAATGTCCGGTGGATGGTGAGACCCTGGTGATGGCCGACCGTTCGGGGGTCGAGATCGACTATTGCCCCAAATGCCGGGGCGTCTGGCTGGACCGCGGAGAGCTGGACAAGATCATCGAACGCGCGGCCGCCCCGGCCGTCGCGGCGCCCCCTCCCCCGCCTCAGGCCGCCCAGCCGGTCTACCGCGAAGAACGCCGCGATGACCGCTATGACAAGGATCGTTCCGACAAGGATCGCTATGACGACCGTTATCACGGCAAGCGCAAGCGCGAGAGCTTTTTGGGCGAGCTGTTCGACTTCTGAGCCTGTCAGCGGCCGCCTTGCAGCAGCCCAAGGCGCGCCAAGACTTTTCGCCGAAAACCCATGGCGCGCCCCCGGTCGCTTGGGGCCGCCGTCACCGATAGACCGGGCGTCGTCCTGTCAGTCGGCAGGACGACGCGTCCCAAGCGGATGCGGGCGGTGCAGTCGGCAGAGCCCGGCCTTTCAGTCGGCAGGACGCGGCATCCGGCACCAACCTGACGGTGCAGTCGGCAGGACCCCCTTTCAGTCGGCAGGACGCGGCATCAAGCGCCAACCTGACGGTGCAGTCGGCAGAGCCCGCCCTGTCAGTCGGCAGGACGCGGCATCAGGCACCAACCTGACGGTGCAGTCGGCAGGATCCCCTTTGCAGCCCCCCCCTACTGCGGGTTATACGCCGGGGCCCCGCCCTCGAACCGGTTGCCGTGGCGGTAATCACAGGGTGCTTCCTGCATCTGCAGATGCAGGCCCGACCCCTCATAGGCATGGGCCCGCGCCAGGTCCTCGTCGAAGTCGATCCCCAGACCCGGACCTTCAGGCGGCAGGATATAGCCGTCCTCCCATTTCAGGCTGTGCTTGATCAGCGCCAGGTGAAAGGCGCCGCCGGTCTGGATCGTCTCGGCCATCAACAGGTTCGGGATCGACACCGCCAGATGGATATTGGCCGCCCATTCCACCGGCCCGGCATACAGATGCGGGGCAATCTCGGCGTTGAAAATCTCGGCGATGGCGGAGAGCTTCTTCGCCTCCAATATCCCGCCCAGCCGCCCCAAGGCCGGTTGCAGGATCTTGACCCCACCGGCGCGCAGAAGGGTCCCGAACTCGGCCTTGGTGGTCAGCCGCTCTCCGGTCGCGAGGGGAATCCGGATGTGGCGCGCGACTTCGGCGAATTCCAGCAGGTTGTCGGGCGGGATCGGCTCTTCATACCACAGCGGGTTGAAGGGCTCCAAGGCCTGCCCCATCCGGATCGCGCCCGGGGTGGTGAACTGGCCATGGGTGCCGAACAGCAAATCGGCCTTGTCACCCACCGCCGCGCGGATTTTCCGGCAGAAGTCCACCGAACGCGAGATATCCGACATCGCAGGCTCATGCCCGCCGCGGATCGTATAGGGGCCGGCGGGGTCGAACTTCACCGCCGTAAAGCCCTGCTTGACTGCACGCGCCGCCGCCTCGGCGGTCATGTCGGCATTGACCCAGAATTCGGCGGCATCCTCGCCGGGTTCGGGATAAAGATAGGTGTAGGACCGCACCCGGTCATTCATCCGCCCGCCCAGCAAAGCCCAGACCGGACGGCCCCGCGCCTTGCCCAGGATGTCCCAACAGGCGATCTCCAGCCCCGAAAAGGCGCCCATGACCGTGGGATCGGGGCGCTGGGTGAACCCGCTGGAATAGACGCGGCGATACATCAGCTCGATGTTTTCGGGGTTTTCGCCCTGCATATGGCGTTCGAAGACGTCTTCGATCACCGCCTTCATCGCCTTGGGACCCACGGTCGAGGCATAACATTCGCCGTAACCCGTGATCCCGTCATCCGTCGTCAGCTTGGTAAAAATCCAATAGCGCCCGCCCCAACCCGGCGCAGGCGGCGCCACGACAAAAATCTCAAGGTCCTTCAGTTTCATTGGCCACCTCCGGCTTCCAGCCTAAGCGTCCGGCCGCGCGCCCCCTTGCGCCCCCGCGACAAGGCATGTCGCAAACGGCCTCCGCGACAGGTGATGTCGCAAAAGACGCATGTGGCGCCACGGACTCAGGCCGCACAATCTGCATTTTCCATCGGGACTTTGCCGGGAAATCGCCTATACTGCGCGCAAATCGGCCGTCAGAGCCGGACATGAGGCCCATATGATCGACCAAGACACCCGAGATCGGATTCTCGCCGCGCCCGAGGCTTTGCTCGAGGACCGCGACGTCATGCAGGCGCTGATTGGCGCCAATGATCGGGCGGTGGGGGGCAATGTCGTCGACCTGCGCGGCCTGGCGATGGAGCGGCTGAACCAAAAGCTTGACCGGCTGGAGGACACGCATCGCACAGTGATCGCGGCGGCCTACGAGAACCTGGCCGGCACGAACCAGGTTCACCGCGCCATCCTGCAGCTGCTGGAACCTATGGATTTCGCAGGCTTTCTGGCGACCCTGACCGGCACCGTGACCCAGACCCTGCGCGTCGAGGCGATCCGTCTGGTGATCGAGACCCGGTCGGAAGGCCCGGTGCCCGATCCGGCCTCCGGGGCGATCTATGCGGCCAAACCGGGCTTTGTGAACGACTATCTGACGCGGGGGCGCGCCATGGCCCGCCCGGTGATGCTGCGCCAGACCCTGCCCGATCCGGGCGGCATCTATGGCGACAAGGGCGACTGGATCAGGTCGGAGGCTTTGCTTCGGCTGGACCTGGGCGAGGGGCGTTTGCCCGGCCTTCTGGCCATGGGCGCCGAGGACCCGCACCAGTTCAAACCGACCCATGGCACCGACCTTCTGATCTTTTTCGGCGGCGTGTTCGAAAGGGTGATGCGGAAATGGCTGGCCTAGATGTCTCGTCCGGGTTTTCCGAAGGACAACAGGCGGCCATCACGCGCTGGCTGGATCATCTTTCGGCCATAAAGGGCTGTTCGCCCCGCACGCTTCACGCCTATGCCGCTGATTTACGGGGATTTTTGGCCTTTCTGTCCGGCTATCATGGCGGGGCAGAGGGGGTGGCGACCCTGGGCCAAGTCAACCAGACCGACCTGCGCGCCTGGATGGCGCATGAGCGCGACCGCGGGCTTTCGGCACGGTCGCTGGCGCGGGCGCTGTCTTCGGTGCGCAATTTCATGCGTTGGCTGGCCGACCGCGAAGAGATCGACCCGACCGTCGTCCTGCAGGCGCGGGGGCCGAAATATCTGCGCAAGCTGCCGCGGCCGCTGTCGGTGGATGGCGCGGCCGAGGTCATCGCAGACATGGGCGCCGCGCGTGAGGGCTGGGTGGGCGCGCGCGACCTTGCGGTGACGACGCTTCTGTATGCCTGCGGGCTGCGGATCTCCGAGGCGCTGGGTCTGACGGGGGCCAGTTTCCCCCTGCCCGACGTGCTGCGCATCACCGGCAAGGGCGGGAAAGAGCGGCTGGTGCCCGTCCTGCCCGTCGCGCGTGAGGCGGTGGCGGTCTATGTGCGGCTGTGCCCCTATCCCGTTGAACGCAATGAACCTTTGTTCCGCGGCACCCGCGGCGGCGCGCTGAACCCGCGGCTGATTGCCCTGGCGATGGAGCAGGCGCGGCTGCGTCTTGGCCTGCCCTCGACCGCGACGCCCCATGCGCTGCGGCACTCTTTTGCGACGCATCTTCTGTCGGCGGGCGGCGATCTGCGCGCGATCCAGGAGCTGTTGGGCCATGCCTCTTTGTCGACCACCCAGGCCTATACGGCCGTCGATGCGGCGCGGCTGATGGAGGTCTATGCGGCCTCGCATCCCCGGGCCTGAGCCTGGCTTGATTCGGCAGGGCGTTAGCGCATTTGCCCTGATTCAGGGGTGAAAGGATTGCATTTTAAGAATTCAATTTGGCGCCTTAGGGATTGGGAAACCAGTCTGTGGGAAAGTGATTGTCAGCCCGCTTGAAGTGGGCATGGTCCAGAAAGGAACGGTCATGATCTCTGCCCTGTCCGGTGCCGGAAGCCGCGCGCTTCTGTCGCTGTTCGGCCGGCCGAAGTCGCAAGCCCCGGCCGATGATGTCAGCCCGGTCGCCTTGCGTCCGGCGGTCTCCAATACCCTGCCCGATGCAAATCGCGGCACCACGCCTGAAAGCCTTTTCGCCGCCCTTGTCGATCAGACCGGCGCGCCCGCCGACCTGTCGTCGCAGGCCATCTCGGCGCTGGATCGGGATGGCAGCGGCACCTTGTCGGCGGCCGAATTGATGCAGGCCTATCAATCCGTGGCCTCCTCCGGGACCTTTTCTTCGGTCGCGGGTCTGGTTTCCGGCATCGTTTCCCGCGTTGACAGTGACGGCGATCAGGCGATTTCGGCCAATGAACTGACCGCGGCGGTGGCGGGGCTTGGCGGCTCTGCCGCGGCGGATCAGAACGGGGTCAACCCGCTTCTGGAACAGGTCATGGCGCAGCTGGATGCCGATGGGTCCAACACGCTGTCGCGTGACGAGGTTGCGCAAGCGCTTGGCCTCCCGATCGAGGGGCTGCCGTCGGCGGCGCCGGGCTTCGTGTCGCGCCCCACCGCCGCGCCAAAGTCGATGTATGAGGCGATCTTCTCGCTGCGGGTCAATCCGGAGGGCGGGCAATCCACCGCCGAGGCCCGTGAGGCCATCGCCGCCCAGATGCAGGACAAGTTGCTGGGCTAGGTTGGTGCGGGCGCATGACGCCCGGACCGATCCCAGCCTGAGCCGCGAGGGGATTGGGCGCCCAAAGTTTCGCGCCAACCTGTCCTCGCCGCGTCTGACCTGATCCGGCCCCATCTTGCATCCCGCCCCCAACAGCCTGCCCGGCCAGACCTCATTACCCCTCTCGGCCGCGTCTGACCGGACCGTCGCCCATCCGCCCCTGTCACCCGCCGCCTGCCCGGGATGCGCCACCTCGACCCAAGGCGCCGACTGCCGCAAATCGGTGCGCGCAGAGCCTCGCCCCCCGGCCCGGCGGTCGGCAAGGCATCCGAATTCCGTCGCTGCAATACCGCCCCACCGCGCCTGAAAGCTTGCATTGCGCCGGTTTTGCGGGCATCAGGCGGCCATGCCGATCCGTATCAAAGCCCTGCTTGTCCATCTGTTGACCGCCACCGGAGCGGTCCTGTCCATGTTGGCGCTTTTGGCCGCCGTCGATGGGCAATGGAGCCTCATGTTCCTCTGGCTGCTTCTGGCGCTGATCGTCGATGGGGTCGATGGCCCGCTGGCGCGGCGCTATGACACCAAGACCAACTGGCCGATCCATGACGGCGAGCTGATGGACCTGATCGTCGACTACCTGACCTATGTCTTCATCCCGGCCTATGCGCTGTGGGCCAATGGCATGTTGCAAGGGGTGTTGGGCGCGCTGGCTCTGGGGGCCTTGATCTATGGCTCGGTGATCTATTTCGCCGACACGCGGATGAAGACCAAGGACAAGAGCTTTGCGGGCTTTCCCGCCTGTTGGAACATGGTCGTCCTCGTGCTTTTCGCGCTGAACCCCGGGCCGAATGTGGTGCTGGCGGTGGTCGTCCTTTTGACCGTGGCCATGTTCCTGAACCTGAAATTCATCCACCCGACGCGGACGCCGCGGTGGTATCCGGTCAATCTGGGGGTCTCGATCCTGTGGCTGGTGACGGCGGGACAGTCGGCCTGGCTGGACTTCAACGAAGGCGGGATCGTGCATTACCTGCTTTTGGCCGCGTCTCTGTATCTGTGCCTCGCGGGGATTGCGCAACAGATCCTGCCCGAGCGGACGTCAGACCGCATCGCCTGAGGCCAGCCGCGCCGGGATCAGCCCGCGCAGGGCATTGCCGACCCAAAGCCGCACGCGGGGCAGGTCTTCGATGCGGAGGACCTCTTCGGGGGCGGCGATTTCGGCCCGCAAGACCCCCTCCAAAAGCCCGCAAGACAGCGGCGGCGTGCGCAGGCCCTGGCCGCGGTCAAAGAAGACCGTCGTGATCGTGCCCTCGCAGACCTCGCCCGCCGGGTTCACCATCAGCGCCTCGTCCCAGGGCATCGCGGCCCGCGCGGCCTCGTAATCGGCGCGGGCGTTGGTCTTGAACCTGCGCAGCGGGCTTGGCGCCAGCACCACCCCGGAGACGCTGACGACCCATTCCGGCTTGGCATCCGGCAGGCCAAAGACCTCGGCAGTGACCGCGCCCGTGGCATCGGCCATCAGCCGCACGCGGGCAGCGGACCCCGGCGCGGGCAAGTCCACCCGCGGCAGAGCCCAGCCCAAAGCCCCCGCCGACCGGGTCAACCGCGCCAGATGCAGGGCCAGGCGCGGATAGGCCGCACCGTCCCAAAGCATCGTCTCGATCAGCCTTAGTCCGGGGTCACGAGCCCGTTCAGATAGCGCGCTTTCCAATGCGCCTCCTCCCATTCGCCTTCCGCCGTGCTGTCTTGCACCACGCCGCCGCCGACGTTCAGCCGGATCCGGTCGCCGGTCAATTGCAGCGTGCGGATGGCGACGTTGAAACAGCTGGCGCCATCGGGTGCCATCCAGCCGATCGCGCCGCAATAGGGGCCGCGGGCATGGGGCTCGACCTCGGCGATGATCTCCATGGCGCGGATTTTTGGCGCCCCGGTGATCGACCCGCAGGGGAAAAGCGCCTCCATCAGCCGGGTCATCGCAGGCAGCTCGACCAGATCGCCCACCACGCGGCTGATCATCTGATGGACGGTCGCATAGGCCTCGACGCTGAAAAGCTGCGGCACGCGGACCGAGCCGACCTTGGCGATGCGGCTGATATCGTTGCGCAAAAGGTCGACGATCATCAGGTTTTCCGCCCGGCCCTTTTCGCTGGCCCGCAGTTCCTCGGCCAGTTGCAGGTCGCGCACCGGGTCGGGGTCGCGCGGCGCCGTGCCCTTCATCGGGCGGCTTTCGATCCGGCCCGCCGCATCGGTGCGCAAGAACAACTCGGGCGAGCGTGAGACCAGCACCGGCATCCCCGGCAGGGCGGCATAGGCGCCATAGCCCACCGCTTGCCCCCGCAGCGCGGCATAAAGCTCCAGCGCCGAGCCCTGCAACAAACGGGACTCCATCGGGAAGGTCAGGTTGATCTGATAGCAGTCGCCAGAGCCGATATAGGCCTTCACCCGTGCCATGGCCGCCGCATAATCGGGCCACGAGACCAAGGGCCGCGGCGCCGTGATCCGCACACGGCCGGGCTTGGGCACGGCAAAGTCCTGCGGCCCGTCATAGACCCCAAAGGCCAGCAAAGGACCCTCGGTCGCCAGCCGCGCCAAGGCCGGTTCCAGCGCAAAGCCCGCCTCATAGGCCATCCAGCCCGCGACCCATTTGCCCTTTGCCCGGGCCGCGTCCAGGGCCTGCAGCGCCGGAAGGACCTCTTCGGGCCTGCGCGCCGTGATCACCGCACAAGGGCCGTCAAAGCGCACCGGCCCGCCCGGCCCATGTTCCATCAGGATCATCGCAATCTCCTTCGCCCCAGACCTAGAGCGCCCGCGCCCCCCGCGCCAGAGCGGAACGGCCCGATTTTCCGCCGAAAACGACCCCGGGGCCGCGCGGGGGCCCAAGTCAGGCGGGGCGGGCTGAAGCAATCCTGTAAATATCTATTCAGCGCTGGACAGAATGAAAATTCGTGGCTTCATTGGGACAGGGCGGACAGAATGTCGCAGCGCCCCATAACAAGCCGCGGTCCAAGCGGCAAAAAATACATGGAGGGACTATGGCGGACGACTATTCCGACCACGAGAAGCACGAGGACATGAAGGTCCTTCACGGCATGGGCTACGCGCAAGAGCTGTCGCGGTCGATGTCGAAATTCTCCAACTTTGCGATCTCGTTCTCGATCATCTGCATCCTGTCGGGCGGGATCAACTCCTTTGCCCAGGCCATCGGCTCGATTGGCGGCGCGGGTGCGGGCATCGGCTGGATCGTGGGCAGCCTTTTGTCGGGCATGTTCGCGCTGGCCATGGCGCAGATCGCTTCGGCCTTTCCGACGGCGGGCGGGCTTTATCACTGGGGCTCGATCCTGGGCAACCGGTTCTGGGGCTGGCTGACGGCCTGGCTGAACCTGTTGGGGCTGATCACCGTTCTGGGCGCGATCAACATCGGGACGGCCTATTTCTTTCAGGGCGCTTTTGGCGGCCTGTTCGGCACCACCGGCGCCGATGGGGCGGTGACGCCCTGGCCCTCGTCGGACATGGAGATCGTGATCTTCGTGGCCATCATCACGGTCATTCAGGCCGTGTTCAACCACGTGGGCATCAAGGCCACGACCTTCCTGACCGACGTTTCGGGCTGGATCATCTTTGCGACGACCGCCGTCATGGTCGTGGCGCTGCTGATTTACGCGCCGGGGATCGACATCTCGCGGCTGTGGACCTTTACCAACTACTCGGGTGAGGTCGGCGGCAATGTCTTCCCGCAGTCCGACAACATGAGCTATCTGTTTCTGCTGTGCCTGCTGCTGCCGGTCTATACGATCACCGGTTACGATGCCTCGGCCCATACCTCCGAGGAAACCAAGAACGCCGCCCAGTCCGTGCCCTCGGGCATCGTGTCGGCGGTCGTCTGGTCGTCGCTGGTCGGCTGGATCATGGTCTGCGCTATCACCCTGGCGATCCCGGACATGACCGAGGGCGCCTCCAAGGGCTTCGGCATCTTCTTCTGGACGATGAGCGAAGTGCTGCCGGCGCCGCTGGTGACGCTGATCTATGTCTTCATCTTCATCACCCAGCTGCTGTGCGGCTTGGCCACGGTGACGTCGGCCAGCCGGATGCTGTTTGCGTTTTCGCGCGATGACGGCTTGCCGGTGGGGTCCAAGGCCCTGTCGACGGTCAGCCCGAAGTTTCGCACGCCGGTGAATGCGATCTGGACGGCGACGGTGCTGTGCATCCTGTATGTGATGCTGGCGATGACGATCAAAGTCGGCGAGACCTCAATCTACGTGATCGTGGTGAACTCGACCCTGGTCTTCCTGTTCCTGTCCTTCACTGTGCCGCTGGTGGCCGGGATGTTCGCCTATGGCGGGCCGAAATGGCCGCAGCCGGGCCCCTGGGCGATGAGCGCGGGGCTTTACAAGCTTGTGACCTTGCTGTCGGTCATCGGCATGGGCGTGATCCTCTTCATCGCCGTGGCCCCGCCGAATGAGCGTGTGCTTTACGTGGTGGGTGGCTTCATCGCCGTGGCGCTGGTGCTTTGGGTTCTGGTGGAAAACCGCCGCTTTGAGGGTCCGCCCACGGGCGACCGCATCGCCAAGCGCAAGGCGGCCATTGCGGCGGCCGAAGCCAAGGTCGGCGAAAAGCTCTGATCCTCACGGGATCGTCGGAAAGGGCCGGGGTCACTCCCGGCCCTTTGCCATGGAAGCGGCGCCCCGGCCGGTCGTTTTGCCCCATCCGGCGGGATTGCGCCGCCGTCACCCCGGACGCCTTGCCCCGACGTTCCGGAAACCTGTGCGCCAGTCGCCACGGCAAAGGGCGGCGCTGGCCCACCGGCTTGGGCAGGGCGGCTGGCTTGGGCAGGGCGGCTGGCTTGGGCAGGACGGCTGGCTTGGGCGCCGCCTCCCGCCGATTTCGCCTTGCGCCGCGCCACATTCCGCCTATAACCCCGCCAGTTTGCCCGCCCCCGCTGAACCTGGAGAATGAGATGCCCAAGAGAACCGATATCAAATCCATCATGATCATCGGGGCCGGGCCCATCGTCATCGGGCAGGCTTGCGAATTCGATTACTCCGGCGCCCAGGCCTGCAAGGCTTTGCGCGAAGAAGGGTATCGCGTCATTCTGGTGAACTCGAACCCGGCCACGATCATGACCGATCCAGGCCTGGCCGACGCCACTTATATCGAGCCGATCACCCCCGAAGTCGTCGCCAAGATCATCGAGAAAGAGCGCCCCGACGCGCTGTTGCCGACGATGGGCGGGCAGACCGGCTTGAACACCGCCTTGGCCTTGGATGACCTTGGCGTGTTGGAAAAGTTCAACGTGGAGCTGATCGGGGCCAAGCGCCATGCCATCGAAATGGCAGAAGATCGCAAGTTGTTCCGCGAGGCGATGGACCGCATCGGCCTGGAAAACCCCAAGGCCACGATCATCGCGGCCCCGAAACTCGCCACCGGAAAGTATGACATCGCGGCAGGCCTGGCCGAAGCCATGGCCGCCATCGAATACGTGGGCCTGCCCGCGATCATCCGCCCGGCCTTCACGCTTGGCGGCACCGGTGGCGGCGTGGCCTATAATCGCGACGACTATGAGGCCATCGTGAAATCGGGGCTTGAGGCCTCTCCGGTCGCCCAGGTTCTGATTGACGAAAGCCTTCTCGGCTGGAAAGAATTCGAGATGGAGGTGGTGCGCGACCGCGCCGACAATGCCATCATCGTCTGCGCCATCGAAAACATCGACCCGATGGGCGTGCATACCGGTGATTCCATCACCGTGGCCCCTGCCCTGACGCTGACCGACAAGGAATACCAGATCATGCGCAACGGCAGTATCGCCGTGCTGCGCGAGATCGGTGTGGAAACTGGCGGCTCCAACGTGCAATGGGCGATCAACCCGGCCGACGGCCGCATGGTCGTGATCGAGATGAACCCGCGCGTCTCGCGGTCCTCGGCCCTGGCCTCCAAGGCCACTGGCTTTCCGATTGCCAAGATCGCGGCGAAACTCGCCATCGGTTATACGCTGGACGAGTTGGACAACGACATCACCAAGGTCACGCCGGCGTCCTTTGAACCCTCGATCGACTATGTCGTCACCAAGATCCCGCGCTTTGCCTTTGAGAAATTCCCGGGGTCGGAAAACAACCTGACCACCGCGATGAAATCGGTGGGCGAGGTCATGGCGATTGGCCGCACGATCCACGAAAGCCTGCAAAAGGCGCTGGCCTCCTTGGAAACCGGGCTTTCCGGGTTTGACGAGATCGCCATCCCCGGTGTTGCGAAGACGGGCGCGCCCGACCGCGCCGCCATCACGCTGGCGCTGTCCAAAGCCACGCCCGACCGTTTGCGCGTTATCGCCCAAGCCATGCGCCACGGGCTGACCAATGACGACATCAACGCCATCACCTCTTTCGACCCCTGGTTCCTCTCGCGCATCCGCGAAATCATCGACGCCGAAGCCGAGATCCGCAAAAACGGCCTTCCGGTCGAGGCGAATGGCCTGCGCAAACTGAAAATGATGGGCTTCACCGATGCCCGCCTGGCCAAGCTGACCGGCCGCGACGAAGCCCAGGTCCGTCGCGCGCGGCGCAACCTTGGCGTCACCGCGGTCTTCAAGCGCATCGACACCTGCGCCGCCGAGTTCGAAGCCCAGACACCCTATATGTATTCCACCTACGAGGTCCCCGCGATGGGCGATGTGGAATGTGAGGCCCGGCCCTCGGGCGCGAAAAAGGTCGTCATCCTGGGCGGCGGTCCGAACCGGATCGGCCAGGGCATCGAGTTCGACTATTGCTGCTGCCATGCCTGCTATGCCCTGACCGAGGCGGGCTATGAAACCATCATGGTTAACTGCAACCCCGAGACGGTTTCGACCGACTATGACACCTCGGACCGGCTGTATTTCGAACCGCTGACCTTGGAACATGTCCTTGAAATCCTGCGGGTTGAACAGGAAAACGGCACCTTGCATGGCGTCATCGTCCAGTTCGGCGGCCAGACGCCGTTGAAGCTGGCGCAGGCCTTGGCGAATGAGGGCATCCCGATCCTTGGCACCACGCCCGACGCCATCGACCTGGCCGAAGACCGCGAGCGGTTCCAGCGTCTGTTGCAGGACTTGGGCCTGAAACAGCCGCACAACGGCACGGCGCGGAGCCGCGACGAGGCCTTTGCCGTGGCCAAGGACGTGGGTTATCCGCTGGTGATCCGTCCCTCCTTCGTCCTGGGTGGCCGCGCGATGGAGATCGTGCGCGACGACGCCCAGCTGGAGCGTTATATCTCGACCGCCGTGCAGGTCTCGGGTGACAGCCCGGTGCTTTTGGACAGCTATCTGTCGGGCGCCATCGAGGTTGATGTGGATGCCCTGTGTGACGGCGAGAATGTCCATGTCGCTGGAATCATGGAACATATCGAAGAAGCCGGCGTCCATTCGGGTGACAGCGCCTGCTGTCTGCCGCCCCACAGCCTTTCGTCCGAGATCGTCGAAGAGCTGAAGCGGCAGACCGTTGTCATGGCCCGCGCGCTGCATGTCGTGGGCCTGATGAACGTGCAATTCGCCATCAAGGACGGCGTGATTTTCGTGCTGGAGGTCAATCCGCGTGCGTCCCGCACCGTGCCCTTCGTGGCCAAGGCGACCGATAGCGCGATTGCCGCCATCGCCTCGCGTCTGATGGCCGGCGAGCCGCTGTCGAACTTCCCGATGCGCGCGCCCTATCCGCAGGGCGTCGGTCCCGACAGCCCGCTTCCGCTGGCCGATCCGAACACGCTGGCCAATCCGCAAACCCCCTGGTTCAGCGTGAAGGAGGCCGTGCTTCCCTTCGCCCGCTTCCCAGGCGTCGATCCGCTGCTTGGGCCAGAGATGCGCTCGACCGGCGAGGTCATGGGCTGGGACCGGACCTTTGCGCTGGCCTTCCTCAAGGCGCAGATGGGGGCGGGCGTGACCCTGCCCGAGTCCGGCCGCGTCTTCCTGTCGGTCAAGGATGCCGACAAGTCCGAGGCCCTGGCCCAAGCCGCCCGCGACCTGGTGGCGATGGGGTTTGAAATCGTGGCGACGCGCGGCACCGGCGCCTGGCTTGGTGGTCTGGGCATCCCTGCGACCGCGGTGGCCAAGGTCTATGAGGGCCGCCCGAACATCGTCGACCGGCTGAAAAACGGCGATATCGCCGTGGTGATGAACACGACCGAGGGGACGCAAGCCATCAACGACAGCCGCGATATCCGGCGGTCTGCCCTGATGGACAAGATCCCCTATTTCACCACGGCCGCGGCCTCGATCGCGGTTGTCGCCGCGATGAAGGCGAGGGGCGAGGGCTATGGGGTTCGGACCCTGCAGGGGTAATTGTCAAGCGGCCCCGGTGATCCCGGGGCCGCTTTTCTTTAGGCGGCATAAGCACTTGTGGCCGGGTTCTGCTGATCCTTCCCTTCCAGGAGAAGGGTGAACAGCAGCTCTTGCAGCGACTTTTGCGCGTTGGCCGTCGCTGTGGATTTGGTCTCGAAGGCGGCGGCCAGCTCTTCGGCGCTGAGCGTGCCATCGCCGTCGCTGTCCAAACCGTTGATCAGACTTGTGGCCGCGTCGCTGGCGTCGGTTGGAGGCGGGCCGGGGGGTGGGCCGCCGGGATGCCCCTGCGGACCCGAGGCGGCCAGTTGCTCCAGCCCCGAGGTCAGCTCGTCCGCGTTGACCGCCTGATCACCATCGCCGTCAAGGTTGGCGATGATGTTGGAGACCAACTGAGCCAAAGGATCACCCGTGGCCTGCTGGAAGGCCGAGGTCAGCTCCTCGGTGCCCAACGTTCCGTCACCATCCTGATCCAGACCGGCAATCAGGTCCTTGGTGTCGACACTGCCCAAAAGCGACTCGAAAATCGACTGGGCAGAGGCGCCATTGCCCGCGGGCGGGGGCGGCGGTGGAGGGGGCGGGCGCGCAGCCGCGCGGGTCTCTTGCACCCCGCTGGCCGCCTGGCCCCGCCCAAAGACCGAAAGCAGCGTCAGGGCGCTGCTTCCACTCAGGGCAGAAATCATAGGTCTTCCTTTCTGGTCGCGACCCGTGGCGGGCCCTGGCCATCTTGAAAGACCGCGGTTTACGAAGCCTTTGGAATTACAGGATAAGGCGCCCGAATCTATGGGGGATTTTCGTCAATCCCGCGTCTTTGCCCAGGCCCGCAGCGCCTCGATCCGGCGCAGTGTCGGCACGTCCCCGGGCCAGGCGCCCTGGCGGCGCAGCTGCATGATCTCGGTCACGATCTTTGATCCGGTGTTCATCAAGGGGCCAAAGGTCGCAAAAGCAACGAAAATCGCCAAGGTCGCGCCGGAACTGCCCAGCCAAGGGTCAAAGACCGCGGTCTTGACCAGAAAAGCGGCCATCGCCAGCAGGATCGGGCCATAGCCCAACACCAAGGCGCCCGGCACTGTGCCCAGCCGCATCGCCAGGTCATAGACCACCAGATAGGCCCGCGCGATGGCGCGTCCGAGGGGCGTAAAATGCATCGAATTCTCCCTTTGCCCCATGATGCACCGGGGCAAAGCGCGGGAACAGCCCATACTTCAGGCCCATACTTCAGGCCAATACTCCAGGCCCCGACTTCAGGGCTGCAACGCCCCCAGCGCCGCGGCGTTGCGGCAATAGGGGGGCAAAGCCTCGGTCCGCAGGGTCACGGCAAGCCAGGCCGTGCAGCGCGCCGATTGGTCGCAAGCCTCACAGGTCTCGACCAAGCAGCCCAGCTCTGTCCGGCTTAACCACCCCTCTGTCACCGCAGACACAAGGTCCAGCCCCACGGCCCGCGCCATCCCCCGCGTAAGACCCCAGGCCCGTGGCGCCTCGACATAGCCCATCATCGCAACCTCCTGACTTGCAAGACCTCCAGCATGATCCGACGCCGCCGTCCCGCCTTGATCTGGATCAAGCCCCTTCCCCCGCGCCCCTGCCCCCCCTATGCTGACCCCATGTTTACCATCGAACACGAATTCGACCACACCGCCATCACCCTGATCGACGAGGGCGAAGAGCCCCGCGCCGAGGATGCCACCATCCTGGCCTTTGAAGATTGCGTTGTCCTGGAACAGATTGACCCGATGCTGGACGAACCGGTGCGCATCACCCTGTCCCTGTCCCAGGTCCGCGACCTGATGGCCGCGCT
Organism: Stagnihabitans lacustris; assembly: GCF_025950525.1. GTDB lineage: Bacteria > Pseudomonadota > Alphaproteobacteria > Rhodobacterales > Rhodobacteraceae > Stagnihabitans. The sequence goes on along the minus strand of NZ_JAPDGS010000006.1, from coordinate 117,438 downwards.
GAACCTGCCCGAAGGCGTCTATCCCAAGCGTTAGTCGCCGAAGGCCGGGCCGCTGTTGGTCAGCCGGGCCAGGATCGCTGCCCGCAAAGAGGCCTTGTCGGCATGGGCCGACGAAAGCTCCACCAAGGCCTTGTCGCCCGAATCGACCGCAAGGCCGTGAACAAAGCCCGCCACATAGGCCTCCCCCTCTGGTCCGGGCAGGTGGTCCAGCAGGTCCACCGCATGGACCAGATCATCACGCAGCGCCAGCCGGTCAGGCACCACGCCCTCGCCCGATGTCACCTTGCCCGCGCGTTCCGGGAACAGGCGCCGCAGCAGGAAGGCCAGATCCGTCACCCCGGCAATCGGCTTTTCCAGGAAAGCATCCGCCCCGGCCGCCAGCGCCGCCCCCCGCCGATCCCCGTCGCCGGAAATCGCGATCACAGCGGGCCGCGGATTGCGGGCCGACAGGTCGCGGATCAACTCTTCGCCACTGCCGTCGGGCAAGCCCAGATCGACAATCGCCACATCCGGCCGATACAGCCGCAGATGCGCCCCCGCCGTCTCCAGGCTTTCGGCGCGTCGCAACCGCGCCCCCAGCCGCCGGCAAATCAGCCGCAGCGATTCGGAGGCAAAGCGGCTGTCCTCGACCGCAAGGATCGTGACCCCGCGCAGGGGCAGATCGGCCATCTCCTCTGCCATCAAGGAAATTGGCAGGTCAGGTAGTTCCAAGGTCGACAGATGCGGCATGACAGGTCCCCGAGATTCTCTTCAACAGACCACATCATCCTTAAGGCTTACCTAATGCCGCCGCGAAATCGCAAGGCTGGACAGGCCGCGCCCCACCCCCCATAACCGCGGAAAACGGAGGACAAGATGATCGGTCGCCTGAACCACGTTGCCATCGCCGTGCCCGATATCACGGCCGCCGCAGCGATTTACCGAGGCGCGCTTGGCGCCGAGGTCGCCCCCCCGCAGGACGAGCCCGCCCATGGCGTGACCGTCGTCTTCATCACCCTGCCCAACACCAAGATCGAGCTTCTGACGCCCCTGGGCGCCAATTCTCCGATCGCGGGCTTTCTGGAAAAGAACCCCTCGGGCGGCATCCATCACATCTGCTACGAGGTGGTGGACATCCAGGCCGCCCGCGCCAAATTGGTCGCAGAGGGCGCGCGGGTCCTGGGCGAGCCCAAGATCGGCGCCCATGGCAAGCCGGTGATCTTCCTGCATCCCAAGGATTTCAACGGCACCCTGATCGAGCTGGAGCAAGCATGACCATCACCGGAGCCTTCGTCCTTTTCTCTGTCATCTGGTTCATGGTGTTCCTCTGCATCCTGCCGACGCGCCAGATCAGCCAGGCCGCGGCCGGAGAGGTCGTCCCCGGCTCGGCCCGTTCGGCCCCAGTTGACCCCCAGATCGGCCGCAAGGCGCGGCTGACGACCTGGATCACCCTGGTGCTTTGGGCCGCACTTTGCGCCTTTATCATGTCAGAGGTCGTGTCGATCCGGGATACGGATTACTTCCAGCTTCTTAAGTATTTCGAAGACGCTGGAAAAGGTGCGTAAAGGTCGCGGCGCCCAGAACTGGGATGAACAGCCCGACCAGGGGCAGCGACAGGGGCGCGGCCATCAAGGTCCCCGCCAGCCAGAGTGTCCCCGAATGGCGCCGCATCAGGGCGCGGGCCTGATCGCGGGGCAAATGGCGCCGGGCGGCCATCTGGAAATACTCTCGCCCCAAAAGCCAGCCGTTCAGCGCCCAAAACAGCATGGGCCCGAAAGGCCCCAAAAAGACCGACAGCGCCAGGGCCAGAAGGCTGACCACGACCATGACAAGGAACAGGACGACACTGTCGGCCAGGCCCTCGGACAGGCTCAGCGCTGTGCCCTTCTGGCCGGGGTAATGTTCTCCCTCGACGGCATCGGCGACCTCGTCCAGGAACAGCGCCGAAAAGGCCGCAGCGACCGGCACCATCAGAAAGACCGAGGCCAGAGCCATGGCCAGGATCACGCCAATCGTGGCCGCAATCCCCAGGCCTCCAACCGTGCCGATGACGGGCAAGGTCACGGCCCCCGGGATCAGGCTTTCGACGCCGAACCAAAGGGCCAGGCCGAGGGCGGCCAAAAGCCCGACCGACAGCGCCACGCCGCGCCACAACACGCGGATGAAGCGCGGGTCGGTCATCTGGCCCAGGGCGGCAAAGAAAGCCTGAAAGATCACGCGCGCCACTCCACGATTTTTGCCAGGTCGGGGCGCGGGCGGTCGGGGGCCTCGGGGCCTGCCGTGCCGATGTGGATGATGCCGGCGACCTGCTCGGCCCCGGTGCAGCCCAAGGCGCGGGCGGCCCAATCCGGGTGATGGGCGGGCCAGCCGGTCAGCCAGCAGGCGCCCCAGCCCGCAGCCTCGGCCGCGTTCACCAGGTTCAGGCAGAGCGCATGGGCCGAGGCGCGCTGTTCAACCTCTGGCACCTTGGGGAAATCCTTGGGCGCGGAAATCACCGCCACCGCCAGGCGCGCGGTCTGATAGATCGCAGCCCCCTTGGCCGCAGCCTCGGCATCGGGCGCAAGGTCGGTTGCGATGTCCCCCAAGGCCCGCAGCGACGCGCCTTGCAACACGACCAGCCGCCAGGGCTCCAGCTTGCCATGGTCGGGCACGCGCAGCGCCGCTTGCAAGATGGGCTCCAGCGCGGCGCGGTCGGGGACGGCCCCGGCGGGATCAAAGAACTTGGCCGAATGTGAGCGGCGACGGGCGAGGAAATCGAAAGCGGTCATGGGCGCGGTGGTCGGCACGGTCATGGGGGTCTCCTTTGGCGGTAGGCTTGACGCGGGTCGGGCCGCGGGTCAAGCCTGCCGCAAAGGCAGATAAGCGCCGCAGGGCTGGCAGAGAAGAGGGGCCATGAAGAAAGGCGCATGGGCCGAACGCGCGGTCCCGGGGGCGGTTTTCGCCCTGCATGTGACGCCAAGGGCGCGGCGCAACCAGTTGAGCGAGGGAGAGGTGCTGAAGGCCGAGGTGACGGCCCCGCCCGAGGACGGCAAGGCCAATGCGGCGGTGGCCGAGCTTTTGGCCCATGCGCTTGGGGTGGCGAAGAGCCGCTTGACGCTGATCAAAGGGGCGACATCGCGGGACAAGGTCTTCCGCCTGGACTGAAACGATTTTGCGCAGCAAAATCGCCCCCTCCGGGAGACGGCGATTTTTCTGTGAAAAATCGGCGCTCTCCCGGACAGGTCACAGCGCCGGGTCTGATGACACCCGCACAAGGCCCGTCAGATCGGCAAGGCTTTCTTTCTGCCGCCCCTCGGCGTTGAAATTCGCGGGCGACAGCCAGACCCGCCAGGCCTCTTTCAGCGCGGGCCAATCCTGGTCGATCACCGCGAACCAGGCCGTATCGCGGTTGCGCCCCTTGTAGACCGTGGCCTGGCGAAAGATGCCCTCATAGGAAAACCCCAGCCGCTGCGCCGCCTTGCGACTGGGCATGTTCAGCGCGTCGCATTTCCATTCATAGCGCCGATAGCCGTTGCGAAAGGCCCAATCCATCATCAGATACATCGCCTCGGACGAGGCCCTTGACCCCGCAATCTCGGGCGCGAGGTTGATATGGCCGACCTCGATCGACCCCGACCCCGGCGTGATCCGCAGATACGAGGCCACCCCGCCACATTGCCCGGTCAACCGATTGCGCAGCACATAAAACAGCGGATCGGCCCCACAGGCGTTCTCTTTGGCCCAGCGGTGATAGCCGCTGGCCGAGGAAAACGGGCCGTAAGGCAGATAGTCCCAGACCTGATCGGCCGCGGAATAGGCGCGAAACAGGTCGGCGGCATGGGCATCGGGGTCCATGGCCTCCAGTTGCACCCAATGACCGGTCAGGGTCTCGCCCGTGGGGGCGGGGGGCGGGGTCCAATCGGGCAGGGCAAAGCCGAAGGTCTTGGTCATGGCGGCACCTCTTTCGGATCAGACTGCGTCAGGGGCCATTCGGACGCAAGGGCTTTTGATCAAAAGCGGAAATCGCGGGGATAGGCGTGGAACCCGTCGAAATCCGCCTTGCCCAAGGCCACCCCGGCCCCACGCAATGCCGCATATCCCATGGTCAGGTGAAAGAAGAAATTCGGCACACCGTAAAGGTAAACGAACTCTTCGGCGGATTGGTCCAGATCGGCAAAACCGGCCTTGTGCTGGATGCGCCGCGCCTCGGCGCCCTGGAACTCTTCGGGCCGCATGGCGCCCAGCGTCGCGCGCACCACGGCCAGGCGGGGCGACAGCGCACGCGGCAGGTCGGGGATGTCGCGCCCCGCCAAGGGGCAAGCCACCCGCAAGGCAAAGCCCGCCGCGGTGGCGAAGTGCTGGCCTGCGGGGAAGGCGTCGGCGATGTGGGCGCCCAAGACCTCCGGATAGGCCTCGGCCATCTCCTGCGCCCGGGCGAGGTAGTGGCGAAAGACCGGCACGCAGGCGGTGTAAAGCGACATGAGGCCCCGAAATGCAATGCGAGGCCAGAGTGGCCCCGCATGTCGCATTTGGCAAGGTTTCTTGGGCTTGCCCGGCAAGACCCGGGGTATACCCCGGGCTACGCGGTTGAAGCAGAGCGCCGTTCCAGGCAAGGTCGCTCTGGTTGGCCTGCCTAGCCCGGGATCTGCCTCAGTCCTTCGGGATCACGCGCAGCCGCAATTCGCGCAGCTGTTCGTTCAGCGGCTCCGACGGAGCGCCCATCAACAGGTCCTCGGCGCGCTGGTTCATCGGGAACATGATGACCTCACGGATGTTCGCCTCATCGGCCAGAAGCATCACGGCGCGGTCGATCCCCATGGCGCAACCGCCGTGGGGCGGCGCGCCATATTTGAACGCCTTGACCATGCCGCCAAAGCGCTTGTCGACTTCCGAGTTCGGATAGCCGGCCAGTTCAAAGGCCTTATACATGATTTCCGGCTTGTGGTTGCGGATGCCACCCGAAATCAGCTCGTAGCCGTTGCAAGCCAGGTCATACTGGTAAGCATAGACCTGCAGCGGATCCCCCTGCAGCGCCGGTAGCCCGCCCTGCGGCATCGAGAACGGGTTGTGCGAGAAGTCGATCTTGCCCTCGTCGGTCTTCTCATACATCGGGAAATCGACGATCCAGGCAAAGCGGAAGGTGTCCGTTTCGGCCAGCCCCAGTTCCCGCCCGATCTCATTGCGCGCACGCCCTGCAACCGATTGGAAGGCCTCGGGCTTGCCGCCAAGGAAGAAGGCCGCATCGCCAAGGCCAAGGCCCAGCTGCTGACGGATCGCCTCGGTCCGCTCGGGCCCGATGTTCTTGGCAAGGGGACCTGCGGCTTCCATGCCCGACCCATCCTCGGCCTCGCGCCAGAAGATATAGCCCATGCCGGGCAGACCCTCTTTTTGCGCGAAAGCGTTCATCCGGTCGCAGAACTTGCGGCTGCCGCCCTTCGGCGCCGGGATGGCGCGGATCTCGGTGCCTTCCTGCTCCAGGAGCTTCGCGAAGACGGCGAAACCCGATCCCCGGAAATGCTCGGACACGATCTGCATCTTGATCGGGTTGCGCAGGTCGGGCTTATCCGACCCATACCACAGCAGCGAGTCGTTATAGCGAATGCGCGGCCAATCGGTCGCAGTCTTGCACTCGGGGCGGAACTTTTCGAACAGGCCCTGGATCACGGGCTGGACGGCGGCAAAGATGTCTTCCTGCTCGACGAAAGACATCTCGACGTCAAGCTGGTAGAAGTCGGTGGGCGAACGGTCAGCGCGCGGGTCTTCATCGCGGAAGCAGGGCGCGATCTGGAAATAGCGGTCGAAACCGGCCACCATGATCAGCTGTTTGAACTGCTGTGGGGCCTGGGGCAGCGCATAGAACTTGCCGGGATGCAGACGGGACGGCACCAGGAAGTCGCGCGCACCTTCGGGGCTGGAGGCCGTGATGATCGGCGTCTGGAACTCGTTGAAGCCCTGATCCCACATGGCGTTGCGCAGGTGGCGCACGACGTTCGACCGCAGCATCATGTTCTTGTGCAGCTTCTCGCGGCGCAGGTCCAGAAAGCGATAGGTCAGCCGGGTTTCCTCGGGGTATTCCACATCGCCAAAGACCGGCAAGGGCAGTTCCTGCGCCTCGCCCAGGACCGTCAGCCCGGTGGCATAGACCTCGATCTCACCGGTGGGCAGCTTGGGGTTCACAAGCGAAGCATCGCGCGCCTTCACCCGGCCCTCGATCTGCACGACCCATTCCGAGCGGACCTTTTCGATCTCGGAAAAGGCGGCGCTGTCGCTGTCGGCCAGGACCTGGGTGATCCCGTAATGGTCGCGCAGGTCGATGAAAAGAACCCCGCCGTGGTCGCGGACCCGGTGGACCCAGCCCGAAAGACGGACCGTGTCACCCACATGGGCAGTGTTCAAGGCGGCGCAGGTATGGCTGCGATAGGCGTGCATGGGCATCCCCTTTGCGAGGCGTCAGATTTGGCCTCCGATAGACCCAAGGCGCAAAGGGAAGTCAAGCGGGGAAGCAGCGCGCCCACCTTTCATACTGACCCAAATATCTCCCGCCGGAGGCTCCGACCTCAGCCTTGGCCGCAGTCTTGTCCGCAAGGGCGCCGAAGGGGCGCTGCCCCTTCACCCCGGAATATTTGCGTCAGTATGAAAGGGGGGGCCGCTGCTTTCGATTTGGCTCAAAGACTCGCTTGCGACCTTTCAGCCGGAGCGGTCGGTGTGAGCATTTGCACCAGATCGAAAGCTAAAGCCCCTGCCCCGCCATCAGCTTGGGCAATCGCCCCGAAAGCCCCGCGGCCTGGCGCAAGAAGCCGCGTTTCACGCCGGGCAGCGCGTTGATCAGGCCCATCCCCAGGTCGCGCAACCCGCGCAGGGCGCTGTTGTCGTTCGAGAAAAGCCGGTTCACCCCATCCATGCCCAAGGCCAGGGTCGTGGTGTCAAACCGGCGCCAGTGTTCATAGCGCTCCAGCACGTTCAGCGCGCCGATGTCTTCGCCGCGACGGCGCGCCTCGACCAGGACTTCGGCCAGGGCCGCCACGTCGCGCAGGCCAAGGTTCAGGCCCTGGCCCGCGATGGGATGGACGCCGTGGGCGGCATCGCCCACCAATGCCAGCCGCGGCTTGACCCAGTGGTCGGCCAAGGTCAGCGACAAAGGATAGGTGAAGCGGGCGCCAGCAAGGGTGATCCCCCCAAGGAAATCGCCGAAACGGGGGTGCAGCGCGGCCATGAAGCCCGCATCGTCCAGGGAGGCGATGCGGGCGGCCTCGGCCTCGCGTTCGGACCAGACGATCGAAGAGACATGCCCACCGGCCAGAGGCAGGATGGCAAGCGGCCCGCCGCCCATGAAGAACTGATGCGCCACGCCGTTGTGGGGGCCTTCGTGCGCGATGGCTGCGACAAGGGCGGTCTGGCCATAGGACCATCCCTGCCGCTTGATCCCGGCCCGGGCGCAGGTCCCCGAAGTGCGGCCATCGCAGCCCGCCACGACCTGACCGGTCAGGCGCCGACCCGAGGCGAGGTCGACCCAGCCTTCGCCCTGGGCGACGACGGTTTCGCCCGGGCGATGGGTGATCAGCGGGTGTTGCACGGCGGCAAGGAAGGCCGCGTAAAGATGGCGGTCCTCGACCATGTAACCGGCCGGGCCTTCTTCGAGTTCGGCCGCATCAAAGCGCAGCGCGAAGGGCGAGGCGCCCTGGCCAGGGCGGCCATCAGAGGCCACGACCTTGAGGATGGGTTGCGCGGTCAGGCCCTTCCAGACGCCCACCGCCTGCAAAAGCCGCTGTGAGGCCAAGGACAAGGCATAAGAGCGGCCGTCAAAACCCGCCTCGGCCCGGGCCTGCGGCTGGCGCGCGTCGATCACGACAGAAGAAATGCCGCCTTGTGCCAAGGCCAAGGCCAAGGCGGGCCCGTTCAACCCGCCGCCCACGATCAGAACTTCGCCATCCATGTCGCACCTCTTTCCATGGGCAACCTAGGGCAAGATGGGGGGGTGCGCCAGTGGACGGTCTGTCCAATCCCGGCGGCCGAATGGGGCGGTCGGCGGGGGCATCGAGCCCCCTTCGACCGCGTTGCCACGGTCTGGGGGCCACGGTCTGGCGGCGAAGGTCTGGGGGCGAAGGTCTGGGGGCCCCGGCCCCGGGTGAGGCAAGGGCGCTTTGTGTCGGCGGGATTACCCGCGGTCCGGGGTCGCCACGCCGGGGTTGGGGTTGGGGTTGGGGTTGGGGCGGTTTACTTGCCTTTCCACACCGGGTCGCGTTTTTCGGCAAAGGCGCGGGCGCCCTCCAGTTGATCTTCGCTGGAATAAAGCTGGTCCACCGTCGGCAACTGGCGCTTCGTCACCCGGTTCAGCGCGTCCTGGAAGCGCAAAGCCTCGGCCTCACGCACGACCTCTTTGATCGCCGCATAGACCAGCGGCGGGCCGCTTTCCAACAGCCGAGCCAGGTCCCAGGCCTTGTCCAAGAGGGTCTCTGGCGTGGTGATTTCCTTGACGATGCCCCAGCGAAGCGCCTCGGTTGCGTCAAACCAGCGGCCGGTCAGCAAGAGGTCCATCGCGACGTGATAGGGGATGCGCTTGGGCAGTTTGATCGAGGCCGCATCAGCCACGGTGCCCGACCGGATTTCCGGCAGGGCAAAGGTCGCATTGTCCGAACACAGGATCAGATCGGCCGACAGCGCCAGTTCCAGCCCCCCACCGCAGCAGATGCCGTTGACCGCGGCGATCACCGGCTTGTTCAGGTTCGGCAGCTCTTGCAGGCCGCCAAAGCCGCCCACGCCGTAATCGCCGTCCACCGCATCGCCCCCGGCCGCGGCCTTCAGGTCCCAACCAGGGCAGAAGAACTTGGCGCCCTCGGCCCGCAGGATGCAGACCCGCAAACTGTCATCATCGCGAAACTCGCGAAAGGTCAGCCCCATGATCCGCGAGGTCACAAGGTCGATGGCATTGGCCTTGGGCCGGTCAAGCGTGACCTCCAGGATGGCGCCCTCGCGCCGGGTCTTGATCGGGCCTTCGCTGCGCATTTCCATGGGGTTACACTTTCCTGACAAGGGCATCGACAGCAATGGCGCCCTGCGCCCTTACCATCACCGGGTTGATTTCGATCTCTTCCAGCGCGGGGTCCTCCATCGCTGTGGCAAGGCACAGGGCGACATCGGCCAGGGCTGCGACATCCGCCTTGGGACGCCCGCGATAGCCATCCAGAAGCGGCCAAAGCCGCAGGCGCGCCAGGGCGGCCAAGATCTCCGCGCGGGTTGCGGGCAGGACCAAGGTCACGGTATCGGCCAGAACCTCGGCCGTGACACCGCCCATCCCAAGCGTCAGCGTCACGCCGTAAACCGGGTCGCGGCGCAGGCCCAGAAGGATTTCGGCCACCGTGCCCGTCACCATTTCCTCGACCAGGTATCCGGTGGCGCCGGGCATCTCTGGCTGGCCCTGCAGGGTCGAAAGCCCAAGCCGCACGGCGCCCGCCTCGGTCTTGTGGGCGAACCCCAGGCCCTTCATGGCGTAGGGTGCGCTTAAGCGCACCGCACCCTGTGTCACTTCGGCCAGGGTCCCGGTGATGGCCCGCGGCACCGGCACGCCCGCCGCGGCCAAAAGCGCCTTGCCCTCGGCCTCGGTCAATAGCGCCGCCCCCCGCGGGGCAAGCGCCGTCAGCGGCCGCCAACCGGGCGCCCCCGCCGGCGTCTGCGCCGCCTTGATCGCGGCCAGGGCGGTTTCCAGCCCCATCAGCGGGACGACGCCCTGATCCATCAGCGCCTGCGCCCGGACCTCTCCGAAGTTTTCGGCCATCGAGGCCACGGGGAAAGCCGGCCGGCCGCTGGTTCTTTGCGCCGAAACGATGGCCTCCAGCGCGGGTTGATAGCCCGACGGGTCGCAGCGGTCGTCACGCGGCGGGTCGATGATGTAAAGCCCCGCGTCATAGGCCTGCAGCATGGCCGTGAAAACCTCGGTGGTCTTTGGCCCATCGCCCCAGATGAAGGTGTGGTAATCCAAAGGGTTAGAGATTGTGGGGATCTCTCCCAGCACGGCAAACAGCCGGTCATGGGTCGCCTGGGGCACCGGGGGGAAGTCGATGCCATGGGGGGCGGCAAGGTCCGCAACCAAGCCCGCCTCGCCGCCCGAACAGGACAGCGAACAGATCCGCGGCCCCAGGCTGGGCCCGTGGACATGAAAGATCTTCAGCGTCTCGATCAGCTCGGAGGGGGTGTTCACCTCGGCCACACCGATCCGGGCGAGGAAGGCGCTGGAGGCAGCCCCCCCCCCGGCAAGGCTGGCGGTATGGGAGGCTGCGGCGGTGCGCGACAGCTCTGTCTTGCCCGATTTGATCGCGACGATGCCCTTTCCCAAAGCGCGCGCCTTGTCGGCCAGGGCGGCAAAGGCCGGGGCGTCGTCGATGCCCTCGATGTAAAGGCCCACCGCCGTGACGCGCGGATCGTCCAGCAGCGCGCCGGTCAGCTCCGCCAGCCCGACGACCGCGGCATTGCCAAGGCAGGCGACATAGGCCACGGGCAAGGCGCGCTTTTGCATGCCAAGGTTGATGACGATGTTGGAAGACTGGCTGACCAGCGCCACGCCCCTTTCAACCCGAACCCCGCCATGCTGATCGGGCCACAACAGCGCGCCATCCAGGTAATTGATCACGCCGTAACAATTCGGCCCCAGGATCGGCATGTCCCCCGCCGCAGCGACCAATTGCGCCTGCAAACCGGGCTCTCCGGCCTCGGTCCAACCCGAGGCGAAACAGATCGCCCCCCCGGCGCCCATGGCGGCCAGCTCGCGGACGACCTCGATCGTGGCAAAGCGGTTGACCCCGATGAAGGTCGCATCCGGCACGCCCGGAAGATCGGCCAGCGACGCATAGGCCTTCAGCCCCCCGATCTCGGGCTTGGTGGGATGGACGGGCCAGACTGGGCCGTCAAAGCCCATCTTGCGGCATTGTTCGATGACGTTCAGCGCCCAGCCCGCGCCGAGGACGGCGATGGATTTGGGGCGAAGGAGGCGGGTGAGAGAGGTCATGCGGCGGCTCCGATCCCAAAGGCTGGGGGCGCTGCCCCCAGACCCCCGGGATATTTATGAAAAGATGAATGGGAAGAAGGCGCAACTTTGAGGGCCACTCGACCAACACATAAAGCCCCAAGGCGGGGCGCGGCGTTCTGGAACATGGGGATGTCGTGACGACCGGTCGCACTTCGCCCGGGACAAGCGATTTCAAGACATGGAGAAACTTGCGTGTAACGCGGGGGGCACTGCTCGTTGCCACGATGACGCCCTGTCCCGAGCCAACGGGACAGGGAATCTTCACCTTTTACCGCCATCGGGATCCCTCCCTGTTCGGCCTCTTCAGCCTCGTGCAAGATGGTTAACATTTGGTTTCATCTTTTCACAAATATCCCGGGGGGAGCCGCAGGCGGGGGGCAGCGCCCCCCTGCGCGGGTTGGATCAGGCGCGCCTTCAGGCGCCCAGGGGACGCAGCAATTCGCGGCTGATGATGTGGCGCTGGATTTCGGAGGTGCCCTCCCAGATGCGTTCGACCCGTGAATCGCGCCAGATGCGTTCCAGCGGCAACTCGTCCATCAGGCCCATGCCGCCGTGGATCTGGATCGCCTCGTCGGCGACCATGGCCAGGACCTCTGTGGCCTTGAGTTTCGCCATCGACATGTCGGCCTCGGTCACTGTGCCCTGGTCGTATTTCCACGCCGCCTCGCGGGTCAGAAGCTCCGCCGCCTTCAGCTCCATCGCCATATCGGCCAGCTTGAAGCTGATCCCCTGGAACTTGCCGATCTGCTGGCCGAATTGCTTGCGTTCGGCCGCATAGGTCAGCGCATGGCCCAGCGCCCGTTCAGCGCGGCCGAGGCAGGTCGAGGCCACCTGAAGCCGCGTCGCCCCCAGCCAGGAATTGGCGACCTCAAAGCCCTTGTGCACATCGCCCAGGATCTGGCGCTTGTTCACCCGGCAATCGTCGAACTCCAGCACGGCATTGGTGTAACCCCGGTGCGAGACGTTGCGGTAGCCGTCGCGCACGGTGAAGCCCGGGGTGCCCTTGTCGACGAAAAACGCGGTGATCTTCTTTTTCGGGCCGCGCGGGGTGTCTTCTTCGCCCGTCGCCACAAAGACGATGGCAAAGCCCGCCATATCGGCATGAGAGATGAAGTGCTTGGTCCCGTTCAGGACCCAGTCGTCGCCATCCTGCCGCGCCGTGGCCTTCATGCCGCGCAGGTCAGACCCGGCGCCCGGTTCGGTCATGGCGAGGCAATCCCAGGTCTCACCCCGGATACAGGGCATCAGGTATTGCTCGCGCTGTTCGGCATTGCCAGCAAGCAGGATGTTCGAGGGCCGCGCCACGCAGGTCCAGTGCAGCGCGTAATTCGCCCGGCCGAGTTCCTTTTCATACAGAAGCCAGGTTAGGGTATCGAGCCCCGCGCCGCCGACCTCTTCGGGCATGTTGGCCGCATAAAGCCCCGCCGCCATGGCCTTTTGTTGGATCTCGCGGATCAGTTCCAGCGGCAGGTGGTTTGACCGCTCCACCGCCTGCTCATGTGGGTAAAGTTCGGTCTCGACGAAAGCCCGGGTGGTTTCGACGATCATCTTCTGCTCTTCGGTCAGTCCGAAATCCATGTCTACCTCAGGGGTCCACGTTATAGGTCATGCCATCCACCGCCAGCGCCTGACCAGAGATCATGCGCGCCGAAGGGCTGGCCAGAAAGACGGCCATCGCCGCCACGTCTTCGGGGTCGCTCAGGCGTTTCAGGGCTGTGCCGGACGCATAGCCTTGGCGGACGGCGTCGGGCGTCATGCCCTTGGCTGCGGCCTCGGCCTCGATCACCGAAGTGATCCTTGGGCCATTCACCGAGCCCGGACAGATCGCGTTGGCGCGGATGCCAAAGGGCCCAAGCTCCATCGCCACGGTCTTCATCAGCCCGATCACCCCCCATTTCGCCGCCACATAGGGCGCGCGATAGGGCGTGCCATAAAGCCCCGAGGTCGAGGAGGTGAAGATCATGCAGCCCGCCCCCGCCGGCTTCATCAGCCGCGCACCGTGTTTGGCCGCGATCATGGCGCCGTTCAGGTTCACGGCCAGACAGGCCGACCAGGCCGTCAGGTCCATGTCCTCGATCGCCGCGGTCGGTCCCTTGATCCCGGCATTGGCGCAGAGCACATCCAGGCCGCCCCAGTCCGCCGCGATCCGGTCGAAAAGCCCCGCCATCGCGGGTTCATCGCTGGCATCCACCGCATCGCCCCGGATGCACCGGGGCAGGGTCGCGATCTGCGCGCGGTCCACATCCGTCACCCAGACACGATAGCCCTCGTCGGCGAAGGCCTGCGCCATCACCCGCCCGATGCCATTCGCGCCTGCGGTGATCAGGACGCGTTTCACCGGGGCTGCCCCACGGCGCGGCCTGCGCCCTCGGGCAGAGGGAGCCCCGCATGACCCTCGGCGATGGCCTTCAGATTGGCCCAGACCTGCGGGCTTGCGGCCACGGTCTTGCCCTGCGCCATGTCGACATGCAGGCAAAGCTGTTCGATCGTGGCCACGACCTCGTCGCCCTTCATGATTCGCACGAAAGACCGGAAGCGCTTTTCGTCGGCCGAGATGATCTGGATCGTCCCGGTCAGACGGTCGCCAAGCTTGGCCTCGCCCAGATGGCGGATATGGGTCTCGGCGCTGTAATAAGAGTGGCCGCCCGCCACATAGTCCATCCCCGCGCCGATCAGCCGCAGGAAGGCATCCACGGTTTCCGAATTGGCAAAGTAATAGCGGCTTTCGGTCATATGGCCGTTGTAGTCGATCCAGCCGGGCAGGACCTGCATACGGGCCATGGTCAGGGGCTCGGCCTTGGGCGCGGTGTCGGTCTGCGCGTGAAAGACCGCCGCGCGGGCCGCGTCATGGTCGCGCAACACCTTGCCGGCGCCCCAGTTCCGTTCCTTCAAGGCGCGCAAGAAGCCCACCAGGTTCTGATCCCGGATCCGCTCCAGTTCCCGGATGCCATAAGCGCCCGACTGCGCGTCGGACTGGTTGGCCACCAGGTCCACCAATTCTTCGTTGAACTCTGGCACATCCATCAGCTTGGTCCAGGGCCATTTCAGCGCCGGGCCGAATTGCGCCATGAAGTGCCGCATCCCGGCCTCGCCGCCCGCGACGCGGTAGGTCTCGAACAGGCCCATCTGACCCCAGCGCAGGCCAAAGCCCATGCGGATCGCCTCGTCGATCTCGCTGGTCGTGGCGATGCCGTCCTTCAGCATCCAGAGCGCCTCACGCCAGACGGCCTCCAGGAAGCGGTTGCCGATGAAAGCGTCGATCTCTTTGCGGATCACCAGGGGATACATGCCGATGTCGCGCATGATCTGGGCGGTGCGCTCGACGGTCTCCGTGGTGTTCGCGGGGGAGCCGGAGACTTCCGAGAGCGGCAAGAGGTAAACCGGGTTGAACGGATGCGCCACGATGATATTCTGCGGGGCGGGGGAGCCCTCTTGCAGGTCGCTGGCCTTGAAGCCAGAGGTCGATGACCCGATCAGCACCCCGGGATTGGCCTGCTGAAGTTGCGCATAGACCTTGCGCTTCAGCTCGATGCGCTCGGAAACGCTTTCCTGCACATATTCCGACCCCGCCACCGCGTCAAAGATCGTGTCGTGGAAGGTCAAGCGCCCCTCTTCGGCCATCGGCACATCCGACAGCGCCGGCAGCGCCAGCCTTGCGTTGGACAGAACCGCATTGATCTTGCGCTCTGCCTGCGGGTCGGGGTCAAAGACCTGCACGTTCCAGCCATTCAGCAAGAACCGCGCCGCCCAGCCCCCGCCGATAACGCCGCCGCCGATGATGGTTGCTGTTCTGGTCATGTCATATCCTTCCTTTGGGGCGGTCAATTGACCACCTGAACGCTGCGACCGGTTTTATCCAGGATCTGTCCCATGGCCGAAAAGGCGCGACATTCCCGGGTAAGCGCATCGCAGGCCAATTCGCAATCCGTTGATTTTGTGCAAGCTTTCCCGGCATCCAGGCGGGGAAAACTGCAGGTGAAAACCGGCGCCATCGTGTCCGAAAGCCGCGGCGTCCCGCCATCGGCGGCACAGGCGGCAAGGTCGGCCGGCGCCTTGGTGATGCGGCGGGCATAGCACACCGTGGCCCCCCCGGAGGTGGCAGAACGATAGGCGCTGCAACTGTCCAGGGTCAGAGGTTTGCCCGCGGGCGTTACCCATTTCGCCTCGGCCCCGGCCGGAAGGGCCAGGGCAAGCGTCAGGCACAGGGCGACCCAGCCCCTCATTTCGGCAGCGGCGCCCGCTTTTCCAGCTTCAGTTTCGCGCGCACCTCGGCCGGCGTGATCACCCGGGCGCCAAGGTTGCTGATCACCGTCACCGCGCGTTCAACCAGCTGCGCATTGGTGGCCAGCACGCCTTTGTCCAGCCACAGGTTGTCCTCCAACCCCACCCGCACATGGCCGCCTGCCAGGACACTTGCCGCGACATAGGGCATCTGATTGCGGCCCAGCCCAAAGGCGCTGAAGGTCCACGAAGACGGCACATTCGCCACCATCGCCATGAAGGTGTGCAGGTCGTCGGGCGCGCCCCACGGCACGCCCATGCACAGCTGCACCAGCACCGGGTCAGGGATCACGCCCTCGGACGCCAGCTGCTTGGCCAGCCACAGGTGGCCGGTGTCAAAGGCCTCGATCTCGATGCGCACGCCCGCCGCCGTCATCCGCCGCGCCATGTCGCGCAACATCCCCGGCGTGTTGACCATCACATAATCGGCCTCGTTGAAATTCATCGTCCCGCAATCCAGCGTGCAGATCTCGGGGCGACATTCGACCACATGGGCCACCCGCTCCGTCGCGCCTGCCATATCGGACCGCGGCCCGATGCGGCCCATATCCTCGGTGCCCTCGAAATAGATGTCGCCACCCATCCCCGCCGTCAGGTTCAGAACCACATCCGTGCCCGAGTCCCGAATCCGCTCCGTCACTTCGCGGTAAAGCGCCAGATCGCGCGACGGCTTGCCGGTTTCCGGGTCGCGCACATGGCAATGGACCACCGCCGCCCCCGCCTTGGCCGCCGCAATCGCGCTTTCGGCAATCTGCTGGGGCGAGCGCGGCACATGGGGCGAGCGGTCCTGCGTGCCGCCCGATCCGGTCACGGCACAGGTGATGAAGACTTCGCGGTTCATGGTCAGCGGCATATCGGGACTCCCTTTTCGCCCATGATAGCGGCCTTGCGCGGCCGCGCTTGACGATTTACGAAATTCCCATGTCACTTTCCGCAACAATCTTCGCCCCATCGCCCAAGCCCCTGACCCTGGCCCTTCTGGTCCTGCCCCAGGCCTCGATCCTGGAGGTCGCCTCGACGCTGGACCCGTTGCGCGCGGCCAACCGGCACCTGGGGGCCGAGGCCTATCGTTGGCGCGTCGTCACGCCCGATGGTGCGTCGGCCCCCCTGACCTGCGGGATTTCGCTGCCCGCGCATGGCCCGCTGACCGAAGCCGAAGGCGCCGATGCGCTGATCGCGGTCGTGGGCTTTCGCCAAGCCGAGGTGGCCACGCCGCAGTTGATCCGCGACCTGGCCCGCATGGCGCCGCGCTTTGCCGCCCTGGGGGGGATCGACGCGGGCGCCTGGGTCCTGGCGCGGGCGGGGCTCTTGAACGGCTACCGCGCCACCGTGCATTGGGAGGACCTGGAGGACCTGGCCACAGCCCATCCCGGGGTCGAGGTCCTGCCCGACCGCTGGGTCATCGACCGCAACCGCTTTACCGCCGGCGGCGCCGCGCCCGCAGCCGACCTGATGCTGCACCTGATCACCAGGCGCCATGGCCCGGCGCTGGCCCGTCAGGTGGCGCAAAGCTTCCTGACCACGCCGCACCCGGGCCACGAGCCCCAGGTGACGCCGCCTGCCCCCAGTTCCCTGGACCCGCGGGTGGCCCAGGCCATCGCCCGGATGGAAGCCCGGCTGGAACATCCCGAACCCGCCAGCGCCACGGCCCGCGCCGTGGGCCTGTCGCCGCGCCGGCTGGAGTCGCTGTTCGCCCAAAGCCTGCAGACCACCCCCGCCGCCCATGCGCTTGGCCTGCGCCTGGCCGCCGCCCGCCGCCTGCTCAAGGACACCCGCCATCCCCTGACGGAAATCGCCCTGCGCACCGGGTTTTCCAGCCCCTCGGCGCTGTCGCGCGCCTTCAAGGCCCGCTATGGCCAGCCGCCAAGCAGCCTGCGCTAGGACCAAGCCCATCGTCGCGCTCGGCTGCGACCCAAGGCCCGGTTCTGGCGCAGGGGTCCCCCCGCCCCATTCATCTGTTCAAAAATATCCCGGGGGTGCGGGGGCTGCCCCCCGCTTACACGGCCCCCACTTACACGCCATCCACCAGAACGACGGCCACTTCGGCAGCCCCGACCCGCGCCGCCCGCGCGGACTGATATTCCGCGCTCGCGTAACAGGCCCGGGCCGCGGCCAGCGAGGGAAACTCGATCACCACATGGCGCGGCGCCTCAGGCCCTTCCAGCACCTCGCCCGGCCCCCGCGCCAGAAACCGCGCGCCATGGGCGGCAAAGGCCGCGGGCGCAAGCGCCTGATAGGCCTTGTAGGCCTCGGGGTGCGTCACCGTCACATGGGCAATCCAATAGGCCGCCATCACGCCTCCAAGATCCGCCGCGCGATGGCGGCCGCTTCGGTCAGGTGGGCGCGCACGGCGGCCTCGGCCCCTGCGCCGTCGCCGGCAATCACCGCCTCGGCAATCCGCGTCATCCGCACCAGGCCCGAGACCTTGCGGTCGCTGGACGCCAGCGTCAAAGCCCGCAAGCGCGAGATGCGGCCGTTCAGCCGTTGCACGATCTCCCAGGCGATGTCGTGACCGGCGGCCTTGAAGATCACCTCATAGAACCGCGCTGTGGCGTCCAATGCGCCCTCGCCGCCGATCCCGGCCAAAGCCGCGCGCACATCGGCCCGCACCATGTCATCCGCCCGCCCGGCACATTCGCGCGCCGCATGGGCCTCCAGCATCACCCTGATGTCATAGATCTGCCGCGCCTGGCCCCAATCCAGCCGCGCCACCATGGGGCCGCGCGTGCCCTCTTCGACCAGGCCTTCCGCCTCCAAGATGCGGATGACCTCACGCACCACGGACCGGGAGACGCCGAGAAGGTCACAGAGGTTGCGCTCGATCAGCCGCTCGCCGCTGGCGAACCGCCCCGCGACGATGGCGCCGCGCAGCCGTTCCAGCACCACATCCCGCAGCCGCGCCGGGGCCTCGATTTTCAGATCGCTTTCCATGGGGCCGACCCTAAACCGCCCCTGTGGCAAAATCAACGTTGACATTCCGTCTTATGGTATACCAAACTTGGCGAAAGCTTGGAGGCCCCATGACGCTGATCCGCAAGACCCATCTGCAAATCGAAACCACCCTGGTCGAGGGCGGCCGCGCGGCGGAACGTCCGCTGAAACTGATCGCCGCCGCCGCCGTGATCAAGAACCCCTGGGCCGGTCGCGGCTTTGTCCAGGACCTGAGGCCCGAGATCTGGGCCGTGGCCCCGATCCTGGGCGAGACGCTGACCGCGATGATCCTGGATGCAGCCGGTGGCGGCGACAAGGTCGAGGGCTATGGCAAGGCCGCGGTCGTGGGGCTGGACGGCGAGGTCGAACATGCCTCGGCGCTGATCCACACGCTGCGGTTCGGCAATCACTACCGCACCGCGGTCGGCGCCAAGACCTATCTGGCCTTCACCAACACCCGTGGCCCGGCCAATTGCCCGATCATGATCCCCCTGATGGACAAGAACGACGAAGGCCGCCGGTCACATTACCTGACGATCCAGTTCGCGCTGCCCGATGCCCCCGCCGCCGATGAGATCGTCGTGGCGCTTGGTGCGTCCATCGGCGGGCGCCCGCATCACCGCATCGGCGACCGGTATCAAGACCTGAAGGACCTGGGCCATGATGTCAAAAACCCTGCAGGGGTCTGACGGCACCCTGACTTGGGCAGAGGCGGGCCCCCAGTCTGCAAACGGCGGGGAGCCGCTGGTGCTACTTCACGGTGTCGGCATGTGCGCCGAGGCCTGGGGTCCGCAGATCGCCACCCTGTCGCAGACCCACCGGGTGATTGCGCTGAACATGCCGGGCCATGGTTCAAGCCTGCTCCCCGATGGCGCGCTGTTGCCGGACTATGTCGCCTGGGCGGCACGGGCGATTGACGCCCTGGGCCTGGGCCGGGTGAATGTCGCGGGTCACTCCATGGGCGCGCTGATCGCCTTGGGCCTGGCGGTGGATCATCCGGCAAAGGTGGCGCGGGTGGCGCTGTTGAACGCCGTCCACCGCCGCGCCCCAGAGGCCCGCGCCGCCGTGCTGGCCCGGGCCGAGGCCATCGCGGGCGGGGAATTCGACCTCGACACGCCGCTGAACCGCTGGTTCGATGCCACGGACCCCAATCGCTCCCTTGTGGCGGGCTGGCTGTCCCGGGTCGACCGCAAGGGCTATGCCATGGCCTACCGCGCCTTTGCGCTTGGCGATGCGACCCATGCCGAGGGCCTGGCCCGCCTGACCATCCCCGCGCTGTTCCTGACCGGGGATGGCGATGCGAACTCGACCGCCGAGATGGCCAGGGCCATGTCCGGCACCGCCCCGGACGGCCGTGTCCTTGTCATCGCGGGACATCGGCATATGGTTTCCCTGACCGCACCAGACGCCGTGAGCGCCGCCCTAGGGGATTGGCTTGCGCGGCCCGCACAAGGACAGGACAGAATGACCCAGGATCAACGCCGCGCCCTGCGGGACGCTTTCGGCACGTTCATGACCGGCGTCACCGTCGTCACCACGCTGGATGGGGACGGCAAACCGGTGGGCTTCACCGCCAACAGCTTTTCGTCGGTGTCGCTGGACCCCGCGCTTCTGCTGGTGTCGATTGCGAAATCCTCTTCGAATTACAAGACCTTCACCCAAGGAACGCATTTCGCCATCAACATCCTGGCCGAAGATCAGCGCGACGTCTCGACCGTTTTTGCCAAGCCCGTGGCCGATCGCTTTGCCCAGGTGAACTGGCATGTCGGGCCCCAGGTCTCGCCCATCCTCTTGGGGGTGGCGGCCTGGTTTGACTGCACGACACATCAGGTGGTGGATGCGGGGGATCATGCGCTGCTGATCGGGCGGATCGACAGCTTTGGCGCGACGCCCGCGCCGGGGCTTGGCTATTACCGGGGCAGTTATTTCACCGCCACGGCGGCGGTGCGGACCGGGCCCGAAGTCGTGGTCTCTGCCGTGATCGAGCAGAATGGCGCGGTCCTGCTGGTCGATGACGGCTTGGGGGGCCTGACGCTGCCGACCGCCAAGGTCGGCGCCAAGGGGGCTTCGGCCACGGTCTGCGACCTGATCGCAGCGCTGGGGCTGAACGCCGCGCCCGGCTTCATCTATTCGGTCTTCGAGGACATCGCGCGCGGCCATCAGCACATGGCCTTTCACTGCCCCTGCACCGGGGGCACCCCCACCCGTGGCGGCTTTGTCGACCTGTCGCCCGCAAGCCTGGCCGATGTCACCGACCCGGCCTTGCGCACCATGCTTTTGCGCCTGTCCGAGGAAAGCGCCCAAGGCAATTACGGCATCTATTTCGGCAACCAGACCCAGGGCCGCGTCGCCCGGGTATCAGGAGAGACCCCATGAAATTCTCGCTCTTCGTCCATATGGAGCGGATCGACCCCGGCCAGTCCGAGGCGCAGCTTTACGAGGAAATGGTGGAACTGTGCCGCATCGCGGATGAGGGCGGCTTTCACGCCATCTGGACCGGTGAGCATCATGGCATGGCCTTCACCATCGCGCCCAATCCGCTGTTGAACCTGGTGGATCTGGCGCGGCGGACCAAAAATGTCCGGCTGGGCACGGGCACGGTGATCGCGCCCTTCTGGCACCCGATCAAGCTGGCAGGTGAGGCCGCGATGGCCGATATCATCTCTGGCGGGCGGATCGACCTGGGCGTGGCACGCGGCGCTTATGGCTTTGAATATGAACGGGTTTCGCCGGGTCTGGACGCCTGGACCGCGGGGCAAAAGATGCGCGAGATGATCCCGGCGCTAAAGGGGCTTTGGGCGGGGGATTACGCCCATGACGGCCAGTTCTGGCAGTTTCCGAAAACCACCTCTTGCCCGCGGCCCTTGCAGGCGGAATTGCCGATCTGGGTGGCGGCGCGCGACCCGAACAGCCATGAATTCGCGGTGGCCAATGGCTGCAACGTGCAGGTGACGCCGATGGCTGCGGGGGACGAAGAGGTCCAAAGCCTGATGGACAAGTTCAACGCCGCCTGCGCCAAGTTCCCGGATAAAAAGCGCCCGCAAATCATGTGCTTGCGCCACACCTATGTGGCGGACAGCGAGGATGACGCGATGCAGGGCGCCCGCGACCTGTCGGTGTTTTTCAACTATTTCGCCGCCTGGTTCCGCAACGACCGCCCCATCGACGGCGGGCTGATCGCCGAAATGTCGGCCGCCGAAATGGAGGCCTTCCCGCAATATTCGGCCGAGGTCCTGCGCAAGAACCACATCGTCGGCCAACCCGCCGAGGTCATCGATCGGGTGAAAAGCTATCAGGCGATGGGCTATGACGAATTCTCGATCTGGATCGACTCGATGATGCCGTTTGAACGCAAAAAGGCCTCGCTGGAACGGTTCATCAAGGACGTGATGCCGGCTTTCGCCTGACACCCAAAGCCCCGGGGCTTGCGCCCCAAGCTACGCGGCTGACCTGGAGCAACCGATGGACGAATTCCACCTCTATATCGACGGCGCCTTCGTTCCGGGGGAGGCGACCTTCCCGTCGTTGGACCCCGCCACCGGCACGCCCTGGGCACTGATGCCGGAGGCCCGGGCCCCGCAGGTGAACGCCGCCGTTCAGGCCGCTTACGGCGCGTTCCATGGGCCCTGGGCGCAGATGACCGCGACCCAGCGGGGGAAGCTTCTGCTCAAACTGGCCGATCTGGTGCAGGCCGCGGCCCCCCGCCTTGCGGCATTGGAGACCCGCGACACCGGCAAGATCATCCGCGAGACCTCGGCGCAAATCGCCTATGTCGCCGATTATTACCGCTATTATGCGGGCCTCGCGGACAAGATCGAGGGCGCGCATCTGCCCATCGACAAGCCCGACATGGAGGTCTGGACCCGGCGTGAACCCATCGGCGTCGTGGCCGCCATCGTGCCCTGGAACTCGCAACTGTTCCTGTCGGCGGTCAAACTCGGCCCCGCCTTGGCTGCGGGCTGCACCGTGGTGCTCAAGGCGTCCGAGGACGGCCCGGCGCCCCTGCTGGACTTCGCGAAACTGATCCATGAGGCCGGCTTTCCGCCCGGCGTGGTGAATATCATCACCGGCTTTGGCCCCGACTGCGGCCATATCCTGACCACCCATCCCAAAGTCGCCCATATCGCCTTTACCGGCGGCCCCGGCACCGCCCGCGCGGTCGTCAGGAACTCGGCCGAGAACCTGGCCTCGACCTCGCTGGAACTGGGCGGCAAATCGCCCTTCATCGTCTTTGCCGATGCCGATCTGGACTCTGCGGTGAACGCCCAGGTCTCGGGGATTTTCGCGGCCACCGGGCAAAGCTGCGTGGCGGGGTCCCGCCTGCTGATCCAGTCCAGCGTCAAGGACGCCTTCCTGGCCAAACTGAAGGCCAAGGCAGAGGCGATCCGCATCGCAAGTCCCCAAGAGATGACGACCGAAGTCGGACCGCTTTGCACCCAGCGCCAGCGCGACCATATCACGCAGCTGATTGCGGCTTCGCTGGCCAAGGGCGCAACCCTCGTCACCGGAGGCAAGCCCCTGCCCGGCCCCGGCTTTTACTTCCCCCCCACGATCCTGGATTGCAGCGCCGCCCCCGAGGCCCCCGCCATCCGCGACGAATTCTTCGGCCCCGTCCTCTCGGTCACAAGCTTTGACACCGAAGAACAGGCCTTGGCGCTCGCCAATGACACCGAATATGGCCTGGCCTCGGGCGTCTTCACCGCCTCCCTGACCCGCGCGCATCGGATGATCCGCGGCCTGCGCGCCGGCGTCGTCTGGGTCAACACCTACCGCGCGGTGTCCCCCATCGCGCCCTTTGGCGGTCACGGCCTGTCCGGTCACGGCCGAGAAGGCGGCCTCGCCGCCGCCCTGGATTACACGACCACGAAAACCGTCTGGCTGCGCACCTCGGATGATCCGATCCCCGATCCTTTCGTGATGCGCTGATCGCTTTCATACTGACCCAAATATTCCGGGGGGTGAGGCCCAAAGGGCCGAGGGGGGCAGCGCCCCCCTTTCCGCGCCGTGACACCGCCGCCGAAAGATGAAGATTTAGACCAAATTGTAAGCGGAAAGCCCGAAAGCCTGGGCGGTCAGGCGCAGGGTGACATGGGGTCGGTCCTGACCCATCGGGCGACAGAACTTCACATCCCGCGCGACTTCGGCAAAACCCAACTTCGCGAGGACCCCGGCCGAGCGCGCATTGCCCGCAAAATACCCCGAGCCAACCTCGCCGCCGCCCCCCGCGAAATGCACCCCCAAAGCCGCGCCCGCGGCCTCGGTCGCAAGCCCGCGGCCCTGCGCCCAAGGCAAAAGCCAATAGCCCAAGGTCGCGTTTTCCATCCCCAGCACGCCGGCAAAGCGCCCCGCCTCCGTCATCGCCCAAGTCTGGCCCGGATGGGCCATCCCCGTTTGAAAGGCCTGAAAATCCGCCGCCACATAGGGATAGGGCACGACCGACAGCCAGCTGGAAACCGCCAGATCGTTCAGCCCCTGCAGGACGCACACCTGATCCTGCGGCCCAAGGGGGCGCAGGATCAGGCGCGGGGTTTCGATGCGCGGTGTCACGGCTTGCAGATATAGGTCCAGGTCGGCACCCGGGCGCCGCGTGCGACCGAGTAAGTCTCGGCGTCACCTAGATATTCAAAGCCGCAATTGGTCAGCACGCGGGCAGAACCCGGGTTGTCCTGAAACACCTCGGCAAAGATCGTGCGGTTCTTTTGCGGGTTGGCGCCGACCAGCGCCCGCACGGCCTCGGAGGCGATGCCGGTGTTCCAAAAGGCGGGCGCGACCCAATAGCCGATCTCGGATTGGCCGCGGTCAAAGCGGCTTTCGTCCATCCGCTTCAGGCTGATGACGCCCAAAACCTCGGCCAGACCGGATTCGGCGCCATCCATGACCCAGACATCCTCGTCCGAAGGCTTGGCCGCGCGGGTCACAAAGGCCTCGGCGGCGCCGGGCGGCAAGGGATGGGGGATGGACCGCGTCGCTTCGGCCACGCGGCGGTCGCCGGCATACATGGCGAACAGCCCGGCATCCGAGCGCCGCACCGGACGCAGGCAAAAGCGGCCGGCCGGGATCGTCTGGGTCAGTGTCAATTCGATATTCATGGCTTCCTCCTCGAAGCGCATGGAGCCCTTTGGTCCGATATAGGAAGCCAGAGCCCGAAAAACCACGGGGGACCGGCTGTTGCCGATCCCCCGTTTACACGACTTATGTAAAGGTTCGGCTTATTCGGCCGCTTCGGCCACCGGCAGGACGGAGATAAAGGTGCGACCCTTCATGCCCTTCTTGAAAGTCACCTTGCCATCGACGACGGCAAAGATGGTGTGGTCGGTGCCCATGCCAACGCCCTCACCGGGGAACCACTTGGTGCCGCGCTGACGAACGATGATATTGCCCGGGATGGCAGCCTGGCCGCCATAGAGCTTGACGCCAAGGCGGCGACCTGCGGAGTCACGACCGTTGCGCGAAGAGCCGCCTGCTTTTTTGTGTGCCATGGAAGCTCTCCTTACGCGTTATGGGCGGCGCGGCGTGCGGCCGCGGTGCCGGTTGCGGCGGTGACACCGGTGGTCTCGGCGCCCGAGGCCAGGACTTCGGTCACGCGGACAAGCGTCCACTGCTGACGGTGGCCCTTGGTGCGCTGCGACGAGTGTTTGCGGCGACGCTTGACGAAGTGGATCGTCTTTTCGCCCTTGATCTGGTCGATGACTTCGGCCTGAACCGCAGCACCGGCCACGAGGGGCGCGCCCACGACGGTGGCTTCGCCGCCAACCATCAGGATTTCGTTGAACTGGATCTTTTCACCAGCGATGGCAGCAAGCTTTTCGACACGCAGGACATCGCCCGCACGCACCTTGTATTGCTTGCCACCGGTCTTGAGAACGGCGAACATGGTCTTCCCTTTTCAGTTCCGCGCCCTTTGGTCCCCTTTCGGGAGTTGCCGGGGCATGCCCCACCTTCGGACTGCGCGCCCCTTGGCGGGGCGACAAATCAAAACACCCGGGCGACGACTCATGTCTTCCGGGTCGCGCCTTATGATCCGGAACCGGGCGGAAAGTCAAGCACCGCAGGGCAAAGGCGGCGCGCTGCCCCGGGCTTGACCCCGGGCCTGCGGGCTGGGCGTGGCGGGCCTTTGGCGCCGACACGCCAAGGGCCTTGCCCCCGAGGCTCCGGGTCTAGCCCGGAGCAGCCCGCCACAGGGGGCAAAGCGGGCGAAGGGGCGCGCGCGACCCTGTCGGAGAAATTTCGAAAATCGCGCCAAAGGGGGCTTGCGCCCGCCGAAAGCCCCCGCTAAATCACCGCCCTATAGATGACCCCTAAACCGCGGAGAGGTGACGGAGTGGTCGATCGTGGCGGTCTCGAAAACCGTTGTAGGTTTGCGCCTACCGTGGGTTCGAATCCCACCCTCTCCGCCAGTTATCCCCTAACAGACTGATTTTGCTTAGACCCCTTGTAAATAAGGGGCTTTTCTACAACCTTCGCTACAAATCTTGCTACAGAACGCAGGTGCGAAGGCATGAAAAACGTCCAGCATATCCGGGGAAAATGGGTGGCGCGCATCGTCGTCCCTGACGAGCTTCGTCCTGTCATCGGGAAGCGCGAGCTTGTCGAAGAACTGCCGACCGAGGCGAAGGCGAGGGAACGCCGCGCCCTCGCGGTTTTGAACGGCTTTCATGCCCAGCTTGACGACGCCCGCGACAAACTCGCCGCTTCGCGCCCGACGGCCACGACGGCAGGAAAGGCGCATTACCGAGCCGAACTAGAGGCCGATGACCGTGAGCGCGAGGTTCCTGTTGTTGGAACGGGGGCTTTGCCCGTGCGCCCGATCTATGCGCGCAAGCTCCGGCTTCTGATCGGCGGCAAGCTGGAAGCTGATGAAGCTGAAGCCCTGATCGGTTATGCGGCGAACGACCTGATTGCGCGTGGCCTCGCGCCTGACGTTCGAAGGTCAGACCTTTTAAAGCTCCTGGCAGAAGTCCAGCTCGAAGCCCTCGCCCGATTTGAAGAGCGAGACGAAGGCAAGATAAAGCTGCCTACCCCGACCCTGCCGATCCTGAATGAACCCGACCCCTCCCCGGTATCCGCGCCAAAGGCCTCGCCGACCGGTGCAACCTTGAACGACGTCCTGAAGGGCTTCCACAAGGAAAGGAACGCGGGCGGGCGCACTCTGGCCCAAAAGACCATGGATGAGCATGAGGTCGCCGTTCGCATGTTCGAAGAGGCGCAAGGCGGGCCTGTCGCAGTCAAGGCGATCACAAAGCAAATGGTCATCGCCTATAAGAAGACGCTCCTTGAGACACCTACGCGCTACACTCAGCGTTTCCCCGGCCTGACCTTGCCGCAGGCGATCAAGGCGAACGCCAAGCGCCCCGAGCCCTATGAGACGCTGAGCCCGCAGACGATCAACATGAAGTGGCTGTCGCATCTGTCCAGCATCCTGCAATGGGCCACGAATAACGCGCTGATTGACTTTAATCCGGCGAAGGGCGTGCGCGTCGATACCGGCAGCGCGATCCACAAAGAGCCGTCGCGCAGACCGTTCGACGCTGAAGAGATTAAGCTGATCTTCGGAAACGAGATTTTCGCCGCCCCTGCCCGCTATGAGTCGCGTCAGTGGGCGCTTCTCCTGGCACTATACACCGGCGCGAGGTCGTCCAGCGAACTTGCTCGCATCGCCCTTTCGGACGTCACCAAGGATCAAGGGATTGACGTTTTCGACCTGTCCGGCGCGTCAAAGAACACGCGCAGCAAGAGGCTTGTTCCGATCCATACCGACCTAATCAAGCTCGGCCTCTTTGAATATGCTGCGAAGCTGCGTGCGGAAGGACAGACGAAGCTCTTCCCCGACTGGGAGCCTGAAGACCGGATCAACCGCTGGTTCCTGCGCACGTTCCTTCCGAAGCTCGGCATCGACGCAAGCGACAAGGTTTTTCACAGCTTCCGACATAACTTCAAGACCGAGCTTGTCAGGAGCGGGTGTTCGAGAGAACTGCAAGACCTGATCACCGGTCACGAAGATCAGTCTGTCGCTGCCGTCTATGTGCATGAAGCGCCCATCAAGCGCATGTCTGAAGCCCTGAACAAAGTGAACTTCGGCCTTCCCATTCAGGCGCTCAAGACCTGAACGTTATAGTATAACATTTACCTTGTCGGGTTCGGCTTGAGTGTGGTATTATAATACCGTGTTCGAGTAACGAGTTTTCCCATGGGTATCATGTCCAGCCTCGCCCGCGTGTTTGGGCGAGGAGCTTCTGAAACGAAGGGCTTCGGCCTTACCGACCCCGAAATCTTCCCGATCTTCGGGACGGTTCCGGCGATCACAGGCCTCGCCGTGGGGCCTGTGGTCGCCATGCGTATCCCTGCCGTCGCTTGTGCTGTCGGGCTGATCGCCGAGACTGTCGGCGCCTTGCCGGTGAAGCTCTTCGACCATGACACCAAAGAGGCCGTGAAGGATCATCCGGCCTATCGCCTACTTCACGGTGAAGCGAACGACTGGACAAGCGCTGAGAGCCTTCGAACCGACCTGACCGGCGACGCGCTCTTGAATGACAAGGGCGGCTTCGCGCTTGTCGTCCGCAACAGCATGGGCGAACCTGTCGAACTGCACCGCCTTTCGCCCTCTGTCGTGTCCGTCAACCATCAGCCGGACGGCGAACCTTTCTATCTGGTTTCGACCGATCAGGGGCAGACCCGTTACAGCTATGCCGACATTCTGCATATCCAAGCGTTCGGCGGCGTCGCGCCGATCACCACGGGCAGGAACGCCATAGCCCTCGCGGCAGCGTTCGAAGCCCATATCGGCAAGGTCTTCGCCAACGGCGCGCAGCCGGGCGGCATCATTACCGCACCGAAGACCCTGACCGAAGAGGCGAAGGCGAACCTCAAAAACGCATGGATGAACACGCATTCCGGCCCCAAGGCGGGCGGCGTCGCGCTTCTTGATGAAGGCATGGCCTATCAGGCCGTCACCATGACCCTGACCGATGCGCAGTTCGCCGAGAACCGCCTTGAACAGGTGCGCGAGATCGCCCGCGTCTTCCGCGTTCCCCCGACCATGCTCTTCGAATTGACGCGCGGCACTTGGTCAAACACCGAAGAGATGGCCCGGCAGTTCCTGACCGTCACCCTGAAGCCCTGGTTACTGCAATGGTGCTGGGCCTATGCGCGCTGCCTTCTGACCCCGGAAGAGCGCCGCAGCCTCTATATCGAGTTCGTCACCGATGACCTGACCACGACCGACACCGCCGCGCGTGCTGCCGCTTTCGGTCAGTATCGCAGTATGGGCGCGATGACGGCGAATGAAGTGCGCGCCGGTCTGAACCTTCCGGCGCATCCCGAGGGGAACGCGCTGCAAAATCCCTATACCACGACCGCGCCCGCCTTGCCCGCGCCGACGAAGGACCCTTCCGATGTCTGACCGTATCACGCATGTCACCTTCTTTGGCGACGCAACGCACAACTTCACCTTGACCGATCCGATGATCGCCGAGCTTGAGCGCCTGACCGCAACCGGGATCGGCGCGCTCTATTTCCGAGTCATCAACATGCAGTTCAACGCCGACACGCTCGGCGAGATCATCCGGCTTGGGCTGATCGGCGGCGGCACCGACCCTGAAACGGCGAAGCGCCTTGTCGATACCTACGCCCGGAACCGCCCGCTCGCCGAGGTCTTCCCCCTCGCCCTGGACGTGCTTGATGCGCGCTGGACGGGCAAGCCGCAGGAGGCCGCAGCATGACCGATCAGCTTGAACTGAAGGCTTCTCTGACCGTCACCGAGGCGGGCGAGATCACTGGCCTTGCTTGGCCCTTTGGCTCGTCCGACCGCGTCGGCGACGTGATCGAAAAGGGTGCATTCGACACCACGCCCGCAACGCTGCCCATGCTCTTCGCCCATGATCAGGGGCAGGTTATCGGCGTCTGGGATCAGATCGCCGAGACGCCCGAGGGCCTGACCGTCAAAGGGCGGCTTCTGATCGAAGAGGTTGAACGCGCCCGCGAAGTGCGCGCCATGATCAAGGCAGGCGCCGTCTCGGGCCTGTCCATCGGCTTCGTCACCAAATCCGCCAAGCCCCGCCAACGCGGGCGCACCATCACCGCGCTTGACCTGCATGAGGTCAGCATAGTTGCCGTCCCGGCGCATCCGGGCGCGCAGATTACCTCTGTCAAATCAGTCACCAGTGAGACCGTTATGGAAAACAACGACCCCAAGACCCCGGCCAATGCGCCGGATATCGACACCAAAGCCTTCGACCTCATCCGCGAGCGCCTGGACAAGCTGGAAGCCAAGGGCAACCGCCCCGGCGTCCAGATCACCGGCCCCAACCCTGACAAAGCCGACCGCAAAGCCTTCGTGTCCTATCTGCGGCGCGGCGTCGAACGCATCTCGCCTGATGAGATCAAGGCCTTGACCGTCGCCAGTGACCCGAACGGGGGCTTTTTGGCGCCGGAAGAGTTCGGCAACGAAGTGCTGAAGAAGCTGATCGAGTATTCGCCCATCCGGGCCTATGCGAACGTCATCCAGATCAGCGCATCGGAGATCAAATATCCCCGGCGTCTGACCGGCACCGCCGCGACCTGGGTGAACGAAACCGACGCCCGAACCGCTTCCGGCATGACCTTCGAACAGGTCACGATCACTCCGCAAGAGCTTGCGACCTTCACCGAGGTCTCGAATGCCCTTTTGGAAGACAATTCCTACAATCTTGAGGGCGAGCTTCTGAACGACTTCGCCGAGAGCTTCGGCAAGGCGGAAGGCTTCGCCCTGGTGAAGGGCACGGGCACCGGCCAGCCGAAAGGCCTCATGGTCGCGAGCGGCATCACTGAGGTCAAAACGGGCGTGGCCGCGAGCTTCCCCGCGTCGAACCCGGCTGATGTCCTGATCGCCGCCTATCACAAGCTGCCGACGACCTATGCGCAACGCGGCGTCTGGATGATGAACCGCAACACCATGGCTGTCGTGCGCACCTGGAAGGACTCCACCGGGCGTTACCTCATGCTTGACCCGATCAGCGCCAACGCACCGACGACACTTCTCGGGCGTCCCGTGGTCGAAATGCTGGACATGGACGATATCGGCGCTGGCCTCTTCCCGATCATCTTCGGCGATATGTCTGGCTATCGGATCGTTGATCGCATCGGCCTGACGACGCTGCGCGACCCCTACAGCCTCGCGACGGTCGGACAGGTCCGGTTCCATGCGCGCAAACGTGTTGGCGCAGACCTGACCAACCCTGACCGCTTCGTGAAGATCAAGGTCGCGGCCTGACGTCATGACCGGCCTCTTCACCGAGGACGAGTTCACCATCACGCACGGCGGCTTCGCCGTGCGTCTTCGTCCGTCCCTTCGCGCTGCAATGCGCCTTGAGCGCCTGCATGACGGCTATCCGGCGCTTCTGGCAAAGCTGGACGCCTTCGATACCCTGACCGTGCGCAAGGTTATGCAGATCGCCGCAACCAATAAAGGCGCGGCAGACGCCTTTCTGAGCCATGCGGCGAGCCTGCCCCTGTCTGTTTGGCAGGAAGGGACACAAGAAGCCCTACGCGGCCTTTGTGGCGCGCTGTTGCGTTCTGATGCTGACGGCACCCCGGCCAAGCCCAACGCGAAGCCGATGACCTGGGCGCAAGCCTATGCCGAGCTTTACCGGATCGGCACCGGCTGGCTCGGCTGGACGCCTGCCGAGACCTTGGCCGCGACGCCTGCCGAGATCACCGAGGCTTTCGAAGGGCGTATCAGCCTCTTCAAGGCCGAACACGGGATCACAGATGACGACAAGGCCAAAGCTGCGTCCGGTGATGATCTTGCCGACCTACCCGACGACGAGTTCGACCGTGCGGGCTTCGAAGCCTTGCGCGCAAGTCTGATGTAAACGGAGTTCCCATGCCCCGCCCGCCCCATATCTGCACCTGTGGCAAGATCGTGCCCCATGGCCAGCCCTGCACCTGTCAGAAGACCATGACCCGCGCCCGGAAGCGGCGCCATGACCTGAACCGCCCTTCCGCCCGCGAGCGCGGCTATACAACCGACTGGGACAAAGCGCGGAAGGAATACTTGGCGTTTCATCCGGTATGCGCGATGTGCGGCAATGCTGCGACCTTGGTTGACCACATCACGCCGCACAAGGGCGACAAGACGCTCTTTTGGGATTGGCGAAACTGGCAGGCGCTTTGCGTGCACTGCCACTGCTCTCGAAAGCAAGGACAGGAAGCTAACATGCAGTTAAGAAGGAAAAATATTTAGTCGTTGCAGCGCCAGCCTCGGCGAGTATACGATGCCGTAGGTTCGATTGAACGCACGAGATCCAGAACGTGCGGATGGGCCGAGCAAAGCGAAGGAGTGATCGGTTGTTCCCCGAAATGGATCGTGTGATCTACGACCACAACCCACTGTTCGAAGTCGTTGCACAACTTCAATTTCCCACAATATTGAGTATTGGTGTTGATATTCCTGCAAAATTTCAAGAGTTGGTGCGCAGGTCTTTCCCATTGGTTGAAATCAAGCATGCGATTAATGTGAATGTTGACGTAGCTCTCGGCGAAGCAAAGAGTCATTCCAAGACTTTCTATGAATTTCTCAGCGAAGACAAGGCGTTCAAGATAGTTCTCGGAGATGATTTTATCGCCCTCAGCACGTCCCAATATAGGCACTGGGAAGACTTTTCAAACCAACTAAAGTTGGCAATTGATGCGTTGGGGGCTGTCTATGATGTTCAGTTCTTCACAAGAATAGGTTTGAGATATGTTGACATCATAGATCGAGCGCATTTGAATCTAAAAGAAATTCCCTGGGCGGAACTTCTGAGACCTTCCTTGCTTGGAATACTGTCGGAAGAGTTTGGGGCGGATGACCAGATAAAGATAGAGTCAATGGTCACCAACTTTTCCTTGGACGGCGGAAATGTAAAGTGCACCTTTAATTGCGGCCTCCCAAACCCGGATATTCTCAATGACGATCAGCGCAAGTCAGCTGAAAATGGCAACTTGATCGTCCTGGACACAGACTTCTTCAGCCCTGAGGGCAATACAAATGCAGCAGACGCTTTTTCATCGCTCGCAACATACAACAAGTGCACTCGGAACGCTTTCCGATGGGCAATCAAAGAACACCTTCATAAAGCACTTGGACCACAGGCGCCCAAGTAATTCTTTTGAGATTGTCATTGTAGATCAGGGCGGACAAACGATGAACGTCGCGCAAGCACTCGCGAGTTTTACGCGGCCCGAATCAACGTGTCAGCCTACCGAATCCGATTTCTTTTCAAGCGTTCCCGTTTATCGCCACGACGGCCGGGGATGCGACTTCTTTCGTCATAACCTTCCGAGGTTAGGGCACGCGTCGAAGCCGGTTGTTCCCCTTGTGGTTTCTGGAGCGAGTGATGACCTGACTTGGTATTTCGATATGCTCGCGCTTGGTTCTGACGCTCCTGAGGCAACCGTGGTTCAGACCAAAGCAGTTTTGTCGGGTGTGCTTGAGCTGGTGGCGAAAGGTAATTTCCGAACGCTTTCTAGGATTCTAGCTGAAGAAAAGACACTCACGGTGAATACCACGGCATTAGTAGCCATGGCTCGTGCGGCTCACAGCTACTGTGATCGCATTGTTTCTTGGGCTGCTTTTGTTGGAAAACTTGTCAATATAGTTGAAGATAGAGGAATGAACGCGAAGAGGGTTCTTCGGGGGCTCGTGTAGATGAAGTTGGCTGCTCGAGCGGAAGAGTATCCTTCTGCCGAAAATACTCTCTACACTGCTATCGGATCATCTAGTGGTGTGCAGCTTCATTGCGGATTTGTGATAGTTAATCCAGACAAGAGCCAGACCTTGGTAGATCTTGCATGGCATCATCGGCTGAGATCTGATCCGTATGATTGCAACTATTTCTGCTTTGAAACGGGCCTTGATGCGGTGAATCAGAACATCGTAGCGGCGTTCTGCTTACTAGTGGCTGAGCGTAACGCTAGCGCCATACCCTATGGCTTTCGATTTGAAAACTTGAAATTCAGCACGGCGACTGGAGATGCTGGTGATGTCCCAATTGGGCATGGGATGACATGCGCAACATTTGTTTACTGTGTGCTAAATTCTTTGAGCCTACCTCCCTTGGATTTGGTTGATTGGCCGGAGCGAAGTGATGATGAGATGTGGATGAAGCAAATCGTTACTGTTTTGGAGAGAAATTCGGCAAATCAAGGGCACGTTGACGCAGTTACTGCCGCTGGCCCTTACATTCGGCTCAGACCTGAAGAGATCGTTGGATCAGTCTGCGCTGATCCAAGTGATTGGCCTCAACATCACGAAGAGGTCGAAGCTGTTTCAAAGGCGATTCGAGAAATCGTTTTGGCCGGTTAGACCCACGCGGCTTGGGTCGGCTCGTTGCCTATCGGGGTGGCTGCCAACTTCCCACGTTGTTGAGGACCGGCGCGGGGAGGTCCGCACAAGAGTGTAATAATATAACTTTTCCAGCCTCCGTTACTGTGGTATCATGATACCACAGTAACGAGTGAGCCTGTTATGTCCGTCACCCTTGTCGCCGATCTTCGGGCGCATCTGAACCTTGACCATACCGCAGACGATGCGCTTCTCGCGCAGAAGCTGGACGCAGCGGAAGATTTCGTCGCGGCAACTGTCGGCAACCCCCTTTATTTCTATGGCGAACCTCTACCGCCGATCCTGACCCAAGCAATCCTGATGCTTGCAGCCTATTGGTATGAAACGCGCGAAGCGGCAGCGCCGGGTTCGCCCTACGTTGTCCCGTTCGGCTTCAACGACCTGCTGCAACCCTATCGGGCTTGGACGGTCTGACATGGGCGAAGATACCCTGACCATGCAGGCCGCGCGCCTTTGCGCCCGTCTGGAAGCTATCCCCGCTGAGATCGTCATTCAGGTTCAGCCTACCCTTGTGGCCTGCGCCGAAGACCTCGCCCATGTTGCGCGTGCCCTGGTGCGGAAAGACTCGGGCGCGCTCGCCGAGAGTGTTACCGTTACCCCGCCCGGCGCCGAAACACCCGCCTATGCTGAAGGCGGCGGGCGTCGAACGGCAGGCGAGAACCAAGCCCTCGTCACCGTTGGCAATCCCGAAGTGCGCTACGGGCACTTTGAAGAGTTCGGCACCGTGAAGGCAGAGGCGCACCCCTTCCTTATCCCGGCCGAGCGCTTGACCCGCGACCGGAGCAAACGCCGCATCGCCCGCGCTGTGTCGAAGGCGATCAAGCAGGCTGCGCAAGGGGGTAGCGATGCTTGAACCCTCCCTCGCCCTTCAAGCTGCCGTGCGTGCTACCCTGATCGGCAACAGCACCGTGACGGCGCTCGTCCCGGCTGATCGCATCCGCGCCGGAAGCACCCGTCCTGACGTCTTCCCGACGGTCATTCTTGCAGGGTCTCAGACGCAGTTCCTCGGGCGCGCTGCCGCTGGTCAGTTCGTGGCGCGCGTCTTCCTTGACCTGAACATCTGGGCCGTCGAAGACGGGCCTGACACCGCCCGCGCCATCGGCTTCGCGGCACTGAACGCGCTGATCGAACCGCCCGAGGCGGCGGCCATGATGCAAGGCTTCGAAGTGGATGAATGGGCGGCGCCCCGCCTGCTGTGGATGCGCGACCCGCAGCCTGAACACGCCTATTCGCATGGCGTCATGTCCCTTGAAGCCGTCATCCGGTGGAGGGCCTGATATGGAAGCGGGCAAACTTGATCGCTTCATCACTGTCCAGCGCAAGAGCGTGACCGTCTCGGCGACTGGCGCAATCACCGAGACTTGGGCGAACCTCATGGCCGTGCGGGCGGCGATGCTGGAAATGACCGCAGATGAGATCGTGGGCGACTTCGGTGAAGCCGAAGCGAAGACAGTGGTCTTCCTGGTGCGTTGGCATCCGTCGCCGATCACGACCGGCGACCGCATCCTTTGTGAAGGCGCCACCTATGACCTGAAGGAGATTGTCGAAGTCGGACGGCGCAAGGGCTGGAAACTGCGCGGGGTGGCGCAATGAAGCCGGTTGCGATCTTCCTTTATGAACTGTCCGGCCAATCTGCCGCACCCTTCGCGGCGGCGGGCTGGGAGTGCTTCTGTATCGACATCGCGCACAAGAAGGCACGCACGGTCGGCAACGTTCACTTTGTCAAAGCCGACGCCCGACACTGGATGCCGACGCGCGACATGGTTGACCGCTGCCGCTTCTTTGCGGCCTTCCCGCCCTGCGATGACCTGGCGACCTCGGGTGCGCTCTGGTTCAAGGGCAAGGGGCTTCACGCCCTCTCCACTGCCATCGAACTTTTCGCGGTGGCGTCGAAATGGGCCGAGTTCATAGGCGCGCCTTATCTGATCGAGAACCCGCGCAGCACGATCAGCACTTATTGGCGCAAGCCCGATTGCACCTTCGACCCTTGCGACTATTCCCAGCTCGCGCCGTCTGAGCACTACACAAAGAAGACCTGCCTTTGGACGGGCGGCGGCTTTGTCATGCCGCCGAAGTGCCCTTTACCTGGTCCGGCGCGCGAGAATGTCATTCGTGACATGAAGGGGAAAGGGCGCGACCGCGCCAATGCGCGCAGCGTCACCCCGCTCGGGTTCATACGCGCTGTCTATGATGCGAACTTCGGCAGCGCGCCGGGCGTGAGGGCAGCATGAGCAAGCACCTTCGCGGCGTGAAGCCTGCCCTTTCGACGGATAGCGAGGCCCTGACGAAGGTTCCTCGCGGCCCGTCGCACCTTTCGACCCATGCGCGAGCGGAATGGGTGCGCGTCATGCCGCAACTGATCGCACGGCGCATCATCACCCGCGCCGATCTTGCAGGGCTTGAGAACTACTGCACCGCTGTCGGCTATGTCCGGCAGATCGAAGAGGCGCGCATTGCTGCCGGTGGCGATATCGACGTGAAGCTCTTTGGCGTCCTGAACCGGGCGGCGCAGACGGCGCGGCAGCTTGCC
Organism: Stagnihabitans lacustris; assembly: GCF_025950525.1. Lineage (GTDB taxonomy): Bacteria > Pseudomonadota > Alphaproteobacteria > Rhodobacterales > Rhodobacteraceae > Stagnihabitans. The sequence continues at coordinate 81,357 of NZ_JAPDGS010000006.1, read as the reverse complement.
GCTGAATACGGCCTCACCCCGACAAGCCGCGCCCGGATCGGCAGCGCCGCGCCCGAGGATGATGACGACAACCCCCTCGCTGTCTGACATGCCTGCCGCGACCTTCCCTGATTGGATTTATGACGGCTCGCCCATCCCCGACCCGCTCGGGTATGGAGAGCGCGCCGTCACCTTCCTGCGGCGGCTACGCCATCCTGCCAGCACCGCGCCGGGGCGGGCTTTCCAGCTTTACCCTTGGCAAGAGCGGATCGTCAGGCGCATCTACGGGCCGCGTCACCCAGACGGCTCGCGGATCGTGCGCACGGTCTTCCTGATGCTACCGCGCGGCAACCGGAAAACCTCGCTCGCCGCTGCGCTGTCGCTTCTGCATGTCATCGGGCCTGAGAAAGTGCCTGCCGGTCAGGTCATCTTTGCCGCTTCGGATCGGGAACAGGCAGGGATCGGCTTTCGCGAGGCCGCGAATATCATCCGTGAGGATCGGCGGCTGAAGGTCGTCACGGCAATCAACGACGCCTTCAACTCGGCGAAGCAGATCAGGAACATCGTGAACGGCGCGACCCTACGCGCCGTATCCAGCGACGGGCGGGCGCAACATGGCACGACGCCTTCCTTCGTCCTAGCAGACGAGATTCACGCCTGGCAAGGCCGTGACCTTTGGGAGGCCCTTAAGTCCGGTTTGGCCAAAACGCCCGCTAACCTCCTGGTCATCGCAACGACCGCAGGGCGCGGCAGCGAGAACCTGGGCGCCGAGCAATATGACTACGCCCGACGTGTCGCCTTGGGCGAGATCGTCAACCCCGAGTTCCTGCCGATCATCTTCGAAGCCGGGCCGGAAGACGACTGGCAGGATGAGGCGATGTGGTCGAAGGTGAACCCCGGCCTTGTGCATGGCTTCCCCTCGCTGCCGAGCCTGCGCGCCCTTGCGACCGAAGCCGAACACCGACCTGCCGACCGAGCGGCCTTCCTTCAGTTCAACTTGAACGTCTGGCAGGCGAACAGCCGTGACCCGCTCTTTGACCTGGGCACTTATGACGCCCGCACCTTCGAAGAGGACGAAGCCGATCTTGAGGCCCTGCCGTGCTGGCTTGGCGTCGATATGTCCATAAACGGCGATCTGACCGCGATTGTCGCGGCGTGGCGGCATGATGACGGGCAGATCACCGTTCGCCCTACCTTCTTTGTTCCTGGTGAAGACCTTCGCGGAAGGGCGCAGCGTGACGGCGTGCCCTATGAGCGGTGGCGCGACGAAGGGCTTATCCGGGTTTGTGCCGGGCCGATCATCAACCCGGAAGAGGTCGAAGCTGCTATCCGCGACCTTTGCGCGACTTATGACGTGCGCGAAATCGCCTTTGACCCGCACCTCGCCCGCGTCGTCATGCAGCACCTCGCCGACGAAGGGCTTCCTGTCGTGGAAATGCGGCAGACGCCTTTGATCATGGGCGTCGCGGCTGGTGATCTTGAGCGCACCGTCAACGGGCGTCTGATCCGTCATGGCGGTCATCCGGTGCTTCGGCAGCACTTCGCGAGCGTCGTCGTCTCGCGGGGCACCTCTGGCCTCGCCCGGATGCACAAGGCGCGGGCAACTGAGCGCATAGACGGCGCAATTGCCGCCGCTATGGCCGTCTCGCGGGCCTGTGCTGCCGAGTCTTCCTTGTCCAGCTACTGCGCGCCGGGATCGGCGCTGTTCACCTTCTAGAGTGAGGATTTACCCATGACTGACACAACCCTTCCCGGCCTGATCGTTCCCGTCGAAGCGCGCATCGACAAGCTGGAGCGTTCCCTGAAACGCGCTGCCGATCTTCAAGCGCGCGCCGCTGGCACCATGGAAAAGCGGGCGAAGCAATCCGCCGACGCCATGGCGAAGAGCTATGAGGGCGTAGGGGCGCGCATAGGCAAGGCCTTCAAAGGCCTTGCCGTGCCCTTCCTGGGGGGCGTCGCTGGGGGTGTCCTGAGTTCCGCCCTGGGTGCGGTATCAACCGACATTCGCGGCCTTATCGGCGACCTTGGTGACCTGAACGACGCTGCCGATCGGCTCGGCGTCACGACCGAAACGCTTCAGGGCCTTCAATACGGCTTCAAGCTTCAGGGCGTGGATATAGGCGAGACGACTTCCGCGCTTGAGAAGTTCGTGGATGGGATCGGGCAGGCCGCACAGGGAGAAGGCAAGCTCAAGGCAACCTTCGACCGAGCGGGAATCTCCTTGCGCGATCAGAAAGGCAAGCTGAAGGACACGACGACCCTCTTGAAAGAGTTCGCCGATCTTGTTGACCGGACCTCTGATCCTGCCGCGAAAATGGCCCTCGTCACCGATGCTTTCGGGCGGGGCGGAAAAGGGATGGTCCTGGCGCTGGAAGGTGGCGGTCAGGCGCTTGATGACATGATCGCCGGGGCGAAAGAGGCGGGCGTCGTGCTGGATGACGGTCTGGTCAAGTCGGCTGCGCTTTTGGATGACAAGTTCGATATCCTGACGACGAAGGTTCAGACTTTCTTTCAGAGCGTTGCCGTTCACGCCGCCGAAGCTGTCGGCGCAGTGCAAACGCTGAACGACAACCTGCCCAACCTTCAGCCTGATCGGGGCGGGGATGCGGGGAACCTTATCACGCCCGAGGTCGCGGGAGTCTTGGCCGTTGATCCTGGTGCAGTCGAAAAGACGACTTCGCAACTTGCCGACATCTCGGCGGCCTATGACGACCTGACCTTCAGCGTGACGCAGGCGACGGGCACCATGTCCGGTGAGATCGCCAACCTCGCCGACATTGGCGACACTGACACAGCCCTCACGCTCGCCGATATCACAGGACAGATGAACGACCTGACCGGCAAGATGCAACAGGGCCAGATTCCGGCGAAAGACTACAGCGAGAAAATGTCAGGTCTCGCGACCAAGGCGAAGGCCGCGCTAGAAGAGGCGCAGAAGATCAACAAAGTTGACCTGTCTGATGCGCTCGCCGCTATTGATCGGATCGGCGGCGCATTGGATCGCGTCTTCGAAGCTGCGCAAAGCGCCGTCAATGAGATGGGGCGTCTCGCCGGTGTTACGCCCGGAACGCTGGTCGAACCGCCCGAGCGCACCGAACTGCCGGGAATGAAAGGGCGCGGTGTCGGCGCATGGAATGGCGTTTCGCCGATGACTTCGCCGCGACCGAAAGGAAAACCGACTGATATTGATTTTGGCGTTTCCGAAACGCCGCGCAATTCGCGCTCTGGTGGCGGCGCGGGTAATTCGTTCGAGAAGCAAATTCAGGACATGCAGTCTGAAACGCGCGCCCTTGAGGCCGAAGCTGCGGCTCTGATTGCAACTGCGGGCGCAGGGAAAGAATATGGCGATGCTGTCGAATATGCGCGCGAGAAAGCGAAACTTCTGATCGAAGCGCAAAAAGAAGGAAAGCAGATCACGCCGGAATTGACGGCGCAAATTGAAGAGGTCGCACAAGCTCATGTCATGGCCGGCGTCAAAGTGGACGAAGCCGCCGACAAATTGCGACGGATGCAAGAGGCCGGTAAGGGCGCTGCGGAAAGTCTCGCGCGGATGTTCACAGGTATTCTTTCCGGCACCATGACGGCGGGCGAAGCGCTGAAGGGCCTTCTGTTGCAAATCTTGGAAGTGCAGCTTCAGAAGCAGATCACGGGCCTCTTCGCTGGGGCCGGAACTGGCAGCTTCTTGGGCCAGCTCGGGATGCTCATAGGCTTCGATGCGGGCGGCTACACGGGCGACGGCGACACTCTTGAGCCTGCCGGGATTGTTCATCGGGGCGAATATGTCATCCCGAAAAGGGCAGTCGAACGGATCGGCCTTCCGGCCCTGCAAGAGCTTCACCGAACCGGCATGAAGGGGTATGCGAGTGGTGGCGTTGTCGGCGATGCCCCTTCTGGCGCCCTCACAGCCCTGGCGCGAGCGAGCCATCCTGACACCGGCCTTCGCGATCACAGGACCGGAACCGCGAGAGCCGTGAAGGCGCAAAGGTCAGAGGCCGGACAGTCTGTCACCATCAACGCGCCCGTGACGGTCAACGCGAATGGCGGCACACAGGAGCAGAACCATGACCTCGCGCAGAAGGTCGCCCGTGAGATGGAAGGCACCATGCGTAAGGTGGTGCAGTCCGAGATCATCCGGCAGTCACGCCCGGGGAACATGCTGGATCGTAATCAATGAGCCTAAGAAGGGAAAATGATGACGCACCCGGTCAAGTTTTTACTGATCGCCTGTGCGCTACATTTTATCTTATAAGGAAAAATGATGACGCATATCAAAACCGCGACAGGCGCTGCGTCATCATTTTCCCATATTAAATATAGTTCTTAAAAAAGAAGAAAACTAATACCGGAAAATGATGACGCACCTGTTGCTCTACTCGGCCCAGGAACCTGCTATGTGAAACCTGTCGCGGCTAAGAGCTTAGTTTCCCGGTCCAAACCTTCCTCGGCATATGACAGGCGTTTCCCGTCTTGTGTCAACTCTGGTCCAGACCTCTTCCGGCACCTCATGCCGTCGCACGCGCACAGAGCCCATGGGAGGCACCTTGCAGCGCAACGACGTGCTCCTTCGGCCTTGCCCCTACCCCGGCAAGAGAGGCCCTTCTAAGGCGCCCTGGTAAGAAGCGAAATTTACAGTCCGGCCTTGACTTCGAAAGGGTGCCTACTTACGTTGACGATAGTAGGCACCATTCAGGAGGCTCGCCATGCCCGAACCGAAAAAACAATCCACCATCAAGCTTCCGCCCGTCCAACTTGAGCGTCTGAGGCAGATCGCGGACAAGCTCGGCGTCAAGTCATTGTCCGACGCTGTCGGCTACCTGATCCGCAAGGAGATTGACGCAGGCCTTATCGCAGCGACCATCCCCGGCATTGACGTCAGGCGCACAGATGGCGGTGTGACCATCAGACTTGAAGGATGCGAGGCCGTCGCCATGAAGACGGATGAGGCCGCGAAACTTGTGAGCGACCTTCGTGCGCGTGTGGACGGGAGTGAACCGCGCCTTATGGCCTATGCATTCGTTGATCACCAAGCACCCGATTTGGGACTGAGTTTAATCCGCGTTCGTCGCAAAGGAAATGGCGTCAATGTTAGGGTGCGCGCGTGTGAAACGAACCTCGCTCCGACGATTGTTCGCGATCTTGCTGACCTGATCGAAAAGACGGCAGCGCTATAAATCAAAGGTGGCGCAATTCCCGCAAGTCGCGCCCCTTTATTTTCACCAAGGATGGAATGTGGATATCATGTTTTATGGAAATGATCAGGATGCGCCGTTCCTGTCGATAGATGATCAGGCAATGCTGGAATTAGATCGGTTTGCTTCGGAGCTGAACGGCGAGTCTGAATTAGAAGGCTCATTGCCGAAAAAATATGGCGAACCTGCCACCTTGAAGGCAGCGGTTTCCACTACTTTGCGGAAGATCAAATTTCGGCTGGATGTGAACAATGTTTATCCTGGTCAAGATGATCGCGAGATCGAACGTCTCTTGAGAGAATGGAAGAAGTCTAACAACAAAGATATTAAGGCCGCAGCATGGTGCTATGCAGGCGCGCTAAGTGCCACACAGCCGGACCATGGCGATGCCTATGACGGGTGGCTGAGTAGCTGCACCGACCTTCAGAGAGATATTTTCGCCAAAGTCCGCAAATGGAAGGTTGAGAAACGTCGCAAAGAAGAGAAAGCCGAATATGAGCGTAAGAAGCTGTCCGAAACCGGAAAACCTGTCCGTGAGTATGTGAAAGGTCGGCCGAAAGAGGAGCGCGCTGCACGGAACGCCGCGAATGCAAAGGCATATCGTGAAAGGAAAAAGCTGGCGCGGCAGAGTGCCGAAAGGCCCGATGATGACCTTGACGATGACCTTCTCGACGATGTCCTTCTCGCCGAACTGAACATCCCCGCGTAACTGGCGGGGTAACTGGCGGGATAGATAAGTAAGGGCTTAATTCATTTATAAACAACGGCTTAGGTGAAAAATTCACTTGACCGTCACTTCTTTCCTGTGATTCTTTGCGATCAGAAACGCAGGAGAGAACCCCAATGAAGAACCAAACGCCACCTGATCACTTCATCACTGAGCCGAGCTATCGCGCCCTGGTCGAAGCTATCGCCCTTGCCGCCCGTGATGACCTGGATGCGCCGAGCGCGATCATGCAGGCGCTCGGCGAGGTCGGCGGCATCTGGCCCCAGAGTGTTCAAAGCGAAGCTGAAGCAAATCGCCGTGCTTGACTAGCGTCACGGTAACGTGTAAACGTTACCGTGACGCTAGGAGATCAAGATGACCCTTACACCTGCAGAAAAACAAAAACGGTATCGGGAACGTGTTCGCGAGGTCGAGAAGGTTGCGAGCCTCGCGGTCACCGACACCTTCAGGCGACCCTTCTATGATTACTTTCGGCACCTGGACGACGACCAGAGCGGAAACAAGAGGTATCTCTCGGATACTGACTTCGATCTTTACTTGGCGCTTGCTGGAGTAGAAGCGCCCACGTTCGACGATGATCGCGGCCCGGAAGAGTTCGTGCTGAACGGTGCGACAGTTGGGGTGCATGAGCCGTTTCCTGGTGCAGCCGGATCACTAGGCAGGGCCGAGGTAATGGTCGGTTGCCTCCTTGACGCGGCTGCGGAACTTGCTTCGCTGGTCGGGGAATACAAGACTCTGGAGATCAAGGCTCGCCTTGCAGAGATCGAAGCTTCCGATCTTTCGGACACGGAAACGAAGAAGGCGGCGCTGAAAGAAGCGACGCGACTGAACAAGATGCTGGATCAGCTTAACAAGCAGGTCCGCTGGACCCTCCCGCAATGGAAGGTCACGGGCTGAAGAAGCCCAAAAGAGCGACGGGCGGTCCCGAGTCCAATCAGAAGCCGCCCGTCTTAGTGCAACCGTCATCCTACAGAAGGAAATCCGATGACCGCACACATGAAGCCTACCACGACCGCCCATGAGGCGGAAAGTGAAACTGTAACTTTCGCGATTGGCCGGAAACGGTTCAACGGTCTCCTGAGGGAGCTTCTCGGCAATCCCACGGGTCATGATTGGGGTAAGCCGGACCTTGTTATCGACCAGACCGTCGTGACCAAGATGGCTGTCTTCTGGGAAGAGCCCGAATGGAAAGTCGACTATGTCGAAGTCTTCAGCGGGACGCCGGTTGGGCCTGTGCTGGTGATTCATGGCACGTTCCCGAATGACAGTGTCATCGTGACAATGAGGAAGCCGACGCAGGGAATCTACCGCACGACTGATCGACTGATCGCTGAGGCGCTCGCGGACGAGGAGGCTGAGTTGCTAGCGCTGATCAGCGCGGCGCTGGCTTAGCCGCCTATTCCTGACCTCTGATCAAACCACCGACGCCCGCAGGTTCACCCTTGCGGGCGTCGTCATATCCGGCTTGACTGTGACCAAGAAGCTACATGAAGTGCTGCTAGGGTCGCCACAAAATTACGCTGAGAAGTGCCATCAAGCCACTGATAATAAACACTTTTCATTTCGTATTTTCGTTTCCCACCCTCTCCGCCAGTTATCCCTGAAATCGTCGGGCAATGCATGACCCCTAGGGGCTCTGTTTGCGCATTGCCACTTCGGGGATGCATCCAGCTTGACAGCTTGGCTCTGACCGGCCGGACCGCTTCGGACCGACTGACGGCCGCCGCGTTGGGTTCAAGACCATTCCCGGAACCATCTTCGTCCAAACGCGGCGGCCCTGGTGGCGGGTGCAGCGCGCTTTGGCCAAGGCGGCCTCTGGCGATCCTGCGCCGGGCCTGACGCTGAGGCAGGTTAGAACCGGCCTGCCACAATCCGGGTAAGTTTGCGTGTCGGGGTCTTGATCTGGCGGATGGATCATGGGGATCGCTCGTGGTCAAGGACAAGGTGCCAGGGGTTGGACAGTGTTGACCGTCAAAGCGGGGGTGGAAGGACAGTGATCCCCGGCGCCCCGGTTGTCGCCCCCGCTTCCGGGGCCGAGGTCTTGCCCGCCATCATCCCTGCGACACGGCGCAAGTGGCCGCTTGGGGTTTTGGGCGCGGCGCTTGTGGTCGCGGCCGGGCTGGCCTGGTGGCACCCTTGGGCCGCGGCCTTGACCACAGTCCGCGTCGAGACAGTTGCCCTGGGGCCGGCCACGCGGGTTCTGGCGGTCAACGGGCGGGTGGCGGGGGTCGCCTCGGTTGATCTGCGGCCCTCGGTCGCCGGGGTCCTGACCGAGGTCCCGGTGATCGAGGGCCAAGTGGTGGCCCGGGGCGAGGTCCTGGCCCGAATAGACCCCGCCACGGCGGAAGCCGCCCTGCGGCAGGCGCTGGCCGGTCTGGATGCCGCCCTGGTGGCCAAGGCCGAGGTTCAGGCCTCTTATACCCGCATCCTGGCCATGGGCGCCAATGTCGCCCGGGTGACGCTGGAAACCTCGGCCCGTGCCGTCACCTCGGCAGGGCAAGAGGTGGCGCGGCAAGGCGCGCTTCTGGATCAGGCGCGGATCCTGCTTGCGAAATACACGCTGCGGGCGCCCCTGGCGGGGACGGTCCTGTCGCTTCCCGCCAAGCCGGGGCAGACGGTGGCCAGTTCCGAGGCGCTGATGACCATCGCCGATCTGGACCGCCTGGTGGTCGAGACCGATGTGGACGAATCCCATGCCCTGCAGGTCAAGGCCGGGCAAGTGGCCAATCTGCAGCTTACGGGCGAGACCCGGGTGCGCCCGGCCCATGTCAGCTATGTTGCGGGTCAGGTCGATGCGTCGACCGGGGGGCTGGTGGTCAAGATCACGCCCGACGAACCGATCCGCGCGCCCATAGGCCTGACCGTGACAGCCAATATCACCATCGACACGCGCAGCGCGCTGACCATCCCCCGCGCCGCCCTGACCGGTGACGCGGTCTTTGTCGAAAGCGCAGGCCAGGCCCACAGCCGCGCCGTCGTGGTCATTCCCTGGCCCGCCAGCCGTCTGATCGTCACCGAAGGCCTGACCGAGGGCGACAGGGTCATCCTGGACCCCAAGGGCCTGGTCGATGGCCAAGCCGTAAGGGTGGCGCCCTGATGCTGTATGCGGCAAAGATCGCCAGCCGCTATCTGACCGCCTCTTTGGCGCAGACCGGGCTTTTGGTGCTGGGCGTGGCGCTTGGGGTCTTTATCTTCATCTTCATGTCGGCCCTGATTGGCGGGCTGGCCTCTTTCATCCTGGCCCGCACCGCAGGCGACATGGCCCATGTCACCATCCAGGCCGAGGCGCAGGACCCTGCCCTTCTTGGGCCCGCCCAAGGCGTCCTGCTGGCCCAGGGCCCCGCCACGGGACACACCGCCATCCTGCGCGACACCGCGGCCCTTCTGCCGCTGATCGCGGCCCTGCCCGGCGTCACCGGCGTCTCGCCGCAGATCAACGGCTCGGGCTTCATGACCCGGGGCGGCGAGGTCATCCAGGTCTCGATCATGGGGCTGGAGCCGGGGCGGGAATCCGTCATCGCCAATCTGGCCTCTTATATTCTCCAGGGCTCTGCCGACCTGGCATCAGGCGGCGTCCTTTTGGGCAAGACCCTGGCCGAGGATCTGGACGTCACCCTGGGACAGCAAGTCCGGCTGACCAGCACCCAGGGCGTCGAAGCCTTGCTGACGGTGACGGGGATCTATCAGATGGGCTCGGGCGGGCCGGATCGGCGCCAAGCCTATGTCGGGCTTGCGACCGCGCGGGTCCTGATCCAGATGCCGCAGGGCGTCACGCGGGTGGAAATCAAGCTGACCGATCTTTACGCCGCCGATGCGCTGGCGCCGCAGATCAAGGCACTGACGGGCTTGGACGCGAAATCCTGGACCGAACAGGCGGCGCAGCTTCTGGACGCGTTGCAGGCCCAGGCGCAGACCGGTTACATCCTGAAGGCCTTTGCGCTTTTGACCATCATCATCGGCGTGGCCTCGGCTTTGCTATTGTCGACCTATCGGCGCAGGCCGGAAATCGGGATCATGCGCGCCATGGGGGCGGGACGCGGCTTTGTCATGGCGGTTTTCGTCATTCAAGGCGGGTTGATCGGGGTGATGGGCGGGCTGCTCGGGGCGGGGCTGGGGTATCTTGTGCTGCTGGCCTTTCCCGGGCGCGAAAGTTTCAGTTCGGGGTCGGGCCTGCCCATCGACATCACCCAGGGCGCTTATGGTCTGGCGATCTGGCTGACCACTTTGGGCGCGGTCCTGGCCTCGATCCTGCCGGCGCGGTCGGCGGCACGGCTGGACCCCGTCACGGCCATCGGCCAATGACCCTGTTGCAGGTGAGCGACCTGGTAAAAACCTTCGGCGCCGGAGAGGCCGAAACCCGTGTGTTGCGCGGGCTGAACCTGACGCTGAAGACCGCAGAGCTTGCGGCGCTGTTGGGGCCTTCGGGGTCGGGGAAAAGCACCTTGCTGACCATCCTTGGCACGCTGATGCGGCCGACATCGGGGGCGCATACCATGCTGGGCGTCGATCTGACCCGGGCCGATGACCGCGCCCTGACAGAGTTCCGCAACCGCCACATCGGCTTTGTCTTCCAGTTCCACAACCTGCTTCCCGACTTCACCGCGCTTGAAAATGTGATCTTCCCGACCGCCGTGCGTGAGGGCCGCGAGAGTGCCGCCGCCCGCACCCGCGGCGCGGAATTGCTGGTGCGCATGGGGTTGAAGGACCGCATCCAGTTCCCGACGGCCAACCTGTCGGGCGGCCAGAAACAGCGCGTCGCCGTCGCCCGCGCCCTGATGAACCGCCCCGAGCTGGTGCTGGCCGACGAGCCGACCGGCAACCTTGACCGCGCCTCGGCGGGCCAGGTCATGGACCTGATCGCGGAAATCAACCGGGACGAGGGGACGACGTTCCTGATCTCGACCCATGATGAAAAGATTGCCGCCCTGTGCAGGCGGCAAATCGTGGTGGGAGATGGGGTCGTGACCGGATAGGCCCCTGCCTCAGGCTTCGGTCACGACGCCGTCAAAGGTCTCGACCAGGTTGCCCGCCTCGGCCTTGGTTTGCACCTGCAGGTGGTCCATGTGGTTCGGCGGACCATAAAGCGTGTAAAGCCGAAGCTTCTTGTCGCCCGTATTGGTCAGGTTGTGACGCGCGCCCGCCGGCACGACCACGGCGCTGCCCGGCCCGACCTTGTGCGAGACCCCGTCGATCACCATTTTCCCCTCGCCCTTTTCGATGCGGAAAAACTGGTCATGGGTGGCATGGGTTTCCATGCCTATGTCCTGACCGGGCGTCAGGGACATCAGCACAAGTTGCAGATGGACGCCGGTATAAAGCACGCGGCGAAAGGCCGAGTTGTCCTCGGTCAGGCTTTCGATATCAGCGATGTAACCCTTCATGGGGCCTCCTATGGGGTGCCGATCGCAGCCAGCACGGCTGCGGGACGGTTGCGGGACGGATGGGTGACGCGGGCGCCGGTGGCGGCAAAGATCGCATTGCCGATGGCGGGAGCCACGACGGTGGTGGCGGGCTCGTCCAGGCCCACCGGAGCCGCCAGGCCGGCGACAAGGCGGATGTCCAGCGCAGGCCTGTCGGCCATGCGCAGGGGCGTATAGGTGTTCAGGTTGGTGTCACGCCCCTGGCCTGCGGCGACGTCGGCGCCCACGGGCAGGGCCATCCCAAACCGGCGCAGGACCTGGGCCTGACGCAGCACGGCGCCTTCGGCATTGCGCCCTGCCCCGACCAACTGCCCCCGGCCACCATCACTCCCCATTTCGGATCGGTATCGACATGGGTGATACGGACACGGGCCAAAGCGGCCCCGAGCTCTTCGGCCAGGATGCGGGCAAGTGCGGTGCCGATGTGCTGGCCCGACGGACAGGAGCCGCATTGCGGCACCTGGCCCCGCACCCCCAGGCCTGTTGCACCGGATGCGCCCCGCCAAGGCCCTCGATCGTCGTGACATGGGCCCCAGCCACATCCCCCAGCGCCGTGATGCAGGACCGCGCGGCGCGGCCCTCGACATGGACGGTGCAGGCGCCGCAGATCCCGATGCCGCAGCCGAATTCGCAGCCGGTCACGCCCAGGTCCTCGCGCACGACCCACAAGAGCGGTGTGCCGGGCGGGGCATCAACGGAAATCTCGCGGTCGTTCAGGATGAAGGAAATCATCGTCAGTCCTCGCGTTGGCCGCCGGTCCGCAGGGCGGCCAGGCGGGGTGCAACATCGGCCCAAGGGGCATCGGGTTTCGATTGGACGCGCAGCCAAGCGACGCGCCTTGCCGTAAAGGGTCAGGGTCAACAGCTGATGGGGGCTGGCCTTTGCGACTGGCCCGCGGGGACCAAACGCCGTTCTGTTCGCGCCCCGGCCATGGCACGGGGCGCAGGTGGCGGCCCGGATATTGGCGCCCAGGGTGTCCGGCAAAGGGGATTGGTCCAGGCTGGGGGTGGCGCAAAGGGCCACAAGGAAAAGGGCGCGCATCCGGGGCTCCGGGAAAGGGTTGGGGGGCCAAGCCCCCCTTGGTCATTTGAACTCGAAGTTGGGCAGCGCGGTCAGGCTTTCCTTCGTGGCGCCATGCAGCGTCAGCTTGTCGGCCACCAGTTCCAGCGCCGAGACGGCCACCACGACGTTATGCGTGTTCATCCCCAGAAAGCCGCCGACCGAGACGACGGCATAGGGCACGGTGCCTTCGGCGGTGACGATCATGTCGTCCAGCTTGCCGATCTCGGTGCCGGCATCGTCATAGACCTTGGCGCCAAGGATATCGCTGGCCCGCCAGCCCTGGGCCAGGATCACCGGATCGACCTCGGTCAGGACGATGGTCTGTTTCGTGGTCTCGGCAAAGGCCGGGACGGACAAAAGAAGGGAGGCGGCGATGAAGAGGTATTTCATGGGGATTCTTTGAGAGGGGCTTGGCGACCCGGGTTGGCCCGGACTTGACCTCTGTCGCATGCAGCCCCCCGGCCCGCGCTGCCCTGGATCAGCGCCGGGATGCGATCGCCTTTCCCCGATGGCGCGCGGCCAAGGGGGCTTGGCCAGATCCCGCCCAGACCCGCGCCCTAAGTAGTTTCCGAGGCCGACCCCGCCAGCCTCCCCCCGGCTATCCTGAGACCCAGGCACCACCCCGGTGCCGCAAGGAGACAGCGATGTCCGATGACACACACCTGAAGCAAGCCGTTCTGGACGAATTGAAATGGGAGCCCTCGGTGAACGCCGCCCATATTGGCGTCACCGCCAAGGATGGGGTCGTCACGCTGATGGGCTCGGTTTCGACCTATGCCGAAAAGCATGGCGCCGAGACGGCGGCCTTGCGGGTCAAGGATGTCAAGGCGGTGGCCGAAGAGATCGAGGTGAAGTTGCCCTCGGATGTCAAACATGGCGATGCCGAGATTGCGGCGGCGGCCGTGGACCGGCTGGCCTGGAACACCTCGGTGCCCAAGGATGCGGTCAAGGTGACGGTCAACAAGGGCTGGGTCACGTTGACGGGCGATGTGCATTGGCATTTCCAGCATGACGCGGCCGCCGATGCCGTGCGCAGGCTTTGGGGCGTCACGGGGGTGTCGAACCAGATCGCGATCAAGCCGCAGGCCAGCGCGGTCAATATCAAGGCCGATATCATGAGCGCCCTGAACCGGTCGTGGTTCAGCCCCGAAAAGATCGACGTCGCCACGACCGATGGCCGCGTGACGCTGACCGGGACGGTGGAATATTGGGACGAGCGCGAGCTTGCCGGCAATGCCGCCTGGGCCGCGCCGGGCGTGACCTCGGTCAGCAACGACATCCGCGTCAACTGAACACCTGCGCCGCAGCGGAACCTTTCGCTGCGGCGTCCTGATCTGGGGCAGCAGGGCGGCAGGGCCGCCGGTCTAGGGTGAAACATCCCAACCCGGAGCCCGTCATGCCCCCTGATCTTTCCCCCTTCTCCCTGACCCGGCGCCAGGGCCAGGTCCTGAGCTTTGTGCTGGCCGGACGGCCCAGCAAGGTCATCGCAGGGATTTTGGGGATCAGCCCGCGCACGGTCGAAAATCACCGGGCCGCCATCATGGCGCGCACCGGGGCGACCTCTTTGCCGGCGCTGACCCGGCTGGCCCTGGGGGCCGCGCAAGAGGGCGATTGCCGCAAGCGATAAGGCCGGGCCGCACATCCTGCGGCCCGGCTTTGGTCAATATCCCATCGGCGGATAATCATAGGGGTAAAGGTAGCGGCTGTAATAGCTGTCGCCAAAGGCCGCATTGGTCGCAGCCGTATTCAGGCAACGATAGACCGTGCCGCCCAGGGGCTGCATCGCGTCATCCAGCAGCGCGGTGTAGTCCTCCGAGATTTCGGCGACCATGGCGGATTGGCCATGTTTCAGCGTAAAGAAGGCCTCGTCGATTGCCGTTTCGCGCCGGTCTTCCTTGACCGCATCGGCGGTGATGCCAATGGCGGCGCCTGCCATGGCGCCCACCCCCGCCGCAGCCCCCACCGACAGGCTGGCTGCCCCGGCGATGCCTGCCGCCACGCCAACAGGGCCCGCAAGCAGCCCCAAAAGCGCGCCGACCCCGACGCCGATCGCGGTGCTCATCCCCAGGTCTGACGAGCGGTCTGCCACCCGGATATGGCCCTGGTCATCGCGGCGCACGACCGCCGCGCCATGGACGGTCAGGTCCCCGGCCTCATCCATGACCCACAGCTTGCGCAAGGCGAGACGGGCCTCGGCGTCCGAATGAAAGACGACAGCGATATAGGTGTTCATGCGGGCACCTTCGACGTGCCAGATTTGGGTTCCGGTTTGGGTTCCGCTTTGGGCTCGATGGCATGGGCCAGCTTGGAGCGGGCGGCGGCGACCGCCTGGCTCAGCCCAAGGGCTGCCTCATGCGCGCCCTCCAGCATCGCGGTGTTGGCGTGGTGGATTTCTGCGCTGGTGGCGCCGACTTTGGTCTTGACCACCTTGGCCGAGGCCTCAAGCCGCGCAATCGCCGCCTTCAGCCCGTCTTGCACCGCCTGGGCCTGGTCCTTGGCCAGGGTCTTCATCTTGGCCGACAGGGCGGCGGCATCGGCCTGAACGGCCTCGACATCGGCCCAACTGGCAGAGGCCGCCTTGGCCAGGTTGGCGCTGATCTTCCTGTGCAGGTCCTGGGCGTCGTGGCGGACCATCTCTAGCACGGTTTGCGGTTTGGTCATGATGCACCTTTCGGGTGGGTTGCAGAGAGGGATTGACGCGCGTCGTCCAGAAGCTGGCGCAGCGTCGCATGGGACAGGTCGGCCGTCAGGGTGCAGGCGACACGGGCATGGACCGGGGCGCGGTGGGCGCCAAGCCAGGTCATCAGGTGATGGGCCTCGTTGCTTTGGCCCGTGCCGTGACCGATGACGACGATCCGCCCCTGGCCCGCCACCGCCGTGGCGATGGCGTCAAAGAAGCGCTTGTCGGCCGGAAAGTTTTCGTCGCGGTCGGAGTCTTGCTGGCTGCGGTCGGTGGAATGGTGCAGGTGATGCCGTTCCTGCGGAAGTGGGCCCGGCGCGGGGGGCAGCGGATAAACCCGCGCTTCGGCATGGTCGATGACGACGACCAGGTCATCGCTGGTGACAGCCTCTTGCGCCTTGCCCTCGTGGGTCAGGAAATGGCGCAGCGCCATGACGTCGTCGGGTTCAAGCGGGCCGTGGCGTGCCGCATCCAGCGTCAGGCGCCCGGCGCCGACGGTCAGGACAAGATGGCCATTGGGCGCATGGGTTGCGGACCCGATGGCGCCAAAGAGCCGTTCAACCTCGCGCCAGGTCAGGTTATGGGTCAGCGGATGCTGGAAGACCCGCGCCAGGATGCGGCTTTCATCCGCTGCAAGATCGGGCATCAGGGGCGTTTCGTGTTCGGGCATGGGGGACCTTTCCCTTCGGGTCGCATGGGCGGACCACTTCGGGGTCAAGCCTAGGCCCGCGCGTGTCACGGCGGCAGGCTCGGAAACTACCTAGAGGCCAAAAGCCGCCGCTGTCTGCGGGTGGCTGCGACCGCATCCGACCAGGCGCCGCCCGGGTCGCTCATTTGGGCTGCGCACCGCGATAGCCCACGCCGGGTTCGGTCAGGATCAGGACGGGTTGGGCGGGGTCGGCCTCGACCTTCTGGCGCAATTGCCCGATGAAGACGCGCAGATAGGGCACGTCCTCGACATGGGCGGGGCCCCAGATGCGCGCCAAAAGCTGGCGGTGGGTCAACACGCGGCCCGGGGTCTCGGCCAAGGCCAGAAGCAGGTCGAATTCCTTGGGCGTCAGGTGGATTTCGGCGCCCTCCCGCGTGACCTGATGGGCGGCAAGGTCGATTTGCAACGGACCCAGGCGCAAGAGCGGCTCGGCCCCCTTGCGGGCCGGACGCAGGCAAACCCGCAGCCGCGCCAGAAGCTCGCCTATGGCAAAGGGCTTGGCCACGAAATCATCGGCGCCAAGGTCCAGCGCCATGATCTTCTCCATCTCTTGATCGCGGGCCGACAGGACGATCACCGGGATGTCAGAGCCCGCGCGCAGGGTCTCGATCACCGCCTTGCCGTCCATGTCGGGCAGGCCAAGGTCCAGGACCATCAGGTCGGGCCGGGCAGCGGCCACCTGCGCCAGGGCCTCGGCGCCCGTGGCTGCGGTGCAGGTGTCATAGCCCGCCGCGGCCAGGGCATGGCCCAGAAAGCGCAAGATCTGCGCCTCGTCGTCGACGATCAGGATCAGGGGCTTGGTCATTTCGGCAGGCTCAGGGTCAAGGCGCCCTCGGTCCAGGTCAGGCCGCCGCCCAGGTGGCGCGCGATGCCCTTGGCCACGGCAAGGCCCAGGCCGCTTTGCCCCGGCGCGGGGCGCAAGTCGGGACCGTCCAACCAGGCCTGCAGCGCCGCGGGCAGGCCGGGACCCTGGTCGGCAATCCTCAGCTGCAGGGTCGCGGGCGTCTCAAGGCTGGTGAGCGTCACCGGGCCGCGGCCATGGGACAGCGCATTGTGCATCAGGTTGAACAGCGCCTGTTCGATCAAGCCGCCCTCGCTTTGGATCATCGGCAAGTCGCCCAGGCTCAGCCGCAGGTCAGCCGCCTTGACCGCCCTGTGCAGCCGCGTCGCGGCAGCCGTCGCAAGGTCGCCCAGGTCGACCCAGGCCCGGCGCGGCGCGGCCGCAAGTTCCAGCCGCGAAAGCTGCAGCAGGTTGGAAACATGGGAATTCAGCCGCGCGGCCTCTTCTTCGATCGCGGTCAACAGGTCATCCCGCGCGGCCGCGGACAGGTCCAGTTCCCGCAGCGACGAGGCCGCGCCAAGGATCGTGGCCAGGGGCGTGCGCAGGTCATGGCCCAGCGAGGCCAGGACGGCGGACCGTGTGGCCTCGGCCTCGGCGCGCAGACGTTCGGCCCTTGCATGGGCGGCAAAGTCCAGCCGTTGCAGCGCCAAGCGCAACTGGCGGGCCATGGCGGCGATGGCGGCCTCGCGCATTGGCGCCTCGCGGCCGGACAGGGGCGCATGGCCAAGGGCGATGGCTTCGGCCAGGGGCAGGAAGGTCAGGCGGCTGCCCTCCCATCCCGGGGCCGCGGCGGGCAAGGGCTGCTGGCTGCGCAAGGCGCGGTCGCAGGCGGCCTGGGTGGCCGCGTCCAGCGTCACGCCCTCGGGCAAGGTCGAATGGGGCGTGACGACGACCGCCGCCCCCTGACAAAGCCGCGCCAGGGCCGGCAGCGCGGCCTTCAGCGCCTGATCCGCCGTCCCCGCCTCGGCAAGGGCGGCGGACAGGTCGCCCAGCACCTGCAGCGCCTCGGCCCGGGTTTGCGCGGCCTGGGCCCGGTCGTGCAGCCGCCCCGCCAAAAAGCCGGAAAAGGCCGCCACCAAAAGGAACTCGACCAGCGCCACGACATCCGAGACCCGGGCCACATGAAAGGTGTAAAGCGGCGCGGTGAACAGGAAATTCAGCGCGCCAAAGCCGGTGATGGCGGCCAGCAGCCCGCTCCAGAAGCCGAAGACCACGGCCGAGATCAGCACCGCGACCAGGAACACCAGCGGCAGGATCTCGGGCGCGAAGACAGGGGCGGGCAAAAGCGCCATGGCCACCCGCGCGGCCAGGCCCGTGCCACCGACAATCGCCAGGGTGGCCGCCAGGGCCAAGCCCCCCGGGGCCGGCGGCCAGCGCCCGGCGGCCTTTGCCAGAAAGTCGTCACTTGCCTCGGTCATGGCGCAAGATGTCGCCCTGCCCCCGCGGTTTGTCCACCGTCTTTATGCAATCCTTATGGCCCCTGACGCCTTCCCCATCGCTTCCTTATGCGTCCGGGTCGCAGATGGGGGGCCGCCGCAAGGGCGGTGCCATCCGAGACCCCCATGACCGATCCCCAACTCAGCCCGCCCGCCAAGGCCGGGCTTGCCTCCCTTTCCCTCGCCGCCATCGGCGTGGTCTATGGCGACATCGGCACCTCGCCGCTTTATGCCTTCCGCGAGGCGATGAAGGCCTCGGGCGGCGGGGGTGACAACGTGCTGGGGGTCCTGTCGCTGATCACCTGGTCCTTGATGATCATCGTGACGCTGAAATACGTGGCCCTCTTGATGCGGGCCGACAATCAGGGCGAGGGCGGGACGCTGTCGCTGTTGGCCCTGGCCGAACGCGGGCTTGGCGGGCGCAGGCCGCTGGTGCTGGCGCTTGGCCTGATCGGCGCCGCGCTGTTTTTTGGCGATGCGGCGATCACGCCCGCCATTTCGGTCCTGTCGGCGGTCGAGGGGCTAAGCCTTGTCACCACCGCCTTCGACCCCTGGATCGAGCTGATCTCCGTCGTCATCATCATCGGGCTGTTCCTGGTGCAATACCGCGGCACGGCGGCGGTGGCGGTCTTTTTCGGGCCGATCACGCTGGTCTGGTTCGCGGTCATGGCCTGGGGCGGGCTGGTCCATGTGATGGACGCGCCCCAGGTGCTGGGCGCGCTGAACCCCTGGCATGCGGTGCATTTCCTGCTGACACATGGCGTGCTGGGCCTGGTCGTCCTGGGCGCGGTCTTTCTGGCCGTCACCGGGGCCGAGGCGCTTTACGCGGACATGGGCCATTTCGGGCGCAGGCCCATCCAGGCGGCCTGGATCGTCGTTGTCCTGCCCGCGCTTCTGGTGAATTACTTCGGCCAGGGCGCGCTGATATTGAAGGACCCTTCGGCGCTGGAGAACCCTTTCTTCCGGCTTTACCCCGACACCCTGCTTTTGCCCGTCGTGATCCTGGCCACCGCCGCCACGATCATCGCCAGCCAGGCCGTGATCTCGGGCGCCTTTTCCCTGACCCGCCAGGCGATCCAACTGCGCCTTTTGCCCCGGATGCGCATCCGCCACACCTCGGAGGCGCAAGAGGGCCAGATCTACATGCCCGCCGTCAACCAGGGCCTGTTGGTGGCGGTTCTGGCGCTGGTCGTGGTCTTTGGCTCCTCTTCGGCGCTGGCTTCGGCCTATGGCATCGCGGTGACGGGCACGATGGTGGTGACGGCCATGCTGGCCATGATCGTGGCGCACAAGCATTGGGGCCTGTCCGCGCCCCTGGCGGTGGCGCTGTTCACCCCCTTTCTGGCGCTGGACCTGATCTTTTTCGGCGCCAACCTGTTGAAACTCTTCGAAGGCGGCTGGCTGCCCCTGGGGCTGGCCATGCTGGTGGTGATCATCATGACGGCCTGGATCAAGGGAACCGATGTTGTGCTGGGCAAAGAGGCCCGGGGCGAGATGGGGTTGGACAAACTGATCGCGATGCTGGGGGCCAAACCCCTGCAGAAAGTGCCGGGCACGGCGGTCTTCCTGACCTCGGACCCCGATCATGCCCCGGCGGCCCTGCTGCACAGCCTGAAGCATTTCAAGGTCTTGCACGAACAAAACGTGGTTCTGACGATCCGCACCGCCGATATTCCCCGCGTGGCGCCCGACGACCGCGTGACCATGGTCGATCTTGCCCCCGGCTTCCGGCAAGTGACCCTGACCTGGGGCTATGCTGAGGAACCCGACGTCCCCGAGGGCCTGGCGCTGTGCCGCAAGCTGGGGTGGAAGTTCGACATCATGGCGACGTCGTTCATCCTGTCGCGCCGGTCGCTGCGGCTGTCGTCGCGGCGCGAGATCCCGGGGTGGATGGCACGACTGTTCATCCTGATGGCGCGCAATTCCGCCCCGGCCTCGGACTATTTCCGCATCCCCGCCGGCCGCGTGGTCGAGCTGGGCACCCAGGTCAACGTCTGATCCGGGGCCTGCGCCTTGGGGCCGGGTGCGATCAACAGGAGGGCGCCCGGTTTCCCGGCCGAAGTCACAAGGGCGGGAACCGACCGGAACGCGGCCGACAGGCCGGCGGCGCGGGAGGGGCGGAGCGGAGGAGTGGGGGGCCTCCCCATCAGCCCCACCGCACCATCGCCCACCACGGCGACCGTGGCCCCGGGCTGAACCCGCGCCGCATACCACCCGGTGCCCAAGACATCCGAGGCCGCCAGAAGCCCCGGGATCAGGTCATCATCCGGCATCACGGGCGTGGCGACCAGGGTCCCATCGGCCAAAGGCACCCGCGCAAAGCGGGCCTGCGCGCCCGACATGAATTCGCGCTGGCTGCAGGAGGACTGGAACCCGGTCCGGCCATGCGGACAGGTGTTGTTTCAGATGCAGAAGGACGCCGGGGCGGACTGGCCGGGCTTGACCGTCTTGACCTCGGCGCCCACCTCGACCAGCACGACGCAGTCATCGTGGCCCCTCTGCATGGGCCCCGCGACAGGCTGCAACCCGCACCAGGGCCAAAGGTCAGACCCGCAAATACGGCTTGCCGACAGCTTGCTGACCGCATCGGTGGGGTTCAGGATGCGGGGCTTTGGACCTCGTCAAAGCGAATATCGCCGGGGGCGTGAAGGATGGGGAGCGTGAAGGATGGGGGCGCATGATGGCTCCTATTGGCCAAGGTAATCGGCCTCGGTGACGGGGTCGGCCCAGGTGACGGTCTCGCCGTTCTGGACTTCGTGGATGGCGATATGGCTCATGGCCGTGTCGGGGGCGGCGCCGTGCCAGTGCCGTTCACCGGGGGCAAAGGTGATGACGTCGCCGGGGTGGATCGCCTCGATCGGGCCGCCCGCGCGTTGCACCCTTCCTTGTCCCGCCGTGACGATCAGCGTCTGGCCCAGCGGATGCGTGTGCCAGGCGGTGCGGGCGCCGGGCTGGAACGTGACCAGCGCGCCTTGCACGCGGTCGGGGGCTTCGGGGTTGAACAGAGGGTCGATCCGGATCTCGCCGGTGAACCAGGCGGCGGGGCCTTTGCGGGAAGGGGTTTGTCCGGCGCGGGTGATCTGCATCAGTCTCTCCTTGAAAGGCATGTGGCGGCGGCCAGGGCGCTGGCGGCCAACAGGGCCACGATGGCCATCCCAAAGGTGGCACGGATGCCCGCCGTATCAAAGACCAACCCGCCCAAAGCCGCCCCGCCCATGATCGCGACCCGAAGACCTCCGCCCGCCTCGGCCCGCGCCCACATTGCCCGCGTCATCCAGGCGCCCCAGCCGACCAGAGCCCCCCGCAAAGGACCGCAGGATCAACAGGGGCAGCGCAGGGCTTGCCGGCAGGGCGGACAACTGGCGCATCAGGCCCCACAGCGCCAGCCCCGCCATCAGCACCGGGTAGTTCGGCGCCAAGGTCACGATGACGCCCGCCCGCCCTTGGCCCGCGCAAACAGCCCCAGCGCCCGCTTGCGGTCCATGCGGCCTGGGGATCATCAGGCTGGAGACAACCGCAAACAGCCCCGAGACCGAGATCGCCTGACCGGCCTGGCCCTCGGTGATGCCAAGGTCGCGGGCGATGGAGGGCAAAAGTGCGACGGGCAGGAACTCGGAGGCGACGAGGGTGCCTGCGCACAGCGCCATCGCGGGGATTGTCAGGTTGCGTGTCATGGGCCTTGCCTATCCCGGGCCAATCCCGATGATTTGCCCGGCAATCCGCTTGCATTGATCCATATGGCCATGAATGACGCCGCCGCTGAACGACCTTTTGTGGGTCCAGACCCCGGTCCAGGTGCTGAACCTCACCCGGGCGGCGGCCAGCTTGACGTGTCGCAACCCACCCTGTCGCATCGGATCAAGGGGCTGGAGGCGGCGATGGGGCTTTTCAATCGCTCCACCCGCGGGGTCGCCCTGGCAAAGGCCGGCGCGCGGCTGTATCAGACCCTTGCGCCATGGATGAAAGAGATCGCCGCCCTGATGGCGCTTGGCGCGCGCCCGGCGGGGCGGGTGCGGCTGACCCTGTCGGATCACGCGCTGAACCTGCTTTGGCCGCGGCTGCAAGGCTTTCTGGCCGCCCCTCCCGAAATTGCGCTGGAATGTAACCAGGACAACGGCTTTCGCGACATCGTCGCCGAAGGTTTCGACGCCGGCATCCGGCTGGGCGAGAGTCTGGCCGCCGATCGTGTCGCCGTCCGGGTCTCGGCCGATTGGCGGTTGGCGACGGTGGCGGCGCCGGACGATCTGGCGCGGCGGGGCCTGCCCGCCCAACCGCAAGACCTGACCCAGCATGAGGGCTTCAACCTCTGCCCGTCGACCTCGGGCGGGCTTTGTGTCTGGGAATTCGCGCGTGGCGCGCACAGCTTGCGGGTCCGGGTTGCGGGGCAGCTGACCTTCAATGCGATCTTGCCCCTGCTGCGGGCCGCCGAGGCGGGCTTGGGCATAGCCTATCTTCCGAGGACCCGGGTGGCCAAAGCCGTGGCAAAGGGGCGCCTTATGCCGGTGCTGGACACCTGGTGCCCGCATTTCCCCGGCTATCCCCTGTAGTTCCCCAGCCGCCGCCGCAACCTCCCCGCCTTTCGCGCCCTGGTCGAAGCTTTACACTGGCGGGGGTGATGCGAGAGGGGGTTGGGACAACTGACCAAAGCAGCCAAGCCCAAGCCGACCGCAGCGCCGCCCTGTTCGCCCCGGGATGACCGAGGGTCCCGAGCATCATCCGGGCCGGCCACCGCATCTCCAGGGGCAGGAACAGGCCCCCGCCCAAGGCCGTCACGCGACCCGCGTTTTGCCCCCGCCCGCCAAAGCGGGGACGGCGTGTCTGACAGCAGGGCGTTGACCCTGCCGCAGGGCAGACCGGCAAGTGATGGTTCTTTGTGGGCTCTTCCACAGGGTCTTCTGTGAGGTCTTCTGTAAAGTTCTCTGGGAGGTTTCCTGGGACTGGGCGGCTTTCTGGGCGGCTTTCTGGGGGGCTTTATCCGGAGGGCCGAACCTGTATAGACTCGCGCTTGCAGCGCAGAACGCGGACAGGTGATGGCAGTAACCCTGAAGGATGTGGCCGAAAGGGCCGGGGTGTCGCGATCGGCGGTGTCGCGGACCTTTACCGATGGGGCTTCGGTGTCGGCCAAGACCCGGGCCAAGGTCGAGTCCGCGGCACAAGACTTGGGGTATGCGCCGAACGCGCTGGCCTCCAGCCTGACGACCGGGCGGACCAAGCTGATCGGGCTGATCGCCAACAACTTTCACAACCCCCTGATATTAGAGGTCTTTGACCTGTTCACCCGCGGCCTGCAGGACCGCGGCTTGCGGCCCCTGCTGGTCAATCTTAGCGGGGCCAGCGACCCTTCCGCCTCGGTGCGGATGCTGCGGCAATATTCGGTGGATGGGGTCATCGTGGCCTCTTCGACCCTGCCGCCCAGCTTTGCCCTGGCCTGCAAGACAGCGAACCTGCCGGTGGTCCATGCCTTTGGTCGCCCGGTGCCGGATGTGCATGTCGTGGGGATCGACAATGTCGCCTGCGGGCGGATGGCGGCGCGGGCGTTGATCCAGCGCGGCTATCGGTCGGTGGGCTTTCTGGGTGGGCCGGAGGCTGCGACCTCGACCCAGGACCGGGCGGCGGGCTTTGTGCAGGGGCTGGCGGGCCTGCCGGTGCGGCTGTCCTATGCGACGGATTACACCTTTGACGCGGGCCGCGCCGCGATGCAGGCCTTGTTGGACGCCCCGGCCGAGGCCTATTTCTGCGGCGATGATCTGCTTGCCGTCGGCGCCCTGACCGCCATTCAGGACGCCGGGTTGTCGGTGCCGGGGGATATCGGCCTGATCGGGCTGAACGACATGGAGATGTCGCGCTGGCAGAACATCGGACTGACGACGATCCGCCAGCCGGTTGCCGAAATCATCGACGCGGCCATCGACCTTGTGGTGGCGACGATCGGGGCGCCCGACATGGCGCCGCAGACAAGGCTTTTCGCCTGTCAGGTGATCGACCGCGCCACCCTGCGTTAGCGGAACATCGGCGGGCGGGCGTCAACCCAGGCGCCGCCCGCCTTGGCCGAGGCCACCGCCGCATGGACCGCCGCCATCGACCGCAGGCCCGCCGCCGCGCGGGGCAAGCCTTCGCGCGGCGCGCCGCGAATCGCATCGGCCAGGTCGCAGTAGATATTGGCCACCGCCAGGGGGAAGCCCTCGGGATGGGCAATCGCCACGCGGCTAAGACGTCGGGCGTCTTCGCACAATCCCGCCTCGCCCTTTTCCATGATCTGCGTGCGGCCCCCCAGCGGCGTATAGATCAACTGGTTGGGCTGTTCGGATGCCCAGCGAAAGCCCCCCGTCTCGCCAAAGACCTGGATGTCGAACCCATGTTGCCGCCCGATGGCAACCGATGAGGTCCAAAGCCGCCCCACCGTGCCGCCCGCCATCCGGAAGTTGACCATGGCGTCATCCTCCAACTGGCGGGACGCAATGGTCGAGGCGAAATCGGCCGAAAGCCGCGTGACCTCGTCGTTGCAGATGAAACTGGCCATATGCAGGGCATGGATGCCGCAGTCCGCGAACTGGCCCGACACGCCCGCCATCGCCGGATCATAGCGCCAGCGGACGCGGGGGTTGTCGGCATCGGTCGCATCGCCGTGGTGGCCATGGCTGAAGTTTGTGACCACCAGCCGGACCTTGCCGATCTGGCCCTCTTGGACCATGGCCCGCGCCTGACGGACCATCGGATAGGCCGAGTAACAATAGTTGACCGCGCATATCTTGCCGGTCTTTTCCGCGACCTTTACGATCTCTTCGCCCTCTTCGACCGTCAGGGTCATCGGCTTTTCGCACAGCACGTTGAAGCCGGCCTCCAGGAAGGCCTTGGTGATCTGGAAATGGGTGGAGTTCGGCGTGGCCACGGTCACAAGGTCGGGGCGGTCGGGGCGGTTCCGTTCCCCGGCCAGCATCTCGGTCCAGTCGCCATAAGCGCGGTCAGAGGCCACGCCCAGGCGCTGCGCATAGGCGCGGCCCTGTTCGGCCCTGTGGTCCAAGGCCCCCGCCACCAGGCGGAAATGCCCGTCGGCCAAGGCGCCCAGACGGTGCGCCGGGCCGATCTGGCTGCCCTCTCCGCCGCCGATCATGCCCCAGTTCAGTTGTGCCATGGCGGTCCCTTTCAAAATCCGATGGAGGTCAGGTGGTCGCGGTTCTTGCGGGCGTCATCCAGGGGGCTGACATCCAGCGTCGGGTCGCAGTCCTGTTCGACGGTGCACCAGCCCTGGAAACCCGCTTCCAGCAGGATCTGGCGGACGGCGGGAAAGTCCACGTCGCCCTGACCCAGGTTGCAGAAGATGCCCTGGCCGCAGGCCTCGTAGAACCCGGTTGACCGGGCGATGGCATCCGCCTTGACCACGGGGTCGATGTCCTTGAAATGCATATAGGATATCCGGTCCATATGGCGGCGCATGAAGGCCACCGGGTCATAGCCCGCATAGGAATGATGCCCGGTGTCGAAGCAGATTTTCAGGATCGCGGGATCGACCTCGTCCAGCAAACGCTCCAGCTCTGGTTCAAAGTCGATGAAGCCCGCCGCATGGGCATGGATACCGACGGTCAGGCCGAAATCCTCGGCCCCGATCCGCGCCACATGGGCGATGCGGTCGCGAAAGGCCGCCCATTCGGCTGGGTCCATCTGCTCGGCGTCGCCCGCCCGGCCTGCGGTCGGCGCACGGCGGGGGGAGATACTGTCGATCAGCACCAGATGCTTGGCCCCATGCGCCACCAGCGCCTTGCAGGTGCGCTGCGCGGCGTCCTGAACCTCGTCCCATTTCGCCGGGTCGTGAAACGGGCGAAAGACCACGCCGCCGATCAGTTCCAGGTCGTTTGCCGCCAGGGCCTCACCCAAGACGCCTGGGTCTTCGGGCATGAAGCCCACGGGCCCCAACTCGATCCCGCGGTAGCCCGCCGCGGCGCAATCGGCCAAGACTTGCCGCCAAGCAGGGTTGCGCGGGTCGTCTGCGAATTCCACACCCCAGGAACAGGGCGCATTGCCGATACGGATGGTCATGGGAACCTCATGTCGGGACAGCGTGCCATTGGCCGCTGTTCGAGGATTGAAACGCGGTTTCGATGATCTGGGCCACCGCCAGACCGTCGCGAAAGGTCGGCCAGATCGGCTGGCCAGTATAGATGGCGCGCAGGAAATCCCGCGCCTCGATGATGATTTGATCCTGATAGCCGGTGCCATGCCCCGGCCCCTGACAAAAGGCGCCAAAGTCGGGATGCGCCGGGCCGGTCAGGATGCGGGTAAAGCCGCGCGTGGCCTCTGGCCCCTCGGCGCGGTACAGGTGGACGGCGTTCTGATCCTCCTGGTCAAAGCGGATGGACCCCTTTGTGCCATGGATTTCATAGGCATAGCCCATCTTGCGCCCGGTCGCCACGCGGCTGACATAAAGGTGGCCCATGGCGCCAGAGGCAAAGCGCAGCATCAGTTGCCCGTGGTCGTCATTGTCGACCGTGCCGCCGGGACGGGAGGCATGGACCGTCTCGATCCGCGCCGAAAGCTGGGCCACGGGGCCCATCAAGGCCAGCATGCAATTGACCCCATGTGGCGCAAGGTCGCCCATGCAGCCATTGGCCCGCCCCGTGGTCCGCCAGGTCGCGGGCGCCTGCGGGTCGGCCAGAAAATCCTCGGTATGTTCACCGCGAAACCAGGTGACGTGACCGATCGCGCCATCGGCCAGCAGCTGCCGCACGAACTGCGTCGCGGGCGTGCGCACATAGTTGAAGCCGATCATGTTGGGCTGACCCGAAGCCTCGGCGGCCGCCACCATCGCCTGCGCGTCGGCCAAGGACGCCCCCAGCGGCTTTTCGCAAAACACCGGCTTTCCCGCGGCAAAGGCCGCCAGCGCAATCTGACGGTGGGTCTCTTGCGGCGCGGCGATGACCACGGCCTGAACCTTCGGATCGGCCACCAGGTCGCGCCAATCCGAAGTCGCGCGGGCAAAGCCGTAAGCCCCGGCATAGCGCGCCGCCGAGGCCGCACTTGTCGCCGCGATCACCTCCAGCCGGGGGCGCAAGGGCGTGTCAAACACCGCAGCCACCGCCGAAAGCGCCACCGCATGTGCCTTGCCCATATAGCCGCCGCCGATCAGGCCTATTCCGATTTCCGCCATGGGACCCCTCCGCAACACCGATATTGCAACCGGTTGCAAAATAGGTATCCTGAGCCGGAAAATCGCGCAAGCCCCTTCGAAAGGTCCTTTGATGCAGACCATCCGGCTGACCGTTGCCCAAGCCATCACGCGCTGGCTGGTGAACCAGTATATCGACATCGACGGTGGTCAGGTGCGCGTCTGTGGCGGCGGCTTTGGCATCTTTGGCCATGGCAATGTGCCCTGTCTGGGCGAGGCGCTGTATCCTGTGCGCGCGGAATTGCCGCTGTATCGTGGGCAGAACGAGCAGAGCATGGGCTTTGCGGCGGCGGGTTATGCGAAATACCACCTGCGGCGGCGGTTCATGTTCTGCACGGCCAGCGCCGGGCCGGGGACGGCGAACCTGCTGACCGCGGCGGCGCTGGCCCATGCCAACCGCCTGCCCATGCTGATGCTGTGCGGCGATACGTTTTTGACGCGGCTGCCTGATCCGGTGCTGCAACAGCTTGAACATTTCGGCAATCCGACGCTGGGGGTGAATGACGCCTTCAAGGCGGTCAGCCGGTTTTGGGACCGCATCACCCATCCGGCCCAGATCCTGCAGTCGCTGCCCGCCGCCTTGGCGACCATGCTGGACCCGGCCGATTGCGGCCCGGCCTTCATCGGCCTGCCGCAGGATCTGCAGGGCTGGACATACGACTATCCGGTTGAGTTCTTTACCAAGCGCCTCCACCGCATCCGCCGCCAATCCCCTGATGCGCAAGAGATCACCGAGGCCGTGGCCCTTCTCGCCCAAGCCAAGCGCCCCGTGATCGTGGCAGGCGGCGGGGTGCAGTATTCCGGCGCGGTGGCGGCGCTGACGGAATTTGCCGAGGCGCATGGCATCCCGGTGGTCGAGACGATTGCCGGGCGGGCGAACATGCTGGCCAGCCATCCGTTGAACATCGGGCCCTTGGGCGTGACGGGATCGGACAGCGCCAATGCGGTGGCGGGTCAGGCGGACGTCGTGCTGGCGGTCGGCACGCGGTTGCAGGATTTCACGACCGGGTCCTGGACGGTCTTTGCGCCGGATGCCCGGTTGATCGGGCTGAACGTCGGGCGTCAGGATGCGGCCAAGCATCAGTCGCTGGCGGTGGTGGGGGATGCGCTTTTGGGGCTGCGGGCCTTGGGCGCGGGGCTCGGTGGCGCCAAAGCGCCCGCCGATTGGACGGCGGGGGCGCAGGCCCATCGCCGGACCTGGGACGCCTATGTGGCCGCCAATGTGGCGCATGGCAACCGGCCCGCGTCCTATGCGCAGGCCATCGGGGTGGTGAACGCGCTGGCCCACCCCCGCGACCGGGTGGTGACAGCCGCAGGGGGGCTTCCGGCCGAGATCACCGCCAACTGGCGCACGCTTGGCCTTGGCACGGTGGATGTCGAGTTCGGGTTTTCCTGCATGGGCTATGAGATCGCCGGCGGCTGGGGCGCGCGGATCGCGCAGACCGAGGCCGAGCCCGAAGCCGATACCGTGGTCTTTGTGGGCGACGGCAGTTACCTGTTGATGAATTCGGACATCTATTCCTCGGTTCTGACGCGGAAAAAGCTGATCGTGCTGGTCTTGGACAATGGCGGCTTTGCGGTCATCAACAAGCTGCAGGGCAACACCGGGCAACCCGGTTTCAACAACCTGATTGCCGATTGCCCGACGGTGCCTGACCCCTTTGCCGTCGATTTCGAAGCCCATGCCCGGGCGATGGGCGCCCATGCCGAGACGGTCGCCAGCCCCGCCGACCTGGGCGCGGCCTTTTTGCGCGCCAAGGCGGCCTCCAAGACCAGCGTCATCGTCATGCAGGTTGATCCGCATGAGGGCTGGACGACCCAAGGTCACGCCTGGTGGGAGATCGGGACGCCCGAGGTCTCCTCTGCGCCCCGGGTCCTGGAAAAGCACGCCGAGGTCGAGGCCGGGCGCGTGGCGCAAAGGCAGGGTCTGTGATGGCCGACCTGTCACGCCTTCAGACCAAGCCATGCCTGGTGATCGGGCGCGCGGGCATGGACCTTTACGCCGATCCGCCCGGCACGCCGATCGAGACGGCGACGCGGTTCACTTCGGCCCTCGGCGGGTCCTCGGCCAATATCGCGGTGGCTTTGACGCGGGCGGGGGCGGGGGCTGCGCTTTTGACCTCGGTGTCGGATGATGCGGTGGGGCGGTTCTGCCTGGCGCAACTGGAGGCCTATGGCGTGGACCGGACCCATGTGCGCGCGACAGGGGGCGAGGCGCGCAATTCGCTCGCCGTGGTGGAAACAAGGAACCAGAACTGCCAGTCGGTCATCTATCGCAACGGCGCCGCCGATTTCGACATGACGCTGGCCGATGTGGAGGCGGTCGATTACACCCGCTTTGGCGGGTTGATCACCACGGGGACGGTGCTGGCGCGTGACCCCTCGCGCAGCGCCACCTTCCGCGCCTTTGACCTTGCCCGGGCGGCGGGCCTGCCCTTGATCTTTGACGTGGACTATCGGCCCTATTCCTGGGCCTCGGCAGACGAGGCCTCACGGGTCTATTCCCGCGCCGCAGAGGTCTGCGATGTGATCATCGGCAATGATGTCGAATTCGACTTCATGGCCGGGGCGCCGGGCGCGGGGCTGGAAAAGGCCCGCAGCCTTGTGGCCCGCAACCCTGTTACCGGCAGCCTTGGCGCGCAGATCGTCATCTACAAGAGGGGCGAAAAGGGCGCGATCACCCTGGCCTTCGGGCGCGAAACGCGGACCGGCATCTTCCAGACCGCGACGCTGAAACCCACCGGCGCCGGGGATGCCTTCCTGGGCAACCTGGTCGCCAGCCTGGCGCAAGGCACAGACCTGACCGAAGCCGTCCTGCGCGGATCGGCCGCCGCCGCCATCGTCGTCGCGCGCGTCGGATGCGCCCCCGCCATGCCCACGACGCCAGAGTTGGACCGCTTCATCACCTTTCACAGCGGCCCCACCGAAGGCTGACAGGAGACCCCATGCACATCGCCCCCCATGACAACCAGAACCGCCCCATCGTCGATATGGACAACCCCCTGGTGCCCTTGGTCTATTTCAACATCCTGCGCCTGACGGTTGGCCAGCACTTCGACTACCGCACCCCGGGCTACGAGACCTGCATCGTGCCCGCCACCGGCACGGTGACGGTCGAAACCCTGGGCCAGACCTTTGCCGACATCGGCCACCGCGGCGTCGATGTCTGGGACGGCGAGCCCGAGGGCGTCTATGTGCCCTCCGGCACCGCCGCCCGGATCACCGCCCGAACCGATACCGAAGTCTTCGTCGCAGGCGCGCACTACGCCGAGACGCTGCGCCCCTTTGCCGTGCGCGCGGCCCAAATCGACCGCGTGCAATATGGCTCCGATGACACGAAAACTCACCGCAAGATCAAGCACATCCTGGGCGCCGCCTATCATGACCGGGTGGGGCGGCTTCTGGTGTCAGAGCTGTTCACCGTAGGCGCGGGCGGTTGGTCGGGCTTTCCCAGCCACAAGCACGACACCGACCGGCTTCCAGAGGAAACCCGCCACGACGAATGTTACAACTTCCGCTTTCGCCCGGATTACGGGTCCGGCCTGCAGATGCTGCAACGCGTCGATAACGAACCCGGCGAGGCCTATCACATCATGAACCGGTCCACCGTGCTGATCGACAAGGGCTATCACCCCTGCTGCGTCCTGCCGGGCTATGAGATGTATTACTTCACCATCCTGGGCGGCCAAAGCCAGCGCAGCCT
Organism: Stagnihabitans lacustris; assembly: GCF_025950525.1. GTDB lineage: Bacteria > Pseudomonadota > Alphaproteobacteria > Rhodobacterales > Rhodobacteraceae > Stagnihabitans. Next base: position 50,451 of record NZ_JAPDGS010000006.1, on the reverse strand, counting down.
GAAGCAGCATTTCCAGCCGACCCATGCCGCGCAACTGCACACGATCCCGGGGATCATGGATATGGTGGCCAAGTTCAAATGACCCTTGTGACGCTGTCCCAGGTCCTGCAACCGGCGCTGGCGCAGGGCTATGCCGTCCCGGGCCTTGTGTGCCTGGGGTGGGAGGACATGCGCGCCTATGTCGCCGCAGCCGAGGCCGAGCGCGCGCCGGTGATCTTGCAGGCCGGGCCGGGGGCGCGCGCCCATACCCCCCTGCCCGTCCTGGGCGCCATGTTCCGCCACCTGGCTCAGGCCGCCTCGGTTCCGGTCGTGGCGCATCTGGACCACGGCTATACGCTGGAGGACTGCCGGGCGGCTTTGCAGGCGGGCTTCACCTCGGTCATGGTCGATGGGTCAAGCCTGCCCCTGGCGCAGAACATCGACCTGACGGCCTCGGTGGCCGAATTGGCCCATGCCGCCGGGGCCTCTTGCGAAGGAGAGATCGGCTTTGTCGGCTATGCCGGGGGCGCGGCCTCGGCGGGGACCGATCCGGCAGAGGCCGCCCGATTTGCCCAAGAGACCGGGATCGACGCCATGGCGATCTCGGTTGGCAATGTGCATCTGCAGACCAGCCCGGGCGGCGGTCTGGACCTGGCCCGGCTGCGCGCGATCGAAAGCGGGACGACCGTGCCTCTGGTGCTGCATGGCGGGTCGGGCATCGGGACCCTGGACCGCAGCGCGTTGGCCGCCACAAGCCGGGTTGCCAAGTTCAACATCGGCACCGAATTGCGCATGGCCTTTGGTCAGGCCCTGCGCGACAGCCTGGCGCGCGACCCGGACCAATTCGACCGCATCGCGATCCTGAAAGCGACCGAAGGCCCGCTGACCATGGCCACAAGGGCCGTGATCCGCAGTCTTGGGGCCTCTGGCCGCGCCTGAGGTGCGGGGATGAAGGCTGGCGCGACGCGCCCGGCCCTATTCCGCCGCAGCCATCCCCAACCGGCGCAGAACGCGGCGCTCGACCATCAGGACGGCGTGATAAAGCGCGACGGACAAAAGCACGGTCAGGGTGGCAATGCTCCAGATCATGCCGAAATCCAGATAGCCGCGCGACTGGTTCAACAACGCGCCAAGCCCCTGCCCGGTGGCCAGCCATTCCGCGATCATCACCCCCAGCAAAGCGCGCGGCACGGTCAGGCGCGCGGCGGCAAAGGCCCAGGGCAGGCTGGCCGGGATCGAGATCAACCGCATCTCGCGCCAGCCTCTGGCGCCATAGGCATGGGCCACATACATCGCGCCCTGCGGCACCTGCGCCAGGCCCTGCGCCATCAGCACATAGGCCGGAAAGAAGGTGACAGAGATCGTGACCCAAAGCGTCAGCGCCGGACCCCGTCCCAGCATCAGCACCAGCAGGGGCGTCAGGGCGACCAGCGGCATGGTCTGCGTCACCAGGGCCACGGGCAGGAAGGCGCGGGTAAAGCCGGGCATCAGCCGCCCACTGACCGCCAGCGCAAAGGCCAGGCCCAGCCCAAGGATCAGGCCCAGGCCCGCGATGGGCAGGGTCTCGGCCAGGGCCTCGGAGAGCCGCGCCCAGGCCTGCGGGGCGGTATCGGGCGAGGTCAGGTAGGTCGCCACGGCCAGGGGCGTCTTGGCGATCATCTCGGGGGCGGCGAGGATCGCCAGCACGCCCCACCACAGGGCAAAGGGCAACAGCGCCGACCCAAGGCCAAGCGTCAGGCGCAGCCAGGCCGGGTCCTGTGTGGCGACCGGTGGCAGCGTCGGGTTCAGCGAAATCGCCCGACTGGAGCCGAGAAGCCGGGCAGAGATCAGGGCAAAGACGGCATAGCTGGCCCCGGCGATGGCCGTGGCACAAAGCCCGATGCCCCAAAGCCGGGCCGGATCGGCGCGCCCGAGGGAGCCCAGGAGATAGGCGCCAAGGCCCCAGCGGCCTCCGCCGCCGAACTCGGCCAGGATGGCGCCCAGGACGGCATTGGGGGCGGCCACGCGAAACCCGGACAGGATCGCCGGAACCGCGCCGCGCAGTTGCACCAGGCGCAGGACGGCCAGGCGGCCACCGCCATAGGCCGCGACCAGATCAGCGGCGCGGCGGTCGTAGTGCATCAGGCCGGCGACGGTGGCCGACATGGTGACGAAATAGACCCCAAGTGCCGCAAGGGTGATGCGCGGCGCCATGCCCTCCAGCACCAGGGACAGGATCGGGGCCACGACCAGCGGCGGCAGGGCGAAAAGCGCGATATTCACCCCGCGCGCCAGTTGCATCAAGCGGGGGAACAGGACAAAGGCCATCCCGGCCAAGATGGCCACCAGGTTGCCGATGGCAAACCCCGCGCCCGAGGCTTGCAGCGTCGCCCAGACATGAGGCGGATAATCGGCGCGGTCGGCCCAGACCTTGATGGCGATGGCCGAGGGCGCCGGAAGCGCGCCATGGATCAGGCCAAGCCGCCCGATGACCTCCCACACCAGCAGCGCCAGAAGGCCGTTACGCCCCATGCAGGGCCTCGGCGATGCGGTCTTCCATCTGGTGGAACGCTGGGTCGGTGAACAGCGCGGGCGCACGGGGCCGGGGGAAGGGAATGGCGATCTCGGCCGTGATGCGTCCGGGGCGGGCCTGCATGACCACGACGCGGTCCGCAAGGAAGACCGCCTCGTCGATGCCATGCGTGACCAGAAGCGCGGTGGCCCCGGTCTCGGCCCAGATGCGCTGCAGTTCGATGTTCATCTGGCGGCGCAGGATCTGATCCAGCGCGCCGAAGGGTTCGTCCAGGAACAGGACCTGCGGTTCGGTCACGAGGGCGCGGGCGATGGCGACGCGCTGGCGCATGCCGCCAGACAATTCCCCGGGCAAGGCGGTCTCATAGCCCTTCAGCCCCACCAGGGCGATCAACTCGCGGATGCGGGCGCGGTGCGGAGAGACATCGCGGCCCAAAGCCTCCAGCGGCAGGGCGATGTTGCGCTCGACCGTCCGCCAGGGCAAAAGCGCCGCGTCCTGAAAGGCCACGCCGGTGACGCCCACCGCCCGGGCCTGTTCCGGCGGCTGACCGCCGATCAGGACCCGGCCCGCGTTCAGCGGCTCCAGCCCCAGGGCCACGCGCAGGACGGTGGATTTCCCGCAGCCCGACGGCCCGATCAGCGCGGTAAAGCTGCCGGGCGCGCAGGTCAGGGTGACATCCCGCAGGGCCTCGACCACCTGACCGCGACCCTGATAGGTCTTGGCCAGGCCGGTCAATGCGATCCCTGCGGGCGCCGTCATCAGATTTCCTCAAGCAAGGTGGTGTCGAACATGTCGCGGCTGCCCTTGATGCCGACCTTGGACAGCGCCTCGATATTCGCGGCAATCGCCTCTTCGGACATCGAGAAAATCCCGGCCTCGGCCTCGATCAGCGGCTTTTGCGCGGTGTTGAAAAAGACCTCGTTGTCGATCTCGCGCCCGGTGCCTGCGAAATGGGTGTCCTTGAACTTGGGCGGCCAGACGGCAGGATCGGCCAGCGCATCGACCCAGCCCCTGCGTGAGGCCCGCAGCCAGGCGACGATGTCCTTGCGCTTGGCGGCAAGCGTCTCTTCGGTCACGACGACCGTGTCGTTGAACAGCGTATAACCGAAGTCATACAGCAGGAACGAGGTCGCATCCTCTCCGGCCAGCTTGATCGTGTAGGGCACGTTGGTGGTGAAATCGAGCGAGCCGTCGATCTCGCCTTTGATCAGCGGGGTCGGGTCGTATTCATAGGGCACGATGTTGACCTGGGCCTTGTCGATACCATTCATCGCCAACATCGCCTCGACGCTGATGGTGTTGACCGGCGGCACGGCGATGGTCTTGCCCACCATATCCGCCGGGGTCTTGATCGGGTTCTTGGCCAGGGACACGATGCCCACCGGGTTCTTCTGATACTGCGTGCCGATGATCTTCAGCTTGGCGCCCTGGGTGCTGATCGCCAGGATCGTCGTGTCCGGCGTGGTCAGGGTCAGGTCCGCCTTGCCCGCGATGACGGCGGTTTCCGGGATCACATCGGGGCCGCCCGACAGATAGGTCAGGTCCAGCCCCTCGGCGGTGTAATAGCCCTGGTCCATCGCGGTGAAATAGCCCGCGAATTCGGCATCGTTGATCCAGGAGGCCTGGAAGGCAAAGGGCGTGCCCGCCCGGGCCATGCGCGGCATCAGCGGCAGGGCGGCAGCGGCACTCAGAAAGGAACGGCGGTTCAGCGTCAGTTTCATGGCGGCTCTCCTGTGAAAGACCTTGGCCTATGTCAGGCCTTGGATGCGTTGCAGTTCTTGCAAGGGCGGGGTGGCGTCGATCTGGGCGGGGTCCAACAGCGGCCACTTCACCCCATGCGGGCGCTTGGCGCGGCGGCCCACGGTGTAAAGCTGGCTGGGCGTGGCGATATGGTCGACCAGGATGTCGGTTTCCGAGGGCGTCAGCTTTTCCTGGACGACTTGGCAATCATGGACCACGGCGACGACCGGGGTGGTTTCATCCACCAGCCCAAGATCGGTGAACATGCCCCATTCCAGGTCAAAGAACCCATGCCCCTTGCCAAAGCGCACCCCATCGACCGAAACCGCCGAGGCCCCTGTGACCATGAAGTCGAACCTGCCGCGCCTGGCGATCTCTGCCAGCGTGATCGGGCGGCCGAAATGCTCCATCCCGTCCAGCCAGGCGGCGTAAAGCTCGGCGCCGGGCGGGACCATGCCGGGCTCGATCAACAGAAAGCCGCGATAGATGCCATAGGTCGACATGACGAAGGGCTTTCCCTCCGCGATCATCCGGCGGCGCAGGTCCACCAGGCAGTTGTCCGGCGTGATGAAGGCGAAACGGGTCGCCTGATAGGCGGGCATCGAGGCCACGAAATCGGTGGCGGCCTCCGAGCCCTGAAAGTCCGGGATGACCTCGGCAAAGTTCAGGTGAAAGCGGGTGTCGGGCTTGGCCACGTCCCGCAGCCGGGACCAAATTTGCTGGCGTATGATCTTGGATTTGGACATGATCGACCTGAACCGTTTCGGTGTTTCACAATGCTGAAACAACGGTTTCACAAATGCAAGCGTGACGGGCGGAAAATGGCAACTCGGCTAACCCTAAGGATTCAGGACAGGATTTCCCGCCTGACCAAGGCCGAGCAAAAAATCGCGGCGCTGTTGCTTGAGAATCATGCACTTGTCGAAACCCATTCCGCGACCGAGATGGCGGGATTGGCGGGTGTCTCCAAGGCCACGGCGGCGCGGTTCTTCCAGTCGCTGGGCTATGCCGATTTCGACGAGGCCAAGACCCAGGCCCGCGAGGAACGCAACCGCACCCAGCCCTATGCCTGGTCCCAGGCCCCCGAGCCGGTGGCCCTGGGGCGATCCATCGGCAACCACTTGGACCTGGAACTTCTGAACCTGACCCGCACCTTCGAGGAGATGCGCGCCGATACCCTGACCGAGGCGGCGCGGCTGATCCATGCCGCGCCCCGCCTCTGGGTGCTGGGGTTCGGCGCCGAAGAGGGTCTGGCCCGCCACGCCCGCCAGACCTTTGCCCGCCTGCGCCCCGATGTGCAGCTTTTGGGCACCCATCAGGGCGCCTGGGCCGAAGATCTGGCGATGACCGGCCCGCGCGACGTTCTGATCCTTCTGACGCTGGAGCCGCGGCCCAAGACGCTGCCAAGCCTGATGGCCTATGCCCGCACGACGCGGATGAACGTGATCACCCTGACCGACCACCAATACTATGCAAGGGCGCAAAGGTTCTCGCGGCTGGTCATCGGTTGCCATGTGGCCAGCTATGGCGCGATCCCCAGCCATACGACGCTGCTGTCGGTCCTGCGGATGCTGGCCATCGCCTATCTGGGCCAGTCAGGCGAGGCGGCACAGCAAAGGCTGGCGGTCATCGACGAGATCAACGAGGAAATCGACCTTCACGATTGAACGCGGCCACGATTGACCGCCGCCACGACTGAACGCAGACCATGGCGGCGCAACAGGGCGCGCCCTTTGCCAACGGGGGGCCGTTTGATCGGACATGTGGTCAGGTCATGTGCCAGGGCGAGGCGTCACAGGGTGGCGCTTGTCCCTCTATCCCGGAATTCCCCCCAAAGCCCTGTCACCGCGCCCCGGTCTTCAGCCCAGAGTTTGTCCCCCCAAAGCGCGCCAAAATCGCGCGGCAATCTGGTCCGGGACCCGGTCCACCGCAAGGGAGGGGCCGATCCGGGCCAAGATCACCCGCACGCCCCTTCGGGTCATCTGCCCGCAGGACTTGGCGCGCACTTGCAAGATCGTGACGGCCCAGAGGGGGCTTCTGGTCGGGCGTTGACGGGTCACACCACGGCGGATGAGGGTCTTGATGCGACGCCCAAGACTTCGCGCCTAGGGCGCAAGGTTCACCCCATGACGGGCAGTTGCAGGTATGAGGCGCGGTCGCCTCCGGTGTGGATCACGTGCAGGCCCTGGTTTTCCGGCGCATAGGCCGGGGTTCCGGGCATCATCGACCCCAAAGTGTTGCGCGCCCCCACCACCAGGCGCAGCTGCTCGCCCGGGGCAAAGGACAGCCCCAACGGGAACATGTCGATCTGCACCTCCACCACCTGACCGGGCGACAGCTTTTCCACGCGGTCAAAGCTGTGGACCGGGACTTCTTCGGTCGAGGTCGCATCCAAAGCCCGGGCCGAGACCCTCAGCCGTCCATTTGACCCCTTATAGCGCAGCACCGAGGCGCCGTTTTCGGTCAGGTCCTGCATCAGCGCGCCTTGGGCCGGCACGGTGAACTGGGTCAGCACCGACCCCTGCGCATCCAGCTTTTGCGCCAGAACAAACAGGTCCATGTCGTCATGGCCCCGCGCCTCGACCCAAAGCGAGGCCTTGGGATAGCCCACCAAGGTCGCCTCATGGTCGAAGCGGTGGACGAAAGAGGCCATCGGCGCCTCGCCCGCAGTGTCATAGACCGCCTCGGCCGGGGTGCCTGCCGCAAGCCCGAGGGTCCGGGTGCGGGCATCCAGGTAATACCGCGTCAGGACCGAGCCTGCGGGCGGGAAGCTGTCTGCTGCCACATTGATCCGGTCGCCGCCCTTCATGTCATGGACGGCGTAACGGACGCGCGGGGTCGTCTTCCAGCCGTTGTCGATGCCCTTCAGGAAATGGTCGAAGAACCGGGTCAGATCGGCGACGTTTGCGGCCTCGTAGTAATCCGGCCATTCCTGATTGTTATGGATGCGCAACCACTTGTCGGGCGAACCGATCCGGCGCCAGGCGCGGAAGGTGCCCATCGTGTGCAAGGTGTTGGAATAGCTGGCCACGACATAGGCGGGCACCTGCACGCGCTCCAGCGCCACGGCCTTGTCGGTCCACAGGGCCGCATCGGCGAAGGGGGTCGTGGCCACGGCCTCGGCCACCTCCTCACGCAAGCCCGCCCCCACATGGTTGATCTGCAGCCGCCGGGTGAAATGCGGATCGGGCATCCCGCCGCGCTTGCACAGGTCGCGGTAGGCGTCCGAGACCCCCTCGACCGGGTTGATCGCGGCCAGATGCGGCGGCTGTTCGGCGGCGGTGAACCATTGCGCGATGGCGAGGTAAGAGGTCCCCGACATGGCGACCTTGCCCGAGCACCAGTCCTGCTCTGCCAGCCATTCGATCAGGTCGTGGCAATCCTGACCCTCTTGGCGGCCAAACAGCACCGCATCGCCCTCGGACCGCGCAATGCCGCGCGGGTCGGGGTTGCAGATCGCATAGCCCTGCGCGACCCAATAGGCCGGATCGGGGCCCTCGAACTTGGCCAGACCCGACAGCAGCCCGTTGTCGATGCCCAAGGTCGCGTAAAGCCCGGTGGTCTTGGGGGCCGAGCCGCCGCTTTTGCCATAGGGGCTCCAGGCGATGATCGCGGGGACAGTCGTGGCACCCAAGGGGCGGAAGATGTCGGTATAGATCGTGACGCCATCGCGCAACCGCACCGGGACGTCCTTTTCAAACAGGATGTCGCAGGTCAGCGGGCGGAACTGCGGCGCCAGTTGGAACCCTTTGGGCAGAATGCGGCTGCCGGGCTCGAAAGCCGAAAGGATGCCATGAGCGGGGCCGGCCTCATAGGGGAAGGCGGGGACGAAGGTCTTTGCAATTTTGGTCATGTCAGGTGCCTTTGTGCTGGGGGGGCATTCTGCCAGGGGCGACCTTGGGTCGTCCGTTATATCAACGCTTGATGATATACTCGAATCGACTACACTGTGTCAATGAGCCAAGTTCCTGAATCCCCCGCCAAGCGTGGCCGTCGTGCCGGTCCTTCGACCACGCGGGATGCGATCTTGCAGGCCGCCAAACGCCGCTTTGCCCGGGATGGCTTTGCGGCCACCACGATCCGCCAGGTGGCCGCCGATGCCGGGGTCGATCCGGCGCTGGTCATGCAATTCTACCGCGCCAAGGACGAGCTTTTCGCGGCCTGCCTTGAGGTTTCCCCCCAGGCCATGCGCGTGATGGCCGAGGCCTTTGACGGCCCCCCCGACACACTTGGCCCGCAGATCGCCCGGGCCTTCCTGGGCCTTTGGGCCGAGGACACCGAGGACGCGCCGGCCTTGCTGGCCATGATGCGCGCCGCCGTGGCCCATGAGGCGGCCGGAGAGCTGGTGCGGGATTTCGTTCAGGCCCGCTTGGTCCAGGTCATAGCCCCCAAACTGGGCGGGCCGGATGCGGCCTTGCGCGCGGGTCTGGTGGCGGCCATGCTGATGGGCGTGGTTCTGGGCCGCCAGATCGTCCATATCCCCGTCCTGACCGGGGCCGATATCCCCCGCATCGCAGCGCGGATCGGCCCCGCGCTGCAGGTCGTCTTGACCGGGCGGGATTAGCCGCCGGACCGACGGCATGGGGGGTCACAAGACATCTATGCCCGCACGTCTATAGCCGCCGTGCCGATGCAGGGGCTGTGGCGACGGGCGAGGCCCGCCTCGGCCCCTCCCGCCTCGCCCCGTACCGCCCGGCGCCGCGTGCCGCTATTGGCCTAGCCCGTGACCTTCTTGACGAATTGCGACTTCAGGCCGATCTGGCCCACGCCGGGGATCTTGCAGTCGATGTCATGATCCCCATCGACCAATCTGATCCCGCGCACCTTGGTGCCAACCTTGAGCGTCGTGGACGAGCCCTTCAGCTTCAGGTCCTTGATCAACGTCACCGTATCGCCATCGGCCAAAAGATTGCCGACCGCGTCGCGCACTTCGGCGCCTGCGGGGCCGCCTGCGGTCCATTCATGGCCACATTCGGGACAGGTCAACTGGCCTTCGACCTCATAGGTGAAGGCGGAACGACATTCGGGGCACGGGGGCAAGGTATCTGACATGGGCCCGGGCCTAGCGCGCCGGCGCCCTTGCCGCAAGTCCCAGCCTGCGGGCGGCCAGCCAGTTCAGGGCGGCAAGCGCTCCGGCGGTGGCAAGACACAGCGGCAGGCCGCCGTATTGATAGGACAGCCCCGACAGAAGCGTCCCCAAAAGCCGCCCCGCCGCATTGGCCATGTAATAGAAGCCCACATCCTGAGTGACCCTTTCGTCGCGCGAAAAGGCCAGGATCAGCCAGGAATGGACCGCCGAGTTGACGGCAAAGACAAAGCCAAAGGCCAAAAGCCCCGCGACGATGATCCAGGTCAGGCCCGGCACCTGCATCCAGGCCGCCAGCGCCAGGGCCAGGGGGATGGGCACCAGAAGCCCCGCCCAGGTGATGGCGGCGGCTTGGGTCTCGGCCTCGGGGCGGGTCCTTGCACCCAGGATGCAGGGGGCCAGCGCCTGGACCCCACCATAGGCGATGATCCACAAGGCCATGAAACCGCCAATCACAAAGAAGGCCGCGCGGCGGCTGTCGGGGCTGCCATCCGACAGGACCGACTGGAAATAGACCGGCAGGCCCACGACGAACCAGACATCGCGCGCCCCGAACAGGAACAGCCGCGCGAGGCTGAGGCGGTTGATCCGGATATCCCGCGACCAGACAGAGGAGAACTTGACCCCCTTGGCCCCCATGGGCAGCCCGGGCGGCAAAAAGGCCCAGACCGCGGCCAGGATCACGCCCAGGGCCACAGCCATCCCCCAGACCGCGCCCTGAAACCCGACCAGCGCCAGAAGCGCCGCGCCCATGAAAAAGCCAAGACCCTTGACCGCGTTCTTCGATCCCGTCAGCCAGGCGACCCAGCGAAAGACCTGCCCCTTCGGCGCCAAAAGCTTGACGGCGGATTTCGACGACATCTTGGCCAGGTCCTTGGCCACGCCGCTGACGCCCTGCACCGCCATGACAAAGGCGACCGAGGCCGCCACGCTCCACCCCGGGTCCAGCGTGCCCAGCGCGGTAAGCGCCGCGATCTGCAACCCCAGCCCCGCCCAAAGCGTCACCGCCAAACCGAAGCGCGCCGCGATCCAGCCCGCACAAAGATTGGTGACGATCCCCGCCAGCTCATACAGCAGGAAAAGCCAGGCCAGCGCCAGGGGCGAAAAGCCCAAGGCGTTGAAGTGCAACAGAACCAGCATCCGCAAGGCGCCATCCGTGGCCATGAAGGCCCAATAGGCGGCGGTTACGGTGGCATAGGCCCTCATCCCGCCACCATCCGCACGATATCGGCCAGGCGGCAGGCATAGCCCCATTCGTTGTCATACCAAGCATAGATCTTCACCTGGGTGCCTGCGATCACCATGGTCGAGGCCGCGTCGATGATCGCCGAGCGGTCGTCATTGGTGTAATCCGACGACACCAGCGGCCGCGTCTCGAACCCCAGGATGCCCTTCAACGGACCCTCGGCGGCCTTTTGCAGCAGGGCGTTGACCTCGACGGCCGATGTCTCGCGGGCGACCTCGAAGACGCAATCGGTCAGCGACCCGTTCAGCAAAGGCACCCGCACCGCATGGCCATTCAGCCGCCCCTTCAGCTCGGGGAAGATCGCGGTGATGGCCGTGGCAGATCCGGTCGTCGTGGGGATCAGGTTCAACAGGGCCGAGCGCGCGCGGCGCATGTCTTTGGCCGGGCGGTCGACGATGGTTTGGGTGTTGGTCACGTCGTGGATCGTGGTGATCGACCCATGTTTGATCCCCAGCCCCTCGTGGATCACCTTGACCACCGGCGCCAGGCAATTGGTCGTGCAAGAGGCCGCGGTGATCAGGCGTTGCGAGCCGTCGTAAAGGTCATGATTGACGCCATAGACGATGTTCAGGGCCTGCGGCACGGGGGCCGAGACCACCACGCGCGGCACCGCCTCGAAATAGGGCGCGACCTTTTCGGCGGTCTTGAAAACGCCGGTGCAGTCGATCACCACGTCGATGCCCATGGCCTTCAGCGGCAGGTCCTCGATCCGTTTCGCCTGGGTCAGCGGGATGTCGGCGCCCGCGATCACCAGGGCGCCGTCCTTGTGGCCGACGGGGGTGCGCCAGCGGCCATGCACCGAATCGAACTCCAGCCACAGGGCGTGCTGTTCGGGCGTGCCCGTGGCGTCGTTGATCAGGGCCAGGGGCACGCCCATATCCGTCAGCCGCCGCAGGACAAGTTTGCCAATCCGGCCAAGGCCGTTCAATGCGATGCGGGTCATGGGTTATTCCTTGGAAAGGGCGTCAAGCCGGGTTTGCAGGGCCAGCCGGTCCAGCTGATCGAAGGGCAGCGCGGCAAAGGCCTGGATGCGGCGACGCAGCGCGCCATAGGTCTGGGCAAAGACAAGGCCCTTTTCCGCATCCGTCCCCGTGGCCTTGACCGGATCGGGCAGGCCCCAATGGGCGGTGACGGGTTGACCGGGCCAAGGCGGACATTCCTCCAGCGCGGCCTGATCGCAGACGGTGAAGACGAAATCCATCTTCTGCCCCTGCAGGTCGGCCACATGCTTGGACTGCAGGCCGGCCAGGTCATGGCCATTGCGCACCAGAACATCCAGCGCAAAGGGGTTCAGCTGGCTGCCGGGCCGGGTGCCGGCCGAATGGGCCCGGAACTTCGCCCCGCCAAGGTCGCGAAGCAGCGCCTCGGCAAAGATCGACCGGGCCGAGTTGCCCGAACACAGGAACAGCACGTCATAGGGTGTCGTCATCGTCTTGATCTCCGCACAAATATCCGCCCGGCCCCGGCAGCAATCCTCGGCCAGATAGCCCACCAGCGCCCCCGCCCGCGCCAGATCGACGGCGTAAAGCAGCGACCGCCCCTCACGCGTGACCCCGATCAGCCCCGCGGCCTGCAGGTCGGCCAGGTGATGGGACAGCGTGTTGGCCTTCATCCCCAACGCCTCGGCGATCTCGGAGGGGCGCGCAGGCCCCGGCGCCCGCCGCATCAGGATGCGAAAGACGGCCAGGCGGCCGGGATGGCCAAGGGCGGTGAAACTTTGGGCGGCCTGATTCATTTCCATGATTCAGGAATAATAGAAACGAACAGGCCCCGCCAGTGAAGCTTTTGTGACACCCCCCAAGTCCCGCGATGAAAACTGGCAATCGCTGCGCCCAGGCGCTAAAGCACCAAGGCCGCCCCCCGCGTGAGGACACCTGCATGAAGTTCCGCTTTCCCATCGTCATCATCGACGAAGATTTCCGCTCCGAGAATTCCTCGGGCTCTGGTATCCGCGCCATGGCCAAGGCCATCGAGGACGAGGGCTTTGAAGTCTTCGGCGCGACCTCTTATGGCGATCTGTCGAAATTCGCCCAGCAGCAGTCCCGCGCCAGCGCCTTTGTGCTGTCCATCGACGACGAGGAATTCACCCCCGGCCCGGACCTTGACCCCGCCGTCCTGAACCTGCGCAACTTCATCGAGGAAGTGCGCTGGAAAAACGCCGATGTCCCGATCTTTGTCTATGGTGAGACCAAGACGTCGCGCCACCTGCCCAACGACATCCTGCGTGAGCTGCACGGCTTTATCCACATGTTCGAGGATACGCCGGAATTCGTCGCCCGCCACATCATCCGCGAGGCCAAGACCTATCTGGAAGGCATCCAGCCGCCCTTCTTCAAGGCGCTGTTGGATTACGCCGAGGATGGGTCCTATTCCTGGCACTGCCCCGGCCATTCCGGCGGCGTGGCCTTTCTGAAATCGCCCATCGGGCAGATGTATCACCAGTTCTATGGTGAAAACATGCTGCGTGCCGATGTCTGCAACGCGGTTGAGGAGCTGGGTCAGCTTCTGGACCACAACGGGGCGATTGGCGCCTCCGAACGCAACGCCGCGCGGATCTTCAATGCGGATCACTGTTTCTTTGTGACCAATGGCACCAGCACATCGAACAAGATGGTCTGGCACCACACGGTCGCCCCCGGTGACGTCGTGGTCGTGGACCGCAACTGCCACAAGTCGATCCTTCATTCGATCATCATGACCGGCGCGATCCCGGTTTTCCTGAAGCCCACGCGCAACCATTACGGCATCATCGGCCCGATCCCGCGGGCGGAGTTCGAAATCGAGGCGATCAAGGACAAGATCCGCGCCAATCCGCTGCTGGCCGGCGTCGATGCCGACACGGTCAAGCCGCGCATCATGACCCTGACCCAGTCGACCTATGACGGGGTTTTGTATAACACCGAGGTCATCAAGGGCCTGTTGGACGGCTATGTCGACAACCTGCATTTCGACGAGGCCTGGTTGCCCCATGCTGCCTTCCACCCGTTCTATGGCAGCTTTCATGCGATGGGCCGCAAACGCGCGCGGCCGAAACATGCCGTGACCTATGTCACCCAGTCGATCCACAAGCTTCTCGCGGGCATCTCGCAGGCCAGCCATGTCCTTGTGCAGGATGCGCATGACACCAAGCTGGACCGCCACCTGTTCAACGAAGCCTACCTCATGCACACCTCTACCTCGCCGCAATATTCCATCATCGCGTCTTGCGATGTGGCGGCGGCGATGATGGAGCCTCCCGGCGGCCTCGCGCTGGTCGAAGAAAGCCTGGCCGAGGCGCTGGATTTCCGCCGCGCCATGCGCAAGGTGGATGCCGAATTTGGCGATGACGATTGGTGGTTCACGGTCTGGGGCCCCGAGGCGCTGGAGGACGAGGGCATCGGGCGCACCGCGGATTGGGTGCTGAAGCGCACCGATGCCGAAGGCGTGCAGCCCTCGGATGGCGAGGAATCTTGGCACGGCTTTGGCGACATGGCGCCGGGGTTCAACATGCTGGACCCGATCAAGGCCACCCTGGTCACGCCGGGCCTGAACATGGACGGCAAGTTCCAAGAGACCGGCATCCCCGCCAGCATCGTCACGAAATACCTGGCCGAACATGGCGTCGTGGTCGAAAAGACCGGGCTGTATTCCTTCTTCATCATGTTCACCATCGGCATCACCAAGGGCCGCTGGAACTCGCTTTTGACCGCGCTGCAGCAGTTCAAGGACGATTACGACAAGAACCAGCCCTTGTGGCGGTCGATGCCGGAGTTTTCGGCCAAGCAGCCGCGCTATGAACAGATGGGGTTGCGCGACCTGTGCAGCCATGTTCACCGGCTTTATGCGAAATATGACGTGGCGATCCTGACCACGGATATCTATCTGACCGACCACCACCCGGCCATGACGCCCTCGGATGCCTTCGCGCAGATCGCCCGCCGCACCACCCAGCGTGTGCCGATTGACGAGCTGGAAGGGCGCATCACCACCAGCCTGATCACCCCCTATCCGCCGGGCATCCCCCTGTTGGTCCCGGGTGAGGTCTTTAACCGCAAGATCGTGGAATACCTGCAGTTCAACCGCGCCTTCGCGCTGGAATGTCCGGGGTTCGAAACCGATATCCACGGTCTGGTCCAGGAAGTCGGCGCGGATGGGATCGTCCGCCACTATGCCGATTGCGTGGCGCTGTGACCTGAACAAGGGGGAAAGCGGACGCCGCTTTCCCCGATTGCTTCGACTCTCAAGCGTGGTTAACCTCTCTCTGACGATTGTGTCAGGAGGCCGTCCATGCCCAGTGAAGACGAAATCGCCGATCTCAAGGCTTTGATCACCGTCGCGCGCAAGATGCCGGTCAATGTGGGCCTGTGCCTGGGCAAAAAGCCGGCCGATTCCATCGTCAAGATCGACCGCAAACGCGCCCCCGAAGCCCTGATGCGCGAGGCCAAGAAAGAGGGCGAGACCGCGAAGGTCGCCGCCGGAACCTTGACCATCGAAGGCCGCAGCGGGGTCTTTCACTGCGTGACCGCGCCGCCCTCGGGTCTGGGCAAAAGCCTGCGGGCGTTTTTCAAGGCCATCGGGATCAATTTCGACCTGGAAATCATCAAACCGGACGGCCAGGCCGAAGGCGAGGAGGATGACGCCGAAGAGCCGACGACCGCGCCCAGCCCCACTGCGCCCGGCCCCACTGCGCCCAGCCCCACTGCGCCCAGCCCCACTGCGCCCGGCGCCCCGCCTTCCTCTTCTCCGTCCTCCGGCCCCTCCCCCGAGGCCCCGCCGTCCGGCCCCGATCCCCGCGCTGTGGCCGAACAGCTGAAATCGCTGAAGGCGGCCATCACCGACATCGGCGGCAAGATGGCGGAAACCATGCTGGCGGCCCTGGGCAAGATCGTCGACCTGCTGAAGACCGGCAAGGTGGCCGAGGCCTCCTCTGCGGCCGAAAAACTGGCCCAGGCCGTCGAAAAGGCCAAATCCGCAGCGGCAGGCGCCCCCAAACCCACGGCCGAGGCCGATAAATACGGTCCCGCTGTGGCCAAGCTTCAGGGGCTTGTCGATGCGCTGCCCCAGGGCGACGCCCGCGCCGCGCTGACCGCCTTGCTGGACCAGGCCCGCGCAGGCCTGGCCAAGGGCGACACCGGCCCGCTGCAGGCCAATGCCAAGCGCGTTCAGGACGGGCTGGCGCTGCAAGCCGCCATCGACCGGCTGTCGCCTGTCGTCGCCAACGCCCTGTCAAAGGGTCTGGTGGCAGAGCCCGACAAGCTGCGCCTGCTGTTCAACACGGTCGCCGAAAACGTCCCCGCCCCGGATCACGCCAAGGCCATGACCGCGCTGGACCGGATCGAAAAGTTGATCGCCGCCGGCGGCAAGGACCCCGCCCGCGATATCCCGACCGATGTGCAACCCTTTGCCAAGTCGCGCATCGAATGGGGCGGCAGCCGCAAATCCATGCTGACCGAGGTGAGCCGCCTGCAAGACGCGATCCGCGCCCGCTGCGAAGAGGTCGGCGGACTGGACGAGGTGGTGGCCAGCCTCGCCGATCTGATGGCCCCGCTGGAGGCGATCGACACCAAGCTGGAGGACAAGCTTGACGAAATCGTAGGCTCCCCCGCGGGTCAGACCCGCGACAAGCTGAAGACCGAGGCCCGCGCGCTGATCCGGCTTTATCAGGCCGAGCTGGCCAAGCCCTTCTTTGCCGAGGTCGATGCGGCCAACGGGTTCTTGAACGTCTCTGTCACGGCCACCGCCACGGCGGCCCTGGCCAAAGTCGAAGCCGTCCTGGCCGCCTGACCCCTGACCCCGTCCGCTGGAGTATTGCCATGCCTTGGGATGATCTGACCAAAGACCAGAAGGCCTTTTTGGACAAGCACTTCAAGAAGCGGTTCTCGGATGTCTATTCAAAGCGTTCGACCAAGACCGACAATGTCGCCAAGACCGCCGACTATGAACTGAGCCTCAAGCTGGACGGCGATCTGACCCAGGCTCTGCTGGGCCTGCCCGGCGATTATGCCGAGGCGAAATCGGCAAAGGCGCAGGGCGAAAGCGCCGCCAAATCTCGTGAGGCGGGCGAGTTCAAGGCCGCGGTGGCGACCTTGCAAAAGGCGGTGACGGATGTGGGCCAGGCCATCCAGCGCTGGGGCGACGTGGTCAAGGGCCTGCGCGACGAGGCGGGCCTTGCCACCGATGTGCCCGGCATCGACGGCGTCGAGACGCAGCGGCTGAAGACCATCGGCGATGAAATCCTTGATCTGACCAAGGCCAAACCCCTGCCGCGCAAGGTCGACCTGGAAGCCGCCCGCGACAAGATCCCGCTGTTGATCAACGCCAAGGAAGAATGTCGCACCGCCGTCGAGGACCGCCGCGTCCGTCAGGGCTTTGTCGATGCCTTTGCCAGGGTCAAGGACGCGCTGGAGGCCGCCGATGTGCTGGACCCCGCGCCCTTTGCCAAGATGGCCAGCCATGACAAGCTGACCGGCGCCATCGACAAGGCCCGCAAGGCGCTGACCGAGGCGCGCAAGGCCGAGGTTTCCACCACCCGCTCTGACCATGCCAAGGCGACGTCCCTTCTGACCGAAGTCGCCAAATCCCCCACGGTCGAGGACCTGCGCCTGGCCTGCGCGACCGAGTTGCAAGAGCATAAGCGCAAGCTGGCCGAGATCGGCAAGGCGCAAGAAAAGCTGCTGCCCGAGATCACCCGTCTGGGCAAGCTGCCCGAGGACACGGCCGAGGCGGCCGAACTGATGCGCGCCATCACCGCGCATGGGGCCCGCCTGACAAAGCTTTTGGTGGCCGAAGACCTGGCCGCGGCCGAGACCTCGTTCGACGCGCTGAAACAGGCCGTCAGCGCGATGCAGGTCGAGGAAACCGCCCTGACCAAGGCGAAGCTGTTGCGCGAAGAGGCCCTCAAGGCCTATGACAAGATGGCCGCCGATCTGAAAAAGGCGCGCAAGATCCATGCGATCAATCCCGGGTTCACGGACGATGTGAAGGCCTTCAACGATGCCGACCTCATTGTCCAGTTCCGGCTTCACAACAAAGCCTTCGGCACGGCGCTTCAGGACATCGACAAGCTGAAGGTCGCCACGGCCAAGCTTTTGGGCCGCCAGACCGAATTCACCGCCATCGAAGAGGCGATGGCGCAGGCCAATTCGGTTGGCGAAGAGCTGGCCCGGCTTGCGGCCCTGGCGATGCAGACCGAGTCCGCGATGCCCGAAGTCGTCCAGGGAAAGGCGCGGCTGGAAGAAATTTTCAACCTGATTTTGGGCCTGATCACGGCGCAAGACTTTGTCCAGGTCCTGGCGCTGTGCCGCGAGGGGATCGAGAAGGCCAACCAGATGATCGGGCTGAAGGATGCCTGTGCCACGCTGGAACTGGACCGGGTCAAGCTGGAAAAGCGCGTCAAGGCAGCGATCAAGACGGTCAAGGGCGAATTCGGCAAGACGGTCGTCGACACAGAGTTCGGCGAACAGCGCGCCTTGATCACGGCCTCGCAACAGTCCTGGGATGCGCTGGTGGATGGCGGCGATGTGGCCGCAGCCGGGCTGGAGGTCGCCAAGCTTGAAAAGCTTTGTGCCGCACTGCCGCCGCTTGCCCTGCGCAACGATGCAGCGATGCAGCGTCGCAAGGACGTGATGAAGACCTATGAGACCAACAAGACGACCTTCGAAGACCTGTGGAAGGTCAAGCCCGCCAGCGACAAGATGTTGGGGCTTTATCGCCAGGCCAGCGCGGATTACGCCCTGTTCCAGGAGGCGTTCAAGACGGCTCCGCTGGATTTTGCCGCCATCCTGGACCGGGCGGTGATATCGGCCAAAGCCTGCCTTGCCGAACAGGTCGAGGACGAGAAGAACCGCGCCACCGCCGTCAAGGCCTATGAGGCCCGCAAGCTGGTCGTCATCGGTGAGGCCAGGGAGGCACTGAAAATCTGCGCCGCCCATGTCCCCGACCTGGATGCGCTGGACACGTCGATCAACGCGACCTATGGCGCGGCGGTCAAACTGGCCAAGGCAGGAAAGCCCATCGAAGCCCTTGAGAAGCTTGAGGAATGTTCCCGTATTGCGGCCTCGGTCGCGGGTCAGGTCGATGGCGCCACCAACAAGATGGGCGAGCGCAAGGCCGACTTCCAGAAGCGTTTTGCCCAACCGCTGAAAGACCGCCTGACCGCGGTGCGGCTGTATGAAGACGTGGCCCCCGGTCTTTTGGCCGCGGTCGGCGCGGCCAAGCTTCTGGGCGACGAGGTGGCGCAACTTGAAGTCGCGGAAGACTGGGTCAAGGGGCTGGAAAAGCTGAAAGCCCTGGAACTGGCGGTCGATGCCCTGGTGCTGCGCAAGGGCGATCACGACCAAAGGATCACCGACCGCGATTGGCTGATTTCAGAGCGTGCCAAGGTCAAGGCCAAGGCCGACGAGGCCGACCAGATGCGGGCAGTGGACCGCGAGACCGAGGCGGCCGTGGCCCGCTATGCCAAGGCTGCGGCGATCTCGGGTCCCAATGCCGACCGCTATGCCCAGGCCGCCGCCCGCGCGGGCTTTGCCGAATACCTGGAGGCGCTGAACGCGCTGCACGGGCTGAAGGGCCAGCACGACATCCAGGAAAAGGCGAAGATTGCGGCGAACAAGGCCTATGGCCCCTTCTCGGCCGATATCAACATCGCAGGGGCGATGAAGCCGATCAGCCCGGAATTTGCCAAGCTTGTCGCGGCCTTCAGCAAGGCCAAGACACTGTTTGTAAAGCACTACTTCAGCCATGACTATGTGTCGGCCCTGCAGGCCATTCCGGCCTATGGCAAGGCGGCCAAGGCCTTGGCCGACAAGAAGGGCGATTACGATCTCCTTTTGGTTCAGGTCAAGACCGATGCGACCCAGGCCGGCACGACCCTGACGTCGACCAGCCCGGAGGATCTGAAAAAGCAGACCACCGAAGAGAAGCTTGACCTTCTGAACCGGTTGCGCGGCGCCAAGGAAGAGCTGACGCCGGACCAAAGGGTCCTGCAACGCAAGGTCTATATGGCCATGGACCTGGACGAAGATTTCCTCAAGGTCGACGAACCGCGCCGCAACCGGCTGATCGACGAGATCAAGAAGGACAAGGACCTGTTCGAGGCCAAGGACGATTGGGGCAACCTGCCGGTGGACCGCAAATTGGCGCTGTTGCAAAAGACGCTAGAGACGGAATGTCGCATCTATGACATGCCGGTGCCAAGGATCGTGGCCTTCGAAGAGCCTCCGGGCGACCTTGGGTCCTTCAACGGGGGAACGGGAACGATCCGCATCAACACCCATCCCGCGGCGACCTTCGACGATTTCCACGATACGATCGACACGATCGTCCACGAGAATGCGCATAATTATCAGGCCCATATCGTCAAGAAGCTGCGCGAGGGGCTCTTGCAGCCGGGCGATCCGGAATACAAGCAGGCGCTGATGTTCGCCGCCAACAGCGAACCTCATGCCTATGTGCAAAGCGAGGAAGACCCGGCCTGCTACAAGAAGGAGCCGATGGAGGAACATGCCTGGAAGACGGGTGGCGATGTCCAGAAGGCGCTGAAGACCGCGCCTCCCACCCTGTGACCGCAGACCTGAATAGGAGCCCCAGAGACCATGAGCATCCCCGCCACGACCCCCGTTTCGATCCGCTATATCTCGCCCCCCGGTGCTCCGGCCTTTCTGGGGCGCGGCACGATTGACCCTTTGGGCATTATCACCGTCACTGAAGCCGCACCCGACCAGGACGCCTGGCTGGCCGAAAATCTGGGCGAGTTGAACGCCCGGTCCTATGTGATCCTGAAAGGCCCGCCCGAGGCCAGCGCGCCGGCCCTGCCGCCTGCCCCGGACCTTCTGCCCGGTTTCCCTGACGATGTCCCCGCCGATATCCCGGAGCTGGACGTGGATGCGCCCCATCCCGGCCCCTCCAAGCGCAAGGTTTTGCGCGGGGCGCCCGATTTCCTGGCGGCGCTGCAGGATTACGGCCTGCGCGTCTATGGGCTGGAGCTGGAGTTCGACCCCAAGGCCTTTGACCCGCCCGCCAAAGAGCCGGCCCCCCAGCTGGAGGAGGCCCCCACAGAGCTTCCGCCTGCCGGCCCGCCCGCGGCCCTGCCCGACACGACAGAGCTGGACGAGGCCGACCGGCTGACCTGATCAGGACTGGCCACGCAAGGGGCTTTGCGTCCAGAACCCCGCCTTGCGCGGGTGATCGTGGCGCAAGCGGGCCTCATAGGCCGCATGGGTCGGAAGCGGGCCAAAATCGGCGATATGGGGCGCAAGTTCGGCACATAGGCTCAGATGGCGTGCGGCATGGCCATAGCGGCTGGACCGCCCGGCCCTTAGCGTGAAGTCGATCATCGCCCGCAGCGCCAGGGTCGCGGCCAGCGGCGCGCGGCTGGCCAGGGCCTCGGCTGCGGGGGCCAGGATGTCATAGCGGTCGCCGTCCAGCTCGACCCGGCGCGTCAGGATCAGCCGGGCCGCGCGGTCGTGGTCGGGCCAATCCAGCAGGAACTGCAGCGCCATCCAGGCCACGGGATAGGCCGTCACATGGTCCATCGCCAAGTCCAGCGCGGTGATGTCCTCGAAATCGGGCAGCTTTTTCAGATAGGCGCGCAGGGCGGGCGCATCCAGGTCACGGTGGAAAAGCGCCAGGCGAAAATCCTGCGCTTCGGCCTGACGCCCCAGCCTCTCCAGCAGGTGAAGCCGCAGCTGCACCGCGTCAGCGCCGGGGCGGCCCTGGGCCTGGTCCAGAAACGCCAGCGCCTCGGCGTCGCGCCCCTGGGCCGCAAGCCGCTGGGCAATCTGCAGCGCCACAAGCGGGTCGCGGCGCGCGGGCACAGGGGTCTGGGCGACAAAGGCATCGACATCGCCCGTCACATCCGCGACCTCTTGCAGCGCCTGACGGATCAGCGGCCCCTTTTCATCCTGCAGCCGGGTTTTCAGATGCAAAAGGCCCACTGGCCCCAGCGCCTCGGCCAGGGCGGCGATCAGCCCATCGTATTGTCCGCCCTCATTGTCCTGCACCGCATCCAGGACCGCATCGGCCAGGGCCTCGGGCCGGTCCCGGGGCGCGATCCGGCCCAAAAGCGCGCAGCCCTGGGCAAAGACCGCCCGGACGGTGCCATTGGTATCCTCGCAGCGCTGAAACAGCGGCGTGCCGACCTGCAAGAACCGCCAGGTCAGCGCCAGGGCCTCGGTCGGATCAGCGGGAACCAGCTGTTCGATGGCCTGCAACTGGCCGCTCAGATCGGCCACCAGCGTCTTGCGGCTGCGCCAGGTGATGCGGGCGCGGGCCGTGGCCAAGGTGGTCAGGCGCTTGGAGATCTCGCGCGCGGCCTCTTTCGGGCTTTGCGCCCCGGCCAGTTCCAGCCGCAGCCGCCGCTTGGCCAGCGCCGATCCCGTGCTGATCTCGATCAACAACTCCGCCAAGCGCTCGGCCCCCAGGCCCTGCAGATTGGCCGCGTTCAACGTGGTTTTGGAGGCCATCGCAATCCCCTGAAAGCCCTGCCCTATCACTCTACCGCGGCGGGGGGAACCGGCGTCCGGCCGCGCACCCGGGCCAGAACGCCGTCCAACGCCTGGGTCAGCGCCGCCGTGCCGCCCCCTGCGGCAAAGTCGCGGAAGACCTGTTCATTCAGCCCGCCGCGGGTCGAGAATTCGTGGCGCAGGTCCGCGAAATCCAGCGGGCTTTGCCGCGCCACCTGCCCCAGATTGGCGAAAAGCCCCGCCAGATAGGTCCGCGCCGCGGGTTCGGGCAGGCCCTGCGTGGCAAGCCAGGCCTGCACCGTCTCCAGCAGGCCGAAATAGCTGCCCATCATGGCCGAGGCCACGGCCAACAGGTCAAAGTCCTGCAGGCTGGCGCAGGGCACGGCCTGACCCAGCCGGTCGAACAGCGCCAGCGCCTCGGGGTCGGGCGGAAAGACCGGCGTGACGCAGCTGCGTGTGGCCACAAAGGGCAAGGGCACGGCGCGGGTGATGGGCAGGTCCAGCCCGATCCAGGCGCGCAGATCCTCGGCCGCGGTGGCGGCGACCAGGCTGATCACCCTTTGCCCGGGGCGAAAGCGCAGGGCCGTCACCACGTCGCGGACGATCTGCGGACGGACCGTCAGGATGACGGTGTCGCAGCCGTCGACCACGGCCTGGTTGCTGGCCGCCACCCTTACCCCCGGCAGACGCGCCGCAAGGTCCTGCGCCCGCGCCGCCCCGCGCGGCGAAAGCAGGATATCGCCGCCGCCCAAACCCTCGACCATGGCAGACGCCCGCAAACCCTCGATCATGGCAGACGCCATGGTGCCGATGCCGATGAACCCCAGGGTCATGTGACCTCCCTTGTTGCCCCGGTGTCGGGCGCCGCCCCGGCTTCGTCAAGGCCCCGCTCTTCAAAACCGGCCAAGAAGATCATCGCCAGGCGGGCCCTGATGTGGCATAAGGGTGGCAAATCCTGTCATGAGGCCGCGATGTCCTTCCAGAAAGCCACCGACCTTCTGCGCCTGGCCGAAATGGCCAGCGCCCGCCATGCCGGCGTCAGCCTGACCGAGATCGAAGAGACCTTTGGCGTCGACCGCCGCACCGCGCAGCGCATGACCAAGGCGCTGGAAGAGACCTTTCCGAACTGCATCACGCGCACCGATGACGACCGCCGCAAGTTCTGGAAGCTGCGGGCCGATCATGCGCGGCTGATGCTGGCCCAAGGCATCCGCGATAGCGAGTTGATCGCACTGAACCTGGCGATCCAGCGCGCCGAACGTGAGGGCGCCGTGACCGATGTCCGCGCCTTGGCGGGTCTGCGCGACCGGCTTTTGGCCTCGATGCCCGGCCCCCATGCCCGCCGCGCCGAGGCAGATGCCGAAGCGGTCCTTGAGGCCCATGGCTTTGCCTCGCGCCCGGGGCCTGCCGTGCGGGTGGCGCCCGACCTGCTGGGCCTGATCTCCGAGGCGCTGAAGGGGCCGCATGTGATCAGCCTGACCTATAGCGGCCGCCCGCGCCGGCTGGAGCCGCATGGGCTGTTGCTGGGCACGCGGCGCTATCTGGTGGCGCGTGAGGTCGGCGAAAGCCGGATGCAGCATTACCGGCTGGACCGGATCGAGGGCGCCCGGCTGGAGGCCACGAGTTTCGCCCGCGATCCCGGCTTTGACCTGGCCACCCATGCCGCCCGCGCCTTTGGCAGCTATTACGCCGAAGACGAATACGGCGAGGTGGTCTGGCGATTCACCCCGAAGGCCGCGGTGACGGCGCGGGATTTCCTGTTCCACCCGACGCAAGAGATGACGGACGAGGCCGATGGGTCGCTGACCCTGCGCTTTACCGCCTCGGGCTGGCTGGAGATGGTTTGGCACCTGTATCTGTGGGGCGACCAGGTGCAGGTCCTGGCCCCCGAGGCCCTGGCGCAGAGGGTGGCCGATCACCGTCGGACCGATTTCGTCGCTCTGCCCTAGGTCAGAGGATTTGCAGCGTTCGGGGTGAAATATACCCCGCCCGGGACGGCAAGGGATACCAACCGCTCCTTGGGAAGACTGGCCTTCGCTCTTTGGGAAGACTGCTTTTCCATATTTGGCAAAGTCCGCGGGAACGGGCCGCGCGGGCGAAGTCCTCTTTCTTCACCGTGGTGAATTGCTGTCAGGCCGCTGTGGCTGGCCCTTTCCGGGGCGGTGGTTTTGCGGACCCGGTGCGGGGTGAATTGCCCTGCACGGGGCTTGTCACTTTGACCCGCGGGCATTGCCGCCCTCGACATGCCCCAACACGGAGTCCAGCCGACCGCGGCAGATTTCCCCCCCAAGCCGCGCTTGGCAACAATGCCACCAAGACCGCGCCCATCCTGCCGATGATCCGCCCGCATCTGGCGCTTTTGCATGACGTGGTGGCGACGCAAAACTACGCCCTTGGTATTCAGGGGCCAGACCACGGCATCGGGGGCCTTTGGCGCGTGGTGGGTCTTGTGGCCGGCAGCGCCAGTGGAAAAGCGGTCGCCCGGCAGCGCCGAAAGCGGGGTCGTCCGGGGGAAAGCAACATCATGGCTTGGCTTTTACAGGGCAGCAACAGGCGGGGCCACCTCAATCGGGGCTGTCCATTTTCTTACTATTTAACAAAGCATTGCGATAAGGCATGGCCGGGCAGCGGGGGCAGGCTTTCCTTCGTGCCTCCCCATGGGGAAGATTTGGCCCGATCCGCGCCGCGCCCCGGGGGTCATAACCCGAATTTAAGTTTTGCGGGGCATATCTGGGCCGGAAGACGAACCGAAAGGTTGCCATCAAATCCCCCAAGGAGGATCAGTTTGCTTCATTTCAACATGCAAAACAAACTCATGCTTGGGGCTTTGGCCATCGCGCTGTCGCTTCCGCTGCTTTTTGCGGGCCTGGTCTATCCGCGCCTGCACCAGACCGCGTCGGACAAGGCACGCGACCTTGCCGTGGCCGAGACCGACAGCATCGCCCGCCTGGTATCCTATGAATTCTCAGAGTTTTTGGGTGTGACGCGGGCGGGCGGCGAGACGATCGCGACGCTGATCGGACAGCCCGGAATGACGCGCGCGGCGCTGCTGCAATGGCTTCATGACCAGGTCGCGGCCAATCCCAAGGCCACCGGCATGGCCATCGCCCTTGAGGCCGATGTGATGGAGGGGGCTGATTCGGGCTTTGTCGGCCAACCCGGCGCCGACCCCGCGGGGCGCTATGTGCCCTATGTCTACCGCGGCGCGGGCAACGCGCTGGAGATGATGGCGCTGGACATGGCCGCCCCCGATGTGGGGGTCTGGTATACGCCGGTGATGACCGCGAACCAATCCATCCTGACAGAGCCCTATGCCTTCGAAATTAATGGCAAACAGGTGCTTATGGTGACCTCCAGCGCCGTGATCCGCCGCGACGGCGCCGCGGTTGGCGTCGTGACCTATGACACCAGTCTGGCCGCCCTCAGCGACCGTCTGGGCCAGTTGTCGCCCCTGGATGGCGGTTCGGTGATGCTGATTTCCAGCGATGGAAAATGGGTGTCGCACCCCGATCACGCCTTGCAGGGCCAACCGGTCGATCCCGATATCCTGGCCGCGATTGCGGGCAATCCCAAGGGCAGCTTGGGCATCCTGCCCAGCGCCGGAAAGGAAGAGATCCAGTTCGTGTCGGGCCAGGTCGAAACCAACCTTCAAGGCGCTCCCTGGACGGTGCTGGTGTCCTTCCCGGCCGCTCTCGCCTTTGGCGAACTGCAAACGGCGCGCAATATCGCCTTTGGCATCGCCATCGTGGCCATCCTGGCAACCCTGGCCGTCTCGGCCCTCGCGGCGCGCAGCTTTGTGCGCCCGATCCGTCGCGTGACCGAAAGCCTGGAACGCATCGCGCGGACGGATACCGATTTCGTGGTGGTCGATCAGCACCGCAAGGACGAGATCGGAGAAATGGTGCGCGCCGTTGCGGTGTTGAAAGAGTTCATGGCTGAAAGGTCACGCCTGCAAGAGGCGACCGCCGCGGCCAAGGCCGATCAGGACGCCGTGGTCCGCACGATCGAGGGCGCGATCCAGCGTTTGGCTGCGGGCGACATGACCCAGGCCATCGAAACCGCCGAGGGGCGGCCTTTCCCCGAGGATTACCGCATCCTGAAAGAGGCTTACAACACGGCCCTGACGCGGTTGAACGGCGCCTTGCATGGCCTGGGCGAGGTGGCCATGACCGTGCGGCAAGATGCTGAATCGATTTCGGAACTGGCGGGCAACCTGGCCCGGCGAACCGAAACCCAGGCAGCGACCCTGGCGGAATCGGCGCAGTCGCTGTCGGGCATCAGCGCGAGCCTTGGCGAAACCGCCGACCGCACCCAGGCGGCCGATACCGCCAGCCGCGCCAACCGCGATCTGGCCCAGGGCGGCGTGAATGTCGTCGAAGAGGCCGTCATTGCGGTCAGCGGCATCGAAAGCAGCAGCCAAAAGATGAGCCAGATCATCGGCGCGATCGAGGATATTGCCTTCCAGACCAACCTTCTGGCGCTGAATGCCGGGATCGAGGCCGCCCGCGCGGGCGAGGCGGGGCGCGGCTTCTCCATCGTGGCCTCTGAAGTGCGGGGCCTGGCGCAAAGGGTCGCGACCGCCGCGGGCGAGGTGCGCAGCCTGATCAACGAAAGCAACACGCAAGTCGAGGCCGGAAGCGGTCGCGTCCGCCAGACCGGGGCCAGCCTCGGCCAGATCTTCGAACGTGCGCGCGAGGTGTCCGAACTGCTCAGCTCGATTTCCGCCTCGGCGAATGAACAGGTGCGCGGCCTGACCGAGATCAGCAGCGGCGTTCAGGCGCTGGACAATGTGACCCAGCAAAACGCCGCCGTGGCCGAAGAGGCGACCGCCGTCGCCATGTCGCTGCGCGAAAGGTCGAACGAACTCTTGTCGACGATCAAGACCTTCCGCCTGACGAAATCCGCCGCCGTGCCCTATCGCCTGGCCTCTTGATTGGGCCAAGCGCGCGGGGTCCCGGGTCAGGCAGGCCCGGTCTTGGGCATGGCCATCTTGCGCCGGGGGGATGTCCGCCAAGCTGTGGGTTCTGCGGCCGGAACATCCGCAACAGGGTGGTTCGGGCGGCCGGCGGCGGTTCCATTCGGGCGCCGGGACGCAAGGTCTTGGCCTGTGACTTTGACCGGGGCAAGCCGGATGGCCTGCCCCGGTCAATGTCTTGATATCACATCCAGATATCACCCGCACGCAGCGACGTCACCCCTTCCAGCAGGATCGTCAGATCGGCCACCCCGTCCGCCGTCCGGTCGATCTCCAGCCGCAGGCCCTCGGTCGTCACGGTTTGCATCAGACCCACCGCGCCCAGGCTGCGTAGGTCGATCATGTCCAGGCCCGAGGCGAAATCGGCCACAAGGTCCATGCCGTCGCTGCCGGTAAAGAGGAAGACATCCGCCCCCTCTCCGCCCGCAAGGCTGTCATTGCCCGCGCCGCCCAACACCGTATCCGCGCCACGCCCGCCCATCAGGCTGTCGGCCCCCGCACCGCCGACCAGGAAATCGGACCGCTTGCCGCCCATCACCCAGTCGTCGCCTTGCCCGGCGTTGACATAGATCGAACCGCCCGTCGTGGTCTCGTCGATCCGGTCGGCCCCCAGCGTGCCCAGCTGCACCAAGGCGAATTGGTCGCCGCGCTGCGCCCCCGACACCAGGTCGCGGACATCGAACGTCACCCCGACCGAGGCGACAAGCCGGATGCCCTCGTCGTCAAGCCGTGACACCGGGCCCGTGACGGCGCCGGCCGCGTCCTCTTGCGCCAGACGCAGCGCAAGGCCGCCATCCTGCCCCGCCAGCGTTCCGCCATCCTGCGCCCGACCGTTTCCAACCTCGGAGGATGTGAAGCTGACCCGCACCTGACCGCCCACCGAGGCCGAAATGCGTGCGATATCAGCGCCATCGCCCAAGTCGAAACGGTCTGCCCCGGCGTCCAGCGACAAGAACAGCGTGTCGTTGCCAGCCCCACCCAGGCCCAGATCGTCGCCCAGGCCGCCGTCGATCACGTCATCGCCCAGCCCGCCGACCAGGAAATCCGCCCCCGCCCCGGTGCGGATCGTGTCATTGCCCGCCCCGGCGTTCACGTAAAGCTGCGCCGTGCTGGCGGTTTCCAGAAAGCGGTCGCCCGCCTCGGTGCCCAGGATCACCCCAGTGAACTGATCGCCCCGCGCCGCGCCCGACACCAGGTCGCGCACATCGAACGTCACCCCGGCCGAGGCCATGAAGCGGATGCCCTCGTCGTCAAAGCGCCCCGCCGTGGCCATCGGCATGCCCGCCGCGTCCTCTTGCGCCAGGCGCAGGGCCAGACCGCCGTCCTGCCCCGCCAGCGTGCCGCCATCCATCGCGCGGCCGTTGCCGACCTCGGCCGAGGTGAAGGACAGCCGCACTTGCGTCCCCGCCGCGGCCGTCACCATGACCGTATCACGCCCGGCGCCCAGGTCGACGCTGTCCATCCCGTCGGTCAGCGGCGCAAAGGTGAACAGGTCGGCGCCGTCGCCGCCCAGCACCATGTCATTGCCCGCACCGCCGATGAAACTGTCCTCGCCCCGACCGCCGTAAAGCGTGTCATGGCCCGCGCCTCCGACCAGAAAGTCATTGGCCTTGCCGCCCGTCACCACATCATCGCCACGCCCGGCATTGACATAGACCGGCTTGAAGGCGCCAGCAAAATCAAGGACATCGCCCATGTCCGTGCCCAGTTGCACCGTCTGGAACAGCGACCCGCGCGCCGCCCCGGACACCAGGTCGCGCACGTCAAAGGTGATGCCGCCGCGGGCCTCAAAGCGGATGCCCTCGTCGTCCAGCCGCGTGATCGGACCGGTCAGGGCGCCGGTCGCATCCTCGGCCTGCAGCCGCAGCGCCAGGCCGCCGTCCTGCCCCGCCAAAAGCCCGGCGTCCAGGCTGTTGCCATTGCCGACCTCGGCCGAGGTGAAGGACAGCCGCACCTGTCCGCCCTTGGGCCCATGGACGATAGCGCGGTCATCGCCGGCGCCAAGGTCGCGCATCACCGGCGCCTGATCGAAGGGAAAAAGGTGAATGAGGTCGGTCATCTGGGTTCTCCATGGGGTTCGCACCACATGAGGACGAGGCGGGGCCGCGAAAAGTTTCACCCAAGGGCAAGAAATTTGCGATGGCGCAAGATTTTCGTAACCAGTCGGGCGCGCCCCGGCCCGGGGCAAGGGTCCCCCAAAGACATCGAGCGCCAAGCCTCTGCCCATCCGCAGGGCAGCGGCGCACCCCCAAGGCCGCCGCAGCAACCATGGCCCCAGAATTCCTGAACAAAAGGTTAATTTCAATTGCCACCCCGCAGCCACCCCCGCATGGTCGCGCCAAGCTCAAGTGCCCGTTCCCAAAAGGATATTCCCATGACCGCGCCGACCTCGTCGATCTATTCCGTCTTGCGGACCCTTGCCGAAAACAGCCTGACCGCCGAGGGCAGCCCGCTTTTCGCCACCGCCCCGGTGTTTCGCGATGCCGAAAGCGATTTCGGCGGCGGCAGCTTTCACGTCTCGGGGCTTTTGGCCGAGGACCGGATCTTCATCCGCAACGCGGGCACAGCCGCAGGCCAGATCAGCGCGCAGGGCAACGAGGTCAGCTTTGGCGGCACGGTCTTTGGGACGGTTTACGGCGGCACGGGAACGCCCTTCATGGTGCGGTTCAATCCAGATGCCGGGACCGAGGCGGTCAATGCCCTGGCGCAGAACCTGCTTTACACCAACACCTCGGACGCCCCGGCCACCATCCGGACGCTGCACGTCAACCTGGTGGATGCATCGGGGGCGGATCTGGGGTTGCGCAGCGCCAGCCAGCCCGTGTTCAACGAGTATTCCCGCGCGGCAAACCCGCTGGAAAACGTGACCATGGACAATGACGGCGCCGTCCTGATGTCGACCAACTTTGTCGATCTGGATGGCGACGGCGACAAGGACCTTGTGAACACCTATGCCACCGGACACTTCGTCGTCTGGCGCAATGGGGCCGAGGGCAGTCCGGGCAAATTCACCCGCGTTGAGGATACAGACTCGCCCTTCTTTGGACGCAGCTTTCCGGTCAACGCGGCGGCGGCCTTTGCCGATGTCGATGGGGATGGCGATGACGACATGATCGTCACGGGCGATACGACCAGGGGCAATATTGGCGCAACGGCGGTGAGGGCACGGCGGGGGCCTTCAACCTGCAGCCCGTTTCAAGGAACCCCTTTGCCGCGGTGACGACCTCGGCTATGGACCGGCCAAGCCTTGGGGATATCGACCAGGATGGCGACCTGGACCTTTTGCTGGGAAGCGTGAGTGAAACCGGTTTCAGGCTGTGGCTGAATGGCACGGATGCGACCTCGGGCGCCTATGCCCTGGCGTCGCTGCCCTTTACGAATATGCCCGTCGCCAACACCAAGGCCACCTTTGTCGATGTGGATGCCGATGGCGATCTGGATATCCTGACCTCGTCGCGGACTTATGGCACCAACTATGAACGCAATGGCACTGTGGGCACGGCCGGAAGCTTTGCGCGGCAGACCGGGGCGAACAATCCGTTGAATGGGCACGCGGACGGCGCCATGTCGTTTGCCGATCTTGACCTGGATGGCGATGTCGACTCGATCAGCGTCAGTTACCTGAACAACGCCCTGATCGTCAGCGAAAACGTGTCCCCGCGCGGGATCACGATGTCCCTGCGGGTGACGGCGCAAAACGACCTGCCCAGTGCGACGGGCCTGCCGGCGCGGCTGTCAGTGACCGAAGATTTGGGCTCTGCGCTGGACCTGTCCGCCGTGACGCTGGCCGATCCGGATACGACGGCCCCCCTGACCGTGACCCTGTCGGTCAGCGCCGGGCGGCTGGAGACCCCGGGCGGCACCGGGGTTCTGGTCACGGGCGGCGGCACCGGGGTTCTGACCCTGACCGGGACCATGGCGGCCATCGACCTGTTGCTGAACACTGCGGGCGTGTTGACCTATACCAGCGCGCCCAATGACACTGCCCCCGTGACCCTGACCTTTGCGGCCGATGACGGCACGGGCCCAACAAGCCTGGGACAGGTCATGCTTGACATCACCGCGGTCAATGACCTGCCGCAGGGCATCTTGCCGCAATCGGTGTTTGCGACCGAGGATCTGATCTCGGATCTGACCCTTTCGGGGCTTAGCCTGAGCGATCCCGATGCCGCTGCGGGGCTAAGCCTGACCTTGTCGGTGGCCGCGGGCCAGTTGCAGGCGCTTGGCGGGGCGGGGGTCACGGTTGCGGGCTTTGGCAGCGCGGTCCTGACCCTGACCGGCGGCGAGGCGGCCTTGAACGCCTGGCTGCTTCAGCCCGGCGCGGTGTCCTATCTTGGGCTGGCCGAGGCGAATGGCCATGTGGCGATGACCGTGACGGCGGATGATGGCACGGGGGCCTTGATCCTGGGCCAGGTCGATATCGTCGTGGCGCCGGTCGATGATGCGCCGGTGATCCTGGGCCTGCCCGCCTTTGTCAGCGCAACCGAGGATCGCGCAGTGGCGCTGGACCTTTCGGCGCTGACCGTCAGTGATCTGGACAGCGTCGGAGCCATCGCGGTCGTGGTCAGCGCCAGCGCGGGCAGCCTTGTCGGCCTGGATGGGGCGGGCGTGGTGGTGACGGGGTCGGGCAGTGCGGCGCTGACCCTGATCGGGACGGCGGCCGATATCGACGCCTGGCTGAACGCGCCAGGGGCCGTGACCTATGCCGGGGCCGCCAATGCCTTTGGCACGGCGGTCCTGACCCTGACGACCCAGGATGACACAAGCCAGCGCACCGCGGGCACGATCACCGTCAAGATCGCCGAAGTGGCCGACACGCAGATCGGCGGCGCCCTTGCCGATGTGCTGATGGGCGACGATGGGCGGGATATCTTGCTGGGCGGGGCGGGCAATGACACGCTGATCGCCGGGGCGGGCGCCGATGTGCTGGAAGGCGGGCTGGGCAACGACGTCCTGACCGGAGGCGCCGGGGCCGATGTGCTGAACGGCGGCGCGGGTCTGGACATGGTGCGCTGTACCGGGTCGCTCAGTGGCGTGACGGTGGACCTGAACGCCGATGGCGCGGGGGTGCAGCGCGCCTCGGGCGGGGATGCGCAAGGCGATGTGCTGACCGGGATCGAGAAAGTCACCGGCAGTGGTCAGGCCGATGTGCTGATCGGCAATGCCGCGGCCAATACGCTGAACGGCGGGTCGGGCGCCGATGTCCTGATGGGCAACGCCGGCAAGGATGCGCTGAACGGCGGTCAGGGTGCCGATGTGCTGATCGGCGGCAGCGGGGCGGATCAGTTCATCTTTGCTTCGGCGCTTGGGGGTCTGAACATCGACCAGATCGTTGATTTCAATGCCAGCGAGGGCGACTATCTGCGGCTGAACGACGCCAACTTTGCCGGGCTTGCGTTGGGGGTTCTGGCCGCGGACAGCTTCGTCGTGAACCTGACCGGCCTGGCCGAAGAGGCGCTGGACCGCGTCATCTATGACAGCGCCACGGGCAGGCTGTCCTTCGATGTCGATGGGGTGGGCGGGGTCGATGCCGTGGTCTTTGCCCAGCTGCAAAGCGGCTTGGCCCTAGAGGCGGCAAGCTTCGTGATCTCGTGACGCGCGGGGCTCCCCCCGTGCGGGGGCGCCTTAGATCAGCGCCTGATAGGTCAGCGCCCGCAGCTCTCGCCGCAGGGGATGCGCGCTGGAGGGCAAAAGCTGCGTCATCAGGATCACCGACAGATCCTCGACCGGATCGACCCAAAACGCGGTCGAAGCCGCGCCGCCCCAGGCGAATTCCCCCGCCGTGCCCAGGATCTTGGCCCGCGCGGGGTCCAGCATGACCGAGACGCCAAGGCCAAAGCCGATGCCCTCGAAGGTCGTTTCCGAAAAATGCGGCTGGCCGCGGCCGGCCAGGTCGCAGGCCACCCCATTGCGATGCATGTGGTTGGCGACCATCAGGTCAAAGGTCTTGCGGCCCAGAACCCCCCGCCCCCGCGCCAGCAACAGGTCGACAAACCGCTGATAGTCGCCCAGCGTCGACACAAGCCCGCCCCCGCCGCTGTGGAACGTGACCGGGGCGAAGGGCGCCGCCTGCTGGGCCGCGCGCAGAAAACCGCCCGGCGCCACCTGATACAGCGCCGCCAACCGCCCCGCCTGATCGGGGCGCAGCTGAAACCCGGTCTCGGTCATGCCCAAAGGCGTCAACAGCCGGTCCGCCATGACAAGGTCCAGGCTTTGACCGGTCAGCACCTCGACCAGGTGGCCCAGCACATCGGTCGCCACCCCATAGCGCCACCGCGCGCCCGGCTGATCGGCCAGGGGCAGCGCCGTCAGCCGCGTGATCGCCTGGGCGGCCGTGTCGCCATGCACATCCAGGGTCAGGCCTGCGTCGATATAGGCGCGCTCCAGCGCATCACCCGCGGGATTGCCATAGGGCAAACCGGCCTGATGGGTGAACAGGTCATGGATCGTCACAGGCCGGTTCAGCGGCTCTGTCGCGTCCAGGTCATGCCCCGGCCCCTTCCAGACCCGCATGTCGGCAAAACCCGGCAGGAAATCGGCCAGCGGCTGATCCAGCCGAAAGGCGCCCTCTTCATACAAGGTCAGGGCCAGGATCGAGGTCAGCGGCTTGGTCATCGAATAGATGCGCCAAACCGTATCGTGGGTGACGGGCAAACCGGCCTCGGCATCGCGCAGGCCATGGCGCGCGGAAAAAACCACCTGCCCCCGCCGTGTCATCTGCACCGCGAGGCCCGGAAGCCTGTGCCCCTGCGCCGCCATCCAGGCCCGGATGCGGCCCAGCCGGTCGGGGTCGACGCCCAGGTGGCGCAAATCTTGGGGGGAAAGCGGTTCGGGCCGGTCCTGCATCGACGCCTCCTGTGCACGCGCCAGCCTCCGCGCTGCGCCAAGCGGTGTCAAGCGGCCACCAGAGCGCACCATGGGCGCGCGTCTTGGGGCGCATGACAATCAGGCTGCCCAACCTGGCCGCGGGGACCAAAGCGCCCCCGGTTGGGCCAAGGACGGATGACGTTGCCCGCCGGGCAAAGGCCGCCCCGCCGCGGCCCATGGCCTTGTGGAAAACGTTGGACCAGCCGCGACGGCGTGCATCTCTGCGCCATTGCCTTCGATGCCGCGGGCGAAAGCCTGATGCGGGGGCGCGGCGCCATCGCCCGCTTTTTGCAAAGCGACCTCTGGGGGGCAAAATGACGGTGCGGCGGCTGTGCGGCTATGACCTGAACGGCTGGAGCGACCGGGCCGCCCGAAGCTGGACCCTTGGCGCGGATGGGGACGTGGTTGAAGAACCGCATCTGACCGGCCGCGTCCTGCGCTCGGGCGTGGTGCGGATGGCCACGGGCAAGGGGATGCGCTGGATCGGCGGCGCCCAGGCCAGCCTTGCGCCGCACGGCAGGGGCGGCGGCTGGGGCGAGGTCGGAAGGCCGGACCGCCGCCGCCTGACGCTGGACATCCTGCGCGACGCGGCGGCCGACAGCGCCCAACTGGCCGCCGCCCTCTCGGGCCTTGCGGAAAGGCCCGGGACCTCGGTCCTGGCCATCGCCGAAGGGCCCGAGACCTCGGAACGCCTGCAAGAACGTCTGGTCGAGGCCATGGGCAAGGCACGCCTCGGCCGCGGGCTTTTGGTCTGGCGCTCGGTGCTGGCGGTGCTGGCGCAAGACGGCCTGAAGGACGGGATGAAGGTCGGGGTGATCGGCCATGTCTCGGCGG
This sequence comes from Stagnihabitans lacustris, assembly GCF_025950525.1. Lineage (GTDB taxonomy): Bacteria > Pseudomonadota > Alphaproteobacteria > Rhodobacterales > Rhodobacteraceae > Stagnihabitans. The sequence goes on along the minus strand of NZ_JAPDGS010000006.1, from coordinate 15,771 downwards.
GCTTCACGCTGCAAAGCCTGCGCTTGCGGCAAGTGGTCACCGCCCGGGGGCCGGTTCTGGCGCCAGAGCGGCGGCGGGCGGCGGATTTAGTCATCAGCGGGCTTGGCTATGACGGGCTGATCCTTGCGGCCGAACGGGCCACCAGGGTCCCGCCCGACCTGCGCGAGGATTGGACCGTTGCATCCCGTGCCCTGGCGGAAACGGCCTTGACCGGCACGGCCGCCCCCGAGCTTTACCGCAACGCGCGGGGGCAGTTTCTGCACCTGACCCCGCCCGGGCATCTGCCCCTTCCCGCCGCCCCGCCCGAGGGGGTCATGGCGCTTGCCGATTGCGACCTGATCCTTTTCGAGACGCTGACCGAAGGCCGGTTGCGCCAGGACCTTGTCACGGCTCTGGCCGAGACTTTGCCCTGTCCTCTGGTGGCCTGCCCGCCCGAAACCGTGGCCCAAGGCGCCCTGGTCGCGGCCAAGCGTCTGGCCCAGGGCCTGCCCGTCTATTTCGACTTTCTGCCGCAGATCTCGACCATCGTTCTGGGCGCGGAGGGGGCGCAGAGCTACGACCTGATCGAGGCCTCGGCCACCTTGCCGGCCGGTCAGATCTATCGCTCGGCCAAACCCGCCCATTTCGCGATCCAGGCGGGTCAGGCCAGCGTTTCGGTCCATATCCGCAAAGAGCTGGCGGATTGGCCGCGCAAGGCGCGGATCGAACTGGGCGCGGCCCTGCCCAAGGCGACCCCGGTAGAGCTGCGGGTTGAACAGGCTCCGGCTTCTGGCCGCGCCAGGCTGATCGTCGAGGCCCCCAGCCTGGCGCGGCACTTCACGCTGGATTGGGACGCGGCCGAGGAAATCCGGCGCCCCTGGGACGCGCTGATCACCGAGCTGGACGCAGGCGAAGCCACGATCCCCGCCCGCCTGGTCCTGCCCTGCGGGATTCTGGCCTGGGAGGGGTCGACGGGGACGGACGGATTGGCGGCAGCGCTGGAGGCAAACCGGGGGCTTGCCGCGCCCGATTGGGTGACTTTGGCCGAACGGGTCAAAGCGCGGCCCCAAAAGCTTCACACCATATCAAGCGATGGCGATTTGCCCCCAGAAGTGCCCTCCCATCTGGTCAACCTCCTTGGTGATCTGAACGCTCGGGCGCTGGAGGCGGTGACCGCTCAGGCCCGCGGAGCGCCGACCCCCAACAATGCCGCCCTTATCTTTCTGACCTGGCAATTCCGCAACGCGCCGACAGAGCTTTCCCATTGCCTGCTGGAGGCCATGGAGGCGCGGTCAAAGACATCCTTTCGGCCGGAACTGGTCCAGTTGGACTCTGGTGTTCCAGGGCTTTGGCCGCTCTTGCCGCAACCCGGACCTGGAACGAAAGGCCATGTCTCTGATCCTTGCAAAACCTGTGAAGGATTGGGCCTATCAACAGGAAACGGCGGCCCTGGCATTCCTTTTGTCGCGGTCGGACAGCGCGCCCCGACATCTGAGCGGCAGCGAGGTCGAGCGGATTGCCGATCGCGTGGTGATGGAATTCAAGGACCAACGCGGCGGACCCTATACCAAGTTCAACTATGCCCCCCTGCTGTTGGGCGGCTTGCTGCGCTGGCGGCTGAAACTGCGCAACAGCCTGGTCCTTGGGGAAGACAGCGTGGCAGACCGGCTGAAGGACGCAATAGACGCGACGCTTGGCGATCTGGAACACCGGGCCGAGCGGGTCCCGTTGTTCCAACCGACGGCAAGGCGCTATATCGACGTGTTGCGGAATTTGACGATGGAGCTGGAGGGCCGGGGCAGCAACCCCGACATCCTGCGGACAATCTATGATGTTTCCAAACCGAAAGACGGCGATGGCGATTGAAACGCCCGCCAGGCGGTTGCGAAGGTTTCTGGCCACATTCGAAACCCGCGGGGCCATTCCCCTTGCCTTTGCCGCGTCGGGGAATCAATGTGTGGGCGAATTGGCGTTCGCAGATGCCGATTGATCTTGCAGAATTGGACGCCCGGCTGAAGGTCATTGACTGGCGGGACCGGGAATTGGCGGCCATCACCCGGCAGCTGGAGGCGGCCTTTCCCACGCTGCTGCTGCAAATCCAGGTTCATGTGGCGGGCATGTCGGCCCTGCAAATCACCCGCGCAAGCTGACCGATGACCTTTTGGGGCTCTGGGCGGCCGCACCAGGGGCAAGGTCGGCCAGCACCTGACCCAGCGCATCGAGGCCCTGGCCCGCGCGGCGGTCTTTGGCACCGGCCTCGCCCCCGAGGCCCCCTGCCTCTTGACCACCCTGCAAGCCACTGTCCTGAAATCCGGAGAAACCCGCCTGGCCGAGGTCGCCTGATGCCCTTTCTTTATGATCCGCCGGCCCATGTGCTGGCGCAACTTGCGATGAACCAGGCCTCGATCTTTGGCGCCATCATCAAGGACAATGCGACGGGGCAGATCATCGCCCAGATGCAGCCCTCGATGGGTCTGACCCAGGTCCTGAGCCGGCTGACGGGAATGGCAAGCTCGGGGTTCAGCCCGCTGGCGGCGGCGTCCCTGGTGCAGAACGAACAGATCAAGCAGGGCATCGCCCAGCTGCAAAACGGCATGATCCTGATGCAGAACCTGCACTATGGCGCCCTGGCCCTGTCCGGCCTGGGGCTTGGGATCTCGGTTGCGGGTTTGCCGCGACCCTGGCGCGGCTGAAGGCGATCGAGCGGCGGATCGACCTTCTTGCCGGTGCCATGACCCAGGTCACGCGCGACCGCCGGGATGACGACATCAAGATCACCCTGGCCGAGATCAGCGGCGACCTTTTGAGTCTTGAGACCCTGACCGATCGAAGCGACCCGCGCCGCTTCGCGGAACACTTGCAAGCGAACCTGACCCGGTCGACCCGCAAGCTTGAGACCCATTTCCGCCGCGAGGCCACGGCCCCGAACCTGACGCTGGCGCAGCTTGACCTGTTGTGGACACTGGCCGGGGCCATGCGACTTTGCCAAGAGGCCGCCTTGCAGGCGCTGTTCATGGCGGATGAATTGCAGGCCGCGGAACGGCTTGGCGCCACCGAGACCGCGTAACACTTGGCCCTTCTGGAAGAGATCAGCCCCGATCTTTTGTCGCGGCGCATTGCGGCGGGCGCGGCCGAGCCCGAGGCCGCGCAGGGCCTGTGTTTGCGATCCCTTGATCAGGCCCGCAGTCTGACCCATGGGCTGAAGGGCAGCGTCCTCGCCCTGGCCGGGCAATCCAGCCTGGCCCATAGCCTGCGTCAGGACGGGATGACCGGGCGCGACTATCTGGCCCGGGTGCGCGCAGCCCGCGGCGATGACCTCTTGTGCTTTGTGCCCGGCGGCTGAGCCCGGACATAAAGCATGTCGGCTGTGACGCTGAGATCGACGGATCTTGCGACTGGAGGGCGTGCGAACCGCGGTCCATGGCCTGTCACGTCAAGGCAGCCTGCGTCGGAAGAACAGTCGCCCGGGCGGTTTGCCGGTCCTGCTCCGTCCAAAGGATCGGCCGCCTCCCCAAGCGGACCCCGGTCAACGTCACCCCAAACCGCGCCTTTGGCCAGAGGGCTTGACGTGGTGACGGCCGCCCCTCTCGACTGCCTTGCCCAGCGCTGCGAGATCATCGGAACCGGCATGACGCCCGGGCGCCGCCCGGAACGGGATCACGAGCAAGCCCTTCTTTCCGGTGCAGCGGCCAGGTCCTTGCCGCAGCGCCCCAAAGGGGACCGCGCCTAGCCCAGCATGTCCAAAAGACCCTGCGGCGCCTTGGGGTCCTCGAATATCCGCTGAAAGGTTTCCAGCGCCTCGGCCCCTGCACTGGCGGACCTTGCGAACATCGCGGCCTCAAAGGTGCGGACGGCGGCGTCAAGGTCATCCGGTCGGGCCGCGATGGCAAGCGCCAGTTCGGCACCGTCCAGCATGGCGATATTGGCGCCCTCTCCATCTGGCGGCACAAGGTGGGCCGCATCGCCGATCAGGGTCAGGCCGGGCTGATGCGTCCAGGTGTGGCCGATGGGCAGGGCATGGATCGGCCGCAACACGGGATCGCCGTTGGTGATCAGCGCCCGCAGTTCGGGCGCCCAATCGGCGAATTCCGCCGCCACCAGGGCGCGCAGATCCTTGGTCTGGAAGAAGTCAATCGGCCGGGTCAGCGCGATATAGCTGTGCAAGACGCCCCCGGGCTCGCGGTGGACGACCAGGCCCCTGCCCGGCTGCAAAGCATAGGTCGAGCCTTGGCCCAGCAGGGCCGAGGTCTCGGGGTGAAGGGCGGCCTCCACAAAGGTCTCGACCATGGTGGTGCCGATATAGGCGGGCTTGTGGTCGGACAGCAGCGCGCGGACCTTGGACCAGGCGCCATCCGCGCCGATCACCAACCGAGCCTGCACCTCGGCGCCGTGGGTGAAGGTCAGCCTGGGGCCGCCCTCGCCCGGTGTCACCTTGGCCAGCTTGTGGCCCCATTGCACGCAACCCGCGGGAAGACCCTCCAGCAGGATGCGGCGCAGCGCGCCGCGCGGCACTTCGGGGCGGTGGCTGGAGCCGTCATCGGCCTCGTCCAGCAAGACCCAGCCCTGGGGGTCGATGATGCGCGTGGCCTGACCGCCCGGATGGATGATCGACACAAAGGCGTCATAGGCCCCGGCGGCCTTCAAGGCGGCCTGGCCGTTGGCTTCGTGGATGTCCAGCATCCCGCCCTGGGTGCGGGCCTGGGGCGAGGCATCGGCCTCATAGACGGTGGCGGCAATGCCGTTCCGATGCAGGACGCGGGCCAGCACAAGGCCGCCAAGGCCCGCGCCGATGATTGCGATGGTGTTCATGGGAAACCTCTGCGACAAGGGTGGAACGTCGTTCCATTGCCGCTATATGGAACGCCGTTCCACACGAGTCAAGCGGGGGAAGTCGATGCCGGACGATATCAAGGTAAACCGCCGGGCCGGGGGCCTGTCGCGCGGCCAGATCATCGCGGCGGCGATCGAGGTGCTGGACGAGACGGGCGAAGAGGGCCTGACCTTCCGCGTTCTGGCCTCGCGTTTGGCGACGGGTCCGGGGACGCTGTATTGGCACATCGCCAACAAGGAGGACCTTTTGGCCGAGGCCGCCGATGTGATGGTCCGCGCCTTGCCCGCGCCGATGGGGGCGCCGGCCGAGGCGATTCCCCAGATCGCGCTGTGGGTCTATGACCTGTTGGACGCGCATCCTTGGCTGGGCGGCCCCTTGACGCGGACCCCGCCGCCCTTGGCGCTGTTGCGGCTCTACGAGGCATTGGGCCGCCAGCTTCAGGCGCTGCAGGTGGCGCCGGACCGGCAGTTCACCGGGGCGACCCTGCTGGGCAGTTATATCCTGTCCGAAAGCCGCCAGAACGCCGCCAACCGCGCCATTGGCCAGGACCGCACGACCTTTCTGGATGAGGTGGCCGCCAGCTGGCAGGCGCTGGACGCCACCGACTTCGCCTTTATCCGCAGCCTCTCGGCCCGGCTGTCCAGCCATGACGACCGCGCCGAATTCCTGGGCGGCATCGCGTTGATCCTGAACGGCCTGCGCTAGCCAAAGGTCGCAAGGACCGACTTGGGGGGATGGCCGGTCCTCCCATGATGGGCGGGCGCTGCCTCTTCGGCCCTGGCGCCCGGGGAAAGCTTTGCAAGACGGGCGGGCGCCCCCCACGGAATAGAGGTCGCAACGCCCATGCTGGCAGGGCCAGTCTTGTCCGCGCAAGTCTTGCCCGGGGCAGGACTGGAGGGGCAAGACTGGAAGGGCGCCGTTCAAGCCTCCTCGCCTCAAGACCCGGTGGCACCTGCTGCCAGTGCTGGCGCTGTGTCTCGGCGTTCAGCGCTGGTTCGTCTCGTCCTTCATCGGTTCGGCCATCAAGGGATGAACATGACCAAGGCCATCCTTCCACGTCAGATCGCCATGACCCTGACCCCATCGACACGCCTGCATCTGTGACTGAAACCGCTGAAGGCCGAGGCCAGCTTGCCGCTTGGCTCCCAAGTCCTGGCCCATGCGACCGCGCCCGGCCTCACCCTTTTCGACCTTGCCCCGGGGGATCGAGGCCAAGGCAAACCTGACCTGGAACCCGACAGAGGCTGACGGGATGCTTTATGCTTTTGACGGGGCACCGGGCATCACGGGTCTGCACCTGGCCCGGGCAGCGCGGCACGACCTGGCGCAGGGCATCCGCTTTCGCCCGCTCATGGGCTGGATGAACGACCCCAAGGGCTTTGCCGGGCCGGGGGGCCGATCACCTGTTCTATCCGCATCATCCCCATGCGCTGCGCTGGTCCGACATGCATTGAGGCCATGCGACCTCGACCGACCTGATCCATTGGACCCATCAGCCGATCCTGTTGATCCCCAGCCAGCCGACCGCAGACGCCCCCTTGGGCGCGGCCTTCTGCGGGTCGTTTTCACCGACGATGACGCCAGCCGCCCGAGTTCCAGCGGACCGCCCTGGTCCCGGATGGCGTCACCGCGGCGCCTGCGACGATCCTGCCCGATCTGCCGCGGGGCCCGGGCCTCTGGAGCGATGTCCGCGACCCCCATGTGGTCCCCGGCCCGGATGGGGGCCTGCAGAGGGTCATTGGCACAAGGGACAAGGCGGGCGGCGTGATCTTGCACCACACGACCGATGCGGCGGATGGCGCCTCGGGGCGGACCTTTGCCAGCCTCCTGCACCGCGAAGCCGACCACAGAACCACCCTGGCCGAATGTCCCTGCCTCGCCATCTGCCGCAATCCCGGGGTCTTCCTTTTTGACGCGCCCCTGTCGAACCCGGATGCCTTTTTGCGGGTGGCGCCCCGGCTGGAGATCGCGCGGCTGAAACAGTCGGTGATCCATGTCACCCATGACCAGGCCATGACGCTGGTCAATCGGATCGGGGTGCTGGCGGGCGGGCGCGTGGCCCGGGTCGGCACGCCGATGACGCTGTATCACCATCCCGCCGACGTCTTTGTCGCGCGGTTCATCGGCGCTCTGGCGAAGCACCTTTGCCCTGCCGCAGCGCGCCGGGCGGCGCTGCGGCAGGCCTGGGAACCCGCACCAGAGGGCGATTTGCGCCTTGGCATCCGCCCCAAACACCTGTCCATCACGGCCGCCCCCCCCTCTTGCAGGCCCGCATCCCGGTGGCCGAAGAGCTGGGCGAAGACACCCAGGCCCATGTCGAGACCCCGTCCGCCCCCAAGCTGATGATCGTGAAACGGCCTGGCGAGACCTCGGGTCTTCCGGGCCAAAGCCTGCGCTTTGCCGCCCATCCGGCGCGGCTGCATCTTTTCGGCCCGGATGGGCGCGCCCTGCCCCGCCTGCGCGGCATTTGACCCGTGCCAAAGGTCGGGCTTTGGGGGCAACGATCCATTGGCGACGCAAAAGCAGGTGGCACAGGCGGCGGGGACCTCGGTGAAGACCGTGTCGCGGGCGATGAACAAGGACCCGCTGGTGGCCGAAACCACCCGCTGCGCATCCAAAAAGAGATCGACCGCCGGGGGCTATTCAGCGTGGCGGCGCGCAAGAGGCCGCCTGGCACCATGGCAAGCCGTTGATGCTGTTCAAGGTCCAGGATCAGGACACCCAGACGCCGCAGGTCTATCTGGCGGCGGCCGGGGCGGGCTTGCGCATCGGCCATGACCTGGCCGAGAGGAGCTTTGACAACGAAGAGCCTTTCTGCTGACTGTTGCGGCCCGGTCTTTCGACCATGGCCCTGCCCTATTTCGACATGGGCCGCGCGGCTTTCGAAGCTGCGATGGCGGGTCAAGAGGCCCCCGCGCCGGCCTACCTGCTGTCCCGCTGGACGATCAATTGTGGCGCGCCATCCGAGGTCTTGCGATGGGAACGGCCGGTTTCGTCGATGACAGACCGGACCTGACTGCGCAGGTTCGAAAAGCTCTCGAACCGGACCACATCGACCGGCTGATCGAAGCGGATCTCGATCAGCCGGTGGGTCAAGGGGCCCGACAGGCCGATGATCCGGCCCGCGAAAGCCTGACCCAGGTAGAGCCCCCGCACCCTGTCACCAAGGCCCAATTCGGGCGGCGCATTGCGCAGCGCCAATCTGGCGTGCAACGTGTTCCAGTCCCGGGCGCCGTGCTGGCGGGCCACAAGTTCCAGCGCCTGGGCATGGCTGATGGCGTGGCCCTGGGCCTCGAGGGCGGCGCGCAGGGCCTTTGCCTGCGCCTTGGCCTCGTCGATGGTCATGCCGCTTCCTCCGTGCCGGGCGCCGTCGCGCCGCGCAGGATGGCGCGCCCGATCGTCACCGCAATCAGCAGGACCACCGCATCCGCCATGGGAAAGGCCAGCCATATCCCCGCCACCCCGAACCGGGCGGAAAGTCCAAGGATAAGAAGGGGCATCAGCACCCATGGCTTCACCAGGGTCAGTGCGGCCGTCCAACCAGGCTGACCAAGCGCCTGCAGATACATGGCCAGCACAAGGATCGGACCGGCAAAGACGTAAAGCGCCAGCATGGGCCGCAGGATTGCGACGATCGCCAGGGTCACGTGCGGATCGCTGGTGAACCAGCGGCTGACCACCTGTCCGGCAAAAAGCCCGGTCAACGCCACCGCTCCACACCACAGCAAGGCCGCCGTCATCGACAGCCGCAGGGCCGCGACGGCACGCACGCCCTGCCCGGCTCCGACATTCTGGCCCGCGATGGCTTGCAAGGCCAAGGCAATCGCCAACTGCGGCAGGAAGGCCAGGCTCAAAAGCCGCGTGACCGCGCCATAGGCCGCGATCGACGTGTCATAGGCGGCAGCGTGCTGCCGCAGCGCCAGCATCGCCATGCTGGCGACCAGGGCGATGCCCAGGAAGCTCAGACACAGGGGCAGGCCCAGGGTGACGATCGGCCGCCATTGCGCAAACCAGCTCTCTTGCCGCAGGGTGCCCAGCGGAAGGAGTCCCGGCCCTCGGGCTCGCAGGGCAAGGGCCAGCGCAAGGCCAAGGACCTGCGCCGCGACGGTTCCCAAGGCGGAGCCGGCAATCCCAAGGCCAAGGATGACGATCCCCAGCCAGTTCGCGCCGATGTTGAACAGGTTCACCAGAACGGACAGCGCAGCCATCGCGCCGGCCCGGCCCTCGACGCGCAGGGCGTCAGCGTGCAGTCCAAGCAAGAGCTGGACCGGCACAGCCCAGATCAGGATGGACAGATAGGCCCCGGTCGTCTGGGCCAGCGGCACATTTCCGGCCGCCATCCGCATCAGCAGCGCCTGACCGAACAGCGCCCACAGCCCCACCAGAAGGGCCGCGATCCCCACCACCAACCCATGCGCCCCGGCAAAGACCCGTGCCGCCGCGACGCGATCCCCAGCCCCCAGAGATCGCGCCAGCAGGCTTGACATGCCGCCCCCCGCCAGTGTCGTCAGCGCAGAGATCAGCATGACCACCGGAAAGGCAAGACTGACCGCCGCAAGCGCCTCGGCCCCGATGAACCGCCCGACGAAGACGCCGTCGACCACGTTCAGAAGACCTCCCATCGACATGACCAGGGCCATGGGAAGGGTATTCGACAAAAACAACCGCCCGATGGGGGCGGTCAGAAAGGGATTGTCCTGTGGGACAGCGCGCCGGACCGACATCGCTTACTCCTCTGATGAGGCATTTCGATCTGGATGGGAGCCTGCATTGTCCACCACGCGAAATGCGTCGAGGGTAAGATATCGTCGCGATCCGGGCTTCACCGTGACTTGTGTCCGCAGGCGGCAGGTGCCCGGCACCTTGCACGGGCCGTAGCGCAGCGGGGCAGACGAGTCAAGGGAACCGGGCCGCGGGTTCCGCATTGTCGCTTGGTGTTCCGGCGTCGCTTGGTGTTCCGGCGTCGCCTGGTGTTCCGGCACGCAAGGCCTCCGCAAGACCGGCCCGCCCGGCAGGCGCCAAGTCTGCGCCCGCCCTCACGAGACTGCCAGATCTTTCGCCTGTCGGCGTTGAGAACGCCTTTTGAAAAACGCCGGGATCGGTTGACCGCCTTGGCCCAGATGCATTTCCGGCGGGTGCAGCGCCGGAAATGCACCCGGGCCAAGACCGGCAGCGGCTTTGGCCGGGCTGCTGCCGCCCTGTCTTGGTGTCAGCCCATAATCAGCTGGTAAGACATGGGGATATGGGCAAAGCCCTCGCCGCGGGTCTCGACATAGCCCAGCGCCGGAAAGGGCAGGTGATAGGCGACGAAAGCCGTCTTGTCGGCCGCCAACTGCCCCAGAATCCGCCGCCGCGTGGTGGCTGCGGCCGTCTTGTCCATGTCGAACTTCACCTCCCAATCCGGCCGCGCAAGGGACCAGACCGCGTGGTTCGTCATGTCAGCCGTCAACATCAACCTCTGGCCCGCGCTTTCGATGTGATAGGCGAAATGGCCCGGTGTATGGCCGTAAGCCTCGACCGAAGTGATGCCGGATACCACATCCTGCCCGGCATCCAGAAAGGTGAACTTGTCATTCAGGGGCTTGATCAGCTTGTCGAAACCCTCGTTTGCCGCGCCCGACCAGTGGTTGTGCTCGATGGCGCCGGTCACATAGCGCGCCTTGGCGAAGGTCACGCCCGCCGCGCCCGCGATGCCGCCGATATGGTCGCCATGCATATGGGTCAGGACCACGACGTCGACCTGATCGGCCGTATAGCCCGCCGAGGTCAGGGCGGCCAAAAGCCCCTCGGGGTTCAGGCCGGTGTCAAAGAGGACCAGTTCCTTGCCGGTGTTCACCAGGGTGGGGGTAAAGAAATTCTGGCTGCGGTCGGCGGGGATCAGGTTCTCGGCCGACAAAGCCGCAAATTCCTCGGGCGTGGCGTTCAGGCCGAAGGTCTCTTGCGGCTTGTCGCGGGTGCCGGTGCCCGCCAGCAGGGGTGTCACCTCGAACGCCCCCAGTGTGAAGCGGTAATGCAGCGGCGTCGAGGCGCCCAGCATCGGCGCCTGAGCCTGGGCGAGAAAGGGCGTAAGGCTCGCGGCCGCGCCAGAGGCCAGAACCATGCGGCGGGTCAGTCGGGTCATCTTGCTCTCCTGTCAGGGTTTGGGGGTCAGTCTTGCGGGGTCAGTCTTGCGGGGTCAGTCTAATCAAGGCGCCGTTGTCTTCGTCGGTCAGGATCATCACGGCGCCGTCGCGGGAAACGGCCACATCGCGGATGCGCGCCATGCCTTGCAGGTAACGTGCTTCACCGGTGATGGCCTGGCCCTGCAGCGTCTGGCCCTCCAACGTCAGGCGCACAAGCGCCTGGCCGGCCAGGGCCCCCACCAGCAAGCTGCCCTGCCAATCGGGGAAAAGCGCCCCGTCATAAAAGACCAGCCCCGAGGGCGCTATGACAGGGTCCCAGTAGTAAAGCGGCTGCTCCATCCCCGGGGCCCGGGTTTGGCCCTGGCCAATGGCTGCGCCGGAATATTCCAGCCCATAGGTGATGATGGGCCAACCGTAATTGCGCCCAGCCTGGGGCCGGTTCAGCTCGTCGCCGCCCAGCGGCCCGTGTTCGATCGTGTAAAGCTGGCCATCCGGGCCAAAGCCCGCTGCCTGCACGTTGCGATGGCCGATGGACCAGACCTCGGGCGCCCAGCCCGGCAGGGCGGGATTGCCCGGCGCAGGCCCGCCCATCGGGTTCAGCCGGATGACCTTGCCCAGGTGGCTGGCGGGGTCCTGCGCCTGAACCCGCGCGCGGCGGTCCGAACGTTCTCCGGTCGTCAGGATCAGCGCGCCATCGGGGGCAAAGGCCAGCCGCCCGCCGTAATGCGCATCCGAGGCCCAACCGGGCTGCTGCGCAAAGATCACCTGCACATCCTGCACCCGTGTCTCGTCGGCGGACAGGACCCCGGTGGCAACCGCGGTGCCGTTCAAGGCCCCGCGCGGTTCGGCATAAGACCACCAGATCCGGCGGGTCTGGGCGAAGTCGGGGGCGATGGCCACGTCAAGAAGCCCGCCTTGCCCCTCGGCATGCACCGGCGGCAGGCCCTGGATCGGGGCTGACACCGCATCGCCCACAATCCGCATCCGCCCCGGGCGTTCGGTGACAAGCCAACGGCCATCGGGCAGTTCCTCCATGCCCCAGGGATGCTCCAGCCCCTGGGCCAGCGGCGTGACGGTCAGGGCGACATCGGGCAAGACAGGCGCCCGGGTCTGCCCGGCAAAGGCCGCAACATAGGGCGCATTCGCAGGCTCGGTATTCCAGTCCTGCGCCAGGGCAGGCAGGGGGAAAAGCCCGACAAGGGCTGCGACAAACCGCATCGGGAAACTCCGCTTGGTTGGCGTTAACCTAGAGCAGTGGTCCAATCCGGCACATGACGATGCCGTGATATCAGGCGAGGTCCGGGACGGCTGTGTGTCACGTCAGCCGCAAAAGGCGCCCATAGGACGGGGCGGGCATCTCATGGGGGACGGCCCAAAGGACCGGGAACCGCGGCGCGGGTGGCAGGGGCGCATCCAGATCGGTCAGGACCACAAGGATCGAGGGGCCAAGGGCGCCGGCCTTCTGGAACAGGTCGTTGAAATCGGTGCCGCCGCCTTGGCGCAGGGGCAGGTCCCACCCCGCAGGTCCAAGCTTGCCCTGCGCGAAGACCGCTTCGTCAAAGGCCAGAAGATGCGCCTCTGCCCCGGTCCGGCGCACAATCGCTTCGGCCTCGGTCGCAAAAAGCCGCAGCGTCTGGGCGTCGATCGACGAGGAGGTATCAAGGCCCACCACGATCCGCGGCCTGTTGTCCATCCTTTGGCGCCCGGGCTCGAAGACCGGGACGGCGCCGTCTTGGGCTGCGGCCATGCGGGCAATCCACGAACCCGAGGGCCGCCGCCAACTGACGCGCGGGTTTTCGGTCAGGGCGCGGGCCAGGATGCCGCGCAAAAGGATCTCCCAGGGGGTGCTTTCGGGGGCAAGATCGGCCAGGATCGCGCCAAGCCGGCCGATGCCGGACCCCGCCTTGCGCCCGGCCTCAAAGGCGCGCAGCACATGGTTGCGCCAGTCCGCGGTGGATTGGCCCTTGCCCTCGTCTTGGGGCGCGCCGGTGGACAGGTCGACCTGAAAGCCCCGTGTCTTGCCCCAATCCCGCAGCCGCTCGGCCTGCTTGGGGTCGCGGTGCAAAGCCATGGCCAGACGCTCGACATCCCAGGCCTCAAGCGCGGCGATGGGGGTTTGGTCGGGCAGCCCTGCTTGCGCCAGAAGGTCGGTCAAAAGCACGGCGGGGCGCGGGATGGCATGGCCTGCCAGCACAAGCGTCTGGTTCAGGATGCCATCGGCGGCCAGACCGAACAACGCCGCGTCAAAGCCATCGCCCAGCCTTTCGGTCAGCGCGGCCTGACGGGCGGAATGACGCAGGGCCACATGCAGCACGTGATGGGCGACAAGGCCCACTTGTTCCGGCAGCCCCAGGCGGTCGAAGGCGGGGCCATAGGTGATCGTGTCGCCCGCCGTCCGCGTGACCCCCATGTCGTCGCGGTGGCGGCACCACAGCGCCAGAACCGCCAGGGTCGCATCGACCTCTGCCAGATGGGCCAAGGCGCGGGCGGCGCGGGTCATGGCAGGCCAGCGGCCCGCCGCTGGCCTGCGTAATCGGCATAGGCTGCGGATTGGGCAAAGACCTCTTGCCAGCCCTTGTCCAGTGCCCGCGTGATCAGGAGTTCGAAGCCAAAGCTGGCCAGTTCACTCAAGGGCAGGCCTTGAAAGGCCGGAGCTTTCAGGCCCCGCAGATCGGCCAGCATCTCGATGGCGGCGGGCAGGGTCCGTTCCGTCACGGCTCCGGCAAGGCCGCAGACCAGCGCGGTCAGGCCGTGCAAACTGCCGGGATAAAGCGCGGCGCGGTCAGGCCTTGGCAGGGCCAGCATCTCGTCGATCCGCACCGTCGCCGCGATGTCATCCGCCATCAGCGCGAATTCCGCCGCCGCAGCCAGCCCGACCGTGCCCGAGATCATGACCTGCCGCAGGGCGCGGTCCGGCACGCTGGACATGATCTGGCTGACGCGGGTCCAACTGCGCGGGGTGCAGGCGATCATCTGACCGCGGCGAAGGCTGGCTTCTGTCGTCTCCAGCAGGTCGGGGCGGGTGCGGATAAAGGCCGTCACTGTGGGATGGATGCCCGCGGGTACGGCGTAATTCTTGACCCAGTCGTCGGGATTGGCCTGCACGATCATATGGATCAGCCGGTCACTCAGCGCGGTGCCCATATCATAGGCGATGGCGCCATCCTCGACCTGATTGCCCGCCGCCACGATCATCACATGGGCCGGCAGACGGTGGCGGCCCACGCGGCGCTCTTGCAACAGCCCATAGACCGTGGGTTGCAGCGCGGGGGCGGCGGCGGTCAGCTCGTCCAGGAACAGGATCGCCGGGGCGTCAGTGTCCGGCAGATCCTCGGGGCGATACCAGATCGTCTTGGCGCGGGCATGGTCGAAATAGGGCAGGCCGCGCAGGTCCTGCGGCTCGATCGTGGTCAGGCGCAGGTCGTATAGCTCGGCCCCGATCCGGTTGGCGAGCGTCTGCACCAGTTCGGTCTTGCCGACCCCGGGGCGACCATGCAGCATCCAGGACACTGTCATCCCCCCCGATTGCTGCGCGTCCCAGCCCGCCTGCAGCACCCGCAGCGCCTCGCCTGCCGAAACGGTGGTGGCGTTGACGCTCATGCGCTTGCCTCGCGCTTGTCCAGAAAGGCCGCCAACCGCGATTGGGCCGAGACCGCCCGGGCCTCTTGCGCGATGTCGCGGATATAGATGTCGTCGCGCTGGTTCGTCACCAGAAGGTCCCTTTCGGTGAAATCGTGATCGAACAGCGTGCTTAGGACGGCGCGGTCCTGCGCGTCCAACGCCAACAGATGCGGTTCAGGCTGGTCGCTTTGCACCGAAACAAGCGTCAGGGGAGGAAGCCGGGCCAAGGGCGATTGTTCGACGACAAGGCGCAACTGCCCCTCGGTCACGTCATGCAGGGCCGCGATCCGGCGCAGGCAGGCCCGGGCGCGAAACGACAGCAGATCCAGACGCCGGGCGGCCTCGTCCTCGGTGATCGCGCGGGCGCGCACCGCCTTTGACCGCCGCAGCACCCGAAGTTCGACAAGGCCGATCAACAAAAGCATCAGCGCGGGGGCCTCCATGACCGGCAAGGCCAGGTCGCGTGAGGCAAAGGGGATGACCACAAAGGGCGTCAGGGTCAGCAGATAGCGCAGAAGCTGGATTTCCACGACCAGCCGCAGCCATTGGCCCGGGGTGGCCCCCCGTGGCAGCACCAGCACACGGCCGAAGAATTTCTTCGGCAGGCTGCGGGTTTCCAGGACCGCGGGGTTCAGGACGGTGGTCTGTGTGACGATCAGCATGGCTTCTCCCCCTTGTCAGATAGTGCCCTGCGGCCCGGCGGCAACCGGGGGGCGAAGTTGGCGAAATGGCCCCGGGTGCATGACAGCCAGCCGTGACAGGGCCGCACATGGAAAGAGGGGCGGGCGATATCGGCCGACAGGCGAAAAGGAGGGCAGGACCTGTCCGCCCTTGGTCCCGAAGCCAGCGCGCCTGTCGGGCGGACAGGACCCTGTGGGAAGGGGGGCCATAGGCTGCGCAGAGGCTGCCGCGAAACCCGGCCTGTGTCGCCCGCGGGCTCAGTCCCGGCCCCAGTCCAGACAGCGTGCTGTGGCGAGACAATCGGGTCGCTGTGGTTGCCCTCCCGCCCGGCCTGCAGCAGGATCGGGCGCAGTTGTGGATGGCCCGTCAAGTCCTGCTCCGTCAGATGCCGCGCTCTGCGCGACAGGATCGGAGCCGCGCCTAGCGGCATGACGCAATGGTAATCCCCCCCATTCTTAACGGGGCTGGATAAGTAGAATTTTCTCGCCAAGATGAACGAGGAGATTCCGAATGAAGACAAGCAGATACACTGAGGCG
>NZ_JAPDGS010000005.1 GCF_025950525.1 Stagnihabitans lacustris | reverse complement strand
GGAGCAGCCTCGGTGGTCGCAGCCGGAGCAGCCTCGGTGGTCGCAGCCGGAGCGGCTTCGGTGGTCGCAGCCGGAGCGGCTTCGGTCGAGGCGGCTTCGGTCGAGGCGGCTTCGGGGGCGGCGGCGGGCTTGGAGGTCTTCCACCAGATGCCGCCGGCAGCAGCGATCACGATGATCGCGAGAAGGAGTTTCTTGTTCATGTCTGGTCTCCGTTAACCGACAGTTTAGGATGAGGCGGCTATGACAGGTTGTATCGAAAAGGAAAAGGGCAAATGCTGCGTCGCGGCAAGGACTTGGCACTTCATCGCCCATCCGTGGCGGCTTTCCTTGCCCTCCGCCCCCGAAACCAAGAGCGTGCCCCCGCCACGGCCCAAGATGAGTTCGGGCCGGACATTGCGCAGCGGCCGCGCTGGCGACGGGGTCATGACGCTTGGGCACGCCAGGTGACACCTGCAGCACAGCCGGGCGCGGAAATGGCCGATGCACGAACCGGACCCACCAGCCACCCCGAACTCTTCTCCACCCCCGCCCTTTCCACCCCCCCGCAGCTTCCAACCCTCCGCCGCCTCCGAAGCCGGCAGCGGAGAGCCAATCGCTGCAGCCAAGTGCCCAGTATCCGGACAGGGATCAGGGACCCTGAATCCGGGGGGCCGGGGGCTGGGGCCACCAATCTGTCGCCCCCGCTTCCGGGGACGGCAGGGGGCCTTGCGATGCCGGGTTGAAGCCCGGCGATTACAGGACTATGTTGCGCGCGTTGAAACCTTGAAAGGATCACGACTCTGGCACGCCGTCCTCATAACGCTCCGCCGCAACGCGAAACCGGCCCGCGCATCAATGACCGCATCCGCTCCCCGGAAATCCGCCTGATAGGCGCGGATGGCGAGAATGTGGGCGTCGTGACGCCCGCCCGTGCGATGGCCATGGCAGAAGAGGCGGGCTTGGATCTGGTCGAGATCGTGCCCAATGCCGAACCGCCGGTCTGCAAGATCATGGACTTCGGCAAATACAAGTATGAGCAGCAAAAGCGCGAGGCCGAAGCGCGCAAAAAGCAGCACATCATCGAGATCAAGGAAATCAAGTTCCGTCCGGGCACGGATGATCATGATTACCAAGTCAAGATGCGCTCGGTGCTGAAGTTCCTTGAAGAGGGCGACAAGGTCAAAGTGACCCTGCGCTTCCGGGGCCGCGAGATGGCGCACCAGGAACTGGGGCTGGAGCTGCTGAAGCGTGTCGCAGCCGATGTGGGCGATGCCGGCAAGATCGAGTCGATGCCCAAGCTTGAGGGCAAGCAGATGGTGATGATGGTCGGCCCGAAGTAAGCCAGACCGTCGCCCAAGACCATGGCGGGGCCCTCGGGCCTCGCTTTTTAATTTCTGCGGCCCCGCAATTTGGTCGGGCGGTTTTCGAGGCTGGCAGCCCGGCCCGAGCGGCGAAAATCAACGCGGCCAAAACCAACGCGGCCAAAACCAAAAGGAGCGCCTGCGGCGCAAGACGTTTCTCTCGCCTCTGGCCTGCGGCCAACCGGCTCGGGCGCTGCCTCCGGCGGGGATATTTCGGGAAAGGGGAAGAGCGGCTTTGCCGCTGGGGCCTTGCACCAAGGAGGCCGAAAGGGGCTGTGCCCGAAGAAGGCTTGGCCCCAAAACGGCTGTGTCCGAAAGGGGCAGGCCCCCATTTGCAGATCGACCCGAGCTCCCGACCCGCCAGGACATCAACGCAACGCGCGCCCTTCCCCTTTCAGACTTGCGCAAATGCTCCTCGGGGGGACGGCGTCAGCCGCGAAGGGCAGACAGCCCCCCTCTGACCCCAGCCCAGCAGGCCGAAGCCAGGGTGAAAGACGCCCCTCCCCTTTCATACTGACGCAAATATCTCTCGGGGGTCCGGGGGGCGAGCCCCCCGGCGCTCTGCATCTTGGGGCGCTATCGGTCCAGCGCGCGGTCCAGATGGGTATAGCCGCCATCGACATAAAGCCATTGCCCCGTGGTATGGGCCGACCGGGGCGACAGGGCAAAGGCCACCGCCGCCGCGATCTCGGTGGCCTCGGTCATGCGGTGGCCCAGCGGAATACGCGCGGTGATCTTGGCCTCTTGCGCGGCCGGATCGTCGAAGGTCTTCAGCCAGGCTTCATACATCGGCGTCATGACCTCGGCCGGGATCACCGCATTGACCCGCACGCCGTCGCCCGCAAAAGCCGCCGCCCATTCCCGCGTCAGCCCCAGTTGCGCGGCCTTGGCCGCCACATAGGCCGAGGTCGTCCCCTGCCCCGTCACGGCCGTCTTCGAGCTGATGTTGACGATGGCGCCGCGTTGGCTGCGCAAATCGGCCTCCAGCGCATGGACCAGCCCATAGTAATGCATCAGGTTCTGATCCAAAGACGCCCGAAACGCCGCCATCCCGGCCCCGATGCCCACCCCGTCATTGGTGCCCGCGTTGTTCACCAGGCCGTAGATCGGGCCGTCCTTGCGTGCAGCCAAAGCGGCCCGCGCCACCTGATCCTCATCGGACAGGTCCACCTGAATGAACTCGGCCCCCGTGGCCGCCAGGAACTCCGCCTCGGGCGCGCGGCGGGCCAGGATCACCGGCACCGCGCCCTCTTCGGCCAAGCACCGGCTGATCGCCCCGCCGATGCCGGACCCGCCGCCCGTCACCACGACACGTTTGCCCCGCAGCAACAGGTCCATCAGTAGTCGCTCCCGCCGCCGCCACCTTGCCAGGCCTTGGCGAGGTTGCCAAACCGCGTGAAGCGGCCCTCGAACGACAGCTCAACCGAGCCGATCGGCCCATGGCGCTGCTTGCCGATGATAACCTCGGCCTTGCCGTGGCATTGCTCCATGATGACCTGCCAGGCGGCCATCTTGTCAAGTTCATGATCGCCCGGCTTTTCGCGTTCCTTGTAGTATTCGTCCCGATAAACGAACATCACCACATCGGCGTCCTGCTCGATCGAGCCCGATTCCCGCAGGTCGGACAGTTGAGGCCGCTTGTCCTCGCGGCTTTCCACCTGACGCGACAGTTGCGACAGCGCGATCACCGGGATGTTCAGCTCTTTGGCAATCGCCTTCAGCCCTTGGGTGATTTCGCTGACTTCCTGCACCCGGTTGTCCTTGGAATGGCCCTTCAGCAGCTGCAGATAGTCGATCACCAGCACATCCAGCCCATGGGTCCGCTTCAACCGGCGGGCCCGGGCGGCGACCTGAGAAATCGGCAAGGCAGGCGTGTCGTCGATATAGATCGGGCAGCTTTCAAGGCTCTTGGCGGCCTCGACGAAACGGCGGAACTCGCCTTCGGTCATGTCACCGCGGCGGATCTGCTCCGAGGGCACTTCGGAGGCTTCCGACAGGATACGCGCGGCCAGCTGTTCCGCGCTCATTTCCAAACTGAAGAAGCCCACCGCGCCGCCCTCGACCGTGCCTTCGCCGCCATCGGGCAGGCGACCACGCTTGTGCGCCTTGGCGATGTTGAAGGCGATGTTGGTGGCAAGCGAGGTCTTGCCCATCGACGGACGCCCGGCCAGGATCAAAAGGTCAGAGGGGTGCAGCCCGCCCAGCTTTTTATCAAGGTCCACCAGCCCAGTCGAAATCCCCGCAAGGCCGCCGTCGCGCTGATAGGCGGCATTGGCGACGTTCACCGCCTCGGTCACGGCTTTCAGAAAGCTTTGGAAGCCGCGTTCCGCCACGCCTTGTTCGCCCAGCTTGTAAAGCTTTTGCTCGGCGTCGATGATCTGGTCCTTGGGCTCGTTGTCGACCTCGACCTTGGCGGCCTTGGCGACGATATCGCGGCCGAGGCCAATCAGCTCACGCCGGACGGCCAGGTCATAGATCATCTGCGCGTAATCGCGCGCCGCATAGGCGCTGATCGCAGCCCCCGCCAGACGCACCAGATAGGACGGCCCGCCAAGCTCTTTCAGTCCCGGGTCATCCTCGAAGAAGGGTTTCAGCGTCACCGGAGAAGCCAGCGCGTTCTTTTGAATCCGCGCGGCCATGCGTTCAAAGATGCGGGCATGCAGCGGGTCATAGAAATGCTCGGCTTTCACCAGGCTGGAAATCCGGTCGTAAACGTCATTGTTGGTCAGGATCGCGCCCAGAAGCTGCTGTTCGGCCTCGATGTTATGGGGCAGAACCTCGGCTTCGGGGGCGGCGGGGAGATTGGCTTTGATCGGCGCGATGTCGTTCATGGTCTGCCCCTGGCTCCTATGGTCAAGCCCCCTCGCATAGCGAAGCGGAACGGCCCGGGCAAGGCGGGAACAAGCCTGTGGAGAAGTCCCGGCGTGCCGCCTGACCTGGGGCCAAGACCACCATATCCTGTGGCAGGGGGCCGCGTCCACCACAACGCGCGCCAGGGTCGCACGATTCGGCCCCCGGCTTGTCCACAAAGCATCCACAGGCTTCCCCCGGGCTTTTCCCGTGGTTAAGGTGGGCCAAAGACCGGAGAGAGACATGACCCTTCTGCCCCTGAACCCCGCGATGGCCGCCACCGATCCTCCTCCGGTGATGGAGGCGCGGCGCTGGCTTGCGGGTCTGACCTTTCCGGCGGATCGCCCGCTGATCAACGTGTCGCAGGCGGCGCCCGTCGACCTGCCGCCGCTGGCGCTGCGTCAGGCGATTGCCGAGGCCGCGTTGAACGACCCTGCGGCGCATCTTTATGGGCCCGTGCTGGGCCTGCCTACCTTGCGCGCCGAGATCGCCTTGCGCTGGAGTCTGGGGTATGGCGGCGTGATTGCGCCCGAGCAGGTGGCGATCACCCAAGGCTGCAACCAGGCCTTCACGGCGGTGATGTCGACGCTGGCGGGGGCGGGGGACGAGGTCATCCTTCCGACGCCGTGGTATTTCAATCACAAGATGTGGCTGGACATGCAGGGCGTGCGGTCGGTGCCTTTGGCCACGGGGCCCGACCTGCTGCCCGACCCGGCCCGGGCGGCGGCGCTGATCACGGACCGGACAAAGGCCATCGTCTTGGTGTCGCCCAACAACCCGGGCGGGGTGGAATATCCGGCAGATCTGGTGGCCGCCTTCCGTGATCTGGCCCGCGCGCAGGGGATCGCGCTGATCCTGGACGAGACCTACCGCGATTTTGACAGCCGGACCGGCCGCCCGCATGATCTTTTTTCCGATCCCGATTGGGCGGATTGCTTCATCCAGCTTTACTCCTTCTCCAAGGCCTACCGCCTGACCGGGCACCGGGTGGGCGCCGTGGTGGCCAGTGTCGCCCGCCTGGCCGAGGTCGAGAAATTTCTGGACACCGTGGCGATTTGCCCCAGCCAGTTGGGCCAGATCGCGGCGCTGTGGGGGATGCAGAACCTTGCCCAATGGGTCGCAGGCGAGCGGGACGAGATCCTGGCGCGGCGTGCGGCCATGGTGGCGGGCTTTCACGCGCTGGAGGGCTGGCGGCTTCTGGGCTGCGGCGCCTATTTCGCCTATGTGGAGCATCCCTTTGCCCATGCCTCAGGCGCGGTCTACACCTCGGACGCGGTGTGCAAGCTGGCGGTGCAAAAGGCCGCGACCCTGATGCTGCCCGGCACGATGTTTCAGCCCGCAAGCCACCCCGAGGGCGCGCGCCAAATCCGCATCGCCTTTGCCAATGTGGACCGCGACGGCATCGCGACGCTGTTTGACCGGCTGGCAAACTTCCACCCCTGACAGGCCGGCACGCAGCCCTGTCCACCGGCGTTGCCCGTTGTTTGTGGATTTTTCAAAGAAAAATCCGCAAACAACCGGCCCGCGCGGGGGGAGCGGGGGCTTTGCCCCCGCTCCCCCCGCGCGCTTGGGCGCCCTTGGGCTGGGGCGGGCCGCAGGCCCGCCCCAGCCCAAGGGCGCCCCCCGACCCCATACCCCGGCACCCCACCCTTGCCCCGCCAACGCTTTCCGCTTACACCTCTGCGACTTGCTGCGACATGCCGCCCAAAGGAGCCTGAGCCATGCCCAAAAGCACCGCCCCCCGCGACGACGACGAAATCCGCCGCAAGGGCTCGCGCACCGGAGCCTCGGTCTTTGGCCTGATCGTCCTTGGCATGGTCGTCACCGGCCTCGGCGGCTATGGGATCACCGAATTCGGCACCCAGGTCGACACCGCGATCAAGGTCGGCGACACGCAGGTCTCTGCCGCCGATTACGGCCGCGCGCTGCAGGGCCAGATCAACCAGTTCTCGCGCCAGTTCGGCCAGCAATTCACCTTCCAGCAGGCGCAGCTTTTCGGCATCGACGGACAGGTCCTGCAAAGCCTGGTGTCCAACGCCGCCCTGACCAACGAGGCCGCCCGCATCGGCATCTCGGCCACCGACCTTGCCGTGGCCAAGGTCGTGGCGGCCAATGACAGCTTCAAGGGCGTGGACGGCAAGTTCGACCGCGCGACCTATGAACGCGTCCTGGACCAGAACGGCTTCAAACCGGCCGAATTCGAACAGAACATCCGCGAAGACCTTGCCCGCCAGGTGCTGCAGGCCGCCGTGGCCTCTGGCCAGACCGCCCCCGAGGCGCTGACCCGCGCGCTTTACGCCTGGGCGCAAGAGGCCCGTGGCTTCACCGTCCTGATCCTGACCGAAGCCAACCTGCCCACCCCCCTGCCCGAGGCCACGCCCGACGAGCTGCAGGCCTGGTATGACGCCCATATCGACGCCTTCACCCGGCCCGAGGCCAAGCGTGTGGCCTATGCCGTGCTGCGCCCCGCCGATCTGGTCAAGGATCAGACCGTGGCCGAAGCCGATGTGAAGGCCGCCTATGACGCCGCCGCCGACACCTATAACATCCCCGAAAAGCGCCTGGTGGAACGGCTGGTCTATCCCTCGGACGCCGAGGCCCAGGCCGCCAAGGCAGAGCTGGACGCTGGCAAAAGCTTTGACGATCTGGTCAAGGCACGGGGCCTTGATCTTGACACCGTGGACATGGGCGATGTGACGCGCACCGACCTTGGCCCTTCGGCCGATGCAGTCTTTGCCCTGACCGAGCCCGGCACCCTTGGCCCCCTGCCCACCGATCTTGGCCCCGCCCTCTTCCGCGTCAACGCGATCCTGCCCGCCCAGATCACCCCCTATGACGAAGCCGGTCCCAAGATCCGCGAAGACCTTGCGCTGAAATCCGCAGCCACCGCCATCGCCGCCCGCAACGATGCGGTGGACGACCTGCTGGCCGGCGGCTCCAGCGTCGAAGAGGTCGCCAAGGACCAGGGCATGACCGCTGGCACCACCGATTACGCGCCCGAGGCCACCGACAACGACCCCGTGACCGAGGACCCCGCCTTCGCCAAGGCCGTGGCCGAAATGGAGCCGGGCGACTTCGCCCAGTCCCTTGCGCTGGAAGACGGCAGCCTGATGGTCGTGCAAGTGACCGAGGCCCTGCCCGCGGCCCCCATCCCCTATGACAAGGCCCTTGCCGCCGTGACCGAGGCGCAAAAGGCCGACGCTTTGGCCCGGGCCCTGACCACCTTGGCCGATGCTCAGCTGGCCTCGGGCGCCCGGATCGAGACGCTTGGGATCACCACCCGCGTCACCTCGACCCTGCGGTCGGTCGTGCCGGGCGAACTGCCCTCTGAGGCCGTGGCCAAGGCCTTTGCGCTGAAGGAAGGCGAGACCGCCAAGATCGACGAAAACGGCGTCGTGGCGCTGATCCGGCTGGACAGCGTGACGCAAGCCGATCTGACCTCTGATGCCGCCAAGGCCGGGATGACGGCGCTGGCCGGTCAGCTGGAGGCCGGTTTGGCCAATGACCTCTATGGTCTGACGGCCGATACCCTGGCGCAGGATGCCGGGCTGACCATCGACCAGGCGGTGATCAACGCCGTCCAAAGCCGGATGTAAGATGAAGCTGGAGCCCGATTTCGCCACGTTCGAGGCCGCTTGGGGCCGGGGTCAGAACCAGGTCGTCTCGGCCCGCCTGGCCGCCGATCTTGATACGCCGGTCTCCCTGATGCTGAAGCTCGCCGAAGCGCGGGCCGACAGTTTCATGCTGGAATCCGTGACCGGCGGCGAGGTCCGGGGGCGCTACTCCGTCGTCGGCATGAAGCCCGACCTGATCTGGCAATGCCACGGCGACAAGGCCCGCATCAACCGCCAGGCGCGGTTTGACGCGACCTCCTTCACGCCCGAGGCCCTGCCGCCCCTGGAAAGCCTGCGCGCCCTGATCGCAGAAAGCCGGATCGAGTTGCCCGAGGCCCTGCCCCCCATCGCGGCGGGGCTCTTCGGCTATCTGGGCTATGACATGATCCGTCTGGTCGAACGCCTGCCCGAACCCAATCCCGACCCCCTTGGCCTGCCCGATGCCGTCTTGTTGCGGCCCTCGGTCGTGGCGGTTCTGGACGGCGTCAAGGGCGAGGTCACGGTGGTGGCTCCGGCCTGGGTGGCCTCGGGTCTGTCGGCGCGCGCGGCCTATGCCCAGGCGGCAGAGCGTGTGATGGATGCCCTGCGCGACCTTGACCGCGCGCCCCCCGCGCAACGCGACCTGGGTCAGGCAGAACCCGTGGGCGAGGCCGTGTCGAACTTCCCCCCCGGCGGTTATCAGGCGGCGGTGGAAAAGGCGAAAACCTATATCCGCGCCGGCGATATCTTTCAGGTCGTCCCTTCGCAGCGCTGGAGGCAGAGCTTCACCCTGCCCCCCATGGCCTTTTACCGCAGCCTGCGACGCACCAACCCCTCGCCCTTCATGTTCTTTTTCAACTTCGGCGGGTTTCAAGTCGTGGGCGCCAGCCCGGAAATCTTGGTCCGTCTGAGGGATGGCGAAGTCACGATCCGCCCCATCGCAGGCACCCGCAAACGCGGGGCGACCCCCGAAGAGGACCGCGCTTTGGAGGCCGATCTTCTGGCCGATGCCAAGGAACGCGCCGAACATCTGATGCTGTTGGACCTTGGCCGCAACGATGTGGGCCGCGTGGCCAAGATCGGCACCGTGCGCCCGACCGAACAGTTCATCGTCGAACGTTACTCCCACGTGATGCATATCGTGTCCAACGTCGTGGGCCAGATCCGCGACGGCGAGGACGCTTTGTCGGCCCTGTTGGCGGGGATGCCCGCGGGCACCGTGTCCGGCGCGCCCAAGGTCCGCGCGATGGAGATCATCGACGAGCTGGAGCCCGAAAAGCGTGGCGTCTATGGCGGTGGCATCGGCTATTTCGCGGCCAATGGCGAGATGGACTTCTGCATCGCGCTGCGGACGGCGCTGTTGAAAGACGGCCAGCTTTACACGCAGGCGGGGGCGGGCATCGTCTATGACAGCGATCCCGAAAGCGAATACCAAGAGACGGTGAACAAGGGCCAGGCTTTGCGCCGCGCCGCCGAAGACGCCGGCCACTTCGCCCGCCGCGGCAACTGATCAGGGGCCCCGGGGGGCGCGCGCGCGCGGCTGACCTGGCCAAGTCGCCCCTGGGCAATCGGGTTGCTGTGCAACAGGTGTCCTGCGCAGTTGGGACATCTGCACCCGGGACCTGTGCAATCGGCGTCCTGTGCAACCGGCCCCCCGCAACAAGGGACCGGCGCCCCCGCACAACCAAGACCAGCGCACCCGCCCCCTCCAAGACGCCAATCAGCCTCCGAAAGCCCTGCGGCACGTCGCCTTCCGCTTGAAACCCTCCCGACCCCCAAACGCAAACGGCCCACAAAAGGCCAAGCCCGCGCGCAGGTGCTCGATTTCATCTTTTCACAAATATCCCGGGGGAGTCCGCATTTGCGGACGGGGGCAGCGCCCCCACCTCCTGCGTTACGGGCAGCGCCCTATTTCCCCGCCAAAAGCAGGGCCGACACCGGCGCGAGGGCGACATTGGCCCCCTTGCCCTCCAGCGCCCAACCGAGGATCGCCTCGACCGTCTCGGACCGCGTGTCACCGATCACCACGACCGCGCCTTCCTGCCCCGCCTTGAAGGCCGCGCGGTCCAGATAGCGGGTCATCACCGGCTGGCTCTCATTGTCGCCATCCAGCTCCCGGTAGATCAGCGCCGCGGGCAGGCCGTCGCGCCGCGCGATCTGATCGGCGGCGTTCAAGCCGCGGTCCCAGGTCAGCAGCCCGCGCCCCTCGGCAGCGATTTCCGACAGGACCAGGGTGGCAAGCGCCCTGTCCGACTGAAAGCCCGCCTCGGGCGGGTCCAGCACCGCCACGGCCTCGGGCAGGATCGCGCCCATGGCCTGAAAGCTTTGCGCCACATCGGCGGCCGTGGCCCCCTGCGGCAGCCCATTGGCCAGCATCACCACCTCTTGCCCCGCCGCCCGCCAGGCCCGCGCCGCCTCCGCGGCCCCCGGCGCCAGGGGGTCGATCACGACCGAAACCGGAAACGGCAGCTGCGCCAGTTGGTCGCGCGGCAAGCCCTGATCGCCCACATCGCGCAGCAAGATGACGAAAAGCGGCTTGCCCTCGGCGCCGTCAAATGGCCGGGCAAAGGCGCGCAATGGGCTGGTGTCGGCGGGGTCCATGCCCATCGCGGCATCGGCGCCGATCTGCGGCAAGTCGTTAACGATGATCGAAGGATCACCGGCGGGCTTGGTCCCGGCCGGCTTGGCACTTAGCCCCGGGGCTTGGGGCAGGCCCGCGACCCTTTGCCCGGGAAGCCCGTCATCATCGGGCTGCACAAGCTGCGGCGCAGCCTCGGGGGCGGGGGCGGCTTCCGGGGGGGCTTCGGCCTGAGGCGCGCCCAGCTGCGGCAGGGGCTGGGGATCAAGGCCCGGGTCAGGCTCTTGGCTCAGTTGCGGCAGGCGGGCGGGCTCTGTCAGGCCGGTGTCCTGCGGTGTCCCTTGCGGCGCTTGCGCGGGGTCTTGTGGCGCCTCGGTGACACCAAGAGCCGCGCTGCCGGGGCTGGCATCGGGCGGCGGCGCGGTCAGGGCCTCGTCCAGGGCGGCCAGCGAGGGGGGCGCAGTTTCGGCCGAGGGGGTCGTGGGCAGGGGCGGCAGGGCCTCGGTGGGCGCATTGGTGGGCGCCTCGGCCAGAGGCAAGGGCGGCGCAAGGACGCCAGCCTTGGACTCTGCCGACTGCGATTCGGGCGCAGCGGCCTGGGGGGGCGTAACAGTCTGGGGGGGCGTGGAGGCGGTCCCCTGGCCCTCGGGTGCGGTTGGTGCGACGGCAGCCGGGTCTTGCGGCGCTGCGGGCGGGCTTTGCGACGCGGTGTCGGGCGAGCCCAAGCCTTCGGCGACCGGATCAGCCGCAGGGGGGGAGGCGGTCTGGCCCTCGCCCGCCACGCCAGAGGCCGAACCATCCGTCCGAGGCGCTGTCAGAGCCCCATCGGGCGCGGGCGCCGGGGCTTGGGTCGCATCTTGAACAGCGGCCTCAGGGGCCGTCGCTTGGGGGGCCGTCGCTTCAGATGCGGCCGCTACGGGGGGTGCGTCCTCGGCCGGGACCGAAGCCGCAGGCGCCGCGGTCTGGGGGTCAGCCTTGGTCGCCGGGCCCGGCTCTGCCACGGGGGCTTCAGCAGGAGCGGGGACTTCGACAGGAGCGAGAGCCGGGGCGCTTGCCGGGTTGGGGGCCGGCGCCTCGCCTTGCCCCTCTGCGACGGCCGGAGTCGAGGTCCCGCCCGCCTCTTGGGGCATGGGCGACAGCTGTGACAGGGCGACCAGCCCCGTCCCCACCAAAGCCGCGCCCCAGATGATCCCGCCTGCAAATCCCCGCGCCACCGGTCAACTCCTTGTCCTTGGCCCGGTTTGGCGCCGCAACAGGCCCTGCCATGCAGTCCTGCCCTTGACGCCCCCGGGTCTTCCCGTATCTCTATAGCCCGCTCTGGCCCCGGGTTCATCCCCAGATTGGTAAACCGATCGGTAAACTGGCCAGATGACGCCACGCGACACAAAGGACAGGCTGATGCTGCTTCTGATCGACAATTACGACAGTTTCACCTGGAACCTTGTCCATTATCTGGGCGATCTGGGCGCCGAGGTGAAGGTGGTGCGCAATGACGCGCTGAATGTGAAAGAGGCGCTAGGGCTGAATCCCTCGGCCATCGTGCTGAGCCCTGGGCCTTGCGACCCCGATCAGGCGGGGATCTGCCTGCCGCTGGCCCTGGCTGCGGCGGAAACCGGCGTGCCGCTGCTGGGCGTCTGCCTTGGCCATCAGACGATTGGCCAGGCCTTTGGCGGCAAGGTCGTGCGCTGTCACGAAATCGTCCATGGCAAGATGGGGACCATGCATCACGCGGGCCAAGGCGTCTTCGCGGGCCTGCCCTCGCCCTTTCAGGCGACGCGCTATCATTCGCTGGTGGTCGAACGCCAGTCCCTGCCCGATTGCCTGGAAGTCACCGCCTGGCTTCAGGATGGCACGATCATGGGCCTGCGTCACAAGACCAAACCCATCGAAGGCGTGCAGTTCCATCCCGAATCCATCGCCTCGGAACATGGGCACAAGATCCTTCAGAACTTCCTGAACCTGGCGGCGGTCACAGCATGAGCGACATCCTGAAACCGCTGATCGGCCTTGCCGCCGAACGCGCTCTGACCCGGGCAGAGGCCGAGGCGGCCTTTACCGCGCTGTTCGAGGGGTTGGCGACGCCGGCGCAAATGGGGGGCTTCCTGATGGCCCTGCGCACGCGGGGCGAGACAGTGGACGAATTCGCGGCCGCGGCCGCCGTCATGCGGTCGAAATGCAATGCCGTGCGGGCGCCTGACGGGGCCATGGACATCGTGGGCACCGGGGGGGATGGCAAGGGGACGCTGAACATCTCGACCGCGACGGCCTTTGTCGTGGCAGGCGCGGGCGTGCCGGTGGCGAAACATGGCAACCGCAACCTGTCGTCGAAATCGGGAGCGGCGGATGCGCTGACCGAGATGGGGTTGAACGTCATGGTCGGCCCCGAGGTCGTGGAGCGCTGTTTGGCCGAGGCGGGCATCGGCTTCATGATGGCGCCGATGCACCATCCGGCGATGCGCCATGTCGGCCCCGTGCGGGCGGAACTGGGGACGCGGACGATCTTCAACATCTTGGGGCCGTTGACAAATCCGGCCGGGGTGAAACGCCAGCTGACCGGGGCCTTTACCGCGCGGTTGATCCGCCCGATGGCCGAGACGCTGCGGGCGCTGGGGTCAGAGGCCGCCTGGCTGGTGCATGGTTCGGACGGGACGGATGAGATTTCCATCGCCGGCCCGACCGCCGTGGCCGCGTTGAAGGACGGGGGGGTGAGCGAATTCACCGTGACGCCCGAAGATGCAGGCCTGCCCCGCCATCCTTTCGAGGCGATCATCGGCGGCTCGCCTGCCGAAAATGCCGCGGCGTTCCGGGCGCTGCTGGACGGCGAAAAGGGCGCCTATCGCGATGCCGTCCTTCTGAATTCGGCGGCGGCGCTTTTGGTGGCGGGGCGCGCGGGCGATCTGCGGGAGGGCGCGGCGCTTGCGGCGCAGTCGCTCGACCAAGGCGCGGCCAAGGCAGCCATGGACCGGCTGCGGGCGGTCTCGCCCCTCTAAGGCGCAAGGCGCGCGCCATCGCCCTTGCCCCGCAAATCGAAAGGGCGCGCCGGTCTCCCGCGCGCCCCTTTCCATTCATCTTTTCACAAATATCCCACGGGTGGGGTCCGGGGAGGGTGTGAAACCCTCCCCGGGGCTTCCGGCAGAGCCTCAGACGTAATCTTGGCGCTGCAGGTTATACTTGGCCATCTTCTCGTTCAGCGTGCGGCGGGGAAGGCAAAGCTCCTCCATCACCGCCACGATGGAGCCCTTGTGGCGGCGCATCGTGTTGTCGATCAGCATCCGTTCAAAGGCCTCGACATAGTCCTTCAGCGGCTTGCCTTCGGTGGTCAGCTGCGGGCCGGTGGCCTCGTTGTCGGCCATCAGCAGGGACGCGATGGACCCCGACCCGCGGCGGTTCTGCAGGACCGCGCGTTCGGCAACGTTAACCAGTTGCCGCACATTGCCGGGCCAGGGCGCCTGCAACAGCTGCGCGGCCTCTTGTGCCGTCACCTGCGGGGCATCGCAGCCGTATTCCTCGGAAAACTGCTCGGTCAGGCGGTTGAACAGGGTCAGGATGTCTTCGCCCCGCGCCCGCAGGGGGGGCAGGACGATGGTCATGGCGCCAAGCCGGTAATAAAGGTCGGGCCGCAGCACCTGTTCCAGCGTGGTATCGGGCGCGTGGCGGTTGCAGATCGCGATGATCCGGGTCTCGGGCGGCAAGCCCTGTTCGGCGATAAGCGCCAGCAAACGGGCTTGCAGGGCGCCGGACAGCGCCTCGATATCCTCCAGACAGATCGTGCCGCCACGGGCCTCTTCGGATAGGGGGATCGTGCCATCCTCGGCCGGGCCAAAAAGCCGCGCCGCCAATTGATCCTCGCTATAAGCCGCGCAAGAGATCGTCACGAACTTCTTGCCGGCGCGCGGTCCGACAGCGTGCAGGGCATGGGCCACCAGGGTCTTGCCCGTCCCCGTCTCGCCGTCAATCAGCACATGCGTGTCGGCCTGGCCGATATCCAGGATATCTTCGCGCAGACGCTCCATCGCGGGGGAATGGCCGATCAGCTTTTGGATGATCGTGGCGCCGTCCGAGAGTTCCTTGCGCAAGGCCCGGTTGTCCAGGGTCATGCGCCGGGCCTGGGTGGCCTTTTTCGCCAATTCCGTCATCCGGTCGGGGTTGAAGGGCTTTTCCAGGAAGTCATAGGCGCCGACGCGCATGGCCTCGACTGCCATAGGCACATCGCCGTGGCCGGTGATCAGGATCACAGGCAAACCGCTGTCCATCCCCATCAGCTTTTTCAGGAAGGCCATGCCATCCATGCCCGGCATCTTGATGTCGCTGACGACCACCCCGGGAAACTCCGGCCCGATTGACTTCAGCGCCTCTTCCGCGCTGGGGAAGGTTTCGGTGTCAAACCCGCTGAGCGCCAGCCATTGACTGATCGACTGCCGCATATCGGCCTCGTCATCGACGATCGCGACTTTCATAGCCCGTGCCATAGCTTACTCCGCTGCCTTCATATCCTCCGGGCGTTCCAGCACCGGAAGTTGCATTTCAAATACCGCGCCTGTGCCTTCGGCATTGCGTGCCGTCAGCCGCCCGCCCAGGTCCGTCACGATGCCCGAGGAAATCGCAAGGCCCAAGCCCACGCCCTCGCCGGATTTCTTGGTCGTGTAAAAGGGCTCGAACAGGTTATCCAGATCGGCGATCCCATGGCCATTGTCGCGCACGGTCAGAACGGCCGTGTCGCCCGCCGCCAGAACCAGGTCGATCTGAGGGTCCCTGGTGTCCTTGGTCGCATCCAGCGCATTGCGCAAGATGTTGATGATCACTTGTTCAAGACGCAGCCGATCCACGTTCACCATCACCGGCTGACGTGGGAGCGAGCGCGTGATGCGCACCACGCGCTGTTTCAACTGCGGCTCCATCATCGCCAGCGCGGAGGACAGGCAGAGGCGCATGTCGACCGGTTCAAAGGCCTCGCCACCTTTGCGGGCGTAGGATTTCAGCTGGCGGGTGATGGCGCCCATGCGGTCGATCAGGTCGTCGATGCGCTGGAACGAGGACAGCGCCTCATCCGTGCGCTTGCGGGTCAACAGCAGGCGCGCCCCGGCCAGATAGGTCTTCATCGCGGCCAGCGGCTGGTTCAGCTCGTGAGAGACGGCCGCCGACATCTCGCCCAGAACGGCCAGTTTCGACGACTGCGCCAGCGTCTGTTCGGCCACCGAAAGCTCTTTCTGCACCTTTTCCCGTTCCGCGATTTCGCGTTGCAACCGGGCGTTCAGCTGGCGCAACTCGATGGATTCGCGGCGGAAGGTCAGGGTTTCGGCATAGGCGCGGCGCGACACGAGGTAAAAGGTCAGCGCGGCCAGGATGGCAAAGCCCATGATCTCCAAAGCCAGGATGCCATTGACCTTTTCGCGCACCGGATCATAGGCGGTGAAAGAGGTCATGTGCCAGCCGCGAAAGGTCATGCGGTTGTCGGTCTGCAAGACCGCCACGCCGCGCAAATAGGTGTCGGGGCGGTTTTGCGTGATGTCGCGCGTCATGGTCAGGGCGCGGTCCAGCGCGCGGTTCAGCGCCGAGTCCTCCTCGCCCTCCACCGTCAGCTGATCGACCGGCAGACCGCGCCAGCGCGGCTCGGTCGAGAGGATCACCGTGCCGCCCGAATCGCTGATCAACACGACGTCCTGAAGCCCCGCCCAGGCGCGTTCGAATTTCATCAGATCGACTTCGACCACGATGACGCCCTGAGGCTGGCCATCCCCCAGAATCACCTGGGAATAGGTAAAGTCATAGCCGCCGCCCTCGCGCTGGCTGGCGGAAAAGACCGTATCGGCCGACCGCATCGCGGCGACATAGAAATCGGCATTGCGATAGACCGAGCCCAGAAGGTTGCGGTTCGTGGCGCCGACCACGCGGCCCGAATCGTCCAAAAGCAGGATCGAGGCCACGCCGATGTCGTTTTGCACCTGGGCCAGGCGCTGGCTGGACCGGCTGAAATCGCCCTTGGCCAGCGCCTCCGAGATCGCGGGGTCGCGCGCCAGCAGCAGGGGCACGACCGAGGTCCGTTGCAATTCGCTGACCACATTGCCGGAATACAGCGCCAGGCGCAGTTCGGCCCGGTTGCGGGTGGTTTCGGTGAAACGTTCCGTCAGCCAGCGGTTGGTGTAAAACACCACCCCCACCGCAAGAAGGATCAGCAGCGCCACAACCGCCTTGACCGAGGTGCGCCGCAGCGGGCTTGCGTCCGGGCGGGGTTGGTTGCGGTTCGGGCGAGAGGCTTTTTGCGCGGTCATGGGACAAGCCTAATGCGCGGGGGTCCGGGCCTCAAGCGGGGGGCGGCAGGGCGGGCGCCTTGCCGCCGATGCGGCCCGGCGCGGCGCTTAGGCCAGGGCCATGCCGCTGATCAGGCTGGCGAAAATCCCGCGGCCATCGGTGCCGCCCTGTTCGGGCTCGATCACGCGCTCGGGGTGGGGCATCATGCCCAGAACGCGGCGGTTGGCCGACAGGACGCCCGCGATATCCGCCGTCGCACCATTGGGATTGGCCGCATAGGTAAAGGCCACGCGGTCCTGGTCCTGCAGCGCCCGAAGCCCCTCGGCGTCGATCGTGTAATTGCCGTCGTGATGGGCAATCGGCACCTGGATCTGCGACGCCTTGGGCAGAACGGCGGTAAAGGCGCTGTCCTGGGTCGCCACGTTCAGCGTGACGGTCTTGCACAGGAATTTCAGCCCCGCGTTGCGCATCAGGGCGCCGGGCAGAAGCCGCATCTCGGTCAGGACCTGAAAGCCGTTGCAGATGCCCAGGACATAGCCGCCCTTGGCCGCATGGGCCTGGACCGCCGCGGCAATCGGCGACTGCGCGGCAATGGCGCCGCAGCGCAGGTAGTCGCCGAAAGAGAAGCCGCCCGGCAGGCCCACCACATCGGTGCCCTGGGGCAGCGCGCTGTCCTTGTGCCAGACCCGAGTGACCTGAAAGCCCATCTTTTCAAAGGCCGCCGCAAGGTCGCGATCACAGTTGGAACCGGGGAAGGTGACGACAGCGGCTTTCATCGGGCGCTCCTGTAAAATGGGATGGCGCGGGAGTAGCGCAAAAGCACGCCCTTGGCCAGAGGCGGCGCAAGCGGGGGGCGGGGGGGCAGCCCCCCGAAGGTCAAAGCCCCAGGCGCGGGATTTCGATGGCCGGGCAGCGGTCCATGACGACGTCAAGGCCGCGGGCGCGGGCCCTTTCGGCGGCGGGCGCGTTGATGACACCCAGTTGCATCCAAATCGCGGGGCGTCCCGGCAGATGGGCCAGGGCCTCATCGACGACGCCGCCCGCGTCTTCCGCGTTGCGGAAGATGTCGACGATATCGACGGGCTCGGTGATGTCGGAAAGGCTGGCGCGCACCGTCTCACCCCAGGCGGTGACTTGGCCCGCGGCGCCGGGATTGACCGGGATGACGCGGTAGCGGCTGGCCAGGAAGGCCGCGACGCGGTGGCTGGGGCGGTCGGGCTTGGGCGACCAGCCCACCACGGCCACCACCTTGGCTGTCGTCAGAATCCGGCGGATCAGGCTGTCCATGGGCGGCTCCTTTTGCGAACAGGATAGGCGCGGGCGGCTGGGGTGCAAGCCCCTTTGACCGCGGACCGGGTTCCAAAGAAAAGGCGCCCAAGGGAGGCCCCGGGCGCCAAGGTGCGGAACGAGGGACAGTGAACCAAAGGCGGCGTTCCGGGCCTGCCTTCGTCTGAGAGATAAGATCAACTGTCAGCCGTTAAAGAGAGGTTAAGGCCGAAAGCCCATCACATCGCTTCACAGCTTCGTGGTCGCGTGCCCCCCCATCTGCCCGCAAAGCACCCCCACACCCGGGCGGGGGGCGGTCGCTTAGCTCCGCTGGCTGGCCGCATAAAGCCCGACGGCCGCGGCATTGGACACGTTCAGCGACCCGAACCCGCCCGCAAAGGGGATGCGCGCGATCACGTCACAGGTCTCGCGCGTTTTGTCGCGCAGGCCCGGACCCTCGGCCCCCAGCACCAAAGCCACCGGCCGCGAGCCCGCCGCGGCCATCGCCTCGGCCAGCGTCACCGTGCCGTCACCGTCCAAACCGATCATCACATAGCCCATGTCCTTCAGCGAAACCATCGCCTCGGACAGGTTCGCCACGCGCAGATAGGGTTGCCGCTCCAGCGCGCCCGAGGCCGTCTTGGCCAGCGCCCCGGTTTCCGGCGCCGAATGGTGGCGCGGCGCGATCACGGCGCGGGCGCCAAAGACTTCGGCCGACCGCAGCACCGCGCCGACGTTGTGCGGATCGGTCACGCGGTCCAGGCAGACCACCAAAGGCTCGCCTTCCCCGGAAATCGCCAGGTCGTCCAGCTTGCCCCAGTTCAGCGGTTTCACCTCCAAGGCCGCGCCTTGGTGGACCGAATCCTCGGCCAGGGGCACGTCGAACTTGCGCGGCTCGACCACTTCGGCCTCCATCCCCGAGGCCGTCACCGCGTCCTCCAGCCGGTCGAAGGCGTTCTTGGTCAGCACCAGCCGCAGCCTCTCGCGGTTGGGATTGAGCAGCGCATCGCGCACCGCATGGATGCCGAACAGCCACACCGTCTCGCGC
The DNA here is from genome assembly GCF_025950525.1 of Stagnihabitans lacustris. Lineage (GTDB taxonomy): Bacteria > Pseudomonadota > Alphaproteobacteria > Rhodobacterales > Rhodobacteraceae > Stagnihabitans. The sequence goes on along the minus strand of NZ_JAPDGS010000005.1, from coordinate 227,482 downwards.
GCCTCGTTCCTGCGCGCCTTTTCCTTGTCGATCACCCAATCCGGCTTGGTTTTCATGGCTTATCCTCTGTTTTCCCCCATCTGGACCGCCTAGGCCCTCCAAGCAAGATGAAAAAACTGCACGCGCCCCCCCTTGACGCCCCCCGCAGGCCCCAGTATTCCCCCCGCTCAGTGGGCGACGAGCTGCAAGGTGCGGCAGGAGACTGTAACTCTCCCGAGGCGACTCATGCCTGGTTCGATTCCAGGGTCGCCCACCATCTTCCTGAAAAGATTGACCTTTCGGGCCCCTTCGGGGGCCCGTGGTCATATGCGGCCCGGGCCTTTGCCAAGGCGCCCGCCTCTGCTAAAAGGCCTTGAAACCCATGAGGCCCAAATGCGCTCTTTTACCTTCACCCATGCCATCACCCGCAAACCCTCGGCTTCGATCGTGGCGGGGCTGCGTGCTGTCGACACCGGCGCTCCTTCGCTGGGTCTGATGATCCAGCATCATGCCGACTATATCGCAGCCCTGCGCAGCACCGGGGCTACGGTGGTGGAGTTGGAGGCGCTGGAGGCCTTCCCGGACAGCGTTTTCGTCGAGGACACCGCGCTGTGCCTGCCCGAAGGCGCCGTGGTGATGCGCCCCGGCGCGCCCTCGCGTCTGGGGGAGGCCGCGGTGATGGCCCCCCATCTGCAGGCGCTGTATAAGACCGTGTTGCACATCGAAAACCCCGACAGCTTCATCGAGGGCGGCGATATCCTGACGACCGAGACCGAGATTCTGGTGGGCCGGTCGGCGCGCACCAATGCCAGCGGGATCGCTGAACTGGCGGCCCGGGTCGCGCTGTGGGACCACAAGGTGCGCGAGGTCTTTACCCCGCCCGGCGTCCTCCATTTCAAGACCGACTGTTCGCTTCTGGATGGCGAGACGATCCTGTCGACTGAGCGTCTGGCGGCCTCAGGCTGCTTTGACGGCTACCGCGTGATCCATGTGGCCGAGGGCGAAGAGGCCTGCGCCAACACGATCCGCTTCAACGACCTGGTGGTGATGCCCGCAGGCTTTCCGCGCACCCGCGACACGCTGGATCAGGCGGGCTACAAGGTCGTGGAAATCGGCAATTCCGAATGTGCGAAACTGGATGGCGGCATGTCCTGCCTGTCGCTTCGCTTTTCGCCGTCATGACATTCAACATCCTGGCCATCGGGCAGAACGGGCGGCTGTCCTATGAGGCGCTGCTTCTTGTGGCCAGCCTGCGCCAGAACGACCCGGGTTTCGCGGGCAAGGTCTTTATCGCCGAGCCTTCGGGCGCGCGCTGGCAGGGCGACACCCATATTCCCGCCCCCCATCGCAAGGCGCTGGAGTCGATGGGCGCCACGATCTTGCCCTTTGAAAACAAGGTCTTCGGCCAAAGCTATCCCTATGGCAACAAGATCGAGGCGCTGGCCGCCCTGCCCGATGAACCCTTTCTGTTTCTGGACACCGACACGCTGATCCTGTCGCCCTTGTCAGACATCGCCTTTGACTTCTCGCGCCCCTCGGCCTCGATGCGGCGTGAGGGGACCTGGCCGAAGATCGAGCTTTACGGGCCAAGTTACGCCGAAATCTGGGGCTCGCTGTATGACCGCTTTGGGCTGGACATGGGGCCGACGCTGGATCTGTCGCAGCCGCTGGACTACTGGCAGCGGCATCTTTACTTCAACGCCGGCTGGTTCTTTCACCAAAGCCCGCGCGCCTTTGGCGAACGCTTTCTGGCCTGGGCGCTGGACATCAAGACCAACCCACCAGAGCCGCTGATCTTGCAGGAACTTGACCCCTGGCTGGATCAAGTGACGTTGCCGCTGGTCATTCATGCCTTTGGCGGGGGGCGTCCGGGGCCAGAGCTTGCGGGCCTGGACACAACCGCGACCTGCCATTACCGCGCCATCCCCCTGCTGTATGCCAAGGAAAGCGACCGCGCCGTGGCAGTGCTGGAGAGCCTGTTTCAGGACAAGGCCCTGCGTCAGATCGCCAAGGACCACGAGCCCTACCGCCGCCTGGTGCTGCAACGCTGGGGCCACAAGGCGCGGGCGCTGTTCGACCAGAACGACCTTCCCGCCCGCGAACAGGTGATCCGCAACACGCTGAAACGCGAAGGCTATTGGCTGCGGTGACGGTGGCGGTGCGTGAAATCACGCACCCTACCCCGGGCAAAAGGCCTGCCGTAGGCTGCGTGCTTGAACGCACCGTACTCACCGCAACACGGGCAGCATCGAGGCCACCAAAGCCAAGGCCAGCCCGATGTTCACCGCCCGCGCCCAGGGCCCCGAAAGGATGCCGCGCAGCCGTTCACCCGCCAGCACCCACAAGGACACCGTGGGCAGGTTGACCAGGGCGAAGATCAGCCCGACCCAGACCACCGCCCAACCTCCGCCCGCCGCATAGCTGGCATTGGCACCCAAAGCCATGGCCCAGGCCTTTGGGTTCACCCATTGAAACGCCGCCGCCGCGACAAACCCCATGGGCCGCCCCGCCTTGGCCTCACCCGGCGCACCGGCCATGGCGATCTTCCAGGCCAGCCACAGCATATAGGCCACCGCCATAAGTTTCAGCGCTCCCATCAGCCAGGGCAGCGCCATCAGCACCGCCCCCAGCCCCAGCCCCGTGACAATCGCCATCACCGCAAAGCCCCAGGACACCCCCAGCGCATGGGGCACCGAGGCCCGCCAGCCGAAGTTCATCCCCGAAGCCATCAGCATCAGGTTGTTCGGCCCCGGCGTCACCGAGGTGACAAAAGCGAAAGAGATCAGCGCCAGCAGGATATCGGGGGTCATCGGCTCTCCTTGCGGGGTCTGCCCCGCCGTCACGCAATCCTTGCGCAAATCCCGGCGCATCGGGTTGCAAATTGCGGCGCTTGGGGGCTATCTTTGCAATCCATGACCCGGATCGACGACATAAACCGCCATATCTTGCGCATCCTCACCCGTGAGGGGCGCATCCCCAACCTCGACCTTGCCGCGCGGGTGGGGCTGTCGCCCTCGGCCTGCCTGCGCCGCGTGCAAGAGATGGAGCGGTCCGGCCTGATCAAGGGCTACCGCGCCGTGATCGACCCCACCCGCGCCGGGATCGGCTTTGTGGCCTATGTGACGGTGGGGCTGAACAGCCATACCAAAGCCGCGCAAGAGGCCTTTGAACGCGCCATTGGCCGGGCCGAGGCGGTGCGCGAATGTCACAACGTGACGGGCGGGGTGGAATACCTTTTGCGGGTCGAGACTGCCGACCTCTCCGCCTATAAACACTGGCACACCGAGGTTCTGGGCGTGTTGCCTCAGGTGCAGGCGATCACGACCTTTGTGGTGATGGGCTCGCCCAAGGACGACCGGGCCTGAGACCCGCCGCCCTGCCCCCATCGCGCCGCAAGGAGGATATCGCAATGGCGTGCCGCCCCTGTCATGATCCTGTGACAGTGTCACAGCAGGTTGCGCCCATGCAAAACCTCCAGATCATCGGCGCGACGGCGCTTTTGCCCGACCGCCTTGCCCGGACCTCTGTCCTGGTCGAGGGGGGGCACGTTGCGGCGCTTGACGCGGCCTCGGATGCGCCCAGCATCGACGCCAGCGGGCTGATCCTGGCCCCCGCCCTGGTCGATATCCATGGCGATGCCTTTGAACGCCAGCTGATGCCGCGTCCGGGCGTGGTCTTTCCGCTGGATGCGGCGCTGTTCGAGACCGACCGCCAGCTGGCCGGCAATGGCATCGCCACGGCCTTTCACGCGCTGACGCTCTCGTGGGAGCCCGGCTTGCGCTCGCTGGATATGGCAGCTTCGGTGATCCGCGGACTGGCCCGCCTTGCCCCGCGTCTGGCGGCCGAGAACCGCGTGCAACTGCGCTGGGAGACCTTTTGCCCCGAGGCCCTGCCCCTGATCGCCGAGGCCATCGCAGGCCCGCTGACACCCTCGATTGCCTTCAACGACCATACGTCGATGGCGGCGCTTCACCCCGATACGCCGCTGCAAGTCCGGCCCTTTGAACAGGACCCGACCTTTCCGGTGGCCGATCTGACCTCGCCCGGCTTTGCGGCCAAGATGGCGGACCGCGCCAAGCGGGCGGGCCTGTCGATCCCGGATTATGTGGCGCTGTTCCAAGCGCGCTGGGACCGCCGCGCGGATGTGCCTGCGACCATCGCCCAGGTGGCCGCGATGGGGCGAGAGGCCGGGCTTGCCATGCTGTCCCATGACGACAGCCAGCCCCAGACCCGCGCCCATTTCCGCGCCCTTGGGGCCAAGATCAGCGAATTCCCGATGAACCGCGCCACCGCTTTGGCCGCGCGTGACGCGGGCGACTGGATCGTCTTTGGCGCGCCCAATGCGGCGCGCGGGACCTCTCATCTGGGCTCACCCGGGGCGGGAGAGATGATCCGGGCCGGGCTTTGCGACATATTGGCCTCGGATTACGTCTATCCGGCGATGCTGGCCGCCATGGCCCGCCTGCGTGCCGAGGGGCTGGCGCTGGAGACGCTTTGGCCGCTGATCGCCGCCAACCCGGCAAGGGCCAGCGGATTGACCGACCGCGGCACGATCACCCAAGGCGCGCGGGCCGATCTGGTGCTGCTGGATTGGCCCGAGGGCGAGACCCCGCGCCCCGTGATGACCCTGCGCGCGGGTCGGATCGTCCATCTGGCCAGCTCGGACCTGTTGCCGCAGCGCTAAGGGGCGCGCGCCGAAAGGTCTGCGGGGACCAGACTTCCAATCTTTGGCCGAAGGGAAGAGTTTTCTTCTCTGCCTCAAGAAAACAAGGGCTTGGCCCGCGGCCCCGTCCCAGAATTTCATTTGCCCCCGCAGCAGCCCGGCCCTAACCTGCCCACCATATTCCAGGGGAGGAACCGATGACCGATTACCATTTCAACACCCTTGCCATCCATGCAGGCGCCGAGCCCGATCCCGCCACCGGCGCGCGCCAGGTGCCGATCTATCAGACCACGGCTTACGTCTTTCGCGACGCTGAACACGCGGCCAAGCTTTTTAACCTGGCTGAGGTGGGCTATATCTATTCCCGCCTGACCAACCCGACCGTTTCGGCGCTGGCCGCGCGGGTCGCGGCGCTTGAGGGCGGGGTGGGCGCGGTCTGCTGCTCATCAGGTCATGCGGCGCAGATCATGGCGCTGTTCCCGCTGATGCAGCCCGGTTGCAATGTCGTGGCCTCGTCGCGGCTTTATGGCGGCACGATCCAGCAGTTCAACAACACGATCCGCAAGTTCGGCTGGTCGGCCAAACTGGTCGATTTCGACGACCCCAAGGCGATTGCGGCCGCCATCGACGACAACACGCGGGCCTTGTTCTGCGAGACGATCTGCAACCCGGGCGGCGCCATCAGCGACCTGGACATGATCGCGCGGGTGGCCGATCAACACGGCCTGCCGCTGATCGTCGACAACACCACCGCCTCGCCCTATCTGTGCCGCCCGATCGAACACGGCGCGACCCTGGTTGTTCATTCGGCCACGAAATACCTGACCGGCAATGGCACCGTGACGGGGGGCGTCGTGGTGGACTCTGGCAAGTTCGACTGGTCAGCCTCGGGAAAGTTCCCCTCGCTGGCCGCCCCCGAGCCCGCCTATCACGGGCTGAACTTCCATGCCGCGCTGGGGGGGATGGCCTTCACCTTCCACTCCATCGCCGTGGGCCTGCGCGACCTTGGCATGACGATGAACCCGCAAGGCGCGCATTACACGCTGATGGGGATAGAGACCCTGGCCCTGCGGATGCAACGCCATGTGGAAAACGCCCAGATCGTTGCGGAATGGCTGGAGCAGGACCCGCGGGTCGATTACGTCACCTGGCCGGGGCTGAAATCCTCGCCCTATTACCACCTGGGGCAAAAGATCACGCCCAAGGGGCCGGGCGCGCTTTTCACCTTTGCCGTCAAGGGCGGGTATGAGGCCTGCGTGCGCCTGGTGGACAGCCTCAAGCTGTTCTCCCATGTGGCCAACCTGGGCGACACGCGCAGCCTGGTGATCCATTCGGCCTCGACCACCCACCGCCAGCTGTCAGAGGAACAGCGGGAGGCGGCGGGCGCGCCGTCGAATGTGGTGCGCCTGTCCATCGGGATCGAGGATGCCCGCGACATCATCGCCGACTTGGATCAGGCGCTGACCAAAGCCACCGCATAAGCCGCGTGGAAGCGCACCCTGCACCATCTGGCGCAGGGTGCGCCTCGTCGCACCGTTACTCGGCCAGCTCCCACATGATCGTCACATCGGACTGGACGCCGATTTCACCGGCCAGAACCGGAACCGGGCTGCCCTCGGCCTTGAAGCTGGCCATGGGCATCGGCGGCTGATAGCCCGCCCCCTCGGTGATCGACACGATGGCCCCCAGCTTGGTCCCCGCCGCCTCGGCCAAAAGCTTGGCCCGCGCCATGGCATCGGCCACCGCGGCCTTTTTCGCCGCGTCCTGTTCCTCGCTGTCATCGGCCAGCCCAAAGCTGAGCCCGTTCAGCGTGTTGGCCCCGTCCTGCACCGCCGCATCCAGCACCGCGCCCACCGTGGCCAGATCGCGGATGCGCACCGTCAGGATGTTTGACGCGATATAGCCCTTGACCTCTTGGCCCAATCCATCCGCCGTCATCACCCAATTCGGGTTCAGCGACAGGTTCGAGGTCTGCAAGTCGCGGTCCGAGACCTTGGCCGTGATCAGCCGCGCGATGACCTGGGTCAGGGCCTCGTTGTTGGCCGCAAGCGCCGCCGCCGCCGTATCGCCATTCGTCGTCACGCCAATGTCCAGCGTCGCCATGTCGGGCACCACGGCCACCGTGCCATGGCCGGTCACGCTGATCGTGCCGGCATCGGCCAGGACCGGGCTGACCCAAACCGGCCCCACAAGGGCGGTCGCAAGGACAGCGGAAAGAAGATAGCGCATGAAAGCCTCCAGTTGCGGCGCCAAACCTGCGCCCTCCCCCCCAGATAAGCGCGGATCACGGCTTTGACATGGGGCAAATCCGGCGATTTCCTTTTCTTCGGCAGAATCTTGCTATACCAAGAGGCCCACACCCCCGGGCCTTGTTTCCCGGACCAATGCCCTGTGCTAGACGCGTGTCATGAAACCCACCTTCGCCCTTGATTTCCGTGACGGCCAGATCACGCTGTTGCACCGAACCTCGCGGGGGTGGAGCCTTGTGGGCTCCGCCGCCTTTGGTGCCCCTGAATTCGACGAGACGCTGGCCTATCTGCGCTCGACCGCGCTGGGGCTGCAGCCCCGGGGCATCACGACCAAGCTGATCCTGCCCAATGACCAGGTGCTTTACACCGAGGTCGAGGTGGGGGCCTCGGATGGCTCGCGCCGCCGCCGGCTGATCCGCCTGGCGCTGGAGGGGCGGACGCCCTATCCGGTGGACGACCTGGTCTGGGATTGGTCGGGCGAGGGGTCGACCGTCAAGGTCGCCGTCATCGCCCGCGAAACCCTGGCCGAGGCGGAAAGCTTTGCCGCCGCGCATCGGTTCAACCCGGTGTCCTTCGTGGCCGTGCCCGAGGGCGCGGAATTCGACGGCGAGCCCTTCTTTGGGCCGACGGCGCTGGCGCCGCAGGTCCTGGGCGAGGCTGACAAGGTCGAACGCGACGCCGAACCCGTGGTGATCCTGCGCGAGGCGCCCAAGCCCGAACCAGGCCCCCTCCTGACCGAAGCCGACCTTGCGCCCCCGGTCCAAGACGCGCGCGACATCGAGGCCGAAGCAGAGGCCGCCGACCGGCTGGCTGCGGCACAAGCCGCGGCGCCTGATCCTGACCTGTCGGAACTGGAGCCTGTGGCCGAGGTTGCGGCAGAGGTTGCGGCAGAGCCTGTGGCCGAGGTTGCGGCGGCCCCCGGCGCAGAGGTCATGCCCGAACCGGTCCGGGCGTCTGATCCCGCAGGCCGGACCGAACCCGAAGGCAAGACCGAAGCTCTGCCGGACGCAGCGCCCAAGGCCGAAGCGTCACAGGTGGCCGAGCCTGCGCCAAAGGCTGGGCCCGCGGCCAAAGACAAATCTGCCGACCAGCGCCCGGCACCGGACCACCTGGCCGACGAGGCGCCGATGGCGCTGGATGTGATGGCCGATCCGGCGGTCGAGGACGACTTGCCCCCAGCCCCCGCGGCGGCGATCTCGGCGGCCTTTGCCAGCCGCAAGGCGGGCGAAAAGCCCGATGAGGCGAAGTCCATCGGCGGGGTCAGCCGGCCCGGCGCCCGCGTCGAGGCGCCCCGTTCTGAGGCGTCCCGTCCTGATGCGGCCCGTCCTGATGCGGCCCGTCCTGATGTGCCGCGGCCCGACTTGGCGCGTCCGGCGGTCAAGGCCCCGGTCAAGGGCGAAACCCTGGCCTTCCCCGCCAAGGGCGGCAAGGCGGCCAAGGGCAAGCCCCTCGGCGTCACGGCCACGACCATCGCCGGCATGTCCAGGCGCGACAAGGTCGTGACCCTGCCGACCGCGGCGGCCAGTCCGGCGACGGCGGCCGAGGCCGGCGACAAGCCCGCCCGGCCCGCTCCGGTCATCAAGGGCCGCACCCCGATTGGCGGCAAACCGCGCTATCTGGGCTTGATCCTGACCGTGGCGCTCTTGGTGCTTTTGGCGGCGGTGGCGGTCTGGTCCTCGTTCTTCATGGGCACTTCCGAAGCGGTCGACCCGACCTCTTCGGGGACGCCCACTGACGGCAATGCTGCCAGCCTCAGCCAACCCGCCGACCCGGTGGCCGAGGCGCTGACCGATGGTGGGGCGGGCAATTCGGCCGGCACTTCTGCGGGCACCTCTGCGGACGAGGTGGCAACGGCCGCGCCTGTGGTGGAGGGGGGTGTTTCAGAGGGCGCTGGGGTCGAAGCCACGGCCTCTGATGCCGCAACACCAGATCCGGCCACACCAGATCTGGCCGCAACCGTAACCGAACCTGCGCCCGAAGCAGGTCCCGCCGAAACCTTGGCAGCAGCGGCGCCCGAAGCCGCTCCGGATACCGGGCTTGCGACGCTTTCGGCACCCGAGGCCGGACAGGCGGCGGCCAGCGGAACCGCGGGGATCAAGCTGGCTTCGGCCGATGCGCCGCCCGGCGTGGCGCCGCCGCAAGAGCTTGCGCCTTTGGCCGCGGGGGTGGACAGTGAGCCCGCCGCCCCGCCCGCGCCCCCGCCCTTTGGCACGGTCTACAAATTCGACGCAAACGGCCTGATCGAACCGACGCCCGAGGGAATCATGACGCCCGAGGGCGTTCTTCTTGTCGCGGGCAAACCGGCGCTGGTGCCGCCCTCGCGTCCGGCTGAACTGACGGTCGCCAGCGCTCCGGCAGCAGCCGCGCCGACGGCGGGCGTGACGGCTGACGGCTTGCCCGCTGCGGCCCCGGCGACGCCCGGCGGCATCGCGCTGGACCCTGCCGCTCTTCCCGCCCCCGCCTCCCCTTCCGAACCCATTGCCGACCCCGCCCCCGTTGCGGACCCCGCCTTGCAGGGCAAGCGCCCGCAATCGCGTCCCGAGGGCCTTGTGGCGCCCGCATCTGACACAACCGCCGCGCCGATCCAGGACGGCGCCCTGGCCGCGCCCCAGGACCCGACCCTGGCCGCCCTGCGCCCGCAGGCCCGGCCCGAGGGCCTGACGCCGCCCGCCGCGCCGACCGAGCCCGCCGCCCCGAACAATGCCTCGCTGGTGGCCAGTGGAGCGCCCTTGTTGACCGCTCCGGTCACGCGCGCGCCACGCCCGCCGATCAAGCCCACCGACCTGAACCGCGCGGTCGACGATGCCATCACCGCGGCGCTGGACCAGCCCGCAGCCCAGGACACTGCCGCGCAAGACGCCACGATCCAGGACGAGCCCGAGCCCGACAATGGCGCGCCCACCCTGCCCACCAATGCCTCGGTTGCCAAGCAAGCCACGACCAAAGACGCGCTGAACACCCGCAAACTGGCGCTTTTGGCGGTTTACGGCACGGCCTCGAACCGCTTTGCCATGGTCCGCCAACCCAATGGCGCGGTCAAAAAGGTGCGTGTCGGCGATGCGATCGACGGCGGGACGGTCAACGCGATCACCGCCAATGCGATCGAATACCAAAAGGGCGGCCGTATGGTGACGCTGGCCCTGCCCACCGGCTAGGTCCCGGCACGACGGCCCATGCGGCTGCGGCCCATCCGCCGCTGGCTCCCTCCCTTCACGCCCACGCCTTCGGCCCCGGCGCCAAATCGTGTCGGCTTTGCAGGTTTTTTGCCCCCTGCCCCTTTTCATGTCCGACCATGGGTGGAATAGTTTGCGCAATCCCGGGGCTTGACCGCGGGGCCTCCCCCCTTTGTCCCGAAAGGACGGCATGGAAAGTTTCCTGCTGCAAGCGTCAATCTATCTGGGCGCGGCCGTGTTGGTGGTGCCGCTGTCGATCCGGCTGGGGCTTGGCTCGGTTCTGGGTTATCTGACGGCGGGCATCCTGATGGGGCCGGTCATGGGGCTTGCGGGGGCCGAGACCGCTGACCTGCAGCATGTCGCGGAATTCGGCGTCGTGCTGATGCTGTTCCTGATCGGGCTGGAACTGGAGCCCGCCCATCTGTGGGACATGCGCAAGCGGCTGTTTGGCATGGGGGGGCTGCAGGTCGGCTTGACCATCGCGGCCCTGGCGGGGGCGCTGTTCATGGCCGGAGAGCAATGGCAAGTGGCCCTGGCGCTGGGGATGATCGGGGCCATGTCCTCGACCGCCATCGTGCTGCAGACCCTGGCCGAAAAGAACCTGATGGGGACGGGCGGCGGCAGGGCGGTGTTTTCGGTTCTGCTGGCACAGGATCTGGCGGTGGTGCCGATCCTGTCGATCATGCCGCTTTTGGTGCTGCCCGAAATCGCGACCCTGTCAGCCGAGACCTTTGGCGTGACCAATCCGACGACGGTCGCGCCCCATGATGCGGGCCTGGCCGAACCCCTGGTGCATTTCGTCCAAGGGCTACCGGCCTGGGCCATGACGACGCTGACGCTGGCGGTCGTGGTGGCCATCGTGCTGGTCGGCCATTATGTCAGCCGGCCGATCTTTCGCTTTGTCCATGCCGCACGCCTGCCCGAGATGTCGACCTTCGTGTCGCTGCTTCTGGTGCTGGGGATCGCCTTCTTGATGGTGCTGGTGGGCCTGTCGCCCGCGCTGGGGACCTTTGTGGCCGGGGTGGTTCTGGCGAACTCGGAGTTCCGCCATCAGCTGGAGGCGGATTTGCAGCCCTTCAAGGGCTTGCTCATGGGGCTGTTTTTCATGACCGTGGGCGTCGGCGTCAACTTCGCCCTGATGCTGCGCGAGCCCCTGACCATCGCGGCCTGGACCTTTGGGCTGATCGCGATCAAGGCGGTGATCTTGCAGGTCATCGCGCGGCTGTTCCGGCTGAAACCGCGGGGGCGGGTGCTGTTCACGCTGGGCCTGGCGCAGGGCGGCGAGTTCGGCTTTCTGGTGATTTCGGTGGCGCGCAGCGAGGGGACCTTGCCCATCGTGGCGGGGCAGATGGCGCAGCTGGTGATCTCTTTGTCGATGCTGCTGACGCCCTTGCTGTTTTTGGCCTTCGACTTCATCGCCAAGCGGTTGGCGGGGCGGGTGCTGGAGCAGCCTGCGGATGCGATCGACGAGAAGGGCTCGGTGATCATTGCGGGGATCGGGCGGTTTGGTCAGGTGGTCAACCGGCTGGTGCGACATTCCGGGGTGCCGACGGTGGTGCTGGATGCCGATCCGGGGATGATCGAGACGATGCGGCGCTTTGGCGTGAAGGGCTATTACGGCGATCCGTCGCGGCCCGAACTGCTGGAGGCGGCGGGCCTGTCCGAGGCGCGGGTTCTGGTCGTCACGGTGGATGACCCGGTCAAGGCGGTGCAGATCGTGCGCTTTGCCCGCGGGCGGCGCGATGACCTGCATATCGTGGCCCGCGCGCGCGACCGGGTCCATGTCTATGAGCTGTATCAGGCCGGCGCGAATGACATCGTGCGCGAGACCTTTGACTCCTCCCTGCGGGCCGGGCGCTATGTGCTGGAGAATATGGGGTTTTCGGATTACGAGGCCTCGGCGCTGTCCAAGGCCTATTTCCGGATGGACCGGTCTGCGATGCGCGATCTGGCCGAGCTTTGGGTGCCGGGTCAGCCGGTGGACCAGAACCCGGCCTATGTCGAACGCGCCAAGCAGTTGGACCGCGACCTGGAAACCGCGCTGATCGACGAGATCTATGACCTGCGGCCGATGGAGCCGGAGAAGGACTGAGGGGGGTGGGCGGGAGGTTTCACGCCCTGGCCGGTCACTTGCGGAACGCCCGGGAGGGTTTCACACCCTCCCGGACCCTCCCGTGGAATATTTGAGCCAGTATGAAAGGAAAGAAGGGGGCGCGTTGGAAGGGCCCGGGGCGCCGCGCAGGAGGGGCGGGGGCGCCCCGCAGGAGGGGCGGGGGCGCCCCCGCAGGAGGGGGCAGCGGGGCGCCCCGCTGGTAGGGCCAAAGCGCCGCGCAGGAGGGGTTAGCCGCCGGCCACCCCGGCTTCGGCAAAGGTGGCCATCGAGGAATGGCACTCGGCGGCTGCGCGCACGATGTTGATGGCGAGGGCGGCCCCCGAGCCCTCGCCAAGGCGCAGGCCCAGGTTCAAAAGCGGCTCTTTCTTCAGCGCGGCCAGGAGGCGGCCATGGGCGGCTTCGGCGCTGACATGGGCGGCCAAGCAATGATCCAGCGCGGCAGGATTGGCCGATTGCAGCACGGCGGCGGCGGAACAGGCGATGAAGCCATCCAGCAGGACCGGGATGCGCAGGTGGCGCGCGCGCAGGATGGCGCCGGCCATCGCGGCGATCTCGCGGCCGCCCAGGGCGGACAGGACGGCCAGGGGATCACGCGTGGTCAGGCGGGCCACGCCGCGGGCGACGGCGCTGGCCTTGCGCGCCAGCCCCGCATCATCGACGCCGGTGCCACGGCCCACCCAATCCTCGGGCGCGCCGCCATAAAGCGCCAGCGCAAGGGCCGCAGCCGAGGTCGTGTTGCCGATCCCCATCTCGCCGGGGACCAGAAGGTCAGAGGTCTCGGCGACAGCGTCCCAGCCGGCCTGAAGGGCTGCGGCGGTTTCTTCGGCCGTCATCGCATCCTGTGCGGTGAAATCGGCCGTCGGACGGTCAAGGTCCAGCGCGGTCACGGTCATCGCGGCCCCGGCCACGCGGGCCAGCTGGTTCACCGCCGCCCCGCCATGCTGGAAGTTGGCCACCATCTGCACGGTGACTTCGGGCGGGAAGGCCGAAACGCCCTGGGCCACCACGCCATGATTGCCGGCAAAAATCGCGATCTGGGGCGACAGGATGCGCGGCTTGTCCGAGCCCTGCCAGCCGGCCAGCCAGAAGGCCACGCCCTCCAGCCGCCCCAGCGCCCCCGGCGGCTTGGTCAGCTGGCCGTTGCGCATCAGGGCCCCGGCCATGGCGGCCCCATCGGCAGAGGGAAGATCGGCGATCAGGGCGCGGAAATCATCAAGCGTCATGGCGGCATCCTTGTGGCTTTGCCCTGCCCTACCCAATCGGCGCGGCTTATGCCAGAGCGTCGCGGACGCTTGCCCGCGCTTTCGCGACATCCGCCACCGCGGGCCCCCCCGCATAAGCAAAAGGCGGCCCCGAAGGACCGCCCTGATGCCGTGGCACGGGTCTTAGGCCGCGCGGCCCAACAGAACCTCGTCGACCTTCTTTTGCGCGCCGGCCTCGTCGACGCCAGCGACGGCGGCGACTTCGCGGGTCAGACGCTCCAAGGCGGCCTCGTAAAGCTGGCGTTCGGAATAGGACTGCTCGCGCTGGTCATCGCTGCGGTGCAGGTCGCGGACCACTTCGGCAATCGCCATCAGGTCGCCCGAGTTGATCTTTTGTTCATATTCCTGCGCCCGACGCGACCACATGGCGCGCTTGACCTTGGCCTTGCCCTTCAGCGTGTCCAGCGCCTTGGTCACGACATCAGGCGCCGACAGCGGACGCATGCCGATTTCGGTCGCCTTATGGGTCGGAACCCGCAGCGTCATCTTGTCTTTTTCGAACGAGATCACGAACAGTTCCAGGCGGATGCCCGCGATTTCCTGATCTTCGATGTTGATGATCTTGCCCACGCCATGCGCGGGATAGACCACGAAATCATCGGGGCGGAAGTCGGGCTTCTTCGATTTGGTCATTGAGGGTCTTATCCTTCAGACGTCCTGATACACAGACGAAAATGCATTGACCGCAGCAAGGCCACGGCCAACAGGTCCCAAGTCTTCAGCTGGTTCAGCAAGGGCGCATGGCCCGTCGTCACAAGCATCCGTATTGGATTGTGACTTCGGTATAACACAAAATTTGCGATTTTCCAAGCATGCCATGCAGCACAAGCAAGGGCATCAACCAAGAATCAGGGCTAAAGGGCGCGCGGGCTTCGCAAAGCCGCCATGCGCGCGCCGCAATCGCGAATCAGCCAGCCGGTTCAGCCGCCGGGGCCCGCGCCTTCGGAGAAGTATTTCGCCAGTTTCCCGGTCTCGCCGTCCCGTTCGGTGGCCTCGGGAAGCGCGTCCTTCTTGGTGATGATCACCGGCCACATCTCGGCATATTTGCGGTTGAACGTCACCCAATGGTCCAGATCCGGTTCTGTATCGGGCCGGATTGCATCGGCGGGGCATTCGGGCTCACAGACGCCGCAGTCGATACATTCATCGGGATGGATGACCAGCATGTTTTCGCCCTCGTAGAAGCAATCCACGGGGCAAACCTCGACGCAATCGGTGTATTTGCAGGCGATGCAATTGTCGGTCACGACATAGGTCATATCAGGTCATCCTTCTTGCGCGGCGTCTTGCTACCCAATGCGGGCGGATCATTCAAGATGCGAAGCGCCATCGTCACGGGGATCAAGGTCAAGATAAAGCGTCTCTGCCTCGGAAGCGGGCCCTCGGCGCTGGCCAAGGTCCAGGACCTTGATCACGCGGATGGTTTCGCCTTGGGCAAAGGTCAGGACATCGCCGGGGCCTATGCCATGGCCGGGCTTCCGACAATGCTGACCGTTGAGCCGCAGGTGGCCTTCGGTGACCACCTCTGAGGCAAGGTCGCGCGTCTTGAAGAAGCGCGCCTGCCACAGCCATTTGTCCAGCCGCAGGCGCGCTTGCAGGGGTCCGGATTTTCCACCCGGACCCGCCACTTACTTCAGTTTCAGGCTTGCGAGGACAGAGAAGGGATTGTCCGGGTCCACGGGCTTGTCGGCACGCGGGGGGCGGGCCTCGAACTTGGGCTTTTCGCCACCCTTGTTGCGATCGTTGTTGCGATCCCCTTTGAAGTCCTTGCGGTCGCCGCCCTTGAAGTCCTTGCGGTCAGGACGCTTGTCTGCGCGCTCCGCACGGGGCGGGCGCGGAGCCTCTGCGCCTTCAGTCGCCACGACAGCCTCGCCCTCGGGCTTGGGCGCGCGGTTCTGGTCAGGACGGGTCTGGTCAGCGCGGGGCGGACGGCCCCCCTGCGGGCGGTCGCCTTTCGGACGGTCGCCTTCGCGGCGGGGGCGGTCGCCCTGAGGACGATCCCCTTGCGGACGATCCCCCTGCGGACGATCTCCCTGAGGACGGGGGGCGCGTTCGGGACGGGCCCGGGGTTTCGGCGCCCAGGTGAAGGTGATGAAGGCCTCCATCTCGACCGCAGGCGCGGCTTCTTCGGCAGCTTCTTCGGCGCCCTCGACGGCCACCGGTTCCTCGACAGGCGCGGGGGCCAGCAGGGACACTTCTTCCGGGATCGGATTGGCGGGCGCCTCGGCCAGGGGCTCGGGCGCCACGACGGCGGCCTTGACCTTGGGACGCTCGGCCTTCTCGCCCTTGTAGCCCAGGCCCTCCATCAGGCCGGCGAATTGCTCCAGCGTCATGCCGGTGATGGACAGCATATCCGGCGTCGCCTCGAACCCCACGCGGCTATCCTTGGTGCGCAGGATATCGGCCAGACGTTCCAGCATGTCGATGCGGATCGCCCGCGCCCCTGCCGGGTGATAGCCCGACAAAGTATAATGGCTGCGCGGCAGTTCGGCGATATTGGGGATCGTGACCAGGCCCGGAGGCGGCGCCTCGGGGAATTCCTGCAGGCCGGCCCAGAGGCTATGAAGCACCAAGCGCAGACGGGTCGGCGCGGGCTTCAAGAGCACGGGCAAAAACACGGTGAACTGGCCAAAGCGCACGCCATGCTTGCGCAACACGCCGCGCTGTTCCTGGTCCAGCGATTTGACATCGGCCGCGATATCCTCGCGCTGGATGACGCCCATCTGTTCGACCAGGCGGAAGGCCAGACCCTTGGCCAGACCGGTCAGCGTCTCGTCCTTGGACAGGACCGACAGCGGCTCGAACAGGGCCGCAACCTTGCGGTCGATGAAGTGCTGAGCCCTGCGGCGCACCTTGTCGGCCACATCGGGACCGGCCTCTTCGTCGACGAAGACCTCGACCGAGGGACGCATCGGATCGGCACCCTTGACGAGCTTGCCGATCGCGGTCGAGCCCCACATGAGCCCGCCTTGCGTCGTGTAATCCATCTCGGGGTCCGGCGCGTTGTAGAACCGGTCCGCCCGCAGGTGGAACTCGGGACGCAGCGCCGCAAGGGCTGCCGTCCGCAAGGTCGCCGCTGCCTCTGGCGAGGCGCTGGCATCCTGCTGGAAGCGGAAGCCTTCCAGACGGCCGACGAACTCGCCCTCAACCGTCACTTCACCCTTGTCATTCACCTCGGCCACGAGGGTCTCCTTTTGCTTCAACCGCCGCAGCAGAACGCTGGTGCGCCGGTCGACAAATCGTTGTGTCAAAGCCAGATGCAACGCATCCGACAAGCGGTCTTCTACTGCACGTGTCTCTTGCCGCCAATGGGTTTCATCCTCGACCCAGTTGCGACGCTGGGCCACATAGGTCCAGGTGCGGATATAGGCCAGCCTTTTCGATAGCGTGTCAATGTCACCGCCCGGTTTGTCGATGCGTTCGACGGCTTTTGCGAGCCAATCTTGCGGGATTCGGGTCTGGGCCAGGCCCTTGCCGGTCAGGAATTCGAAAAGCCGGGTCAGAAGGGCGTAATGTTCGCTTTCCGAGGTGCTGCGGAAATCGGGCACGCGGCAGACATCCCAGAGCAGTTTCACCCGCGGCGCGCCGGTCAGTTTTTCCTTGACGTCGGGGTCGTTCGACAGTGCCTTCAGCGCCAGGACGTCATCGGCATCCCGCGCACGCGACAGCCAGGGGTCATGGGTCGGCGCCTCGAGGCTTCGGATCAGGCGCTCCGCCGTGCCGAAATCGAGATCCGCATTGCGCCACATCAGCTTTTTGACCGGCTGAAAGCGGTGGTTCTCGATGGCCTCGATTTCCTCTTCGTCGAAGGGGCGGGCCTCGCCGGTGATGCCAAAGGTGCCGTTCTCGGTATGCCGCCCTGCCCGGCCTGCGATCTGGCCGATCTCTTGCGTGTTCAGACTGCGCATCCTTCGGCCGTCGAACTTGGCGGTGGAGGAAAAGGCCACATGGCGGATGTCCAGGTTCAGCCCCATGCCGATGGCATCCGTGGCCACCAGGTAATCGACATCGCCGTTTTGATACATGGCGACCTGGGCGTTGCGCGTCCGGGGGGACAAAGCGCCCATGACCACGGCCGCGCCTCCCTTGGTGCGGCGCAGAAGTTCCGCCATGGCATAGACGTTTTCGACCGAAAACCCCACGATGGCCGACCGTTCCGGCATCCGCCCGATCTTTTTCGAGCCCGCAAAGGTCAGGGTCGACATCCGGTCCTTTTTCACGAATTGCACGCCGGGGATCAGCCCCGCAATCGCGCCGCGCATCGTATCAGAGCCCAGGAACACCGTCTCGACCAGGCCGCGCGCGTGCAAAAGGCGTTCGGTAAAGACATGGCCGCGTTCCGGGTCGGCGCACAGCTGGATCTCGTCCACGGCCACGAAATCGGCGCCGATCTCCAAAGGCATGGCCTCGGTCGTCGCCACCCAATATTGCGGGCGGTCGGGGATGATGCGTTCCTCGCCCGTGACCAGCGCCACACAGGACGGCCCCCGGGACTTGACGATCCGGTCATAGACCTCACGCGCAAGCAGACGCAGCGGCAGGCCAAAGACCCCCGTGCGATGCGACAGCATGCGTTCGATGGCATAATGAGTCTTGCCGGTGTTGGTCGGTCCAAGGACCGCCGTCACCACGGGTCTTTCGGCCATATTACAGTTCCTGCCCGCCGATCTTGGTGTCGATCCGGGCGATGGCCTCTGCCACATCGGGCATATGGGGGTTGATCTTCAGCGCCTCGCGGTAGACCTCCAGCGCCTTGGCGGGCTCGTTCAGCTCTTCAAAGATCGCACCAAGCCCCGCCAGAGCCCCGAAATGCCGCGGGTTCAGGGCCAAGGTGCGCGAGATATCGCCAAGCGACAGGCCCAGTTCGCCCATCTGGAAATAGGCCGTGGCGCGCAGGTTATAGGCTTCGGCGAAATCGGGGGCGTGGTCGATCAGCGCGCTGGCATGGTCTATGGCGGTCATCGGATCGCCCATGGCCATGGCCGCCTCGCCGCGCTGCAACAAAAGGTCCATGGCGGCAGAGCCCGATTTCGACCATTCGCGCCAGATATCTTCGGTGATCGCTGCAGCCGCGGCATCGTCAGAGCTTTGCAATTGCTGGAACAGCTCATCCAGCTTGGCCGAACCGGCCGGATTTTGCGAATCGGGCAGATTCTTTAAATCGGCTTGGGCGCCCGCCGCCCAAAGGACGAAAAGCGACGCAACGAAACCATTGGCAAGGGCGGCTCGGGCTTTCATAAGGTCAAGGTAACGCATCGGGCCGGAAATGCCAGTGGGGCTTTGGCTGTCAATGGAGACGTGAATGAGCAAAGTGATCGAGACCGCCGTGGCGGCGCTGCAGGGCAAGAGCTTTGACGCGGTGGCGAAGTTCGTTTTCATCGGCGAAGGGACGCTGATGCTGGACGAAAACGGGCCGCGCGCCGGGGATGAGCCGGCGGATGTAACGCTGACCGCCGCGTCCGAGGTCTTTGAGGGGCTTTTGTCGGGCAATACCTCGGCCACGGTGGCCTTCATGACGGGCAAGCTGAAGGTCGATGGGTCGATGGGGCTGGCGATGAAGCTGGGCGCTGCCTTGGCATGAGGCGGCGGGCATGAGCGCGCCTTATGATCAGGCTTTGGCGGGAGGGCCTGCGGCCTCTGCCCACTGGCTGCGCACCCGAGATGGGGTGCGCATCCGGGTCGCCCTGTGGCAGGGCGGCACGCGGGGCCTGATCGTGGCTTTGCCCGGCTGGACCGAATATGTTGAGAAATACGGGGTTCTTGCCGGGGATCTTGTGGCGGCAGGCTATGCGGTGGTGTCGGTCGATTGGCGCGGTCAGGGCCTGTCGGACCGCGCCTTGCCCGATCCGATGCGGTCCCATGTCGGGGATTTCGCGGAATATCAGGTCGATCTGGATGCGGTGCTGGCGTTTGCGGCCAAGGTCCCCGGGCCGCGCTATCTGCTGGCTCATTCCATGGGCGGCTGCATCGGCCTGCGCGCGCTGATGCGGGGGCTGGCCTTTCGGCGGGTGGCGTTCTCGGCGCCGCTGTGGGGCGTGCCGGTGGCGGCCTGGCAAAGGCCGCTGGCCATGGTCTTGCCGAAAGTGGCGGGGCGGCTGGGGATATCGGGCTGGCTTGCGCCCGGCACGGGGCGGCACAACATCGTGGCCGAGGGGGTGTTTCAGGCGAACCGGTTGACCTCGGACCGGGCGCAGTGGGACCGGATGGTGGATCAGGCCCGGTCGAACCCGGCCTTTGCGCTGGGGGGGCCGTCGATTGCCTTTGCCGGGGCGGTCTTGGCCGAATGTGAGGCGCTGGCAGCCCTGCCCTCGCCCGAGGTGCCCTGCCTGACGGGGATGGGCACCGATGAACGCGTGGTTGATCCGGGCGCGATCCCGGAACGCATGGCGCGGTGGCGCGGGTCAGACCTGCATCTGGCCCAAGGCGGAAGGCATGAGCTGTTGATGGAGCGCCCCGACCTGCGCGCCGCTTTCCTGACACGGGTGCTGGCGCATTTCGGCGGCTAGGCCCCGTTGGATACCCCGGGCCAGGCTGCGGCACCAAAGCGCTGATTTCGACAGGTTGGCGCGTCGGACCGTGGCGCAGCCCCAAGCCTTTGTCGCGATGGCCCCGGTTTCCTGTGAGGGGTTGTCTTGGCAAGGCACCGTTGCCCCAGCCCCCTACCAGTCCGCCGCCTGCCGGCCGCGAAAGAACCCGCCCGTCGGGCCGTCGTCGGGCAAAAGCGCCAGCCAGACCGGCGTATCGGCCCCCTGCTCCGCCGTCAAAGGCGCGCCCTCGCCGCCCATCCGCGTGCGCAACCACCCCGGGTCGCAGGCATTGACCTTGACCCCGGGGGGCAGATCGCGCGGCAAGACCTTGGTCAGCGCGTTCAGGCTGGCTTTGGCGATGGAATAGGCACCCGGCCCACCCAGACCCTGATCGAAACTCCCCAAACCCGAAGAGATATTGACGATCCGCCCCCAGCCGGTTCGGCGCCAATGGCCCAGGTTCATCCGGATCAGGTCCAGGGGGGCGGCCACCATGACCTCCATGCTTTCCGTGAAATCCGACCCCGGCTCCAAAAGCGAGCCCTGCCGGTAAAGCCCCGCATTGTTCACCAGAATGTCCCAGCCGCCCTTGGCGCGAAAGGCTTGAAACCAGGTCTCGGCCTCGGTCAGGTCCAGATGCACATGATCGCAGCCCAAGGCCCGCGCGGCCTCGGCGCCAAGGGCGGGTTCGCGCGCGCCGATCGTCACCCGCACGCCCCGCGCCATCAACCCCCGCGCGATGGCCAGGCCAAGGCCGCGATTGCCGCCGGTGACAAGGGCCGTGGGGTGAAGCGGTCTTGTTTGCAAGGACGTCATGCCAGATGCGCCGCGATGATCTGGTCAAAGGAGGTCTCGGCGACAAAGCCCGCCGCCCGCGCCCTTTGCGCCGTGAAATCGCAAGGCCAGCCCGCGACGATGGCGGCAATGGTCTCGTCACGCTCGACCCGGATCAGATCCACCGCGCCCTGCCCCGCAACCCGCCGCAGGGCCTCGATTTCTTCGGCGACGGTGGCCGAAAGCCCCGGCATGTTCAACGCCCGCGCCGCCCCGAACTGCGCCAGATCCAGGCCTAGCGCATGGGCAAAGAACCCCACCGCCGCAGCGGGCGAAGCGAACCAGTGCCGTGTGGTGTCGGGCACCGGCAGAACGGCCGGCTGGCCCACCAAAGGCTCGCGCAGGATGTTGGAAAAGAACCCCGAGGCCGCCTTGTTGGGCAGGCCCGGCCGGATGCAGATCGTGGGCAGGCGCAGCGACAGCCCGTCGACAAAGCCGCGCCGTGTGTAGTCGCTGATCAACAGCTCGGTCATGGCCTTTTGCGTGCCATAAGAGGTGCGCGGCGTCAGGTGGAAGTCGTCGGGGATCTGATCCGGGAACGGCGTGCCGAAGACCGCGATGGATGAGGCAAACAGCAGCCTTGGCCGGTATCCCGGGATCGCCCGGATCGCCTCCAGCAGGGCACGGGTGGCGTCCAGGTTGATCGCATAGCCCTTGGCGAAATCCGCCTCTGCCTCGCCCGAAACGACGGCGGCCAGGTGGATGATCACTTCGGGCCGGGACGCCAGAAGCGGCGCGGGATCGGCGGTCAGGTCGCGGGCCAGGCAGGTAGCGCCGGGATGATCCGGGCGGGCGATATCCACCAGCGTCAGATCATGGCGTGTCAGGGCCTGCGCCAGCTTGCGCCCGATCATGCCGGCTGCGCCAAGGATGAGGATTTTCATATGGGTCTCCCTTTGGTGCGCGAGAATGGCAGAGCCGGCGCAAAGGGGAAAGGGGCGCGCCGGCCGCTTGGCATGCAAGGGCGGGACAGGCGGAAGCCCCGGGGAGGGTTTCACACCCTCCCCGGACCCCACCCGTGGGATATTTGTGAAAAGATGAATGAGGAAGAGGGGGCCATGGGGCAAGGCGCATATGCCATGGCACGGTGGGCGCAGCGCCCGAAACGAAATCTTGATTGCGACGGTAAGGGGGGCGGGGGCCGAAGCAGGTTGGCGGGGCGCACAAGGGAATGGTCCGGAGGGGCCCTTGGGTCCCCCCGGATCGGGTTGTGGGGCTTGCCCCCCGTTACTCTTCGGCCGCTTGCGGCGGGCGCAGCTCGCTGACAAAGCGGTCGAAGTCGTCTGCCGCCTGGAAGTTCTTGTAAACGCTAGCGAAACGCACATAGGCGACCGTGTCGATCCGGGCCAGGCTCTCCATCACGATCTCGCCAATTTGCTTGGACGAGATGTCGGTATCGCCCAGGCTCTCCAGCCGCCGCACGATGCCGGAGATCATCTGGTCGATGCGCTCGGGCTCGATCGGGCGTTTTTGCATGGCGATGCGGATGGACCGCTCCAGCTTGGTCCGGTCGAAATCCTCGCGCTTGCCCGAGGATTTGATCACCACCAGATCGCGCAGCTGGACGCGTTCATAGGTGGTGAACCGCCCTCCGCAGGCCTGGCAGAACCGCCGCCTGCGGATCGAAACGTGATCCTCGGCCGGACGGGAGTCTTTCACTTGCGTGTCGATATTGCCGCAGAATGGGCAGCGCATGGCCTTCCCCTTATCGTTTGACCTGCCTCAAGTCGCGGGGTTTGCCCCCGTCGTTGGCGCTAACCATAGGGGAATGGGATGGGGATTGGGAAGACCCAGGCCTGCCCCCACCAAATATGGGGGCGCAACTGTGGCGGGCAAGACTCACACAGGAGGTGTCAGAGGAGGTGTCAGAGGGGAGCCACCAGCACCTTGACGCCGCGCCGTTCAAAGGCGGCCGCGTCCATGTCGGAAATCCCCGCGTCGGTGATGAAGGTCTGGATGACCTCCAAAGCGCCCAGGCGGGTAAAGCTGGAGCGGTTGATCTTGGAGCTGTCGGCCACCAGGATCACATGGGCGGCGGCCTTGATCATCGCCTCTTTCAGCTGCAGGTCGGCAAAGCTGGGATAGGTCAGGCCCGCATCCAAGGCGACGCCCGCGGTGGCCAGAAACAGCTTTCCCGCGAAAATGTTACGGAAATAATCCACCGCCTTGTCGCCCGACAGCGAGAGGGTTGGCGCCTTGAACTGGCCGCCCGGCATATGGACCGCAAAGCCCGGCACCGCGCCAAGGGTCAGCGCGATGTTCAAGGCATTGGTGATCACCGTCAGATCACGCTTGCCGGTCAGCCGCGTTGCAATCTCTGTCGTGGTGGAGCCCGCGTCCAGAATCAGCGTCTCGCCGTCTTGCACCAGGCTGGCGGCCAAAGTGGCGATGCGCCGCTTTTTGTCCATGTTGTCCTGATGTTGCAGCGCCATGGCGTGAACCTGCGCCGGGACCGAGTTCAGATAGGCCCCGCCGTGTTCGCGGGTGATCTGGCCCTCGGCCTCCAGCCGCTCCAGGTCCTGGCGAATCGTCGCCTCGGAGACCTGGAAGGCGCCAGCCAAGTCGCGGACCCTTGCCGCGCCTTCCTCTTGAATCCATTCCAGGATCCGTCGCCTGCGGGGCTCGGACAACAGGCCCGCCATGGGCATCTCGCCGCGTTCCGTCATGCCGGGCTCCTTTGTTTCCAAGGTGGATCACCTTCGATTACATCCGATTGATTTCGATTGATAGGGTGTCGCTGCGGCGAAATCCAATCATCATTTCTTAAGAACTTGCGGGGAATATCGCGAAACGGCGCAACTGGGCGCGGGGTTTCGCTTGCCAGCGCCGGGAAACTCGCCTAGATTCGCAGCCATTCGAAACCATACGAAAGCTATCGAGGGAGGTTGCGATGACAGGCCGGATGTTCCGCCCGACAACTTTGGGCGTCGTGATAGGGTCGCGCGCGTTTTTCAGCCCGGTGCCCTGCAAGGATGCCCGCATCCAGGTCCTGGCGCAACTGGAGGGGCTGGGGATCAACACCGTGATCCTGCCCTATGAGGCGACGGCGAATGGCGCCGTGCAATCGCTTGCCGATGCCGACCTTTACGCCGCGCATTTCCGCAAACATGCCGAGGAGATCGACGGTCTGGTCATCTGCCTGCCCAATTTCGGCGACGAGATCGCGGTGGCCGAACTGGTCAATCGCGCCCGGCTGAATGTGCCGATCCTGCTGCAGGCCAGCAATGATGCGGTCACTCGGGTCGATGTGAAATCCCGCCGCGACGCGTTTTGCGGCAAGATTTCGGTCACGAACAACTTCCACCAATATGGCGTGAAGTTCACCGAAACGACGTCGCATACCTCTGATGTCTGGGGCGACGAATTCCGCGCCGACCTGGAGCGGTTTGGCAAGATTTGCCGCACGGTCAAGGGGTTGCGCACCGCGCGGCTGGGCTCTATCGGGGCACGCACCGGCGCCTTCCAGACCATGCGCTACAGCGAAAAGCTGTTGCAGGCCACCGGCATCACCGTGGTCACGGTCGACCTGTCCGAGATGATGGGCGCGGCCGGCAAGATCCGCGACGACGACCCGGCGCTTTTGGCCAAGATGGAAAAGATCCGGACCTATGGCACGATCCCCGGCCATATCACCATGGGCCAGATCGCGACCCAGGCGAAGTGGACGCTGGCCGTCAACCGGTGGATCGAGGACAACGGCTGCGACGCCTCGGCCATCCAATGCTGGCGGTCCTTGCAGGACAATTTCGGCTGCGCCACCTGTGTGACGATGTCGATGCTGGGCGAAGAGCTTTCGCCAAGCGCCTGCGAGGTCGACATCATGGGCGCGGTGTCGATGTTTGCGCTGGCGCTGGCTTCGGGCGCGCCGCCCGCGCTTTTGGATTGGAACAACAACTACGCCTATGAAAAGGACCTCTGCGTTGCCACCCATTGCGGCAACTTCCCCAAGTCCTTCATCGGTGACACGCCCGAAATCGGCGAGCTGGACGTTCTTGGCGAAACCATTGGCCGGTCGAAATGTTTCGGCGCGGTCAAGGGCAAGGTCAAGCCGGGGGACATGACCTATTTCCGCCTGTCCTCGGATGATCGCAACGGCACGCTGAAATGCTATCTGGGCGAGGGAGAGTTCACCGATCACCACTTCCCGATGGATGGCGGCATTGCCACGACGCGGGTGGCCAACCTGCGCAAGCTGATGAAATTCATCACGCAAAACGGATTTGAACACCATGTCTCGATGGTGCGCGGGTCCCATGCCGCGGTCGTCGAAGAGGCGGTCATCCGCTATCTCGGCTGGCCGATCTATCACCACAATGCCGAGCCCGAGCCGCAGCTTTTCCGCCTGTAACGGGCGACCTTGACCCGAACCGGGGGCCGCGAAGGCCCCCTTGCGGCGCAACGACGCCAAAGGAAGTCACATGCAAAACGATACCCTGAAGAACGATCGGGGCCCCCTGATCCGCCAGAAGGCGCTGTGGATGCGCCGCACTGCCTTTACCATGGTTCACCGGGCAAAGATGGGCCATCCGGGCGGTGACTTTTCGGCCACCGATATCCTGGCGACGCTGTATTTCGGCGTCCTGCGCCATGATCCGGCGCGGCCGACCTGGGCGGATCGCGACCGCTTCATCATGTCCAAGGGCCATGCCAGTGGCGCGATCTATACCGCGCTTTGTGCCGCAGGCTATTTTCCGGAAGACTGGCTGCCGACCTATATGCAGAACGACAGCCCGCTGAACGGCCACCCCAACCGCAATTATGTCCCCGGGGTCGAGACCAACACCGGCCCCTTGGGGCATGGCTTTCCCGTCGCGGTGGGCATCGCGATTGCCGGTGCGCTTCAGGGCCGCGATTATCGGACCTATGTCCTGACCGGCGACGGCGAACAACAAGAGGGCTCCAATTGGGAGGCCGCGATGGTCGCCGCCCACAAGCGCCTGAAGAACCTGACCCTGATCATCGACCGCAACCGGTTGCAGCAGGGCGCCAGCACCGAAGAGACCTCAAGCCTTGACCCGCTGGATCAGAAATACGCGGCCTTTGGCTTTGATGTGCAGATAGTCGATGGCCATGACATCGGCGCGCTCTTGGCCGCTTTGACGGCCCACAGCGACAAGCCGCGCTGCATCATCGCCAATACGGTGAAGGGGAAGGGCGTCTCATTCATGGAGAATGTCGCGAAATGGCACCATGGGGTGCCCAATGACGCAGAATATGCGCAAGCCATGGCGGAGTTGGTCTGATGTCTCATGCTGTTGAAACTGCAGGCCTCTACGACTGCCGCGATGCCTGGGTAAAGACCCTTGTCGACCTTGCGGCCCATGACCCGCGCATCGTGGCGGTGGTCAACGACTCGGTCGGCTCGTCCAAGCTGGGGGCCTTTCAAAAGGCCTATCCGGACCGGCTGATCAACGTCGGCATCGCCGAACAGGTCATGGTGGGCGTGGGTGCGGGGCTTGCGAACGGCGGCCAGGTGCCCTTTGTCTCGGCGGCCTCGTGCTTTCTGACCGGCCGCGCGCTGGAGCAGGTGAAGGCCGATGTCGCCTATGCCGGGTTCAACGTCAAACTTGTGGGGCAAAGCTCGGGCGTGGCCTATGCCGAACTGGGGCCGACGCATCATTCGATCGAGGATTTCGCCTGGCTGCGGCCCTTGAAAAACATCACCGTGATCGTCCCCGCCGACCCCTGGGAGGTCGAACAGGCGATCCGCTGGGCGGCCGCGCATGAAGGTCCGGTCTATATCCGCCTGTCGCGGATGCCGGTTCCGGCGCTGAATATCTCTGACCGCGTCTTTACCCCGGGCCGCGCCACCCTTGCGCGCCAGGGCCAGGACCTGACGATCATCGCTTGCGGCACGATCACCCATCTGGCCATGACGGCGGCCGACGAACTGGCCGCCGAGGGTATTCAGGCCCGGGTGTTGAACATGCACACGATCAACCCCCTGGACGAAGACGCCATCGACGCGGCTGCGAAAACCGGCGCCATCGTCACCGCCGAAGAGGCGCATTTGCGCGGCGGTCTGGGCGGCGCGGTGGCCGAATACACCGCCAGCCATCGCCCCGTTCCTGTCGAGCGTCTGGGTTTTGACGGCTTTCAGCCCACCGGCGACATGGCCTATCTCTTTGAACGCTCGGGCCTGACGGTCGCGGGGATCAAGGCTGCGGCGCATCGGGCTCTTGGCCGCAAATGACCCGGATCCTTGCCATCGACCAGGGCACCAGCTCGACCAAGGCGATCCTTGTGGACGAGACCGGCGCCATCCTCGCCCGCGCCACGGCCCCTTTGACGACGCAATATCCCCATCCCGGCTGGGCCGAGCAATCGGCCAGCGCCATCTGGGCCTCGGTGCAAAAGGTCATGGCCGAACTGGCCCCCCATGGGCGGCCGGACGGCATCGCCATCGCCAATCAGCGTGAGACCTTGGTGATCTGGGACCGCGTCACGGGCCAGGCGCTGTGCCCCGCGCCGATCTGGCAATGCCGCCGCACAGCCGAGGCCTCGGCCCGGCTGATCGCGGCGGGGCATGACGCGCAGGTGGTCGCGGCCACCGGCCTGGGGATCAACCCCTTGTTCCCGGCCGGAAAACTTGGCTGGGTGCTGAAGAATATCCCCGAGGCGAGGCCGCTTTTGGACCAGGGCCGTCTGTGTGCCGGAACCGTCGATGCCTGGCTTTTGTGGAACCTGACGGGGGAATTTGCCACCGACCATTCCAACGCCAGCCGGACGCAGCTTTTCGACACCCGCAACCTGACCTTCAGCCCCGATCTTGCCGCGCTTTTTGGTGCGGCGACCGCCTGCCTGCCCGCGCCCCGGCCCTCGGACAGCCTGTTTGGCAAGACGGCAGAGGGCGTTCCCGTGCTGGCCATGATGGGCGACAGCCATGCCGCACTTTATGGCCACGGCGTCCGCAGCCCGGGGACGGTCAAGGCGACCTATGGCACGGGGTCTTCGCTGATGACGCTGACGCCGGGGCGCGTGGCCTCGTCGCATGGGTTGTCGGGGACGATTGCCTGGTCGAACCGCCACGGCACCGCACATGCGCTGGAGGGGAATATCACCGTCTCGGCCCAGGCGGCGGGCTTTATGGCGGGGCTTTTGGGGCTGACCTCGGCGTCCGAGCTTTCCGCCCTCGCCGAAAGCGTGCCCGACAGTGGCGGCGTGGCCTTTGTGCCGGCGCTGGCCGGGCTTGGCGCGCCGCATTGGGACGACGCGGCGCGCGGCACGGTCACGGGGATGACCCATGGCACGACGCGCGCCCACCTGGCCCGCGCCGCGATCGAGGCCATCGCGCATCAGATTGCAGATGTCTTCACCGCGATGGAGGCCGATGGCGGCAGGCTGTCGGGTCTGCGGGCCGATGGCGGCGCCTCGGGCAATGCGTTCCTGATGCAGCGCCAGGCCGATTTCCTGAACCGCCCCGTGCTGCAAAGCCCGCTGGAAGAGGTCGGCGCGCTGGGGGCCGCCGCTATGGCCTTTACCCATTTCGGGGTGGATCTGGACTTGGGTGCGGCGCCGCAGACCTTTGCCCCCAAGGCCGATCCCACCCGCGACCGCGCCCTTTGGGCCTCGGCGCTGCGCAAGGCGCGGGCCTAGAACCTCCAGCGGTGGCGGCGGGTGAGGGTGTCCTTCACCGCCGCGACCTCTGCGGCCTGACGCTCGGGGCTCCACCCCCGCACCGCGCCCGCGATCTGCGCCAAATGGTCCAGCATCGGCAGGGTCAACCGGCCGGTGATGGCCAAGGGCGTGCGGCGCAACACCAGGTCCTCCAGCCGCAGGACGCGTTCGTTCCGCACGATCCAGGCCAGCTCGCTTTCGGTGAAATCGGGCGCATCGGTCAGGGGGATACCGCCCGTGGGGACCTGCAAACCGGTCGAACCATAGCGTTGAACCAATGCCTGAACTTCGGTCGGCAAAGCGCTGATATCACGCGGGAAATCGCGACCACCGCCAATCGGAAGACCCCGGGTCGACACAAGGCGCGTCAGGCCCAGACGCGACAGCAGAACATCCGCCACCTCTTCGGCAAAGCCGCGAAAGGTCGTCCATTTGCCCCCCACCAGCGAGATCACCGGCCAGGGCCGCCCCGGAGCCGGTTCCGTCCAGGGCGCCGAGTGATCGCGGGAGATCAGCCCCGCCGCCTTACCCGCCGTATAGGGCAAGGGGCGCAGGCCGGAATAGGCATGGACCACGGGGCCAAGCGCCACGCCCGGGAAAAGCGCCCGGACCGCGCCGATCAGATAGGCCTGTTCCTCGTCGCTGACGACCAGGGTATCGGGGTCATCGGCGCGCAGATCGGTCGATCCGACCATCGCCCGGCCAAGGTGTTCATAAACCAGACAAATCCGCCCGTCGTCGGCCTCGAAATAGACCATGCGACCCTTCAGCGCCGCCACAAGGTCGGGCGCATCCAACAGGATATGCGCGCCCTTGGTGCCGCCGATCAGCCGGCCTTCGATCCCCAGGGACGCATTGACCCGGTCGATCCAGGGGCCTGCGGCGTTCACCACCAAGAGCGGCGCGGCGGTCAGGGTGGCGTCCTCGTTCGTGACGGTCAGGGTCGCGCCCTGATGGGTGAATGTCGCATGGCTGACCGCGCGTGAGGTCGGATTGGCGCGCAACCCGTCCGAAATCAGCTCCCAGACCAGGCGTTCGGGCATGGCGATGCGGGCGTCGTAATAGAGCCCCGCGGCCTTGATGCGCGGCGTCAGGGGCAGTTCGCGCAAAGAGCGCGCCCGGCTCCACATCTGATGGCGCGGCATGACACGTTCGCGCGCCCCATAAAGGTCGTAAAGCGCCAGGCCGATCTTCATCAGCACCGCGCCGCGTTCGCGGGGGGCGGTTGTGGACCCGGCCAGCGTGCGCAAGGCGGCGCCTATCCCCTTGAACCAACTGAAGATCGGGATGACGGTCGGCAGCGGCAGCACCGCATGGGGCGCGTTCTTCAACAGCAGGTTGCGTTCCAGCGTCGATTGCGCGACCAGACGGAATTCGCCGGTCTCCAGGTATTTGATCCCGCCATGGATCAGGCGCGACGGCGCCGCAGAGGTCCCCGAGCCCCAGTCCCCCTTGTCCAGGATCAGGCATTTCACCCCCTGTTCGCACAGGTCCCGAAAGAGCCCGGCGCCGTTCACGCCCGCGCCGATGATCACCACGTCAAAGGGTTCAGACATCTTCGGCCTCCAGCCGGGGCCAAAGCGGCGCCATGGCCGCGGCAAGGTCGCAATGCAGGTGATAGCGGCGCGTCAGGTCCTGCTCGGGGGCATAAACGCGGGACTGAAGGTCGCGCGGGTCGTCAAAGGGCGTGGGCCAAAGGCCAGCGCCTGCGCCCGCGCACAGGGCCGCGCCCCAAGCGGCGGGCTCTTCGGTTTCGGTCACGGTGACGGGCAGGCCCAGGGCATCGGCAAACAGCTGCGCAAAGGTCGGATTGCGCGAAATCCCCCCGGTCAGGCGGATGTCCCGCGCCGGAAAGGCCTCGCGCAGGGCATCGACATGCAGGCGGTGGTTGAAGGCGATGCCCTCCAGCACGGCACGCAAGAGGTCGCCGCGGTCGTGCCAGCCATGCAGGCCAAAGAACCCGGCCGAGGCGCGCCCCCGGTGCGGCGAGCCGTAAAGATAGGGGTGAAAGAACGCGCCCGAGGGCCGGGCCATGGCGGCGGCAATCTCTGGCGCCAGTTGGGTATGGATATCCGGGCCGCGCGTGGTGAAATGATCCAGGAACCAATCGTAATTGGCGGCTGAGGCGGGGGAAATCGCCATCGGATGCCACTCGCCCTCGCGGATCGCATTGCGGGTGAACCAGCGGCGGTCGGTGACGGGGGTCGCGGTCACGGTCTCGTTGATCGAATAGGTGCCGGCGACGACGGCCACCACGCCCGGGGCGTGTCCGCCGATGCCAAGCGCGCTTGCCGTGACGTCATGCAGCCCGGCCACCACCGGCGTGCCGGGCAAAAGGCCGGTCAGACGGGCGGCCATGGGCGTGACATGGCCCACGACGGCCTGGCACGGGGCAACCTGCGGCAGGGTCAGCGACAGGCCGAAAAGCGGCAGGATATCAGGATGATAGCGGCCAGACTTCACCTCGGTGAAAGAGGTCGAAGCCTCGGTCCGGTCGGTGCCGATATGGCCGGTCAGGCAAAAGGTCAGCCAGTCCTTGCAGGCCAGGACATGGGCGGTGCGCGCCAGACGCTCGGGCTGATGTCGCGCGATCCAGGCCAAAAGCGCGGAAGGAGCCGAGGGATGCGGCGTCTGCCCCGTCAGGCGCAAAGCCGCGTCCGCGGTGCCGTCGGCCTCCCAGGCCTCGACCACCTCTACGGCGCGGCTGTCCAGCGACAGGATGCCCGGACCATTGGGGCGCCCCGCGCTGTCCAGAAGATAGACCCCGTCGCCATGGGCCGTGGCGGCCACAGCCGCCACCTCCGAGGCCGGGTGGCCAGAGGCCGCCAAGGCCTCGGAGAGCGCGCCCGCGCAGGCCACCCAAAGCTGGTCCATGTCGCGTTCCACATGGCGGGCCTGCGGTTTCAACTGCTGCGAGGGCCTGCGCGCCACGGCCAGCACCCTGCCCCGGTCATCGAAAACCACGGCCTTGGTGACGGTCAATCCGCAGTCGATGCCGATGAGAAGGGGCATGGGATTACAGGGCTCTCTTGGGTCTGCGTAGCCCGGGGTACACCCCGGGTTCAGAGTGCGGGTTCAGGATGCGGCTTTCGGGCTGCGGGCGACTTCGACCTTGATGCCGCGGGCGCGCATCTCTTCGACGCGGGCGGCGGGCAGGCCGTCATCCACGATGACCAGGTCGAATTCGCGCAAAGACCCCATCGAATAAAGCGCCCGGCGGTCGAATTTCGAATGATCCGCCAGCAAGATCCGCATCGCGGCGCTGTCGAACATCGCGCGCTTGGTCTCGGCCATTTCCGGGCTTTGGTGGAACACCATGTCATCGGCAATCGCCGACATCGACAAAAACACCCGGTCGGCGCGCAGGCGGCGGATTTCGGCGGTGGTCATCGGCCCCATGAAAGCGTTGCACCAATTGTGGAACTGACCGCCCAGCCCCAGGATCGTCACATCGGTGATGGCCTTCAGCTCTCCCATCAGGATCAAACTGTTGGTGATCGCGGTCAAGGGCACCCGCGCGGGCAACCAGGGCACCATCTGCAGGACTGTCGTGCTGTCGTCGAAAAACACCGCCTGCCCCGGTTCCACATATTGCGCGGCATGGGCGGCGATCATGCGCTTTTCAGCCGCCTGTCGGGTCGATCGGTAGACATCCGAGGCCTCGATCAGACTGGTGGGTGCTGCCGACACAATCCCCCGCGACTTGCGCAGAACCCCCCGTGAGACCAGCTCGTCCAGGTCGCGATGCGCGGTCATCAGGGAAATCCCGAACCGCTCCACCAGGTCCTCGATCCGCATCGAGCCTTCGGCCACCACGGCTTCGGCCATCAGCTGCCGCCGCGCCTGTTGGCGGGCCGAGCGGCTGTCGGCGGAAAGGTCATCGGCCCTGATATCGTTCATTCTCTTCCCCGGTTTGCCCCTGGGATCATGGCTTGGGGCGCGCAGAAATGACAAGAGGGGGCGCGGGAGCGGCACCCCCTCTTGGCAGACCCGCCCCCGGGCAGGAGAAACCCGGGAGCAGAGGCGCTTATTCGGACAGGGTGAAGGGGGCGGAGTATTTGCCCACATTGTCCTTGGTGATCAGCGCGCAATCGAACAGCTGCTTTTCGGTCGCGGCCCCGGTGGCGCCGGTCTTGATGAAATTGTCGGCCTGCTTGACGGCCTCGGCGGCAAAGACCGCGACGGGCTGCAGGACGGTGTATTCCATCTCGCCAGCGGCCACAGCGGCCACCGCATCGGGCGAGCCGTCAAAGCCGCCGACCTTCACGCCAGCCAGCTTGCCCGCCTCTTTCAGCGCGGCAATCGCGCCCAAAGCCATCTCGTCATTGCCCGAGATCACGCCGGTCACGTCCGGGTTGGCCTGCAGCAGGGATTGCATCTTCTGATAGCCCTGCGTGCGGTCCCAGTTGCCGACTTCCTTGCCGGCCTGCACCAGGTCGGGGTATTGGCCGATGACGGTGGTATAGCCGTTCGACCGCGTCGCGGCGTTGTTGTCAGCCGGGTTGCCGAAGAGTTCCACATAGGACCCCTTCTCGCCCATCGCGGCCACCCAGGCCTCGGCGCCCAAAGCCGCACCTTGGGCGTTGTTGGACACGAGCTGCGCCTTGGCCAGCCCCTCCTGGTTGATTTCGGCGTTCACCAGAAACACCGGGATGCCCGCATCGACAGCCTTTTTGACCGCACCGATGGAGCCGTCAGCGTTCGCCGGGTCCAGGATGATGGCGACCGACTTGTTGGTGATGGCGGTGTCGATCAGGGTGGATTCGACGTTGGTGTCCCCCTTGTGGGCGGCCACATTCGCCTCATAGCCCAGCGACTTGGCGGTCGCTTCGGCCACATTGCCCTCGGTCAGCCAATAGGGGTTGGCCGGGTCGGTGATGATGATCGAAATCAGGCCCTCGGCCCAGGCAGAGCCCGCCATCAGCGCCGAAGTGGCGGCTGCCGCCAGCAGGAGTTTCGTGGTCTTCAACATGGTATTCCTCCGTTGGATGTTGAACCTTTGGGTAGTCGGGCGGGGTCAGCGCCCACGCGCCGGGCCATTGCCCAGCGAATTCAAAAGCACGGCAAGCACAATGACGGCCCCCGTGAAAACCGTTTGCCAATAGGGCGAGACGCCGACGATGACCAAGCCGTCGGCCAAAAAGCCGATGACAAAGGCGCCCAGCATCGTGCCCTGCACCGTGCCACGCCCGCCCGAGAGCGCCGCGCCCCCCACGACGACGGCGGCAATCGCGGTCAGCTCATAGGTGGAGCCCGCCGTGGGTCCGGCCGAGGTCAGCTGCGACGACAAGACCAGCCCCGCCACCGCCGCCAGAACCCCCGACAGCGTATAGACCGCCAGCAGCACGAAATTCACCGGCACGCCCGAAAGGTCCGCCGCCCGCGCATTGCCGCCTGTCGCATAAAGCCAGCGGCCAAAGGCCGACCGCGCCAGCGTCACGGCAAAGATCACGGCCAGGATCACCAGAACGATGACGGAGATCGGCACGCCCTCGATCCGGTTGAACCCCAGCCAGTCGAAACCGGTGTTCCCAAGCTCTGCCTTGCCCGCCAGGTTGTTGTAGGTCAGGCCGTTGGTCTGCAACAGGCCAAGGCCGCGGGCCACATACATGACGCCCAGGGTGGCGACAAAGGCCGGGACCCGGAAAAACGCCACAAGGATGCCATTGACCGCGCCGATCAGGCCTCCGATGGCCAAAGTCAGCACCACGACGCCCCAGACCGGCAGGTAAAAGACCTGCGCGCCCAGTTCGATCCCCTGCATCATGGCGCCCGCCATGACGCCGCAAAACGCCAGGACCGATCCCACCGACAGGTCGATCCCCCCGGTCAGGATCACCAAAAGCATCCCCACGGCCAGGATGCCATAGATCGCCACATGGCTTGCCATCACCAGAAAGTTCGAGACGGTGAAGTAGTTCGGCGACAGCCAGGAAAACACCGCGATGATGACAATCAGCGCAAGGAAAGCGCGGGCCTCCAAGAGCAGCCGGCCGAGAGAGATTTGGGATTTTTGCGACATGTGTTCCTCACGCGGCCTTGGCTTCGCCAGATGCGGCCATGATCTCTTCCTTGGTCGTCTCGGGTCCGAATTCGGCCACGATGCGCCCCTTGCGCATGACGATGATGCGATGGGCAATCGACAGGCACTCACCGACCTCGGAGGTCGAATAGACCACCGCCAGCCCCTGACGCGCGCCCTCGGCCAGAAGCCGGAAGACCTCGGCCTTGGCGCCGATGTCGATGCCGCGAGAGGGCTCGTCCAGCAGCAGAACCCGCGGCCCGGTTGCCAGCATCTTGCCGATCACCACCTTTTGCTGATTGCCCCCCGACAGCGACCCGATGGGCGCCCCGGGACCCGAGGTCTTGACCGTCACCTGACGGATCGAGCTGTCGATGATCGCAGCCTCGGCCCGGGTCGAGGTAAACAGCCCGCGCGTGAAGTTCAGGATCGAGGCCAGCGACAGGTTCTGCCCCACCGACATCGTCTGCACCAGGCCATCGCGCTGGCGGTCTTCGGGCACCAAAGCCAGCCCCGCGGCGATGCGTTCGGCGATGGACAGGCCGCCCATCTCGCGGCCCTGCAGCAGGATGCGGCCCTTGGACGGGGTCAGGCGGCCTGCGATGGTCTCCAGCAGTTCGGTCCGCCCTGCCCCCATCAGCCCGTAAATGCAGACGATTTCACCCTGAGCGACCGTGAGCGACAGGTTGTCCACCAGGTTGAAGCCCGCGCCGGGCAATGTCAGGCTTTCAACCGTCAGCGCCGTGGGGCCAAACGTTACCACCGGCGGCGCGCCCAGGTCGTAATTCTCGCCCACCATGTTGCGCACGATCCAGTTCAGGTCGATTTCGGCGCGCGGCGCATAGGCCGTCATCGTGCCATCGCGCAGGACGACCGCGTGATGCGTGATCTGCAACGCCTCTTCCAGGTGATGCGAGATATAGACAATGCTGACCCCCTTGGCGGTCAGGTCGCGGATCACCTTGAACAGCACCTCGACCTCGGAGGCCGACAGCGCCGAGGTCGGCTCGTCCATGATCAGGATGCGGCTGTCGACCGACAAAGCCCGTGCGATTTCAACGATCTGCTGTTGGCCCAGCCGCAGGGCGCCGACCGGGGTGGCGGGGTCGATGTCCTGCTCCAGTTCCTGCATCAACGCGCGGGCCTGGGCGGTTTCGGTGGCGAAATCGACACCAAGGGGCGTGCGGATTTCGCGGCCCATGAAGATGTTGTCGCGCACCGACAGGTTCGGCGCCAGGCTCAGTTCCTGATGGATGATCGAGATGCCCCGCGCCCGCGCATGGGTCGCGTTGTCAAAGATGATCGGCGCGCCATCCAGCAGGATTTCCCCCGAGGTCGGCTGGATCACGCCCGACAGGATCTTCATCAGCGTGGATTTCCCCGCTCCATTCTCGCCAAAAAGCGTCGTGACCTGCCCGCGGTGGATGTCGAAATTCACCCCCTTCAGCGCGTTGACCGCGCCATAGGTCTTGGCCACGTTGCGCGCCGCCAGCACAACTTCGCCCGAGGGCCGGGGCTTGGGGATATCGTTCATTTCACCACCAGATCGGCCGGGGTCACGAACCAGTTCTTCGGGTTGCCGCCCATGCGAAAGGCGCCGATGACCTCGATGGTTTTGCCGGTCAGATTGGCGGTGTCGATCCCGTCCAGAACGACTTTCTTCATCGCCCGGTTGATGGCCGCGCCCGCGTCCTGATACTCGATCTGGTTCTTGAAGGCGCCGAATTCGATCGTGCCGGGGGCATCGCGCAACACCGTGTCGTTGATCGCGGGGCCGGTCTGGATGCGCAGCTTGATGTCGGCGGGCAGGCCCGCGACCCTCAGCCCATAGATGCCGGATTTGCCAGCGCCGACCGTCGCGGTGAACTTGACCGCGAAAATCGCCCCCGTGGTGGATGCCGTGCCATATTGCGCCGCCGCAGCCTTGGGATCGGCCAGAACCGCCGGCGCCAGAACCGTGATATCCACCGCCTTGGCCAGGATCGCCGTCCGGATATCGGGGAAGGCGCCATCGCCGTAAGCATCGGGGTTGAAGGCCTGAACGCGGGTGTCCTGATCAGAGCCCGTCTGCACCACGGTCGTGTCCAGCGCGATGGCGCCCAGCACGGCCAGAACCACGGCCGACAGCACCATGCGGCGCCCGGCCTTGGACAGGCGTGCCTTGGGTTGCGGTGATGTCATCTCGCGCCTCCTTGTGAACCGGCATCCAAAAGCCGCGCTGTGACGCGTGACCCCTGTCTGCCCGGCTCCTCCTCCGGTCTAGGTGATGTGGTATCTTCGTGTTATATACAAAGTCAAGTGAGTTATATATCGACGCCGGGCTTTGCGGGAAAAACCGGGCTGGCCAAGGTCAAGGCGCCGCTCATTCTGGGGCGCGGGGCCTGCGACAAGGCGCATCACGTCAGGCCTTGCCCATGACTTCTGCGCCTGCAAAAGGCTTTCTGCAGGTGCGAAAACGTCATGATTCGAAGGATAAGCCCTTCATTTAACGGCAATATACCGGCAAAAAGCGGCAGCAGAGCCCCTGGCCCGCCGCCTCCACCTTTTTGACTGATTCCCGTATCGCCCCTCAGGGCGCCGCACAGGCCATCGCCCGGACAAACGCCGCCTCTGGTGCAGTTTATCTGAAAGAATATGCTCTGTCCGTAAAATATTTCAATTTCCATGTTATCTTTGTGGTGTTAAAAGACCCCCAACAAAAGGAGATCCCATGGCACAGACAAAGCTGGTGATCGGCATCGACGCCGGGACCTCGGTGATGAAGGCCGTGGCGTTCGATCTGCAGGGCAACCAAGTTGCGGTGGCCTCGATTGCCAACCGCTATGACGTGGGCGCGGGGGGGGCGGTGACGCAACCCATGGCGCGGACTTGGGCGGACTGCGCCCAGGCCCTGCGCGCCTTGGGCGAAAAGGTGCCCGATCTGGCCGCGCGCACCGCAGCCCTGGCCGTGACGGCGCAGGGCGACGGGACCTGGCTGGTGGGGCGCGACGGCCCGGTGGCCGACGCCTGGCTGTGGCTGGACGCCCGCGCGGCGCCGACGGTGGACCGTCTGGCCGGCAATCGCCAGCGGTTCGAGACGACGGGCACCGGGCTGAACACCTGCCAGATGGGCGCGCAGATGGCGCATATGGACCGCTTTCACCCCGCGCTTCTGGATCAGGCCGAGGTGGCCTTGCACTGCAAGGACTGGCTTTACCTGTGCCTGACCGGCGTGCGGGCGACCGATCCGTCCGAGGCAGGCTTTACCTTTGCCGACTTCCGCACCCGCGCCTATGATGAGGGCGTGATCGCGGCCCTGGGGCTGACCCACCGCCGCAACCTTCTGCCGCCGATTGTCGATGGCACGCAGACGACGCATCCGCTGACCGATCAGGCGGCGGCGCTGACCGGCTTGCACGCGGGGACGCCGGTCAGCCTGGGTTATGTCGACATGGCCATGACCGCGCTTGGCGCTGGCGTCTATGGCGGGGGCGAGAACGTCGCCTGCTCTACCGTGGGGTCGACCGGCGTGCATATGCGGGCGGTGCGGGCCGAAAATGTCCATCTGAACGCCGAGGGGACGGGCTATGTCATCGCCCTCCCCATCCCCGGCATCGTCACCCAGGTCCAGACGAATATGGCCGCCACGTTAAATCTGGATTGGATTTTGAACGTGGGGGCCGGACTTCTGACGGATCTGGGCCATCCCGCCAGCCACCGCGATCTCGTGGGCCAAATCGAGAGGTGGCTGGCGGCGACTGGGCCGGGCCAGATGGTCTATCTGCCCTATATCTCCGAGGCGGGTGAGCGCGGGCCTTTCGTGTCGGCCAAAGCCCGGGCGGGGTTTGTGGGCCTGACCCAGACCCACACCTATCCCGCTATGGTGCGCGCGGTGATCGAGGGGCTGGGCATGGCTTTGCGCGATTGTTACGCCGCGATGGGGCCTCTGCCAACAGAGCTGCGGCTGACGGGGGGGGCGGCGCGGTCCAAAGGCCTGCGCGCGGTGCTTGCGGCCTGCGCCCATGCGCCGGTCCGCGTCAGCGCCCGTGAAGAGGCCGGCGCCGCCGGGGCCGCGATGATGGCCGCCGTGGCCATCGGCGCCTATCCGACGATGGAGACCTGTATTGCCGAATGGGTGACGCCTTTGCTGGGCGCGCCCGAGGCCCCGGACGGGGCATTGATTTCAACCTATGACGGGCTGTTCACGGCCTATGGTGCCGCGCGCCGGGGCCTTGTGCCTGCCTGGGACGCGTTGGCCGCGAAGGAGTAACACATGCTGGACCTTTTCGTGATCGGTGGCGGGATCAATGGCGCGGGAATAGCCCGGGATGCGGCGGGGCGCGGCCTGAAGGTCGTCTTGGCCGAAAAGGATGACCTGGCGCAGGGCACCTCCTCGCGGTCGGGCAAGCTGGTGCATGGCGGCTTGCGCTATCTGGAATATTACGAATTCCGCCTGGTCCGTGAGGCCCTGATCGAGCGCGAGATCCTTTTGGCCGCCGCCCCCCATATCATCTGGCCGATGCGTTTCGTCCTGCCGCACTCGCCGCAGGATCGGCCCGCCTGGCTCGTGCGGTTGGGGCTGTTTTTGTATGACCACCTGGGCGGGCGCAAGCGGCTTCCCGGCACGCGGACCTTGAACCTGGCGCGTGACCCCGAGGGCGCGGCGATCCTGCCCGCCTATACCAGGGGCTTTGAATATTCCGATTGCTGGGTCGATGATGCCCGCCTTGTGGTGCTGAACGCCTTGGGCGCCGCCGAAAAGGGGGCCGAGGTTCTGACACGGTCGGCCGTCGTTTCGGCGCGGCGCGAGGATGGGGCCTGGACGATTGTCACCAAGGGTCCACAGGGCGAACGCACCCACCGCGCGCGCTGCATCGTCAATGCGGCCGGACCTTGGGTCAGCGATATCATCGGGCGGGTGGCGGGGTCGAACTCGTCTCGGGGCGTGCGGCTGGTCAAGGGCAGCCATATCATCGTCAAGAAATGGTGGGAGGGGCAGAACGCCTATCTGGTGCAGAACCACGACAAGCGCGTGATCTTCATCAACCCCTATGAGGGCGACATGGCCTTGATCGGGACGACCGATATCCCCTGGGAGGGTCGGGCCGAGGACGTGACCATCGCGGAGAGCGAGGTCGATTACCTGCTGGCGGCGGTGAACCGCTATTTCAAGGAAAAGCTGCGGCCCTCGGATGTGCTGCACAGCTTTTCCGGCGTCAGGCCGCTGTTTGATGACGGCAAGGGCAACCCCTCGGCGGTGACGCGGGACTATGTCTTTGACCTGGACGAGACCGGCGGCGTGCCGATGCTGAATGTCTTTGGCGGCAAGATCACCACCTTTCGGGAGCTGGCAGAGCGCGGGATGGCGCGGCTGAAGGGGGTTTTCCCGCAGATGGGGCCGGACTGGACGGCGGGGGCTCCGCTGCCGGGGGGCGAGATGCCGGGCGCCGATTACGAAAGCTTTATCAACACCTTGCGCGAAGAGTTTCCCACGACGGACCGCGCGCTTCTGGTCCATCTGGCGCGGCGTTACGGAACACGCACGCGGGAGATCCTGGGGGCGCCGCTGGGGCGTCACTTCGGCGGTCAGCTATTCGAGGCCGAGGCGCGCTATCTGGTGGCGCGCGAATGGGCGATGACGGCTGCGGATATCCTGACGCGGCGCACCAAGCATTACCTGCACCTGACCAAGGCCGAACAGGCGGCCTTTGCCGACTGGTTCGCAGGCACCTTCGGGGAGGTCGCCTGATGGCCCTGACGCTTTCGCTGAACACGAACCCGCTGGTGAACCGCTTTGCCGATCCCGATGACCTGATCGACATGGTCGCCCGCGACCTGCGGCTGCGCGACCTGCAGTTGACGCATGAGTTCATCAACCCAAGCTGGCCCGCCCCGGTGATCCGCCGCCTGACGCGGCAGATGGGGGCGGCTTTGGCGCGGACCGGGGTCAGGGTGACAAGCGGGATGACCGGGCCTTACGGGCGGCTGAACCACTTTGGCCATCCCGACCCCGAGGTCCGGCGCTATTACATCGACTGGTTCAAGACCTTCGCCGATATCATCGGGGACTTGGGCGGGACCTCGGTCGGCACGCAATTCGCGATCCTGACCTACCGCGATTACGACGATCCGGCCCGGCGTGAAGCGCTGATCCAGGTGGCGATCGAGTCCTGGGCCGAGGTGGCCGACCATGCAAGGGCTGCGGGCCTGACCTCGGTCTTCTGGGAGCCGATGAGCATTGGCCGCGAGTTCGGTGAGACGATCCAGGCTGCCATGGCGCTGCAATCCCGGCTGACGGCGGCGAATATGGCGGTGCCGATGTGGATGATGGCCGATATCGACCACGGCGATGTGACTTCGGCCAACCCGGACGACTTCGACCCCTATGCCTGGGCGCGGGCGGTGCCCCTTGTCTCTCCGATCATCCATATCAAGCAAAGCCTGATGGACAAGGGCGGGCATCGCCCCTTTACCGCGGCCTTCAACGCCAAGGGCCGCATCCAGCCCGCAGCCCTGTTGCAGGCCCTGGCCGAGGGCGGCGCGGTCGACAACGAAATTTGCCTGGAGCTGTCCTTCAAAGAGCGCGAGCCCAATGACCGCGAGGTGATCCCCCAGATCGCCGAGTCCGTGGCCTTTTGGGCGCCCTTCATCAACACCGGGGCGCAGGATTTGAAG
Source organism: Stagnihabitans lacustris (assembly GCF_025950525.1). Taxonomy (GTDB): domain Bacteria; phylum Pseudomonadota; class Alphaproteobacteria; order Rhodobacterales; family Rhodobacteraceae; genus Stagnihabitans. The sequence continues at coordinate 186,389 of NZ_JAPDGS010000005.1, read as the reverse complement.
GTCTGACTTGCCGGGCCAGAAACTGAGGGGCCCAATTGGAAAGGCCATAACCCAACGCCCGCATCCCAACGCCCGCATCCGAAGGTCTCACGCCATGACGCCATTCGCCTTTGCCACCGCCACCGAGATCCGCTTTGGCCGCGGCAAGCTGACCCGCGCCCTGCCGCAGATCGCGGGGATGGGGCGGCTTTTGGTCGTCCATGGGCGGGGGGCGCTTTCCCGGGCGGGCGTGGCTCGGGCCATCGAGGCCCTGCGCCCCGCGCTGCCGGCGACCATGGGCCATGAGCCAGAGTTGGCGGAGATCGAGGCGCTGGTGCGTGACGCCCGGGCCTTGGACATTACGGCGGTGGTGGCCATCGGCGGCGGGGCGGTAATCGACGCCGGCAAGGCCCTGGCCGCGCTGATCCCCGCGCCCCATGACGCGCTGCGTTATCTGGAGGTCGTGGGTCAGGGCCGGGCGCTGGACGTGCCGCCGCTGCCCTTTGTGGCAATCCCGACCACGGCGGGCACCGGGGCCGAGGTGACGCGCAACGCGGTCATTCAGGTCGCCGCCCACCGCCGCAAGGTCAGCCTGCGCGATGCGCGGATGCTGCCGGTTCTGGCCGTGGTCGACCCGGGGCTGACCGATGATTGCCCGCGCGGGATTACGCTGGCCTCGGGGCTGGATGCGATCACTCAGGTCATCGAGCCCTTCGTTTCCACCCGCGCCAATCCCTTGACCGATGCGCTGTGCCGCGACGCCATTCCGCGCGGGCTGGTGGCCCTGATGCGGCTGATGCAGGCCGAAGACCCGCAGGCCCGCGACGAGATGGCCTGGGTCTCGCTGTGCGGGGGGCTTGCCTTGGCCAATGCCGGGCTTGGGGTGGTGCATGGGCTGGCGGGGCCTTTGGGCGGGCTGTCGGGCGCGGCGCATGGCGCGCTGTGCGGGGCATTGCTGGAACCGGCGCTGGGGATGAACCGGGCGCGGGCGCAGGACCCGTTCCGGCTGGATCAGGTGCTGGCGATGATCGCCCAGGTCCACCCGGGCGGGCTGGGCCCTTGGGCGCGGGCGCAGGGCCTGCGGGGTCTGGACGCGCTGAGGGTCACGCCCGAAATGCGCGCCCTTGCGGCACAGATGGCGGCAACTTCCTCCTCGATGAAGGCCAATCCCGCGCCCCTGACCCTGCAGGACCTGACAGACCTGATGGAGGCCGCAAGGTGACGGACCCGGACGCCGAATTCTCGCTCGCCCTGCGTGCGGCCTGGTTGCATTACGTCGGAGGCCTGACCCAGGCCGAGGTGGCGCGGCGGCTGGACATCCCCTCGGTCAAGGCCCATCGCCTGATTGCCCGCGCCGTGGCCGAAGGTGTGGTTCGCGTCACCATCGACGGCAAGGCGGCCGATTGCGCCGCGTTGGAAAGCGCGCTCTGCGCCCGCTTTGGCCTGACGACCTGCGAAATCGCCCCCGATCTGGGCGAAGAGGGCCTGCCCCTGCGCGCGCTTGGTCAGGCGGGGGCCGATTACCTGCGCCGGGCGATCACCTCGGGGGCGCATCAGATCATCGGCCTGTCGCATGGCCGCACGCTTTTGGCCGCCGTGCGCCAATTGCCGCGCATCCAGGCGCCGGGCCTGCGCTTTGTCTCGCTTCTGGGCGGGCTGACCCGGTCCTATGCCGCCAATCCGCATGACGTCATGTATCGCATTGCCGAAACCTGCAGCGCCCAGGCCCATGTCCTGCCGGTGCCCTTCTATGCCAATTCGGTCGAGGATCGGGCGGTCCTGATGGCGCAACCCGGGGTGGCCGAGCTGTTCGCCATGACGCGGGCCGCGACGCTGAAGGTGGTGGGGATCGGGACGCTTTCGGCGGATGCGCAGCTGGTGACATCGGGGATGATCGAGGCGCGAGAGCTGGACGCGATCCGCGCCGAGGGCGGTGTGGCCGAGATGCTGGGCCATTTCTTTGACGAACAGGGCCATGTCCTGACCACCGCGCTGACGCGGCGCACCTTGGCCACCGACCTTGACGCCCCGCGCCAGGCCCGCGTCGTGGCCATCGCCGGCGGCCCGGGCAAGACCGAGGCCCTGCGCGCGGTCCTGTCCAGCGGCCGGATCATGGGGCTTGTGACCGACGAGGCCACGGCGCGACGTCTGCTGTCGGCGCCCCGATCCCCGAAACCTGACGTTTGCCCGAAACTTGACGCTTGAACGCATCGCCTGCGATGCCCCACCCCACCCCGGCCCGCATGGCCGACCAACACAGGAAGACCGGATGTTCTGGATCGGCACCAGCTGGAAGATGAACAAGACCCTGGCCGAGGCCCGCGCCTTTGCCCAGGGCCTTTTGACAGCCACCGAAGACCCGCGGTTGCAACGCTTTGTCATCCCGCCCTTCCCCCTGGTCCGCGAGGTCAAGGCGATGCTGGCCGCCACCTCGGTCAAGGTCGGCGCGCAGAACATGCATTGGGAGGACGCGGGCGCCTGGACCGGAGAGGTCTCGGCTCCCATGCTGACGGATTGCGGGCTGGACCTGGTGGAACTCGGCCATTCCGAACGCCGCGAACATTTCAACGAGACCGACCGGACGGTGGGCCTGAAGGTCGCGGCGGCGGTCCGCCATGGGCTGACGCCGCTGATCTGTATTGGCGAAACGCTGGAGGAGCGCCAATCCGGCCGCGCCCGTCAGGTGCTGGAAGCCCAGGTGCGGGCCGCGCTGGACCCGGTCCGGGGCAGCCCGGCGCCGGTGCTGCTGGCCTATGAACCGGTCTGGGCCATCGGAGTGAACGGCATCCCCGCCACATCGGATTACGCCGATGCCCGCCAGGCCGAGATCATCGCCGTGGCCCAAGACGTGCTGGGCCGCCGCATCCCCTGTCTTTACGGCGGCTCGGTCAATCCGGGCAATGCCGCCGAACTGATTGCCTGCCCGCATATCGACGGGCTTTTCATCGGACGCTCGGCCTGGGAGGTCGCAGGATACCTGGACATCCTGGCCCGCGTGTCGGATCAACTTGGAAAGGACACCAAATGAAACTTGCCATCGCAGGCGACAGCGCCGGAGAGGGCCTGGCCAAGATCCTCGCCGATCACCTGAAAGCCGCGCATGAGGTCCACGAGGTCTCGCGCATCGCGGGCGCGGCCGACCCGTTTTACGCCAACCTGTCCGAGCGCGTGGCCTTGGGCGTGCTGGCGGGGGCGTATGACCGCGCCATCCTGGTCTGTGGCACCGGGATCGGGGTCTGCATCAGCGCGAACAAAGTGCCGGGCATCCGCGCCGCGCTGACCCATGACACCTATTCGGCAGAACGCGCCGCCCTGTCCAATGATGCGCAGATCATCACCATGGGCGCACGGGTGATCGGGCCGGAACTGGCCAAGGCGATTGCCGATGCCTGGCTGGCGCAGACGCTGAACTTCGACCCCGCGGGCAAATCGGCCGCCAACGTGGCGGCGATGAACGAGATCGACACGCGCCACAAAGGGTAATGGGTGCCCCAAATGGGTGAAAGTAAAGCTGCCCCGGGCTTGACCCGGGGCGCCTCGCCCGGCTTTCACGCAGCCCGGCTTTCACGCAGCCCCACACGCAAAACGGGCACGCAAAACGGGCACGCAAAACGGGCGCGGGGGGAAGACGCGCCAATGACTTCGGTGAGGCCCTCACAAAGCCCCGCCCTCACGGGCGCCCCCAAAGGCCCCCGTCCGACCTTGGCCTACAGCAGCGCCTGGGCGGTTGTCAGGTCGGTGACAAGCTCTGTCATCACGCCCGAGGCCAGGGCCGCGCGGATCGCCCGCACCTTGGTCAGCCCTCCCGCCATCCCCACGACCCGCCGGCCCCGCAGGCTTTCGACTTCCGGAGAAATCGTGCGACCGGCCAGCTCGGAGGGGATTTCCACCCCGCGGTCATCCAGGAACCGCCCCATGATCTCGGAGGCCGCCCCCGCAGCCATCAGCGCATCCAGGGCCGCGCGTTCGACCATGCCCATCGACAACAGCTGGCTGTCGGTGTCGGCCTGACCGATGCCCAGGATCACTGTATCGGCCTCGGCCTGCAGGCGCTGGATGTCGCGGATGAAGGAGATCTGCTCCAGCGCCTCTTTCTCGGCCAGGGTCGGGATATACAGAGGCGCGGGCATGATGAAGGCCTCGGACCCAAGGCGGCGGGCCAGGGTATACATGACCTCATGCGGATAGGCCGACCGCCGCGCCGTCAGGTCGCCCAACAGCGAGACAAAGCGCACATGCCCCGCCCGGATGCGCGGGATGGCTGCGGCGGCGCCCGCGATGGTGCGGCCATGCGACAGGCCGATCAGGCGGCCCGGGACCTGGGCGCGCAGCTCGTCGGCCAGAAAGGCCGCCCCCGCCCGCGACACCGTCTCCATCGCCGATTCCGCCGGAGAGGAGGGCGCGGTGACATGGACCTTGTCCAGCCGCCAGACCGCCGCCAGGCGCTGTGCGACCTCGTGGACCGCAAGATCGGTGCTGTCGGCCGCGATCGAGGCCGCAAGACCCATGCGGGGCGCGGTCAGGATCTTGTCCACGCGCTGCTCGGGAACCCCCAGCCGCCAGGCGATTTCGCGTGCCGCCAGCCCCCCCACATCATGCAACCAGATCACGCGCGCCTCAAGCGACTCGGGGTGGTGGGTGGGTGTAGGGGGATTCATCGGCTCACTCCCTGTTCATGGCCGCACCGGAGGCGCGGCGGACTGGCGCGCCAAGGGGATCGCCTTGCGCGGCTGCAGATAGATGCGGTGGAATTCCTGCGGATCGACCGGACGGCCCAGAAGAAAGCCCTGCGCCAGGTAACAGCCGTGATCCAGAAGCCAGTTGGCCTGGTCCGTCGTCTCGACGCCTTCGGCCACGGTGGCCAAGCCCAGGGCCTCGGCCATGGCCAGGATGGCGCGCACGATGGCCTGCGAGGGGCCCTCGTCACGCCCCAGCCCCGCGATGAAGGACCGGTCGATCTTGATTTCCTGGATCGGCAGCGACTGCAGATAGGCCAGCGACGAATGGCCGATGCCAAAGTCATCGACCGCGACCCCCACGCCCGACCGCCGCAACAGGTGCAACGTGTCGCGCACCGGGCCCAGACGCCCCATGAAAGAGGTCTCTGTGACCTCGACCATGATCCCGCCCTTGCCCGCCAAGCGCGGCAGCGCGTCCAGCAGATCGCCAAAGCCCGGGCCGGACAGGGTCAGGGCCGACAGGTTGATCGACAGCGGCAGGTCGATGGCCCCGGCCCGGAGTTCGGCCACCAGCCGCACCACCTCGCGGTCGATGGCGGGGATCAGGCCCTGACCCTCGGCGATGGGGATGAACTCTGCCGGCGAGACGGCGCCAAGGTCGGGATCGTTCAGCCGGATCAGAACCTCGGCGCCGATGGGGCGCACCAGGTCGCGCAGGTCGAACTTGGGTTGCAAGACGATGTGAAAGCCGCCCTCTGAGATCGCGCGCTGCACGGCGATGGCCACGGCGTTGCGCCGCTCTTTCCTTTCGCGCAGCTCTGGCGAAAAGCGGCGGATCTGGCCGCGCCCCAGCGCCTTGGCCTCATACATCGCAAGATCGGCGCAGCGCATCAGGTCATCGGCCCTTTGCGCATCCTGCGGGAAAAGCGCCAGGCCGATGGAACAGGACATCAGCGAATGGCGCAGCGAAAAGGTCATCGGATCGGCAAAGCGGTCGCGCAGGTCTTCGGCCCAAAGCGCGGCCTCGGTGGGGGTGCAGTCGGGCAGCATCAGAACGAATTCGTCGCCGCCAAAGCGCGACAGCCGGGCGCGGTCGGGCAAGCCGCGCTCCAGCCGGGCGGCGGCGGCCTTGATCAACTGGTCGCCCTTGTCATGGCCCATCCCGTCATTGACCAGCTTGAAATTGTCCAGGTCGATCATCATGACCGCCACCGGGCGCATCTGGGGCCCGGCCTCGGCGACGGTCTGCGACAGGCGGTGCAGGAAGTCATAGCGGTCAGGCAGGCCGGTCATCAGGTCATGGGTGGCGATGAACCGCGCTTGGGCCACGGCATGTTCCAGCCCGCGCTTGGCGGTTTCATGGGCGGTCATGTCCGACAGGGTGACAAAGGTCTTGCCCATCCCCGGCACTTGGGTGAAATGCGCCAGAATGTGGCGCCGCCCGGCGTCTTGCGGCGGGGGGCCGGCCGGATCGGCCAGAAAGTGGCGGACCGCATCGTCCACGCCCGCCTGGGCATGAGGCCGCAGCACCAGGGCCACATTCGCCACCGGCACCGCAGAGGCCAGGGCCGCGCGCAAGGTATCGTGGCCCTCTTCCAGCGGCAGGACGGATTGCAGCGCCAGGCCAAGGGTGCGTTCGGGCGCCATGCCGATCAGCTCTGCCGCGACCGGGTTGCAAAAGGTGATGCGCCCGCCCTCATCGACCACCAGCTGACCCGAGGGCATGACATCCAGGATACGCGCCATCAGGACACGCTGATCCTCGGTCCGGGCCAAAAGCGCGCGGTGTTCGGTGATGTCGATGTCATAGCCGATGACGCGCAACAGCGTGCCATCGGTGTCCCACAGCGCCGCACGGCAGCAGGTCAGGAACCAGACCCAATGGCCCTGCGCATGCCGCGTGCGCGAGACGTAATGCACGACCTCTCCGGCCGCCAGACGCGCGGCGATCTCGGGGGAGTCAAAGCCCATGGCATCGTCGGGATGGGTCATGGCGACCCAATCGGCATGGGTAAAGGGCTGCAGCGCCTCCAGCTTGTGACCGAGGATCTCGGCCCAGGCCTCGTCCAGGTCCAGCGCGCCGCTGGGGACATCCAGCATCCAGGTGCCAAGATGGGAATAGTCGATGAAATCCAGCGCCCGGCGCAGGGGGGACAGCTGGCTGACAAAGTCGCTGACCCGCCCGGTCACGGTGGCGATGGCGCGGCCCTGCACCGGCGGATCGGCCTCAAAGCGCAGGAAGCCGCCCGCCAAGGGACCGGCCACCGCCCGCACCATCATCGACTGGGGCGCGGGCGGCGCGGTCCGGGTCAGCAGATCGCGAAACCAGGCCTCGGCGCGGGGGCGGTCGGCCTCGGCCCACCACTGCGACGCCAGCTCCAGCGGCAGGCAATCGCCCTGCGCATCCAGCACAAGTTCAACGAGGCCCGCGGCGGTCTGGCGCACGGCCCATGGCCACTCGGGTGCCGCAGTATGCGGGACCGGGGCAGAAAGACGGCTGAAGGGAAAGGGCCGACCGCGGTTCATGCGTAAAACTTTACAACTTGTCGTCGCAAACTCTAGCCGAGGCCGCAGCGCGAATCGAGTCGTTTGTTACGCGTTAAAGGCGAGTGTGGCCGCGGCCCGTGTCAATCGCGTCGCGCCTGGGCGAGGCCGGCGAAATGCAGGGCCAGCATGGTGCAGACCGCGCCGGACAAAAGATAAAGGCCCGAGGCGAAAAGCCCGAATTCGGCCGACAGCGCCAGGGCCGCCAAGGGCGCAAAGCCCGCGCCGAACAGCCAGGCCAGGTCCGACACCAGGGCCGAGGCCGTATAGCGCCGCCCGGGGGCAAACAGCGAGGCGATGGCGCCAGAACTTTGCCCGAAGTTGAAGCCCAGAAGGACAAAGCCATAGATCAAAAAGATCGCCTCGCCCACGGCGCCGGCCGACAACAGAACCGGCGCCAGCAGCGAAAAGACCCCGATCCCCGCCCCGCCCCAGAACAGCAGCGCCCGGCGCCCGAACTTGTCCGCAGCCCAGCCCGAGGCCACGATGGCGCCAAGCCCTGCGACGGCGGCCACAGCCTCCAGCATCAGGAAGCGGACCGGGCTTTCAGAGGTGTAAAGGAACACCCAGGACAGCGGAAAGACCGTGACCATGTGGAACAGCGCGAAAGAGGCCAGCGGGGCGAAGGCGCCCAGCACGATGCCCCGCCCCTCGGAGCGCAGGGTGGCCAGGACCGGGGTCGGTTCCAGATCGCGGCTTTCATACATGGCCTGATATTCCGGCGACACAACGATGCGCAGCCGGGCAAACAGCGCCACGACGTTGATCGCAAAGGCCACGAAGAAGGGGTAACGCCAGCCCCAGTCAAGGAAATCCGCCGCAGGCAGGGCCGCGATCAGATAGGCGAACAACAGCGAGGCCACGACCAACCCCACCGGCGCACCCAGCTGCGGGACCATGGCGTAAAAGCCCTTGCGACCCTCGGGCGCATGGATGTTCAGCAAAGAGGGCAACCCGTCCCAGGACCCGCCCAGCGCGACGCCCTGCAAGATGCGCAAGATCGCCAGCACCGCAGCCGCCCACAGCCCGATGTCCTCGTATCCCGGCATCAGGCCCATGGCGACGGTCGATGACCCCAAGAGGAACAGCGCCACAATCAGCTTGACGTTCTTGCCGAAGGCGCGGTCGATTTCGGTGAAGATCACCGTTCCCAAGGGCCGCGCGACAAAGGCCAAGGCAAAGATCGCAAAGCTCCAGAGCGTCGCCTCCAGCGCGGGCAGATGCGGGAAGAGCAGCCCGGGAAAGACGATGACCGAGGCGATGGCAAAGACGAAAAAGTCAAAGAACTCTGAACTGCGGCCCAGGATCACCCCCACCGCGATATCCGAGGGGCGGACGTCATGTGCCGCATGGGGCGCCGCTTGGGTCATGGCGGGATCGGTCATCGCAGGCTGGCTCCTTCATCCGTTCGCACTCTGCTTGTGCCCCGCGGCGCCGCAGCGCGGCATTGGTCAAATTGTCCAATGCCTGAGGAAAGCATTCACCTCTATGTCCTAGCATACTCCGCGAACGAACCGACTGATCAGGAACCGAAAATGCCATTCAAATTAAGGTGGTTCGGGCTTTTGGCCCTGAGCCTTGCGCTGATGGGCTGCAAATCCGAGGTGCTGGACCCCGCAGGTCCCATCGCGACCGAGCAACGCGATCTCCTGATCTCGTCGACGCTGTTGATGCTGGTCATCATCTTGCCGGTCATGGTGCTGATCGGCTGGTTCGGCTGGCAGTTCCGCGCCGGCAACAAGGGCGCCGTCTATCGGCCGAACTGGGACCATTCCACCAAGCTGGAACTGGTGATCTGGGCCGCCCCCCTTTTCATCATCATCTCGCTGGGGGCGCTGACCTGGGTCGGCACCCATCTGACCGACCCTTACCGCCCCCTGGCCCAAGACGGCCGCGGCCAAAGCCTGGAGGGGGTCGAGCCCCTGACCGTGCAGGTCGTGGCGCTGGACTGGAAATGGCTGTTCATCCTGCCCGAAGAGGGCGTGGCCTCGGTCAACGAACTGTCGGTGCCGGTGGGGCGTCCGGTGCGGTTCGAACTGACCTCGGACAGCGTGATGAACGCCTTTTACATCCCCGCCATGGCCGGGATGATCTATGCCATGCCCGGCATGCAAACCGAGTTGAACGGGCTTTTCGACCACGAAGGCACCTTCCAGGGCCTGGCCTCGCATTACTCGGGCGCGGGGTTTTCCAAGATGCGCTTCAAGGTGCATGCGGTGGATGATGCGGGCTTTGACGCCTGGGTCAATGCGGCGCGCGACGATGAAACCCTGGACCGCGCCGCCTATCTGCAGCTGGCCCAAAAGTCCGAAGGCGATGCGCCGCGCCAGTTTGGCGCCGTGGAACAGGGGCTGTTTGCCCGCGCCGTGAACCTGTGCGTCGAAGAGGGCAAGATGTGCCAGGCCGAGATGATGGCCCTGGACATGAAGGGCGGCACCGGGGTGGCGACGCCCCTGGCCTTGCTGGACGACCGGCCCTTTGTCACCGGCGCCTGTTCGATCGACGAGCTGACCGCCGCGACCCTGCCCCGCCTGACCGCCCTGCCCGTCATGACGCCCCTGCGCGGCCATGGCCTGACGGCGCCCGGCACGCCGCGCGACGTGGCAGGCCTTCCCCTTCCCCCTTCCGATTTGTGAGGCAATCATGGCTGTGACTGGCCCAATCGAGACCAGCCTTCTGTTCGGACGGCTGACCTGGGCGGCGATCCCGACCGACCCGATCATCCTGGCGACCTTTGCCGTGGTGGCGCTTGGCGGCGGCGCGCTGTTCGCCTTGCTGACCTATTACCGGCTTTGGGGGTATCTGTGGACCGAGTGGTTCACCTCTGTCGACCACAAGAAGATCGGGATCATGTATATGATCCTGGGCCTTGTGATGTTCGTGCGCGGCTTTGCCGATGCGATCATGATGCGCCTGCAACAGGTTCTGGCCTTTGGCGGGTCCGAAGGCTATCTGAACTCGCATCACTACGATCAGGTCTTCACCGCCCATGGCGTGATCATGATCTTTTTCGTGGCCATGCCCTTCGTCACGGGTCTGATGAACTACATCGTGCCCTTGCAGATCGGGGCGCGGGATGTGTCCTTTCCCTTCCTGAACAACTTCTCCTTCTGGATGACGGTGGGCGGCGCGGTCATCATCATGGCCTCGCTGTTCCTGGGTGAGTTCGCGCAGACCGGCTGGCTGGCCTTTCCGCCGCTGTCGGGCATCGGTGAAAGCCCCTATGTCGGCGTCGACTATTACATCTGGGGCCTGCAGGTCGCGGGGGTGGGCACGACGCTGTCGGGCATCAACCTGCTGGTGACGATCATCAAGATGCGCGCACCGGGCATGACGATGATGCGGATGCCGGTCTTCACCTGGACGGCGCTTTGCACCAACGTGCTGATCGTGGCCTCTTTCCCGGTCCTGACCGTGACGCTGGCCCTGCTGACGCTGGACCGCTATGTCGGAACCAACTTTTTCACGGCCGATCTTGGCGGCAATGCCATGATGTATGTGAACCTGATCTGGATCTGGGGCCACCCGGAGGTCTATATCCTGATCCTGCCGATCTTTGGCGTCTTTTCCGAGATCGCGGCGACCTTCTCGGGCAAGCGGCTTTTCGGCTATACGTCGATGGTCTATGCCACCGTCTGCATCACGATCCTGTCCTATGTCGTCTGGCTGCACCACTTCTTCACCATGGGGTCGGGGGCAAGCGTGAACTCGTTCTTCGGGATTACCACGATGGTGATCTCGATCCCGACGGGGGCCAAGCTGTTCAACTGGATCTTCACGATCTATCAGGGCCGCGTGCGCTATGACCTGCCGATGATGTGGCTGATGGCCTTCATGCTGACCTTCGTCGTGGGCGGCATGACCGGGGTCCTGCTGGCCGTGCCGCCCGCGGATTTCGTGCTGCACAACTCATTGTTCCTGATCGCCCATTTCCACAATGTCATCATCGGAGGCGTGGTGTTCGGCACCTTTGCCGCCATCAACTTCTGGTGGCCCAAGGCCTTTGGCTATCGCCTGGATGTCTTCTGGGGCAAGGTGTCGTTCTGGTTCTGGGTTGTGGGCTTCTGGTTCGCCTTCATGCCGCTGTATGTTCTGGGGCTGATGGGCGTGACGCGGCGCGTGCGGGTCTTTGACGATCCCGACTTGCAAATCTGGTTCGCCATCGCGGCGCTGGGGGCCGTCATGATCGCGGTCGGAATCGCGGCGATGTTCGTGCAGTTCGGCGTGTCGATCTGGCGGCGCAAGGCGCTTGCGGATGTCACGGGCGACCCCTGGGACGGGCGGACGCTGGAATGGGCGACCTCTTCGCCGCCCCCCGCCTATAACTTCGCCTTCACCCCGGTGGTCCATGGCATCGACGCCTTTGCCGAGATGAAAGAGGCCGGCGTGCCCCGCCCCACCTCGGGCTTCCTGCCGATCCACATGCCCAGGAACACCGGCGCGGGGGTCGTCATCGCAGGGCTGGCCACGATCTGTGGCATGGCACTGGTCTGGTATGTCTGGTGGTTGGCCGCGGCCTCGTTCCTCGCCCTGATCGGCGCGGCCATCGCCCATACGTTCAACTACAACCGCGACTACCACATCCCGGCCGATCAGGTCGCCGCCGTGGAAGACGCCCGCACCCGCAGGCTGGAGGCGTAAATGGCCGACCTTTCTTCACAGGACCTGACCGCGCGTTACTACGAGCTGGAACCGCATCATCACCCAGAGGGGGCCTCGACCGGCCTGGGCTTCTGGGTCTACCTGATGAGCGATTGCCTGATGTTCGCCGTGCTTTTCGCGGCCTATGCGGTCTTGGGCAATGCCTATGCCGCGGGGCCGGGGCCAAAGGACCTGTTCGACCTGAACCTGGTGGCGATCAACACGGGGCTTTTGCTGGTGTCCTCGATCACCTTTGGCTTTGGCATGTTGGGCGCCTATCGCGGCGATCAGGGCGCCACGCTGCGTTGGTTGGGCGTGACATTGGTCTTCGGCCTGAGCTTCCTGGGGGTCGAGATCTATGAGTTCGCGCATCTGATCCATGAGGGCGCGGGCCCCTGGCGGTCGGCCTTCCTGTCGTCCTTCTTTGCCCTGGTGGGGACCCATGGCCTGCATGTGGCCTTTGGCTGCCTGTGGCTGGTGGTGCTGGCGGTGCAGATCAAGGCGCGCGGCCTTGTGCCGGCCAATCTGCGGCGCCTGGCCTGCCTGTCGATGTTCTGGCACTTTCTGGACGTGGTCTGGATCGGCGTCTTTACCTTTGTCTATCTCATCAAGATGATCTGAGGGACCCATGAGCACCCATCTGGAACACCACCACGACCACTCCGCCGATCACCAAGACCATGGCTCTGTGCGGTCCTATGTCACGGGTTTTGTCCTGTCGGTCATCCTGACGGCGATCCCCTTTGGCATCGTCATGACCGGGGGCCTGGGCTCGCCCGTCGTCACGGCGCTTGTGGTCCTGGGCTTTGCCATTGTGCAAATCCTGGTCCACATGGTCTATTTCCTGCATATGACCGCAAGGTCCGAGGCGGGTTGGACGCTGTTGTCCACCCTGTTCACCCTCATCGTCGTGGTCATCATGCTGTCGGGCTCGATCTGGGTCATGTATCACATGAACGCCAACATGATGCCGCAGATGCAGATGGAATGATGCGGGTCTACCTGATCCTGACCGCGGCCCTTGGGGTGACGCTGTTTCTGGCGCTGGGGGCCTGGCAGGTGCAAAGACTGGCCTGGAAGACCGCGCTGATCGCCGAGGTCACGGCGCTTGTGGCCCGGGACCCTGTGCCCGCCACGCAGGCGGGGGCTGCGGAATATACCCCGGTCACGGTCGAGGGCCGCTATGACCCGCGACAGGTCCTGGTCAAGGCTGTGACCGAACAGGGGGCCGGGTCCTGGGTCATGACGCCCCTGGTGGCGGGGGATTGGACGGTCTGGGTCAACCGCGGCTTTGTCCCCGAAGGCGTGACGCCCCCCGCCCCGCCCGAACGGGCCAGCGTCACGGGCCTTGTGCGCCTGTCGCAGCCGGGGGGCGGGTTCCTGCGCGCCAATGACCCCGCCGCGGGGCGCTGGTTTTCGCGCGACACCGCCGCACTTGGGGCCGCGCTGGACATCCCCACGGTGCCCTGGTTTCTGGACGCCCAAAGCGGCGGCCCGCTTCCCGTTCCCGGCCTGACCGTGGTCAGTTTCCGCAATCACCACCTGGTCTATGCCCTGACCTGGTTCGCCCTCGCCGCTCTTTTGGCCGGGGCCGCCTGGTGGAACCTTGGACGGCGGCCCCTGGCGCCCTAGGTATGGGACAGGAGAACCCCATGGCCAACACGCTTCTGATCGTCGAAGACGACCCCCGCCTGGCCGAGACGCTGGCGCGGTCCTTTACCGCGCGCGGCTATGCCGTCACCCGCGCCGCCAGCGTCGATGCCGCGCGCGAGGCGGTGCGCGACTGGGTGCCCGCGCGTGCCATCGTCGATCTGAAACTGGCCGAGGGGTCGGGGCTGGAGGTCGTGGGCCTGCTGGCAGCCCTTGACCCGCCGCCGCGCATCGTGGTGCTGACCGGCTTTGCCTCTATCGCCACCACGGTCGAGGCGATCAAACTGGGGGCCACGCAATACCTGGCCAAACCCGCCAGCGCCCGCGACATCGAGGCAGCCTTTGACCATCAGGCGGGCCAGGACCTGCCCGAAATCGCGGCGCCAAGGGTCAGCGCGCTGCGGACCCAAGAGTGGGAGACGATCCAGCGCACCCTGGCCGATACCGACTTCAACATCTCCGAGACAGCCCGGAGGTTGGGGATGCACCGCCGCACCCTGGCCCGCAAGCTGGTGAAACAGCCGATGAAATAGGCGGCGGGTTTGACGGGCGCGACCGGGTGAAGCCTGCCCTGTTCTGCCCCAGGTGCCCGGCGCCCCATGGCGTAGGGCGGGATCAGCCCCCTAGCCGCGCAAAGCCGCCGGCAGGTCGATGCGCACCTCCGCGCCGCCGCCCTCGGCGCGCAGGAACTCGACCGTGCCCCCAAGCCGCCGTACCACCGATTGCACCAGGATCAGCCCCAGCCCCCGCCCGGGTTCGGGATTGCCCGATTGCCCCGCCACCGGCCCCAAAGCCAACAGCGCGGGCGGAAAGCCCGGGCCGTCGTCGCGGATCACCAACGAGACCCGCGCCGGATGGCCCGCCACCGTCACCGTGATCGCCCCCGCCCCCGCCTCGCGCGCATTGTCCATCAGATTGCCCAAGGCGCGCGCCAAAAGCACATCGGCCAACAGCCGCGAGGCCCGCGGGCGGCGGTCCTGCAGCGTCACGGCCACACCGCGGTTGCGCCGCTCCCAGCCGCGGGCGACCTCGGTGACAAAGGCCAGCGCATCCTCGCCCCGCCCCTCCTCCAGCCGCGCCTGCCCCGCCTGGCGCAACAGCCCCGAAATCGTCTCGCGGCAGGTCGCCACCGCCTCTTGCATCAGCCGCGTCTGGCGCGAGAGTTCCTCCGGCTCGGGCAGGCCCAGGTCCTCCCAGTCGTCCAGGATCACCGCCAGGTTCGTCAAGGGCGTGCCCAGGTCATGCGCCGCCGTCGAGGCCATCAGCCCCATCCGGATCAACAGCGTCTCTTCTTCGATCTGCTGATGCGCCTCGGCCAATTGCGCATCGCGCCGCGCCAGGTTGCGCCGCACCCCCAGCATGAACCACAAGGTCAGCCCCCCCGAGAGCGCAAAACTCAGGTAGCTGGCCAGAAGATAGGGATTGCCATAGCCCGGCACGCCTTCGGCGAGGGCGGTGGCAGACCAACCCGGCAAGACAAGCGGATGGCCAAAGCCCAAAAGGAAAAAGCCGCAAGCCAGCGTCAGGCCAAAGGTCGCAGATGCCAGCCGCAGCGGCAGGATCAACAGCGCCACGATGTCTTGCAGCACGAAAAGCCCCATGAAGGGATTGGCCGCCCCGCCCGACAGGAACAACAGCAAGGCCAGCGCCAGGACATCGGCCCAGACCTCGGCCACCAGACGGTGGACCGGGATTTCCGCGGGCAGGCGACAGCGCCGGGCGGCGGCCAGGTTGATCAGGATCAGCGCCGCAATGACGCCCAGCATCGGCCCCAGCGGCAACAGCACGCCCAGCACCGTTTCGGTGAACAGGATGGTCGCCGCCTGCCCCAGAATCGCCACCCAGCGCAGCCGCACCAAAAGCGCCAGATTCTGCCGGTGGGCGCCCGAGGTCTCGGGATTGGGCATGGGAAGGGGGGCGGGCATCGGTCTCTCCTGGTTAACGGATAGTCTAGCGGCGGAAGTCGCCTCGGAAAGGGCCTTTACAGTTGAGCGTTTTTGTCGGAAATCATTTTGGCGCAAACAGGATGATGCCATGGACCATGTGACGACACCGAAAACCCCTCCGCTTCATAGGGCGGCAGAGCTGACGGCGGGCGGTAGCCTCGCGCTGATCGACCTGCAGGGCCAGATCTATACGCTGCGGATCACCAAGGCGGGCAAGCTGATCCTGACGAAGTAGAGCGCCTGTGGCGGCGCCCCGAGGGACCTGCCCCGCCTGCAGAGGCGGCCTCTGGGCCCGGGGCTTGCCACCTTGGTGCAGCCAAGGGCGGGGGGCGTTTGCCATGCCCGGGACGGGATGGGCCTTGCCTGGCAAGGTCGGCGGTCAATGGGCGGGATGCGTTCTGGCGGGCCCCGGCCCCTGCGACAGGGCCGCGCGCCGTCCAGCCCCTCCTGTTGGCTCCGCGCCCCAAGCCGCGCGGGCATCGCGGCAAGGGTTAGGGCCCTTGACGCGCCCCGGCACCAGACTGACTCTCACTCCGGCAAGGTCTTGCCCAATGCCAGTTTGCGCAGGGTGCGCGATGCCGCGCCATGCCCGATCAAGGCATCCGAGGGCCGCACCCGGTGGAGGCCTGACAAACCGACATCCGCAAGCGACACTCCAAGCGACCAAGGCAGGATGCGAAAGGCGCCCGCACTATGGGGCGCCTTGATCTTGGGGGGCCCGCACCGAACCGCGCGCGCCCAAGGTTTTTTCACGGCAAGCCCGTCCTGCCCCTTGCATCTGCGCCCAAGCTGCGTGTAAACCGCCGCCAACGGACAGGTGGCCGAGTGGTCGAAGGCGCACGCCTGGAAAGTGTGTAGGCGGGGAACCGTCTCGAGGGTTCGAATCCCTCTCTGTCCGCCATTACCCCCAGAAATCGCATGAAAAATCTGATTGGTGGCCTTGGCCCGCCATAGCACCCGCGATCTGTCGTTCACCTGCTTGCGGCCGTGCGGTTTGGATCGGACCGCGGGCGGGGATCTTCGCGTTTGGGGTGATTGCAGCTTTGGCATGGAACCCGGGAGATGGAAAAGCGTCCGCGTCCCGGACAGGCTTGTGGCGCGGTGTTCCGTGTTGCGTCTCTGTCAGCCCCCGGCACTTGGTCGTGATCGTTCCTGGCGCGTCCCTTTGCGATTTCGGGAAGCCTTGATGCGATGCAGGCCCGGTGCGCACCTGACCTTGGGATGGCGCGCCCGTCTGGATTTGCAATCACCTGCCGGGGGCGGACTTGGTCATCGGTCTGGCATCCCCCTAGGCCGGGCAGGCTTGGCGCCGTCATCTGCGCTTGGGCGCCGCACGGACAGCCCGCCGCCGCGCAGGTGCCGTTCAAGATCGCCCGATCCGTGAAGGGCTTGCTGGACGGGACATGGTGACGCCAAGTTCCGATGGTCGATTTCAAAGGCATGGCCGTCGACCATGGATCAGGACTTCGGCCACATGGCCTCTGTGTGACCTGCCCCCCCGCAGGCCGCGCGCGTCAGGCTCTGGTCTGATTGCGCGTGATACCGCGCCCGCCCAAGGCGGATCGCCTGCCGCGGTCCGATGCGCCTGTGCGGCACAGCGGGGCTTTTTCGTCATGCCGATTTGCGCCAAGATAGGGCGATGAGCAATCCTCCGTCCCAAGCCCTGGCCAAACCCCTGCCGATTGCCGTCTTTGCCCTGGTCTCGCTGGCACCTTTGGCGGGGATCGGGCTGGCCGGGCTTTGGGGCGGGGCCTGGGCCTGGGGCGCGCTGGCCTGGATGGGCCTGGCCGCGGTGGCCATCGACCTGTGCTTGCCTTGGGTTGCGCAGGACGCAGACAGCGAGTTTCCCGGCTCGGATCTGTTGCTGGCGGTGATCGGGACGCTGGCGCTGGCGATGATGCCGCTTCTGGTCTGGGCGGTGCTGCGGTTGGGCGGGTTGCAGGGGCTGGCGCTGGCCTTGGCGGGGGGGCTCTGGCTGGGGCAAGTCGGCCATCCCGCGGCGCATGAGCTGATCCATCGGCCGGGTCGCGGCCTGCGCGCCCTGGGCGGGGCGGTCTATGCGGTGCTGCTTTTTGGCCATCATGCCTCGGCGCATCGGCTGGTGCATCACCGCCATGTGGCCAGCGACCAGGACCCGAATTCGGCGCGGCAGGGCGAGGGCTATTACCGCTTTGCGCTGCGGGCCTGGCCGGGGTCGATCCGGGCGGGGCTTGCGGCCGAGCGGGCTTTGCGCGGCCATGGCGGGGCCTATCGGCTTTATGCGCTGGGGGCTTTGGCGGGTTTGGGCTGCGGCTGGGCCCTGGGCGGAATGGCGGGGCTTTTGGTCTGGGCGGGGCTGGGGCTGCATTTCGGGGCGCAGGTGCTGTTGTCCGATTATGTGCAGCATTATGGCCTGCGCCGGGGCCCATCCGAGCGGGTGGGCCTGTCCCACAGCTGGAACGCGCCGCAGTGGTTTTCCTCGGCCCTGATGCTGAATGCGCCGCGCCATTCCGACCATCACGCCCATCCGGCGCGCCCCTATCCGGCGCTTCGGCTGGAGGAGGGGGCGCCGCTTTTGCCCTGGCCCTTGCCGCTGGCCTGCCTTGTGGCGCTTTATCCGCCGCTGTGGCGCAGGCGGATGGCGCGGGAGTTGGCCGCGTTGACCAAGCTGTGACTGGAAAGGCGGGCGCGGGCTTGGCATGATGGGGCCATGCGCATCCTGAACCAAGCCTTGACCCTTTTCCCACTGCTGGTGGTGCTGCCCGCCCTGGCATTGGCCGATCCGCCCCCCGCCCTGCCGGCGCCCGACTTGGGCGCGCCTTTGACGGGCGCAGAGTTCGAGGCCTATGCCACGGGCAAGACCCTGACCTATTCCGATGGCGGCGCGGTCTGGGGGCAAGAGCAGTATTTGCCCGGCCATCAGGTGATCTGGGCCTTTGCCGATGCGCCTTGCCAATTTGGCTCTTGGTCAGAGGCTTCGGGTCCGGGCGGGCCGATGCTGTGCTTTACCTATGACGACAAGCCCGAGGATGTGAATTGCTGGCAGTTCTACCGCGGGCCGCAGGGGTTGGTGGCGCAGTTCATGGAGGGCGGCGCCGCGCTGTCCGAACTGGGCCAGAGTGATCAGCCGATGCAATGCCCGGGGCCAGAGGTTGGGGCCTGAGGTTGGGGGGCGGGTTTTTTGGGGGGGCTGGGCTTTGGGGCCCAAGGTTTGCGCAGGTGACACGCGCTGGAGGGGCTGTCTGCCCCTCCAGACCTCCCCGAGAGTATTTGAGTCAATGTGAAAGGGGTTAGAAGAGCGAGCCTTGGCCGGGTTTTTCGGGCTTGGCGGCGGTGGATTTGGGGGGGGTGGATTTGGGTTTCCGGGATTGTGGGGGTTGGGCTGCGCCCGGTTGGGCCGCGCCAGGTTTTGGGGCGCCGGGTTGGGCGGAGTCTGGATCGCCATGGGGATGGACGGTCAGGCGGCCGTCGTGAAGCTCGATCTCCAGGGTCGGGGCGCGGGCGGCGGTTTGGGCGCTGGTCACGACATGGCCATCGACGCGCAGGATGGCAAAGCCGCGGGCCAGGGTCTCGGCATGGCCAAGGGTCTGGCGCGTGCGGTTCAGGGCATCCAGTTTCAGCGCGAGGGTCGCCAGCGTCTTGGGGAAGCCATCGAGGCGCTTGGCGGCTTGCGACAGGCGGGCCCTGTCACGGGCGATATCGCGGGCGGCCCCGGTGATCAGGCGGCCCAGCGACGGCGCAAGGCGGCTGGCAAAGAGGTCAAGCCGGGACGTCGCGCGTTCCAGCCTGCGGGTGGCGCGGTCGTCCAGGGTGGCGGCGCGCGCCTTCAGCGTCTCGGCCTTGCGCGCGGTCAGGGTGAGCAGAGCCAGCGGGCGGTGGCGGGTGGCCAAGGCCGCAAAGGTGCTGCGTTTCTTTTGGGCGGCGAGTGACAGGGCGGCGCCAAGGCGCTGGGTCGCGGCGTCCAGGCGTTGCCGCGGCGAGGCCAGAAGCGCGTCCAGCCGCGGCAGCGCGCGACCCAGGTCGGCCAGGCGCTGTGCGCGGCGGTCCAGCAGGCTGCGTTGGCTGCGCGACAGGCGGGCGTTCAGATCAGCCAATGCGGCCAGCAGATCGGCGCGCACCGGGACGGCCATTTCGGCGGCGGCGGTGGGGGTCGGTGCGCGGCGGTCCGAGGCATAGTCGATCAGCGTCGTATCGGTTTCATGGCCCACCGCCGAGATCAGCGGGATCAGGCTGGCGGCGGCGGCGCGGACCACGGCTTCGTCGTTGAAGCCCATCAGGTCCTCCATCGACCCGCCGCCCCTTGCCACGATGATCAGGTCGGGGCGCGGGATGTGGCCCCCGGGCTGGAGGGCGTTGAAGCCGCGGATGGCGGCTGCGACCTCGGCGGGGCATTTTTCGCCTTGGACGGCGACGGGCCAGACAAGGACATGGCGCGGAAAGCGGTCGGCCAGGCGGTGCAGGATGTCGCGGATCACGGCGCCGGACGGCGAAGTGACCACGCCGATCACGCGCGGCAGATAGGGGATGGGCTTTTTGCGGGCGGGGTCAAAGAGCCCCTCGGCCTGCAAGGCGGCCTTGCGTTTTTCCAGCATGGCCATCAGCGCGCCCGCGCCTGCCGGGGCCATGTCATCGACGATCAGCTGATACTTCGACTGGCCCGGAAAGGTGGTCATCTTGCCGGTGGCCACCACCTCCATCCCCTCTGTGGGGCGGATCGACATGCGGGCGACCTGGCCCTTCCAGCTGATCGCGGCGATGACGTTGCGGTCATCCTTCAGGTCGAAATACAGGTGCCCCGAGGCCGGACGCGAGACCCTACCGATCTCTCCGCGCACCCGGATCAGGCCGAATTCGCCCTCGATCACGCGTTTGACCGCGCCGGAAAGCTCCGAGACGGTGTATTCGGGCTGGTTGCCGGGGCCCGGTTTGGCGGGATTTGGCGCGGGGGTGTCGTCTTCGAAGAGCATGGGGATTTGTGCCTTGCGCCGCGGGGAAAGGCAACGGGGCGTTGCGTGCGGGGGATGGGGGTCGGGTCAGGGGGCGCCTGCGTCGCTGGCGCTGTTGGCCGCCTGCCCGCTGTCGGCCGCGCCGCCCTGGTCCGAAGGGGCTGAATGGTGGACGGGGTGGTGAACCGGGTGCGGGACCTCATCCGCGATGGCCTGCGGGGCCGGATGGGTTGGCCACTGGGGATCAGGGGTGCCTTCGGCGGGCAAGGTCCCCGGATTGCGCGCCACAGCCGAAAGGGCCATCGCCAGCACCACGAGGCCCACGGCAAGACCGACCTGCACCGCCATGGGCAGGCCGGTGAAGGGCACGACCCCCAGGCCCACAATCATCCCCAGCCGCAGCCTTTTGAACCTTTGCATCCGAACGCTCCTTTTGCATCTGCGGCAGGGGGCGCCCCGCCTACTGGACCACCAACTGGGCCGTTCAAAGGCCTGCCGGAAAGGCTTGGGCCGGGACTGTCATGATCGGGCGCACAGAGTGCAAGGGCACAGGCCGCAGGCCCTGCCGCATCGGCGTTGAACCATCGCCCCCAAAACCCTTGGGTCCCAAACCTCTTGCCCCAAACCTCTTGCTCCAGCCAGAGCCAAAGCCTAAGAGGCCCCAACCCCATTGAACAGAGGAAATCCCCCATGAACATCCTCATCCTCGGCAGCGGCGGGCGCGAACATGCGCTGGCCTGGGCCGTCAAGCAGAACCCCAAGACCGACCGGCTGATCGTGGCGCCGGGCAATGCGGGGATTGCGGGCCTGGCCGAAGTGGCCGATATCGACATCCTGGACGGCGCCGCGGTCGTGGCCTTTTGCGCCGAAAACGCGGTGGATTTCCTGATCATCGGCCCCGAGGCGCCTTTGGCCGCCGGTGTGGCCGATACGGCGCGGGCGGCGGGTATCTTGACCTTTGGCCCCTCGCAGGCGGCGGCGCAGCTTGAGGCCTCAAAGGCCTTCACCAAGGCCATCTGTGACGCCTGCGGGGCGCCCACGGCCGGTTATGCGCGCTTTACCGAGGCGGCGCCTGCGCGCGATTACGTGACGGCCCAGGGCGCGCCCATCGTGATCAAGGCCGACGGTCTGGCCGCGGGCAAGGGCGTGGTTGTGGCCATGACCCTGGCCGAGGCCACCGAGGCCATCGACGACATGTTCGGCGGCTCGCTTGGTGCGGCGGGGGCCGAGGTCGTGATCGAAGAGTTCATGGCGGGCGAAGAGGCCAGCTTTTTCATCCTGACCGATGGGGTCAACGCGCTGCCGGTCGGGACGGCGCAGGATCACAAGCGGGTCTTTGACGGCGACAAGGGACCGAACACCGGGGGGATGGGGGCTTACTCCCCTGCCCCGGTCCTGACCCAGGCGATCCAGGATCAGGCTATGGCCGAAATCGTGATGCCGACGATCAACGAGATGGCGCGGCGCGGCACGCCCTATCAAGGCGTGCTTTACGCAGGCCTGATGATCGAGAATGGCCGCGCCCGGCTGGTGGAATACAACGCCCGCTTTGGCGATCCCGAAACCCAGGTGCTGATGATGCGGCTTGGGGGGCAGGCTCTGGACCTGCTTTTGGCCTGCGCCGAGGGGCGTTTGGATCAGGCGCAGCTGACTTGGGCCGATGACCATGCCTTGACGGTCGTGATGGCGGCGCGGGGCTATCCGGGGGCCTATGGCAAGGGCTCGGTCATCCATGGGCTTCGCCGCGTGCCCGAAGACAGCCGCCACATGGTGTTTCACGCGGGCACGGCCGAAAAGGACGGGCGGATCGTGGCCAATGGCGGGCGCGTCTTGAACGTGACCGCGCGGGGGACCAGCCTGGAAGAGGCGCGCAACCGGGCCTATGCGATGATCGACCACCTGGACTGGCCCGAGGGCTTCTGTCGGTCGGATATCGGCTGGAGAGCGCTTTAGTCTGGACATGCAGTCTGGTGTTGCAGTCTTGCGCTCCAAAATAGGCGGTTCTGCGTCGCAGCGGCGGATTTCCGCGGCTGCGACAGATTGTGTCAAATTTTCGACTTCCCTTGAAATTTCTCCGTGTTACGCTTCGATGACAGGAAGAGCGTCCGGGAGGAATCATGCCGCAGCTTATCCGCCTTTACATCACCCAAGTGGCCTTCGGTTTCGGGGTCGCAGCCGCGTTTGTCTTTGCGCTGGTGGCGCTGGATGTGGCGGGGATCGGGCATCTGGTCATGGGCAGCGATATGGGACTTGTGGCGGCCCTGATGCTTTGGGTCTTTCACGGCGTCGTCTTTGCCGGGGTGCAATTCGCCATCGCCGTCATGGCCTTGGCCGAGGATGACGCAGGTCCGCGCGGTGGCAAGCTGATCCCGATCCGGGTCGAGGTCACGGCCACCAAGCGCCCGGGGATGCGGCGCTAAACGATATCTGCCCAAGGGGGCGCGAAAAGGCCGGGGGGATTGACCCCCCGGCCTTTTCGTTTGGCGCCTGTGGACCGGTTCGGCCAAGATCACCGGCCGGTCTTTGGTGGCAAGACGACACCAGCGCTCCCGGGCCAGGGTCTGCACCCTGCCGACGCAGCCAGATCGCGCGCGGCCTTGCTGGTGATCTTGGTGAAGGTGGCGGGCCCGCAGCGGCCGTGAAGGCTTGGGTTTTCCCGAGAGCCAGAGGTCTCAGGTGGGCGCCAGGTAGCAGGACCAGGATCCTGCCAGAGCCAGCCCCCGTTCGCTTGCTTATCGGCCACTGGAAAAGTAGCCTTGCACGAGAGGAGCAGAACCCGCCAAGGGGGAATGTAGGCCTCATGGGGGGCGGGCGCAAGGGCAAGCGGGGCGTGGCGATGGACGAGGTCCCGAAGGGGCAACAGGGGCATGCCGGGCCGGAGATGCGATCCGCTGGGCCGTCGGGTGTTTCGGGGTCGGGTGTTTCGGGGTCGGGTTTGTCCCAGCCGGGTTTACCCCCGTCGGGGGAGGCAGAGGCCGCGGAGGTGGGACGCCTCATGCCCGGTCAGCGCCTGGCGCGCGGGGTGGCGCGGGCCTTGCGGGCGCTGGATTTCGCAAGCCTCGAAGAGATGATCCCGGCGCCGGGGCTGCGGGTTGACCTCATGGCCCTGGGTCCAAGGGGCGAAATCTGGGTGATCGAGTGCAAATCCTCGCGGGCGGATTATGCGGCGGATCGCAAGTGGCGGAGCTACCTGGAGTTTTGCGACCGCTTTTTCTGGGCCGTGGATGGCGATTTCCCGGTCGATATCCTGCCCGAGGGAACCGGATTGATCCGCGCCGACGCCTGGGACGGCGAGATCATCCGGATGGGCGAGGACAGACCGCTGTCCGCGCCAAGACGCAAGGCCATGATGCTGCGATTTGCCCGGCAGGCGGCGGCCAGGCTGCAAGCGCTGCGCGATCCGCGCGCCCAGGGCGGGGCCAGCCTGTTATAGGGCCAGACTGTTTTAGGGCCAGCCTGCCATGGGGCCTGTGCCGGGTGGGGCCAGCGCTGGTGGGGCCAGTCCCCAGCGCCTGACGTCGGCTCAAGCCAGCCCCGCCCGCGCCGCGCGCAAGGTTCACAAGCGCAGGACCCGAGAGCGGCGGCCAGAGATCGGCGGCCAGAGAACGGCGGTCTGCGAGCGAAGGTCTGCGAGCGGCGCCCCGCCCCGGTCAGCGCTTTTTCTTTGGCGACGGCTTGCCGCCCATGTCGCGGGCGGCTTCGGCGGCGGCGCGCAACTCCTCGGCGATTTCCAGCGCCTCGTCGGGGTCGAAATCCATCGGGATCTCGGTGCCGTTGTCGGCCTCGATATAGATGCGCACCATGCCCTGATCGGTCGGCCCGATCTGGATATTGGCGGAGACGTCGCTTTGCTTGTCGATGCCCATGGGGTCCTCCGTTTTGCCGGGTATGAGATGCAGGCCCCGGCCTGTCAACATGGCCGGGGCTGTCCGCGCCCCAAAAGCGGCAGGGGATGGGGGGAGGGCGCAGGAAAGCCCGGAAATTGCGATTGGGAAAGCCGGACGAACGTGGTATCCAAGTGTATAACAATTGCAACGGAGACCAGAATGACCAAGACGTTTGCGGCCATCGCCATGGCCTTGGCCCTTTCTGCAGGGGCGGCTTCAGCTGCGACGCTGAGTTTCAACTTCAGCTTCGTCAATGCGGCCATCAATGGCGGCGGCACTGTGACGGGCACGATCGCGGGCCTGAATGACAATGCCACCGGGGCCGCGACAAGCCTCAAGGTGACGGGCAACACCAATGCTCTGGGCTTTGGCCTTGGGGAATATGCCGTTGGGGCCTATATCAACACCTTTACGGTTTCGGCCGGGGTGCTGACCGCGTGGAACTTCCTGCAATTCGGCAAGGGCGACACCGGTTGCTGCTCGATTCGTCTGACCAGCGCCAATTCCCTGGCGGGTTTGACCAATGCAACCGGCGTGGTCCGTCATCCCACGACCGACGTGACGATCACCCCGGTCGTGGTGCCGACCGTTCCGGTGCCTGCGGGTCTTGGGTTGCTTCTGTCGGCGCTGGGGGGCTTGGGCGTGATGGCCCGCCGTCGCAGCCGGGCGTGAACAGCCCGCATTGCGGGGGCTGACGATTTTTCGGGTTGACCCGGTCAGGACTTGGCCCTAATCAGCCCCCGTGTGCCGCCTTAGCTCAGCTGGTTAGAGCACTAGATTGTGGATCTAGGGGTCACCCGTTCGAACCGGGTAGGCGGTACCATCTTCCAAAGCCCTGCGCCCCGGCGCGGGGCTTTTGACTTTGCGCCTCGGCCTGCCCCCTAGCCCAGATACTGGGTGCGCACCTCGTTCGGGCTGGCGCCATAGGCCGCCTTGAACTGGTGGTAAAACTGCGAAATCGAGGTGAAGCCCGAGGCCTCGGCGACCGAAGCGATGGCCAGCGCGCTTTCCACAAGCAGCGCCCGCGCCCGCATCAGCCGCATCCGCAAGACGAACTGCTTCAAGGGCGTCTGCATCACCCGGGTGAACAGCGACAGGGCGTAGTTCTCGTGCAGGCCTGTGACCGCGGTGATCTCGGCGTTCTTCAGCGGCTTGTCCAGGTTTTCCAGCACCAGGCGCACCATGGCGATGACATGGCGGATATGGGCCGAGGACAGCGCCCTTTCCCCCGCCGCATCGTTGCGCGGCAAGCGCAGATATTCGGGCGCCGTCAGGAAAGCGCGGCGGAACAGCGCGTTCAGCTCCATCTTCATGATTTCCGTCCGCTCGAAGTCGCCGGACCGGTAATCGGCATACCAGCGCCGCATCAAGGCCTCGTCGCAGAGGGTTTCCGGCAAGAGAATCATCCCGCCGCCCAGCATGGCAACCTGCAGCGCCATGATGTGGTTCATCATCAGGAAGGCATCCAGCGGCAGGTAGATATTGGCCAGCCGCGGCGGTTGGTCGCCCGTGGGCGTCACCTCGGTCAGCCGATGCGGAATCCCGGCCCAGAAGATCGCAAGCCGACCCGGCGGCACGACAAGCGTTTCATTATCAACATCATAGCGCATTGTGTGATGCAGGGCGAAATTCGCCTCGATATGGCCATGCCAATGCGGCCGCCCCATGACCTGGGGTTCAAAGATGCGGATGCCGAACCGGCCGAAGGCGCGGGAGGTGGAATAGAAGTGCCGCTCGTGCTTGGGCGCCCCCTTGAGACGCTCTTCTTCGGTCAAATCCTTCACGATCCCCCCGATCTTAGAAACCCGGAATAGAATCTGGCAATCCGCCATTGTTGGCAAGCCCCTTCATGCCGCAAGGTGGATCACCGGCGATGGCGAGGACCGCCGCCGGCTTCGCAACCGTCACGCGAAAAATCGGCCCCCGAACGGGGCCATCGGGAGGAGATAAACCATGATGATCCAGCGCGCTGCGATGGCAGCGCTTCTGCTGGGTGTGTCCGCTTACGCCGTGAGTGCCGAAGTGATGGCCCCCACGACCCCGCCGGATGCCCCGAAATTCGACGCCCAGGGCGAGCCCGTTTTCGTCAACCGCGCCGATGTCGCCGAATTCAAGGCCCTGCCGTCCTACAATGAACCGGCCTGGGTCAAGGCTTTCGTGGACGCGGGCAAGCTGCCCCCGGTGGCAGAGCGTCTGCCCAAGGAACCCATGGTCTACAAGACCGCCAACATGCCCGACGGCAATGGCGTTTACGGCGATGTGATGCGCCATGTGATCGGCGGCCGTCCCGAGGGCTGGAACTTCTGGGCGGGTCAATCCTATGGCTGGGGCGGGATCGACATCGCCTTGGTGGAATGTCTGACCCGGACCGGTCCGCTGTTCCAGATCAACGCAGCTGACCTGACGCCGATGCCGAACCTCGCGAAGTCGTGGGAATGGTCCGAAGACGGCAAGACCCTGACCGTGCATCTGGTCGAGGGCGCCAAGTGGTCGGACGGCGCGCCCTTTACCACGGCGGATACCGAATTCTACTTCAACGACGTGGTGATGGATGAAAACGTCACGCCGCTGATGGGGGCCTCGGCCGCCACCTATGCGGATGGCGTCTATGCCAATGTCGACGACTTCACCTTTACCCTGACCTTCCCGACCGCCTTCCCGGAGTCGGTGTTGTATAACATGGCCTATGGCAACTTCTGCCCCGGCCCGAGCCATGTGCTGAAACCGCAGCATCCGAAGTATGGCGGCAAGGATTACGACAGCTTCCAGAAGGCCTTCCCGGCCGATTACATGAACTTCCCCGTGATGGGCGGCTGGACCGTGGTCGAGCATCGGCCCGACGATGTGGTCGTGCTGCGCCGCAACCCCTATTACTGGAAGGTCGACGAGGCCGGCAACCAGCTGCCCTATCTGGACGAGATGCAATATCGCCTCTCCACCTGGGGCGACCGCGACGTGCAGGCCGTGGCCGGCACGGGCGACTTTTCCAACCTGGAACAGGCCGAAAACTACGTCGAGGCCTTGAAGAAGGCCGCCGATCCCGCCTCGCCCGCCAAGCTGGCCTTTGGCCCGCGCACCATCGGCTATACGCTTTACCCGAACCTGTCGGGCAATGGCTGGGGCGAGCCTTCGGCCGAGGGTCAGGCGATCCGCGAACTGAACCGGTCCTTGGATTTCCGCAAGGCGATCAGCTATGGCATGGACCGTCAGCGCCTGGGCGACAGCCTGGTCAAGGGGCCCTTTACCGTGCCCTATCCGGGCGGCCTTTATGCGGGAACGTCCTATTACGACAAGGACTCGACCGTCTTCTATCCCTATGACGCGGCTTCGGCCAAGGCATCCCTGGAAGCGGCTGGCCTGACCGACAGCGATGGCGATGGTTTCGTCAACGTGGCGGGTGGCGCGAACCTGAACGTCACTCTTCTGACCCAGTCGGACTATACCACCGACAAGAACCTCGCCGAGGGCGTGGTGGCGATGATGGGCGAAATCGGCTTGAAAGTGACGCTCAGCGCACTGACCGGCAAGGATTTCGACAATGCGCGCGACGCGGGCAAGTATGACTGGATCATCATCCGCAACGGGACCGAGCTGATCACCGTGGTGCAGAACACCACGGCTCTGGCGCCGACCGGTCCTTCGGTGGACGTGAACCACCGCGCCAATGGCACCGGAGAGCTGGACCTTCTGGATCACGAAAAGGCCATGGTCGATATCGTGAACAAGTTCATCGGCTCTCGCGATGCGGCGGAACGGTCGGACCTGATGAAGCAATATCAGAAGGTCTATACCGAAAACCTCGACGGCATCGGCCTGACCGCCTATCCCGGCGCGCTGATCGTGAACAAGCGCTTTGCCAATATCCCGGCTGGGGCGCCCATCTTCATGTATAACTGGGCCGAGGACAACATCATCCGCGAGCGCGTCTTTGTGCCCGCAGACAAGCAGATCGGCGCCGAGCTGCATCCGAACACCTTGCCCGGCGAACCCGGGTCCAAGGGTCCGGTTTCGGTCGAGTGATCGGACAGCCTGCCGCGGGTCGCTGATCCGCGGCAGGCTTGCCCAAGGCCCGGGCGGGTCTTTCCCGCCCAGGCTGAACCAATCCGGGCGGGTCTTTCCCGCCCGGAACCGGCCCCCGGGGCCAAGGGGGCGGTTTTGCCCCGCCCCCCTCTTTTCCAACAGGTGAGACATGCTCCGCTTCCTGGCCATCCGCCTCGGACAATCCATACCCGTCCTTTTCGTCATGTCGTTGATCACCTTCATGATCATCCAGGCCCCGCCCGGCGACTATGCCGACTTCTTGCGCACCAACCTGATCACCCAAGGCAATGCGACCATCGAGGCCGCCGATGCCTTTGCCCAGGAATACCGCGAGAAGAACGGGCTGAACGATCCGCTGCTCGTGCAATATGGCCGCTGGATCTGGGGCATCGTGACGCGGCTGGATTTCGGCCAAAGCTATGCCTACAACAAGCCCGTGCTGGATGTGATCGAACAGCGCTTGCCCAAGACCATCCTGATTGCGCTGACCTGTCACCTGCTGGCCTCGGTCATCGGGATCACCTTCGGCATCCTGGCCGCGACGCGGCAATATACCTGGGTCGACACGGTCCTGTCCTTTGTCAGCTTTCTGGGCATGACGATCCCGCGGTTCCTGCTGGCGCTGATCATCCTGTATATCCTGGCCTACAAGCTGAACGTCCAAGAGATCGGGTCCTTCTTTTCCACCAAATACGGCGGGCAGGACTGGTTTGACGGCATCTGGTTCAACTGGGGCAAGGCCTGGAACCTGATCACCCATGTCTGGCCGGTCATCGCGGTCGCGACCTTTGGCGGGCTGGCCTATAACATGCGGGTCATGCGGGCGAACCTGTTGGACACGCTGAACGCGCAATATGTGGAAACCGCCCGCGCCAAGGGGCTTAGCGAAAGCGCCGTCATCCTGCGCCATGCCGTGCCCAATGCTTTGCACCCTTTGATCGCCTATCAGGGCGTTGTCCTGCCCTATATGCTGACCGGCGAAATCGAGGTCGCCATCGTCTTTGGCCTGGCCACGATCGGGCCGGCCATCGTGGGCTCCATGGCGATTGGCGATGTCTTTGTGACCGCCTCGCTGCTTTTGGTGCTGGGGGCGACGCTGATCATCGGCAATATCATCGCCGACCTTCTTCTGGCCCTTCTGGACCCGCGCATCCGGGTGGGAAGCTGACATGACCGATATCGAAACAACCGACGACCGCGTCTCGACGGTCAACACGCAAAGCCAAAGCTATGGCGCGCTGGTCTGGCGGAGGTTCCGCCGCTCTGTGCCCGGGATGCTGGGGCTGGGTCTGGTGCTGTTGCTGCTTGTGTCGGCCATACTCGCCGAATTCGTGGCGCCGATGGACCCGAACCAGCCGACGGTCAGCTTTGCGCCGCCCGATCAGATCGACTTCGCCCCCTGGCCCACGGTCTATGCCATCGTTGAAAGCGACGAGCTGGACCCCGTGACCTATCAGCCGCTGATGGGGCCTGACCTTGAAAACCCCCGCCCGCTGGCGTTTTTCGTCGCGGCAAAGCCCTATCACCTGATGGGCCTGATCCCGATGCAGACCCGTTTGGTCGGCCTGTCCGATGGCCAGCCCCTGCACCTTTTGGGCACCGACAAGCTGGGCCGCGATATCCTGTCGCGGGGGATTTATGGCGCGCGGTTGACGCTGATGATCTCGCTGGTCTCGATCACCCTGATCACCGCCATCGGGACGCTGATGGGGATCACCTCGGGCTATATCGGCGGGCGTTTTGACATGTGGTTTCAACGCTTTGTCGAAATCGTCCTGGCCTTCCCGCAGCTGCCTTTGTATCTGACGCTGACGACGCTGATCCCGCCCACGGCGCCCTCTCCGGTGTTTTTGGGCTTTGTCATCCTGGTCATCGTGGGGCTGGGCTGGGCGCAATTGTCGCGCGAGGTGCGGTCCAAGACGATGTCCATGGCGCGGGTGGATTATGTCCGCGCAGCCGTGGCGGTGGGGGCCAGTGATGGGCGGATCATCACACGGCATATCCTGCCCAATGTGCTGTCCCATGTCATCGTCAGCGTCACCCTTGGCATCCCGTCGATCATCCTGCTGGAAAGCTTCCTTGGCTTCCTGGGCTTCGCCGTCAAGCCGCCGCTGATTTCCTGGGGGTTGATGTTGCAGGACGCGCAGACCTTCTCGGCCATCGGGTCCTACCCCTGGATACTCTCGCCGGTGGGTTTCGTGCTGCTTGCGGTCTTTGCCTTCAACGCTTTGGGCGATGGCTTGCGCGATGCCGTCGACCCCTATTGAGGTGCCTGAAATGGAACATGTGATCGACGCGCAAAACATCGGCGTCACCTTCAATGTGCTGGGCGGCACGATCGAGGCGG
Organism: Stagnihabitans lacustris; assembly: GCF_025950525.1. Taxonomy (GTDB): domain Bacteria; phylum Pseudomonadota; class Alphaproteobacteria; order Rhodobacterales; family Rhodobacteraceae; genus Stagnihabitans. The sequence continues at coordinate 155,750 of NZ_JAPDGS010000005.1, read as the reverse complement.
TGCGCGATGTCTCTTTCACCCTGGCGCGGGGGCAGACCATCGCGCTGGTCGGAGAGTCGGGCTCGGGCAAGTCGGTGACGGCGCGGGCCTTGATGCGGCTTTTGTCGAAACGCGCGGTGGTGGGGGCGCAGACGCGCATCCTGTTCAAAGGGCAGGACCTGGCCAAGGCCAGCCCGACCCAGATGCGCCAGCTGCGCGGCAACCGGATGTCGATGATCTTTCAAGAGCCGATGTCCTCGCTGAACCCGGTCTACAAGATCGGCGCGCAACTGTCCGAGGCGCTGCGCATCCATCAAAAGATGACCAAGCCCGCCGCCTGGGCCCGCGCCATCGAGCTTTTGCGCGAGGTGCAGATCCCGGACCCCGAGGCCCGCGTGAACCAGTATCCGCATCAGCTTTCGGGCGGTCAGCGCCAGCGGGTGATGATCGCCATGGCGCTGGCGAACAACCCCGATGTGCTGATCGCCGACGAGCCCACGACGGCGCTGGATGTGACGGTTCAGGCGGAAATCCTTGGGCTGATCAAAGAGCTAAAGGCGCGCACGGGGATGGCCGTCATCCTGATCACCCATGACCTGACCGTGGTCCGGCAATTCGCGGATCATGTCTATGTCATGCAACATGGCCAGGTGCGTGAATCCGGTCCGACCGAGGCGATCTTTACCGATCCGCAGCACCCCTATACGCGCAGGCTTTTGGGGTCGGAACCCAAGGGCCAGGCCAACCCCCTGCCCCCGGGTCAGGATATCGTCCTGTCGGGCGACAAGATCCGCGTCACCTATAACCTGCGTCGCGGCGGGGCCTTTCGCGGCACCAACCACGCGCTGCAGGCGGTGGATGGCCTGTCCCTGGACCTGCGGCGCGGCGAGACCCTGGGGCTGGTGGGCGAGTCGGGTTCGGGTAAGACCACCTTCGGCCAGGCGCTTTTGCGGCTGAACACCCTGACCGAAGGCGCCGTGACCTTTCAGGGCCAGCGGATCGAGACCTTTGACCGCGCCCAGATGAAGCCCCTGCGGTCAAAGATGCAGATCGTCTTTCAGGACCCTTTCGCCAGTCTGAACCCCCGCATGTCGGTGCGCCAGATCATCGAGGAAGGGTTGATCGTCAACCGCCTGCCCGGTGGCGTCGCGCGTGTGCAAGCGGCCTTGCGCGATGCCGGCCTGCCCGACAACATCCTGAACCGCTTTCCGCATGAATTCTCGGGTGGGCAGCGCCAGCGGCTTGCCATCGCGCGGGCCATCGCGCTGGAGCCGGAATTCATCCTGCTGGACGAGCCGACCTCGGCCCTGGACCTGTCGGTTCAGGCGCAGATCATCGAACTTCTGCGGAAATTGCAGGCGGAAAAGGGGCTGAGCTACCTTTTCATCAGCCATGACCTGAAAGTCGTGCGGGCCCTTTGCCACCGCGTGATTGTCATGCAAAACGGGCAGATCGTGGAACAGGGCGCCGTGGCCGATGTGCTGGAACGGCCCCAAACCGACTATACCCGCCGCCTTGTGCGGGCGGCCTTCGAGATTGCGACATGACCCAATACCGTATCGACGACGCCCATTCGACCCTGGTGCTGGAGGAAACCGCCTCTTTGCCCCGCATCGCCTATTTCGGGCCGCGCCTTCCTGACGGCGAGGACCTGGGGCAATTCCTGCTGTCCACCGCGTTGGACCTGAACGGCGGGATGCTGGACGAACTGGCGCCGCTGACCCTTTGCCCGGTGGGCGATGGGCATTTCATGGGCCAGCCGGGGCTGGTCATCGCGGGACTGGTGCCGCGATTTCGGGCGCATGTTGCGGCCTCGGGCGCGGAACTGACCGTGACGGCACGGGATGAGGCGCTGGGGATCACCTACCGCGCCGAGATCGCTTTGGACGGGGTTCTGGCGCTGCAAGCGGTGGTGGAATCGGATGCGCCCATCCGGCTGGAGTGGCTTTGCGCCCCCGTTCTGCCCGTGGCGCCGGGTCAGGACGAGATCGTCGAATTCTCCGGCCGCTGGGTTGGCGAACTGCACCAGCACCGCCACCGCTTTGCCCCCGGTGCGCGCTTGCGCGAGGCGCGGCAGGGGCGGTCGGGGCAGGAAAACCCGCCCTTCGCGCTGACCTGCACGCCCGGCGCCAGTGCCACGCGGGGCGAGGTCACGAGTTACGCCTATGGCTGGCCCGGCGGTCACCGGATGCTGGCCGAGGAACTCCCCTGTGGTCGCCGTCAGGTGCAATTCGGCCATGTTCACGGGTCGAACGGGATGGGCACGCGGTTTGAAACCGGCGTCCTGACCGTGGCGCGGTCCGGCGCGGGGTTCAACGATGCGGCGGTGGTCCTGCAGGCCCATGTCCGCGACCGGTTGGTGCCCTGGGTCCGCCCGAACCGCCCGGTGCATTACAACTGCTGGGAGGCGGTCTATTTCCAACACGACCTGCCCACCCTGTCCGACATGGCCGACCGTGCCGCCCGCATCGGGGCAGAGCGGTTTGTGCTGGACGATGGCTGGTTCAAGGGGCGCAACAACGACAAGTCCTCATTGGGGGATTGGTCGATTGACCGGCAGAAATGGCCCCATGGGCTAAAGCCCCTGATCGACAAGGTGAAATCTTTGGGCATGACTTTCGGCCTCTGGGTCGAGCCCGAGATGGTCAACCCCGACAGCGACCTTTACCGCGCCCATCCCGATTGGGCCTTGGGGCGGGCGGATCAGGTGACGGGGCGCTATCAGCTGGTGCTGGACCTTGGCCGCCAAGAGGTGCGCGATTACCTGTTCGCGGCCATCTCCAAGGTCCTGGCCGAGAACGACATCGACTATCTGAAATGGGACCACAACCGCCTGCTTCCGGTGCTGGATGCGGCGCAGGGGCGCGGCGTGATGGACCTGATGGCCCGCTTGCGCGAGGCCCATCCGGGGGTCGAGATCGAAAGCTGCGCCTCGGGCGGCGGTCGCATCGACTATGGCATCCTGACCCAGACCACCCGCGTCTGGCTGTCCGATTGCATCGACGCGCTGGAGCGGGTGCGGATGCAGGCCACCGCCAGCCTGTTCCTGCCGGCCGCCGTCGTGGGCTCCCATGTCGGCGCCTTCCACGCCCATACGACCGGGCGCAACCTGCCGATGGAGCTGCGCGCCTGGGTCGCGGCCATGCGCCATATGGGGTTTGAAAGCGACCTGACCGCATTTACGCCCGCGGAAGAGGCGCTGCTGACCGAAGTGACCGCTTGGTATAAGGCCAACCGCGACTGGATGCACGCGGGCGAGATCCGCCAACTGGAGAGCGAACCCGGCCGCACCGGCGAAATCCAGATCGCCAAGGACGGCGCGCGCTTTGTGGCCTTTGCCGTCCAGACCGACATGCCAGAGGCGCAACTGCCCCTGCCCCTGCGCCTGACCGGGCTGGAGCCCACCGCGCGCTACCGCGTCACCCTGCGCAATCCCGGCACGGCGCCCGGACCCTCACGCGGGCCGGTGGCGCTGAAGACCCAAAGCCTGACCCTGTCCGGGCAGGCGCTGATGGCGCAGGGGCTGGCCCTGCCGCTGTCCTGGCCCGCAACCCTTTACGTGATCGAAGGCACCCGCCTTTAAGGAGAACATCGTGACGAAAATCACCTTCATCGGAGCAGGCTCCGCCGTCTTCACCAAAAACATCGCGGGCGACATCCTGTCGCGTCCGGCGCTGGCCAATGCCGAAATCCGGCTGATGGACATCAACCCCGAACGCCTGGCCGAATCCGAGATCATCGTGGGCAAGCTGGCCGCGACGCTTGGCGGCAAGGCGCGGGTGCGGACCTTTTCCAACCAGCGTCAGGCTTTGGACGGCACCGACTTTGTCGTCTGCTGTTTTCAGGTCGGCGGCTATGACCCCTGCACGATCACCGATTTCGAGGTCCCGAAGAAGTTCGGCCTGCGCCAGACCATCGCGGACACTTTGGGCATCGGCGGCATCATGCGCGGCCTGCGCACCGTGCCGCATCTGTGGTCGATCTGTGAGGATATGCTTCAGGTGGCGCCGAACGCCATCATGCTGCAATATGTGAACCCGATGGCCATCAACACCTGGGCCATGGCCGAGAAATACCCGACCATTCGGCAAGTGGGGCTCTGCCATTCGGTGCAGGGCACAGCCTATGAGCTGGCGCGCGATCTGGACATTCCGGTGGGTGAAATCCGCTACAAGGCGGCAGGCATCAACCACATGGCGTTTTACACGACCTTTGAACACAAACAGGCGGATGGGTCGTGGAAGAACCTCTATCCCGACCTGCTGAAGGGCTACCGCGAGGGGCGCTTCCCCAAGCCCTCGCATTGGAACCCGCGCTGCCCGAACAAGGTCCGGTATGAGATGCTGACGCGGCTGGGCTATTTCGTGACGGAAAGCTCCGAGCATTTCGCGGAATATACTCCGTGGTTCATCAAGCGCGACCGGCCCGACCTGATCGAGAAATTCGGCATCCCGCTGGACGAATATCCCAAGCGCTGCGTCGAACAGATCGCGCGGTGGAAGCGCGAGGCCGAAACGCTGAAGAATGCCGAGACGGTCGAGGTCAAGGAAAGCCATGAATATGCCAGCCAGATCGTGAATTCGGTCGTGACCGGTGAGCCTTCGGTGATCTATGGCAACCACGGCAACCGCGGCTTCATTCCCCAACTGCCCAAGGGGTGCGCGGTCGAGGTTCCGACGCTGGTCGACCATATGGGGCTGCAACCCACTGTGGTGCATGATATTCCTCCGCAGCTGATTGGCCTGATGCGCACGAATATCAACGTGCAAGAGCTGACGGTGCAGGCGCTGTTGACCGAGAATGTCGAGCATATCTACCACGCGGCCATGTTGGACCCTCATACCGGGGCTGAACTGGATCTGCAGCAGATCTGGGACCTGACGACGGATCTTCTGGCGGCGCATGGCGACTGGTTGCCGGAATGGGCGCGGGTCAAGACGGTCAAGGTGGCGTGAACGGCGGGCGCTGGAGGGGTTTCACACCCCTCCAGACCTCCCCGTGGAGTATTTGTGCCAGTATGAAAGGCGCAAGAAGGGTTTGAAGATGACACCGAAGCGCATCGTGATCGTGGGCGGGGGGACGGCGGGGTGGCTGGCCGCCATGATGCTGTCGGATGTCGCCGCGCGGAAGGGCTGGGGCGCCGCGGTCACGGTGGTGGAATCGTCGCGGATCGGGACGATTGGCGTGGGCGAGGGGTCCACGGCGGTGTTTCGTCAGATGCTGGGGCATTTCGGGCTGTCAGAGGCCGAATTCCTGCGCGAGACCGGGGCCACGATCAAATACGGCATAAGGCACCGCGATTGGCGGCGGGTCGGGCATCACTACGATGGGCCGATCGACGATCCGGGTTTGGTGACGGGCGGGCTGCCCTTGGACGCCTATGCGGTGGCGGCGGGGCGTTCGGTGGGCCAGGCGCATCTGTTCCAGCACCTGATGGACAAGGGCCGCGCGCCGGTGGCTTTGCGGGGCGGGCGGCAGGTGGCGGCGGGGCCGTTTCACCACGCCTATCACTTTGATCAGGCGTTGGTGGGGGCTTGGCTGCGCAGGAAGGCGCGCGGGATAGCGGTGATCGACGACGAGGTCGCGGGGATCGAGACCGGTGCGGCGGGGATTGCGGCTTTGCGCATGGTCTCGGGCGCGCGGGTCGAGGGGGATTTCTTTGTCGATGCCTCGGGGTTCAAGCGGGCCTTGATCCTGGGCTTGGGTGCGGAGTGGATCAGCTATGCCGATGTCTTGCCGGTCAACCGCGCCATGCCGTTTTGGGTGGACCTGAAACCGGGGCAAGAGATTCCGCCGATGACGGTCGCCTGGGCGCAAAAGAACGGCTGGCTGTGGCAGATCCCGACGCAAGAGCGCTTTGGCATGGGCTATGTCTACTCCGATGCCCATATCGGCCCCGAGGCGGCTCAGGCCGAGGTGGAGGCGGCCTTGGGTCACAAGATCGAGCCGCGGCGGGATATCAAGATCGACGCCGGGCGCCTGCGCGCGCCCTGGATCGGGAATTGCGTCGCGCTGGGGCTGGCATCGTCCTTCCTGGAGCCTTTGGAGGCGACCTCGATCCATGGCACGATCACGCAGCTGATGATGCTGGCGGAATGGCTGCCGCTGCCGGATGGGGCTGCGCGGTATAATGCGGCGGTGGGGGCCCAGGTTGACGACTTCCGCGACTTTATCCGGCTGCATTATGTGACCGAGCGGCGCGACTCGGGTTTTTGGTGCGATGTGGCGGGGTCCCTGCCCGGGGCGCTGCAAGACCGGCTGGACCTTTGGGCGACGCGCCTGCCCCGGCCAAGTGACTTCGCGCCCTTTGCCCTGGGCCTGCCGCATCTGCAGGGCCAGCTTTACACCCCAGTTCTGGATGGGCTGGGGCTTTTGTCGCGCGCGGCGGCGCGGGCCGAGATGGCGGACGCGCCGTTGCGGGACAGAACGCGGGCCGCCCATGCGGGGCTGGTGGCCGAATACACAAGGGCGGCCGGGCAATGTCTGCCGCACCGCGCTTGGCTGGACTCCTTGCGCGAGAAGGTCAGCTGAGCGGGGGCGCCCCCCGCCCCCGCCCCCCGGGATATTTGGGTCAGTATGAAAGCCATCTTTCCCTTTCGCACTGATCTAAATATTCCCGCCGGAGGCCTCGGCCCGGGTCGCGCGCCAGGCCAAAGGTGACAGGCCACGGGTGCGGCGAAAGACCTTGGCCAGGTAATTGCCATCGGCATAGCCCGCCATGCGCGCGATCTGATCCACGGTCAGCTCGGTCGCCAGAAGCAGGCGTTCGACCCGGTCCAGGCGGCGGGCCTCGACATGGGCCGAGGGCGGCAGACCCAGGGCCGCGCTGAACTGGCGCACGAAATGGGCGCGGCTTTGGCCCGCCACCTGGGCCAGGCGGTCCACGGTCAGGGGCTCGGCCAGGTTTGCATCCACATAAGCCAGGGTACGCGACAGATGCGGGGCCAACGCGGGGGCGCGGGGGGTGGCAAAGGCCGCGTCATGCAGCGCCGCCATCGCGCCATAGGCCAGGGCCGAGGCCGCCCCCGTCGTGGGTTGCGCGGTCACAAGCCCGTGGCAGGCGGCGGCCAGCCGGTCGGTTTGTTCGCCATCGGGGCGCAGGACCGGGCCCGACACCGAAAGCACCTCACGCGCCAGGCGCAGCGCCTCGCGTCCGGTCAGAAGAAGCCAGAAATACTCCCATTCCCCGCCGCGCTCCAGCCAATAGCGATGCGCATGGGGCATGGTCACAAGCATGCAATCCCCCGGCTTTAGACGATAGCGGGTGCCGGCATAGTCCAGCCGCCCCTCGCCCAAAAGCGTGTGCTGGATCACCAGAAAGGGCGAGGCGCCGCGTTGCATCCCGTCCCAGGAATAGGTCTCATTGCGGCGCTGTTCATAGCCCGCAGCCACAGCAAAGCACTGCAGCCCAGGCGGGCGTGGAGCCTGGACCTGCGCCACGTCATGTCCATGGGTCAAAAGCGCGGATAGCATGAAATTCCCCGATCAGGCATGGATTTCCTGTATAGGATCGCGGGGCCTCCGGCTAGTGTCGGGCAACAGGGAGGATGCCATGACATTCAAGATCGCCATCATCGGGGCCGGGTCGGTCGGCTTTACCAAGAAGCTGATTTCCGACCTTTTGAAGGTCCCCGAGTTCGAGGACGTCGAATTCGCGCTGACCGATATCAACGGTCACAATCTGGAGATGATCGCGGGCATCATCGGGCGGATCATCGCGGTCAACGGGTTGAAAACCCGGCTGACCCATACGACCGACCGCCGCCGCGCGCTAGAAGGCGCGCGTTACGTGATGAACGTGGTGCGCATCGGGGGCCTTGAGGCCTTTGCCAGCGACATTTCCATCCCGCTGAAATACGGCGTCGATCAATGCGTCGGCGATACGATCTGCGCCGGGGGTATCCTTTATGCGCAGCGCGGCATCCATGCCATGCTGGAGTTTTGCAAGGACATCCGCGAGGTGGCCGAGCCCGGCGCGCTTTTGCTCAACTACGCCAATCCGATGGCCATGATGACCTGGGCCGCCATCGACCATGGGAAGGTCAACACCGTGGGCCTGTGTCACGGGGTGCAAAACGGCCATCGCCAGATCGCAAACGCCCTTGGCGTGCCGATGGATGAGACCGACATCGTCTGTTCGGGCATCAACCACCAGACCTGGTATCTGGACATCCGCCACAACGGCCGCAAGGTCAGCCGCGAAGAGCTGACCGAAGCCTTTGAACGTCACCCGCTGTTTTCCAAACAGGAAAAGGTGCGCATCGACGTGCTGAAACGGTTCGGGTTTTACTCGACCGAGTCGAACGGCCATCTGTCGGAATACCTGCCCTGGTATCGCAAGCGTCCCGATCAGATCCTGGACTGGATCAGCCTTGACGAATGGATTCACGGCGAAACCGGCGGCTATCTGCGGTATACCACCGAAAACCGCAATTGGTTCGAGACGGATTTCCCCAAGTTCCTGGAGGAGGCCGGCAAGCCCCTGTCCGACTACAAGCGCACCGATGAACATGCCAGCCATATCCTGGAGGCGCTGGAGACGGGGCGCACCTATCGCGGGCATTTCAATGTGAAAAACGGCGGCGTGATCCGCAATCTGCCTGCCGATTGCATCATCGAAAGCCCCGGTTTTGTCGACCGCTTCGGGATCAACATGGTCGAGGGCATCACCCTGCCCGATGCTTGTGCCGCGACCTGCAGCGCATCGGTGAACGTCCAGCGCATGGGGATGAAGGCCGCGATCACCGGGGATGTCGAATTGCTGAAGCAATCGGTCCTGCATGACCCCCTGGTCGGCGCGATCTGCACCCCCGAAGAGGTCTGGCAGATGGTCGACGAGATGCTGGTGGCCCAGGCCGAATGGCTGCCGCAATATGCCGATGCGATCCCGGCCGCGCGCAAGCGGCTGGAAAACCCGCGCGTCAAGACCCGCGAGTGGAACGGCGCGGCGCGGATGGATGTGCGCTCGGTCGAGGAGCTGCGGGCGAAATCGGCGGCAAAGGTTTCCGCCGGCCACGGGCTTGGCACCAAAGTCATGGGATAAACGCGGGCCCAAAGGCTCCCCCCGGGCCCGCGAACTTGGACCGCGCCTTCGGGCGCGGTTTTTTTTGGGGCCGCCCAAGACCCGCGGGCCAGGCTGCGGAACCAAGGTCCTGCATGCCCGCCATGTAAAATCCGCAACACTCGGGCGGTTGATCGTAAGCCTGGCTTACTATAGTCACGGCTTATGGAAAAACCTTCTCTTGGCCTTCTTCTGCATGATGCCTCGCGCCTGGTCCGCAAACGGTTCGAGGCGCGGTCGGGGGAATTCGGCCTGACCTCGGCGCAATGGCGCATGCTGCTTTTGGTCTGCAAGACCGAGGGCGGCGCGGCGCAGTCGCGCTTTGCCGACCTGTTGGACATCGAACCCATCTCGGTCAGCCGCCAGCTGGACCGGTTGGAGGCTCAGGGCTGGGTGACACGCGCCCATGACCCCAAGGACCGCCGCATCCGGCGCGTCTTGCCCACCGACAAGGCGCAGGCCGCCTTTGCCCATGTGAAATCCCATGCCGATGCCGTCTATGCCGAGGCACTTGAGGGGCTTTCCCCCTCGGCCCGCCAGGCGCTGACCGATGACCTTGGCGTGATCATCCAAAATCTGACGAAGGCCGAAGAGCTTGGCCGAAAGGACCCGAAATGACGAGTGAAACGCTGACCCTGACCCAGGCCAAACCCTCGCGCAAACGGCTGTTGATGATCTCTTTGCCGCTGGCCTTGCTGGTGGGCGCCGGGGCCTGGTGGGTCACGGGCGGGCGCTACGAATCCACCGACAACGCCTATTTTCACCAGGCGCGGATCACGATTGCCTCGGATATCTCGGGGCGCGTGACCTCGGTCGGCTTTGCCGATGGCCAGACGGTCAAGAAGGGCGATCTGCTGTTCGCCGTCGATGATCAGCCTTACCGCCTGGCGCTGGCTCAGGCCGAGATCGGGGTGGATCAGGCCCGTCTTGCCGTGGCCCAACTGAAGGGCGCCTATCAGGCGGCTTTGGCCCAGGAAAAGGTGGCCGAGGATGACGCGGCCTATCAAGCCGATCAACTGACCCGGCAACAGGCCCTGTCCGACAAGGGCGTGGGCACGGCGACCGCACTGGAAGAGGCGCAGAACACCGCACGCCGCGCCGAAGAAACCGCCGCCGTCGCCCGTGTGACCGTGGCCAATGCCCTGACCGCGCTTGGCGGCGCGCCCGATGTCGAGGTCGACGCCCATCCGACCGTGGCCGCGGCGCTGGCGGCCCGCGATCAGGCGGCCTATAAACTCTCGCTGACCCAAGTTACCGCACCCGATGACGGGGTGGTCTATCAGGCGACCTCGTTCAAGCCGGGGCAATATCTGACGGCGGGGGTGGGGCTGTTCTCGTTCCTGCCCGCGGGTCAGGTCTGGGTCGAGGCGAATTTCAAGGAAACCCAACTGGCCCATATCGCCAAGGGTCAACCGGCCGAGGTCAGCTTTGACGTCGACAGCGGCGTGAAACTGTCGGGCCATGTCGAGACGATTGGCGCCGGCACCGGGTCGGAATTCGCGCTGATCCCGGCGCAGAATGCCACGGGCAACTGGGTCAAGGTCACGCAGCGCGTGCCGGTGCGCATCGTGCTGGACAGTGTCGGCGCGGTGCCGGTGGTGTCTGGGATGAGCGCAGAGGCCTCGGTGGACACCGGGATCACCCGGTCCTGGACCGACCTGATCCCCGGCGCGGGGAAGTGACATGTCACAGCAAGGCCTTGGACCGAATGGGGAATATCCCAACCGCGGCCTGATCACCGTCATGATCATGCTGGCCACGATCATGCAGGTGCTGGACACGACCATCGCCAATGTGGCCCTGCCCTCGATGACGGGAGACCTTGGGGCCAGTCAGGACACGATCACCTGGGTCCTGACCAGCTATATCGTCGCCGCGGCCATCATGACGCCGGTCACGGGCTGGCTGTCGGACCGCATCGGCAAGCGGGAACTGTTCCTTGTGTCGATCATAGGCTTTGTCCTGGCCTCGCTGGCCTGCGGAGTGGCCTGGTCGCTGCCCTCGATGGTGATCTTCCGTCTGGTCCAGGGACTCTTTGGCGCGGCCATCGTGCCCTTGTCGCAAACCTTCCTTCTGGACATCAACCCGCGCGAAAAGGCGGGGTCAGCCATGGCCATGTGGGGGGCCGGGATCATGGTGGGGCCGATCATCGGGCCGACCTTGGGCGGCTGGCTGACCGAGAGCTATAATTGGCGCTGGGTCTTTCTGATCAACCTGCCCATCGGCATCATCGCCATCCTCGGCTGCGCGGCCTTCTTGCCGAAATCCACCCTGCGCCCGCGGCGGTTCGACTTCTTTGGCTTTGCCATGCTGTCTTTGGGCATCGGCGCGCTGCAGATGATCCTGGACCGCGGCGGCGAGGTTGATTGGTTTAACGCCATCGAGATCTGGATTTACCTTGGCCTGGCGCTGACCGGCTTTTGGGTCTTCGTCATCCATATCAACACAAGCGCGCAGCCCTTCCTGGAGCCCGGCATGTTCGCCGACCGCAACTTTGCGACCGGGCTGGTGTTCATCTTTGTCATCGGGATCATCCTTTTGGCCTCGTTGGCGCTGTTGCCGCCGATGCTGTCGCGCATCTTTGGCTATCCGGTGATCACGACCGGGCTGGTGATGGGGCCAAGGGGCGTGGGGACGATGATTTCCATGATCCTGGTGGGCAAGCTGGTGCGCAGCGTCGATGCGCGCATCCTGGTGATTGGCGGGCTCTTGCTGACCGCGCTAAGCCTTTACGAGATGACCGGATTCTCGCCGCAGATGGGGTCATGGCCGGTGATCTGGACCGGGGTCGTGCAGGGGCTTGGCCTGGGCCTGGTCTTTGTGCCCCTGTCCACCATCGCCTTTTCAACCATCGACGCGCGCTATCGCGCCGATGCCACGAGCCTGTTTTCCCTGGTGCGCAACATCGGGTCCTCCATCGGGATTTCCATCGTCACGCTGTTCCTGACGCGCAACATCCAGATCAACCATGTCGAGCTTGGCGCCACGATCAACCCGTTCAACCCGGTGCTGCGCCAGGTCTCACCCCTGGGGGCTGCGGGCAATGCGACGGCCTTGCAGCAGTTGGACGGGCTGGTGAACCAACAGGCCGCGATGATCAGCTATATCGACGACTTCTGGCTGATGATGCTGGTGACTTTGGCCGCCATTCCGCTGGCTTTGATCCTGCGCAAACCCGGGGTGGCCACCGCAGCACCCATGGTCCACGCGGATTAGGCCTGCAGCGTCGCAAGATAGCCTGACAGCGCCTCGCGCGCGGATTCCGCTCCGCGGTCGCGCGCCTCGTCCATCAGGGCGCGCGCCACCCCAAGATCGGCCACCCGCAGCAGCGCCTTGACCGGCCCGATCGAGGCCGGGCGCATCGACAGGACCCGCAGGCCAAGCGCCGCAAAGGCCAGCGCCTCGATCGGCCGCCCCGCATCCTCGCCGCAATAGGACAGGCGCGTGCCAAAGGGGGCGCAGCGGGCGATGATCTGCTCCATAAAGCCAAGGAAGCTGAAGTTCAGCACGTCATAGCGCTTGCGGACCCGTTCGTTTTCCCGGTCGGCGGCAAAGAAGAACTGTTTCAGGTCATTGCCGCCAATCGACAGGAAATCGGCCAGTCGAAAGAATTCATCCGGCGCAAAGGCCAAAGAGGGCGTCTCCAGCATGGCGCCGATCTTGACCTCGGAGGGGACCGGATGGCCCAGGCTCTTTTCCCGGTGCAGCTCGCGAAAGACATGGCTGCGCGCCTGTTTGAACTCGCCAAACTCGCTGACAAAGGGGAACATGACGGTCAGGGGCCGCCCGTTGCAGGCCCGGATCAGCGCCTGCAGCTGCATCCGCAACACGCCCGGCTTGTCCAGACCCACCCGCAGCGCGCGCCAGCCCATCGCGGGGTTGGGCTCGTCATTGGGCTTCATATAGGGCAGCACCTTGTCCGACCCGATATCCAGCGTGCGGAAACAGACCGGCTTGCCCTTGGACGCATCCAGGACCCGCGCATAAAGCGTCGCCAGTTCGGCGCGCTGCGGCATCTTGTTGCGGATCAGGAATTGCAATTCGGTGCGGAAAAGCCCCACCCCCAGCGCGCCTGACCCCACCAAGGACGGCAGGTCGGCCATCAGCCCCGCGTTCATATGCAGTTCCAGCGTCACCCCGTCGATCGTCAGGGCCGGCAGGTCGCGGAAGCCGTCATAACGCTTTTGCGCCTCGGTCTGCATGGCGATCTTGTCGCGAAAGCTGCGCGCCACGGTCTCTTCGGGGCGCAGATGGCCGATGCCCTGATCGCCGTCCAACAGGATCGCATCGCCGTTCAGCGCCTCGGCGACGATGCCCTTGGCGTGGATGACCATCGGAATGGCAAAGGCCCGGGCGACGACGGCGGCATGAGAGCCCACCGAGCCCTCTTCCAGGATGATCCCCTTCAGCTTGCGGCCATAATCCAGAAGCTCCGCAGGCCCGATGTTGCGCGCGACCAGCACCGGGTTTTCCGGCATATTGGCACCGGTGTCACGCCCCTGCCCCGTCAGGATGCGCAAAAGCCGGTTCGATAGGTCGTCAAGGTCGGACAGGCGTTCGCGCAGATAGGCATCCGGCACCTGTTCCAACCGGGCGCGGGCCGCCGATTGTTCTTTTTCCACCGCCGCCTCGGCCGACAGGCCCTTCTGGATGTCCTCTTCCATCCGGCGCAGCCAGCCGCGCGAATGGGCGAACATCCGATAGGCTTCAAGGACAGCCTTTTGCTCCTTGTCCAGCGCCTCGGCCTCCATCAGATCGTCGATAGAGACCCGCAGTTCCCCCACCGCCGCCCGGATGCGGTCGATCTCGGTCAGGGGGTCGTCGGCGACCGGATTGGTGATGACCACGCGCGGCTCATGCAGCCAGACCCGGCCTTCCGCCGCGCCCTCCTGTCCACTGGTGCCGCGAAACATCGCCGGTTGTTTGTGCAGCGCAAGGCCGGTGTCGCCGCCAAAGGCGCCAAGTTCGGTCATCTCGGCCAAGACCATGGCCACGACTTCGATGGCGTCGATCTCGTCCTCGTCAAAGCTGCGCGCCGATTTCGACTGCACAACCAGAACGCCCAGCTTTTCGCCAACCCGTTGAATAGGCACGCCCAGGAACGAGGAATAAATCTCCTCTCCGGTTTCGGGCATATAGCGAAAGCCCTTTTCGGCGGGGGCATTGGCGGTGTTGACCGGCAGGCCGGTGCGGGCGACGCGGCCCACCAGGCCCTCGCCCAGCTTCATCCGGGTTTTATGCACCGAATCCTTGCGCAGGCCTTCGGTTGCGCACAGTTCCAGCGTCTCGCTGTCGCGGAACAGGTAGATCGAACAGACCTCTGTCCCCATGGACGAGGCGATCAGATGGGTGATGCGGTCCAGCCGCTCCTGGCCCTTGACCGGCATGGAAAGCACGTCACGCAGGCGGCGCAAAAGCCTGCGGCTGTCGCTTTCCCTCCGATCACCCATCCTGTCCATCCAAACCAATGTTTTCCCCTTATTGCCCGTCAAGGCGCGCGGGGGAAGTCCCGACCGCGGAAAAACCCGCGCCGGTTGCGGAAAATCCCCGAGGCGGCGGCATTTTTGCCCCCTTGGGTCCCGGGTCACGCCAAGGGGCGCCCGGCAAACCCGCGCGAGGCGGTGGACGCCTGACCCCGCGCCATGTATCCTGACGCCATTCCATTGATCGAGGCCATGATGACTCGCGCCCTTTTCCCCCTTGCCCTGGCCTTGGGCCTCTTGCTGCCCAACCTGGCAACCGCCTTCGCCCTGACACCCTTGCCCCCAACCCCTGCTGGGGCCGGGACCAAACTGCCGCTGGTCCTGGTGCAAAGCCTGCCCGAGGGCGGCTGTTCCACCGCATGCAGCGGCGGCCAGGTGTCCGAGGAACCGACGATACCGGATACGGGCGAGGATACGGGGCAGCAAGACGATGCCTATGGCTCCAGCGACCGCGATCCGGCGCAAGAGCCCCCGCCCGCTGGCGTGCCCGCCGATGCCGTGGGCATCACGCCCGAGGCGACCAAGGCGCTTTTGGCCGAGATCGAAGAGGCCAACCGCTGGTGCCGCACGCGCTATGAGCCGGGCTATATCCCCGACTGCATCGCCCAGGCCTACAAACGGATCGGCTCGACGCTGCCCTGGCGCGGCGGCTATGGCAAGGCGCGCAATGCGCTGCTGGGGGGCGGTCAAAGGCTGTCGGAATGGGTTGAAAAGAACCAGGACAGCGCAAAGCCGACGATCTCGGGCCGCACAGGCCGCCGGGCGCCGTCCGAGCCGCTGACCCCGGTGCGCGCCAGTGCCGATCTGAACGTGGCGGCGGGGATCATCGAGGACACGCAGCTGGTGCTTTTGCGCTCGGCCAGCGGGTCGGACCAACGCCGGGTGGCCTATGAACAGGTGGCCAATGTCGTGGGCTCGACCGTGGTCCTGCTGCGCTCGGGCCGCCGGAAAAAGCGCCGGGCCGAGGCCGAAGGCCGCGGCCCGCGCTTCGCCCCTCTCTTCTTCGCGCCCCGCAGGGGCGCGCCCCCTCCCGCCGAACCAAGCCCGGCCTGAAAGGCCGCGCGCGGGACGGCGGGACCTTTGAAGGCAAAGCCCGGCATAGGCAAAGCCCGCACCCCCCAAACCACGCCCGAACCCCTGATCCAAAGGAAAAGGGCGCCACAAGGCGCCCTTTGTTGCTTTTGCTTCAGCGCCCCGCAGGGGCGCCCCTCCTTTCGGCTTTTGCGGCCCGTCAGGGCGCAAAAGCCGAAAGGAAAGCCGCCGTCACAGCTTCAGCCTCAGGCCTGTTCCAGATCAAACGTGTCGTGCAGCGTCTGCACCGCCAGTTCCATATATTTCCGGTCAATCAGCACCGAGATCTTGATCTCGGACGTCGTGATGACCTTGATGTTGATGTTCTCCGCAGCCAGGGCCGCGAACATCTTGGCCGCCACGCCCACCTGGCTCCGCATCCCGATCCCCACGACCGACACCTTGGCGGTTTCCGTATCGGTGATCAGCTCGGCATAGGTCACAGCCCCCGAAGCGCGGCTGTCTTCCAACGCCTTCTTGGCCCGCTCGACCTGATTGACCGGCAACGAAAAGGTCATGTCGGTGTAAAGCTTGGTATCGCCCGCCACCTTCTCCGAGATGTTCTGCACGATCATGTCGACGTTCACCTGGGCATCGGCCAAGGGCCCAAAGATGGCCGCGGCGACGCCCGGGCGATCCTCAACCCGCACCAGGGTCATTTTCGCTTCATCACGGCTGAACGCGACACCAGAGACGACTTTCGATTCCATGATTTCCTCCTCGTCACAGACGAGCGTTCCCGAAGTTTCATCCGTATCCTCAAACGAGGACAGAACCCGCAGCCGCACTTTATAGCGCATGGCCAACTCGACCGAGCGGGTTTGCAAGACCTTGGCGCCCAAAGATGCCAGCTCCAGCATCTCTTCAAAGGCGATCTTCTCCATCTTGCGGGCTTTGGAGACGATGCGCGGGTCGGTCGTATAGACCCCATCGACATCGGTGTAGATGTCGCAGCGTTCCGCCTCAAAGGCCGCGGCAAAGGCCACCGCGGTCGTATCCGACCCGCCGCGACCCAAAGTGGTGATGCGCCCGGCCTCGGTCACGCCCTGAAACCCCGCCACGACCGCAACCTTGTTGCCGCCCGCGAAATCCGTGTCGATATTCTCACGCGGGATCGACACGAACCGCGCCGTCGAATGGGCATCGGTCGTGTTGATCGGCACTTGCCAGCCCTGCCAGGACCGCGCGCCAATCCCCATCTCTTGCAACCGCAGCGCCAAAAGCCCCGCCGTCACATTCTCGCCACTGGATACGATCGCATCGTATTCCTTGGTGTCGTAAAGCTTGGACGTGCCCTCGACCCAGCCCACCAGCTCGTTCGTCTTGCCCGACATGGCCGAGACGATGACGATGACGCTGTAGCCCCTTGCGGTCTCTTCCTGCACCTTTCGGGCCGCATTTGCGATGCGGTCCAGATTGGCGACGGAGGTCCCGCCGAATTTCATCACCAGAAGCGGCATCGCGCCTCCCCCCTGCGGCCAGGCCCTGCCCGGCGTTAAAACCGGCGTTTGTTTAGGCGGCCCGGGGTCCGGCTGCAAGCGGAAATCCCGTAGGGCGGGGTTCACCCCGCCGCTCCCGTCACCCCAGATCCATCGCAAGGGCATGGAGCCGCTGATGGATGTCGCCCAAGGCCGCCTGCACCGCGCGGTGCCGCGCCAGCCGGCCCATCGGCGCCAATTCGCCCGCCCGAAGATAGATCGCGAAATGGCTTTCCCCGGTGCCATCATCGCCCGAATGGCCGGCGTGCTTGTGGCTTTCGTTGTCCACCCGCAGCTCTGTCACCGAAAAAGCCGCCCGCAAACGCGCCTCGATCTCGTCCTTTAGCGCCATTTTCATCTGCCCCCTTCAAAGTCCTGCGAAATGTCCTATCCTTATGGCCCCAGAACGAAAAGGCCCGACTCGGAACGTCCTGTCGGCAATAGTCCAAAAAAGAGCAGCCCATGTCCAAAGCCCCTTTCGAGTTCGATATCCGCGTCTCTTCGGCCAAAGCCAAGAAAACGACGGGCCGCCGCGGCATGACCGGCGCCTCCGAGGTGGCCAACCGCGCCTGCGATTTCCCGGGCTGCAAGCTGAAGGGCGCCTTTCGCGCGCCGAAATCCCCCGATGTGCTGGATGAGTTCTATTGGTTCTGCAAAGACCACATCAAGGAATACAACCTGAAGTGGAACTACTTCGGCACGGCAACGGCCGAGGAATTCGCAGCCCTGCAAGAGCGTGATCGTTTGTGGGAGCGTGAGACCAAGCCCTTCTCGCGCAAGGACGACGGCAATTCCTGGGCGCGGCTGGGGGTGAATGACCCGTTGGAGATTTTGGGCGACAAGGCCACGAAATCGGCCCCCGTGGCTGCGGTCTCGACCCGCAAACTGCCGCCGACCGAACGCAAGGCGCTAGAGATCATGGACGCCCGCGACACCTGGACCAAGGCGGAAATTCGCAAGCAATACAAAAGCTTGGTCAAGGATCTTCATCCTGACATGAACGGCGGCAACCGCGCGGATGAAGAAAAGCTGCAGCAGGTCGTCTGGGCCTGGGACCAGATCAAGGATTCGCGGTTTTTCAAGGACTGAGGCCGCCCGGATCGGGCCGCCCCCTGTTGCGCTTTTGGCCCCCGAAGCCCGGGTTGCCCCCCGGGCATCATGCCACCTTGACCACCTGTCAGTCGGCAGGGCCGCGCCGGATGAAATCGTATTTCAACAGCCAGATCACCACGCGCTCAACCACCAGTTGCGGCAGCTTGACCGTTTGGGCCAGGGCCGTCACCCGGCCCTCTCCGGCCTTGACCGCCTCCAGCACCGCGGCAATCTGGGCGGGTTCGGCAAAGATCCGGTTCAGGCCCTGATAATTCCGCAAGGCCAGGATCGCGGTCAGGTCCCCGGCGGCGGGATTGGCCACATAGACCTCGCGCGCGGGCTCTAGCGCGGCACTTGGATAGGACCCGAACAGCAACCCGGGCGAGGGCGCAATCGGCAGGCCCACCCCCGCTATCCGGTAGGCCGCCCCCCCCGCCGCCCGGCGCATCGCGGCCTGTTCGCCCCAAAGCGCCTGCATCTGCGGAATGACCGCCTTCCAGTCATAGACCTCGCGCGCGCGCCGCGCCGCAGCCTGCCCCATCCGCGCCCGAAGCCCGGGGCCGCGCGCCAGGTCCAGGATGCGGGCCACCATCTCGGCCATGTCCAGCTCGGTCATGGCCGACACGGCCGCGCAATATTGGGTGTATTCGTCGATCCCGCCCTGAAAGCGCAGGCTTTCATTCACCATATGCCCAGGCGGCAGCATCCGGGATGTCACGCGAAAGCCCACCTCTGGCGTCACCGTATCCTTCAGCCCATCCCAATCCGAGGCCAGAACCGGCAAGCCCGCCGCCATCCCCTCCAATGGCGCAAGGCCAAAGGTCTCCTGGATATTGTCGATCATGAACAAAAAGACATCGCCGCCCGACAGCGTCATCTTGCGGTCCGACGCGCTGGCCCCGTCCAGCTCCAGATAGCCCACATCCGGCATCAACCGCGCGGCGCCCTCGGCAAAGACCTTGCGGGCATAGTCATGCTTGAACTGGCCGCAAAAGACGACATGCAGCTTGCGGTCGCCCAACTGCGCCTGAGCCGCCTGCATCGCCAGATAAATCGGCACCGGATCAAACTTCTCATGCGGGGTCAGGCGCGCGATGGTGACAAAGACAACGTCATCCGGCCCCGCCCCCAGCCTGTCGCGCAAGGCGGCCCGCGCCGCCTCGTCCCGGATGAAATCGCCCGAATGAACGCCCAGCGGGATCACCGGCAGCATCGGCCGCGGCGGGGGCTCGGTCTGGAACCTTTGGCGGATATGGGCGTCGATCAGGTCCATCTGGGTCGAAACCGAGGCCTGAACCGCGCGTGAGGTGCAGATCACCGCATCCCATGCCATGACCGGCGCCATGCGCAGATCAAAGAAACCGTTCATGATCCCCTGGGTCGATGTCGTATGCGTCAGCCCGCAGATCGCCCAGGCCCCCGTCCCGCTGTCCGCCCGCCGCCAGCTTTCGCCCGCAATATTGGCGGCGGGGTAATACAGCACCTCGCAGGGGGCGATTTGGGCGGGCCGCAAAAAGCCCACCGGCCGCAGGGACTTTTCCGGGCGGTGCGCCTTGACCAGGGCGCGGACCTCTTCGGCCTCGGGGTTCGACTTGGTTAGGATGACGAATTCATCGACCTCGGCATGGGAGACGAAGCCGCGCAGAAAGCTTTCCCCCGCCACGCGGCGGCCGTTGAT
Organism: Stagnihabitans lacustris; assembly: GCF_025950525.1. Lineage (GTDB taxonomy): Bacteria > Pseudomonadota > Alphaproteobacteria > Rhodobacterales > Rhodobacteraceae > Stagnihabitans. Next base: position 135,908 of record NZ_JAPDGS010000005.1, on the reverse strand, counting down.
GCCCTTGTCGCCCGGCCGATAGCCGTCCGAGGCATAAAAGATCGCCGCATTGGTGGTCATTTCGCCCTCATCCACAGCCAGGGCGTCGGGCCCGCGCGCCATTCCCACAGGGCCAAAAGCCGGTCGATGTCGCTGAAGGCATCCATCCAGGGCGGGATGCAGTCGCCCGCCAGGGCGCGTTCGATGCGTGTGATGTCATGGCTGTCGGCAAAGCGTTCGGTCAACCGCTGGGTGGCGCGGTCGACCAACCCGTCATGACATTCGACCAGGATATCGGTCTGGCGCAACGAGGGCGCGCGGTCGGGGTCCAGAAGATCGACCTCGGCCCCCTCGATGTCGCAAATCACCAGACGCGGACCCTGCAGGGCCTGGAAATCGTCATGGCTGAACAGCCCACCGACCTCGACCCGGTCGGCCACGCCGTTTTCCAGCGCCAACGACCGACAGGCGCGCTGCGCAAGGTCCGAGGCGTCGCGCGCCAGCACCCGCGCCCCCGGCATCCGAAGCGCCAGGCCCACCGCGTAATAGCCCTCGGCTGAGCCGATATCGACGATCAACGGGTAATCGCGCGCCACGATCTCTTCGATGACCGGGATCAAACTGGCCTCATAGGCGCCCAAAAGCCGCGCCGCCCGCGCCCCCTCGGTCGAGCGGGTCGAAAAGCTCATGCCGGCAAAGGGGCCGTGCTGGACGGTGGCGCCGTCGCGGGCCTGGATCGTGTTGCCGATCAGCTGGGCGCGCCATTTGCACAGGATGCGCAGCGACGCGGCCAGGCTGTCAGGCGAGGCGCCCTGCGCCAGCGTCCGGGTCAAAAGCGAATGGGTCGTTTCGGTCAATGTTTTGGGCGTCACGAAGGGCTCGCGGCTGTTATCTATCTGTCATGACTAACGCCTGGCGCCGGGCCTGTAAACGCCGCCCCTCTTGCACCTGTTGGGCTTATGGGTCAAAGGTTGGGGCGCAACAGATTTGGGCGCGTCAAGATGCTGGATACCGTGATGAAACCGACCGAAGAAATCTCTGTCCGCGATGTCTTCGGGATCGACACCGAGATGCGGGTAAAGGGTTTTGCCGAGCGCACCGACCGCGTGCCCGAGATCGACCCGACCTATAAATTCGACCCCGATACGACGTTGGCGATCCTGGCGGGCTTTGCCTATAACCGCCGCGTGATGATCCAGGGCTATCATGGCACGGGGAAATCCACGCATATCGAACAGGTTGCGGCGCGGCTGAACTGGCCTTGCGTGCGGGTCAACCTGGACAGCCACATCAGCCGGATCGACCTGATCGGCAAGGATGCGATCAAGCTGGAAGACGGCAAGCAGGTGACGAAGTTCCACGAGGGGATTCTCCCCTGGGCTTTGCGCAACGCCGTGGCCATCGTGTTCGACGAATACGACGCGGGGCGGGCGGATGTCATGTTCGTCATCCAGCGCGTGCTGGAGCATGACGGCAAGCTGACCCTGCTGGACCAGAACGAGATCATCACCCCCCACCCGTCCTTCCGCCTGTTCGCCACCGCGAACACCGTGGGTCTTGGGGATACGACGGGCCTCTATCACGGCACCCAGCAGATCAACCAGGCGCAGATGGACCGGTGGTCCTTGGTCGCCACGCTGAACTACCTTTCGCATGATGCCGAAGCCGCCATCGTCCTGGCGAAAAACGCGCATTACAACACGGAAAAGGGTCGCAAGACGATCAACCAGATGGTGACGGTCGCCGACCTGACCCGGACGGCCTTCATGAACGGCGATCTGTCGACCGTGATGTCTCCGCGCACCGTGCTGAACTGGGCGCAGAACTCAGAGATTTTCCGCAATGTGGGCTATGCCTTCCGCCTGTCCTTCCTGAACAAATGCGACGAACTTGAACGGCAAACGGTCGCCGAATTCTACCAGCGCTGCTTTGGCGAGGAATTGCCCGAGTCGGCCGCCAGCCAGGCGATGAAGTAAAAGCCCCGCGTTCTATTCCGGGCCACGCAAGCCAAAAGACAGCGATCGTGCAGAAGCGCGCTCTGCGTCCACAGCGTAGCCCGGGGTAAACCCCGGGTTTTGCTTTGCGGGGCAAGGCGGAGCGGCTTTCACCTCCTCCCCACCGGACCATGGGCTAGGCCCGGAACTGCGACCTTGCGGTGACAAATCCTGCCACCCAGCGCCCCGTAAAGCCTCTAAACTCCGCCCCATCCCCTTGCAGCCGCGCGCCCGGGCCCCCATCCTCTCCCAAGGCGCGAGGGGTCGCGTCCATGGGGTAGGTCACATGCGTTTCATTCTCGCCGCTTGCGCGGTTTTGCTTGCATCTGCAGGTTTTGCCGCGCCCGCCTGCCACGTGACCAAGGTCACGGATGGCGACACGCTGCACATGATTTGTGACGGGGCCAAGCATAAGGTCCGGCTGCTGGGCTATGACACGCCCGAAATCTACAGCCCGAAATGCGCCTCGGAAAAGGCGATGGGGCTGGAGGCCACGCGGCTGATGGAGGGGCTTGTGGCCGCAGGGCCGGTGACGGGCGTGACCTTCAAAGGCCAGGACCGCTATGGCCGCGATCTGGCCTGGGTCGAGGTGGCGGGGCGCGATCTGACCGAGGTCATGTTGGCCTCGGGGCTTGCCGTGGTCTATGTGCCCAAGCGCAAGATGGACTGGTGCCGCTAAGCGCGGGTGATTTACCGAAGAATAGGGAATCAGGCGCAGTCTCTTGCTTATGGGCAAGCGACGCATCATTGTTTTCGGCCTTGTGGTGCTGGTGTCCGGCGCCCTGCCCGGCCTGTGCGATCCCTTGCGGACCTTCGCCATCTGCACCGGCCGGCTTTCGGCTTTGATGGAACATCAGTGGCTGATGCAGGACCCTGCCGCCGACCAGACGCAAAAGCAGCGCGATGCCTTTACCGATCTGCTGTCCTCTGTTCAGGCGCCGGGTCAAGCCCGGCGCAGCCTGGCGCTGCGGATCGAGGCCAAGGCCGCCACGGCGCAGGCGCTGCAACGGGCGGCGTTCGCGGGCCACCCCGCCTTGCGGCTGCGGGTCATGGCCCAAGTGAAATCCTGTCTGCGGCTTTTGCCCCAGGCCTGAAAAAGGGGGCCGCAAAGCCCCCCTTTCCGACGTTTCAAAAGGCTTAGCCGCGGGCGGCTTTGGTGGCATTGCCCCACCAGGTCATGTCGTCCAACAGCGACTGGGCGCCGGCCCCGATCGAGGCTTCGATATCGGCCAGGTTGCCCGAACCGCCAAAGCCCGGATGGACGCGGAAAAAGTCGCCGCCGCCGATATGGACGGCATGACGGACCGGAACCATCTGCAGTTCAACCCCGATGTTGCGCAGGTGTTCGGCCGCACGCGTGCCGCCGACCGAGCCGTAAGCCACGATGCCCAGGGGCTTTTTCGCCCATTCGACATAGGCCTGATCCAGCGCGTTCTTCAGCACGCCGGTGATCGAGCGGTTATATTCCGCCACGACAAAGATATAGCCGTCGAACTCGGCCAGCTTTTTCTGCCAGGCTTGGGCGACCGGGTTCACCGAGGGCATCCAGGCATTCGACGCCATTTCGTCAAAGAAGGGCATCGGATAGTCGCGCAGGTCGACGACCTCGACGTCGACGCCGCCATGGGCCTTGGCCTTGTCGACGATATAGGCCGTGGGGATATCGGCAAAACGGGTCGGACGGGTGGAACCGACGATGACAGCGATCTTGGGCTTGGACATTTGGCGTTCCTTGATTGGTTGCTTGGGGTGAACATAGCCCTGTTGCCCCTTTCGCTCAATTCACTGTGTTGGCGCGGGGCTTGTGCATTTGCGCACAAAGACCCGGGGTATACCCCGGGCTACGCGGGGGAAAGAGAGCCCTGCAAAACCCGGGCGGGAGCGGCCTTGGGCGGCGGCGCTGCTCTTGCACTCGCAAGCGCGCGGGTGCAGTCTGGCGGGCATGAGCAAGCCCACCGACAACCCCGCTGATCCGTTCAAGAAAGCGCTGGCCGATGCCACGCGCACCATGGCCGATGACCCCGAGATGACGGTGACATATTCCGTCGATCCTGCGGGCATGAACAAAGAGGGCGTGCGTCTGCCCCAGGTCAGTCGCCGCATGACGCGGGACGAGGTGCTTTTGGCACGCGGGACGGCGGATGCCTTTGCCCTGCGGCGCAAGTATCACAACGAGGCGCTGTCGGCGAAATATGCCCCCACCGGGCAGCTGGCCCGCGACATTTACGACGCGATGGAGGTCGCGCGCTGCGAGGCCGTGGGCGCGCGCGCCATGCCGGGCACCGCGACCAATATCGACGCCAAGATCGCCCATGAGGCCGACCGCAAGGGCTATGGCCAGATCACCACGGCGTCCGATGCGCCCTTGCCGGTGGCGGCGGGCTATCTGGTGCGCCACCTTGCGACCGGGCGCGACCTGCCGAAATCGGCGGCTCATGTCATGGACCTGTGGCGCGGGTTCATCGAGGAACAGGCGGCGGGCACGCTTTCGAATATCGACGATGTGCTGGCCGATCAGGCGGCCTTTGCGCGGTTGGCGCGCAAGGTGATCTCGGACCTTGGGTATGGCGACCAGTTGGGCGATGACCCCGACCGCGACGACCCGACCGACGAGGGCGCCGAGCAGGAAGAGGAAGACGGACCCGAAGAAGCGGGCCAGGATGCCGAGGACTCCGACGAGGCCGAGGCCAGCCCCGAACAGGCGCAGGAAGAGGAACAGGACGAATCCCAAGCTCAGGTGACGATGGAGGACAGCGACGTCGAACAGGGCGAGGAGGCCGAACTCCCCGAGGGTGAGGCGCCGATGGAGCCTCCGCCGCCCGCGCCCCATTCCGACGCCGATCCGACCTATGCCGTCTATACGACCGATTTCGACGAGGAGATTCGCGCCGAAGAGCTGGCGGAACCGGCCGAGCTGGAGCGTCTGCGCGCCTATCTGGATCAGCAGCTGGACCCCCTGAAGGGCGCAGTTTCCAGGCTGGCGAACAAGCTGCAACGCCGCTTGCAGGCGCAGCAGAACCGGTCTTGGTTGTTCGACCTGGAGGAAGGCGTGCTGGATGCCGGCCGTCTGGCCCGTGTGGTGGCCAACCCGACGACGCCTTTGTCGTTCAAATGGGAAAAGGACACCGAATTCCGCGACACCTGCGTGACGTTGCTTCTGGACAATTCGGGCTCGATGCGCGGCCGTCCGATCTCGATTGCCGCGATCTGTGCGGATGTTCTGGCCCGGACGCTGGAGCGCTGCAACGTCAAGGTCGAGATCCTGGGCTTTACGACCCGGGCCTGGAAGGGCGGGCAATCTCGGGAAAGGTGGCTGGCCAGCGGGCGGCCCTCGGGTCCGGGGCGGCTGAACGACCTGCGCCATATCATCTATAAATCCGCCGATGCGCCCTGGCGGCGGGTGCGGCCCAACCTTGGGCTGATGATGAAGGAAGGCCTTTTGAAGGAAAACATCGACGGCGAGGCGCTGGAATGGGCGCATCGCCGGATGATGGCGCGGCCCGAACAGCGCAAGATCCTGATGGTGATTTCCGACGGCGCACCGGTCGATGATTCGACCCTGTCGGTCAATGCGGCGAATTTTCTGGAAAAGCACCTGCGCGATGTGATCGCCATGGTGGAAAAGCGCCGCGCGGTCGAACTGATCGCCATTGGCATCGGCCATGACGTCACGCGCTATTACCAGCGCGCGGTCACGATCACCGATGCGGAACAGCTGGCCGGCGCGATGACGGAACAGCTGGCGGGGCTGTTCGAGGTCGATGCCAAAAAGCGCGAGCGGGCCTTCAAGGCCAAGCGGAGCGCCTGAGGACGCCCCGGGAGGGTTTCACACCCTCCCGGACCCTCCCGTGGGATATTTATGAAAAGATGAATGGGGGCGTGATGTTCCAGACCTTTGACAGCCATGCTTCGCCGGACCAGGGGCCGGGGCGGTTGGCTTTGCTTCGGGCGCAGTTGATGCGCGAGGGGCTTTCGGGCTTCCTTGTGCCGCGCGCCGATGTGCATCAGGGCGAATATGTCACGGCCCGGGATGAGCGGTTGCAGTGGCTGACCGGGTTCACGGGCTCGGCCGGCTTTGCGGTGGTCTTGCCCGATGTGGCGGGGGTCTTCATCGACGGGCGTTATCGCACGCAGGTCAAGGGGCAGGTGGACTTGGGGGCCTATACCCCGGTGCCCTGGCCCGAGGTCAAGGCGGGGGAGTGGCTGCGCGAGAAGCTGGCGGCGGGGGTTGTGGGGTTTGATCCCTGGCTGCATACGGCCGACGAGGTGGCGCGGATCGAGGCGGCCTTGGCGGGCTCGGGCGTGACGTTGAAGGCCGTGGCCAACCAGGTCGATGCGATCTGGGAGGGGCAGCCGGGGCCGGTGGTGGGGCGGGTCTTTGTCCATCCGTTGGAATTCGCCGGGGAATCCGCGGCGGCCAAACGGGCGCGACTGGCGGCGGGCCTGCGCGATCTGGGGCAGGATCATGCGGTCATCACCCTGCCCGACTCGATCTGCTGGTTGTTGAACATCCGCGGGGCGGATGTGCCGAAAAACCCGGTGGTGCAGGGCTTTGCCATTCTGGGGGCGGATGGGGGGGTGCGGTTGTTTGTCGATGCGGCCAAGCTGGATGACGGGGTCCGGGCGCATCTGGGGGATGTCGTCCTTGAGGCTCCGGACGGGTTCGAGGCAGCTTTGAGGGGCCTCGCGGGCCGCGTGCGCGTCGACAAGGGGACGGCGCCTTTGGCGGTGTCCCTGGCTGTGGCGGATTGCGTCTGGGGCGATGACCCGTGCCGCCTGCCCAAGGCGCGCAAGAACGCGGCCGAGCTTTCGGGGATGCGCGCGGCGCATCTGCGCGACGGGGCGGCCATGGTCGAATTCCTGGCCTGGCTGGATCAGCCCCATCCGGGCCTGACCGAGATTGACGTCGTCGTGGCGCTGGAGGGCTTTCGGCGCGCGTCCAATGCCTTTCACGACATCTCGTTTGACACGATCTGCGGCGCGGGGCCGCATGGCGCCATCATGCATTACCGTGTGACGCAAGAGACGAACCGGACGGTGGGGACCGATACGCTGCTTTTGGTGGATTCCGGCGCGCAATATCTGGACGGGACGACGGACATCACCCGCACCGTGGCGATGGGCGATCCAGGCGATGAGGCGCGGGCGTGCTATACGCGCGTGTTGCAGGGCATGGTGGCGATCTCGCGCCTGCGCTGGCCGCGGGGGCTTGCGGGGCGCGACCTTGACCCTGTGGCGCGCTATCCGCTTTGGGTGGCGGGCCAGGATTTCGACCATGGCACCGGGCATGGGGTGGGCGCGTTTTTGTCGGTGCATGAGGGGCCGCAGCGGCTTTCGCGCGTGTCGGAGGTCCCGTTCGAGCCCGGAATGATCCTGTCCAACGAGCCCGGCTATTACCGCGAGGGCGCCTTTGGCATCCGGCTGGAGAACCTGATCGTGGTCGAAGAGGCGCCCGCCCTGGGCGACATGCGCGACCAATTGGCCTTCGAGACGCTGACCTTCGTGCCGCTGGACCGACGGCTGATCCTGGTCGACCGGCTTGCCCCGGCCGAGCGTGAGTGGCTGGACGCCTATCATGCGCAGGTTCTGACGCTCATCGGGCCGCGGGTGTCAGAGGGCGCGCTTGTCTGGCTGCGGGCGGCCTGCGCGGCGCTTTAGCACAGGGACCGCCTGTCCCGGGACCTCGACCTTTTTGCGCCCCCCAAGGCCCAGAACCACCATCGAGGCCCCGGGTCAAGCCCGGGGGCGGCTTTGCGCCAGCCTTACCCGGCGCTTGCCGCCGTTTCGCGGATGCGCTGCACCATGGCGCGCACCCCGTTCGACCTTTGCGCCGACAGGTGGTCGTTCAGACCCAGCCGCCCCAGTTCGGCCACCGCATCGACCGCAAGCACCTGAGGCAGCGTCAGGCCCGAATACAGCGCATGCAGCACCGCGATCAGCCCGCGCACGATCATCGCATCCGACTCGCCCTGAAAGTCAAAGCGCCCCTCTGCCACCAGGGGCCGCAGCCAGACCTGGCTGGCACAGCCCTGCACCTTCAGCGCGGGGACCTTGAAGGCCTCTTCCAGCGGCGGCATGGCCTTGCCCAGTTCGATGACATGGCGGTAACGCTCTTCCCAATCGTCCAGGAAGGCGAAAGTCTCGGCAAGCTCTTCGAATGTGTCTGTGGCCATGGGACCCTCCTGCGCCCCCGGGATAATCCCTGCCGGTCCCAAGGTAAAGCCGGCGCTTTTCAAGCCGCCCGCCATGGGATACTCAGACCCAAAGGGAGACGTGGATGCAGCGGCGGATCATCATATTGGGCGGGCTTCTGACGCTCGCGGCGTGTGGCGGCAGGCTCAACCCGGTCAACTGGTTCCGGCGCCGGCCCCAGGTCGTCGATGCGACCGGCTTTACTGTCCCGGAGGACAGCCGCGGCTTCATGGACCGCATCACCGATGTGACGGTCGAAGAGACCTCGACCGGGGTCATCCTGCGCGCCACCGGCGTGATGGAGGCGCAGGGCTATTACGACGCCGAGCTGGTGGGCCTGCCGGTCGACGCCGAGGGCGTCAAGGTGTTTGAATTCCGCATCCGCGCGCCCGAGGCCACCACCGGCCCCGGCCCCGAGGTCAGCCGCCAAGTCACCGCCGCCGCGGCGCTCAGCTTTTACCAGCTGGGCCAGATCGCCAGCCTGCGGGTTCAGGCGGCCGAAAACGCGGTCGCGGTCCGGCCCTGAGCCCAAGGGTCTTGCGGCTTGGTTTGCGTGGCCGCAGGGATTACTTCGGCCGGGTTTTCTGAACCTGGCGCCCCTTTCTTATGGCCCCCCAGCTGACTGCCCCCCGGCCTACTGGTGCCCCGCCCTTTGATGCCCCGGCCGGTTTGCGCTCTGCACGCTTGCCCCCCATCCCGTCGACACCCCAAACCCCGCCGCCCTCCCCCGCGCCGAAATAAATTTCACGAAACGGGATTTTTCCTGATCCCCTTTGACCGGGCCGGAATCTCCCTCGATCCAAGTTCTTGCAATGTCTGTCGACTTGCGAAAAAATTGCAGGGATGGCGCCAGGCGCCGAGGACGGAACGAATGAACGATCTGAAGGGACTGGTGCTGGGCGCCCTGTTGGGCACGGCCATGACCACGGCGGCCCAGGCCGAAGGCGGTTTGCGCGGTGAGCCCGGCGAACCCTATGTGATGATGGGCCACCCCTATGGGGTCCCGGATTTCGAGGGCTTCAAACAGGCGGCCCAGGCTTTGGGCTGCACCGCTGTCTTCTCCGGCACGCCGGATTATGACATCACCAAACAGATCGCGTCCTTTGAACAAGACCTCGTGACCGCGCCCAAGGGCATCCTGTTGCACCCGATGCAGTCCGATCCCTTCATCGACCCGATCAACCGGGCGGTGGACAGCGGCGTGTCCGTCACGACCTTTGCCGCCGACAGCCCGAAGTCCAAGCGCACCGCCTATGTCACCTCGGACAACCTGGCCGAGGCGAAATTCGCCGCCGAAGAGATCGTCAAGATGGGGGGCGACGCGGCCGAATATGCCGTGCTGGAGAACCCCGGCCAGTCCAACCATGACCTGCGCGTGACGGCCCTGATCGCCTGTATGGAAAAGACCTATCCCCACATGAAACTGGTGGGGTGTCAGGCCACGAACCAGGAGCCGAACGCGGCCTTCACCGCCGTCTCGGCCATGTTGCAGGCCAACCCCGACCTCGCGGCACTGTGGATTCCCGAGGCGGGCTCCGCCGAGGGCGCCGTGGCCGCGGTCAAGGCCGCGGGCGAAAAGGTGCTGATCCTGCACGCCGATATCACGCCGACGACGCTGGAAGAGATCAAGGCCGGCAATATCCATATGGCCTTGAACCCGAACCAGGGCATCCAGGGCTTAGTGGGTTTCATGAACACTTTCCTTGGCGCGCATCCCGGCCTGATCGACCCGTTCAACGACTATAAGGTCTCGGGCTACAATCCGATGCAGATCCCCTTTGTGGACACTGGCTTTGCCGTGATCACCCAGGCGAATGCCGAAAGCTTCGTGCTGGAGACCTATATGGCGGGCCGCTAAGCCCCTTGGCCCCGCTGCAAGGCGGGGCCGCACCGAAAGGCTGATCATGCTGGGCTGTGCGGGCTGGGGCTGGGACGACGTCTTGCCCCATTTTCGCAGGTCTGAGGATCACTGGGGCGGCGAAAGCCCCTTGGATGGCGCGGGGGGCGAATGGCGGGTCGCCCGGCAAAGGCTGTCCTGGCCGATCCTGCAGGCGGTCCATCAGGCCCGCGCGGGGGGCGAGGTGATCCTTTCGGCAGGTGCGCTCAACAGCCCGAAATTGCTGGAGCTTTCGGGGATCGGCCAATCGGCGCGGTTGGCGGGTTTGGGGATCACGCCGCTGCATGACCTGGCCGAGGTGCGCGAGAACCTGCGGCCGACGTCGGTGGGCCATGTCCATGCCACAACCCGCGCCCCCAAGGTCCAGCCCGAAATCCGCCCGAACCACCTGTCGACCGACAATGACCGTTCCATCGCCGTGGCCTCGATCCGTCAGGCGCGGGCGATTACGACGGCGCGGGCCCTGGCGCCCCATACGCCGCAAGCATGACTGCCCGGGCCCGACTTTCAGACCGATGAGGCCTTGGCCGCCAAGGCCGGCGACATCGCGACCACGATCTTTCACCCGGTCGGCACCTGCCGGATGGGGGCAGATGCGGGTTCCGTCGTCGATCCGCACCTTCGCCTGCGCGGGATCGCGGGGCTGCGGGTCGTCGATGCCTCGGTCAGGCCGCGGGTCGTGTCGGGGCGCACCGCCTCTTCGGTGGTGATGATCGCGGAAAAGGCGGCCGAGATGATCGGGGGGCGGCCATGACGCTGCCCGTCTTTGCCAGGCTGCCCAACTTTGCCAGGCTGCCCGTCTTTGCCAGGCTGCCCGTCTTTGTCAGGCCGGACGCGCCGCCCGCGGAGCAGACCGCCCTTGCGCCGGCGGTGCAGGTCTGGGCCAGCCCGGCCGAGTCGGTTTGACCTTAGATCAGGGCCTGGACGTAATCCAGGCTGGCGCGCAGGTGCTGGGCCAGGTCGGGGTCGTTTTGCACCTTGGGCGAGAAGGGCTCCATCGAGACGAAGCCCGCATATCCCGCAGCCCGCAGCGCCTGAAGCTGGGCGATGTTGCCCACCCGGTCGCCCGGGAAGATCAGGCCACGGTCGGGCTCGGTCAGATCGCCGGGCGCGCCCGGGGCAGTGATGCCGGACATATGCGCGAGGCCAATATGCTGAGGAAACAGAAGGTCATCGCCGCAGCGAAAGAACTGGAACGTGTCATAACACAGCTGATAGCAGTCCCAACCGTCGATCGCCGAGACCGCCGCCACGGCCATGTCCTGCCGCTTCATCGTCGAATGTGTCATGCCCAAGGGCTCGACATAGCCCTTGATGCCATGCGCGCGCAGGATCGGCGCCAGGGCCGCCAGCCCCTCGCGCAGCTTGGCGGCGGGGTCGTCCCAGGTCTCGGGCGTGTGGACGGGGCACAGGACCAGACCCGGCGCGCCCAGGTCAGCGGCATAGGCCACCAGGCGGCGGGCCTCCTCGGCGCGGGCGGAGGACCAGTCGTTGAAGCGTTGCAGCGCATTGACCGAGGCCACGACCAGACCCGCATCGGCCAGCCGGGCGCGAAGTGCGGCGGCAGGCGTGCCATCGGCGAACTCCCGGCCCTCGATGTCGCCCCGGATCTCGACGGCACTGACGCCCGCCCGTTGGGCCAGCGCGATGAAGTCGGGCAAGGAAAGCCCCGGCGCGCAGGTCCGGTTGATGGCAAGCTTCATCTCAAGCCTCGTAAAGCGATGGTTTGGCGGGAAGGCTGATGGTCTGGGCCAAGCCAGAGGCCAGGCCCGGGATGATCTGTTCGGCAATCGCCGTTGCAGCATAGCCGTCCCAGGCCGTGGCACCGGGCAGCACGCCCGAGGCCACACCGGCCACAAAGGCCGTCATCTGCGCCCGGTAGGCCTCCGCAAAGCGCGGCACCCAGTTCATCGGGTAGCCATGGCCGTGATGGCCCTCACGGTTGGTGACAATGCGGGTGGGCTGCGCCATGGCGACCGTGCCGCGACGCCCCACCAGTTCGGCATGGACGTGATAGCCATAGGCCGCGTTCATGAAGACCTCGGTGGAAATCAGCACGCCCTTGGCCGTCCGCATCGTCACAAGCATCGGATCTTGGCCCACCACCCGGGCCTCGGTGATCTCGTCGTCAAGCATCCAGCGCGAGATGTCGATTTCGTGGACCAGAGAGTTGGTGATCGGCATGGCGCCGGTGAACCAATCGGGCGCCTGGGCGTTGCGGTGGATGTTGTGCAACAGCGCAGGCGGGCCGATGTCACAGGCCTTCATCGCAAGGTAAGCCGGGTCAAAGCGGCGCATGTAACCCACTTGCACCAGACGGCGGCCAAGGGTGGTTTCGGCCTGCACCACCTCCCAAGCCTCGGCAGAGGTGGCCCCCAGCGGCTTTTCGCAGAGCACCGGCTTGCCCGCCGCGATGCAGGCCAGCGCAAGGCCGGCATGGGTCGCGTCGGGGCTGGCGATGACCACGGCATCGACCGCATGGATCAGCTCCAGCGGGTCGCTGTGAGTGCAATCTCGCACCGGGTCGCAGGTGGCGGCCAGATAGGCGCCGCGCACCTCGTCACGCAACAGGCGGGCGTGGTCGGCCCCCATGACGCCAAGGCCTATGACACCAACGGCGATCATGCCACGTCGATCCAGCGTTCCTCGCGCGAGGAGGCCTGGATCGTCTCGATCAGGGTTTGGATGCGCAGGCCCTTGCGGAAGTTGAAGGGCTCCGCCGCGCCGCCGATGGCCTGGATATAGCCCGCCACCTCGATGGCCTTGAGGTCGTTGAAGCCCAGTTGGTGGCCTGCTGCCACGCAGAACAACCCATAGGGCGCGTGATCTGGCGAGGCCTCGATGCGGCGGAAGCCCTGGCGGCCCTTGGGGTCTTGGGTGTTGAAGAAGTTCAAGACGTTGAAATGTTCCTGCGAAAAGGCCAGGGCGCCCTTGGTGCCATAGACCTCGAAGTCATGCTGCATCTTGCGGCCCGTGGCGATCCAGTTGCCCTCGATGGACCCGCTGGCGCCGTTTTCAAAGCGCAGGAAGGCGCGGCCAAGGTCGTCGACGGTGACCGCTTTGCGCCCACCCCGCCCGTCGGGGCGTTCGTGGATCATGGTGACACAATGGCCCATGACACGGGTGATGGGGCCACAGAGGAACTCGGCCGTGGCCAGCGCATGGGACCCGATATCGGCCAAAGCGCCGCCGCCCGCCGGGTCGTGGCGGAAGGTCCAGTTGCCCGAGGGGTCGGCCATGTAGTCTTCGCAGTGGATGCCGCGATAGCCACGGATCTCGCCCAGCTCTCCGGCCTGGATCATGTCGCGGGCCAGAGCCAGCATCGGGTTGCAGAGGTAGTTGAAGCCCACTTGCGTTTTCACGCCCTTGGCCTCGGCGGCCAAGGTCATCTCCAAAGCGTCCTTGGCCAAGGGCGCCAGCGGCTTTTCGCAATAGACATGCTTGCCCGCAGCGATGGCGGCCAAGGACATCTCTTTGTGCAACGCATTGGGCGCGGTGATCGAGACCACGTCAATCGCGGGGTCCGCAATGATCGTGCGCCAATCGGCGGTGGCCTGTTCAAAGCCCAGGGCCTGACGGGCGCGCTCGGCCGCCTCGGGGGTGATGTCGGCCACGGTGTGCAGGTGCAGATCGAAGGGCAGATCAAAGACCTTGGGGGCCGAGGTAAAGCCATAGACATGGGCCTTGCCCATGAAGCCGGTGCCGATCAGGCCGATGTTCAGACGCTTTTTCATCAGGATACCTTGTTCACGATCAGCGAGGGGTCCAGCCGCCCCGCAAAGAAATCAAGCACGTTCTGCACCGAAGCCAGGGCCATGCGCTCGGCACATTCCACGGTCAGGGCAGCATTGTGCGGGGTGAGGATGGCGTTTTCCAGCCCAAAGAGGGGATGGTCCGGGCTTGGCGGCTCGGCGTCAAAGACCTCGATTCCCGCGCCGCCGAGGTGGCTTTGCAGGGCTGCGGCAAGGGCCACCTCGTCGATCAGGCCCCCCCGCGCCGTGTTGACGACGACGGCGCCGGGCTTCATCGCGGCAAGCTGAGCCGCCCCCAGGATGCAGCGGTCGGCGCGCGGAAGGTGCAAGGACACCGCATCGGCGAGCGCTAGCCCCGCCTCAAGGTCGGTGACGCGGGTGGCCAGGTCGGGCCAATCGGTGACGAAAGGGTCATAGGCCGTGACCTTCATGCCAAAGGCCCGCGCCATGCCCGCCAGATGCCGCCCGATGCGGCCAAAGCCGAGGATCAGCAGGGTTTTCCCTGCAACCTCATGGGTTTGCAAGCCGTTCCTCCAGCCCCAATTCCCCGCCCGTGTCGCCCGGTCCGCCGCGATCAGCCGATGGGAGGCCGCCAGGATCAGCATCATCGCATGTTCGGCAACCCCGGCCGAGTTCACATCCCCCACGATGCACAGCGGGATGTTCCGCGCGTTCAGCGCCGCGACATCCACCGCATCATAGCCCACGCCATGACGCGAGACGATCTTCAGCCCCGGCGCCTTGGCGACCGATGCCGCCGAAAGGGGTTGGGTCCGGATCACCAAGGCATCGGCACGCGGCAGGGCCTCTTGATAGGAGGCCTCGGTGATCGCCTCAAAGTAATCAAAGCTGAGGCCAGAGCCGCGCAGAAGGTCCAGCCCCGAAGGATGCAGTTTCCCCGCCACCAGAAGATGCGGCATCAATAAGCCCCCCCTTCGGTTTTTGCGGTGCCCTTGGTCAACTCGCGGAACTTCGTCACCGCAGCCCCCGCCGCCGCCGCCAGAAAGCGACTGTCGCCGCCCACCGTGGTCAGATCAAAGCCCCAGCCGATGGCTTTCGCGGCATAATCCGGCGTCCCGCAATGGATGCCCGCCCGGATGCCGGCCTTTTTCGCCGCAGCCAGGATGGTCTGGATGGCGGCAATCATCTCTGGCTCTTCGCGGTCAAAGCCGGGGGCCAGGCGGCCTTGGGTCAGGGACAGCGTCAGGTCGGCGGGGCCGATGTAAAGCCCGTCCAGCCCCGGGGTCGCCGCGATGGCATCGACATTGGCAAAGGCCTCCGCCGTTTCGATCATCGCAAGGCCGATCATGTTGTCATTGGCCTCGCCGGCGTAATTCGCACCGGCGGCAAAGCTGACCCGGGTCGGGCCAAAGCTGCGCTCGCCATGCGGCGGATAGCGCAGGCAGCGCACGAAAGCCGCCGCATCCTCGGCGGTGTTCACCATCGGGCAGATGATGCCATAGGCGCCGGCGTCCAGCGCCTTCATGATCACCCCGGGCTCGTTCCAGGGCACGCGGGCCATCAGGACCGCACCGCTGGCCCGCATCGCCTGGAACATCGGCAGGACGGCCGAATAATCCAAAGCGCCGTGCTGCATGTCGATGGTCACAGAATCAAACCCCTGCGCCGCCATGATCTCGGCGGTGAAGGGGTTGCCGATGGAACACCACCCGTTGATCGCCGGTTTCCCCTCGGCCCACAAAGCTTTCAGACGGTTCGCGATCATGCCCAGACCACCTGTGAGGATTTGACGTCCAGGTAATCGCGGATGCCTTCCGTGCCGCCCTCGCGCCCCATGCCAGAGTGGTTGGTGCCGCCAAAGGGCGCCTCAGAGGCCGCCATGGCAAAGGAGTTGATCCCCACCATCCCGGCCTTGAGCCCCGCCACGGTGCGGCGCGCGCGCCCGGGGTTGGTCGTGAACGCATAGGCCGACAGGCCCATATCGGTGCTGTTGGCGCGCGCCAGAACCTCATCCTCGTCGCGGAAACGGGTGATGGCCGCGATGGGGCCGAAGTTTTCCTCGGCCATCACCGCCATGTCGTCAGAGCAATCGGCCAGAACCGTGGGCAAATAGAAATGGCCCGCGTTAAAGCCCGCCCGTGCCCCGCCGGTGACCAGGCGCGCGCCCGCGGCCTCGGCGCCTGCCACGATCTTTTCCATCTCGGCCAGGCGGCCTGCGTTGATCAGCGGCCCCATGCCCACCGTTGGGTCCAGGCCATCGCCCAGCTTGATCGCCTCGGCCCTCGCGGCAAAGCCCGCGACAAAGGCGTCATGCAGGCTCTCATGGACATAAAAGCGGTCGCCCGTCACGCAGACCTGGCCCGCATTGGCAAACTTGGTCGGCACGGCAAGGTTCAGGGCGCCTTCCAGGTCGGCATCGTCATAGATGATGACGGGGGCGTTGCCGCCCAGCTCCATCGAGACTTTTTTCAGCGTGGCGGCCGCGTCGCGGATCATCTGCTGACCCACCCTTGTCGAGCCCGTCAACGACACCTTGCGCACCCGTTTGTCCGCCATGATCGGCGCATAGGTCGTCGCAGTCGGCCCGACCACCAGGCCCAAAGTCCCCTCCGGCAAGCCCCCCGCCCGGCAGCAATCGACCATGACCATGGCCACGCCCGGCGTCTGGCTTGAGGGCCGGACAATGACCGAACAGCCCGCAGCCAGCGCGGGCGCCACCTTGCGCGCGATCAGGGCGGCGGGGAAGTTCCAGGCGGTGAAGGCGGCCACGATGCCCACCGGCTCGTGGTGGATCTCGAACCGGCCGCCCGGCACACGGGATTCGACGATGCGGCCATAGATCCGGCGGGCTTCCTCGGCATACCAGCGGAACTGGTCGACGCTCAGGCCCCATTCGCGGCCCGATTGCGCAATCGGCTTGCCGGTCTCAAGGCTGATCATCCGCGCCGCCTCATCCGTGCGGCGGGCCATCTCGTCGGCGATCTTGTGCAGCGCATCGGCGCGGGCAAAGGCGGCCGTCGCCCCCCAGGCCTTCAGGCCGCGTGCCGCAGCCTCGATGGCGGCGGCGGTCTCGGCCAGACCGGCCTGCGGGCACAGACCCAAGGGCTTTTCTGTCACCGGGGAAAAGACCGCCGCGGTCTCGGCGCCCTGCACCCAGGCACCCCCGAGGAATAGTCCATAGTTTTCATACATCCCGGCTCTCTCCCCCAACTGCACTTCTGCAAAATCCATCCCGGACCCGCTTACGCAATCATCATTGCATAAGATTGTTGTTGTCAATATTCAATGATCAAGTTTATTGTTCCGGCAAATCTCAGGGAGGAGTTCACATGGGCCAGTCAACGATCAGCCTTACGATGGCACAGGCTTTGGTGCGCTGGCTTTGCGCGCAGATGACCGAGATCGACGGCGAGAAAGTGCCGCTGTTCGCCGGCGTCTTTGGCATCTTTGGCCATGGCAATGTCACCTGCCTGTCCGAGGCCTTGGAGGCCGTGCAGGACCAATTGCCGACCTGGCGCGGCCAGAATGAGCAGTCGATGGCCCTGGCCGCCATCGGTTTTGCCAAGGCGAAACGGCGGCGTCAACTGATGGTGGCGACCTCGTCCATCGGGCCAGGAGCGCTTAACATGGTGACGGCGGCGGGGACGGCCCATGCCAACCGCCTGCCCCTGCTGTTGATCGCGGGCGATACCTTTACCAACCGCCTGCCCGATCCGGTCTTGCAGCAGGTCGAACACTACAACAACCCGACGCTGACCGTGAACGACGCCTTCAAGGCGGTGACGCGCTATTGGGACCGCATCACCCATCCGGCGCAGCTGATCCAGTCCTTGCCCCAGGCCGTGGGCGCCATGCTGGACCCGGCCGATTGCGGCCCGGCCTTCCTTGCCCTGCCGCAGGACACGCAGGAGCTGGCCTTCGACTACCCGGAGGTGTTTTTCGAAGAGCGCGTCTGGCGCATCCCCCGCCCCCGCGCGGATCGGCAGACCCTGGCCGAGGCGGCGGCTTTGCTCAAGACCGCCAAGACCCCGCTGATCATTGCAGGCGGCGGTGTGCGCTATTCCGGTGCGGAAACCGCGCTTCAGGCCTTTGCGGTCAAGCACGGTATCCCGGTGGTCGAGACCATCGCGGGCAAAGGCGGCCTGACCCATGCCGATCCGGTGCATTGCGGGCCGATCGGGATCATCGGCTCGACCTCGGCCAATGCTTTGGCGGCCGAAGCCGATGTGATCTTGGCAGTCGGCACGCGGTTGCAGGACTTCACGACGGGGTCCTGGACGGCCTTCGCGCAGGACGCCCGGTTCATCGCGATCAACGCCGCGCGGTTTGACGCCTTGAAGCACCGCGCGCTTGCCGTCGTCAGCGACGCTTTGGAGGGGATCACCGAGCTTGACGCCGCCCTGGGCGATTGGGCCGCGCCAAAGGCCCACCTGCCGCGCGCCAAAGCTTTGTTCGCGGAATGGGACGCGCTCTTGGACACCCACCAGCTGCCCACCAATGCCCCTGTGCCGACCTATGCGCAGGTGGTGCATGTGGTGAACGACTGGGCCGCGCCGAATGACACCTTGATCGCGGCGGCGGGTGGCATCCCCGGCGAGGTCGCCAAGGGCTGGCGCGTCAAGGACCCGAACACCTTTGATCTGGAGTTCGGCTTCTCCTGCATGGGCTATGAGATCGCGGCCGGTTGGGGCTGTGCAATGGCTCAGGACGGCCCCGGCGGTCTTGGCGGCACGCCCATCGTCATGCTGGGCGATGGCACCTATATGATGATGAACTCGGACATCTATTCGACGGTCCTGTCGGGTCACAAGATGATCGTCGTGGTCTGCGACAACGGCGGCTATGCGGTGATCTCGCGGCTGCAGCAGTTCAAGGGCGTGCCGGGGTTCAACAACCTGCTCAAGGACTGCCGGATCACCGACAAGGCCAACCCGCTGCATGTCGATTTCGCGGCCCATGCGGCCTCGATGGGGGCCTTGTCGCGCAAGGTGGAAAGCCTGGCCGACCTGGCAGAGGCTTTGGACTGGGCGCGGGGCAATGACCGCACGACCCTGATCACCATCACGACCGACGCCTATTCCTGGGTCCCCGGTGACGCAGATTGGGATGTGGGCGTGCCGGAAGTGTCCGACCGCGAGACGGTCAAGGTAGCGCGCGAGGCACAAATCGCCATCCGCGCCAAGCAACGTATCGGAGTGTAATATGCCCATCTTGAAAGCCAAACTCGGGATTGCCCCCATCGCCTGGTGGAATGACGACCTGGCCGAACTCTCGGACGATGTGTCGCTGGAAGAATGTCTGCGTCAAGCCGCCGAGGCGGGCTTTACCGGCATGGAGACCGGCCGGCGCTTTCCGATGGATATGGGCGAACTTGGCCCGATCCTCGCCCGCCACGGGATCTCGGTCTGTGGCGGCTGGTTCTCGGGCCTGTTGTTGGACGGGGATATCGAGGTCGAAAAGGACCGGATCGCCGCGCAACATGCCTTCTTCAAGGCCGCAGGCGCGCCCTGCATCGTCTATGGCGAGACTGCGCGCAGCGTCCAAGGCGTGAAGTCCGCTCCACTGACAACCAAACCCCGCCTGAGCGAGGCCGAGATTGCGGTCTATGGCCGCAAGATCAGCGACTTTGCCGATTGGTGCGCGGGGAACGGGATGCCGATTTCCTATCATCACCACATGGCCGCCGCGATCGAGACGGAAGCGGAGCTGGACCTATTGATGAAGCACTCCACCGTGCCCTTGCTGTTCGACGCCGGGCATATGGCCTTTGCGGGCGGTGACAATCTGGCGGTGATCGAGAAGCATCACGCCCGCATCACCCATGTCCATACCAAAGACATCCGGGCCAAGGTGGTGGATGGTCTGGACCGCAGCCGCGAGTCTTTCCTCGATGCCGTGGTCAAGGGCGCCTTCACCGTGCCGGGCGATGGGTCTTTGGACTTCGAAGTTCTGGTCAAGGCTCTGGCCGCCAAGGGCTATGAGGGTTGGTTCGTCGTCGAGGCGGAACAGGACCCGAAAGTCTCTCCGCCTTTGGAGATGGCCAAGAAGGGCCATAAGGAGTTGCTGCGGGTGATGGCGGCTGCGGGCTATGAGGTCGCGCCATGAACCGCATGGACGGCAAGGTCTGCGTCATCACCGGGGCGACGCAGGGGCTTGGCGCGGCGATTGCCCGGCGCTTGGCGGCCGCTGGCGCCAAGGGGATCGTCGTCACCGGGCGCAATGCCGAACGCGGCGCCTTGGTCGCCCGGCACATCGCGGAAGAACACGGGATCTGGGCGCATTTCGTCCAGGCCGACTTCGCGCAGGTCGAGGATTGCCGCAAGGTCATCGCCGAGACCGATCGGCTGTTTGGCCGGCTGGATGTGCTGGTCAACGCCGGCGCCTCCACCGCGCGGGGGACGATCATCGACACCTCGCCCGAGACATTTGACGCGCTCTTTGCCACCAATGTCCGCGGCCCCTATTTCCTGATGCAAGAGGCGATCCGGCTGATGATCGCCAAGGACATCCAAGGCGCGATCTGCAACATCGGCTCGATCTCGGCGCTGTCGGGCCAGCCCTTCATCAACGCCTATTGCGCGTCGAAAGGCGCCCTGACCACGCTGACCGCCAATACGGCGTTTTCGGTGATGGCCAACCGCATCCGCGTCAACCAGCTGAACGTCGGCTGGATGGCATCGGACAATGAACGCGCGCTTCAGGCCGGACAGGACCCCGATTGGGAGGCCAAGGCGCAAGCGGCGCTCCCCTTCGGTCGCCTCGTCGACCCCGAAGAGGCCGCGCGGGCGGTCAACTTCCTTGTGTCAGACGACGCGGGCCTGATGACCGGCGCCATCGTGAATTACGACCAATCCGTCTGGGGCGCGGTGGCCGGCGGCATGCCGGTGCCCGAGGGACCTTTGCGGCTGTAAAACCTCCACTCCCATGGGGAAGCCGCAACGAGGGGGGCGGGACGGAGCAGCCGTCTCGCCCTTTTCACCATGTCCCCGGGCCGGCGGGATAAATCCCGCCCTACGCCCGTGAGGCGAGAGGTCCGTTTCCCGCAAGGGCGCTTTGCTTCCACAGCGTAGCCCGGGGTACACCCCGAGTTTACGGCCCCGTGACCACCGGAATCCGCGGCTTTTCGCCCTGCTGGCGGCCTGCCATGGCCACGCAAAGCGCCTGGGCAAGGCACATCGGCGCGGCCAGGCTGCGCGAGAAGGTGTATTCATGCTCGGGCACCGCAAAAAGCACGCGCGCCGACTTCGCCAAGGGCGACAGCGTCGAATCCGAGATCGCCACAACCGGCACGCCCCGCGCGGCGGTCTCTTCGACGACATTCACCACCTCGGTCGCATAGAACCGGAAGCTGACAGCGAAGAGCAGATCCGTGGGCCGCGCCACCTTGGCCATATGGGTCGTCAGGCCGCCGCTGGCATCCAGAAGCACCGTCCGCTTGCCCAGCATCGTCAGGACATAGCGCAACAGCCCTACCACCGGCTCCGAGCGCAGTTGGCCCACCAGATAGATCGTATCCGCCGCCTCCATCAAGGCCGCCGCAGCCTCAAGGTCATGGGCGCTGGTATTGGCCAAAAGGTCCTGCAACGAGGCCATGTCGCGCACCACAAGGTCGCGCAGATGGCCGATCCCGCCCTCGGTCGCGCCCAATTCATGCTCCAGCGCCTTGATGCGGGCGTCGAACCCCGGCGCGGCCGTCGACAGGCGGCGCTGGAACACCGTCTGCATCTCTTTGAAGCCCTTATACCCCAAGGTCTGCGCATAGCGCACAAAGCCCGAGGCATGGATGCCGCATTTCTCGCCGATGGCATTCACCGACATCACCGCCACGTCATTGGGGTTCTGCGTCAGGAAAACCGCGATCTTTTGATAGCTTTTCGAGGTGTTCTCAAAGCGGTCATGGATCAGGCGGATCAGATCCTCATAGGTCTCGGGCGGGCGGTAGTCGGACATGGGCGGCTCCTTCGCAGGTCAGAGTAATGGCCCCCCGCCCCCCGCGCAAGCATTGGACGTTGCGACGTGGAAAACCGCATTGGCAACGTCTATTGCCTACGATTGAAATTGACAAATAAACCGAATCTGCATCTTATGAAGGCCGGAGAATATGCCTGCTGGCCCGGGAAGCCAGTATTCAAAGGCCAATATTCCCAGGGAGGACTACAAATGATGAAGAAAATCTTGCTGGCCACCGTTGCGGTGGCCGGGCTCAGCACGACTGTCCAAGCGGCTGACATGTCCGTTTGCGTGAGCTGGTCGAACTTCCGCGAAGAGCGCTGGAAGACCGACGAGGCCGCGATCAAGGGCGCCCTGGATGCCGCTGGCGCCACCTATGTCTCGGCCGATGCCCAGACCTCGGCCACCAAGCAATTGGCCGATATCGAAGGCATGATCACCCAAGGCTGCTCGGCGCTGATCATCCTGGCGCAGGACTCGGCCTCGATCGGCCCGGCGCTGGATGCCGCCGCCGATGCCGGCATCCCGGTCGTCGGCTATGACCGCATGATCGACGATCCGCGCGCCTTTTACCTGACCTTCGACAATGTCGAAGTGGGCCGGATGCAGGCCCGCGCGGTGCTGGAGGCGATGCCCAAGGGCCGCTATGTCATGATCAAGGGCTCGCCCGTCGATCCGAACGCCGACTTCCTGCGCGGCGGTCAGCAAGAGGTCCTGCAAGCGGCCATCGACGCGGGCGACATCACCATCGTCGGCGAGGCCTATACCGACGATTGGCAGCCCGCCAATGCGCAAAAGAACATGGAACAGATCCTGACCGAGACCGACAACGGCGTCGATGCCGTTGTGGCCTCGAATGACGGGACCGCAGGTGGCGTCGTGGCGGCGCTGACCGCGCAGGGTCTGGCGGGGATGCCGGTTTCGGGTCAGGACGGCGACATGGCCGCCTTGAACCGCGTGGCGCTTGGCACGCAGACCGTGTCGGTCTGGAAGGACAGCCGCGCGCTTGGCAAGGCCGCAGGCGAGATCGCCGTGGCGCTGGCTTCGGGCAAGGCCATGACCGAGGTCGAAGGTTCGGCCGTCTTCAAGTCGCCGGGCGGCAAAGAGCTGAACTCGGTCCTTCTGAAGCCGGTTCCGGTCACGCAAGCCAACCTGAATGTCGTTCTGGATGCGGGCTGGATCACCAAGGATCTGCTCTGCCAGGGCGGCGCCACGGTCGACGTCTGCAAGTAACCTTTGGGCGAGAAAGGCGCCGTCCCACCCGGGGCGGCGCCATTTTGCAAGGATAATCCCATGAGCGACCCAACCCGCCGCAGCCTTGCCGACACGCTGGAGCTGGACAAGCGCCTGTTTGGCATGATCATCGCCTTTGCGGTGCTGTGCCTGGTGTTTCAATATCAGACCGGCGGAACCTTCCTGTCGGCGCGCAATATCTTCAACATTTCGGTGCAGACGGTCTCCGTGGGCATCATGGCGACGGGGATGGTCTTTGTCATCGTCTCGCGCAATATCGACCTGTCGGTGGGATCGGTGCTGGCCACCTGCTCGGCGATCATGGGGATGCTGCAGACCCAATGGCTGGTGCAGGTGACGGGGCTTGGCACGGGGACGACTTTGGTTGTGTCGATCGTGGTGGGCCTTGGCGCGGGGACGCTGATTGGCGCCGCCACCGGCTGGATGGTGGGCTATCAGCGCATCCCGTCCTTCATCGTGACGCTGGGCGGGCTGCTGATCTGGCGCAACGTCGCCTGGTATACGACCAATGGCCAATCGGTGGCCCTGCGGGACCCGCGGCTTTTGGCCTTTGGCGGGACCGAGGGCGTGATGGGGCCGGAGTGGAGCTGGGTTCTGGGCGCTTTGGCCACGCTGGCGGCCTCGGCTGCGGTGCTTTCGGCCCGGCGCGGCAAGCAGCGCCACGGCTTCCTGGTCAAGCCGGTCTGGGCCGAGGGCCTGCTGATCGCCATGATCGCGGGCGGCATCCTGGGCTTTGTGGCCTTGGTCAATTCCTATGAAATCCCGGTCGGCAAGCTGAAGCGCATCTTCGAGGCGCAGGGCATGGCGGTGCCCGAGGGCTTTGTGGCCTATCACGGCCTGCCGATTTCCGTGCTGATCCTGGTGGCGGTGGCGGTCTCCATGACCGTGATCGCGCAAAAGACCCGGCTGGGGCGCTATATCTATGCCATCGGCGGCAATCCGGATGCGGCAGAGCTGTCGGGGATCAACACCCGCATGATGACGGTCAAGATCTTTGCGCTGATGGGGTTCCTGTGTGGTCTGGCGGCGCTGGTGGCGCAGGCGCGGTTGCAAAGCCACGGCAATGACATCGGCACTTTGGACGAACTCAAGGTGATTGCGGCCACGGTCATCGGCGGCACGGCCTTGGCCGGCGGCGTCGGCACGATCTATGGCGCGCTTCTGGGCGCCCTGGTGATGCAGTCCCTGCAATCGGGCATGGCGATGATCGGGGTGGATACGCCCTTTCAGAACATCGTCGTGGGCGGCGTGCTGATCATCGCCGTCTGGATCGACATCTTCTATCGCAAGCGCATGGGGGCCTGACATGACACCTTTGTTGGAGATGCGCGACATCTCGATTTCCTTCGGCGGCATCAAGGCGGTGGATCACGTCACCATCGACCTGATGCCGGGCGAGGTCGTGGGCCTTCTGGGTCACAATGGCGCGGGCAAATCGACGCTGATCAAATGCCTGTCCGGCGCCTATCAGGCGGACCAGGGCCAGATCCTGGTCGAGGGTCGCCCGGTGACGATCCAGAACCCCCGCGACGCCCGCGCGCTGAACATCGAGACGATCTATCAGACCCTTGCGCTGTCCGACAACCTGGATGCGGCGGCCAACCTCTTTCTGGGGCGCGAGATGATGACCCGCCTGGGCTTCATCGACGAGGCCCGGATGGAGGCAGAGACCCGCCGCATCATGGGCCGGTTGAACCCAAACTTCCGCAAGTTCTCGGTGCCGGTCTCCGCGCTTTCGGGCGGTCAGCGCCAGTCGGTGGCTATTGCGCGGGCGGTCTATTTCAACGCCAAGATCCTGATCATGGACGAGCCCACCGCCGCTCTTGGTCCGCATGAGACGCAGATGGTGGCCGAGCTGATCCAGGAGCTGAAAGCCCAGGGTCTGGGCATCATCCTGATCGAACATGACATCCACAATGTGATGAAGCTGTGCGACCGCGCCTCGGTGATGAAGAATGGCCAATTGGTCGGCACGGTGAAGGTCGACGAGGTGACCGACGAAGAGATCCTGGCCATGATCATCCTGGGCAAGAAGCCGGTGCGCGCATGATCCGTTATGCTGTCATCGGCGCGGGCTGGATCGCGCAAGAAGCCTTCCTGCCCGGCGTCCCCGCCACCGGCAACTCCCGCGTGCAGGCCCTGGTCTCGGGCCATCCCCGCGCGCGGGAGCTGGCCGATTTCCACGCCATCCCCGAGGTGCTTGGCTACGCCGATTACGACGCGCTGGTGGCCTCTGACCGGATCGACGCGGTCTATATCGCGCTGCCCAATTCGATGCATGCCGATTATGCGATCCGGGCGCTGAAGGCGGGCAAACATGTCCTGGTGGAAAAGCCCTTGGCCACGACGCTGGAGGACTCCCGCGCGATGATCGCAGCCGCCGAGGCCGCGGGGCGGTTCCTGATGACCGCCTACCGGCTGCACAATGAACCCGGCACGCTGGCGGCGCTGCAAGCGATCCGCGATGGCAAGATCGGGCAACCGGTGCATTTCTCCTCGGCCTTCGGCTTCCAAAGCGCCATCGGCAACCACCGGCTTCAGGCCTCGCATTGGGGCGGGCCCTTGCAGGACATCGGCGTCTATTGCCTGAACGCCGCCCGCCATGTCTTTGCCGCCGAGCCTCTGGCCGTGCAGGCCATGGCCCACAGCCCCGATGACCCGCGATTTGCCGAGATCGACGCCCATATCGCGGTGACATTGCGCTTTCCCCAAGGCCTCGCGCAGTTCTTTTGCAGCTTTGGCACCGAGGCGGTCGAATATTACCGCGTCCTTGGCACCCATGGCGAATTGACGGTCGACCCGGCCTTCCGCTTCGAACCGGCGATGTCCCTGCGGCTGCGGCAAGGCGACCGCGTCACCGTCACCGACTTTCCAGCGGTCGATCATTTCGCGGGGCAATTGGCCTATTTCTCGGACTGCATCGCCACGGGCCAGCCGCCCGAGGCCGATGGCGCCGAGGGTCTGGCCGACATGGCCGCCCTTCTGGCCATCGAAGAGGCCATCCGGACCGGCGCCACGGTCCCCCTGACCCTGCCGCCCCGCCCCCGCCACCCGGATGCGACGATGGAGCGCCGCTTTGCCCCCACGACGCATCGGCTTTTGCTCTGACCCCGGGGCCTAAAGGCGCCAAACCCGTCTGAACCAGGCCGCCAGACCTCCTCTGTGCGGCCTGGGGACCGTTGGATTGCGCAGCGCCTCTATCATCATCGCGGAAAACAGGTCGATCATCCTCACCTCCGGGCGCGGAGATCGCACCTGAAGATAACCGCGCCGGGGCCGGCGATTTCGACCAAAGCGCCCGTTCCGCCCCCCAGTTTTTTCCCATCCCCCCAGTTTTTTCCCATCCCCCCAGTTTTTTCCCACCCACCCCCAGTTTTTCCCAACCCCCTGTCGAAAACCGCCTTCCCCATCCGGTTACATGGCATCACCATGCCCAAGGGAGGCCGCCATGAAATACATGTTCCTGATCTATCTGGACGAAGCCAAGTTCGCCGCCATGACCCAGGCCGAGCGCGACGGCTTTGGCAATGCCATGCTGGATTACGACGAAAGCCTGATCGCCTCGGGCCATTACATTCTGGGCGAGCCGCTGAAACAGCCGCATGAGGCCATCACGCTGCGGGCCTGGGACGGGGCGCTGACCCTGACCGACGGCCCCTTCATGGAGACGAAAGAGCATCTGTCAGGCTTCATCCTGATCGAGGCGCGCGACCTGAACGAGGCCATCCAGATCGGCGCGCGGATGCCCTTGGTCAAGGTTGGTTCGATCGAACTCCGCCCGCTTGATGTGCTGACGCGGGCATGATCGACCTGGCCGCGATCTGGGCGCAGGACCGCCAAAGGGTGCTGGCGACGCTGATCCGGCTTTTGGGCGATTTCGACCGGGCAGAAGAGGCCCTGCACGAAGCCTTTCTGGCCGCGGCCGAGAAATGGCCACGCCAGGGCCTGCCCGACAACCCTTTCGGCTGGCTTGTCTCGGCCGGAAGGTTCCGTGCGCTGGACCAGATGCGGCGCGAGGCGCGGATGGGGGGCGAACTGCCCGACCTTCCCGCCCCCGAACTGGCGCCCGAATGGCAGGACGACAGCTTGCGGCTGATCTTTACCTGTTGCCACCCTGCCCCGCCGCCCGAAGCCCAGGTCGCGCTGACCCTGCGCACCGTCTGCGGGCTTGCGACCGAGGACATCGCCCGCGCCTTTCTGATCCGCCCCCCCGCGCTGGCGCAACGGATTGTGCGCGCCAAGGCACGGATCAAGGCGCTGGGGCTGGGCTATGAAATCCCCGAACCCTCCGAATTGCCCGCCCGGTTGCAGGCGGTCTTGCATGTGATCTACCTTGTGTTCAACGAAGGTTATCTGTCCGCCGCAGCCCCGCGCCCCGACCTGTCGACCGAGGCGATCCGGCTCTGCCGCCACCTGGGAGCGTTGATGCAGGACGGCGAGGTCCTGGGGCTTTTGGGCCTGATGCTGTGCCACGAGGCGCGGCGGCAAGGGCGGTTCAAGGACGGCGCCCCGGTGGCGCTGGAGGATCAGGACCGCGGCCAATGGGACCATAGGATGATCGCCGAGGGCCGGGCCTTGATCGAGCGCGCCTTTGCCAGCGGGTCGGTCGGGCCCTTCACGATCCAGGGCGCGATTGCCGCGCTACATGCCAACGCGCCCAGTGCCGGAGCGACCGATTGGGCCGAAATCGCCGGGCTTTACGCCGTGCTGGAGCGGTTGCAGCCCTCGCCCGTGGTGCGGCTGAACCGGGCGATGGCGCTGGCGATGGTGCGCGGGCCTGCGGCGGGCCTGGCGATGGTGCAGCCCCTGACGCAGGGTCCGCTTGCCAACTACCGCCTGGCGCATCTGGCCGAGGCCGATCTTCTGACCCGCCTGCAGCGCCGGCCCGAGGCCCATGCCGCCTATGGCAGGGCCCTGGCGCTGTCCTCGGATGCCGAAAAGCCCGCCATCGAAGCACTGGTGGCAAAGCTGCACGGGGCCTGACCCCGCCAAGGCCCGCTCGGCCGGGTCAGGCGGAGAGCGATCAACCAGACCCCGGCACAAAACCAGGTTTCCTTGGGTCCATATGACACAGATCATGGAACGGGGGCACAACAGGCCTATCGTGCAGCCTTGCGGCGCGGAAGAATTCCGCGGCCAGCCTCAGGAGAAAAGCGATGTTCAAGACCAACGAAGGCATGATGGATCGGGCCCTGCGGGTGATCGTCGGGCTTGGCCTTCTGGCGTGGTTTCTGGCCGACAACGGCGCGGGCGTCTGGCATTATGCCAAGCTGATCGGGGTCTTGCCCCTCGTGACCGGCCTGATCGGCAATTGCCCGCTTTACAGCGTGATTGGCCTGTCGACCTGCCCGATGAAGCGGGCCTGACCGGCAAGCACGGGGCGCGCGGGGGCCGTTTTCGGTCTCCGGCCCTTTGCCGCTTCCCCGCCGGATGGCGCGGCCCCCGGCTTGCGCCCGTTCGGGCCGGGGCACCAGAGGCGCGCCACCGGCCGCAGCCTCGGACGGACGACTTGCGGATCGCAACGGCCATGGCTGCAATCAAAGCCATGGCCGTGACGCGCATCTATTCGAAGGCACAGCCCTTCTTGATGCCAAGGGCGCGGAAGGCCGTGGCGGCGGGGCAGAAGCCGGTGAAGGAAGACTGGATCAGGTTCGCGCCGATAAAGACAGTGAACCAGACGAAATGGGCCGACACAAAGGCGGTCAGCGCGACGCTGAGCAGCACCATCACACCGGCAAAGAGAAGAACGGAACGGTCGAGGGTCATGGGTTTTCCTTTCGGTAAGTCGTTGAAGCGGGTGAGATGTCCCGGGGATTGCCGCCTCGGGTGGTCTGGGGGCGCGGCGGTTGCGGATCAGCCCTTGGTGGTTTCTTTCAGCTTGTCGATGCCAAGAACCTTCAGCGCAAGGCTTTCATAAAACGGCTCTGACTTGCCCTGGCGCAACTTGCGCAGGAAGTATTTCTCGAAGCCGACCTTGGCGAGATGGACCCATTTGCCCGAAGCCGACCAGTTGACATTGCGCGGCGGGATTTGCGGTTGGGCCACAAAGGCGATGCCCCCGTCGCCGAAATCGGCGAGGCAAATGGCGTTCCAGGTGCCCTGTTCGTCGGCCGCCTTGCCGCGCACCAGATTGCCGATGTTGTGCGCCGTGGCGGTGACCATGGATTCGATCATGAAGCCGGTTTTCGGCACGCCGCAGGGCACCGGCGTCGGGCCCATGGGCGGGATAGCGACGCAGACGCCCACGGCAAAGACATTCTTGAACGTCGGATTCTGCTGGTGCTTGTCGACGATGGTAAAGCCGCGCGGATTGCTCAGGCCCTCGATCCCCGAGACCGGCTTGATGCCGCGAAAGGCGGGCAGCATCATCGAATAGGCAAAGGGCAAGACCTTTTCGGGCTTGGCCACGCCGTCCTCACCGACCTCTTCGACGGTCATCTGACCCGCTTCGACCTTTTTCACCCGGGTCGAGGTCATCCATTTGATGTGCTTGCCGCGCATCTCGGATTCCAGAAGGCCCTTGGTGTCGCCGACGCCGTCCAGACCCAGGTGGCCCACATAGGGTTCCGGGGTCACGAAGGTCATCGGCACCTTGTCGCGGATCTTGGCGCGGCGCAGCGCGGTTTCCAGGATGAACAGGAACTCATAGGCCGGGCCGAAGCAGCTTGCGCCCTGGGCCGCGCCGATGATCACCGGGCCGGGGTTCTTCAGAAGCTCCTGGAAGACCTGTTCGGCCTTTTCGGCATGGTCGATATGGCAAACCGACTGGGTGAACCCGCCATGAGGCCCAAGGCCGGGGATCTCGTCGAAGGCCAATTCGGGGCCGGTGGCGATCACCAGGTAGTCATAGCTGACCGAGCGGCCATCGACCAACTGGATGCGGTTATCGGCCGGGTGCAGCTGTTCGGCCGCCACGGGGATGAAGTCGATCCCGCGCTTTGCCATGACAGGCGCAAGGTCCACCGTGATCTCTTCGCGCTTGCGCCAGCCCACGGCGATCCAGGGGTTGGAGGGCACAAAGTGATAGGTCGGGTCCTTGGTGATCACCGTCACCGTGTCTTCTTTGCGCAGCTGGTCCTTCAGCTCATAGGCCATGATGGCTCCTCCGAGCCCGGCCCCCAGGACGACGACATGTGCCATGATTTCCTCCAATGGTACTCCGGGCCTCCCGCCCGGATCAGGTCTTGAACACGCGGTAGATGGCGGGGATGACCAGGACGGTCAGCAGGGTGGACGACAGCAGGCCAAACAGCAGCGAGATGGCCAGACCCTGAAAGATCGGGTCCGTCAGGATCACCACGGCGCCGATCATGGCGGCCACAGCGGTCAGAAGGATGGGCTTGAAGCGGATCGCCCCGGCCTCGATCAGGGTGTCAATCGTGACCTCACCGCTGTTGCGGATGAAATCGACCAGCAGGATCGAGTTGCGCACGATGATCCCCGCCAAAGCGATGAAGCCGATCATCGACGTGGCCGAAAAGGGCGCGTGAAACAGCCAATGCCCGGCGATGATGCCCAGGAAGGTCAAGGGGATCGGCGTCAGGATCACCAGGGGCAGCCGGAAAGAGCCGAACTGCGCGACAACCAGGATATAGATCCCCAGAAGCGCCACGCCAAAGGCCGCGCCCATGTCGCGGAAGGTGACGAAAGTGACCTCCCATTCGCCGTCCCACAGGAGGGTGACTTTGCTTTCGTCCTCGGGCTGGCCATGCAGGCTGATCGTCGGCGCGCCGGCGGGCCAGTCTTGCGCCGCGATCTGGTCGGCCACCGCCAGCATGCCGTAAAGCGGGGCCTCGAAGTCGCCCGCCAGTTCGGCGCTGACCATCTCGGCATCGCGGCCATTGTGGCGGAAGATGGGATAGGAGGCCGGTTCCTCGGCCACCGTCACCACATCGCCCAGTTCGACCACGCCGCGAGCCCCGGGCAGCGCGTTGGCGGGGATGGGCGTGGTCAGAAAGCGTTCATCCATGACACGGTCCGACTTGGGGCGCGCCAGTTGCAACGGGATCGGCAGGCGACCTTCGCCGCGGGCGGAATAGCCGACGGTCTGGCTGCCGTTCAACAGCGCCATCGTGTCGAAAACATCGGATTCCTGGACGCCAAAGAAATCCAGGTTGTCGTTCGAGATCCTGGCCCGCAGGCGGCGTCCTTGCGTGCCATAGCTGTTGTCCACATCGACGACGAAGGGCACCGCCTTGAAGGCCGCCTCGATCTGGGCCGCGGCGGCGCGGCGGGTGGCGGCGTCCGGCCCATAGACCTCGGCCAAAAGGGTCGAGATCACCGGCGGGCCGGGCGGGGGCTCAACGACCTTCAGGCTGGTGCCGGGGGGCAGCGGCAGGGCGGCCAGCTGCGCCCGCAGGTCCAGCGCGATGTCATGGCTGGCGCGGGCGCGGTCGCCCTTGGGGGCCAGGTTGATCGCGACCTCGCCCAATTGCGGCTCTTGGCGCAGGTAGTAATGCCGGACCAGGCCGTTGAAGTTGAAAGGTGCCGCGGTGCCGGCATGGGTCTGGACCGAGGTGACTTCGGGCATCTGCATGACCACGGCAGCCACATCCTGCGCCACGCGGTCGGTGGCCTGAACCGAGGCGCCCTCGGGCAGGTCGATCATCACCGACAGTTCCGACTTGTTGTCGAAGGGCAGCAGTTTGACCGTCACATCCCGGGTGTAAAGCGCGGCCAGCGAGCCGAAGGACAGCGCCGCCGTCCCCAGCAGAAAGCCCAGCGAGCGCGCCTTGGTGGCCAAGAGGGGCCGTGCGACGCGGTCATAGGCGCGTTCCATCCAGCCGCCGTGATGGCCGCCGTAAGTGTCGTCATGGCCATGGGCGGCCATTTCGGCGCGGCCCGCGATCTTGACCATCAGCCAGGGGGTGATGATGACCGCGACAAAGAAGGAAAAGATCATCGCGGCCGAGGCATTGGCCGGGATGGGCGACATATAGGGCCCCATCAGGCCCGACACGAACAGCATCGGCAACAGCGCCGCCACCACGGTCAGGGTGGCCACGATGGTCGGGTTGCCGACCTCGGCCACCGCGTCGATGGCGGCCTGGGTGCGGGTGCGGCCGTCCCTCATCCCCCAATGGCGGGCGATGTTCTCGATGACCACGATGGCGTCATCGACCAGGATGCCGATGGAAAAGATCAGCGCAAACAGCGACACCCGGTTCAGCGTATAGCCCATGAGCCAGGCGGCAAACAGCGTCAGCAGGATCGTCACCGGGATGACGATGGCAACCACGACGGCCTCACGCCAGCCAATCGCCAGCCAGACCAAAAGGATGATCGAGACCGTGGCGAGGCCAAGGTGGAACAAAAGCTCGTTGGCCTTCTCGTTCGCCGTCTCGCCATAGTCGCGGGTCACGGTGACGATCACCGAGTCCGGGATCTGGTGGCCCTTCAGTTCTTCGACGCGGGCCAGGACCTCTTCGGCCACGACCACCGCATTGGCGCCGGCGCGCTTGGCCACGGCGAGTGTCACGGCCGGCGAGCGCCCCTCGCGGGTGATGTTGGCCACGATATGCTCGGAGGTATCGGCCACATAGGCGACCTTGGCCACATCCGAGACATAGACCGGGCGACCGTCACGCGTGGTCAAAAGCAGCTTTGCGACCTCGGCCGGGGCGGTCAGGGTCTGACCTGCGACCAGGTCGACCTGTTGGCCCTGATCGCGCAAGCGGCCGGTGTTCAGCGTGCGATTGGCCTGCCCCACCTTCTGCGCCAGTTGTTGCAAGGTGACGCCATAAAGCGCCAGGCGGTCGGGGTCGGGCTGGATCTGCACCGCGTCCTGGGCATCGCCGACCAGGTAGGTCAGCCCGACATTGTCGGCCTTGGCGACCTCGGTTTGCAGGGTGCGGGCGATGCGGGTCAGGTCTCCGGCCGGGATGTCCTGGCCAGGCGCCGACGACAGCGTCAGCGACAGGATCGCCACGTCGTCGATGCCGCGCCCGACAATCAGGGGTTCGGGGATGCCAACGGGGATGCGGTCCATGTTGGCACGCACCTTGTCATGCACGCGCAACATGGCGTCGTCGGAATTGGTGCCCACGGCAAAGCGCGCCGTGACCATGGCGCTGTCGTCGCGGGTCTGGGAATAGACATGTTCGACCCCGTTGATCGCCTTGACGATCACTTCCATGGGCTCGGTCACAAGCTTGACCCCGTCCTGGGCGGCAAGGCCCTGCGACTGGATGAAGATATCGACCAGAGGCACCGAAATCTGCGGCTCTTCCTCGCGGGGGAGGGAGACCACGGCCAAAAGGCCCGCGGCGAGGGCGGCCAGGATGAACAATGGCGTCAGGGCCGATTTGATGAAGGCCGCCGTCAGACGCCCGGCGAGGCCAAGGGGCTTGTCAGATGGGTCAGTCATGGGTGGCCTCCACCAGCACGTCGCCTGGCTGCAGGCCGCTGAGGATCTCGACCATCTCGGCGCCGTCGATCACCTGGGTGTCACCCGGCACAACCGCGCGGCTCACCGGGCCCGCGCTGCCCTGCACCGTGACGAAATCCAGCCCCGCCCGCGCGTGCAAGGCGGCTGCGGGCACCATCAGCGCCTCACGTTGGCCCACCGGCAGACGCACAAGGATGCGGGCGTCGACAAAGGCATCCGACAGGCCCGCCAAGTCGACATCCGCCGTCACGCGGCCGTTCTGGATCAACGGATAAACGCGCGAGAGCCGGCCCGACCGCGTGGCATCGCCCTCGGAAATCTGGATCGTGTCACCCTGGTGCAGGGCGCCGGCATGGCGCTCGGGGACCTGCAGCCGCAGGAAGGTGCCGCCGCCGGCAATCGTGGCCACCGCCTCGCCGGGCATGACGACCGCGCCTTTCGACACCGGCACATCCAACACCCGTCCCGCCGCGGGGGCCAAGACCGTGCCATCCTTGATCTGCTGGGCCAAGACATCGGCCTGAGCCGCAAGGGCGGCAAGCTGGCCCTCCAAGACCTGAACTCGGGTGCGCAGCGCGTCCAGGCCCTGTTCTGTGGCAACTCCTTGCTTCAGAAGGCTTTCCCCCCGCGCAAGCTCGGACTTGGCATTGGTCATCTGCGCCTGAAGTGCGCCCTGCTGCGCGTCAAGCGCGGTCATCTGGAACTCCAGCTTCTCATCCACGATCCGCCCGATGGCCTGACCCGAGGTCACAAGGTCGCCCTCGATCACGGAAAGTTCGACCAGCGTCCCCCCCAGCCGCGCCCGCGCCGGCATGCGATCCCGCGGCGTGACCTCGGCATAAACCGCTTTCCACTCGGTCACCGGAACGGGCTGAAGCCCGGCGGGCTCTGCCGTGGCCGGATAGGCCAGGGACAGAAGGGCGAGGCTGAAGAAACGGGACGGCAGGCGCATGGCAGGTATCCTCACATCGGTCACGCTTTCGCATTATCACATTCGAATGTTTAAATGCAATAGCGAGTCAGAGAGCCTGGATCGGGCAAGCCGCGACCTGCAGGGGCGCGCGACCATTGGCAAATATCCCGCCCCGGGGTCGGCGGATGACGGCCCCGGGCTTGGCGGATGGCCGAAGGGCGCCCGATGGCCCTATGATTCCCCGGCGCAAGACCGCTGGCAGAGGTCCGGCCTGAACCGCCCCGAAACTCCGGGGCCCGCCATATCCGTGTTGCCTTTGACCGCGCTACGCCCAAAGGTCGGCCTAACCACCGGAGAGCCGCCTTGAACCGCCATGACGCCGCCCGTCTGATCCCGCGCATCCAAGGGGTCAGGCTTTTCGCCCATGCCTATGCCTGGCACCTGAACTTCCGCCTGGGCTCTGCCATGCCCATCGACTTTCTGCGCTTTGCCGATCAGCAAAGGATGGCGGGGGTCAAGATCCATGTCGAGGACGGCGAGGCGCGTTCGCTTTTGCACGCCCCCGACACCCGGGCCGGGTTTGGTGCGCTGGCGCAGGCACTGGGGCTGGAAGTTCATATCGAGACCTCGGCCACCGACGAGGCCACTTTGCGTGCGGCCATTCAGGTGGCGCGGGACACCGGCGCCACCTCGGTCCGCTGTTATCCGCGCCATGCCGGCCCGGTCTCGCAGGTCATGGCGCAGACGATTGCCGACCTGCGGCGCCTGACGGTGCTGGACCCCAAGGGGTCATTGGACTTCCTGTTGGAACAGCACGAGGACCTGACATCACGGGAACTGGTGGCGATCTTGCAGGCGGTGGACAACCCGCGCCTGACGCTGCTTTACGATTTCGCCAATATGATCAACGCCTTCGAGACGCCAGAGGCGGCCTTGGCGCGGATGGCGCCGCATGTGACCGATGTCCATATCAAGGACGCGGTGATCTTGGCCGACCGGGACGGCTTTGCCCATCGCGCCTGCCGGACCGGAGAGGGTGACATCGACATCAAGGGGCTTTTGACCCGGCTGCTTTTGTTGGGTGAGGCGCCCCAGGTGCGGGCCTTTGGCTGCGAAGAGGAAAACGGCATGTTCGCCCCCGCCTACCGTTTTGCCTCTGACCCGCCCGATCCGGTGATCCCGATGCGCGCGGCCTCGACCACGCTGCTGGCTCCGGGTGAGGATCTGGACACCCGCCTGGGTCAGGAAAGGCACGAGGCCACGGCGCAGATTGCCACCATCCGCCGCATCCTGTCGGGCATCGCGGACGAGGCCCGGACCGCCCTGTCATAAGCCGCTGACCATCGACCCGGCCACGCCGTGCAAGTCGCCACACCAACGGCCTGTGTCCCCCCGCCCGGCCCGATAGTCGTTGACACCCCCGCCCATTGGCCCACCATGGAGCGGTGCAAGATATGGGACAAGATGCCAAGATTGACCGAAAATCCGGCGCCTGAGCTTCCCATCCCGGCGGGGCGCATCACCATCCTGCAACTGGCGGCTGTCGTGGGGGTTGCGACCGTCCTGGCCGTGGCGCAGGACATCTTTGTGCCGCTGGCCATTGCCATGCTGATCACCTTTGCCCTGGCGCCCGTCGTGACCTTTTTGCGCCGTCAGGGGCTTCCCTTGCTGGTGACGGTGCTGGCCGTCGTCAGCCTGGCCTTTGCCCTGATCGGCGCGGTCGCCCTGGTGTTTGGCGTCGAGCTGGGGTCGCTGGCGCAGAACCTGCCGGCGTTTCAGGCCAATATCCTGGCCAAGGTTCAGGCGCTGAAGGCGGCGGGCGGGGGCAGCAGCCTGGTGGCGCAGCTGTCGGACATGATCTCGGCGATCAATGCGCAGATCGGGGCCGCCCTGCCCGCCTCGGGCACCGCCCCCATGGCGGTCGAGGTCGTGCAGCCGACCAATGCGCTGGATGTCGTGCAAGGCCTGGTCCTGCCGCTGATCGGACCGGCGGCCAGCACGGGCCTGGTCATCGTCCTGGTGATCTTCATGCTGCTAGAGCGCGAGACGCTGCGCGACCGCTTTATCCGGCTGGTGGGGTCGAACGACCTGCACCGCACGACGCAGGTGCTGCAAGAGGCGGGGTCGCGGGTGGCGACCTATCTGCTGATCCAGCTTTTGGTGAACACGGTCTATGCCCTGCCCATCGGCCTTGGCCTGTGGCTGATCGGGGTGCCCAATGCGGCCCTGTGGGGGCTGTTGACCCTGATCCTGCGCTTTGTGCCCTTCATCGGCTCGGCCCTGGCTGCGGCCTTTCCGCTGTTTTTGGCCTTTGCCGTGTCACCCGACTGGTCGGCGGTGCTGTGGACGCTGGCGCTGTTTGGGGCGGTGGAGCTGATCACGTCGAATGTGGTCGAGCCCTGGCTTTACGGCTCGCGCACCGGGCTTAGTCCGCTGGCGATCATCGTGGCGGCCTTGGTCTGGACCTTTCTTTGGGGGCCGCTGGGGCTGGTCCTGTCAACGCCGCTGACGGTCTGCCTGGTGGTTCTGGGCCGCCATGTGCCGCAATTCGGGCTGTTCGACATCCTTCTGGGTGACGAGCCGATGTTGGCGCCCCATGCGCGGCTGTATCAGCGGCTTTTGGTGGGCGACGCGCTAGAGGCGAGTTTCAGCGCCGAAGAGGCGTTGGAGACGATGGCCCTGGCCGATTATCATCAGGATATCCTGATCCCCGCGCTGCTTTTGGCGCAAGACGACCTGGACCGCGGCGTCCTGACGACCGCGCAGGAAGAGCGTTTGGCCCTGGTCGCCTCGGCGATGGCTGCGGAACTGACCGAAGAGACGACCGCGCCCACCGGCCCCGTTGTGGCCGTTGTGGGGGGGCGCAGCGCGATCGACGATGTGGCGGCGCTGATCCTGGCGCAGAACCTGACGGCCGAGGGCGCTGTGGCGCAGGCGCGGGGGCATCTGGACCTTGCGCCCTCACGCTTGGCGCTGCTGGACCTGCCGGGGTGCGCCTGCCTGATCCTGACCTTTCTGGACCGCAACGCCACCCGCGCCTCCTTGTTGCATCTGCGCCGACTGAAGCGCGCGGCCCCGGGTTTGCGCGTCGGCGTCGTAATCTTGCAGATGCCGCAGGGGCTGCATGATGCCGAAAGCGGCTTGCGCCATTTCCCCCCGGTGCCTGCAGCCAAGCTGGACGAGGCGCTGGACCTGGGCGCCGATTTCGCCGTGACCACGCTGGAGTCCGCGACCCAGGCCGCCTTTGACCAAAGCCCCGCCAAACCCGTGCCGCCCCGCGTCGCCCCGCGTCCGCGGCGCCTGATCCCAGGAGAGACCCGATGACCAAACCCGCCCCCGAAGACCTGACCGAGCAAGAAGACCTGGCCGAGCAGCAAGACCTGGCCGAGCAAATCGCCCAACTGCGTGCCGACATGGCCCGGATCGCCGAGACTCTGGCCGCGCTTGGCCAGTCGCGGGCCGAAACTTTGAGGGGCGACGCCATGGCCTCGGCCGCGGAAAAGCTGACCGAGGCGACCGAGTTTGCCCGCAAGAACCCGGCGCAGGCGATGGCCCTGGCCGGGGGCGCCGGGCTGCTGCTTGGCCTGTTGTTCGGGCGGCGCTAGGGGATGGCCGCCTTGCAACTGGCCCTGACGCTGGCGCGGTTCGTGGTGGGCCAGGCGCTGCGGCGGATGGGCGTGACGCTGGGGCTTTGGGCGCTGGCCTTTCTGTTTGCGCTGATCGGGATCATGGGGCTGGCGCTGGCCGGTTTCATCGCTCTGGCCGAAGCCTGGGGCCAGCTGGCCGCCGCGCTGATGCTGGGCTGCGGCGGATTGGTCCTGTCGCTGATCCTGGGGCTGATCGCGCGGCGTCGCCGGCATCTGCCCGATCTGTTCGGCCCCGAAACCACCCAGCTTCGCCAGACGCTTCAGGGCCAAAAGTCGGAACTGGCGGTCTGGTTGCCCCTGGTCGGGTTGGCGGTCTTGGGCTTCCTTCTGGGCAGCGGCAAGAAAGACTGAAGGCCGCCGCCGAAAGGCCCGCCCCCGCTTGGCCAGCGCCGGGCCGATCCCCCATGGTCAGGTCACGCTTGATCAAGTCCCGATGGCCCGTCCTGCCTGACGAAATTCGCCCCTGCCCCCAGCACCATGATCGCCACAAGGACCACCAGGTCGATCAGGCTGTTGACGAAGGCCCCGCCATAGACCGAGTTCGAGGCCAGTCGGACATCGGTGTCAAACCGCAGGTCCGGCGGACCGGGAAAGTTCGGCTGGCTGCAGAGCGCGGCAAACAGGATATGCACCACCGGCATAGACCGAAAACCGAAGGTCAGGATCACCAGCGCGGCCATGGCCCATTTTGACAGGCTTTCCATCACGTGCCCCATGCCGGCAAAGCCGCTGCGCCGCAGGGTCACGGCCCGCGCCAAAAGCCCAAGCCCCGCGGCCAAGAAGGCGAACAGCACGCCCCCCATGGCCGCCCCCAGCGCCCTAGTCCCGAACGGCACACGCCACCGACATGCCATCAAGCGTGCCATTCGCCCCGCCGAGGAACCTTGGCGCGCGAGGCCGACAGCGTCGGGACGAAGGCCAGAAGAAACCCGCTCACCGCGCCCGACAGGTTCAGCGGCCAGAAGCAGCGACAGAATGGT
The DNA here is from genome assembly GCF_025950525.1 of Stagnihabitans lacustris. Lineage (GTDB taxonomy): Bacteria > Pseudomonadota > Alphaproteobacteria > Rhodobacterales > Rhodobacteraceae > Stagnihabitans. The sequence goes on along the minus strand of NZ_JAPDGS010000005.1, from coordinate 97,002 downwards.
CCGATAGCGCCCGCCAATGCGCAGGATGAAAAAAGCGATGGGCCAGAACCGCTCGACCAGGAAGGCCGGAACCAGAAGCGCCAGCCCCCGCGAGCGCAGAAAGAACGTGACATGGGCCGTCTCGGTCAACAGCGTCACATGGTTGACCGCCGACCGCTCGCACAGGATCTTGCAATTCCCGGCTTGCCAGAAACTGAGGGCGCCCAGCGGCAGGACCAAAAACAGGTGCGGGACCCCGGTGCGAAGTCAGAGGAGAGGCCGTTTCGTCATGGGTCAGTGGCCTGCCGTCAAGATATGGCCCCCCAAGGAAACGGCGCCCCCCTGACACGGTTCCCCCGGACAGGTTTCCCCCGGACACGCTTCCCCAAGACACGCTTCCCCAAGATGGGGCGACCCGGGCGCCGATGGCTTGGGCGGCCTCGGCGCCGGGTTGGACCGCGCGGATCGCATCGCCATGGGCGGCCTTCGGGATCACCTCGACCAAGGGGCCGCGCAGGGCGAGGTCGGTGACGGTGCACACGATGCCCGGCGCCTCGGGCGGGGACAGGGTGAACCGCTTGTTCTGGACGAAGACTTCGACGGGGACCTTGGCGGGGACCTTGGCGGCCTGCGGCGCGGCAAAGTCGCAGCCACGGGCCGGCAAGGTGATTTTCCCCTGCCCGTCATCCAGCCCCTCGAACCGGGTCGAGCGCCCGACATAGCACGCGACAAAGGGCGAGCGCGTGGATCTCTTGCCGCGCCCCCAGCGCCTTGATCCTTCCCTTGTGGATCAGCGCGATGCGGTCGGCCATCGACAGGGCCTTTTCCTGGTTGTGGTTCACAGGGATAAAGGGGATGCCCAGCCGCTTTTGATTGCGGCGGATCTGGATCTCCTCGCGCAATGCGCGGTCCGGGTTGGCCAGGGTTCGTCCCGCAACAGCAGCCTGATATTGCCCACCAGCCCGCGCCCCAGCGCCAGGCGCAGTTGCGGGCCGCCCGACAGCTGGCAAGGAGAGCGGTCCATCCGGCCGGACAGCGACAGGATCGCCCGCGCCCAATCCAACTGCGCTGCGGGCCTGGATCGCCCATCATCTGCTATGGGAAGGCCAGGTTCCCGCGCAGGGTGCGGGAACATCCTGCCCTCTGAAGGCGATGCGGCCATGGGCGGGCCCGCGATCAGCCACAGCAGCGTACTTTTGCCTGACCCGCTGGGGCTGTGGATGGCGATGAACTTATGCTGGGCGATGTCCAGGCTCGGGATCTGCAGGGCCTGAACCGGGCCAAAATGGCGCGAGACGCCGTCAAACTCGGATACCGTGGGTCATGGGCCGGTCCTCTTCCGGCTAGGGTCAGGGCCGCAGCCCTGCCCCCTGGCGTCAGGCGGACTGGGCATCGGACCTGGCCGTTCTGATTTCTTGGGTGAGGCGGGGTGGTCGAACATGGACAGCCCGGCGATCTCGGCCGCGCGGTCCATGAGGCAAAGCCTGCGCTCCTGCTCGGCCGAGATTTCGCGTTTGTCGATTGTGTCCGAACAGCCGCCAACCCCGGTGACACGCTTCTTCACCTCGGGCGCCTGCATCATGTCGATGAAGGCGTTTCAGGCCGGCTTGGCCGGGCCCACCACGCCCGGGTCAAATGCCAGGTGTCGACGCAGCCAAGCCCGCCCTTCCGCATCTGCAAGGCTTGGCGAACCTTGCTTCCAAAAGCCTGACACCGGGCGCCGAGGCCGTGGTTCTGGCCAGCGCCACCACAGGCCTTGCCGATTGCAGCGAGGGCCATGGCATCGGCGCCGACCGACTTGACGCGGGAGGGCCTTGCGCCCCTTGCCTTTGCAGGCTTCCGCGCGGCTAACCCGGCTGCGCCTGTGCAACGTGTTGGACATCGCAGCCAGCGCCACGGGCAACGACCGCTTTGGCCCCTTGGTTCGGTCCCCATCTCGCACCCGCAAGTTTCGGGCTGTTCGGCCATCTGCCAGTGACTTCGACGCGTTTGGGGGCGGCGCGGCACACCCCGGAACGCGCCCAGGCGGCAAAGCTTTCCACCGCCTGTTCCCAGGCCTTCGGCGGCGATGTGGCGTTCGACCAGCCGCAGAATTCGATCTTGGTGCGGACCTCGGCGCCTAAGGCTTTGAGGCCCAGGCATGTCCCCTTCCTGATCGCGGCCGTGTTGCAGGCCCTGTCGGATCGTCAGCACCATGAGACCGCCGATACCGTGGCGCATCTGGCGCGCGACGCGATCCTTGACCGGATGAAGACCGGCCATCCGCAGTGCGAGGCGCCGGCCTGCCGCCCTTGACGCTGCAACGCCGCCTCTCGGTCGAGCGCAAAACCTTCAAGGTCCTGGTCCAAAAGGTCCGCCAAAAGGTCTCGGCGCTGGTGCTGTCCAACACCGCGCAAAACGTCGCCGAGGTCGCCTACCGCCTTGGGTCTGCCGAAATCAGCAGGTTTTCGCGGGTCTTCCGGCACGGGCATGGGGTGTCGCCGCGCGAATGGCGCAGAAACCCGCCCCAAAGCTGATCCGGGGGGGCCAGATCGGGGGGCCTGATCGGGGGGGCCAGATCGGGGGGGGCCAGATCGGGGGGGCCTGATCCGCCTCGAAATTTTCATCTGCGGACAAATCCTTGCGCCCCGGTTCCAAGTCATCGCCGTGGCGCCTGTGGCACTTGGGACAACAGCCCAGATCAGCCCTTCGATGAACAGCATGACCCCAAATCGGCCGTGGCCCGGCCTGAACCGCCGTTCCACGCTGGAAATCGCAACCGCCATGGGCATCCCCACCCTGGTCGCCGTCGCCACGGTCAAGGCGCTGTTTTCTGCTGACGAGGTCTTTGGGGGCCACCACCGCAGGCGGCATCACCCCGGTCGTTCAGGTGGAGGGGCCCATCGGCGACGGCGCCCCCGGCCCGACCACCGACGCCCTGCAGACCCGCTTTTGGGCGATGATGGACGAGGTCTCACCCCTGATCGTCCCCATCACCTGGTGTTCGACCGGCGGCAAGGCCTTTCCTCTGCCGCCATCCTTGCCCGCCCCCAGGAGACGCCAGATGACTGACCCTACCGCTTCACGGCCGTGCTGGACGCCACGCAGTCGATGGATCTGGCCGTGTCGCCCTGCTCGCGGCTCCAGACGGGGCGGCCGACGATCGACATCAGCCCCGGCGAGATGGAGATCGGCACGGGCCTGCGTGGCGAAACCGGGATGTGGCGCGGCCCGCTTGCCCCTGCCTATGCCGTGGTGGACGCGCAGATGGCGCCGATCCTGGCCGAACTGGGGTGGTGCTGCACCGCTCCCGGGTCGGCGCATAGGCGACCTAGCGTCAGATGGCGAGAGCCTCGGTCTGGGCGATGATGCTGGATGCCGGCATCAGGGCGCTGCTTGACGCGCCCTGCCGCAATGTCGCGCGGGCGCCGCGCCCGGTGGCGGGGCCACGCCGGGCGACAAGGCCATGGTGGGCGCCTGGGTTCGTGCGGGGCGGGCGGCCGCGGTCGGGGTTGTGCCCTGCCCCCCCGGACGCCGCAGCCGAAGGCGCCAGGCGCGGGATGAAGGCGACCCGCGACCTGGAAAGCCGCGGGGGACGGTTGGCGAAACTGGGGATGCGGTCCTTGGGCCAAGTCGGTCCCATAGCGGCCTCGACCGCCGTCATTCTTGCCACGATGCGGGAGGAATGGCCAAAGATGTTGGCTTAATTGAACGACGCCGATCCTGATTTCGGGACCGGCTTCATTTTGTTTTCGTCTGTCGGATGAGTTGCCGCACTTCATTTCGGCGGGTCAACTTCAGGATCGCGCGCCAGCGGCTCATTCTTGGCATCCATGATCGCGGACTTGACCTCTGGCCAGGTGAAGGCCTCGGGACGACCGATGGCGATATGGATTTTCACGCGTCCCGTGTGATCGAAAGCAAGCCTGAAACTGGCTGCAAGTCCAAGGGCGCGGGCGGCGGAATTTTCGAACAGGCGAAGGCGGAATTGAGGGGTCTTCAACGTGCGGAAGTGCCGCCTTTTCTCAATAAACTTCCCCCGGTGACGTGAGGTAATGCAGTCCCGCGACCCAATATGGTTCAAGGGAAAAGGGCCGGGGAAACCCCGACCCTTGCGCGCAATCCCCGCGGCCTCAGCCCAGGTAAGTGTGGTCCGGCCGCTCTAGCAGGATCTGCTTCCAGATCGACACCGGGTCCCAGAGCGAGACTTCGCGCTTCAGGCCCCAGGGGCCGAATTCGGCATGGGTAAAGCCCATGACATGGACCGGAACCCCGGTCGGCGCGCCATAGGTGCCAAAGCCGGAATGGGTGCCCGTCAGCGACCAGCGGATCGCGGCGCGGTCGGGCTGGCCGGGGTCGGAACGGCCGATCTGATGGTCGATGGCAAAGGTCGCATCCGGGAAGGCGGTGCGGAATTGAAGCCACTGCGCCTCGGCATAGGGCACGCCCCAACCGGTCGCGCCGCCAGGATGCCAGACGTGGACGGCGCGGTCATAAGTCGCGCGCACCACAGAAAAATCCATCGACATCATGCGGTTGAGGATCGTGGCCAGACGGTGCCCCACCGGGCTGTCATTGCCGCGCCCCTTGTAGGGGCCGGGCAGATCCAGTGCCGGGGCAAAGGGCCGCCGCGCCTTTTCCGCCCCGCCCTCACGCGCGATCGACTGCCGCGCCCAGCTTTCGGGCGAATGGCCCAGCTGCTGCACCATGTCGGCCATGTCGTAGCACAGCCACTCGTCGTCGATCACGTCATCCTTCACATAACAATCCGCGATGCAGCGCGCGGCCACGACCTTGCCCGTCGGCGCGCCAAAGACGCCATGCCCGGTATGGGTGCCCACGATCATCGACCGATGCGAGGACAGATAGCCATCCGCCTCATTGCCCGACCAGATCACCTCGTCGCCCAGGCATTGGCGGTCGGGAAAGGCGGCCTGGCTGGCCAGCGTGTCATGGATCACCTCATGGGCGCCAACCATGACGCCAAGGGTGGAGCGGGCCACCATGGTCTTGCCATAAGCTTGGTGCAGCGAGGCAATATCGCGGCCCTCCCAGATTTCATAAGTGACGCCCTGGATATAATCGGGCAGGTTATTGAAGCGAGAAGCCATGGTCGTCTCCGTTCAGCCGGCGGTCATGCCGCCATCAGTGATAGGCCCGGGCGCGGTTTCCCATGCCACGGCGGCCGAATTGAACACGAGGACAATCAGGATCAGCCGGTCGAATTGACCGGTTCACAACAAAGATCATGCCGCCGCCCTGCTCCGGGAATCGGATTTGCATACGTGTGCAAGCACGATAGGCCCGCCGTCCCGCGCAAGGCAAGAGCTTTGTTTGGCGCCCCTTGATTTTCGCGCCAGACAGGCGGAATCCCAGACAGACTGAAAATGAATTCGTATGCGACGGCGAGCCGTGGCGGCGCCCTGACCGCAGCCATCGCACGCCCAAGGGCCGCAGCGTCAAGCTGCCGTCACAGCATCGCAGGCGGCTTGGCCCGCAGCCATAGCAGGGGCCCGGATCGCTTCATTCACCCCGCCGAACGCATGTCACCACACCAGCGCAGGAGGCCGAGGTTATCCGTCGGCCTCGTGGTTCACGATGAAGTCCCCGGGCATCTCGGGTCCCCAAAGATAGATCGAATCCTCGGGCGGGAAGTCACCCGCCTCCCAGTCGCAGGTGGCGGGAATACAGTCGATGTCGGCAGCGTATTCCGCACAGCTGCCCCAGGGGTCGCGGACAGAGTGAAAGGAGTGCGACCCCAGCACATGGGCCAGCCGATGCGGCCGGACCTTGGGCGACCGGACCTTGGGCGCCCGCGACCCCCGCAGGGCTGGACCCGGTGATGAAGGGCATTTTCGCATCCGGGGCGGCTTTGTCGGCCACCTTGACCTCGATCAGCGCGCCATTGTGGTCGCGAAACCAGATGCCGTCGCCATCAAAGCCGCGTGGCGCATCCATCAGGCGGCCCCCCTCTGCCGAGATCCGGGCCTAGATCGGGGCCTTGATCGGGGCGAAGTCCTCTTCGAAGGCCGCAAAGCTCAGGACGTTCAGCTTCTTGCGCCGCCCTCGCTGATCGAGGCCCAGTGCTGCCCTGACCAGAAGGTGCAAAGCCCCAGCCCGTTGCCCTCTTCGCGGACATCATGGCCGAGGGTCTTGTAAAACTCCTCTGCCACCTTCAGATCGGGCCCGGTCAGATCGACAGCATCCGTCGCATGGATGCCCAGCGCGCCGGGCCGTTTGGTGAGGGCGACTTAGCCGGTGATGCGCGCCTGGGCAGGAAGCCTTCAGCGGTCGCGGATCGGGTTCGTCAGGGGGCCGAGCCGGTCGATTTCCACCTCGACCACATCGCCGTCGCGCATCCACAAGGGCGGCTTGCGCGCCAGGCCCACGCCCGAAGGCGTGCCCGAGACGATGACATCGCCCGGCTTCAGCGTCAGGAAGGTCGACAGGATCTGGATCAGCCTGGCCACCGAAAACACCATATCGGACATCGAGGCCTTCTGAACCACCTGGCCATTCAGCCTGGTTTGCAGCATCAGCCCCTCGCAGCCCGGCGGCAGTTCATCAGCGGTGACGAACCAGGGGCCGAAGGCGCCGGTGTCGTCGAAATTCTTGCCCGGCGTCCCTTGCGGCGCCTTGAACGGGTCATCGCGGATCGAAGCGTCGTTAAAGATCGACCAGCCCGCCACATGGGCCCGGGCCTCGGACACAACCCGCGCGGCTTTGCCGATGGGGACGCCCAATTCGCCTTGGTCATCCAGCTGCTCCGAGAAGGCCGGGCGCAGGATCGGCGCGCCATGGGCGATCCATGACGCGTTGAAGCGGCCGAAAATCGTCGGAAAATCCGGCTGCCTGAACCCGCTTTCGGCCGAATGATCCTTGTCGTTCAAACCGATGCCGATGACTTTTCGGGGTCGGACCTGCGGCAACAGCGACCGCCGGCGCCTTGGCCAGGGTCGCGCCCGCAGCCGCCGTGGTCAAGGCGCCGATCACCGCAGCGACCATCGCCCGCGACATCAGGCGCGCAACCTAGGCGTCGCGGGATCATCTGCAAAAGACCACGCGCATTCTGGTCAAGTCGGATGTGGTGAAGGGCCAAGCGCCGGGGGCTCCTGCCGGTGCCCCGCTTTGCGCCAGTGCCTTGCAGGGCGCCTGAACCGGGATTTCGGCGGCGGATCGGTTTTCGCAGACGATGATGTCGACCTTGCCATCGCCCCGCGCAATCCATGGACCGCCGACCAGAGGCGTCTGGCAGGCGTTCTTGACCGGGCCGTTGATCCAGGACACCGGCCCCACGATGGACGGCTTTCGTCACGGTGTTCGCCTTCAGCTGCGCAATCTGGGCCGAGACGTCATCGGCCAGCGGCTGATGAAAGCCCGCATCGACCAGTTCATAGCCCTTGGCGGCAAACAGCGGCGGCGGCCCGTGATCCTTGTTCGACAAAGGCACGCCGTCGCTGTCATTCGACCACGGGACGCCGACCTTCTTGTTGGTCTCCAGCTGATCCCACAGCGCGGCATGGCTGTCGACGCTCTGGCTGGCGCCCCAGAAGAAGGGGCAGGTCCAGGTAAAGCCCGTCGCCGGGTCCCTTCCCCGGCCAAAGAAATGCCCATCCCAGGGCCAGTCGGTCAAGCCGCAGGGCAAAGCCCACCGGCACAAAACCCGGTCTTGCCCCCAAAGCGCACCGCGCCATTGGGGGCCAAGCTCTCCGGCCAGGTTCCACACATCGCACATCCCCTGCCCCATGAAGGGCGCCATGACATGGACCGCATCGCCCGCAAGAAACACCCGGCCGTCCGGGAACCGATCGGCCACCAGGCTGCGAAAGATATGGACTCTGTGGCGCACCCGCTCGCCCTGATCGGGCTTGATCCAGGCCGAAAGCAGCGCCCAGACCTTGGCTGCCTCGTTCATCGCGTCGCCGGTCTCATGCGGCGGGCGCATGAACTTCCAGCGGCGGTTGACGCGGCCAGTGGCGTCGATGCCGCCCGGAACGATGGTCGTGGGGCGCACCGGATTGGCCTACTGGCCACAGTCCGGGATACCCAGATCCAGCGCCGTCAGTCCACCATTCAGCGCAAAGTCGATGACCCGCCAATCGGTCTCGAAGCCCAGGTCCTGCCGCTTGATCCCCAGGCTTTCGCGCACAAAGCTGTTCGCGCGCTCAAAGACCTCGACCTTCCAGCCCAGCCGCTGCAAGAACAGCGCCAAAGCCTTGCGGACTGGGCCATAACCGATCTGGATGATGGCATAGTCCAATTTCATCTGAGCCATGGTTTTGGCCGCCCTCTCCGCAACCTTGCTGCAAGGCGTGGCCCAGAATGATAGACCGGGAAGCAGAAGATAAATTATATTGCAGATAGTGCATTGCGACCTTACGCCTTGAGCCCCGTCAAGCCGCGGTGGGCAAAGCATGACCGTTTGCGCGGTCGTGGCGATGGGATTGTCGAAATCCCGAGGGGACCTTGCAGGTGACGCGGTCGATGGCCACCGCGCCTTGGCTGAGGCTGCTGGACGAAATCGCGCGCGGGCTGACCGATGCCGAATGTCACAGCCTGATCGACCTGACCCTGTCGATCAAGCCCTCAGGTGTCACGATCATCTGGATCGAACATGTTTTGCATGCGCTGTTGCGGGGGGTCGACCGGGTCATGGTGCTGGATTTCGGCCAGAAAACCGCCGAGGGCCCGCCGGACACGATCCTGCAAAGCCCCGAAGTCGCCGCGATCTATCTGGGCCCGGAAGAGAGCGCCGATGCCTGACCTGCTGACGATTGACCGCCTGTCCTCGGGCTATGGCGACTTTCAGGCATTGTTCGACATGTCGTTCTCGCTGGCCCCGGGCGAGGTCCTGGGGCGGGTGGGGGCCAATGGCGCGGGCAAGACGACGCTGTTTCGCGCCATCCCCGGGCTTTTGCCCCGCTGCGCCCGATGGTGCGGTTCCCTCGGATGCCCTGGCCGCCCTGGGGATCGCCATGGTCCCCGAGGGGCGGCGGCTGTTCCGGTCGCTGTCGGTCGAGGGCACCCTTCTTCTTGCCGCCGACCATGGCCGCAAGGGTCCCAGGGACATCGCCAAGGTCTACCGCCTGTTCCCGATCCTGGCCGAAAAGCGCCGCAACCCGGCCCAGTTACTGTCGGGCCCAGTCGCTGTCGGGCGGCCAACAGCAGATGGTGGCCATCGGCCGCGCGCTGGTGGCCCATTCCGGACTGATCCTGTTCGACGAAAACGCGCGGGGCCTCGCGCCCATTGTCGTGAACGACGTCTAGGCCGAGATCCTCGGCATCGACCCCGTCATCGTCAAGCAGGGCATGGAACGCGCCTGCAAGGTCTCGGACACGCTGGTCTGCCTGCGCGGTGGCCTTGCAGGGCGCCGCGGCGGGCCTGACGCGGACCATGGGCGGCGATGTCCTTCCGCCCCTGCTTGTGACCTTCGGTCTGGCCGTGACCACTCAGAACGGCTTTTCGACCTATGCCCAAAAGCTGCCCTCCAGCGCGCTGGAGACCGCAAGCCTGGAATTCGGCGCCCTCCACCCGGGGCTTTTGCCCCTGTTGACGCTGGCGGTCGCGGTCGGGCTGATCCTGGGGCGGGCGTTCCGGGCGACATCGGATGATCCGGAAATGGCCCGCGTGATCGGGGTCAAGACGCCGCAGGTCTTCGCGCTGGCCATGGCGCTGTCATTGCCCTGGCCGGGGTGCTTTTGGCGATGCGCGCGAACCTCAACCCGTTTTCCGGTCCCGCCGAACTGATCTTCGGATTCAAGGCGGTGATCATCGGCGGGATGGGGTCATTCTGGGGCACCCTGGCGGGCGGCATCCTTCTGGGTGTCGCACAGGCCTTCGGAGCCGCGATTTCGCCCCAGGCCCAGGTCCAGGCCCAGGTCCTGACCGGGCATCTGGTCTTGTTCGCCGTTCTGGCCTTGCGCCCGCGCGGGCTCTTTCGGATGCAGGGCGCCAGTTTCCCGATCGGCACCTGAGTTGCCCCGGAAACCGTGCTGTTGATCCTTGGCATGATCCCGGACCTGGGGGGCGGCGCGCGCTTGGGGAGGCAACTTCGACACGGCGCCGCCTATCCCGGATGCAGAGCTTGCGGCATCGTCTTTGCGCAATCTCCCGGTCTGCGCCCTTTGCGACCCTTTCGCGTCGGCCCTGCGGATGACAACCTCTTGCGGCATGGCACTCTGGCGGCAAAGGAGACTGCCATGACCCTGCGCCGCACCCCGTTTCACGCCCTCGCCTCGGCCTTGGGGGCCCAGATGGGGCCGGTGGGCGGGGGATTCCTGAATGTCCACAGCTATGGCGACCCCCGGGCCGAGCATCTGAACACCCGCGCGCATGTCGGGGTGCAGGACCTGTCCACCATGGGCAAGATCGACATCAAGGGTCCCGAGGCCGAAGCCCTGGTCAATCACCTGATCGTCAACGATGCCGCCCGCATGGCGCCGGGCCAGGCGCGCTATGCCAGCGTCTGTGCGCCAGATGGCGGGATCATGGATGACCTGACGGTGTTCCGGCTGGCCTCCGAACATTTCCTGATGGTTTCGGGGTCACGCAACCGGCTGAAGATCCGCGATTGGGCGATGCACCACGCCATGGGCCGCCGCGCCTATGTCACGGACATCACGGCCGCGGTGGCCTTTCCGACGGTGCAGGGGCCGCAGTCCCGCGCGCTGCTGCAAGGGCTGATCCCGGATGCCGACCTGACCGCGCTAAAGCGCTGGAGCTTTGCCCATGGCCATCTGGACGGCACCCGAGTCATGATCTCGCGGACGGGGGTGACGGGAGAGCTGGGCTTCGAGCTTTTCGTGCCGGCCGATGAGGCGGCAGGCGTCTGGAATGCGCTTTTCCAGGCCGGGGGCGCGCATGGCCTGCGCCCTTACGGTGTGCTGGCGATGTTCACCCTGGGGCTGGAAAAGCTGTATCCGGCCCATGGCATCGACATGGATGAAAGCCTGACCCCTTTTCATGTCGGCACCGATGCTTTCATCAAGTTCGACAAGGGCGATTTCATCGGCCGCGCGGCGCTGATGCGGGTGCGCGATGCGGGCGTCAAGACCGCCTGGGTCGGGCTGAAACTGGCGGGCGACACCCCCGTCCCGGCCCTGACCCCCGTGATGGCCGAGGGGCGCAAGATCGGACATGTCACCTATTGCGACCACGGGTTTTCCCTGGGGGCTGTCCTGGCAAGCGCCCATATCGAAACGGAATTCGCGACCGAGGGCGCCAAGGTCAGCCTCCTTGGCCAAGCCGCCACCGTGGCGCGCAAGGCCTTCTTCGATCCCGAGGGTCTGCGGTTAAGATCCTGAGGGAAACCAGCCGGAGGAGCCCGCAAGACCGGCGGCCGAACTGCGCCCGGGCCAAGGCCGCCTGCCTGTGCAAGCGACCTGCCTTCCGCAACCGCCCGTGGTTTGCCGGTGACATTACACTTCTTTCCGGCTGGCTTCGGGCCAAGCCCCCAAAAAGGCCCCCGAAAGGCCGATCCAAGGCAAGCCATTCTTTTCCCACGGCATAGGAACACAGTGGATGGTTGCCCGATGGTCCTGACCGTCGCACATCATCTCGCGAACCTTGCCTTGTGCGCCTTGGCCCCCCTGTCTTTGGCCCCCCGTCGTTCGGCCTCCTGTCTTGCCCGGATCGCCCTTGGCGGCGCGCAGGTCTGGCCGGGTCTGGTCGTTCAGGGCGGGTTCGCAGCCGTCTTCCTGATCGCGCGGTCCGACATTTTGCGCGCCGTCCAGACCGCCTTGCGCAAGGCCTGACGTCAAAGCCCGCGCGCCTCAGGTCCCGGATTTCCACGTCTGCGGGGTCAGGTTGACGATGGTGTCACCAGAGGCGACCATCACTTCGCCCTCTTGTATGTTGATCTGAAGCTTCATGGCGCGGCCTGCCAATTTGGCCAGATTGCCCGTGTCCTTTTCGGAAAAGCACGTCACCTGCAGGTTTTCGAACCGCAGGGTGCTGGCCTTGATCTTGTCCCACCACATGTCGGCAATCCTTCCGCCGTAAGGATAGACGATCACCCTGTCGGCCTTGCTGCAGGATTGGCGCACCACCTTTTCGCTGGGCAGTCCAAGCGCCACCCAGACCTCAAGCTGACCGCTCAGGCTCTTTTGCCAGATGTCGGGCTCGTCCTCGGTTGAGATGCCCTTGGTCATTTCCAGGCTGTCATGGGCATTCAGCGCAAAGGCGATGAGGCGCACCATAAGCCGTTCCTCGGTTTCCGAAGGGTGCTTTGCGACGGTCAGCTTATGGGTCTCGTAGTAATGACGATCCATGTCCGAAACCGAAAGCTCGACTTTATAGATGGTGGCATTTTGCGCCATGCGATGTCCCGACATTCCAACGATTGGCACCCTTACCGGGTCCGGGGGGCTAGTAACAGCGGATAAAGACCCAGGCGGCGGCATCGGCCTTGCCCCGGGCCAGGGGTCGCGCCATTCTGCGGTACATGACCCATGACCTGCACCAGATCCCGCCGCGCGCCATCGCCAACAAGGTCGAGGTCCTGGCCACCGATCACGACCGCCCCTGCCTGAGGATTGCGCTGGACCAAACCACGCGGGCGGGCAAGCCGGGGGTGGATTACGTCGACCAACCGACCTTTCTGCTTTTGCCCGAGGTGATGGAGGATGGCGTGATCACGGTCGACCTGTGCGGCGATCTTTTGCCCGATGCGCCGGACTATGCACGGGGCTTCATCGGGCTGGCCTACCGGGTGGCAGAGGACCTGGGGACCTACGAATCCGTCTATCTGCGCCCGACCAATGGCCCGGCCGCGCCGCCGCGCAAGACCCGGGCCGTGCAGTATTACGCCTATCCCGACCACCCGTTCGACGTCTTGCGCCAAGCCCATCCCGACCGGTTCGAGGCCGCAGCCGATATTGCCCCGGGCCGCTGGGCGCGGCTTTGCGTGACGCTGCGGGGGCGGCACTTCACCGCCCATGTTGACGGAGTGCTGGTGCTGGAGGGCGAAGGCAAGTTGCCCCCCCGCCCCGGCCTCATCGGGCTCTGGGTCGATATCGGCACCGAGGGCTTCTTTGCCAACCTGAGCCTTCAGCCCAGATAGCCGTCGAACCCGTCGCGGGCCACGAAGTCCAGCAGCGCCCTTGTCCGCCGCGCCAGCCTGCGTTGGGTCAGATGCACCGCGTGAATGTCCAGCGCGGGCGCGGCCGAGGCGCAAAGCACCTGTACCAGGTCCCCCCGCGCCAGCGCGTCGCGGACCATGTAATCGGGGCTGAGCGCGATCCCCTCTGCGGCCAAGGCCAGGTCGCAGGCCGCCCGCGGCGAGTTCACCGCCCAAGGCCCGTTGACCACGATGCGCTGAAGATGGCCCTGCTCGGCCAGGGTCCAGGCGCCTTCGCGCAGGTTGGTATCCCGGATGCAGTCATGGGCGGCAAGGTCCGCGAGCGCCCCCGGCGTCCCCCGCGCGGCCAGGTATCCGGGCGCGGCCACCAGCAAAAGCCGCACCTGCCCCAGCTTGCGGGCGATCAGGGCGGAATTGTCCAGCCGCCCGATGCGGATGGCCAGGTCGATCCCCTCGGAGGCCAGGTCGACAAAGCGGTCCGACAGGCGCAGGTCGACCCGAACCAGGGGATGCAGCGCCCGAAACCGCCTCAAGAGGCCCATGACATGCAATTCGCCAAAGGCCACCGAGGAGGCCACCCGCAAGACCCCCGTCAGGCCCCGCCCGCTTTCGTGCAGGGCACCGGTCATCTCGTCCAGTTGGTCCAGCCAGTCGGGCGCGCTGGCCATCAGCCTTTCCCCCGCCGCCGTCAGGCCCAGTCTGCGCGTCGTGCGCTGCAACAGCTGCGCGCCAAGCCGAAGTTCCAGTTCGGCCATGTATTTCGAGACCAGCTTGGGCGAGAGCCCCAGCCGCTCTGCGGCCGCCGAGAAAGAGCCGCCTTGCACCGCGGCCACAAAGACCTTGAAGCCCTGAACCGTATCCATTGCGAACACCTTGGCGAAAGTATTCCGCCAGCTTCGCCGTATTCGCCCGAACTTGCAAGGCGCATAAGGGGGCATCGCAACCGACCCTGTCAAGGAATAGACGATGAAACTCAAGACCTTCGCCCTGCTGACGCTGATGGCTTTGCCCTTCGCAGCCCAAGCCGATGACGCCGCCGACCTGCAAGCCTACCGCGAGGCCGAAAAGCTGGGCCAACAGCACCTGGCCACCTTTGACACGCTGGATTTCGACGTCTTCACCGGCCAGAAATGGGACCGGTTGAAGGAAAGCCACGGCGCGAATGTCCGCGTCCACTGGCCCGATGGCCGCGTGACGGATGGCATCGACGCCCATATCGCCGACCTGAAATACATGTTCTCCTTTGCCCCCGACACGCGCATCCTGGAACATCCGGTCAAGCTGCAGGACGGCGAATGGACCTCGGTCGTGGGGTATATGGAGGGCACCTTCTCGCAGCCGATGAAGCTGGCCGACGGGACCGAGATCGCCCCCACCGGCAAGCCCTACCGCATCGCCATGTCGACCGTCAGCCGCTGGGGCAAGGACGGCACGATGGAGGAGGAATACCTCTTCTGGGACAACCAGTCCTTCATGGCACAAATCGGCCTTGGCCAATAAGGCCCCGGGGGGCCTGACGCTTGGTGGTCAAGGTATCGACACCATGCCCGACCCGCGCCGCAAGGTGGCGGGTCCTTGGCCATGGCGCAAAGCCCGCCCCAAGGACCAGGCGCGGGCACCTGTGGCAGCCCCGGAGACGCCGCGCCCGGGTTGCCGATGTCACGGCGCACAAGGCGCCCATCACGAAACCGTGGCCCCTGTAACGACCCCGCGCCCTGCGGCGAATTGCTTGGTGGAAGGCAGATGGCCTTTCCGGTTTGACAGGGAGATTGACATGACTGCGACGACGTCCCGCCTGGTTTTCGGTGCTTCTCTGGCCTGCGCGCTTGGCGCGATGGCTGTGACGCCCGTGATGGCAGAAGATATGGAAAAGTGCTTTGGCGTGGCGATGGCCGGGCAGAATGACTGTGCAGCCGGGCCGGGCACGACCTGCGCCGGCACCTCGAAGGTCGATTATCAGGGCAATTCCTGGAAGCTGGTCCCGGCGGGCACCTGCATGACGATGGAGCTGCCGATGGGCATGGATGGCATGGCGCGCAGCGGTTCGCTTGAGGCGCTGGAACGCGATCTTCCGAAGGCCTGACCCCCCCCAAGGTCTGACCTCCATGGTCTGACCTTCATGGTCTGGCCCAAGAGGCGCGCGGCGGTTCCGCGCGCCCGCTTTCATCTGGACGGATGCGCCATGTTGCCAAACCTGCTTCCCGATCTGCCCGGCGTCGGCTTCAAGCCCGAGCATTTCGCCGCGATCCGCCATTCTGCGGCCGGGATCGGCTTTTTCGAGATCCATGCCGAGAATTACATGGGGGCGGGGGGGCTGCCTCATGCGCAGTTGACCGCGATCCGGGCCGATCATGCGCTGTCGGTGCATGGGGTGGGCCTGTCGATCGGTGGGGCGCGGGGGCTGGACCCGGACCATCTGGCCCGTGTGGCTCGGCTGTGCGACCGCTATCAGCCCGAGAGCTTCTCGGAGCATCTGGCCTGGTCCAGTCACGGGGCGGACTATCTGAACGACCTGCTGCCCTTGCCCTATACCGAGGAAACCTTGCGCCTGGTCTGCAACCATGTCGATCAGGTTCAGGCGACATTGGGGCGGCGGATGTTGCTGGAGAACCCCGCGACCTATCTGTGTTTCGCGCAATCGACCATCCCCGAGCCCGAATTCCTGTCCGAGGTGGCGCGGCGCACGGGATGCGGGCTGCTGCTGGATGTGAACAATGTTTTCGTGTCCTGCACCAATCATGGCACCGATCCCCGCGCGTATCTGACGGCCTTTCCCTTGCATCTTGTGGGCGAACTCCATCTGGGCGGGCATGAGGCCGAGGCCTTGCCCTCGGGACCGCTGCTGATCGACAGCCATGGGGCGGCGGTGGCGGACCCGGTCTGGGCGCTTTTCGCCGAGGTCATCGCGGTGGCCGGGCCTTTGCCCACGCTGGTCGAATGGGACAATGACCTGCCCGACTGGCCCGTGCTGGCGGCCGAGGCCGCGCGGGCGGGGCATATCCTCGCCAAAGGGGGGATGGGCCTTGCACGCGCATCCTGATGTCGTCGCGGGCTTTGACGCCGCCTTGCGGGGGGGGCCTGTCCCTGCCGGGCTGGTGGCCCGCGATCCCGCCGAGGTGGAGCGCCGCTTTGCCGTTTATCGCAACAATGTCACCGTCAGCCTGACCCAGGCCCTGGCGACGCGGTTTCCGGTGATCCAGCGTCTGGTGGGCGAGGCCTTCTTTGCCCCCCTGGCGCGGCTTTATGCGGACACCGACCGTCCGAAATCGCCGGTCCTGGCCGAATGGGGCGACGGGTTCGCGGCCTTTCTGGAGGCCTTCCCGCCCTTGGCGCCCTATCCCTATCTGGGTGACGTGGCCCGCATCGAGGTCGCGCGGGGGCAGGCCTTCCATGCGGCCGATGCCCGGCCCGTCGATCCTGCGCGGATTGCCGCGGCCGATCCGGACCGGGTCCGGCTGGTGCTGCATCCCTCTGTCTTGCTGGTGCGGCTGGCCCATCCGGCCGTGTCGATCTGGGCCCGGAACCAACCGGGCGCCGAGGCGTCACCCCAGCCCCTGCCCCTTGGACCACAGACCGCGCTGATCCTGCGCGATGCCGCGTTTCAGGTGCCGGTGCGGGCCGTCGGTCCGGGGGATGCGGCGGTGCTGCGGGTGCTGCTGGCCGGGGATCGCCTGTCCGTCGCCGCGGACGCCGCCCGGCATGCCGAACCGGGGCATGACCTGCAACCGCTGCTCGTGTCGCTAATGCGGGCGGGTGCCATTGTCGATGTGAAGGAGTGACCTGCGATGATCCGAAAGCTGAACCTGGCCCTCTCGGCCCTCCCCGATGCGCCGGTCGCCCTGATGCTGCGGGTCTTTCCGGCACTGGTGTTCTGGCAGTCGGGGCAAACCAAGGTCGAGGGGCTGTGGATCAAGGACTCCACTTGGTTCCTGTTCGAGCATGAATATGCCCTGCCGCTGATCCCCTATCAGGTTGCGGCCGTGATGGCGACGGCGGCAGAGCACCTTTTGCCGCTGCTGTTGATCCTTGGCCTGGCCACGCGGCTTTCGGCGCTTGGCCTTGTGGGGATGACTTTGGTGATCCAGATCTTCGTCTATCCCGATGCCTGGATGACGCATGGGCTTTGGATTGCGCCCCTGCTGGCCTTGGTGGCGCGGGGGCCGGGGCGGTGGTCGCTGGACCATCTGGCAGGGTTCGACCCGAGGACGGGGGGCTGATGGATCTGGCCCTGGCCTGCCTTTCAGCCCGTCGCGGGGGAAGTCCTTTGGCAGACCGATGCGCGCCGCTGGCACTGGCGGTGCCAAGATGATGGTGGCCTTCAACCTTTCACCCGACGGTGACTGTTCCGGACTGCCAGCTTCGGTTAAGCTGGGCCTGTCTGGAGTGGAGGGGCGATTGCAGCAGGACGAGGCGTGGGAGGTTTTGTTGGCGCGCGCCAATGACGGGGATGGCGCGGCCTTCGCGCGGTTCCTGCAGGCCGTGACACCGACGCTGCGCGCCGTGATCCGGCGGAGGGGCGACGGCTTGCCGCCCGACCAGCACGAAGACATCCTGCAAGAGGTGCTGCTTTCGATCCACCTCAAGCGGCAGACCTGGCGGCGGGACCTGCCGGTCCGGCCCTGGCTTTATGCGGTGGCGCGTTACAAGGTGGTCGATGCCTTCCGGCGGCGCGGGGCTGCGGTGAACTTGCCGATCGAGGATTTTGCCGATGAGCTGCCGGCAGAGAATGTGGCCACGCCCCTGTCCGGGCGGGATGCCGAGGTGATGTTGCGGTTGATCGACACGCGCTCTGCCATGCTGGTGCGGGCCGTGGCGCTGGATGGCAAGAGTGCCGAAGAGGCGGGCGAGACGATCGGAATGACGGCCGGAGCCGCGCGGGTTGCGCTGCATCGGGCGATGCGGCGGCTGTCGGCCCTGGCCGAAAGGATGATGAAATGACGGACAAGAGCAGCACGGAAGACCTGATCCGGGTTCTCGCGGCATCGCCTGCGCCAGCGCGGTTCAACCCTGTCACCGCGCTAGGCGGGATGGCGGGACTGCTTGTGGCCGGACTTGGGCTGTTTTTTGCGGGCTTCGGCCTGCGCGCTGACCTGGCCCCGGCCTGGGCCCATCTGGCGGTTCAGGCCAAGACGGTCCTGCCGGTCCTGATGTCGGCCGCCGCGATCTGGCTTGCTCTGCGGTCGTCCCGTCCGGCCGAGCGGGTCGGTCTGTGGCCGCTGGCCATTCCGGTTGCGCTGGCTCTTGTTCTGGCCGCCCTTCGCCTGTCGCGTGCCGAAAGCCCCGTGCTGGCCGAGATTGCCGGACAAACCGCCCTTGCCTGCCTTGGGTCGATTGTTCTGCTTGCGGCACTTCCCCTGATGGCGGGCATCGCCCTGTTTCGCCAGACCGCGCCGACACGTCCGGTCTTGACGGGCGCGCTGCTTGGCACCGCAGTCGGCGCGGGCGCCGCGGCGGGCTATGCCCTGCATTGCATCGAGGATTCGCCTTTGTTTTTCGTAGCCTGGTATGGCCTTGCCATCGCCCTGACAGCCAGCCTGGGTGCCTGGCTGGGCCATCGGTTTCTGCGCTGGTGAGCGGGCGGATGACCCGGCTTTGACGGGCCGCTTGCCGCGGTCTCCGCTTCCGGTGACATCTGCAACCTGGGGCCGACGGTCGGGCGCGACCTTTGCGCATGGGGGCTTTGACGCCCGGCCTGCACCGCTGTGGATAGCGCCCCGACGGGGATCTTGACGGGATGGCGGCCGGGGCTGTCTGACCTTCGGGCGTCACGCCGCCCAACCGCCGACCCTATGGGAGGCTGTTGCGCCCTGTGTCGCCGCACTCCTTCATAAGCATGCAGACGCCACCAAGAAGCCGGACCATTCCTTTGCATCCCCACTGAAGAGATGTTCAAGTGGTGGCGGAAACCTGGCCTGCATGGGCAAGCTTGCTTCGTCGACCTATGGCTGGTGGGTCTTTTCAATTGCGCAGTGTTAAGCGCAATCGAAATTCGGCAAAATGGCAGCCCGTAGGGGAGTCGAACCCCTCTTACCTGGTTGAAAACCAGGTGTCCTAACCGATAGACGAACGGGCCACGCTTTCGGTGGCGGTTCTCTACCCAAAGCGGCAAGCGGTGGCAAGGGGCAATCTGTGAAAAATCGCCCCCGGACCCGCGGACCGCCAAGCGGAGAGCCAGGCCGCTTTCCAGACCTGAGCCGCGCCTTCGCCGGGCGACAAAGCCCCGGGCCGGCAAAGTGGATCGCGCCCCTGCAATCCTCCCGACAGGGCGCCGGGGCCTCTCATTTCCCGCGCCGCACACCGGGAGGACCTTCCCGGCCTGCTCCCGGGCCATTACCTCCAGCCCGGCCCCCCGTGCGCCAACCTCATGGCGCCCCCGGATCGGCGCCGGGTCCCAAGGCGCAAAGCCCATCACCCAAAGGCGCCAGGATCCTTGGCAACCGCCCGATTTACAGCCCCCGCGCCCCTTGGCGGGGACGATCTTTGCGCCATATCCTAGGGATGCCTCCACCAAGGAGTTCGCCATGACGCATCCCACCCGCCGCCGTCTGCTTGCCCTGACCTTGCCCCTGATCGGAGCCCTAGCCATGACCGCCTCCCCCTTGTCCGCCGAGGCCCTGACCGGCCCCGCCCCCGCTTGGGCCATGCCCTCGATCGAAGGCGGGCAGATTTCCTCGGGCGATTTCAAGGGCAAGGTCGTGCTTTTGGTCAACAGCGCCTCGCTTTGCGGATATACGCCGCAATATGGCGACCTGCAGGCCTTGCAGGACAAATGGGCCGCGCGGGGTCTTGTGGTGCTGGCCGTGCCCTCGGATGATTTCCACCAGGAAAAGACCAGCAACGGCGAGGTGAAGGACTTTTGCGAGCTGACCTTCGGCCTGACCCTGCCCATGACCGAGATCAGCAAAGTGACAGGCCCCGAAGCCGCCGGCCCCTATCCCTGGCTGGCCAAGACCCTGGGCTTCGTGCCGCGCTGGAACTTCAACAAGGTGCTATTTGATGGCGAAGGTCGCGTCGTGGGCACCTGGGGCTCGGGAGCGGCGCCATTGGGGGGCGAGATCGAAGCCGCGGTCTCAGCGCTTTTGTCCTGAAGACAAGAGCCGGGCGAGGCTTGGTCCGGCAAAGAGGATGACCAGAAAGCGGGTCATCTGCATGGTCATGACGAAGGGCACATCGACGCTGACCTGGGTGGCGATGATGGCGATGGAATCGGCCCCTCCGGGCGAGGTGGCCAGGTAGGCGGTCAAAAGGTCGATGCCCGCCAAGTGATGGAGCGCCAGCGCCAAGCCGCCACAGGCCGTCATCAGCGTCAGAATGGCGGCCAGGACACGGGGAAAGCTGTGCAGTGCAGCGCCCAGCGCGGCGCGGGTGAAGCGCAGGCCGACGGTCCAGCCGATCACCGCATAGGCCAGCGCCATCAGCCAGGGCGGCAGGGCAAAGGTCACGGGCGTCAGGTGCAAAAGCGCCAGCCCCGCAAGCATCGGGGCCAGAAAAGCGCCCCCGGGCAGGCGCAAGCGCAGGCCGGCCCAGGCAAGGCCCGCCGCCAGCGCCAGGGTCAGCGCCAATTGTCCCAGGCCGAGGGCGGGAAACCAGCCGACCTCGGCCTGGGTATGCAGCCCCGCAAGGCGCGCCATCAGCGCCGCCGACAGTGCCACCAGGGCCACCCGCAGGTATTGCATGAAGGCCACAAGGCGCGCATCGGCGCCGAAATCCTGCGAGATCAACGTGATGACCGAAGCCGCCCCCGGCATCGAGCCCCAAAGGGCGGTCGTGCCGGGCATCAGCGGGCTGCGCGACAGGAGCCAGCCCAAGAGGCTCGACAGGGTCAGGGTGGCGGCGGTGCCCGCCAGGATCAGCGGCCAGCGGGTGGCAAGCTCGGGCAGCATGGCGGCGGGCAGGCTTTGCGCGATCATCAGCCCCAACAGGCCCTGCGCCAGGTGCGGGGCGGCGGCCGGCAGCGCGGGGGGCCGCAGCCGCAGCGCCATGAAGATCGCGGCGGCCATGGGCCCAAGGAGCGTGGCCGCCGGCAGGTGGATGGCCTGAAGGACGCCGGTCAAAAGCACCGAAAGCACAAGGAGGAGCGGCCAGAGCGGGGAAAGGGTCATCCTCCCGGGCTAGCGGGATGTGGGGCGCGGGGCAAGGGAGGCATTGCGCCGACTGCGTCCTGGCCGACCCGGGCGCTGCCTCTTTGGGCAGAGCGCCCGCTCCGGGGATGCGCGTTGGTCCTGACAGTGCGCGATGGGGGGGGGGCGCGGGGCTTCGCGCTTCCGGATCAGCAGCTTATGGCGCCAGGTCGGCACCTGGCGGGATGGGGGGGCGCGAGGCGCCGCTTGTCGTGCCGCATCGGAGTGAACGGCCCGGGCATGAAGGCGGCAAAACTGTCCCAGATCCTTGTAGTTGGCCGCACCTCGGGGGCGTTTTTGCGATGGCCGCCGGACCCTTGCGGGGCAATCGTCCCGCGTCGGGCGCGCGCTTTGCGTCTGGATGTCGGACCCTAGGGCGCTGGTTGGTGCCGGCTCCCGGACCAGAGATCCGATGTCCTGTCGTTTCCGGCGATGACCTGCCTTTTACGCAGACGCGACAAGGTGTCCCATGCCGGTCTGGCCCGGTCAGCCTCGCCGCACCAAAGGTCGGGCGCGCGGTGCCGTGTGCCCCCTTGCATGACCGAGGACGGGCGTCAGGGAATGGGGATGGACCGGGTGCAAGAGCCAGATGAAGGCGCCCCAATGACACCCGCGCGCCGGAATGGGACTGCCCGCGAAACGTGCCGCGGGCCGCGTCACCCAATGCCCCTCGTGCTGCAGGTGGCGGGGAGTTCGGTCATCTCTTGCCGCTCGGAGTGGCTCACAATGACCCTCGCGCGCGGGGGCGGCGTGAGGATGGGGGACCATATTGGCGCAGGCGTGGCGCCGTTTTTCGCATTGAGGCGGGTCCGAAAGATGTGGCCCATAATGTTCCGCCTTGAAACTTGCCGGCGCTTGCGGGCCCGCCTTGACCGTGTCCTCAAGGGCCTCTTTCTCCAGTCGTGCCCCACCCGCGGCGAGGGGGTCTGCCATGGGCCTGCCAGCCCCGCCTTGTCGTGCGCGGTCCGCCTTTGGTCGCGTCAACCTCGGGCAGCCCCTTCCCTGCCAAGGCCCCCGCCGGAACGAACCCGCCCAAGCCCCGGAGCGCCGCCTAAGGATGGCGACGGTCGGGGATCACGGGGTTGGGCGCGTGACTGGTTCCGGGGTGGAAGATCGCCCTGCCCCGCCCGCCACGCTTCGAGGCGTAAAGCGCCTCGTCCGCGTCCTGCTCCATCCGGGCGATGTCGGTCACCTCATAGGCCAGCGAAGTCGTGATGCCGATCGACGCCGAAATCCGGCAGAGCTTGTCCTCAAAGGCGATGGGGCGCGAAAGAACCTCGATGATGCGCCGGGCAATGGCGCCCAAACGGTCCGGATCGACCAGATCGGGGAAAACGGCCACGAATTCATCGCCCCCCACCCGGGCCACGGTATCCTCGGCCCGCGTCTCCTGCATCAGAAGTTCGGCCACGCGGCGCAAGACATGGTCGCCCGCGGCATGACCCAGCGTGTCGTTGACATCCTTGAAGAAATCCAGGTCCAGATGCATCAGCGCAAAGGGCGCCGTCCCGCGCGACAGCCGTTCCAGCGCCTGGGCCAGAGCCCGGCGGTTGCGCAGGCCCGTCAGCGTGTCGGTCATCGCCTGGGCCTCGGCCATCTGCTTGTCGCCTTGCAGGCGGATGGCGAAACCGCGCAGCGCATCCATGGCGGCGGTCTTGGCTTCGACCAGATACATCATCTCAAGGGCCAGGTCGGTCGGCGCGAAGTCGCTGTCGGTCAGGCCATAGTGACGGATCGCGTCGACCACCCCCAGCCCGAAGGACAGGTTGACCACCAGGCCCGAGCGGTCGGCCAAGGGGATCGCCATGCCGCGAAACGGGATCGGTCTTGCGCCGGGGCTGCGAAACTCGGGCCGGAAGGTCAGGTGCAGCCGCTCTCCGGCCTGGGACATCAGGCCCGCGACATCGGCAGGCCCCCGGGCGCGACGCAGGTCGAAAACGTCGAACAGCGACAGGCCCAGCACATTGGCCGGCAAGAGCCGGGCCAGCGTCGGGCCAAGCGCCGTGATCTGCCCCAAGCCATTCAGCCGCAGATGCAGCGGCATCAAGTGGTCAAAGGCCTCTGGCGCCAGGGGCAGGGATTTGCGGGACACGGGCTTGTTCATGCCGAGATCCCCAGGCTGAAGGGGCGCGCCGCGTAAAGTTCCAGGTCGGCAATCTGGATCGAGATCACCTCTTCCTCGCCCTCGACCCCCAGATGTTCCAGCAGCACCAGCGCGCCGTAATCATCGGCCATGGCGCGCAAGAGCCCCATGATGACATGACCCGCCCCCGAGATCGGCGACAGACAGCGCAGCCGAAAGGCCCCGCCGCCCAGGTCCGAAAGGGCCAGCCCCGGAAGGTCCAGATCCGGCAGAACCAGGCGGCCACGGTCGGGCAGCTCTTCGATCGACGACAGAAAATCGGTAAAATTCGCACCAGAAAAGCGCAACAGGCGGCGGACCGTGGCCTGACGTTCATGGGCGACCAGATAGGTCCCCAAATCCTCCATCAACGAGAATCGACTTCGGTGCAACAGGGCGGAAGAGGCGTCGATGACCCGATCCAGGGCGGAATCGTCGTAGGACAGCATAGCCTCGAACCCGGCGAAGGGCAGACCGATGGCCGAGGCCACGGTTTCCCAGGCCTCGACACCCCAAGTGTCGATCACAAAGAATTGGAAAGATCGGTTGATCAAGCCCAGCATCACACCCTCATTTCCGGCAGGTTACGGCCACCAGGTTAAGAAGGGCTAAAAATCCTAGGTTATACGAATGTATGTTCGGGCGGATTTGGCCGGTCCGGGGGGCGCGGCCACATGCACGCCGACAATGCGCCCCGACTTCCTTCCCAGAAACGCGGGCCTCAAAAACTGCCGGCCTCAAAAACTGCCGGCCTCAGAAACGCGGGCCTCAAAAACGCGGGCCCGTCCAAGCCGTCGCATATACTGCGCATCTTGCCTTCCGTCTCGGGACCAGGGTCCGACCCGGGCAAAGCCGCCCCCAAGCACGCCCCTTTCACACTGACCCAAATATTCACGGGGTTTCCAAAGGGGAGCGTGCTCCCCTTTGGGCGGGGGGTCCGGGGGGCGGCACGCCCCCCGGTGGGGCGACGGCGTCAGCCGGCGCAATCCCCGCTTAGAAGTCCGTCGGCGCGCCGCCCTCTTGCTTGCGCTTGGCGACAAAACGCTTCAGCTCTTCGTGGTGATCGCCGTTCATCGCGGGCGCCTCGAAGTCGGCCAGGATCGCCTTGTAGATCTTGTGCGCGCGCTCTGCCGTCCATTGCGCGCCGTCCAGGTTCCAGGCCTCATAGTTGCGCCAATCGCTGACGATGGGGGCGTAAAAGGCCGTGGCATAGCGCGCTTGGGTATGGGCCACGCCGAAGTAATGCCCCGAGGGCCCCACCTCCTTGATTGCGTCAAAGGCCAGGTCCTCGTCCGTCGTGGCGAATGTCGCCTCTTCGAAATAGCGCTGGATCATCTGGAGGACTTCGCAATCCATCACGAATTTCTCTGGGCTGGCGATCAGCCCGCCTTCCAGCCAACCGGCCGCGTGATAGACCATGTTTGTGCGCGACTGCACGGCCGCCCACAGCGAATTCGACGTCTCCCACATGGCCTGACCATCCGGCACATTGGCCGCGCAAACCCCCGAAGACCGCATCGGCAACTTGTAATGCCGCACCAATTGCCCGGTCATCTGCGTGGCGCGCATATATTCCGGCGTCCCAAAGGCGGGCGCCCCCGATTTCATATCGACATTGGACGTGAAGGTTCCAATCGCCACCGGGCAACCGGGTGCAATATATTGCAACAGGCAAATCGCGGCCAGCGCCTCGGCCAGCGACAGCGCCACCGCGCCCGACAGCGTCACCGGCGCCATGGCCCCCGCGAGGGTAAAGGGCGTCACCACCACCGGCTGACCGCGCCGCGCCAGCCGCATCGCGCCATCCAGCATCGGGAAATCGTGCTTCAAGGGCGAGACCGAGTTGATGTTGGTATACATCCGCGGTTTGGCCTGGAATTCCTCTTCGGTCAGACCGCCTGCGATCTTGACCATCTCCATGACGTCTTCGACCCGCTCGACCCCCAGCGAATAGGCATGGACCACCTTGTCCGTCAGGGTCAGCTTTTCATACAGGCAGTCCAGGTGACGGACCGAGGGATGCACGTCGATGGGTTCGACCGGATAGCCGCCGGCAAAGTGGATGCAGTTGAAATACTGCGTCAACTTGATGAATTCCCGGAAGGATTCCATCGTGCCCGGCCGCTTGCCGCGTTCAAGGTCCCAAGAGTTCGGCGGCGAGGACACGTTGCCGAACAGCATATACTTGCCGCCCATGATCAGCTCGCGGTCGGGGTTGCGCGGCGTCATGGTGAAAGTCTCGGGCGCGCGGGCCAGCATCTCCATCACGAAATCTTCGTCGATGCGGACATTGGTGCCGGTGATCTTGCAGCCCGCCTTGCGCATGATCTCCAGCGCTTCGGGGTTCAGGAATTCGATGCCGATGTCGCGCAGGATGCGCATCGTGGCGCGGTGGACGGCCTGCACGCCGTCTTCGTCCAGGGGCTCGGTCGGGCGGTCGGGGTTGATCGGCAGGCGCCAGGGCATCTGGTCGATGGCCGAGGTCCCCGCGCGCTCTTTGTTGCCCGCCCTGCCCCCGGCGCGACGCCGCTTGGTGACTTCTTCGGTCATGCCCAACCCTCCGTGAACTCCGCCTTGCCGGCGTTGTGGCAAGATGAACGAAAGCCGAGAGCGGCGCTTACTCTGTTAGCGACGAAAACTCGTCGTTTTTGTCATCGAACCGCGCGATGGCCGCCGGATCATGCCCGGGATCGGGGCCAAGAAGCGCTTCAAGCCGCGGCATATGCGCCCGATGCTGGCGCGCCTTGGCATAAAGGAAATTCTGATACTGCGCGAATTCGCGCCGCGCCCGCGCCTTTTGATACAGCGCGGTGCGGTCGATTTGCCCGGTCACGATCAGGTCAACCACCATGCCCAAGGCGCCGACATTCTGCAGCATCCGCGGCACGCCATGGGCGAAATAGGGCATCCCCAGGTGGCGGATGTTCGCGCCCTGGAAGCGGTCGGCATGCCAGCGGTCCTGCCGCTCCATCCGGTCATGCAACAGCCAGACATCGGCGGGGGTCTTGCAGCCCTCGGGCGCATCACCCAGCGGGCCCGAATGGTCCCAGTCCGCGGCATCGGCAAAGCGCTGCGCAAAGGGGCTGATCGGCCGATAGGTCGATTTCGGCGCCACCGCCACGACCCGGTCGGCGCCCAAAGTATCGGCATAGGTCAGCGCGCCAAAGCCGCCCATCGACATGCCATAGGTCACAAGGGCGCCATAGCGGTCCAGAAAGGGCCGCATCCGCGCAAAGGCCGCGCCCAGGTCGGGGGGCGTATAAAAGCTCCGCCGCCGCGGCTTGACCGCCAGAACCGAGACCCCGCGCCGCAAGAAGGGCGCCGCCCCCCAGCCCGTCCGATAGCGGTCGGGCCGTTCCATGCCAGAGCCCGCATCCTCGAACGTCACGACCAGCAGGTCGAAGCCAAAGTGATGCAGCTCCAGGAAATGACTGTCGGTTTCCATATGCAGGTTGACCGCCGCCATGGACGGCAGGCCCACCAGGTCTTGCAGTGCTTCGGGGGTCATGCGCGCGTAAGCCAGGGTCCGATTTCGGCAATCGTGTCAAAGACGACCGCGGCATGGGGGGCCAGCTTGGCGCGGGGGGCGGGGCCGCTGAGCACGCCGATGCCGACCATGCCCGCGGCCCGTGCCGCATCCAGGTCATGCAGGCTGTCGCCCACCATGGCGATCTGGGCCGGGGCCAGCCCCATGGCCTTGGCAAAGCCCAAAAGCTGCCCCGGCGCCGGCTTGCCGCCAAAGCCCGAATCGCAGCCCGCGACAAAATCGAAAAGCTCAAGGACTCCCGCGCCTTGCAGATGGGCGCGCGCCGGGGCCTCGGTGTCATTGGTGGCCAGCCCCAACGCCAGGCCCTGCGCCTTCAACGCGCCCAGCACCGCGGGCAGATCGACGGCCGGGACCATGGGGGCGGCCGTGCCGATCTCTTCCATCAAGGCGACGATCTCGGGGTAAGGCAGGGTCACATGGGCCGCGATCACCGCCGCGATCTCTTCCATGGTCGAGGCGATGACCACCGAATCGGGCGCGAAATCCACGGCCACCGGGTCAAAGCCCAAGGCGGTCGCAAGGTCGCCCGTCGTCACCGGCGCCAGGTGCTGCAGCATCTGCGCCGTCCAGCCGCCCCAGCTTTGCCGGAAGTCAAACAGCGTGCCGTCCTTGTCGAACAGGACCGCCCTTATGTCCAATGCCATGTCTCACCTCCCGGCAATGCCGCCCGCGCCGCTTGCGGAGCCATGTAGTTCAACCCCATCGCGTCGCAAAAGGCCATGACCAAGTCATCCGCCGTCATCAGATGATCCAGCACCGCCCCCAGCATGGCCGGATCGGCGGCGCCCTGCATCAATTCGCGCGGAGAAAGCCCGCTGGCCGACAGAAAGCCGGTTAACCTTTCCGGATCGCCCGCCAGCCATTCCAGGGCCTGCGCCCCCAGGGTTTCGGCGGCTTCCCGCCCATATTCAGGGGTTTTTCCCATGGATTTCATCGGTCATCTCCAGTTTTCACGATTATATTAGCCGGGTGGAAAGGATTTATTAACGAGTTGCACATCATGATGAAGGCCAACTCTTAACGATCGGACCGTTTGGCAGAATGCTCGGCAAGATCCTCATCGTAGACGATGTCGCGACGAACCGCATCGTCTTCAAGGTCAAACTCGCTGCGGCGGGGTATAATGCAATCATGGCCTCGGGCGGGATCGAGGCTTTGAAGCTGGCCCGCTCTGAGCGGCCGGACATCATCCTTCTGGACCTGTTCTTGCAGGACATGACGGGGGTCGACGTGCTGCAGGCGCTGAAGGCCTCGCCACTGACGGCACGGATTCCGGTGGTCATGGTGTCGTCTGATGCCGATGCCGCCTATCGCATCGAATCGCTGCGCCAGGGGGCCGAGGATTTCATGGCCCGCCCCATCGACGACCAGCGGCTTTTGGCGCGTCTGCGCGGCATCCTGCGGTCGCGGGATGCCATGTCGCCCGAAGGCGATTTGCAGGCGCTTGGCCTGGCCGAACCGGTCGCGGGCTTTGTGACGCCGGGGCTGGTCGGGCTGATCATGCCGCGCAACGAACAGGCGCTGCATCTGCGGCGCGAATTGCAGGTCCGGGGCGAGGATCGGTTCCAGCTGTTCACCCCCGATCAGGTTCATGGACTGATGGAGGGCAAGGCGCCGGACGTGTTCCTGATCCATTCCGACCTTTTCGGGCCGGGCAGCGGGCTGCGGATGATGTCCGACCTTCTGTCGCGCGGCGACAGCCGGTCGGCGAATTTCTGCATCTGGCTGGACGGGCCGAACCCGACAGATGCCGCAACTGCCTTTGACCTTGGCGCCAATGACGTGGTCGAGGCCGGGATGGACCTGGACGAGGTCGCGCTTCGGATGAACAAGCTGGTGGCGCGCAAGCGGGAACGTGACCGGATGCGGGCCACGGTGAACAACGGCTTGCGGCTGGCGATGTTCGACCCGCTGACCGGCATCCACAACCGGCGCTATGCGACGATCCACC
The DNA here is from genome assembly GCF_025950525.1 of Stagnihabitans lacustris. Classification (GTDB taxonomy): domain Bacteria; phylum Pseudomonadota; class Alphaproteobacteria; order Rhodobacterales; family Rhodobacteraceae; genus Stagnihabitans. The sequence continues at coordinate 68,225 of NZ_JAPDGS010000005.1, read as the reverse complement.
TGAACGCCGTGGCCGAACGCGCCAAGATCGAGCGTGAGGAATTCGCGGTCATGGTGCTGGACATCGACCGGTTCAAATCGGTCAACGACCGCTATGGCCATGCCGTCGGGGATGCCGTGTTGGTCGAGGTCGCAGCGCGGCTGTCGGCCAATCTGCGCGGGTCCGATATCCTGGCGCGGATTGGCGGCGAAGAGTTCCTGGCCGTGCTGCCCGGGACCGAGCTTGGCATGGCGCAAAACGTCGCCGAACGGCTGTGCCGCGCCATCGAGCTGGAGCCGGTGCGGCTGCCTGATGGACGGCGGATCGACGTCACGATCTCGATCGGGATGACGACGGGGGGGGCGGGTCCGTCCGACCCGGCCTCGGTGGCCGAGCTGGTCGATCAGGCCGACCGCGCGCTGATGCACTCCAAGACCCATGGCCGCAACCAAGTGACCATCGTGCGCTCTGCCGCCTGAGGCGAGCTTTCATCGGGCGTCACCCCTTGATTGCAGGTCCGACCCGCAGTCCAGTCCGACTCGGACGCCCAAAGGCCCCACGCGCCCCGAAAGCCCGCTTAATCCTTCGGCGCGTCCTTGCCGTCGCGGCCATGTTTCAGGCGGTCTTCGATGCGATCGGCCACCGCCAGGCGGTCTTCGGGCGCAAGGCCCGCCATATAGGTCCCGATCACCTCGGACCCGATCTTCAGCCGCGCGGTCAGATTGGCCTGTTGCGCGGCCAGCGCGGCCGAAAGCGCCGCTGCGTCGAAAGGCTCGGCGCGCAGGGCCGTCACGACCGCGCCCATATCCTCGGCCATCTGCCCCCGCGCCGCCCGCAGATCCCCCGCCCGCGCCCGCACCGCCGCACGCAAGGCCTTGCGGTCCTCGGGGCGAAAGGCCTCGTCAAACGGGCCAAAGCCCAGGTCGCGCATCCCCGGAGGCCCGTTGACCCAGGCCCCCACCGCCAGACCCGCCACCAGCAGGTTCAGCCCCAAAGAGCCCACCAGGACCCAGGTCTTGACCCGGCTGGCCCGCGGCGTCGTTGCATCGGTCATCTCATTCTCCTGCCAGAAGGGCCGCGTCCGAAGGCAAAAGCTCCATCGACGCCGAAACCCCAAGATAGTCGGTCCACCCCGACAGGGCGGCCGGTTGCGCCACCCCGATCCAAAGGCCAGAGACCGCCGCAAAGGTCAGCCCCGCAAGCCCGCCCGTGCCGCCAAAGACATCGGCCAGCACGAAAGCCCAACCGCGAGGCGCGGGGGCCTTCGCGCGTTCAGGCGTCCCGGGGCGCGGCTGTTCGCGCGCCGCATCCGCAGCGACACGCGCCAAAAGCTGCGCCGAAGGCAGCGGCGCCGCGGCGGCCGCCTGCTTGAAAAGCCCATCAAGGTCCGGATCGTCTTGCATCATGCCTCGTCCTCCATGTCGCCTTCATAGCCCAATTCCGCCTTGCGCCCCGCCAGAACCGCCGCCAGCGCCCGCTTGCCCCGCGCGGTCAGGCTTTCGACCGCCTCGACGCCCAGCCCCATGATCGCGCCGATCTCGGGGTTCGACAGCCCCTCGATGTGGCGCAAGATCACCGCCTGCCTTTGCCGGTCGGACAATTGCCCCAGCGCCGCATCCAGCGCCGCCATCCGGTCGGCCTCGATCAACCCCGCCTCGGCCGAACGCGCCCCACCCGCCACCTCGGGCGCATCGTCCAGACCGACCGCCCCCCGCCGCCCCCGCGCCCGGCGCAGATCGGTGCAAAGGTTGGTGACAACGCGGTAAAGCCAGGTCGAAACCTGCGCCTCGCCACGGCGCCAATCCGGCGCGATCTTCCACAGCCGCAACAGGGCCTCTTGTGTCACATCCTCGGCCTCGGCCCGGTCCGCCAAAAGCCGCGCCGCATAGCCCAAGGCACGCGGCGCCAGGCGCGCGGTCAAAAGACGCGCCGCATCCGGGTCGCCATTGGCATAAAGAACCAACAGGTTCTCGTCCGAGATCTCGTCCAATGTGTCGCGTGGCATCTGCATCCCATGGGAGTAGCCGCGAGGCCGGATCGGAGCAAGGGGAGACGCGCCGCCCCGGGGACATGCGGGCGGCGCGTCAGCCTCACCGCGGCTTAGTTGGCCGGAGGAGGCGTCTGGTCGCCGTGCTGGTGGCGGCCATGACCCTTGCCGCGGCCCTCACCATGACCCTTGCCGCGGCCCTCGCCGTCCATCGGCCCGTGGTCGGCGCGGAAGGCGTCCAGCTCGGCCTGATCGACCGCGCCGTCACTGTTGGCATCCAGCGCCGCAAAGCCCGGCGTCGGACCCGAGGCCAGCTCTTCGGCCGAAAGCTTGCCGTCGCTGTTGGCGTCATGGCGCGCGATCATGCGGGCAGCCATGTCCTTGGCCTCGTCCTGAGCGCGCAGCATACGGGCCGCGGCCAGTTCGTCTGCGGTCAAAAGCCCATCCTTGTCGGTGTCGATCACCGCGACCAGGGTGGCCTTCCAGGCGTCAAACTCGGCCTGCGTGATCTTGCCGTCCTTGTCGGCATCGGCCTCGGCAATGGCCCCGCCGCGCGGCCCCATGGGCCCCATGTTGTCGGCCAGGCTGGCACTTGCGAAAAGCGCCGCGGCAAGCGCGATCACCGAAAGGCCAAGCGTTTTCTGCGTCATTTTCATTCTGATCTCCTGTCCGGGCGTCTTGCCCGATCCGATACCAGAGATACGCCGGGCCGCGCCGCTTCCGTCGCGGGGCCCGCAAAAATCCGCTGCAGGCCCGGGGCGCGACACCCGGACGCGGCGCGCAGGGGTTTCCCCTTAACGATTGCCGCGCTATCCTTGATGCAAAGGAACCCGCGATGACCGATATTTCCGTGACGATCGACGAAGACCCCGAAACTGGCGAGCGTCCCTTGTGGCCGGCCGTCCGGCGCGGGCTGATGTGCCGCTGCCCGGCCTGTGGGGCGGGGCCGATGCTGAAGGCCTACCTGAAGGTGCGCGACCATTGCCCGGTCTGCGGCGAGGCGCTGTTGCATCACCGCGCCGATGACGGGCCGGCCTATCTGACCATCCTGATCGTGGGCCATATCCTGGCACCCGTCATCTATTGGTTCTATGTCGAATTCCGGCCCGAGCCCCTGGTGATGGCCACGACCTTCTGTCTTTTGACCGGGTCGCTGGCGCTGTTCCTGCTGCCCCGGATGAAGGGCGCACTGGTCGCGCTGCAATGGGCCAAGCGGATGCATGGCTTTGCCAAGGCGACCGATCCCGCCCATGGCGATGCCTGACACGCCGATCCATCCGGCCGCGGCATTGGTGCTGGTCTGGCCGGCGCGGGGGGCGGTTTTGATGGGGCAAAGGGGGGCGGGGGCGGTTTTCATGCCCTCCAAGGTGGTGTTTCCGGGGGGGAGGGTCGATCCTGACGACCGGGATGGCTTGGGCATTTCCACGGAGTGCGCTGCGCGGCTGGGGCCTCAGGCAGGGGCGCTTGTCGCCTGCGCCCGGCGCGAACTGACCGAAGAGACCGGCTTGCGCCTGCATCCGGACGCGCCCTTGCAGTTTGTCTTTCGCGCGATCACTCCGCCCGGCAGCCCGCGCCGCTTTGACGCGCGGTTCTTTCTGGCCAAGGTGGGGGATGTGCTGGGCGACCCTTGCGACTTTTCCCAAGCCCAGGACGAGCTGTCGCATCTGGCCTGGGTCGGGCTGCAGGTCCGAGGGCTGGACCTGCCCTTCATCACCGAAATCGTCCTCTCCGAGGTGCGGGCGATCATGGCCGGGGCCACACAACCCGGCGTGCCGTTTTTCGACAACGCGGGCCCGGTGCCAACCTTCCGCCGGCTTTAGTCGCGCTTTACCGGCCAATGCGGATGGGCGACCGGGTCCTTGGCGCGGGTCAGGTGGCTGCGAAAGACCTCAAGATAGCTGCGATAGATGTAGTGGTCGTTGCGCCTTTGGTAATGATCCTTGCGCGCGGCATAAAGCGCCGGGATCTTGTACCAGGGCACGGCGGGGTGCATGTGATGGACCACATGGAAATTGTTGTTCAAAAACAACAGGGCAAGCGGGCCACGGTCCTCGATGATCACGGTGCGGGCGCGGTGGGCCTCGTGGGCGCGATGCTCCAGATAGGTGCGGATTTTCAAAAGCGCAAAGCCCAGATAGACCGCCCCCAGATAGGCCACAAACGGCATGAGGCCCTGCAGCCACCACAGAACCGGCAGCAGGCCCAAGAGGTTCATCCCCCAGTCCCGCGCGATCTTGGCATCGCCGCCCAAGATGGCAAGCACGTCGCCCCGGACCCACAGAAAGGTGCCAAGCACCGGCCCGATCAGCATCCGGCCCAAGAGCGTGTTGTTGATGCGGAACAGGATTTGCACAGGTTTTGAAAGGCTCGCCCAGGTCGTGGGCTCCATGAAATTGGATTCCGGGTCATCATGGGGATCGGTCAACGCCGGGTCGTAGTGGTGCTGCAGATGGGTCGTGACAAAGCGGCGATAGGGCACAAAGACCGCGAAAGCCGGGAAAACCAGCGCCTCGTTCAGGGCGGCATTGCGGAACGGATGGCCGTGCAAGGCCTCGTGCTGCAGCGAACAGAATTGCGCGATGGCCCAGCCCGTCAGCATCAGCGACAGGATCGGACTGAAGGCCCAAGCCCAGGTTCCCAGCCCCCAAAGCAGGTAGGTTGCGGCCAAGAGGGCCAGGGTCGGCCATTCGATGTCTTTATGCGTCACGGCAAGGGTCCGGTTGGGGCGCGGTGCCCTTGGGATAGCACTTGCGCAGCCGCATGAAAATTCCGAGAATACGCAAGCTTTCGTCACCAATGTTGCGGATAGTCACCAGATGCTGGATATGATCGACAAACGCACCCGCGCCGCCCTGTTCCGCGCCCGGCTTGCCCAGGCGCTTGAGGGGCGGTCACAATCTGACCTCGCACGCGCCACGGGGCTGGACCGGTCGACGATCTCTGCGCTTTTGGCCCCCGGCGAGCGTTTGCCCAATGCCCAGGCCGCCGCCGATTGCGCCGCGGCGCTGGGGGTGTCTTGCGACTGGCTTTTGGGTCTGACCGACCGGCGCGATCCGCCCGACCATCTGGCCGAGCGCGCCGTGACCCTGGTCCCCGCCGCCCGCGCGCTGTTTGACGACACGATCCTGGCCTGGCACCGCGAGGCGCAGGGCGCCAAGATCCGCCATGTCCCCGCCACCCTGCCCGACCTGTTGAAAACGCCAGAGGTTCTGGCGTTCGAATACCGTCTGCCCGACGCCGCGATCGAGGCCTTCGAGGCCCAGCGTCAGGTGCTGGAAACCGGTTTTCCCGATTTCGAAATCGCCCTTCCCCGGCATGAACTGGTCAGTTTCGCGGCCGGCACCGGCTATTGGTCCGGCCTGCCCGCCGCGCTGCGCCGGGCGCAACTGGACCATATGGCGCAGCGGCTCGAAACCCGCTATCCCGCTGTCAGGCTTTATCTTTTTGACGCGCACCGGGTGTTTTCCGCCCCCGTGACGGTCTTTGGCGCCACCCGGGCTGTGGTCTACCTGGGCCAACAATACCTGGTCTTTTCAGACCCCGCCAAGGTGGCCGAGGTCGCCCGCCACTTCGACCATCTGGTCCGCGAGGCCAGCCACCCAGCCCGCGCCACCCCGGACCTGATCCGGGGTCTCGCGGTTTGATATCCGCCCGGGGCCACCCCGGACTTGATCCGGGGTCTCGCGGTTTAATAACACGCCCGGGGCCACCCCGGACCTGATCCGGGGTCTGGGGGTTCAATAGACGACCAACCGGCTGACATCATAGCCATTGAATCCCAGGATATCGCGCGCCGCTTGCATCCGGTCCGACGAAATCCCGCCCGCCCGGTTCAAGACCGCGGCCACCCGCCCATCCGGCCCGCCAATCACCAGCGTCCTGTCATCGGCATCGGCCCAAAGCACCCAAAGCGCGCCGTCCTTGCTGTCGAACCGCCCCGGAACCTCTGTGGCGCGCGCAGCCCCCGCAGCCCGCCCAGTCGGAAGGCAAAGGTCATAGATCAACTCCGCCCCCATCTGCAGCCGCCCCGGCCCGCAGGCGCGGCCAAAGCCCGCAACCTGCTCCCAGTCGCCTGAAAGGCGCGCCGGATCAAAGCCCGCGATGGAATAAACCGGCCGCGAGAGGTCGCGCACCGCCGGCACCGAGACCGGCTCCGGCGGCGCCGCACAGGCCGCAACCAGCACCAGAACCGCCGGAAAAAGCCATTTCATTGCAGGCATTGCGTCATCCTTCGCCCCGTTCCATCCAGCACCTCATTGCAGCCCATCAAGGGCGCAATCGGCGCGCAAGTCTTTGATTGCGCAAGGCACTCCCCCTTGCAATCGCTTTTCTGGTCGCAGGATTTCGCCCCCTGCCCGGTCTGTTTCACACAGATTCGTCCCAGGGCGCCGACCTTGGCCCAAGTCCCGCCGCCGCGCTGACAGGTCGCTTGCTCGGCCGAGATCACCGGCAGGACCTCTTCCGCCCTCTCCGTCGGCGGGGCCGGCTCTTCCGTCGGCAGGACCACTTCCGGCGCGGGAGGGGCCGCATCTGTCGGCAGGGCCGCCGTCGCAGCCGGCAGAGCCCCCCCGGAGGGCAAAGCCGTCACCTCGATCACCTCGTCTGTGAGCCCCTGCAATCCCGTGGGCGCATCGCCTGCCTGCATCTGGCAGCCCGCAAGCAGCATCAGGACCAAGAGCCGGCGCATCAATAGGGCATCGGATGAGCGCGGTGCGCGGCCTCGATGTCGCGCAGGACCTCTGGCGAAAGCACCACCTGCCCCAGGTTCACCCGCAGCTGATCCATCGACGACGCGCCGATGATCGGGATACAGGGGAAGGGCCGCGACAGCGTGAAGGCAATCGCCATCTGGCAGGGGTCCAGCCCATGTTTGGCGGCAATGTCCAGATAGACCTGCACCGTGGGCAGGGTCCTTGGCCCCATCCGCCCGCCAAGCGCCGGGTTCAGCACCCGCCGCGTGCCTTCCGGGATCACATCCCCCTGATATTTCCCCGACAGAAGCCCGGTGGCCAAAGGCGAAAAGGCCAGAAGCGGGACATCCTCCATCTGCGCGACCTCGGCCCAATCGGTGTCGAACTGCCGGCACATCAGCGAATATTCGTTCTGCACCGAGGCGACGCGCGGCAGGCCATGTTCCGCCGCCAGCCGCAGCCATTCCATCGTGCCCCAAGTGCTTTCGTTCGACAGGCCAAAGGCGCGGATCTTGCCTTCGGCCACCAGACGGCCCGCCTCTTGCAACAGCTCCAGCATCCGCGCCCGCACGGCCACGGGATCGGTCTTGCGCGGATCAAAGGTCCAGGACTGGCGGAAGTGGTAATGCGCCCGCGCGGGCCAGTGCAACTGATACAGGTCGATGTAATCGGTCTGCAGCCGCCGCAAGCTGCCTTCGACCGCCGCCCGCATGGATGCCGCATCCGGCCAGGCCCCCGCCCGCACCGCAGGCTGACCGCCGCCCGCAAGTTTCGTCGCCAGAACCACCCTGTCGCGCCCACCGCGCGCGGCAAACCAGGTGCCGATGATTTCCTCGGTGCGGCCCGCATATTTCGCATCCGGCGGCACCGGATACATCTCGGCCGTGTCCCAGAAGTTCACGCCCTGCCCCAGCGCGCAATCCATCTGCGCATGGCCCTCGGCCTCAGAGTTCTGCGACCCCCAGGTCATCGTGCCCAAGCAAATCTCGGAGACCTTCATCCCCGTCCGACCCAAATCGACCAGCTTCATACTGCGCTCCTGAATTTTGCCGCAGGCTAGGGGGTTCGCGGGCCAAAGGGAAGCACCGGGGCTTGAGAACATTTGCAGAACATTTACACTGGCCGCATGGTTTCACCGATTCTTCATCTGCCTGACAGCCGCAGGGGCTGGCCCGATCAGCAATTGATCGGTCCCCTGTCCTTGGCGCGCGGGCGGTTGCATGAATTCTGCGGACAGGCCCGGGTGACTTTGGGGGCGATCTTGATGCATCACTCCCGGGGGCCGGTGGTCTGGGTCCTGCCCGGCTGGCAGCCCGAACGGCTTTATCCCGGCGGCCTGGCCGAACTGGCCGATCCCGGCCGGGTGATCTTTGCCCGCGCGCGCCGCCCCGAGGATATCCTTTGGACGATGGAGGAGAGCTTGCGCTCCGGCGCGGTGCCGCTGGTGATCGGCGAGATCCTGGCGCCGCCCGGCCTGACCCCGGTTCGCCGCCTGCATCTGGCGGCCGAGGCGGGGGCCGAGGCCGCGGCCCACGCCGACCGCATCGCCCCCCTGGGCATCCTGATGACCCCGGGCGAGGGTGGGGCGCAAGGCGTCGAAAGCCGCTGGCAGTTCACCGCCACGCCCTCGGGGTCGACGCTCTATGAACGGCGCGAGGCCTGGGCGCTGCGCCGGCTGCGGGCGCGGATGGCGCCGGTGGCACAATGGCGGGTGAGCGGGTATGAGGGGCGGCTAACCCTGGAAAACTTGCCCTAGATCAAGGCGAAGGCCTGCAAAAGGGTCCAAGACTGACCCGTAACCCAAGGAGGCCAGAATGGACCTGAGATTCGACGGTAAAGTGGCAATCGTGACAGGGGCGGGATCGGGCATCGGAGCGGCGATTGCGCGCGACCTGGCGGCTTCGGGCGCGAAGGTCGTGGTGCAGGACATGGACCTGGCCCGCGCAGAGGCGGTGGCTGCAGAGTGCGGCGGCAAGGCCATGGGCGGCGATGTCAGCGATGCGGACACGGTCGAAAAGCTGGTGGCCGATACGGTCGCCTGGGGCGGCAGGCTGGACCTTCTGGTGAACAATGCGGGGATCGGCGGCCCCCTCGCCTCGGTCGGGGACTATCCGCTGGACGGCTGGCGCAAGGTGATCGACGTCAACCTGAACGGCGTCTTTTACGGGATGCGCTTTGCCATTCCGGCGATGACCAAGGGCGGCGCCATCGTCAACATGGCCTCGATCCTGGGGTCGGTCGGGTTTGCCGGGGCCTGCGCCTATACGGCGGCCAAACATGCGCTTTTGGGTCTGACCAAGGTGGCCGCCATAGAATATTCGGCCAAGGGCATCCGGGTGAACGCCGTCGGCCCCGCCTTCATCGAGACGCCCTTGCTGCAGGCCCTGCCCCCGGAGGCCAAGGCGGGTCTGGTCGCGGCCCATCCCATCGGCCGCCTTGGCCTGCCATCCGAGGTTTCGGCGCTGACGCTGTTCCTTTTGTCGGATCAGGCCTCGTTCATTTCGGGCAGTTATCACCTGGTCGATGGCGGTTATACCGCGCAATAGGCCTAAAGGTTCGGCAGGCGGGTCAGTTCGGTCTTCATCCATTTGTGCAGCGAGAAGACCACGATCAACAGCGGAAAAGAGGCAATATTGCGGGCGTCTATCCCGCAATACAGCGTCTCGGCTTCCAGGTCGCCGCCCTGCGGCAGGGCCTTGGCCAGGGCCGCCACCTTGGGCTTTGCCCAAGAGGGGCGGCCCGCCGCCGTATTGGCCGCCTTCAGCGCCTTGACCACCCGGGCCGGCTCGCGCAGCGGGTCGAACCGGGCGGCGCGCAGGCCCGCCGCCAGCGCGTCATCCAGCACGATCAGCTCCTCCATCGCGCCCTGCGCCCAAAGCGCCCGCGCCTTGGTCTTGTCATTGACCCCGTCGTCATAAAGTTCGACCAGGTCCAGGCTGCCCGCAATCAGCTTGCGCGACTTCATCCCCACCGACCGCAGCTTGGCCGCATCAATCGAGGCGCCTTTCGCGGCGACCAGAGGTTTGCACAGTTTGATCAGCTGCGACAGGCCCGAGGCCAGATCGCTGACGTCCAGAAGCAGGCTGTCTTCCTTGGCGCTGGCCATGACATCCCCCGGGTTGCATCCCCAAAGGCTACGCCCGCGCAGGTCTTGGTGCAAGCGTCTGGCGCGGGGCAAAGCGTTGCGCTATGGGAAACCATCCATCGAAAGAGGCGCATCATGGCTCGGGTTCTGATCACTTCCGCCATTCCCTATATCAACGGGATCAAGCATCTGGGCAATCTGGTGGGCAGCCAGCTGCCGGCCGACCTGTTCGCCCGCTATAACCGGGCGCGTGGGCACGAGGTCATGTTCATCTGTGCCACCGACGAACACGGCACCCCGGCCGAGCTTGCGGCGGCCAAGGCGGGCAAGCCCGTGGCCGAATATTGCGCCGAAATGCATGAGGTCCAGGCCGAGATCGCCCGCGGCTTTCGGCTGTCGTTTGACCACTTCGGCCGCAGCTCCTCACAGCGCAATCACAAGCTGACGCAGGCCTTCGCGGGCCGTCTGGCCGATCAGGGCCTGATCCGCGAAGTCACGGAAAAGATGATCTTTTCGGTCGATGACAACCGCTTCCTGCCCGACCGCTATATCGAGGGCACCTGCCCGAATTGCGGCTTTGACTCGGCGCGCGGCGACCAATGCGACAATTGCACCAAGCAGCTGGACCCGACCGACCTGATCAACCCGCGCTCGACCGTTTCGGGCTCGACCAACCTGGAGCTGCGGGAAACCAAGCACCTGTATCTGATGCAGCGCGCCTTGAAGGACAAGCTGGAGGCCTGGATTGATAGCAAGACCGACTGGCCGATCCTGACGACCTCGATTGCGAAAAAGTGGCTGAACGACGGCGACGGGCTGCAAGACCGCGGCATCACGCGTGACCTGCATTGGGGCATCCCGGTCAAGAAGGGCGATCAGCCCTGGCCGGGGATGGAAGGCAAGGTCTTTTACGTCTGGTTCGACGCGCCCATCGAATATATCGCCGGCACCGCCGAATGGGCCGATGCGAACGGGCTGGACGATACCGCCTGGGAGCGTTGGTGGCGGACTGACAAGGGCGCAAGCGACGTGACCTATTACCAGTTCATGGGCAAGGACAACGTCCCCTTCCATACCCTGTCCTTCCCGGCCACGATCCTTGGGTCAGGCGAGCCCTGGAAGCTGGTCGACTACCTGAAAAGCTTCAACTATCTGAACTATGACGGCGGCCAATTCTCGACCTCGCGGGGGCGGGGGGTCTTCATGGATCAGGCTTTGTCGATCCTGCCGGCGGATTACTGGCGCTGGTGGTTGCTTTCGCACGCGCCGGAGACCTCTGACGCCGAATTCACCTGGGAGAATTTCCAGGCGAGCGTGAACAAGGACTTGGCCGATGTGCTGGGCAACCTCGTCTCTCGCGTGACCAAATTTGCCAAGTCGAAATTCGGCGATGATATCCCGGCGGGCGGCGCCTTTGGCCCGCAGGAAACCGCGCTGATCGCAGACCTCGGCGCGCGCGTGCGGGATTACGAGGCGCTGATGGCCCAGATGGAGGTCCGCAAGGCCGCCGCTGAACTCCGCGCCATCTGGGTTGCGGGCAACGAATATCTGCAATCCGCCGCCCCCTGGACGGTCGTCAAAACCGACCCCGAGCGGGCGCAGGCGATGATCCGGCTCTCGTTCAACCTGATCCGGCTTTATGCGGTCCTGTCGGCGCCTTTCATCCCGGACGCGGCGCAAACCATGATGACCGCGCTGAATTGCGACGACTGGTCCTGGCCCGAGGATATGGCCCATGCGATGCGGGTCCTGCCTGCGGGTCATGGCTTCACGGTGCCCGAGAACCTCTTCCGCAAGATCACGGATGAGGAGCGCACCGACTGGCAAACGCGCTTTGCGGGCAAGCGGGACTGAGATACCCGCCCAAAAACGACGCAGTCACCGGAAAATGACGCATCTGCCCCTTTGGGCAGGTGGCAGTCACCCGGGACTGTGGTAATCTGCCATCATGAATGACACCGCGAAATTCGTCTCCAAAGGGGCGGCCCATGTGACGCTGCAGGCCCAGGGCCGGGCGCTGATGGTCAGCTTTGTGCTGCTGCCCAAGTTCACCATGCTGGCCTTTTCCTCGGCGATCGAGCCTTTGCGGATGGCCAATCAGCTGACCGGGCAGATGCTGTTTCGCTGGCAGGTCCTGTCCGATGATGGCGCGCCCGTCGCCTGTTCGAACGGCGTGCCGATCATGGTGGACGGGCCTTGGGTAGAGGCGCAACCCGAGGGGCTGGTGCTGGTGATCTCGGGGGTGGAGCCCGAGGGCAAGGCCACGGGCGCCTTGGGGGATTGGCTGCGTGGCCTCTGGCGGCGGGGGCGGATTGTGGGCGGGCTTTGCACCGGGGCCTATGCTTTGGCCACGGCGGGCATCCTGAAGGGGCGGCGCTTCACGCTGCATTGGGACAATATCCCGGCCTTTGCCGAGCTGCACCCCGACCTTCCCCCGGCGCGTCAGGTGTTTTGCATCGACGACCGGGTGATGTCTTGCGCAGGCGGGGTGGCCGCCGCCGACCTGATGCTGAAGATCATCGCCGACCGTTATGGCGCGGAACTGGCGCAAGGTGTCATGAACATGTGCCTTCTGACCCAGCGCCGGGACGAGGCCGATCAACAGACGACCTCACTGGCCGCGCGTCTGGGCACAAGGCATGAAAAGCTGTTGCAAGCAGCGGCCTTCCTTGAGGCCCGCATCGAAGAGCCCTTTGACCTGGACGCCTGCGCCGCCCATCTGAACCTGTCGCGCCGCCAGATCGAACGGCTGTTTGCCACCCACCTGAACGTGACCCCGGTGCGCTATATGAACGACCTGCGTCTGGCGCGGGGGCGCGCGCTTTTGTCGGAAACCGACATGAAGGTGACAGAGGTCGCCGTGGCCTGCGGTTTCGCCTCGGCCTCGCATTTCTCCAAGTCGTTCCGCAAGAAATACGGGCTTTCCCCCTATCGCTTCTCGCATTTCGGCGGCGCAGAGCCCCTGACCCAATAGCGCGCCTGCGGCGCAAGCCTTTGCCTCGCTTGGCGGGCTGAAGCCCTTGCGCTCAAAGAGCCTCCGGCGGGGGTATTTAGGAACAGATGAAACCGCGCGCGCCTGTCGTCTTTCATCTTTTCATAAATATCCCGGGGGGGTTGGGGGGCTGGCCCCCCGGCTTGCGATGCCGCAGGTGCAGCGTTATGCAGGCACAAAGCGGAGGTTTGCCCCATGCCCATGTTCCTTTCGACCTTTGACGCAGATTTCGACGCCAAGTTTACGGCTCTTTTGGGCATGAAGCGCGAAGAGGCCGAGGATGTCGACCAGGCGGTCGCGGTCATCATCGCCGATGTCCGGGCGCGCGGCGACAAGGCCTTGCGCGAATTGACAGCGCGCTTTGACCGGTTGGAGTTGGGGGCGCTGACGTTCTCCAAGGCCGAAATCGCGGCAGAAGTGGCCAAGGTCAGCCATGAGGACCGCGCGGCGCTGGAGATGGCGGCCGACCGCATCCGCGCCTATCACGCGCGTCAGATGCCCGAAGATGCGCTGTGGACCGACGAGATCGGCGCCACCTTGGGCTGGCGCTGGACGCCGGTAACGGCTGCCGGGCTTTACGTGCCGGGGGGGCAGGCAAGCTATCCCTCCTCGGTCTTGATGAACGCCATTCCGGCCAAGGTGGCAGGCGTCAAACGGTTGGCGGTGGTGTGTCCGACGCCCGGCGGCGTGGTGAACCCGCTGGTTTTGTTGGCCGCCCAGATCGCCGGGGTGGACGAGATCTACCGGATCGGCGGCGCTCAGGCGATTGCGGCCCTGGCCTATGGCACCGAAAGCATCGCCCCTGTCGACAAGATCACCGGGCCGGGCAATGCCTATGTGGCGGCGGCCAAGCGGCGGGTCTTTGGCCGCGTGGGCATCGACATGATCGCGGGGCCGTCGGAAATCCTGGTGATTGCGGACGCCGACAACGACCCGGACTGGATCGCCTTGGACCTGTTGTCCCAGGCCGAACATGACGAAAGCGCGCAGTCGATCCTTGTGACGACCGATGCCGCTTTTGGTCGCGCGGTGGCCGCGGCCGTGGCCAAAAGGCTGGAGACGCTGGAGCGGCGCGCCATTGCGGGGGCCTCTTGGGCGCAGAACGGCGCGGTCATCGTGGTGCGCGATTTGGCCGAGGCCGCGGCCCTGTCCAACCGCGTGGCGCCCGAACATCTGGAGCTGTGCGTGGCCGACCCGGAGGCCTTGTCGGCGCAGATCACCCATGCGGGCGCGATCTTTCTGGGGGCCTATACGCCCGAGGCGATCGGTGATTACATCGGCGGGCCGAACCATGTGCTGCCCACGGCACGGTCTGCGCGGTTCTCTTCGGGGCTTTCGGTGATGGATTTCCTTAAACGCACAACCTTGGCCAAGATGACGCCCGGCGCGCTGGCGGCCATCGGGCCCAACGCCGAAAGGCTGGCGATTTCCGAAAGCCTGCAGGCCCATGGGCTGTCGGTGCGGGCAAGGCTGGACCGGTTGAACGGGGGCGATGATGGGCTTCGGTAAGTCGCTGGAGCTGTTCTTTGTCAACGGCAAGCCGGATCAGATTGTGACGGCGCGCATGTTCGGCTGGACCGGCCATGTGTTGAAGGCCCCAAGAACGCAGATCGTTGCGGCCTTGCAAAGGGCGGAAGCGCAACATGTCGGGCTGTATATCTTGTTGGGGCACAAAGACCAGATCCGCACGGCTTATATTGGGCAAGCCGAGACGTTGGCAAAACGGATCGGGGATCATGTCGCGGCAAAGGATTGGTGGGAGACCGCCATTTTGATCACGACCGTGGCCAATGATTTTCACCGGGCTCACGTCACCTTTCTGGAGAGTTTGCTGATCGAAAAAGCCAGAACGGCCAAGGCCGTGGTTTTGGAAAACGGCACGGGCGGCACGACGACCAAACTGTCCGAGGCAGCTGTCGCAAGCATGATGGAATTCCTTGATACCCTGGACGTCGTGCTTCCGGCCCTGGGCGTCGATGTTCTGACCGACAAGGCCGCCGCCCTTCCGCCGCAGCAATCGGCAGCGGCCCCGGCCTTGACCCTGGTCAACCGAAAGCACGGCATCGAGGCGCATGCCCGGTTGCTGGAAGGGGCGTTTGTTGTGCTGCACGGAAGTCAGGCCCGGGGCAGTTGGGAGGCAAAGACGGCGGCGCCCGGCGCCTATGAGGCGCTGCGCGAGAAACGGGTGTCGGATGGTGTCTTGCAACCCGCTGGGGCCTCAGCGACCTTTGCCAAGGACTACAAATTCGACAGCCCTTCGGCAGCGGCAGCCGTTTGCCATGGTCGCACGGCCAACGGAAGACTGGACTGGAAACACGATGCAAGCGGCTTGACCTATGCCGCTTGGGAAGTGAAGGAAACCGCGTCATGAGCCGCCTTATCGCCATCGACATCGACGACCGGGGACTTGCCGCCCCCTCGCCCGAAGTGGACCAGGAGCGCAAGGTTGCGGTCTTTGACCTGCTGGAGGACAACGCCTTTTCGATCCCGCGTGCGGCAGAGTTTCCCGGGCCTTACCGGCTGGCGCTTGCCGTCCGCGAGGGGCGGCTGGTGTTCGGCGTGGCCACCGAAGACGGCGCGCAGGTGGCCGAATTCCACCTGTCGATGGGGCCTTTCCGTCAGGTCGTGAAGGACTATTTCCAGATTTGCGAAAGCTATTTCGAGGCGGTCAAGCGCCTGCCCCCCAGCCAGATCGAGGCCATCGACATGGCGCGCCGCGGCATCCACAACGAGGGCGCCCGGGTGCTGCAAGAGCGGCTGGAGGGCAAGGCGGTCGTCGATACCGCCACCGCGCGCCGGCTTTTCACCCTGATTTGCGTCATGCATTGGGGCTGAGGCATGGGCAAACTCCCCTCGGCTGTGCTGTTTTGCTGTGACCACAACGCGGTCAGATCGCCCATGGCCGAAGGGATGATGAAGCAATTCTACGGCCAGGACGTCTATGTCCAATCCGCGGGCGTCAAGAATGACATGGAGATCGACGGTTTTTCCATCGCGGTCTGTGCCGAGATCGGGGTGGAACTTGCCCGCCACCGCTCGCGCTCTTTCGAGGAAATGCAGCAATGGGGCGACGATCTGGGGCAATATGACCTGATCGTCGCACTGTCTCCGGCCAGTCAGCGCATGGCGTTGGAACTGACGCGGACCCATCATGTCGAGGTCGAATATTGGCCGATCCTGGACCCGACGGGCTTGGGCGAAACGCGGGACGCCAAACTGTCGGCCTATCGACAGGCCCGCGACCAGATCCGCGACCGGATCACGGCGCGGTTTGGCCCTCCTGCTTAAGCCGGTCCAGGTTGCCTTCGATCCAGCGGGCCAGGTCGATGACCCGGGCCGCGACCTCGAACCCCAGGGGCGTCAGGCGGTAATCGACATGGGGCGGAACCACGTCATGCGCGTGGCGATGGACCAGGCCATCGGATTCCAGCACCTGCAGCGTCTGGGCCAGCATCCGTTCCGAAATCCCCTGCACGCGGCGGCGCAGGTTCGCAAAGCGCAAGGTGTCCTCGGCCAGGGCAATCAGGATCAGCGTCCCCCAGCGCGAGGTGACATGCTGCAGGATGACCCGCGAGGGGCAATCCTGGGCCAAGACGTTGGCGGGCCAATGCTGTGCATCTGCGAAGGTTTGCTTGTGCATTTATGCGCTACACTTACATTTATGTGGGTACTTCCGTTTCGTAAGTATCAAGGTAGGTATGGGGCGTCAAGCACAGGAGCACATCATGACCATCGCCATCACCGGAGCCACAGGCCAACTTGGCCAACTTGCCCTTGCCGCCATCAAGGCCCGGGGTGGCCAAGCCATCGCCCTGGCCCGCGACCCGTCCAAGGTTCAGGGCGAGGCCCGCGCCTTTGACTATACCAAGCCCGAGACCCATGACGCCCTGGCTGGCGTTTCGGTGCTGGTGCTGATTTCGTCCAACGATTTCAACGACCGGGTGGGCCAGCACAAGGCAGTGATCGCGGCGGCCAAGGCCCATGGGGTCGGCCATGTCATCTATACCTCGATCCTGAAGGGCGAGGCCTCGCCCATGATCCTGGCGGCCGACCATATCGGCACCGAAGCCGCGCTGAAGGCCTCGGGCCTGGGTTTCACCCTGCTGCGCAACGGCTGGTATATCGAGAATTACACCGGGGCTCTGGGTGCCTCGATCGAACACGGCGCGATGATCGGCTCGGTCGGCGAGGGCAAGGTTTCGGCTGCGGCGCGGGCCGATTATGCCGAGGCGATTGCCGCGGTGGCGCTGGACAAGGCCTTGCAGGGCCAGGTCTACGAGCTTGCGGGCGATGTGGCCTTTACGCTGGCCGAGATGGCGGCGGTGGTGTCGGCCAAGGCGGGCAAGCCGGTGGGCTATGTCTCTTTGCCGCCGGCCGATTACGCCAAGGCGCTGGAGGGCTTTGGCCTGCCCGCCGGTTTCGCGGCCATTCTGGCGGATTCGGACGACCAGGCCTCACGCGGGGCCTTGTTCGATGACAGCCGGACCTTGTCGCGGCTGATCGGGCGGGCAACGACGCCGATGGCCGAGGTGGTTGCAGCGGCGCTGGCGTAAGAAGGGGGGCCAGCCCCCCTTCACCCCCCGGGATATATGAGAAAAGATGAAATCAAAGACCGTGGCTGCGGTCATAGCCATTGGGTCCCGGGGGCGTCCAGCCGTCCGGGGCCTTTTGCGGTTTGAAGACCTGGACCAACAGCGGATGGCAGGCGGCCTGATCCGAGGAATGTTCGGACGAGCAATCGCCGCCCGGACAGGCCGAAAGCGCGCCGATCAGGTCGGTTTCGGCAAAGAATTCAAGGTAGTCGCCCGGGCGCACGGGGCTGGCCTTCATGAAATACTGGCCGGTGTCGCGGGTAAAGCCCGTACACATGAAGACATTCAGCACGTCATGGACATGAAGTTCGGCTTGGCCCACAGGCATGCCGGTGCGGGCGGCCAGCGCCCGCGTCAGGTTGGAATGGCAGCAGTGGTGATACTGCCCGCCCGCCAAAAGATTATGCGTATAGGGATCGCAACGCGTGCCGATCACGTCATGGACCGACCCGCCAAAGGCGTCGAAGCCATACCAATCCAACGTGTCATCGGTGATCAGCGCAAGCGGGCGCAGATGGGGCAGGTTCGACCACATCCGGTCGCCCGCAGACAGATGCGTGCCATGCAACGCGCGGGTCTTGCCCGAGAAAAACCGCTCGCCCAGATCCTGCGCGTTCCACAGGTTCAGGTCGCCGACCTGCGGCCCCTCGACCGACAGGATGCGAAAGAAGTGACCGGCGGGCACGTCGAAACAGCGGGCGTCACGGGCGGGGATCAGGGTTTCGTGCAGCAGCGTCCAGCCCGCGCGCGCGGCGTGAAAGGGCGCAAGGTCGCGACGGGGCAGGCTGTCCGTGGGATAGCAGATCACGGGCGCCACCGCCTTGCGGGCGGCGGCGTCCGTGGGCGCGCGGTGCGTGGGATGGTCGGGCTTCATCGCGGTCTCCTTTCGAGGATTTTGCCCGATCCGCGGGCAGAGGCCAAGCGGTCAGACGGCCTCGGCCAGATCATAGGGCCGCAACCGAACCACAGAGGCCGCCTTGCGGGCGTTCGAGTAATCGGCCGGCATCCGCAAGACGCCGTAGACCCGCCCATCCTCGTCGTTGACATAGGTCGGCCCCGCCTTTTCGACGCCATATCCCAACTGCCGCAGCGCGCGCATCAACAGCATCGAGGACAGACAGATCATCTGCCGCGCCCCCTGCCCCCGCGCGGTCTCGACCAGGCCATCGACGATCAGGCGCAGACATTCCGACCGCTCGGCCTGGGTCTTCAGATCATCGGACACGACAAGCCGCGTCGATTCCCAAACATCGGGCGCCGCGATATCGGTGGTCATGATATGGCCCGGGATATGGCGCAGCTTGCCGGTGAAGGCGTCGCGCAGCATATAGGTGTGGTCGCCCCAGGCCACCGTCGTGGCCATCGCCCGCGCGCCCCCCACGACCTTGCCATTCCGGATCACCAACGAATATTGCGCCAGCGGCGTGTCGTATTGGTCCATCTCGACCTTGTCATTATGCGGCACGTCCCATCCAAGCTCGTCGACAAAGACCTGTTTGCGCAGGCCCAGAAACTCGTAAAACGCGCGGCCATGCTGATGCAGGCCCGAAAAGTCGAAGCGGATATTTTCCATGTGAGTCCCCAAGACGTTAAGTTGCAGTAAAGGGATTTTAGACCGCCTCAGGTTGTATGCAGAAGTCAAAAAGACACCAAAAGTGGAGCGACGGCAGGTCATTTCCACTTAAACGTGCGGGAATCAGATGATGCGACGGCCCGCGGCCAAAGAGGCGGCATGGGCGAGGGTGCGCGCCCCCAGTTTGCGCTTGGCATTGTTCAGCCGCGCCTTGACCGCGCTTTCCGAAATCCCAAGGTCGCCGGCGATCTGTTTCAGCCGTAGCCCGCCGGCCTGCATCTGCAGCGCCTCGACCTCGGCGGCGGTCAGGCCGGGTTCGGCCGTGTTGCCGGAATGAAGCTCGCGCAGATAGCCATGCAGCGCGGTCAGATGCTCGTCTGTGAAGGGACTTTGGGCGCGGTAGAACAGGCCGTAGCTGCGCCGTCCCCGGTCGGCCGGGGTCACGACAGAAACCACCGCCCCATGCTGCAGGCCAAAGACCCGCGCCCGGCCGAGAATCTGTTGCGGATCGGGAAGGCCGATGTCGCTGCTGCGCACCGCGCCATTGTTGCCGTAAACCCATTTCAACGAGGGGTCGTGAACCACCAGCCCATTGGCCGTGTAAAACTCGACCCAATTGCTGGGCAAAGCGTTCAACTCCTCTTCAGGAAAGGAAAAACCGACGCGGAGGGCCAAATAAAAGCCTGCATCCGCGATCTTGTCGAACCGTTCCTTCATCTCCTGTAATGTTGCCATCTACTTTTAAACAGGTTGCCGGGGGCGAGGACTGCTCATAGCCTCTTGGCGTTAACACTTGCCCGCTTTAGGTGAGTAACGCAACTCCTGACAGCCTTGAGGTGAATCTTTGACGATTGCGGACAGCAAGAGCGACAGGCTCGCATCCCTTTTGGGCAGGCTTCAGGCGCTTTGCGATACGGGCTATGCGCTGGCCATCCACATCCGTCTGACGCGGCCAACGCTGCTGTATCAGACCTATGATGCCGCCTGGAGCGACCACTACTCGGAAAACGGCTATATGCTCAGCGATCCGGTGGTGCATTGGGGGCTGGAGAACGCCGGAACGGTGTTCTGGGCGGATCTGGCCGACAAGGACCCCGAGGGCGTGTTGAAATCGGCTGCGGCCCATGGGTTGCATCACGGCTGGACGATTGCGCGGGGCGACCGATTCGACAAGACCATCGCCGGGATGACGCGGTCGGACCGGGCCCATACGGCCGAGGAACAGGTGGAAATCCAGGAGATCGTGGCCGAGATTCACGCGATGACCGCGGATTTCGTGACCTGGCCCCCCGCATTGCAAGAGCAGGCGCGCCGCCTCTTGTTGTGAAAAGGCCCCCTTTCGGGGGCCTTTCGTTTAAACCGCGCGCTCGACCATCATCTTCTTGATCTCGGCAATCGCCTTGGCCGGGTTCAGCCCCTTGGGGCAGGTCTTGGTGCAATTCATGATCGTGTGGCAGCGATAGAGTTTGAACGGGTCTTCCAGGTCGTCCAGACGCGCGCCCGTCGCCTCGTCGCGCGAATCGATGATCCAGCGATAGGCATGAAGCAGCGCCGCCGGCCCCAGGTATTTGTCCGAATTCCACCAGTAAGACGGGCAAGAGGTGCTGCATGAGGCGCACATCACACATTCATAAAGCCCGTCCAGTTTCGACCGATCCTCGATCGACTGGCGCCATTCCTTGGCGGGGCGGTTGGTCTTGGTTTCCAGCCAGGGCATGATCGAGGCATGTTGCGCATAAAAATGCGTCAGGTCCGGGATCAGGTCCTTGATGACCGGCATATGGGGCAAGGGATAGATGCGGACATCGCCCTTCACCTCGTCCAGGCCATAGATACAGGCCAGGGTGTTGATGCCGTCGATGTTCATCGCGCAGGACCCACAGATCCCCTCGCGGCACGAGCGGCGGAAGGTCAGGGTCGGGTCGATCTCGTTCTTGATCTTGATCAGCGCGTCCAGAACCATCGGCCCGCATCTGTCGAGGTCGATGAAATAGCTGTCCACCCGCGGGTTTTCGCCATCATCGGGCGACCAGCGGTAGACAAGGAATTTGCGGATGTTTTTGCCATCCGGCTTGGGCCAAGTTTTTCCAGTGCGGATCTTGGAATTCTTGGGGAGCGAAAACTGGACCATGGGACAGCCTTTACATCCGGGATTGCGGCAAGGAGGAAAACGGGCGGGAGGGCGATTGCCCCGAGCGGGCGCGGACGCAGTCGCCATAGACCGCGTCGGGATTGCGCCCCAGAAGGTAGTCACTGGAGATCGTGACGTCGAAAGCCCCGGCCGCCCCGTTGGAGCCTGCGCCGATGCCCACCGTTCCGCGCGGGCTTTGCGCCAGGCGGGCTTGGGGCAGGCATTGGCTTTCGGCCTCTGCCAGGGGCAGCGGGCCACAGGCGGCGAGGGACAGCAGGAGGGCAAGGCGCATCATTGCAGCCCCCCCTTCGGACCGGCATGGATATGACGCGCGCGGTGGTCCTTGCGGACCACAAGCTTCAGGCCGGACCAGATGGCATCGACGGCGCAGACTTTGACGTCGACAAGCACATCGTCAAGCGCGGCGCTGCGGATCAGGTCTTCGGTAAGGGTTGTCGGCACCTTGGAGGCCTTTTTCGGCCAGGACACCCAGATCATGCCATCCGCCGCGATAAGGTCACGCAGCACGGGAAGCCCCACGAGGTCGGCCTTGTCGGTGGTGAACAGGTGGATGACATCGCGGGCGCCTTCGGGCAGCGCACGCCAATCGGGCGCCAGTTCCAAACGGCGGAAAAGGGCCGCCTCGGTCAGGCTTTGCAGGCTGTCAGGCAGGCACACAAAGGCCGCGGCCTGACCATCCTTCAGGCCAAGCTTTTTTGCCAGGGGCGTGCCGGAATAGCCTGCCGTGGTCATGGGCGGACGCCCAGGGGGGCTGTCTGCCCCCCTGCCCCCCCGAGAGATATTTGGGCCAGTATGAAAGCCATCAGAACTTGCGCTCCGCCGGGGCGATTTTCTTCAGGCTGATGCCGCCCTCGGCCTCGGTGGTCAGGGGGGCGGTGTGGACGGCGCGGTAATCCAGCCGCACCTTGGCCCCATCGACCCAGGCCAGCGAGTGTTTGCGCCACTGGGCGTCGTCGCGGTGGGGGAAATCCTCATGCGCATGGGCGCCGCGGCTTTCGGTGCGGGCATGGGCGCCGTAGATCGTGGCCAGAGCGTTGGGCATCAGGTTGGTCAGCTCCAGCGTCTCCATCAGGTCGGAGTTCCAGACCAGCGAGCGGTCTGTGACTTTCAGGTCGGGGACCTTGCCCGCGATTTCCGTCATCTTGGCCTCGCCCTGCGCCAAGGTCGCAGAGGCGCGGAAGACGGCGGCGTCGGACTGCATCGCGCGCTGCATTTCAAGCCGCAGATCGGCGGTGGGGGTTTGGCCATTGGCGTGGCGCAGCCCGTCAAAGCGCGACAGGGCGCGGTCGATCTCGGGCTTGTTGATCGGCGCGGCCGCCTCTTTCGGGTTGACGATCTGGCCGGCACGGATGGCCGCCGCCCGACCAAAGACCACGAGGTCGATGAGCGAGTTCGATCCAAGGCGGTTGGCGCCATGGACGCTGGCACAGCCCGCCTCGCCCACGGCCATAAGCCCCGGGAAAGTGGCATCGGGATTGTCATGGGTCGGGTTCAACACCTCGCCCCAATAGTTCGTGGGCACGCCGCCCATGTTGTAATGCACGGTGGGCAGGACCGGGATCGGCTCTTTGGTCAGGTCGACGCCAGCAAAGATGCGGGCGCTTTCGCTGATGCCGGGAAGGCGCAGGTCCAGCGTTTCCTTGGGCAGGTGCGACAGGTTCAGGTGGATATGGTCGCCATGGGCGCCAACCCCGCGGCCCTCGCGGATTTCCAGCGTCATGCAGCGGCTGACATAGTCGCGCGGCGCCAGGTCTTTGTAATGGGGCGCATAACGCTCCATGAAGCGTTCGCCGTTCGCGTTGGTCAGATAGCCGCCCTCGCCCCGCGCGCCTTCGGTGATCAGGCAGCCCGAGCCATAGATCCCGGTCGGGTGGAACTGCACGAACTCCATATCCTGCAGCGGCAGGCCCGCGCGCGCCACCATGCCGCCGCCGTCGCCGGTGCAGGTATGGGCGCTTGTCGCGGAGAAGTAGGCCCGGCCATAGCCGCCGGTCGCAAGGACCACCATCTTGGCGTTGAAGACATGCATCGTGCCGTCGTCCAGCTTCCAGGCGACGACGCCGGTGCAGCGGCCTTCGGTGATGATCAGGTCGATGGCGAAATATTCGATGAAGAACTCGGCATTGTTCTTCAGGCTCTGGCCATACAGCGTGTGCAGGATGGCGTGGCCGGTGCGGTCGGCGGCGGCGCAGGTGCGCTGCACGGGCGGGCCCTCACCGAACTCGGTCGTATGGCCGCCAAAGGGGCGCTGATAGATCTTGCCCTCTTCGGTGCGGGAAAACGGCACGCCGTAATGTTCCAGCTCGTAAACGGCCTTGGGGGCCTCACGGGCCAGGTATTCCATCGCGTCGGTGTCGCCCAGCCAGTCGGACCCTTTGACGGTGTCATACATATGCCACTGCCACGAGTCCGGCCCCATGTTGCCCAAGGAGGCCGCGATGCCGCCCTGTGCCGCGACGGTGTGCGACCGCGTCGGGAAAACCTTGGTCACGCAGGCCGTGCGCAGGCCCTGTTCGGCCATGCCCAGCGTCGCGCGCAGACCCGCGCCGCCCGCGCCCACGACGACCACGTCGTATTCATGCACTTCATAGGGATAAGCGGTCATTTTGGCCTCAGGAGATCATGATGCGCAGCAAGGCCCAGAGGCCTACGGCTGCAATCAACGCGGCAAGGGAATAGACGGCGATCAGGGCGGATTTGCGGGCCGAGCCGCGCAGATAATCCTCGATCGTGGTGGTGGCGCCTTTGGCGAAGTGGCGCATGGACACCAGCAGGACCAGGGCGGTCAGGATGGCGGGAAAGGGGCGGGCAAAGGTGGCCAGAACCTCGGCGCGGGTGCCGCCAAGGGCATGGCCGAAGACATAGATCCAGGTCGGCACAAGGAAGGCCAGGATCACCGCGGTCACGGTCATCGACCAATGATGTTCGGTCCCGGCATGGGCGGCGCCCTTGCCCTCGGCGCGTTTGCGGTCGGTCAGATAGCGCATCTCGCCCCTCATACGATCAGGATCGTCAGGACGGTCAACACGACCGACCCGATCACCATGGCCCAGCCCAGACGCTCGGCCGTCTTGATCTCTAGCCCGTGGCCAGCGTCGTAATACAGGTGACGTAGCCCGCCCAGGTAGTGATACCAGACCGCCCAAAGCGATCCGGTGAAGACCAGCTTGCCGAACCACGAGGTGACGACGGCATTGGCAATTGCGAAATACTCGTCCGAAATCGCCGCGGCCAAAAGCCACCAGACGGCCAGGATCACCCCTGCCATCAGGCCAAGCCCTGTGATCCGGATCAGGATCGAGGAAATCGAGGTGATCTGCGGCCGATAGTAAGGCCCGATCATGAAGGGCGAAAGCGGCCGTTCGACGCGCTTGCCCGAAGTGGTTTTACTGGACATGGCTGCCCTCTCGCTCTGGTCCGCCTGCGCGCAGATGCTGCGCTGCAGAAGCTAAGTTTTTCTTAGCGTCAAAAATTCATCTGTCACGCAGGATATGGCGTGAATTTCCGGGCGACGAGGGGATCGGGATGAGAATCTTCCGTTTGTGATCACAGTCTGAAAAATCGTGATCACAAATCCCCGCCACCCAGCAAAGTGACCTCCCAGGACAGATCGACACCCAACCAGGGGTCTTCGTCGCTGCCCCAGGCGAGATATCCGGCCAGGGCAGAACTATCGCCCAAGGTCCGATTGGCGCCGATTGCCCAGTCTTGCGAAAAGGCGCCATCCTCGCGGTCCAGGGTCAGGCTGGCGGTCAGGGTCAGCGCCTCGGAGACCGGGCGGGCATAGGCGAGGGTCAGGCTTTGATCGGTGCTTCCGGCCTTGGGGTCATGGGCCAAGGCCAGTTCGGTCGAAAAATCGCCAAGGGGCCAGGCCAGGGACAGGTCCAGGCTGGTCCGATCCGCCATCAGGTCGCGGGTGACGCCGCCGTTCACCTCGACCAGGCCCAGGGTTGCGGCATAGCCGAGATAGGCCTCGGAGTCGTTCAGATCGCTGTCCTGATAGGCGTCATAAGACAGCCCGACATAGCCGCCGCCAAAGCCCGCCTCGATCCAGCCCCCTGCCCTGTGCCGCGCGCCCGGATCGGCCTCGGTCGTGAGGCCAAGGCCAAGACCGCCGGTCACAGCAAGGTCTTGCGCCAGGCCCGGAGTGGCCAGGACCACCAGCGATGCGATTCGGAGCAGGGCTGTGATCACAAAAACCTCATTCGCTGGCCGCCCAGATCTCCTGAAGATACTGCGCATATTCGTTGCAAATGGTGATCGCCTTGTCATCGGGGGAATAATAGGCGTTGGCCTCGCCGCAATCGGCGACCCAGACGGTGATGTCCTCGGGCAGGCCGATCATCTGGTTCAACGAGGCGACCTCGTCGGCCAAAAGCTGCGCCAGTTCCAGATCCTCTTGCCCTTCGCCCATCACAAGGCCCTTTTTCTTGGGGCCGGGCTCTGTGCCCTCCAGCACCTTGTCCCAGGCGCCCGAGGCATAGGCCCATTCGTCGGGGCAGCTTTCCAGCTTGGCTTCGGGCAATTCCAGCTCGACGGCCAGATCGCGGCGCGCGTCGGGATTGGCGCCGTAAAACAGGCAGACGACCGCGTAATAGCGCTGGATGTCCAGCGAATGTTCATCAGCGAAATCGGCCGGATCGGTGTCGTCCAACGAATAATCGGCGTTGGCCGCATAGGTCATGGCATCCGACCGCAGGATTTCGGCCGCGGCCTCTTCTTTCCAGATGCGGTCCATCAGGATGACCGAAAGCGTGTCGGCGGCGTCTTCTTCCTTGCCCAGCACCGGGATCTTCAGCACGTCGATCAGGCCGTGGCCGACCTCGTGGTAAAAGGTGGCAATGACCTCGTTGGCGATGAAATCGGTCTCGGCCTGGTCTTCGGGAAAGACAAAGGTGCTGTCGGCAAAGGCCGGAGCGGCCAGGGTCAGAAGGCAGGCGGTGATGAACGGACGCAGCATGGCGGGCTCCCTTTTCGGGCAAGATGCCACGGGGTCAGGTCGGGATCAACGCCCAGTAATCCAGGTCCAGCAGCACATCTGCATCGTATTTGCCCTGATCGTCGCGGTAGGGCATGCCGGACCCGCGATGGGCCACCAGCCGCAGACGCAGGGCGCCGACGCCCGGAGCGGGGGTTTCGGCGCGGTCCAGAACCTCGGTCCAGGCGCGGACCGTGTCGCCGGCAAAACAGGGGTTGGCATGGGCGCCGCCGTTCAGGCCCGCGATCAGCTGCGCATTGGCCAGGCCGTTGAAAGACAGGGCGCGGGCCAGGCTGATGACATGGCCGCCATAGATCAGACGGCGGCCGTCGGGGCGCTGGGAGCGGTCGAAATGCACCTTGGCGGTGTTTTGCCACAGCCGGGTCGCCAGCATATGTTCGGCCTCTTCGATCGTCACGCCGTCGACATGGTCGATCTTTTCGCCCCGGGTGTAGTCGCCCCAGCGGTGACGCTCTCCGGCCAAGGCAAAGTCATAGCGCGAGAAATCAAGGCCCTGCGGCAGGGTCAGCGTCTCGGGCGGAACCACGGCGGCCAGTTGCGGCACATGTGCAGGGCTGGTGGGAGCGGTGCCGCGTTTCTTGACCATGACCCAGCGGACATAGGTCAGGACCGGGGTGCCATGTTGGTTCTGCCCCGTCGTGCGCACCCAGACCACCCCCGAGGCGCCGTTGGAATTCTCTTTCAACCCAATGACTTCGGATTGGGCCGTCAAGGTATCCCCTGGCCAGACCGGCGCCAGAAAGCGGCCCTCGGCATAGCCAAGGTTCGCCACGGCGTTCAACGAGATATCGGGCACGGTCTTGCCAAAGACGGTATGGAAGGTGATCAGGTCGTCCAGCGGGCTGGCGGCCAAGCCACAGGCGCGGGCGAAGTCGTCCGACGCGTGCAGCGCGCCGCGGGCCGGGTAAAGCGCGTGGTAAAGCGCGCGTTCCCCCCCCGACAGCGTGCGCGGGACGGCATGGGCAATGACCTCGCCCAGGCGGTAATCCTCGAAGAAACGGCCCGGATTGGTCTTCATCTTGTCCCCCGTGATCTTGTTCCAAGTGGTGCGCTGAAGCGCACCCTACGCTTTGTGACAGGGTGGGGTTCAGCGCCTTTATTGCTCGCCCAGCTTCACCTCGGGCGTATAGGTCCCGGGCGCCTCTTTGGTGACGGCCTGACCGCAGCGCATCACGCCGCGGGAAGCGTCAAAGGCATAGGTGGGGGCGCCGTGCAGCTCCCACCCCTTGTTCAGCGCGGACGTCACCTTGTGGCAAAAGGCCGAAGTGTCGTCGTCGGACAGGAACCGGTAAAGCCGCATCCTATCCCCCCACCGCCGGATAACCCAACCAGCCATGCAGCCAGATGATGCCGCCCATCAGCACGAGGGCGCCTGCGACATGGGCGATATCGGCCACCACGGGCCCCGGCGCCGGGCGGACCCAAGCGCGGTTGGCGCGGTTGATCACGATGACCTCGACCACCGCCCAGGCCATCATGCCGCCAAACAGCACGACCGAGGCCAGATCGCCATTCACCAGCAAATGTGCCAGCGCCCAGGTCTTGACCCCGGTCAGCATCGGATGGCGCAGCCAGGTCCGCATCCGCCCGCGATTGGCCTGCATCGTCACCAGGATCACCGCGAAAACCATCAGCAGGTTGTTGATATGGCGCAGGAAAAGCGGCGGCTCCCACAGGGGGATATAGTCTTCATGAAAGCCCGCAACCATCAGCCAGACCGAGAGCAAAAGCGCCAGCGTCACAAGCCCCTTGCCCGCGTTCTCTCCCAGCCGCGCCCGAAGGCCCGGTGCAAGGCGTTTCAACAGATGGGCCGCGGCCCACAAAAGGACCCCAAGGATCAGAAGTGTCATGTCATTCCCGCAATGGCTCGGGCCTTGTCCAGCGTGGCCCGCGCCGTCACGATATGCAGGTTTTCGACGATCTTGCCATCCAGAACTGCGACCCCCTCGCCGCGCGCCTTGGCCGCGTCAAAGGCCGCGATCTGGCGGCGGGCCAGGTCGATTTCCCCCTCCGAGGGGGCAAAGATGCGGTTGGCGGTGTCCAGTTGGTCGGGATGGATCAGCGTCTTGCCATCAAAGCCCAGGTCGCGGCCCTGGAGACACTCGGCCTCCAGCCCCGGCTGATCCTTGAAGGCGTTATAGACCCCATCCAGCGCCAGTTTCCCATGGGCGCGGGCGGCCAGAAGGCACAGGCCAAGCCCCGCGGCCAACCCGGCGCGGTCCGGGCGAAAGCGGGCGCCAAGGTCCTTCAGCAGGTCATTGGTCCCCATCACAAGGCCCCTCAGCCGAGGATGGGCGGCGATGGCGGGGGCGTTCAGCAGGGCCAAAGGCGTCTCCATCATGGCCCAAAGCGGCTTGGTCCCCGGGGCCTGCAGGTCGCCGGCGCCATCGACCTTGGGCAGCAAGATCCCATCGACGCCGGGATGATCGGCAAAGGCGTCAAGGTCGGCGGCGCCCCAGTCCGTCGCGGCCCCATTGACCCGCACCAACCGCAGCCGAGGCCCATAGTCGACCTCGTCCAGCATCTGCGCCAAAAGGCTGCGGGCGGCGGCCTTTTCCTGCGGCGCCACGGCGTCCTCCAGGTCAAAGAGGATGGCATCGCAAGGCAGGGTCGCGGCCTTTTCCAACGCGCGCGCCTTGGAGCCAGGGATATACAGGGCCGACCGGACCAGGTTCATGATTCCTCCGCGCAACAATCTTGCGCCAGATGGCACGACCTCGCCACTTTCCGCAAGCGCGATTTTGCCGCAGCGCAGAATTCGGCGACGCAAGCGGATCGCCGGCTTGCGTGATCCAACGCCGCCCGCGCCGTTAACCGAATCTCAGCACCCCGGGCGCAGCCTTGTCAGGTGCCAAAATGGCAGACGGCGGGCGGCCGTATCCGTTCGGGGGCTTGACCCATGGAAAGGACTCTCTTCGCTTTCACTTTGGCCCTTCTGCCTGGCGCAGTCATGGCCGAACCGCGCCCCTGCGCGCCGCATGACACGATTGCAGGCGCCCTGTCCGACCAATATGGCGAAAGCGCCCATGCCATGGGCCTGGCCGAAGACTCCACGGTGATGGAGCTTTATGCCGCGCCCCAGACCGGGACCTGGACGCTGACCGTGACCATGCCGAACGGCGTGACCTGCCTGGTCGCCACCGGCAAGAATTTCGAGACGATCCAACCGACCCAGGTCAAGGGCGACCCGGCTTAGAACAGGGCCCTTACCCGGAACTGGGCCCCGGCCTAGAACAAAGCAAAGAAGGCGATCAAAGGCTCGACCCCGGTCACGCCCTTGATCACCAGGTCGATGCCGATCAACAGCAAGGACCAAGTCACAAAGGTGAAGAACGCCTTCTCCGGCAGGCGTTTGACCGCCCAGACCCCGGCAAAGACCGAAACCGCCGCCACAGGCATCAGGTAAAGCGCGGTCTCCAGGCTTTGCAGCGTGATGCGGCCGACGAACCAATAGGGGATCAGTTTCAAGGCGTTGATATAGGCGAAGGCGATGGTCGAGGTCCCGGCAAAGACCGCCTTCTTCATCCCCAGTGGCAGGGTCCAGACCTGATAGGGCGGCCCGCCGGTGTGGCTGACGTAGCTGGTAAAGCCCGCGATCGTGCACCAGAAGACGCCCGGCGCCACTTCGGCCCGGCGCGCCGCCGCCACCACCGCCTTGCGGATCAACTGGTTCAAGCTGAAGGCCACGGCGATGCCGCCGACCAGGACCGTCACCCAATTCTCGGGGATCTGCTTGTCTGTCAGCCAGCCCAGGCAGACGCCAAGGCTCATCCCCAGGCAGGCGATCCAAAGCACCCGCCGATCAAAATCCTTGCGATAGGCGTAAAGCCCGAACATGTCCGAAACGACATAGACCGGCAGCATCAACCCCGCCGCAAGTCCCGCGGGCATGGCCAGCGACATGATGGGCACGGTCAGCGCGCCCACGATGGGCAGCCCCCCCTTGCCCGCCCCCGTCACCACGGCGCCGATGATCGCCACGACCCAGAATTGCCAGCCGTCCATCACAATCTCTTTCAAATTGGCCCAAATATCCCGCCCGATCATTCCAAGGCAAAGGCCGCAGGCCCAGGGGGCAGCGCCCCTGTCCGGGTTCCGTTAGCGCAATCCAATGCATTTCACCACCCCCGCAGCCCTTTGCCGCAGCGCGGCGCCCTTGCCAGACGGCCCCCTTGCGCTTATGCCAGCCCTGTCAACCGCACTGCCCAAGGGGGAATCCATGGCCAGACCGAAGATCGCGCTGATCGGCGCCGGACAGATCGGGGGGACGCTTGCGCATCTCGCCGCCATCAAGGAACTCGGGGATGTGATCCTCTTCGACATCGCCGAGGGCACGCCCCAAGGCAAGGCGCTGGATATCTCGCAATCCGGCCCGATGGAGGGCTTCGATGCGACGCTGAAGGGCGCCAATTCCTATGCCGATATCGCGGGCGCCGATGTTTGCATCGTCACCGCCGGTGTCCCCCGCAAACCGGGGATGAGCCGCGATGACCTTTTGGGGATCAACCTCAAGGTCATGAAATCCGTGGGCGAGGGCCTTGCCGCCCATGCGCCGAATGCTTTCGTGATCTGCATCACCAACCCGCTGGATGCCATGGTCTGGGCGCTGCGCGAGTTCTCCGGCCTGCCGCACCACAAGGTCGTCGGCATGGCGGGCGTGCTTGATTCGGGCCGCTTCCGGCATTTCCTGGCCACCGAATTCAACGTCTCGATGAAGGACGTCACCGCCTTCGTCCTTGGCGGCCATGGCGACACGATGGTTCCCCTGGCGCGGTATTCGACGGTTGCGGGCATCCCGCTGCCGGATCTGGTCAAGATGGGCTGGACCACGCAAGAGAAACTGGACGTCATCATCCAGCGCACCCGTGATGGCGGCGCCGAGATCGTCGGCCTGTTGAAGACCGGTTCGGCCTTCTATGCGCCGGCCGCTTCGGCGATCGAGATGGCGGAAGCCTATCTCAAGGACCAAAAGCGCCTCTTGCCCGTGGCGGCCTATGTCAAAGGCGCTTTCGGCCTTGACGGCATGTATGTCGGCGTCCCGGTGATCCTGGGCGCGGGTGGTGTCGAGCGTCTGGTGGAAATCCAGATGACCGAGGACGAGAACGCCATGTTCCAAAAGTCGGTCGACGCGGTCAAGGGCCTGGTCACCGCCTGCAAGGCCATCGACCCCTCGCTGGCCTGATCCGATCCAATCCCGTGAAAAGCGCGCCCGTCCCGGCGCGCTTTTTGCTTTTCCAAGGCCGCGCGCAGCCCTAACCTTGCGCCGGAGACGATCTTGGGGCAAAGACCCCCATTCGCGCAAAGGAGCCCCCATGGACTATTCGAAATCCGGCAACCCCAAGGGCGCCAAGGCCCGCCCCGCCTTCGACGGCCAGAACCGTTTCGGCGCCCCCAAGCAGGCCCATGGCAATACGCCTTCGAAAGAAGAGCTGCTGGCCCGCCTGAAAGCCGCCGCCGAAAAGAAGAAAGAGGCCTAAGGCCTTTCCCTTTTCGAACATCCCATGCCCGAGGCGGACACGATGTCCGCCCGGGCTTGCACTTATCCGACAAGAGCCCCCAATGTCCTTTGCGTCCGAGCTGGAAGCCCGCCTGACCCGTTACGCCGCCATCGACAGCCAGTCCGACCCGGACCGCAAGGGCTCTCCGTCGACGGAACAGCAGTTCGACATGCTGAACCTATTGGTGGCCGAGCTGACCGAGATCGGCGCTGCAGATGTCCGCCTGACCGATTACGGCGCGGTTCTGGCGACGATTCCCGCAACGGCTCCGGGGCCGACCATCGCCTTTCTGGCCCATGTCGACACCGCGCCGCAGTATCATGCCTCGGGCGTGAAACCCCGCGTCCACCGCGGCTATAACGGTGGCGCGATCAGCTTTCCCTTGAACCCCGACCTGGTCCTGTCGCCCGAAACCTCGCCCGAACTTGCCAAGAAGATTGGCCACACGATCATCACGGCCTCGGGCGATACGCTGTTGGGCGCCGATGACAAGGCGGGCGTGGCGATCCTGATGACGGCCGCGCGCCAGTTGCTGGCCCATCCCGCCCCCCATGGCAAGATCCGCCTGGCCTTCACCCCCGACGAGGAAATCGGCCGCGGCGTGAACCCGCGCCTGCCCGCCGATATCGGCGCAGACTTCGCCTATACATTCGACGGCGGCAAAGTGGGCGAGGTCGAATACGAAAGCTTCTCGGCCGATGGCGCCCAGGTCACGATCACCGGCGTCAGTGTCCATCCCGGCTATGCCAAGGGCAAAATGGTGAATGCGACAACCCTGGCCGCAAAGCTCCTCCAGGCCCTGCCCCAGACCCAGACGCCGGAAAACACCCATGACCGCGAGGGCTTTATCCATGTCACCGACATGGCCGGCGGCTCATCGGAGATGACCATCCGCCTGATCCTGCGTGATTTCGAACGCGAGGGCCTGGCCGCCAAGGGCGCGCTTTTACAAGAGGCCTGCGCCCGCCTGCAGGCCGAAGAGCCCCGCGCCCGGATCACCTGCGACATCCGGCCCCAATACCGCAACATGCGCTATTGGCTGGAAACCGACATGACCCCCGTGACCCGCGCGCTGGACGCCGCCCGCGCGCTTGGCCTGACGCCCACGACGACGCCGATCCGCGGCGGCACCGATGGCTCGCGGCTGACGGAAATGGGCCTGCCCTGCCCCAATCTTTTCACCGGCATGGCCGAGATTCACGGCCCCCTCGAATGGATCTCGGTCCAGGACATGGAAACGGCGACAAACCTCCTGCTGAAAATCGTCACCCCCTGATTTCATCTTTTCATAAATATCCCACGGGTGGGTCCGGGAGGGTGTGAAACCCTCCCGGGGCTTGCCACCAGAGCCCTCGCATGAAACCGATCTCGCCCTATCACGCCCCCGGCTTCTACGACGCAGCCCTGACGAAGGACCGCCACCGCGACATCGTCGGCGGGCGCTGGGAGGAAACCGGCCTTGTGCAGATGCAACTTCTGCTCTCCCAAGGTCTTGATCGGCATCACAAACTGCTTGATATCGGTGCGGGCTCCATGCGGCTTGGTTGCCGCGTGGTGCCCTATCTGAACCCCGGCAACTATTGGGCCACCGACCTGTCGGGCGCGCTGTTGCGGCGCGGTTACGACCGGGAAATCGTCGACAAATCCCGCCTGAACCCCGCTCAACTGATCGAGGACACCGATTTCGACCTCCCCGGCGTGCCGGAGGACATCGACGTCGCCATCTGTTTCGCCGTTTTCACCCATCTGCCGCTGTCCCATCTGCAAGCCGCCCTGCCAAAGCTGCGCCAAAAGCTGCCCCGCCTGCAAAAGCTGCTGTTCACGGTCTTTCTGGCCCCCGACGCGGCCCATGCCAAACCCCATCGCCAGCCCGATGGCGTCGTCACCCATCCCGACCGCTTCCCCTGGCACCACCGCGAAACGGAAGTCCTGCAGGCCGCTCGCGACGCGGACTTTCAGGCGACGCTGTCGGACCCCTATCTTCCCCGCGGTCAGCGGCTTTGCCTGTGCCTGCCCGGGGCCTGACAACGGAAGCCTAGACAAAGCCCCAAACGCGTCGCACCCTGCCGCAAAGGAGATTTCCAATGCGCCACCTTGCCCTTCTGACCCTTGGCTTGCTGCCCCTGCCCGCCCTCGCCCAGGACATTTCAGCGGAAATCGCGACACAGGGCATCGCTCCGACACTGGCCCGCCTGCAGGCCCTGTCCGACCCCGCCCCGGACGAAGCCTTTGCGATCAACGGCTTGCACCTGTTGCGCGCGGTCGAGACCTCGTTTCAGGCCCGCTATGCCGCGGGTGTCACCGACCGGACCGGGATGCTGCCCTTCCTGCATCTGCCGCTGCCCGACAATGCCGCGCCCGCGCCCTTTGACCCGGCCTTCCTTGCCGACCTGTTTCGCACCGCCCAGGCCGAGCTGGATCAGGTCGCCCCCGTCCCCGAGGATTTCACCCTTCGGATCGCGCTGGACGACCTGTGGTTTGACGTCAACGCCAACCAGACACGCGAGCCAGAGGAGGGGTTTGCGACGCTCATCGCTCCCTTTACCGCAGCGCCTGCGGGCCCCCTGCCCAC
Source organism: Stagnihabitans lacustris (assembly GCF_025950525.1). GTDB lineage: Bacteria > Pseudomonadota > Alphaproteobacteria > Rhodobacterales > Rhodobacteraceae > Stagnihabitans. The sequence continues at coordinate 34,105 of NZ_JAPDGS010000005.1, read as the reverse complement.
GGTGACATTCGACACCGCAGATGCCGATTGGGTGGCGGCCTATGCCCATCTGCTGTCCGGCCTGTGTGACATGATCCTGGCCTATGACCCGACCCAGGCGATGACCAAAGTCGCCACGACCAAGGCCGCCCTGTCCCAGATGGGCATGCTGTCGCCCGATCCGTTCTTTGGCGACCTGAACCCCGAGGGTCTGGATTTCGTCGACCTGATCGCCGTGGTGATCGAAACCCTGCGCCAGGACCCCGATGCCGCCCGCACCGCCTCGGCCAAGGCGCATCTGTTGCAGGTCGTGGCGCTGAACCGCGACTTCTGGACCAAGCTGGCCGCCGAAACCGATGACGAGGGCGAGTGGATACCCAATGACACGCAGCGCTCGGCGCTGGGGGTGACGGTGCCCCCCGGTGCAGGCGCGCAGTGGTTGGCGGTGCTGGCCGATCTGGAAGCCATGCTGAAAGGCGAAAAGCTGATCCCCTGGTGGCGGATCGAAGGCGCGGGCATCGACCTTGGCGCTTTCCTGGACAAGCCCGCGCCTCTGGATATCCCCGGCTGGGTTCAGGGTTGGTCGGCCCTGCCCTATTTGAAACAGGGTCCGATGATCTCGTCCGAGGCGCTGGACGCTTTCGACAGCCTGACCCAGGGCCAGGCTCCGCTTTTTGCGCTTTATTTCAACTGAGGGGCTGAAAGTTTACGCAAGCGTTACCTGTGATCACAAAATTTTTTCCTGTGATCACAAATGTCGCTTTTCTGAGACCTTGAGGGATTTCGCGTTTTGAAGGCTGCGAAATCTGTGGCATGAGGCCCTCAATCCTCATGAAACCCCCTGCGGGAGCCACTCGATGAACATTCACGAATACCAGGCCAAGGCGTTGTTGCGCAGCTATGGCATCCCCGTTTCCGACGGGCGCGCCATCACCCGCGCCGAAGATGCCAAAACGGCAGCCGGCGAGCTGGATGGCCCGCTGTGGGTCGTCAAGTCGCAAATCCACGCCGGTGGCCGCGGCAAGGGCCATTTCATCGAGCCCGAGGCCGGGGAAAAGGGCGGCGTGCGTCTGGCGCGCTCCGTTGAAGAGGCCGCCGAATTCGCCCGCCAGATGCTGGGCCGCACCCTTGTGACGGTGCAGACCGGCGCCGCAGGCAAGCAGGTCAACCGCATCTATATCGAAGACGGTTCGGACATCGACCGCGAGTTCTATCTTGCGCTGCTGATCGACCGTCAGACCTCGCGCATCTCGATCGTGTCTTCGACCGAGGGCGGCATGTCGATCGAAGACGTCGCCCATGACACGCCGGAAAAGATCCTGTCCTTCTCGGTCGATCCGGCCTCGGGGATCAGCGATTTCCACGGCCGCCGCGTGGCTTTCGGCCTGGGCCTGACCGGCAACCAGGTCAAGCAATGCGTGTCCATCGTCAAAAAGCTGTATCAGCTTTTCGTCGACAAGGACATGGACATGCTGGAAATCAACCCTTTCTGCGTGCTGAAAGACGGCTCTTTGAAGCTGTTGGATGCCAAGGCGGCCTTTGATGGCAACGCTTTGTATCGTCACCCCGATATCGCCGCGCTGAAAGACGAGACCGAGGAAGACCCCAAGGAACTTGCCGCGCAGAAGTTCGACCTGAACTATGTGGCCTTGGATGGCAACATCGGCTGCATGGTGAACGGCGCGGGTCTGGCCATGGCCACGATGGACATCATCAAGCTTTACGGCGCGGAACCGGCCAACTTCCTGGACGTCGGCGGCGGCGCCACCAAAGAGAAAGTGACCGAGGCCTTCAAGATCATCACAAGCGATCCGAACGTCAAAGGCATCCTTGTCAATATCTTTGGCGGCATCATGCGCTGCGACATCATTGCCGAGGGCGTTTTGGCCGCGGTCAAGGAGGTTGGCCTCCAGGTTCCTTTGGTTGTCCGGCTTGAAGGCACCAATGTCGAACTGGGCAAAGAGATCATCCGCAACTCCGGTCTCAATGTGATCGCGGCCGACAATCTGTCGGATGCGGCGCAAAAGATCGTCTCGGCGGTGCAGGGCTGACATGGCACGCCGCGCGCTTCTGTCGGGTCTTTGGCTGGCGCTGATGCCCAGCCTTGGCCTGGCCGATATCTTCGATCAGGCCGATATCACGCTGACCCCCTATCAGGTCAGCGGATCGTCCCTGGACGAGGTCAGCGCGGCGATGTCCGACCAGGGGCCACAGGGCTATTGGGCTTACACGACCTGGAACGCCTCCTGGGATGGTCAGTGCCAGACTGCGGTGACGGCCTCGATCACTTTGCCCGAACTCTCGGACGATGCCGATCTGGACGAGACCCAGGTGGCCGAATTCGACCGTATGGCCAAGGCGCTGTTGGATCATGAACTGGGTCATGTCCAATTCGGCCTTGATTTCGCAGCCGCCGTTGCCGCGGCCGGTTGCCCCTCTGACACTGACGCAATCCTTGCCGATCATGCCCGGGCGGAAAAGGATTACGACGCCCAGACCGAACACGGCTGGTCGCAGGGGGTCTATCTTGAGGAACCCTGACATCCTGCCCCGGCAGGGCCTGCGTGAACTGCCAGCGCATCTGGCCCGCCACAGGCCCCGCCTTCCCTGACCCCGAACCGTCACATTCCCCTAAGGCCCGCGCGCGGGCTTCACCTGAACAGAACGGAGCCGCATCATGGCCATTCTCGTCAACGAACATACCAAGCTGATCTGCCAGGGCTTCACCGGGTCCCAGGGCACGTTCCACTCTGAACAGGCGATTGCCTATGGCACGCAGATGGTCGGCGGCGTGACGCCCGGCAAGGGCGGGACGGAACATCTGGGCCTGCCGGTCTTTGATTCGGTCCATGACGCCGTGGCGCGCACCGGGGCCAATGCCTCGGTCATCTATGTGCCGCCGCCCTTCGCCGCGGATTCCATCCTGGAGGCCATCGACGCCGAAATCCCGCTGGTCGTCTGCATCACCGAAGGCATCCCGGTGCTGGACATGATGAAGGTCAAGCGCGCGCTGATCAATTCGAAGACCCGGTTGATCGGGCCGAACTGCCCCGGCGTCATCACCCCCGGCGCCTGCAAGATCGGCATCATGCCGGGCCATATCCACCGTCGCGGCAAGGTGGGGGTTGTGTCCCGTTCGGGCACGTTGACCTATGAGGCGGTCAAGCAGACCACCGACCTGGGTCTGGGCCAATCCACCGCCGTGGGCATCGGCGGCGACCCGATCAAGGGGACCGAACACCTTGAAGTGCTGGAAATGTTCCTGGCCGATCCCGAAACCGAAGCCCTGATCATGATTGGCGAAATCGGCGGGAGCGCCGAAGAGGAAGCCGCGCAGTTCCTGGCCGATGAGGCACGTCGCGGGCGGTCAAAGCCCTGCGCCGGTTTCATCGCGGGCCGCACGGCACCCAAGGGCCGCCGCATGGGCCATGCCGGCGCCATCGTTGCCGGTGGCAAGGGCGACGCGGAAAGCAAGATCGAGGCCATGTTGGCCGCCGGCATCGTCGTGGCCGACAGCCCGGCCACGCTGGGCGAGGCCGTCATGAAAGCCATGGGCAAGTGACCACGTAGGGCGGGGTTAACCCCGCCTTACCCTTTGGCTGCTAGGCCAAGGCCGCGGAGACCAAGTGTGAAAGAATTGCGCTATCTTTGGCAGAATGCATCGAATGGGCAGGACCGCTGCGGTCCGCGCCTTTTCACGCGTTCGGCCGTGGTGTTGGCGGCACTCTCGGTGCCCGTCCTCCTGCCTGGCGCCCTGATGGTCTATGCCCGCCCCCCGATCGCGGATTGGACACATGGCACCGTCGCGATCCTCACCTTCCTGATCTTCGCCACGCCGCTCTTCTTCTTCGCCCGCCAACGCTCTTTCCCCGGCCCGAACCCCTACGGTCCCATCCCTTCGGAGGCCTTCAAATGACCGACCAAACCCCGAACAAAGCTCTTCACGCCTCCTCTTTCCTGCAAGGGGCCAATGGCGACTATGTTGACGCACTTGCGGCCCGCTATGCCAACGACCCGGCGTCGGTCGATGCACAATGGGCAGAGTTCTTCCGGCTTCTGGGCGACGACAGCCTGGAGCAAAAGCGCCAGGCGGCGGGGCCGTCCTGGGCGCGGGCCGATTGGCCGCCGATGCCGTCTGACGACCTGACCGCCGCGATGACCGGCGAATGGCCGGCCGAGGTCAAGGCCGGCGGTAAAAAGATCGTCGAAAAGGCCGCAGCCAAAGGTGTCGAGCTGACGGAAACGCAGATCCGCCGCGCCGTGCTGGACTCTGTCCGCGCCATCATGCTGATCCGCGCCTACCGCATCCGCGGCCATTATGCCGCCGACCTTGACCCGCTGGGCATGGCGCCCAAGGGCAACCAGCCCGAGCTTGACCCGGCCTCTTACGGGTTCACCGAGGCCGATATGGACCGGCCGATCTTCCTGGACATGGTGCTTGGCCTGGAAATGGCCTCGATGCGCCAGATCGTCGAGATCGTCAAACGCACCTATTGCGGCACCTTTGCGCTGCAATACATGCATATTTCCGACCCCGAACAGGCCGGCTGGCTCAAGGAGCGGATCGAGGGTTACGGCAAGGAAATCGCCTTCACCCGCGAGGGGCGGAAAGCGATCCTGAACAAGCTGGTCGAGGCCGAGGGTTACGAAAAGTTCCTTCATGTCAAATACATGGGCACCAAGCGCTTTGGTCTGGACGGTGCGGAGGCGCTGATCCCCGCCATGGAGCAGATCATCAAGCGCGGCGGCAATCTGGGGGTGAAGGACATCATCGTCGGCATGCCGCACCGCGGGCGGTTGAACGTCCTCGCGAACGTCATGATGAAGCCCTACAAGGCGATCTTCCACGAATTCCAGGGCGGCAGCTACAAGCCCGAGGACGTCGACGGCTCGGGCGATGTGAAATACCACCTGGGTGCTTCGTCCGACCGGACCTTCGACGGCAATTCGGTGCACCTGTCCTTGACCGCCAACCCCTCTCACCTTGAGGCGGTCAATCCGGTTGTTCTGGGCAAGGCCCGCGCCAAACAAGACCAGATGAACGACGCCGACCGCATTTCGGTCCTGCCGATCCTGTTGCATGGCGATGCGGCCTTTGCGGGTCAGGGCGTTGTGGCGGAATGTCTGCAACTGTCGGGCATCAAGGGGCACCGCTCGGGCGGCTGCATCCATATCATCGTGAACAACCAGATCGGTTTCACGACCGCGCCGCATTTCTCGCGCACCTCGCCCTATCCGACCGATATCGCTTTGATGGTCGAGGCGCCGATCTTCCACGTCAACGGCGACGACCCGGAAGCCGTTGTTCACGCAGCCAAAGTCGCCACCGAATTCCGCCAGAAGTTCCACAAGGACGTGGTGCTGGACATCTTCTGCTATCGCCGCTTTGGTCACAACGAAGGCGACGAGCCGATGTTCACCAACCCGGCCATGTATAACAAGATCCGCAAGCAAAAGACGACGCTGCAGCTTTATGCCGAACGTCTGGTGCGCGACGGCCTGATCCCCGAGGGCGAAATCGAGGATATGAAGGCCGCCTTCCAGGCCCGCCTGAACGAGGAATACGAGGCTGGCAAAAACTACAAGCCCAACAAGGCCGACTGGCTGGATGGGCGCTGGAAGAACATGCAGCCCAAGGACCTGGAACACTACCAGCGCGGCGAAACCTGGGTGAAATCCGAGACTTTCGCCGAAGTGGGCGCCGGTCTGACCCAGGTTCCGGGCGGTTTTGACCTGCACAAGACCGTGGCCCGCCAGCTTGAGGCCAAGAAGGACATGTTCGCCAAGGGCACCGGGTTCGACTGGGCCACCGCCGAGGCCCTGGCCTTTGGCTCCCTTCAGGTCGAGGGTTTCCCGGTCCGGCTTGCGGGTCAGGATTGCACCCGCGGCACCTTCTCGCAACGCCACTCCGGCTGGATCGACCAGACCACCGAAGAGCGCCACTATCCCTTGAACCACATCCGCCCGGGTCAAGCGCGCTATGAGGTCATCGATTCGATGCTCTCGGAATATGCGGTCCTGGGCTTTGAATACGGCTATTCGCTGGCCGAACCCAATGGCCTGACCATCTGGGAGGCGCAGTTCGGCGACTTTGCGAACGGCGCCCAGATCATGATCGACCAGTTCATCAACTCGGGCGAATCGAAATGGCTGCGGATGTCGGGCCTCGTGATGCTTCTGCCGCATGGATATGAGGGTCAGGGGCCGGAGCATAGCTCCGCCCGTCTGGAGCGCTTCTTGCAGCTTTCGGCCGAAGACAATTGGATCGTGGCGAATTGCACGACGCCCGCGAACTATTTCCACATTCTGCGCCGCCAGATTCACCGCGACTTCCGCAAGCCCTTGATCCTGATGACGCCGAAATCGCTTTTGCGTCACCCGATGGCGATTTCGGACACCAGCGATTTCGTCGACGGATCGACCTTCCACCGCGTGCTGTGGGACGATGCGCAAAAGGGCCATTCCTCCCTCAAGCTGAAATCCGACGACCAGATCCGCAAGGTCGTGCTCTGCTCCGGCAAGGTCTATTACGACCTGCTGGCGGAACGCGACGCGCGGGGCCAGGACGACACTTACCTGATGCGCATCGAACAGCTTTACCCGGTGCCGACGATCTCCCTGACGGCGGAACTTTCCCGCTTCAAGGATGCCGAATGGGTCTGGTGCCAGGAAGAGCCCAAGAACGCCGGTGCCTGGTCCTTTATCGAGCCGGAACTTGAAGTGATCCTGACCAAGATCGGTGCCAAACACAGCCGCGCCCGCTATGCCGGACGCAACGCTTCGGCCTCGCCCGCCACGGGCCTGGCCTCCAAGCACAAAGCCCAACAAACGGCGCTCGTGAACGACGCGCTGGCCTGAGAGGAAGAGAAATGACCGATGTGATGGTGCCCTCCCTGGGCGAAAGCGTGACCGAAGCCACCGTTTCGACCTGGTTCAAAAAGCCCGGCGACGTGGTGAAACAGGACGAAATGCTGTGTGAGCTGGAGACCGACAAGGTCTCGGTCGAGGTCCCCTCGCCGGTGTCTGGCATCTTGGCCGAGATCCTGGCGCCCGAGGGTGCCACGGTGGCGGCCAGCGCCCGCCTCGCCATCGTGACCGAAGGCGCCTCGGCCCCGGTTGCGGCCCCCGTCGCGGCCCCTGCCCCGGCCCCCGCCCCCGTGGTGGCCAAATCGGTCGAGGATGCCCCCGCCGCCAAAAAGGCCATGGCCGAGGCGGGTCTTTCCCCCGCCCAAGTCACTGGCACCGGCCGCGATGGCCGCATCATGAAGGAAGACGTGGCGGCAGCCCTGGCTGTCCCCGCGCCGGCTCCGGCTGCCATTCCCCGCGCCCCGATCCCCGCCGATGACGCCGCCCGCGAAGAGCGCGTCAAGATGACCCGCCTGCGCGCCACCATCGCCAAGCGGCTGAAAGAGGCGCAAAACACCGCCGCCATGCTGACGACCTATAACGAGGTCGACATGTCGGGCATCATGGAGCTGCGCAACACCTACAAGGACCAGTTCGAAAAGAAGCACGGCGTCAAGCTGGGCTTCATGTCCTTCTTCGTGAAGGCCTGCATCCATGCGCTGAAGGAAATCCCCGAGGTCAACGCCGAGATCGACGGCCAGGACGTGGTCTATAAAAACTACGTCCATATGGGGGTTGCCGTGGGCACGCCCTCGGGCCTGGTGGTTCCGGTCCTGCGCGACGCCGACCAGATGGGCTTTGCCGCCATCGAGAAGAAGATCGCCGAACTGGGCCTGCGCGCCCGTGACGGCAAGCTGACCATGGCCGAGATGCAGGGCGGCTCCTTCACCATCTCGAACGGCGGGGTCTATGGCTCGCTGATGAGCTCGCCGATCCTGAACCCCCCGCAATCGGGCATACTGGGCATGCACAAGATCCAGGACCGCCCCGTGGTCGTCGGCGGCCAAATCGTGATTCGCCCGATGATGTATCTGGCGCTGAGCTACGATCACCGCATCGTCGACGGCAAGGGCGCGGTGACGTTCTTGGTGCGGGTGAAAGAGGCGCTGGAAGACCCGCGCCGGTTGTTGATGGATATCTAAATGGTGCGTGAGATCACGCACCCTACCCCCTCACGCACCCTGCCGCGGTAGGGTGCGTGTTCACACGCACCATGGTCTGACCGAATGTTCACGCGCGTGAAGTCCGCCGTCCGGGTCTGGTGGGAAGGCATCATCCCACCAGCCGAAACGCTGTCAGGTGTCGTGTTTCTCTCTGTAACGCCTCGACGCCATTGGACTTCAAGCGCCGCTCACGGCGTAGTCGAGTTTCTGGCCAAACATTGGCAATTCGTGATCGGGACGACCCTCGCCATTGTATTCGGTATACTCCAACTTTGACGCGAGAAATCAACCCATGCCCCCAGAACTCACCGCCCTCACCCTCGCGGCCCTCTTGCAGGTCGTGCAATTCGCCCTCTTCGCCGTCCCGGCCAACCTAGAACTCGGCACCGGCTATACCTCTTCCGCCCGCGACAAGCCGCCCAGCAAGCCGCTCTCACAAACCACCGCCCGCCTGCAGCGCGCGATGAACAACCACTTCGAGGGCCTGATCCTCTTCACCATTGCGGTCCTCGTCATCACGGCATCCGGCCAGTCGACCCAATTCACCGCCACCTGCGCCTGGGTCTATCTCGGCGCCCGCGTCCTCTATGTCCCCGCCTATGCCATAGGCCTGCGCCCCGGCCGCTCTGCCATCTGGTTCCTGGGCTTTGCGGCCACCACCGCCATGCTGCTCGCGGCCCTCTTCTGACTTCATCTTTTCATAAATATCCCGGGGGTCCGGGGGCAGCGCCCCCGGCCGCCAGCCACAGGAGAACCCCATGTCCGACTTCGACGTCATCATCATCGGCGCAGGCCCCGGCGGCTATGTTTGCGCCATCCGCTGCGCCCAACTGGGCCTGAAGGTCGCCGTGGTCGAAGGCCGTGACACGCTCGGCGGCACCTGCCTGAACGTCGGCTGCATCCCTTCGAAGGCGATGCTGAACGCCACCCATCACCTGCACGAGGTTCATGAGAACTTCGAAAAGATGGGCCTGATGGGCGGCGCGCCCACGGTCGACTGGGCCAAGATGCAGGGCTACAAGCAGGATGTGGTCAACGGCAACACCAAGGGCATCGAGTTCCTGTTCAAGAAGAACAAGGTCACATGGCTGAAAGGCTGGGGCCAGATCACCGCCCCGGGTCAGGTCAAGGTCGGTGACGACACCCACAAAGCCAAGCATATCGTCATCGCCACGGGCTCGGAACCCGCCGCCCTGCCCGGCGTCACGGTCGATGAAAAAACCGTCGTCACCTCGACCGGCGCTTTGGAGCTGGCCACGATCCCCAAATCCGTCACCGTGATCGGCGCGGGCGTCATCGGGTTGGAACTTGGCTCGGTCTATGCCCGCCTTGGTGCCGCGGTGACGGTGGTCGAATACCTGGACGTCATAACCCCCGGCATGGACGCCGAGGTGCAAAAGACCTTCCAGCGCATCCTGACCAAACAGGGGCTGAAGTTCATCATGGGTGCGGCGGTGCAGGGCGTCGAAGCCTCGGCCGAAGGCAATGTCACGACCTATAAACTGCGCAAGGATGACAGCCTGGCCACCCTGACCTCGGATGTCGTGCTGGTCGCCACCGGGCGCAAACCCTATACGGCCGGCTTGGGGCTGGAGGCTTTGGGCGTCGAGATGGGGCCGCGCGGCACGGTCAAGACCGATGCCCATTGGGCGACAAATGTCCCCGGAGTTTATGCCATCGGCGACGCGGTGGCGGGCCCGATGCTGGCCCACAAGGCCGAGGATGAGGGCATGGCGCTGGCCGAGGTTCTGGCCGGAAAACATGGTCATGTGAACTACGGCGTCATTCCCGGCGTGATCTATACGACGCCCGAGGTCGCCTCTGTCGGCGCCACCGAAGAGGCGCTGAAAGAGGCGGGCCGCGCCTACAAGGTCGGCAAATTCCCCTTCATGGGCAATGCGCGCGCCAAGGCGGTGTTCCAGGCCGAGGGCTTCGTCAAGATCCTGGCAGATGCCGCGACCGACCGCATCCTGGGCGCCCATATCATCGGACCGGCGGCGGGCGACCTGATCCACGAGGTCTGCGTGGCGATGGAATTCGGCGCCTCGGCTCAGGACCTGGCGCTGACCTGCCACGCGCATCCGACCTATTCCGAAGCCGTGCGCGAAGCGGCGCTGGCCTGCGGCCACGGCGCGATCCACGCGTAACAGGCCCCGGGGGGCTCACCCCCGGACCCGTTAGAAAGCCGGGGGTTTCACACCCCCGGACCCGTTGGAAAGCCGGGGGTTTCACACCCCCGGACCCCCGTGGAATATTTGAGCCAGTATGAAATCAAGGGCGCGGGGGGAGACCTTTGCGCCCTTTGTCGTTGGACGGCGCTGCGGAACCGGTTGCTTTGGTTCCGCTTGCGTAGCCCGGGGTTACCCCGGGTTATCTTTCGGTCAATTTCAGCTCGATGCGGCGGTTTTGGGCCAGCGCTTCGGGGCTGTCGCCTTCGGCCACGGGTTGGAACTCGCCAAAACCATTGGCAGCCAGGCGCGAGGGCGGAAAGCCCAGGGTTTCGGTCATATAGCGCACCACGGCCAGGGCGCGGGCTTGGCTCAGCTGCCAGTTGTCTTTGAACGCGCCCGTCCCCGAAAGCGGCGTTGCATCGGTATGGCCATCGACGCGGATCACCCAGTTCAGCCCCGCGGGGATCTGCGGAATGACCTGGTTCAAGGTCTGGACGACCTCGGCAATCTGCGCCTGACCTTCGGGCGAGAGGTCGGCCGCACCCGGCTGGAACAGCACCTCGGAGGAAAAGACAAAGCGGTCGCCCACGACCTGCACACCTTGGGTATCGGCCAGAAGCTTGGACAGTTCGCCAAAGAATTCCGAGCGGTATTTCGCAAGGTCAAGGTTCTCGTTGCGCAGGCGTGCGGCCTCGGCGGCCTCCAGATCGGCGCGGGCCTTTTGCTCGGAGGCGACCTGGGCCAGCGCCTGGTTCAGCTTTGACCCCAGCGCCGCGATCTGCACCTTGTTGTCGGCATCCTTGGCGGCGGAGGCATCCAACAGCCCCTGCAGCTCGGCCAATTGGCTGCGCAGCGCGGTCATCTGCTGGTTCAACAGCGTGACATTGCGGGCCTGGGCCGCGATCTGTTCCTCTTTTTCGGACAGGATCTTTTGCGCCATGGCCAGGGCCTCGGCCTTTTGATCCGAGGTCTGGTCGCGCGCAGCCTCGGCCGCGGCCAAAAGCGTCAGGGTCTCTTCGGCCTTTTTGCGTTGTTCCTCCAGCGCCAGGGTCATGGCGGTCAGTTCGGCATCCGCGCCCTTCAGCTTGTCTTGCAGCGCCTGGGCGGCGGCGGCATCCACCAGGCGCTGTTTTTCGGCCTCTGACAGTTCGGCGGCCTTGGCCGCGCCCTCCTGCCGCAGGCTGGCGATCAGCGCCTCCAGGGCCTCACGGCGGGCGGCGGCCAGGCGCGCGGCCTCGGCGCCCGCGTCGATCTCGCTGCGCGCCTTGGCCAGCGCCAGGTTCAGCGCCTCTTGTTCCGACAGGGTCCGCGCCTGGGCGTCCTGCAACGCGGCGATCTGGGTCTTTTGCGTGGTGGCATCGGCCAGAAGGCTGGCCACCTGCGCCTCGAACGAGGCGATGCGGCTTTGGGCCGCCCCCAGCTCTTGTTGTTTCCCCGTCAGCTGCGCCGTCAGATCAAGGATCAGCGCCCCCTGCTCTGCGCCCTTGGTCTCGGCGGCGGTCAGGCTGGCCTGAAGCGAGCCCACTTCGGTTTTCAGCGCATCGGCTTTGGTGCGCTCCAGCCCCAGCGCCTCGGCCAGTTGGGCGACCTGGGCGTTCAGCTCTGACAATTCCGAGGATTGCGAGTTGATCGTGTCGCGCAGGACCGATTGGGCGACCGTCAGGATGGTCAGGATGAACATCATGACCATCAAAAGCGTCGTCACCGCGTCGACGAAGCCCGCCCAGATGTTCGGCTCTTCGCGGCGGCGGCGGGACAGGGCCATGTCAGCGTATCCCCGGCCCGCGCGACAGGCCGCGCAGGGCGTTGGTCATGACGGAAAGTTCGGCGCGCAGGTCCTGCACCGCCTCTTGGCGACCGGCGGAAAGTTCCTCCAGGATGCGCAAAAGCTGCACGTCGATCGACCGCAGGCGCATCCGGCTTTCGGCGTCGGAATAGGCGGGCCCCCCCTCGGGCGGGGCCAGCGCGGCAAGCGCCGTCAACAGCCGCTCTTGGCCTTCGGCGATGCGGTTCAGCGTTTCCAGCTGACGCGGGTCGGCGCCCATCGTGGCGATGGCCAGCGAGAGATCCTCCAGCCGCTGATCGGTGGCCTGGCGGCCCTCTTCGGCCTGCACGAACAGGGTCTGCAGGACCTCGACCTGGCCCGCCATATGGTCCAAAAGTTGCGGGACCAGCTCCTGACCCTGGGTCTCGCCATCGCCCACAAAGCCCAGGCGCGTGATGGTGGACAGCCAATCCTCAAGCTCGCGGTAAAAGCGGTTTTGCCCATGCGAGGCGAACAGCTCCAGCAGGCCCACGATCAGCGACCCCGCAAGCCCCATCAGCGACGAGGAAAACGCCGTCGACATGCCGCCCAGCTGTTCTTGAAGGCCCGCCATCAGCTTGCCAAAGATCGCGACGCCGGTTTCGCCCTCTTGGGGGGCCAGGTTCTTGATCGTGCCGACAATGGCGGGGATCGTGGTGGCAAGGCCATAGAACGTGCCCAAAAGCCCCAGGAAGATCAGCAGGTTGGTCAGGTAGCGCGTGACATCGCGCGCCTCGTCGATGCGCGTCGCCACCGAATCCAGGATCGAATTGGCGTTCGACGAGGTGATCTGACGGCGCTGTCCGCGCAGAAGGGCGGCCAAGGGGGCCAGCAATTGCGGCGGGACGGCGTCATCGGCGCCCGGCGCCTCGTTGGCGAAATTCTCGATCCAGCGGACGGATTGGATCAGGATCAGCACCTGCCAGAAACAGGTCAGCACCCCAAGGGCCAGGACGCCAATGATGAACGCATCCAGGAAGGGGTTGGCGTTGATGATCCCCGCGATCTCGGCCCGCAGCATCCACAGGCCAAAGCCGATCAGCCCGCAGGCCAAAAGCATCGAGGTGATCTGCCGGATCGGCTGGGTGAAAGAGATGGGTCTTGGCGCCTGATCGGTCATTGTTCGCCCTGTTTTCGTTAACAATAGCAGGACGGCGCAAAAGGCCAAGCATTTACGGGGCCATCAGAAAGGCTGGGCCGTTAGAAAGGCTGGAGCGTTTGAAACGGTTGGGCCAACAGAAAAGCTGGGCCCCTAGAGAGGTTGGGCCTTTACCATGGCCACCAGCGCCTCCATTTCGGGGTCGGGAATTCCAAGCTGGGCCAGGTGGTCGGCGGTGGCAAACAGGTAATCGCGGTTGGGGCCTCGTGCGCCCACCGCCTGAGCGATGGCCCGGGCCTGCAGGTTCATGGGCAGCGCCAGGTAGTCGGGCTGCGCCGGGGTGATGACAAAGGTCAGGCCCGTGACCTCTCCCTGGTCGGTCTGCAGCGGCACAAAGCGTTCCTCATAGCCCGAGCCCGACAATTCGCGGTCGCGCAGATAGGGCAGCGCGGTCGCGGGGTCGGCGGCCCGCAGCGCCACGCCATGACAGACCGCCCCCGCCCGCGCATCCAGCGCCAGGACCAGGCCATGCCGTTCCGGCGTGCCGCGATACTGCACCGATTTCATGCAGAAACTGCGGTGCCAGCCGTCCAGCCGCGCCAGCCGCCTTTCCGCCACGACAAAGCCGGGGTTCCAGATCAAAGAGCCGTAACCAAAGACCCAAAGCGCATCCATCATTCTGGTCCTTTCGCTGGACCCCTTGTAAACAGGGCCAAACAGAAAGGGCCAGCGATGAAATGGATCTTGCGGATTGGGCTGGCCCTGGCCGGGCTTTGGGCGGTGGCGTGGTTCTTTGCGGCGCAGGCCTTGCGTCAAGGAGCCGAAGACTGGTTCGCGGGGCAAGAGGCGCAGGGCCTGGTGGCCGAAAACGCCGGCATCGCGGTGCGCGGCTTTGCCTATCGCTTTGATCTGACGGTGGATCAGCCGCATCTGGCGGGCACAGGTTGGGATTGGCAGGCGCCCTTTGCGCAGGTCTTTGCGATGGCCTGGAAGCCTTGGCATGTCATTGCGGTGGCTCCGGGGGGGCAAAGGCTGACGCTGGGGGATCAGGTCCTGACGCTGGACACGCCCAAGATCGAGGCCTCGTTGCGCATGGCGCCGCAAGCCGACCTGCCACCGCGTGAGGCGCGGGTGGAATGGGAGAGCCTGGGCGTGACCTCGTCGCAGGGCTGGACGATATCCACCGCGCATCTGTTGGCGGCGGCGGTGCAGACCGAGGATCAGGCGTTGAAGCTGTGGCTGCAGGTCGATGACCTGACCCTGCCAGAGGGCAGCGACCCCGGCGGGTTGGGGCGGCAGGTGTCCAACCTGCGGCTGGATGCGCGCCTTCCGCTGGACGCCGCCTTGGCCTGGGACATCGAACCGGTGATGCAGGGGCTGGAGTTGAAGACGCTGGATCTGACCTGGGGCCAACTGGACCTGGAGGGGGCGGGGGTTCTCAGCGCCGATCCGAATGGCCAGGCCCAGGGGACGGTGACGCTGCGGATCAAGGGTTGGCAGGCGCTGCCCGATGTGGCCATCGACCTGGGGCTGATCCAACCGGGCCTGCGCGGCGGCATCATGGGCGCGCTGGAGGGCATGTCACAGGCCGGCGAGGACCCGGCCGAGCTGGTCTTGCCCCTGGTCCTGCAAGACGGCCGCATGAGCCTTGGGCCCATCCCGCTGGGACCGGCGCCCTATCTGCAGTAAGGGTCGCCGCCGTGCTGGCTGACATCCAGGTGAATATGGGTCTCGTGATAGCCATCCGAGCCCGGGCCGAGGATCACGTTAAAGGTCCCGCAGCCCGCCTTGCGCGCCTTTTGCCAGCGCCTGTCCAGCCGTGACTTGACCTCGACCGCCTTGCCATTGGTCAGGATCACGGCGGACAGGTCGATCGCCTCGCCCTTGCCATGGACCGAGACCGGGTTGCCCCGCACGTTGTTGCGCGGGCGGCAAGAATAGCTGTCGGCGACGCGCAGGGCCGCCACCTGGTTGTTGAAGGCCGGTTGCAGCGCCCCGGTGATCCAATCCGACAGGGCCGCGGCCTCGGCGCAATTGATCGTCGGCGCCGGTGAGAACGTGACCCCGGCAATCGAGCTGACCTCGACCGGATCGGCAATGCCACAGCCCCGGGTGGTCGACCGCATGGGAGCCAGGGCCTGCCCCTTGATCTCGGCCCGGCCACAGACCGCGCCCTTCATCGTCTGGCGCGCAGGTTTCTGCTCTGGTTCGGCCTGGGGGGCCGAGGCCAGGACGATTTCTTCTTGCAACTCCAGCCCCTTGGGCCGCTTTGGCGGGCGCGGCACGGTCCAGGTGGTCCCCACGGGCGCGGCCTGCGCAAAGGGCCGGGCCTTGGGGCGCAGGCTGGGCGCCGCGCCAACCTGGACGGGCGCCGCCACAACCACGGCCGCAGGTTTCGGCATTGGCCGCTGATCGGCGCTTTGGGCCAGCGCGAGGCCCGGCAAGAGCCCCAGAACCAGCGCCAGCCGCCTCACTTGCTCACCGCGCGGCCGAAATCGGGGGCAGCGGTGTCCTGGCCTGCCTCGATGATGCCGCGGCGGATGGCCCTTGTGCGGGTGAAATAGTCGAACAGGTGGTCGCCATCCCCCATCCGGATGGCACGCTGCAGCACGAAAAGCTCTTCGGCAAAGCGGCCAAGGATGTCCAGAACCGCGTCCTTGTTGGTCAAAAACACATCGCGCCACATGGTCGGATCAGAGGCCGCAATCCGGGTAAAGTCGCGAAACCCCGAGGCCGAATATTCGATGACCTCGGAATTTGACACCTGGGCCAGGTGATCGGCCACCCCCACCATCGTATAAGCGATCAGATGCGGCGCATGAGACACCACGGCGACCACCTGGTCATGATGTTCGGGCGTCATCTCGTTGACCTTCGCGCCCATGGCCTTCAGCAGCAGGGTCAGTTGATCAACCGCAGCGCGCGGCGTGTCGCCCGGCGTCAAAAGCCACCAGCGGTTGACAAACAGCGTCGCAAAGCCCGAACGCGGCCCGGAATATTCGGTGCCCGCCATCGGATGACCGGGGATGAAATGCACACCCTCGGGCAGATGAGGCGCCACCGCCGCCACCACCGCCTGCTTGACGGACCCCACATCGGTGACGGTGCAGCCCGGCGCCAGATGCGGCGCGATTTCCGCGGCCAGGGCGCCCATGGCCCCCACCGGCACGGCCAGCACCACAAGGTCGGCGCCCGCGACAGCCTCGGCCGCGGTGGCGAAAACCTGGTCGCACAGCCCGATCTCCAGCGCGGTCGCCCGCGTCTCGGCCGATTTCGCATGGCCGACGATCTGCCCCACATGGCCGCGCATCGCATGGGCCATGGACGAGGCGATCAGGCCAAGGCCGATCAGGGCGACCTTTTGATAGATCATTCCGCGCCCCGCGCCTTGAACTGGCCGATGGCATGGGCAACGCGGCGACAAGAGGCCTCGTCACCCACCGTGATCCGCAGGCAATGCGGCAGTTTATAGCTGGCCACCCGGCGCACGATCAGCCCCTGGCCTTGCAAGAACAGATCGCAGGCCTGGGCCTCATCGGCGCTGGCGAACCGGGCCAGGATGAAATTGGCCATCGACACATCCGAAGGGATGCCCAGACCCGCCAGCGCCTCGGAAAGCCAATGGCGCATCTTGGCATTTTCGCCGCGGCATTTGGTCACGAAATCCTGGTCGCGCACGGCGGCTTCGGCGGCGTCCAGCTGGGTGTTCGACAGGTTGAACGGGCCGCGGATGCGGTTCAACACGTCGATGATCGCCTTCGGCCCGTAACCCCAACCGATCCGCAAGCCGCCAAGCCCATAGATCTTGGAGAAGGTCCGCGTCATCACGACATTTTCCCGCCGCGTGGCGATTTCCGCGCCGCCGTCATAGCCCTCGACATATTCGGCATAGGCGCCGTCCAGCACGAGGATGGCTTGCGACGGCAGTTTCGCCGCCAGACGCTCAATCTCCGACAAGGGGATCATCGTGCCGGTCGGGTTGTTCGGATTGGCGATGAACACCAGCTTGGTGCGCCGGTTGCAGGCGGCGAGGATCGCATCGACATCGGTGGTGCGTTCCCGCTCGGGGACCTCGACCGGCACCGCACCGACGGCCAAGGCACTGATGCGATACATCAAGAACCCGTGTTCGGTAAAGACGACCTCGTCCTTGGGACCCGCATAGGCCTGACAGAGGAAGGTGATGATCTCATCGGACCCCACGCCACAGATGATGCGGGAGGCGTCCAGCCCATGCGTCTCGGCAATCGCCGCCCGCAGGCCCGCGTGATCGGTCGCAGGATAGCGGTGGATCTGGTGGACCGAGCGCGAAAAGGCGTCCTTGGCGCGGTCCGAAGGCCCGAAGGGATTTTCGTTCGACGAGAGTTTGACGACATTCGTCACCCCCGCGACCGCGGCCTTGCCGCCCTCATACAGGGCAATGTCCAGGATACCGGGTTGGGGGCGGATGTCGTTCATCGTCTTCCTCGAAATGCTGGGGCGGTTTTAGCCTTGGGGGCGCGGCTTTGCCAGCGGCTTTTGCGGGGTTGCCCGACTTGACTGGCCCGACTTGGGTGGCCCGACTTGGGTGGCCCGACTTGTGTGGCCCGACTCGGGTGGCCCGACTTGAGTGCCTTGACTTGGGCAGGGGCTTTGCCGCCTATGGGTCCATATCAGCCGCAGGACAGATGCCTTGCCCTTTGCCGACCTGGAAACCATGGCTTTGGCCGATTACCTGACCCGAGAGGCCGCGCGCCCGGGCCTGTGGTATTACATCGACATCCCCCAGACCGCCGGGCGCGCCATTCCCGCGGCCCTGTCGCAGCGGATGCGGCCCTATCGCAACCTGTTCACCCAGGACCCCGACCCCGGCCGCAGCCACGAGGCCAAGATGGGCGATGTGCTGGATGGGTTCCTCGGCGGGCTGACGGCGGCGCCTTGTCGCGCGGCCTCGGGGCACACGCCCTGGCATATGCTGGACGCCCTGCGCGCCGCCCTGCCCGACTTGCGCATCTTTACCATGCTGCGCCAACCCGAAGAGCGGGTGATCGCCGACTACCTGTATCAATGCTCGGCGGCCCATCCGCCGCATGAAAGCTTTCAGGCGCAGTTTCCGCGGCTGGAGGATTACATCGACCACCCCTCCTCGCAAGAGACGATGACGACCTATCTTTATGGCAAGGGCCCACGCCCCACGCCCGAGGCGCTGATCGACCACCTGGGCCGGGGCTTTGCCTTTGTGGGTCTGGTGGACCGCGCGGAATTCTCGTTGGCGCAGATCTTTGGCGCCATGGGGCGGACGGCGCCGGCCTTTGACCCGCCGCCCGCCGCCGATGTATCCCAGGACCTGCGCGCGCTGATCCGCCGCGCAAATCCGCTGGACCAGGTGGCCTATGACTATGTGCTGACTGTGTTGCGCCGCCAAGGGGCCTGACGTGGTGGCCTGACGTGGTGGCCTGACCTAGTGGCTGGCCGACTTGCTGGCGATGAAGTCCATCAAGGCCATGATCACGCCGGAAAAGACGAAGGTCAGGTGGATGACAACCAGCCAGAACAGCTTGCGATCCATTTCGGGGCCGGGGACATATTCTTCGATCCCCATGAACCACTTCAGCAGGTCGATGGCGGAAATCGCCACGATCGAGGCGATGAGCTTCATCTTGAGCCCCGAGAAATCGACCGTCCCCATCCAGCTGGGCCGATCCGCGCCGGCGTCGAAATCGAACTTCGACACGAAATTCTCATAGCCCGAGAACAGCACGATCACCAGAAGATTGGCCGCAAGCGTCAGGTCGATCAACGTCAGGACCACAAGGATGACATCTTCGCTTTTCATCTCGAAGACCTGGGGGGCGTAATAGAAGACCTCTTTGCAGAAGACGACCAAAAGCATCCCAAGGGCTATGACAAGGCCCAGATACATCGGCGCCATCAGCCAGCGGCTGGCAAAGAGCAGCTTTTCGAAACCGCGTTCGGCCTTGTTCGGTGTGGACATGGGGTTCTCCCGGAATGACTGCTGCAGGTTCTGCGACAAAGGCGACAGAAAAGCAAAGGCCCGCCGGGTGGGGCGGGCCTTTTTCGACGACATGAGCCCGAAGGATCAGGTCTTTGCTTAGTTCTTGGCGTAGTATTCGACCACGAGGTTCGGTTCCATCACGACGGGATAGGGCACGTCAGACAGGCCGGGGGTGCGGACGAACTTGACCGTCAGCTTGGACTGGTCGACTTCCAGATAGTCGGGGATGTCACGCTCGGTCAGGGCCAGGGCTTCGGTGATTGCAGCCATCTGGCGCGACTTTTCGCGGACCTGGATGATGTCGCCTTCCGACACGCGGTAGGAGGCGATGTTCACCGGCTTGCCATTCACGGTCACGTGGCCGTGGTTGACGAACTGGCGCGCGGCAAAGACGGTCGGCACCAGCTTGGCGCGGTAGACGACGGCGTCGAGGCGACGCTCCAGGAAGCCCACCAGAGCCTCACCGGTATCGCCACGCGAACGGTCGGCGTCGGCATAGATCTTGCGGAATTGCTTTTCGGTCAGGTCGCCGTAGTAACCCTTCAGCTTTTGCTTGGCGCGCAGCTGCGTGCCGAAGTCGGACAGTTTGCCCTTGCGGCGCTGGCCGTGCTGACCGGGGCCGTATTCGCGCTTGTTCAGCGGCGACTTGGGACGACCCCAGATATTTTCGCCCATGCGGCGGTCGATCTTGTATTTGGCAGCGGTGCGTTTGGTCATCGCTGATCTCCTTCTGACTGTGAAGGGCGTTGTCCTTTCCCGGTCTCCCGGGCGACAGGCTTCCCTTTGCAGGGGCCACCAACACCAATGAAAACCCCCGCAGGCTGCGGGAGTTGGGGGCGTATAGGCGGGAGGGCGGGGGGTGTCAACGGGGGAGGTGGCAGAAGAAGAGAGTATTTGGGTCAGTATGAAAGGGAAAGGGCTGTGGCTTTGAACCAGATCGAAAGCAGGGGGCGTCCTTGCGGGCGCCCCCTTTGGGTCAGGCACCGAGGTCGTGACGCAGGATGGCGGCCTCTGATCCCGTCAGATTACGCCGCGCATGGGGGCCATAGGTCGTGGGATCGGCGGCAAGGCTGGGGAAGATCTCCATCAGGCCTTCGCGCTGCACCGGGTCCAGCGCATCCAGCGCGGCATTGGCGGGGTGGAAGCTTTCGGTCAGCAGGCCATTGGCCCAGATCACGTGATGGGCCTCCAGCAGGACATGGACATAGGTCACCTCGCGCAGGGTCCGGTCCACCAGGATCGAATGGTCGTTCACCAGGTCCTCGGCCCGCACCAGGACCTCGGGCGTGTTGAACAGCGCCCGGGCGGCGGCGCCCTGCATCAGGATGCGGTGCTGGGGCGAGACGATCAGGTCGGGTTGCGGTTGATCCGCGCCAAGCGCCTGGGCCTTGATGCGGATCGGGCGCAGATGCGGCATGGCATGCAGCCGCGCGCCTGACATCCGGCGGTGGCCGGTCCACAGGATCGGCTGAGCGCCCGCGTCGCGGGTCTGCACCAGGTCGCCGGCGCGCAGGGATTGGATCAGGCGCGGGCCTTGCGGGGTTTCGATCCGGGTGTCTGGGGTGAAGCAGATCACCCCGCGCCCGGCCTTGGAGGCCCCCACCCTGCCCCGGTCGATGGCCACTTGCGTGACCCAAAGATCCTGCCCGGCCGGGGGCATCTCTGCCAGTGCCATCAGCAGCAGCGCGCCGGTGTCGGGCACCGTCACCAGCGTCAGGACCCAGGTCCGGTGGCCGTCGGTCAGGGCAAAGCCCTGGTCGGCCATGTCTTCGTCTTCGGGTTCGGCGGCTTTCGGCGCCACCGCCGCCCCGATCAGGCGCCGCACCATGCGCGCTGCGCGCCGCCGCATCTCTGCCGCCCCCTCCGCCCCTTCCAGTCGCAGGAAATCAGAGGGGCCATCGACCCGCACGGGCTCTCCGACCCAGCGCCATGTGACGCCGAGGGTCAAAAGGTCGAGCGGCGCTGCCTTGACGCCATCTGTTTCTGTCTGCGACCAGGAAATGACGAACGTGCCCGATGAGCCCGTTTTCATGCCTGTACTGCCCGTCTTATTGTTCTTTGTTCGGAAACGTTAACGAATCGTTAAGGGTTTTCCAATGGCAAAACGGCAACAGTCCAGGCTTTAACCGCCATGATAAGCGGGAGTTTCGCGGCGGATTAAAACCGCAGATTGAAAGACAGCGATCCGACGGCCTGGCCCGAGGCCTGGCCTTCGAACTCTGGCGTCAGCCAGGTCACGCCGTAAAAGGCCGAGGCGCGCTGGCCCTGCCAATGCAGACCGATGCGGGCGCGGGTCCGAGTGGACTCGGGCGCGGGACCGTCGGAAGGCAAGAGGACCGAGGCCCAGACATGGGCGATATCCGCCCCCGCAACCAGGCTATAGCCCGGCACCAAAGCCGAGGGTGCGGCGCGGTAGCGTTGGCCGGTCACACCGTCACGCACCATGACCGCATCGCGGCCAAAGGCGCCAAGGGTCACGTCGAACCCGGCCCGCGCCAGGGTCTCGACCCCGGCCTGTGCGGCAGCAAAGGGGCGGATCGCCATCAGGCCCAGGTCGAAACTGCGCCCCAGCTCGCCCGAAACCGTGGGGATCAACCGGTCGGTGATCTGGCGCGAGGTGTTGGGCTTGTCGATGTCCAGCGCATCATGGACCCATTTCTGCACCTGGCTGACCCCGGTTGCGGGACCGATCGCCACAAGGTCGGCGCCCAATGCGGCCTCAAGCCCTTGCCAGCGCGCCTGGGTATGCAGGCCAAGGCTCAGGACACCGGCATAGCGGCGGTCCCCGAGGCTGGGGGCCGAAAGATTGGCCGGGGCTGCGATTTCGGTGTGCAGGCGCCATTCAGTCAGGGCGCCAAAGGTCTCGGGCAACTCGCCGGCGAACCGCTCGCCCCGGATCAGGCTGACGGTGTAGGCCCCGGTGCGCCAGCGGTCATGGCCATCGCCAATCGCGTCATTGTCGAACATCCGGCCCCAACCGAGGATCACGGGATCGGCCGCAACCGGATGCGCCAACAGCGCCAATGCCAGAACCCAAGCCTTCATGTTCGCCTCCGTTTTGGCGGACCCTTGGCCAGGCTCTGCGTTCCGTCAAGGGGCCGAACCGGCAACAATCCCGGGGCGTTGCGCTTATGCCGCGGGTCGGGGGCCCGCCAGGGTTGGCGCTGCCCGCTCTGGTTGCGGACCTGCCGTCAGGCGGTGGCCAGCGCCAGGCCATCGACGACGGCGGTAAAGGGCTCTGAGGCGCGCAAGGTGGCATTGGGGCACAGCGCCTGGGCCTCTTGACCGACCAGAGCCATGAGGGAGGAGCCGCCGACCAGAACGACTTCGGTGATCGCCTCGGGCGCGATGCCAGCCTTTTCGCAGCACAGGCTTGCGGCCTCCCGCAGCGGGCTGCGGTATTTGCGCAAGGATTTCTCCAGGCTTTCCGGGGTGATCGGCACGGCAAGACCGGCCTCGACCCGAGAGAGATCGACCTTGGCCCCCTCGCGCCCGGCATTGGCGTTGATCTTGGCCCGCTCGACGGCAAAGGCGATGTCATGGCCAAGTTCGGCCTTCAAGACATGGGCCAGGCGGCGCAAGAGCCGGGGCTTGATCGCCAGGCGCAGCATCTGGGCGACCTCGTTGCGGGTCTCGGGCGTGTAAAGAAAGGGGATGCGCGCCCAGGTCGAGAGATCGACGTAAAGGTGGTTGGGCATGGGAACCTCGCCGGCCCCCATCTCGCGGTGCAGGCTGGAGCCGCGGCCAAGCCAGGGCATGGCATGGGCCATCGAGACGGAATGGTCGAAATCGGTCCCGCCAAGGCGAATACCATGCGAGGCGAGGATCTTCATCTTGCCGCCTTCGCTGGCAAAGACAGAATAATCCGAGGTGCCGCCGCCGATGTCGACGATCAGGCCCAGGCCCTCGCGGCCCTGATGGGCGGCCAGGGCTGCGGCTTCGGGTTCGAAAAGGTAATCGACCTGCGCAAAACCGGCCGCCTTGTAACAGGCGGTCAGATCGGCTTCGGCCTTGGCATCACGGGCGGGATCGGGATGGAAATGCACGGGACGGCCCGAGAGGATGGCGCTGAAGCTATGACCCGACTGCGCCTCGGCCCGGGATTTCACCAGCGCGAGGAATTCGGTGACAACATTGGCCAAGGTGCGGCGCTTGCCACCGATCATGCGGGATTCGTGGAAAAGGCCCGAGCCCAGCACCGATTTCAGAGCCCGCATGTAGCGGCCCTCTTCGCCCTGCAACAGGGCCATGGCGGCGGCCAGGCCCACCCGCATCTCGGACTTGTCCGAGGGGAAGAAGACGGCAGTGGGCAATGTGTCCGAACCGTCCTCGATGGGCAGGCGGCGGATCTGGCCATCCTCCAAGATGGCGGCGGCGGAATTGGACGTGCCGAAGTCAAGCGCGAGGGTGGACATGGTGGGGGCCTCCGGGGGAAGGGGACGGACCTGACACGCCTGCGCCCGGCCCGCAACCCAAAGGAGCGGCTTTCGCCGCAAGATTTTTGCCTCGCCTCTGGCCGCGTGCCGCGGCCAACCGGCTTGAACGTGCCTCCGGCGGGGATATTTGGGAAAAGATGAAAGGGGGGCTTGCGGCGCCGTTGAAGACCAAGGCCAAAAGACCGGCCTTGCTCTCGCCCCTTTCATACTGGTGCAAATACTCACGGGGATTTTCAAGGGGAGCGTGCTCCCCTTGAAGCGGGGGGCGGGGGCGGCAGCCCCCGCTTCCTCCGGTCAGGCCTGCTGCGCCCCTGGCGCTGCGAGGCCTGACCGGACCCCATTTACCAGCCTTCAGGGCGCAGTTCGTGGCCCATGTGATCCAGCACCGCATTCACGAACTTGGCCTCTTTGCCATCCGGGAAAAAGGCCTTGGCCAGGTCGACATATTCGTTGACCACCACCTTGGGAGGCGTGTCCAGTTCGACGAACTCGGCCCCCGCGGCGCGGAAGGCCGCGCGCAAGACCGGATCGATCCGGTCGATCGGCCATTTCGCCACCAGCGCCCGATCCGTTGCCTGGTCGACCTTGGCCTGCCAGTTCACCGCCCCGTTCACGATCTTGCGGAACAGGTCGATATCGCCCTCGGCGAATTCCTCGTCGTCGATCACCTCGCCAAAGCGATGCGTCTCGAACTCGCGCGTCACCGCTTGCACGGTCTGATGCGAGCTTTCCATCTGAAACAGCGCCTGCACGGCATGAAGCCGGGCGGTGGATTTCATCTGGCGGCGCAGGGCGGCTTTCGCGGCCTTGGCAGCGGTCTTGTCATCTTCGGTCATCGGGGAACCATCGCAGGGATAAGCCGCCCCTTTGCCGCAGGTTCACGCCTGACGCAAGGCCTGCCATGGTTTCCAGCCGCCCCAAAGCGCGGTCTTTTGCGAAATCCTGCCGCATTGACGCCCGAAAGCTTTGCGACGATGAACCCTTGTTAACCGCCCTCCCCCAGGATGGCGGCAAGGGGAGTGCCCATGACTTCGGCCGAAGGTCACCGTTTTCTGTTTCTGCAGGGGCCGCATGGTCCCTTCTTTCACCGGCTGGGGCGCATGCTCTCGCGGGCGGGGGCAGAGGTCTGGCGCGTGGGCTTCAACCGGGGCGATAGGGCCTTCTGGCCCTCGGACAGCTTTATCCCCTTCAAGGGTCGGCCCGAGGATTGGGCCGCCACCCTGCGCCTGATCCTCGCCCAAAGGCGCATCACCGATATCGTGCTTTATGGCGACACGCGCCCCATCCACGCCGAGGCGGTGCAGGCCGCCCGTGCCATGGGGCTGCGCATCCATGTCTTCGAAGAAGGCTATCTGCGGCCCTATTGGGTGACTTACGAACGCGAGGGGTCGAACGGCAATTCCCGGCTGATGGGGATGAGTGTGGCACAGATGCAAGAGGCCATCGCGGGGCTGGATATGGACCTGCCCGATGCGCCCTCGCATTGGGGCGACATGGCGCAGCACATGTTCTGGGGCGCGCTCTATCATTGGTTCGTGCTGACCGGCTTTTGGGATTACCGCAACTTTCGCCCGCATCGGGCGCTGACGGTGGGGCAAGAGTTTCTCTTGTATCTCAAGCGTTTGGCCTTTCTGCCACTGCACCGGGCGGAACGTTTCGTGGCCACCTGGCGCATCCAGCATGGCGGCTTTCCCTATCATCTGGTGCTGTTGCAGCTGGAACATGACAGCTCTTTCCAGATGCATTCGCCCTTCCGCACCATGTCGGAATTCCTGGAACTGGTGATCGAGGGCTTTGCCAAGGGCGCCCCGCGTCACCACCATTTGGTCTTCAAGGCGCATCCATTGGAGGATGGGCGGGTCCCGGTTGCCGCCGCCATCCGCCGCCTGGCCATGGCGCATGGCGTGGCGGAACGCGTGCATTTCGTGCGCGGCGGCAAACTTGCGCGGCTGTTGAACCCGGCGCGCACCGCCGTCACCGTGAATTCAACCGCCGCCCAACAGGTCCTGTGGCGCGGCCTGCCTTTGAAAGTTTTCGGCGCCGCCGTCTATGCCAAGCCCGAGTTCGTCTCGGTTCAGGCCCTGCCTGAGTTCTTTGCCAAACCGACGCGGCCCGACAGCAAGGCTTACCGCGATTACCGGCACTATTTGCTGGAAACCTCGCAGATCCCCGGCGGGTTTTACTCGACCCGCGGGCGGCGCGCGCTGATGCGGCAAATCGTCGACATGATGCTTTTGGATCAGGACCCTTATGACGCGCTGACATCGGGCAACGCGGCGCCACGGCAACAGTTGCGGCTGGTGAACTGAGGGCCGAAAGGCAAGGTTTGCATTTCCGGTGAAGTTTTGTATGGTTAGCGGCAAAACTTGAGGCAAACTCCGCAAAAGGAGCCCGGGCAGTGGCACTGAATTTGACAAGGCGGGCGACAGCCCTGGGCCTTCTGGCGACCGTTGCGGCCTGTGGGCTGCCGCGGTCCGGTCCGAACAAGAACGAGATTTTCGCGGGATCGGTGCAAAAGGGCGGCGATGCCTTTGTTGTCACCGTGACGTCCTCGGTGACGCGGGCGGCCTCTGTGGCGCCGTCGTTCGGCTTTTCCCAGGCCTTTCTGGGGGCCGGGGTCATGGCGCAGGATGTGATCTCGCCGGGCGACACGGTCTCGGTGACTGTGTTCGAAAACGTCAAGGATGACCCGCTTTTGGGCAACACCGGACAGCGGGTGTCCTCGCTGCAGACGCTGCAGGTCGATGGCCAAGGCTTTGTTTTCGTGCCCTATGCCGGTCGGATCAAGGCCGCGGGCCAGACGGCCGAGGGTCTGCGCGACGCCATCACCCGCAAGCTGGACCCCCAGACGCCCGATCCGCAAATCGTGGTGCAACGCGCTGCGGGTCTGGGCTCGACCGTGACGGTCAACGGCATGGTGGGCGGTCAGGGCAACTATCCGATCGAGGCGCCGACCCGGACGCTGACCGCGATGATCGCGCGGGCCGGCGGGGTTTCGATCCCGCAGGCCGTGGCGGTGGTCCATGTCACGCGCGGCAACAAGACCGAAAAGGTCTGGCTGGCTGACCTATATGAAAATCCCCGGCTGGATATCGCGCTGCGCCCCGGCGACATCGTGACCGTCGAACAGGACAGTCGCGCTTTCGTGGCTCTGGGCGCGACGGGGGCACAAAACCGCGTGGCCTTTCAGACCCAGACGCTGTCCGCGCTGGAGGCGATTGCGACGGTGGGGGGCTTGAACGCCAACAGCGCCGATCCGACCGGCGTCTTTATCCTGCGCAACGAGCCTCAGGAAATCGCCAACGCCGTCCTTGGCCGCGCGGATTTGCAAGGCGATCAACGCTTTGTCTATGTGCTGGACCTGACCCAACCGACCGGCATGTTCGAGGCCCGCGACTTCCTCGTTCGCGACGGCGACACGCTTTACGTCACCGAAGCGCCCTTCACCCAGTGGTCGAAAACCATCGGGGCGATCACCGGGACGGCCAACCAGGCGGCCAATATCTCGACCGCCGCCGGCGGCTGAGCCATGCAGGCGCCGCGCCGGCTTTATGCCTATACGGCGGGGTTTTTCCGTCCGGGCCTGCGGCGGATTCTGGAGCTTGCGGGGCATGAGCTACGGCTTGGCTTGCCTGCGCCCGGTGATGGCGTGGCGGTCTGGGGCCGCGGCGCCTATGCTTGGCGCGGCGAGGCTGTGGCCGCGCGGCGTGGCGTGCCGGTGGTGCGGGTCGAGGACGCCTTCTTGCGCTCGCTGCGCCCCGGTCGCAGCGGCGAGGCGCCGATGGGGCTGCTGATCGACCCGGCTGGCGTGCATTATGATGCCACTGTGCCGTCCCGGCTGGAAGAGATCCTTGCCCGCGACCCCTTGGACAATTCGAACATTCTGCAGCAGGCGCGGGACGGGATAGACCGTCTTCGGCTGTTGGACTTGTCAAAATACAACATGCACCTGCCCGGCGGCCTGCCAGAGCCCGGCTATGTCCTGGTGGTGGACCAGACTCGCGGCGATGCCTCGGTGCCCTCGGAGGCGCGCTTTGCCGAGATGCTGGCGACCGCCCAGGCCGAGCATCCGGGGCGCCGCATCCTGATCAAGACCCACCCCGAAACGCAGGCGGGCTACCGTCCGGGGCACTTTGCCGCGGGCGACCGGATCAGCGCGCCGGTCTCGCCCTGGGGGCTCCTGGAGGGGGCGGTGGCGGTCTATACCGTCTCTAGCCAACTGGGCTTCGAGGCGATTTTGGCGGGTCATCGCCCGGTGGTCTTTGGCCAGCCCTTCTATGCCGGCTGGGGGCTAAGCGACGACCGTTTTCCCGTGGATCGACGCCAGCGCCGCCTGACCAAGGTGCAGCTTTTCGCGGGCGCCATGGTGCTGGCGCCGGTTTGGGCGACGCCCTGCCATGACCGGCTTTGCACTCTGGAAGAGGTCATCGACCAGCTGGAGGCCGAAACGCGGGCGATGCGCGCCGACCATCAAGGCTATGTCGCGGGGGGGATGCGGCTGTGGAAACGGCGTCATCTGCAGGCCTTCTTTGGCCGCGAGAAGGCCTTGGTCTTTGCCAAGACGGCCGAAGATGCGGTGGAACGCGCGGCAAGAACGGGTCGCAAGCCCCTGATATGGGCCGGAAAACCGATGCAGGCCGTGGCGGTGGAGGATGGGTTTCTGCGCTCTCGGGGCTTGGGGGCAGAGCTGATCCCGCCCCTGTCGCTGGTGACCGATGCAAGCGGGATCTATTACGACCCGACGCGGCCGTCTGACCTGGAGGAGCTGATCCGCGCGGCCCTGCCCCCTGGTGGCCCGGCCCGGGCGGAGCGTCTGCGCCATGCGGTCATCGCAGCGCGGCTGTCGAAATACAACCTCACGGGCGGGCGGGCGGACCTGCCGGAGGGGCACCGCATCCTCGTCCCCGGCCAGGTCGAGGACGATGCTTCGATCCGGCTGGGCTGCGGCGATATTCGCACCAACCTTGGGCTTTTGCAGGCGGTGCGGGCGGCCAATCCCGACGCGATCCTGGTTTACAAACCGCATCCCGATGTCGAAGCGGGCCTGCGTCCCGGGACGCTGGACGCCCTGCAATTGAACGCCCAAGGCCGCCCCCTGGCCGATGTGATCGCAACAAGGGCCGATCCCATCGCCCTGATCGAGGCGTGCACCGAGGTCTGGACACTGACGTCGCTATTGGGGTTCGAGGCGCTGATCCGCGGCAAGAAAGTCACCACTTTGGGCGCGCCCTTCTACGCGGGTTGGGGCCTGACGACCGATCTGGGTGCCGTGCCGGAGCGCCGCCGCCGCGCGCCCGACGGCCATCCCCTGCCCCGCATAGGCTTGGCACAGCTGATCCATGCGACGCTGATCGCCTATCCGCGCTACCTGGACCCGAAGACAGGCCGCCCCTGCCCGCCCGAAGTCGCTGCCCTGCGGTTGGCGGAAGGCATCCTGCCCAAGCCAGGCCCTGCCCTGCGCCTTTTGGCCAAACTGCAAGGCGCCCTGGCGAGCCAGGCGTATTTGTGGCGCTAAGCCAAGGCCCGCATGCAGCTGACCAGTCAAAGACAAAAAGACCGCATCCCGAAGGTCGGTCCGATGTAATCCTGGCATGTCGACGAACTCAGGGAATGAGAAACAGCCCCATCACGTGAGCCGGCGTCCTCCCCCCAATTCATCTCGCGAATACCCCAACCGGAAAGCACCCGGAGGCGGGTTTCCAAAGGGGCCGCTGCCTCTTTGGGCGGGGGGGTGCGGGGGGGCGGCAGCCCCCCCGCGTCCTCCGGTTGTTTGCCTTCGGGCGTCAGCCCGCTGGCAAACAACCGGACCCGGCCTTAGTAGATATAGCGGATCTGTTCGGTCCAGAAGCGTTCCATCCGCTTCAGCGATCCGTTGATCGTCTCCATGACCTCGTTGTCGATCACGCCGCGCTTGCCCAGCACTTCGGCATGACGCTGAAACAGCTCCGAGATCAGCCCGCGCACGCGCCGGCCCTTTTCCGTCAACCGCACCCGCACCGAGCGGCGGTCGATCTCTGACCGCTGGTGGTGCATATAGCCCAGTTCCACCAGCTTTTTCAGATTATAGGACACGTTCGAGCCCTGGTAGTAACCGCGGGTCTTCAACTCCCCCGCCGTCACTTCGTTCTCGCCGATGTTGAACAGCAACAGCGCCTGAACGGAGTTGATCTCAAGGATCCCCAGCCGTTCGAACTCATCCTTGATGACGTCCAGAAGCAGGCGATGAAGCCGCTCCAACAACGCCAGACTGTCAAGATACCCCGCCAGAAGGGCTTTCTGCGAACCATCCAGAAGGGGGGCATGCATGGTCATGCAGCATCTCCGTTTCACCTTGTTACAAAGCACAAGATGAGATCGAAACGCAAACATAACGTAAACTTGGCCTAGATTCGCCGCAAAGAACCCGTCAAATCTTCCCTTTCCGGGCCTCGGCAAAGGCCAAAAGCCGGGCCAAGAGGGCCAAATGCACGTCCGGCGCCACTTTGTGCCCCAAAATCCAGGCCATCAGGTCCTGATCCTGTTCGGCAAGAATCGCCTCGAACCCGTCCAGCTCCTGCGCCGACATGCCCTCCAGATGCGCATCGGCATAGGGCCCCAGCACCAGGTCCATCTCCTTGGTGCCGCGCCGCCAGGACCGCATCTTCATCCGCTTCAGCCGCTCTTGCATCATCCGC
Organism: Stagnihabitans lacustris; assembly: GCF_025950525.1. Taxonomy (GTDB): domain Bacteria; phylum Pseudomonadota; class Alphaproteobacteria; order Rhodobacterales; family Rhodobacteraceae; genus Stagnihabitans. The sequence goes on along the minus strand of NZ_JAPDGS010000005.1, from coordinate 3,878 downwards.
CCCCCATGGCCTAAACCCCTGACGAATCCCATCAGGAGCAGACCCATGGCCTTCCTCTCCGATACGCTCGCCCGCGTCAAACCCTCGCCCACGATTGCGGTGACGACCAAGGCGGCCGAACTCAAGGCAGCGGGCCGCGACATCATCGGACTTGGCGCCGGAGAGCCCGATTTCGACACGCCGGAAAACATCCGCATCGCCGCCAAAGCCGCGATTGATGCGGGCAAGACCCGCTATACGCCCGTCGATGGCATCCCCGAGCTGAAAAAGGCGATCTGCGCGAAATTCCTCCGTGAAAACGGCCTGACCTATCAGCCGAACCAGATCACGGTCGGCACCGGCGGCAAGCAGATCCTGTATAATGCGCTGATGGCGACCTGCAATCCGGGTGACGAGGTCATCATTCCGGCGCCCTATTGGGTCAGCTATCCTGATATGGTCCTCTTGGCGGGCGGCACGCCGGTTCCGGTCGTGGCGGGGATCGAGACGCAATTCAAGCTGACCGCCGCCCAGCTTGAGGCCGCGATCACGCCGAAAACCAAGTGGTTCATTTTCAACTCGCCGTCCAATCCGACCGGCGCGGGCTATACCGAATCTGAACTCCGGGCGCTCACCGATGTGCTGCTGCGTCATCCCCATGTCTGGATCATGTCGGATGACATGTATGAACACCTGGTGTTTGACGATTTCAAATTCGTGACGCCCGCCCAGGTCGAGCCCCGGCTTTACGACCGCACCCTGACCTGTAACGGCACGTCCAAGGCCTATGCCATGACCGGCTGGCGGATCGGCTATGCCGGCGGCCCCGCGCATCTGATCAAGGCCATGGGCACGATCCAGTCGCAATCGACCTCGAACCCCTGTTCGGTCAGCCAATACGCGGCCTTGGAGGCCTTGAACGGCACGCAAGACTACCTTGCCCCACATCGCGCTCTGTTCCAGCGCCGCCGCGACCTGGTCGTCAAGATGCTGAACGAGGCCAAGGGTGTCACCTGCCCCAAGCCCGAGGGCGCCTTTTATGTCTATCCCGATATCTCGGGCTGCATCGGCAAGACCTCGGCCGGGGGCGCCAAGATCACCGATGACGAGGCCTTCGCCAGCGCATTGCTGGAGGAAACCGGCGTTGCGGTCGTCTTTGGCGCGGCCTTCGGGGTATCGCCGAACTTCCGCGTCAGCTACGCTACGTCCGAGGCGGTGCTGGAAGACGCCTGCCGCCGTATCCAGGACTTCTGCGCGGGGTTGAAATAGCGATGACGGGCGAGCTTCCCCAGTATTACTTCCGCATCCGTGACAATGGCGCCGTGGTTTTCCGCGTCGAAAGCGAACAGCGCCAGCGCCGGTTGGAGCTGGTGGAAATCGCCCTGGTCAACATCAAGAACGGCAATATCAAGCCGCATGGCGAAACCGAACTGACGGAAGGCGACCGGGCCGAGATCGCGGCTTGGCTGGCATCGCGCCGGGCGCTGCAGGCTGAGCGTGACATCGACGACATCTTGCGCACGGTCGATCATCTGAACATGACGGCGCAATGGGTGCAGACGAGGGCCACGGATGAAGAGGTTGACCGCGTGCTGGACCCGCTGTTGATGGCGATGCATGACCTGCGGTCCGTCCTGATCCGGCGCCGGGCCGACAAGCTGGACCAACGCGCGCCGCGAAGCTGACGGGAGCGGCGGGGTGAACCGCGCCCTACGCCAGAGGCCGTAGCCGTAGGGCGGGTTTCAACCCGCCGTTGCCGGGACCGGGCGGGGCGCCTCACGCCAGAACCGCACCATCAGGCTGGCCGAGGCAAAGGCCAGGCCCACGACCAGGCCCGTCCAGATCCCCACCGCGCCAAGCCCGAAGTGAAAGCCCAGCACATAGCTGCAGGGGATGCCCACGACCCAATAACTGACCGCGGCCATGATCATCGGCACCTTTGTGTCATGCAGCGCCCGGCACAGACCAAGCGCCATGACCTGCATCGCATCGCCCAGTTGGAACAGAGCGGCCAAGGCCAGCAGCACGACGCCCAGGTGCAGGATGCCAGCCGCCTCGGGCTGGGTCGTGTCCAGGAACAGGCTAAGGATCGGCAGGGGCACGGCCAGGAAGACCACGATCATCACTGCACCAAAGCCGAAGGACATCAGGATCGAGGTCGTGGCAATATCGCGCAGGCCCCGCGCGTCGCCCGCCCCCTCGGCCCGGCCCGCAAGGACGGTGGCGGCATTGGACAGGCCCAGATGGACCATAAAGGCGAGGGCCGCGACCTGCATGGCGATGCCATGGGCGGCCAGAGCCACCTCGGAGATCCAGCCCATCATCAGGCTTGCCCCCGAAAAGAGCCCGCTTTCGGCCAGCCCCGTCACCCCAATCGGCCAGCCGAGGCGAAAGACCCGCAGCAGCGCCGCCGCGTCCATCCGCCAAAAGCGGCGAAAAATCTGGTGCTGGCGCAGGTTGGGTTGGCGATGGGCATAAAGCGCCAGGGCCGCCGCGCTGAAACACTGCACCGTCAGCGTGGCAATGGCCGCGCCCTGAACGCCCCATTCCGGCAGGCCGAACTTGCCAAAGATCAGCACCCAGCCCACAGCAAGGTTCAGCCCGACCGCGCCGATGGTGATCCACAGCACGACCTGGGTGCGGCCCATGGCAGAGAGATAGCTTTTCAACGTCATGACGATCAGCGCGGGCACCATCCCGGGGCCCGCGATGCGCAGGAACTCTTGCCCCAGCCTTGCGACATCCGGCGTCTGCCCCATGCCGCGCAACCAGCTCTCGGAGACCCAGAACAGCGGATAGATCGCGACGCCATAAGCCAGCGACAGCCACAGCCCCATGCGGACATCGCGGCGCACCTCGACCTCTTCGCCCCGCCCCAGCGCCGAGGCGACCAGCGGCATGACCCCCTGTCCAAAGCCCGCGCCCAGGATGAACAGCACGAAAAACGCCGAGCCCGCCAGCGTCACCGCCGCAAGCTCCGAGACGCCATAGCGCCCCAACAGCATCGTATCAGTCACATGCAGCGCCATTTGGGCGAGATGAGAGCCTATGATCGGCAGGCCAAGCGCCAAAAGCGCCTTCGCATGGGGGATGAATTTCTGGGCCATGCCGTTGTCTATCTGCACAAAATATCAACGTCCAGTCCTCTTCCCCTTGGGCGCGCGGCCCCGTAGCTTGAGGGCAATTCGGAGGTTTCGCATGATCACGCTTTACGGCTGCTACCGCTCGCGCGCCACGCGCCCCCTTTGGCTTTTGGCCGAGACCGGGACGCCCTTCACCCATGTTCCCGTCATCCAGGCCTACCGCCTGGACCGGCCCAAGGCGACGGATGCGCCCTTGAACACCGCCTCGCCCGATTTCCTGGCCGTGGCCCCGATCGGCCAGATCCCGGTGCTGGTGGAGGGCGATCTGACCCTGACCGAAAGCCTGGCCATCACGATGTATCTGGCGCGGGTCCATGGCGGGGCCTTGGGTCCGGCGTCCGACGCCGAAAGCGCGCTGATGGAACAATGGTCGCTCTTTGCCGCCACCGCGGTCGAGGGGCCGGCGCTGGATATCCGCATGGTGATCGACAAGGGCGTCCAAGGCGCCGAGGCCGAGGCCTTCATCGCGATCTCGGCCGAGAAACTGCGGCGGCCGCTGGCGCATCTGGCGCGCGCGCTGACCGGAGCGTGGCTGGTGGGCGGGCGGTTCACCGTGGCCGATCTGAACGTGGCGGAATGTGTGCGCTACGCGGCGGCCCATCCGACGCTGCTGGACGAGTTCCCGGCGGTGAAGGCCTGGCTGGCCCGCTGCCAAGCCCGGCCGGCCTTTGCCGCAATGTGGGCGGCGCGCGAGGCGGAACCGGTGTGATCCCGTCTGCCTCTGCGCGCTGACGCGCTTGTGGCAGACGTGAGGAC
>NZ_JAPDGS010000004.1 GCF_025950525.1 Stagnihabitans lacustris | reverse complement strand
TAGGTTGTCTGCTAACCTATTGAAAATAGTGGTGCCCAGAGCCGGAATCGAACCAGCGACACGCGGATTTTCAATCCGCTGCTCTACCGACTGAGCTATCTGGGCACTCTTTGTTGGACGCTTCGTCCTGTCGATGGCGGGGTGATACGTCAGGGCACCGCGCCTGTCCAGAGGGGTTTGACAGAAAAATGAACTTCGGCATGAAAAGTTTTCGGACCCGCCATCAGGAGCGCCGTTCCCCCGCTTGTTTGCCTGAGGAAAGCCCCGCAACGGATTGATATGACATGAAATCGCCCCGCAGGGCCGGGGCCCGCGGGGCGGAGGTTTGACGCCAATTCCCAGGTCAGATCGGCCGGCGCGGGCGGTTCTGCGCGGGGTCGGCGGACTCGACCTCGGTGGAATCATCCTCGGGCTGGGCGGGGACGCGGTAATCCTCGTTCAGCCAACGGCCAAGGTCGATATCGGCGCAGCGCTTGCCGCAGAAGGGGCGGTATTTCGGCTCGAACCCCTCTGCAGGCCGGGCCTTGCCGCAGATCGGACAGCTCATTTCAGCAGGCTCGCCAAAGTCAAACGGTCGCGCTTGCGCACCAGCTCATACAATCCCAAACCCGTCCAGCCGGGCAGGTTGGTTTCCCCCTCGCCCTTGAAAGCGGCTTTGATCACCTGATCCAGGATCGCGCGGTCACGCTTGGGGATGGGCGCGAAATCGACCACGACCTGACCGCCCAGACCGCGCAGGCGCAATTGGCGCGGCAGGTCGCGGGCGGCGGCCACATTGGCCTTCATCGCCGCCGCCGGAGAGGTATCCGGCCCGGTGTTCACATCGACCGCCACCAGGGCGCGGGTCGGCTCGATCATCATGTGACCACCGCCCGGCAGATCGACCCGCGGCGTCAGCAGGTCGTCGATCATCTCCAGCACGCCAAGCCGCTGGAAGCCTTCGGTGACGACCTCATCGGCCGCCTCCCAGTCGCGCCAGGCGGTGTCATGGGCGGAGGCGCCCTCGACCAGCAGTTCCGGGCCGCCGTCCAGATCGGCCGTGACCGCATCAGCCATCTGGCGCAGCTCGGCGATTTCATCCGTGATCTCAGAGGCTTCGGCCTGTTCAGCGGCCGAGCGCAGGATCAACCCGTGACCCGAGCCCGCCATGGCGGCATCGGCCAAGGCCTGCAATTCGGCGCGCAAATCCTCGTCGCGGATGCGGCGCGAGATGTTCAGCCCCGGCGCCTCGGGCGTGACGATGGCCAGCCGCCCCTTGAACAGAAGCCGCGTCGTGACGGGCAGGGCCTTGCCGTCTTCGGCAGGCCCGGTGACCTGGACCACGATGCGCTGACCGGGGGCCAGCCCGTCGGTCTGGCGCAGGAAGCCCGACCCTAGCGGCAGTTTCACGAACATGCCGCCCATGCCCTTCATCGGGCGATCGGCCACGGCGCGGTAGATGGCGCCGGGCAGGGGTGTATCATCCTCCGGGTCGATCAGCAGCTCTTCAAGGCGGCCATCCTGGATCAGGGCCGCGGCTTTGGCGCCCTTGATCTCGTCCAGGACGATGATGCGTTCGGTCGTTGCGCGTTCGGTCATGGCTTTCTCCAGTCGGGTCCGCCGGCTGCGGCCAATACCGTTGCGGTCTCGGCCAGGGGCAGGCCCATGATCGCGGAATAAGACCCCTGAATCCAGGGAATGAAGGCGCCGGCCAGGCCTTGGATGCCATAGCCGCCCGCCTTGCCCTGCCATTCGCCAGAGGCGACATAGGCGGCGATCTCGGCCTCGGACAGGCGCTTCATCCGGACCTGAGAGGTCACTTCGCGCGTCCAGACCTTCTCCCCCCGGCGGACCGCGATGGCGGTGATCACCTGGTGGCGGCGGCCGGACATGAGGCGCAAAAACGCCGCCGCCTCGAAAGCATTGGCGGGCTTGCCAAGGATGCGGCGACCCAAGGCCACGGTCGTATCGGCGCAAAGAACCAAGTCGTCGGGCCCTGCGACCACGGCCAGGGCCTTTTCGCGGGCCAGCCTTGCGCAATAGGGCAAGGGCGCTTCGCGGGGTTTTGGGTCCTCGTCGATGTCGGGGGGGGTGATCGCGTCCGGCACGATCCCCAGCTGCGCCAGCAATTCCTTGCGGCGCGGGCTGGCGGACCCAAGGATGAACCTCAACGGAGGAACCTCACTTGAAGCGATAGTTGATGCGGCCCTTCGACAGGTCGTAGGGGGTCATTTCCACTTGCACTTTGTCGCCTGCCAGAACGCGGATGCGGTTCTTGCGCATCTTGCCTGCCATCACTGCGATCAATTCATGGCCATTGTCGAGTTCGACCTTGAATGTCGCATTGGGCAAGAGTTCCTTGACGACACCGGGGAATTCGAGCAGTTCTTCCTTGGCCATGGTCACTCCGAAAAAGGGATTGGCCCGCGTCCAAGGCGGATCGCAGGCATGGGCCGTCCTATGCGCCGGTTTTTTACGGTTTTCAAGGGAAAAACTCCTTCGCATGGCGGGGTTGCTTGCGGCATGGTTGAAGTGGGGGACGATCTGGCCGTTGATCTGGCCGGCAGGCTTTGCTAGGCCCGCCCTCCTGATCGGAACGGAGCTATGATGTCCAAGGCGATGAAACTGGGGGCGGGCAGCATCCTTGTGGGTGTGGTGGTGCTGGGGCTCAAGCTTGTGGCCTGGGTCATGACGGGTTCGGTCGCCCTGCTGTCGGACGCCCTGGAAAGCACGGTCAATGTGGCGACCGCGGTGGCGGCTCTGGTGGCGATCCACTACGCGGCGCGGCCTGCCGATGCGAACCATCCCTACGGCCACCACAAGGCAGAGCTGTTTTCGGCCATCCTGGAAGGCGTGATGATCATCCTGGCCGCGCTGTTGATCCTGAAGCAAAGCTACGAGGGGCTGATGGCGCCCCGCGTGCTGGAGGCGCCGATTGCGGGCATCCTGGTCAATGCGGCGGCCTCGGCGTTGAACGGGTTCTGGGCCTATGTGCTGGTCGGGCAGGGGCGGCGGCATCGCTCGCCTGCGCTGGTGGCGGATGGCAAGCATCTTTGGTCGGATGTGATCTCGTCGGTCGTGGTGGCGCTGGGGGTGCTTTTGGCGCTGGAGACCGGTTGGGCCTGGGCGGACCCGGCGCTGGCGGGGCTGGTGGCGCTGAACATCCTGTGGTCCGGCTGGAAGGTCATGAGCCAAAGCCTTTCAGGGCTTCTGGATGAAAGCCTGTCCGATGAGGTCCTGACCCAGGTGCGCCAGGTCATCGCCCTGGAGGCCGTGGGCGCGGTCGAGGCGCATGACCTGCGCACCCGCGCCGCGGGGCCTGCGACCTTTATCGAATTTCACCTGGTGGTGCGGGGAGAGGTCACGGTGGCCGAGGCCCATGAGATGTGCGACCGCGTCGAGGCCGCCTTGAAGCGCCTGATCGAGGGCTGTGTGATCACGATCCATGTCGAGCCCGAACACAAGGCCAAGCACGCGGGCATCGTGGTTCTGTAATCCCAACCCTGCCCGGGCCAAGCTCCCGCCCACCCACCCCGCTTGCCCCGGGCAGGGTCGGGGCGCCGCAAGCGGCGCGGGGGCTTTTGGCGTAGGGCGGGGTTCACCCCGCCGCCCGTGTTGACCAGTAGGGCGGGGTTCACCCCGCCGCGGGCCAAATCCACCCCTTAAAAATCCGCCCCCTAAAAATCCACCGCGATTCCCTTGCGTTCCCAATCGCCATGGCGCGTGGGTTCCAGCCCCTTTGGGCCGCCCAATTCGGGCGGCAGGGCGGCTTTGATCACCTTGCGGCGCTCTTCGGCCTCGGCCAAAGCGCGCTGTGCGGCGGGGGGCAGGGGTTTTGCTTCAGTATCTTCGGTCATCGGGGCTTTCTCCGCTTCTGTTTCAGGATATAGGGCGGAAAAGCGAAGGGAAAGTGCAGATGGCAGATCGGGCAAGAGCAGCGGCCTTGGGGCTTTTGGGCGGGGTGATGGAAGAGGCGCAAAGCCTGGCCGATCAGGCGCCGGCTTTGGCGGCGCTTTCGGCCCCTGAAAGGGCGCGGGCGCAGCGCCTGGCGGGTGGCGTCTTGCGCCAGCTGCACCAATTGGACCGCGCGCTTCTGCCGCATCTGAAGAAGTCGCCCCCCCTGGCCGTCTGCAATGTCCTGCGGCTTGGGCTGTTGGAGCTGACCCTGGGCGAGGCGCCCCACGGCGTTGTCCACGAGGCGGTCGAATCCGCCAAACGCATCAACCCGGCCTTTGGCGGCCTGGTCAATGCCGTGATGCGCAAGCTGGACCCCAAGGCGGTCAAGGGCGACCAGCAGCTTCCGGGCTGGCTGCGCGAGGCCCTGATCGCCGCCTATGGCCGCCGCGCCGTCGAGGGGATGGAGCGGGTCTTTGCCAAGGTGCCGCCAACCGACCTGACGCTGAAGGCCGCTGTCACGTCCGAGACCCTGGGGCTGGAGGCCACGGTCCTGCCCACCGGTTCGGTGCGGATCGCGGGCGGCCAGGTCTCGGGTCTGCCGGGCTTTGCCGAGGGTCAGTTCTGGGTTCAGGACGCGGCGGCGGCGCTGGCGGTCAAGATGCTGGGCGATGTGCGCGGCCTGCGGGTGCTGGACTTGTGCGCAGCCCCTGGCGGCAAGACGATGCAACTGGCCGAGGCAGGGGCCGAGGTCACGGCGCTGGATATTTCAGAGCCGCGCCTTGTCCGCTTGCGCGAAAACCTGGCCCGCACCGGGCTTTGGGCCGAGATCGTGATGGCCGATGCGCTGAAATGGCAGCCGAAGGCGCCTTATGACGCGATCTTGCTGGACGCGCCCTGTTCGGCCACCGGCACGATCCGCCGCCATCCCGACCTGCCTTTGTTGCGTCAGGCGCGTGATGTGGCTGAACTGGTGCGCCTGCAGGAACGGTTGGCCGACCGCGCGCGGGGTTGGCTGAAAAAGGGCGGGCGGATGGTGTTTTGCACCTGCTCGCTCTTGCCCGAAGAGGGCGAGGCCCAGGCGCAACGTCTGGTCGATCTTGGGATGCGCGCGATCAAGCCCGAGATCGCCGGCGTCGACCCCGCCTGGTGGGGGGAACATGGCCTGCGCCTGCGCCCGGATTACTGGGAGAAACAGGGCGGCATGGACGGGTTCTATATGGCCTGCCTGAGCTGAGCGCGCCATAAAGGGGCTTGGCCAAAGCTGCGTAGCCCGGGGTATACCCCGGGTCTTTCGCGGCGGGTCACTTGGGCGCAAAGACCCGGTAATAGGCCCAATCCGGCAAGAACCTGCTGCCGCGGAACAGCCACGAGAAGACCCGCGGGAAATGGCGGGCGAAACTTTGGCCCTCCATCAGCGTCACCATCTCGGCGGCCGCCGTTTCGGGGTCCATCAGGAAGGGCATCTTGAAGGCGTTCTTGGCCGTCAGCCGCGTCTTGATGAAGCCCGGGCTGGCCAGTTGCACGCGCACCCCCGTGCCGCGCAGATCGGCGTGCAGGCTTTCGGCCAGTGCCATGCAACCGGCCTTTGACGCCTGATAGCCCATGGCCCCCGGAAGGCCGCGAAAGGCCGACAGCGACCCGGTCAGCACGATATGCCCCCGCCCCCGCTTGACCATCCCCGGCACGACGGCGGCCACCGCCCGCGCGGCCCCCATGAAATTCACATCGCACATTTCCAGGAAGGGCGCGGCCTCCAGGGCCTCGGCGCTCATCGGCCAATAGACCCCGGCCAGCCAAACCATGCCGTCGATATCCCCCAGCATGTCGGCGGCGCGCTGCACGGCGGCGGCGTCCTTGACATCCAGCGCCAGCACCCGCGCGCCGGGCAATTCCGCCGCCAGCGCCGCCAGCTTATCCCCGTTGCGCGCCGACAGGACCAGCGACACGCCCTTCTTGTGCAAGGCCCGCGCCAAGGCCTCGCCCAGACCCTCCGAGGCGCCGATCAGCCAATACGTGCCCCTCACGCCGCCACCGGACGCATCGTGGCAATCAGCTCTGCCACCTTGATGCCGAATTTGCGGAACTGGCTGCGGTTCATGATCGTGCCATTGTCCATCAGATACATCCAGTCGACCACATCCAGCACATGGCCCCCCGCCTCGGGCGCCAGCCGGATGCGGTATTTCATCTGCACCGCATTGCCCGACACGACGCCGCGCCCCGGCCCCACCAGGTCATCGGCCTCGGCCACCAGACCCTGATTGCCCAAGGTCAGCCGCCATTCGCGGTCTTGCGCGCGGCCCGAGTCGTAAAAGAACCGCTCTGTCAGGATGGCGCGGTTGCCCTCCCAGCGGCCCTCCATATGGGCGACAAAGCGCGACGAGACCCGGCCCAGCGGCCCATAAACGATCCCTTCGCACAGGATCGGCCCGTTCAGATGCTTGCGCGGATCAAAGGCTGGCCCCTGGCCCGCATGATCCTCCGGGCGCTGGCTGGCAAAGCCCACAAACCGCGGCACCACCCACAGGGCCAGCAAGACGGCTGCCAGAAAACCAAGAGCCAGGGTCATCGCGAGACCTCCTTTGAGGGGGGGATGGGGCGGGAGCGGAAGGGCACGCCCTTCCACCAGAGTTTCAGCGCCTGCCAATGGATCAAGGCCAGCACCCGGCGCGAACCAAAGCTGCGGCGCCCTATCGCCCCCAGGATGGCCGCCGAGGTCAGGGGGGCAAGGGCTCCGGTCAACGTGGCGGTCAGGCCGCCGCGGGGGCCGTCATGGTCGATGACGATGTTCAACCGGTCAGGCCGGATGTCAAAGCGGAACACATAGCCGCCGCCGATGTCTTGGAACGGCGAGACGTGAAACACCTTTTGCGCCGTCAATCGGTCGGCGGCGGTGATCGGACCCAGGTCGTCGCGGTGGCACAGATAGGAATGACGGTCGCCATAGGTGTTCGTCACCTCGGCCACCACAAGGCGCAAGCCGGCCTCATCCTCGCAGAGCCAAAAGGCCACCGGGTTGAAGACATGGCCCAAGATGCGCGGTTGCGCCAAAAGCCGGATGCGGGCGGGTTGCGGCAGGCCCTGGGCCGCCAGCATCTCACGCAGCCAGGCCGCGCCCCGGCCCTGATGCGGCGCGCCGCCATGGTCGGTGTCGTGCAGGCTGGCCAAGTTGGCGCGGTTGCGCGAGAAGAGCCGGGGGCCAGCGGGTGCCGTCTCGGCATCGGTCAGCACATAGTCGATGTGATAGCGAAAGGCATTGGCCACCGTGCCTTTGCGGGCATGGGTGGTCTGCCCCTTCAGATGCAGCACCTGCTTTTGGGCGGGCAGGGCTGCGGGACCCTTGGGCCCAAGGTCCGGGGCAGGAAAGGGAGTATTTGGGTCAGTATGAAAGGGGGCGGGGTCGGTCATCCTGCGACCCTTTGGCAGGCGGCAAGAGGGGTCATTGTGCGGCCTCGACCAGGGCAGGGCGGCGGGCGCGCAGCGCGGTCACGACATCCACCGCAGAGCCAAAGCCGTCCTCATGGAAGCCGTTTTTCATCCAGGCACCGCAAAACCAGGTGCCCGCGGTGCCGTTGAAGGCGCGGATGTCCTTTTGGGCCTGAAGGGCGGCCAGGTCATAGACCGGGTGGTGAAAGGTGCGGACCTCATGCACCTTGGCGGGGTCGATGCGCTGGTTGGGGTTCAGCGTGACAAAAAGCGGGTCATCCTGCGGGATGGGTTGCAGCGAGTTCATCCAATAGGTCAGGTCGATCCTTGGCGCGCGCGGCCCCTTGGGTTCGGTATAGGTCCAGCTGGCCCAAGCGCGGCGCGACCGCGGCATGATGGCACTGTCCGCATGCAAGACCGCTTCGTTCGGCTGATAGCGGATCGCCTGCAGGGCGGCGGTTTCGTGGGGTGTGGCATCCGACAGCATGGCAAGCGTCTGGTCGGAATGGCTGGCAAAGATCACCTCGTCGAAAGCCTCCCATTCGCCGCCATGGGCGCGCAGCAGCACGCCCTGCGGGACACGGCGAACGGACTGGACCGGGGTCTTCAGCCGGATTTCAACGCCTTGGCGCGTCAGATCGGCTTCGACGCGGCGGACATATTCGATCGAGCCGCCCTTGACCGTCTCCCATTGGTGATGGCCCGTCACGCCCATCAGCCCATGGTTGACAAAGAACCGGATCAGCGCCTCGGCCGGAAAATCCAGCACGCCTGCCGTGGGGGTCGACCAGATCGCCCCGGTAAAGGGCGTGATGTAATGGTCGCGGAACGTGTCGGACATGTTCAGCGCCGCCAGAAGGTCACGCAGCGTCATGCCGGGGCGGATCACCTTGTCGGCCTTGGCATGGAACTTCAAGATATCGGCCAACATGCGCAGAAAGCGCGGGCGGATCAGGTTCCGGCGCTGCGCAAACAGCGCGTTCAGGTCTTTCAGCGCAAATTCCACCTCTCCGCCCTGGATCGAGGCGCCAAAGCCCATGTCCGAGGGCGCAGTGGGCACGCCCAGGCGGTCGAAAAGCCCGGTCAACAGCGGGTAATTCACCCGGTTGAAGACGATGAAGCCCATGTCCACCGGCTGATCGCCGCGCTTGCCGGCCAGCACCGTATGGGCATGGCCGCCCAGGCGGTCGGCGGCCTCGAACAGCACGACGGCATGGTCCGGCGCCAGAAGATGGGCGGCCGCGAGCCCCGAAATGCCTCCCCCGATGACGGCGATGCGGGCTTGGGGGAAACGGGTTTCGAAGGGCATGGTCTCTCCTGATCTTTGGCAATGATACGCAGCATAGCGCGGTTTGGATCAGGAACGGCGCCCGCAGAGGAAAAGTTTCGGGGCTGAGGTTTTCGGGTTCGCCCGGGGTACGGGGCAGGGGGTATGGGGCAGGGGGCAAGCCGGGGGCTGGGCGGCGCTGGGGGCGCGCGCAGGTTTGGCGCATGGATTGGCGCACAGAATATTGGCGCATCGAAAAAATGCTGCGGAAAATGATCTCTGGGGTGATCCATGACGCTTTTGCGACCGTAAGAAGGTCATGTTGATGGAAGCGCATCCCCCCTCTGGCCTTTTCCGCCCGCCCGCCTATGTTGCGGCACAGGGTGGCATGGGGGCATTGCGCGTGCAGGACGACTGGGTGAGGCAGATGGCGGCGGTCAAATCGGGTGATCGCGCGGCTTTTGCCGAAGTCTTTCGCCATTTCGCCCCGCGGGTGAAGGGCTTTTTGATGAAATCCGGCGCCAATGCCGCCCAGGCCGAAGATTGCGCCCAGGATGTTCTGGCGACGGTCTGGCAGAAGGCGGGGCTTTACGATCCGGCCAAGGCCTCGGTTTCGACCTGGATTTTCACCATCGCCCGCAACCGCCTGATCGACATGGCCCGACGCGACCGCCGCCCCGAGCCAGAGCTTTTGGACCAAGAGCCCGAGCCCGACCAGGCCGATGTCTATGAAACCGCCCAAGAAAACCTGCGCCTTGTGGCCGCGCTGGAACAGTTGCCGGAAAAGCAACGGCAGTTGATCCGCCGCGCCTATTGGGGCGAGCTGACCCAAAGCGAGATCGCCGCAGAAACCGGCTTGCCGCTGGGGACGATCAAATCCCGCATCCGCTTGGCGCTGGACCGGCTGCGGTTGCGGCTGGCCGAGGGCTCTGCGACGACGACGACCACGCCTGACTTTCCAAAGGACAAGACATGATCCGCCACCACCTTTCCGATGATCTTTTGATGGGCCATGCGGCGGGCACCTTGCCCGAAGCCTTCGGGTTGATCGTGGCCACCCATGTCAGCCTGTGTGACGAATGTCGGGCGCGGTTGATGACCTATGAGGCGCTTGGCGGCGCGGTGCTGGATACCGAAGCAGCGGCGCTGGCTGATGATGCGCTGGAGCGCTGCATGGCGCGGATTGGCGGGCAAGAGGCGCAGCCGCGGCGGGTGGCAAGCGCGACCCTGCCGGCGCCGCTGTTGGATTACGTCGGCGGCGATCTGTCCAAGGTCAAGTGGAAGACGCTGGGGATGGGGGTCAGGCAGGCGATCTTGCCGACCTCGCGCCGGGCCTCGGCACGGCTGTTGTATATTCCCGCCGGTCAGGCCGTGCCCGATCACGGCCACCGCGGTCGAGAGTTGACCCTTGTGCTGCAGGGCGCTTTCCGCGACGAGACCGACCGTTTCGGCCCCGGCGATGTCGAGATCGCCGACCAGGAGATGGAGCACAAGCCGGTGGCTGAGGCGGGGGTGGATTGCATTTGCCTGGCCGCGACCGATGCGCCCTTGCGGTTCACCGATTTCCTGCCGCGGTTGATGCAGCCCTTCTTTCGGATTTGACCTTCGTATCCCCCCCCATCGGCGGAAAACTTTGGGGTCGGGGGCTGGGGGGGGCATGGGTAGCGCCCGGGTCCGGTCCCCGACCGCCCAAGCAAAACGCTTGGGGCTGGCCCGCGCAAAAATCGACGCCCGCACCTGTCGCTTCCGTCATGGAATTGTGACGCTGCGCGCGGTAGCCATGGGGCAAACGGAGCGCGCTCATGACCCTGACCCTTCCCGCCTTCACCCATCCCGGCCGCTTTTGGCGCGGCAACCTGCACACCCATTCGACCAATTCCGACGGGGTCCTGGCCCCGGCAGAGGTCTGCCGCCGCTATAAGGCCGAGGGCTATGACTTCATCGCCCTGACCGATCACTTCGTTGGCCATTTCGGCTATCCGATTTCCGACACCGTGCCCTTCCGCGACAAGGATTTCACCACGATCCTGGGGGCCGAGCTTCATTCCGGCGCGATGGAGAATGGCGAGCTGTGGCATATCCTGGCCGTGGGACTGCCGCGCGATTTCGCGCCCTCGAACACGCCAAGCTTCGTGCCGGTGGCCGATCAAGAGACCGGGCCGCAGATCGCCGCGCGCGCCGTGGCGGCTGGGGCTTTCGTGGCGATTGCCCATCCGCAGTGGTCGTCCCTGACCTTTGACGATGCGCGGTCCATCACCGCGGCCCACGCGGTCGAGATCTATAACCACGGTTGCGCCATGGGCTGTGACCGGGCCGATGGCTTCTTTGTCGCCGATCAGCTTTTGACCGAGGGGCGGCGCCTGACGCTGATTGCCACCGATGACGCGCATTTTAGCGAACCCGATCATTTCGGCGGTTGGACCATGGTCAAGGCCGAGGCGAACACGCCCGAGGCCCTGCTTGCGGCGTTGAAGGCGGGGGCCTTCTATTCCTCGACCGGGCCGGAGCTGCGCGATGTCCGGGTTGAGGACGGCAAGCTGGTCGTCGAATGTTCGGCCGTGCGGTCGATCGTGGCGATCGGCTGGGGGACGGGGGCCAAGGCCGTGCATGGCGAAAGCCTGACGCGGGGCGAGGTGCCTTTGGAGCGGCTGAACAACTCGCCCTGGGTGCGGGCCGCGGTGATTGATGCGGCGGGCAAAAGGGCCTGGTCGAACCCGATCTGGACCGGGGCATCGGGGACCAACCCGCGGGTTTGATCCAACGGAGCGGCTTTGCCGCAAGAGATGGTTCGGGGGGGCGCTGCCCCCCGTCCGCCGAGGGCGGACGCCCCCCGGGATATTTGGGAAAAGATGAAATCGAAAGGCGCGCGGTCAGTTGGTTGGCGGTGCGCTTTAGCCTTTGAGAAAGCGGCGGCGGGATTCCTCGGCGATGGCTTGGCGCATTTGCAAGTCGGCGAGTTTGGCCATGGCGGCCTTGTGTTCAGGGCCTTGGGGGAGCGTGGCCAGCAAAGCCGCCTGGGCCTGGACCTGCTTTTTCAGCGTGATTTCTTCTGGCAGGACACCGGCTTGCGCCATGATGCGGAAACCTGCCGCGTCGCCTGGGCTGACGAAAGCATCGCCCGGGCGGTCGGGCAGGGGTTTGCCCTCGCCTTCCAGGCCCTGCAGGCCGCCTTTGAGCTGGGTCTTCAGGATCTGGCGCTCGGCCAGGCGGGACAGCCAGGACATGGGATCACCTCCGGGCCGATCATGCGCCCGGAGGTGGCAGGATGCAAGTAGGGCGGGTTTCAACCCGCCGCTCCTGTCAGCCGAGGATGCCGGGCAGGCGCAACCCATTGGCGATGGCGCAGTCACGCGCCACGTCATAGCCCGCATCGGCATGGCGCCAGACGCCCGAGGCCGGATCGTTCCACAAGACACGCTCCAGCCGCTTGGCCGCCTCTGGCGTGCCATCGGCCACGATGACCACGCCGGAATGTTGCGAAAAGCCCATGCCGACGCCGCCGCCGTGGTGGATGCTGACCCAGGTGGCGCCACTGGCGGTGTTCACCAGGGCGTTCAACAGCGGCCAGTCACTGACGGCGTCAGAGCCGTCTTTCATCGCCTCGGTCTCGCGGTTGGGGCTTGCCACGGAGCCCGAGTCCAGGTGGTCGCGGCCGATCACGATGGGCGCCTTGAGTTCGCCCGAGGCCACCATCTCGTTGAACATCAGGCCCGCGCGGTGGCGGTCGCCAAGGCCGATCCAGCAGATCCGGGCGGGCAGGCCCTGAAAGGCGATGCGCTCACTGGCCATATCCAGCCAGCGGTGCAGGTGGGTGTTCTCGGGGAAAAGGCGCTTCATGGCCGCGTCGGTCTTGCGGATATCCTCCGGGTCGCCCGAGAGCGCGACCCAACGGAAGGGCCCGATGCCCTTGCAAAAGAGGGGACGGATATAGGCGGGGACAAAGCCGGGGAAGGCGAAGGCGTTCTCCATCCCCTCTTCCAGAGCGACCTGGCGGATGTTGTTGCCATAGTCCAGCGTGGGGACCCCGGCGTTCCAGAAGGCGACCATGGCCTCGACATGGGCGCGCATCGAGGCACGGGCGGCTTTTTGGACCTTTTCGGGATCGGTTTCCTGTTTCGCGC
Organism: Stagnihabitans lacustris; assembly: GCF_025950525.1. Classification (GTDB taxonomy): domain Bacteria; phylum Pseudomonadota; class Alphaproteobacteria; order Rhodobacterales; family Rhodobacteraceae; genus Stagnihabitans. Next base: position 373,516 of record NZ_JAPDGS010000004.1, on the reverse strand, counting down.
GCCATTCGGAGGGCGTCCAGCCTGCCGGGCAATAGCCATGCAGCGGGTCATGGGCCGAGGTCTGGTCGGTGACGATATCCGGGCGCATGCCGCCCTGTGCCATGCGGGCGTAGATCTCGGGGAAAATTTCGGCGGCATTGCCCAGAAGGCCCACGGACTTGGCCTCGCCCTTGGCGGTCCATTCTGCGATCAGGGCCAGCGCCTCGTCCAGCGTCTTGGCCTTGGCATCCAGGTATTTCGTGCGGATGCGGAAGTCGATCCGGGTCTCGTCGACTTCGACCGCCAGACAGCAGGCGCCGGCGAAGACCGCGGCCAAGGGCTGCGCGCCGCCCATGCCGCCCAGGCCGCCGGTCAAAATCCAGCGACCCTTGAGCGAGCCCTCATAATGCTGGCGGCCCGCCTCGGCGAAGGTCTCATAGGTGCCCTGCACGATGCCCTGGGTGCCGATATAGATCCAGGACCCGGCGGTCATCTGGCCATACATCATAAGGCCCTTTTTATCGAGCGCGTTGAAATGCTCCCAGGTGGCCCAATGCGGCACGAGGTTCGAATTGGCGATCAGCACACGGGGGGCGTCGGTGTGGGTTTTGACGATGGCCACGGGCTTGCCGGATTGGACCACCAGGGTCTCGTCGGCGTTCAGGTCGCGCAAGCTTGCGCAGATGCGGTCGAAATCCTCCCAGGTGCGGGCGGCGCGGCCGATGCCGCCATAGACCACCAGGTCATGCGGGTTTTCGGCCACATCAGGATGCAGGTTGTTCATCAGCATCCTGAGAGGAGCCTCGGTCAGCCAGGACTTGGCGGTGAGTTCCGTGCCGGTGGCGGGGTAGATGTCGCGGGTGTTGTGGCGGGTCATGGTGCGTCCTTTCGGCGAAAGCTGGGGGTTTCACACCCCCAGACCCCCGTGGAATATTTAGGTCAGTATGAAAGCGATTTCGGTGGCGGCGGTGAGGGCGCCGGTCTCGATCAGGCGGGCGGCTTCGCGCAGATCGGGAGCCATGTAGCGGTCTTCGTTCAGGGGGGCGATGGTCTCGCGCAGTTTGGCGGTGGCGCGTTGCAGCGGAAGGCTGGTTTTCAGCGGCGCGCGGAAGTCGATGCCCTGGGTCGCGGTGATCGCCTCGACGCCAAGGATGACGTTCAGGTTTTCGACCATGGTCCCCAGGCGGCGGGCGCCGTGGGCGGCCATCGAGACATGATCTTCCTGGTTCGCGCTGGTGGGCGTGCTGTCGATCACCGTCGGATGGGCAAGGTGCTTGTTTTCGGACATGAGCGCCGCGGTCGTGACCTCGGCGATCATCAGCCCGGAGTTCAGGCCGGGCTTGGGCGTCAGGAACGCGGGCAGGTCGAAGGACAGGGTCGGATCGACCATCAGGGCCACCCGGCGTTGGGCGATGGCGCCGATCTCACTGATCGCCATGGCGATCATATCTGCAGCAAAACCAACAGGTTCGGCGTGGAAGTTGCCACCGGAGACGATCTGGCCATCGCTGAGGACAAGGGGGTTGTCGGTGGCGGCATTGGCCTCGATCTCCAGCGTGCGGGCGGCTTGGGCTATCACATCCATGGCCGCGCCGGTGACTTGCGGTTGGCAGCGGATGCAATAGGGGTCCTGAACGCGGGTGTCGCCCTCGCGGTGGCTTTCGCGGATTTCGCTGCCCTCCAGCAGGGCGCGCATGATGCTGGCGGCTTGGATCTGGCCGGGTTGGCCGCGGAGCTCGTGGATTTCGGGATGCAAGGGCGCGGTGGAGCCCATGATCGCATCGGTCGACAGGCAGGAGGTGACGAGGGCATTTCGCGCGGCATTTTGCGCGCCAAAGAGGCCGGCCAGCGCATAGGCCGTGGAGAACTGGGTGCCATTGATCAGGGCAAGGCCTTCTTTCGGGCCCAACGTGATCGGGGAAAGTCCTGCATCATGAAGCGCTTGCAGGCCGGTCTTGATGTGGCCGTCGTGATGGGCCTCGCCGTGCCCGATCATGGCGGCGGCCATATGCGCCAGGGGGGCAAGGTCGCCGCTGGCCCCCACCGAGCCCTGGGCCGGGATCACCGGGGTGACGCCTTTTTCCAGCATGGATTCAAGGAGTTCGACGGTCTGCATCTGCACGCCCGAAGCGCCACGGCCCAGCGACAGCAGTTTCAGCACCATCATCAGCCTTGCCGTCGCGCGGGGCATCGGCGCACCCACACCGCAGCAATGCGACAGGATCAGGTTTTTCTGAAGCGTTTCCGTATCTTCCGGCGCGATCTTCAGGCTTGCCAGCTTGCCAAAGCCGGTGTTGACGCCATAGACCGCGGCGCTTCCGCTGGCTGCCCGGGCGATATGGGCGCAAGCGGTCAGGATGCCAGGACGGGCGCTGTCATCCAGCCGTGCAGGCGCCTCGGTTCGCCAGATGCGTTCCAGCTGGGCGAGGGTGGTTTGGCCGGGGATCAGGGTCTCAGTCATAGTGGCCTCCGAAGATGCGGGCCAAGGGGGTCTGGCCGATTTTGTATGAAAGTTCAGCGGGATGCAGGGCGTTCCAGATGCAAAGGTCCGCCGCTGCGCCGACCCGGATGCCGCAGGTCAGACCAAGCGCGCGGGCGGCGTGGAGGGTGGTGCCCTGCAGCGCCTCCAGAGGGGTCATACGGAACAGGGTGCAGGCCATGTTCATCGCCAAGGTCAAGGATGTCATGGGCGAGGAGCCGGGGTTGCAGTCGCTGGCCACCGCCATCGGCACGCCAGCCGCGCGCAGGGCCGCGATGGGTGGCAATTGCGTCTCGCGCAGGGTGTAAAAGGCGCCGGGCAGGATTTGCGCGACCGTGCCCGCGGCCTTCATCGCCGCGATCCCCTCGGGCGAAAGATGCTCCAGATGGTCGGCCGACAGCGCGCCAAACCGCGCCGCCAGCGCCGCGCCGCCAAGGTCAGAAAGCTGTTCGGCATGAAGTTTCACCGGCAGGCCAAGGGCGCGCGCCTCTTGGAAAAGCCGTTCTACTTCCGTAGGTTGGAAGGCGATCTTCTCGCAGAACGCATCGACGGCATCGACCAGGCCCGCCTCGGCGGCCAGGCGCAAGGAGGGCACGGCGACCTCCGTTATATAGTCCATCGCGCGGCCCTGATATTCGGGCGGCACGGCATGGGCGGCCAGATGGGTCGTGACCACACGCAAGCGGCGGGCCCGGCCAATCTCGCGCGCAACGCGCAGCATTTTCAGCTCGTCCTGAACCGTCAGCCCATAGCCCGACTTGATCTCCAACGTGGTCACACCCCCCACGATCAGCGCGTCGGCGCGGGTAAGCGACTGTTCCAGAAGGCTTTCCTCGGAGGCCGCGCGGGTTGCGCGCACGGTCGACAGGATGCCCCCACCGGCGCGGGCGACGTCCTCATAACTGGCCCCGTTCAGTCGCTGTTCGAACTCTGCCGCCCGGTTGCCGCCGAAAACGATGTGGCTGTGGGCGTCCACCAGCCCCGGCGTCACCAGGGCGCCCCCCAGGTCGCGGGCCAGCGGCGCATAGCGTTCGGGCAGGTCGGTGCCGATCCAGGTGATCACGCCACGCTCGGCCACCAATGCGGTCGGACCCAGCCCGTAACCGGTCTCCATCGTGGCGATCGTCGCGTTCGTCAGAACGAGGGGCAGATTTGGGGGAGGGAGACTCATATGGCTTGCCTTATGTCTGCGTCATTGATTATTATGTCTAGACATAATGACCCGTCAAGGAGGTTCCATGCGCATCGTGGCGAAGCAGGCCCTGTTGCCGACAGGTTGGGCGCAGGATGTCGCGGTCGAGATCACCGAGGGCCGCATCGGGGTCATCGGCACGGGGCAGGACCATACGGTCGATGTCCTTTTGCCCGCGCCGGTGAACCTGCACTCCCATGCGTTTCAACGCGCGATGGCGGGGCTGACAGAGTTCCGCACCTCGGGGCAGGACAGTTTCTGGACGTGGCGGACGCTGATGTATCGCTTCCTTGATCATCTGACGCCCGATGATGTCGAGGCGATTGCAGCACAGGTCATGGTGGAAATGGCCGAGGCGGGTTATGCTGCGGTGGCCGAGTTTCACTATCTGCATCATGGGCTTGGCGGTCAAACTTACAGTGACTTGGCCGAGATGGCGGGGCGGATTGCGGCGGCCTCGTGTGACACAGGCTTGGGGCTGACGCTGCTGCCGGTGCTGTATGAACGCGGCGGTTGCGATGGGCGGGCGCTGCAGGGCGGGCAACTGCGGTTTGGCAATGATATCAACCGCTTCCTGGACCTTCATCAGGCTGCGGCAGGCCATTTGACGCGGCCTGACGACCGGATCGGGGTCGCGCCGCACAGTCTGCGCGCGGTTCGGCCCGAAAGCCTGGCGCATCTGCCCAAGGGGCCGATCCATATCCATGTCGCCGAGCAACTGGCCGAGGTCGCCGAGGTTCAGGCCCATATGGGAGCGCGGCCCGTGGAATGGGTGCTGGACCACGGCGCCGATGCCGATTGGTGCTTGATCCATGCCACGCAGATGACCGCGCAAGAGACGGAAAACCTTGCGAAATCCGGCGCGGTGGCGGGGCTTTGTCCGATCACAGAAGCCAATCTGGGTGACGGGATTTTCGACGGCGCGCGCTATCTGGCGGCGCAGGGGGCTTTTGGCATTGGGTCGGACAGCAACATCCGCATCAGCCTGTCCGAAGAGATCCGGATGCTGGAATACTCGCAGCGTCTGGGGATGAAGGCGCGGGCCGTGCTGGCGGATGCCACTCCAGTGGGCGGGCGCTCGGTGGGGCGGGTGATCTTTGACGGCATGGTCAAGGGCGGTGCGCAAGCGGCGGGGCGCCAAAGCGGGGCGATTGCGGTCGGCCAATGGGCGGATCTGCTGGCGCTGGATGCCAGCGGGCCGGACATGGCGGGGCGCAAGGGGGACCGGGTTTTGGACACTTTTGCCTTTGCCGGTGATGACCGGATGGTCAGCGATCTGTGGTCGGCCGGGCGCCATATCGTGTCCCAGGGCCGCCATATCGCCCGCGACGCGGTGCGTCAAAGGTTTGCCCGCGTCATGGCGCGGCTGGCCGAGGCTTTGTGATGGGCTGGGAGGAGGTCCGCGACACGGTCCTGTCCCGCATCCGCGCCCGCATCTGGGCGCCCGGCGCGCTGATCCCGGGCGAAGAGGCGCTGGCCGTGGAATTCGGCATCGCAAGGGCCACGGTCAACCGCGCCCTGACCGAACTGGCCCGCTCTGGTGTCATCGAACGCAAGCGCCGGGCGGGCACGCGGGTGGCGGCCTTGCCCATCCGCCGCGCGACCTTTGACATCCCCGTCATCCGGGCAGAGGTGCAGGGCAGGGGTCAGGCTTACGCCATAAGGCTGATCCGGCAAGAGCAAAGCCGCCCGCCGCTGGATGTTGCCCTGCGGCTGGGCTGGCCCCTGTCTGGGGCCGAGGTTTCGGGCGCGATGCTCTGCCTCGAGACGCTGCACCTTGCCGATGGCGCGCCTTTTGCCCATGAGCTGCGCTGGCTGAACCCGGCCGTCCTGCCCGACCCGCGCCCCGATTTCACCGCCATCAGCGCGAATGAATGGCTGGTCGCCCATGTGCCCTTTGTGACCGGCGATATCGCCTTTTCGGCCGAGCCCGCCGCCCCAGAGGTCGCCGCCGCCATGGGCCTTGCCCCCGGCGCGCCGGTCTTCGTGACCGAGCGTTGCACCTGGGGCGAGCGCGCGCCCGTGACATGGGTCCGCCTGACCCATGCGCCGGGCTATCGGCTGCAGACGGTGATTTGATCCCCATGGGGACCTGATGATTTCGGGGCTTTGATCAAGCCGGGGATCAGACCGCCGCGCCCGCCCCGCGTTTCGGCCAAGATTATGATTAACGCGCTTTGTTTCCGGTTCCGTCGCTTGACGCAGGCTTTTTTTGCCGCAATTAACGATCTGTTAAGTCATTGCGCAGGGGTGAATATGAAGTCCGCGATTATCCTGGTTTCGACCATGACCACTTTGCTTTCGGCCTGCGGCGGCGGCACCGGCACCGGTGTTGACGGCCTGCAGGAATATCAGGACCTCAAAGTGGGGTTTGACGGGCTTGCGCTGAAGTATCGCGACGAAACGGCGACCGCGGTCATGCCGACCGAAGGGACAGCGACCTATACCGGCGTGGCGGGCTTTCTGTTTGGGGCCGAGACCGTGGACGCCGATGCTTTGGCCAAGACCGCCTCGACCCTGACCGTGAATGCGAATTTCACCAATGGCGGGATGTCGGGCTCGATGACCGATTTCTACTATTATGACGGCTCCAGCGTGCCGGGCTCTTTGACCATCACGGGCGGTCCGCTGACGGGGAATACCTTCACGCGTCCGGTCACGGGAAACCTGTTCGTCGATGGCGACCTGCGTCCGATTGCCGGGACGGTGGAGGGCTTGTTTGCGGGCAATGACGCAAAGGCCGTCGGTGTGGTGGGCGACCTGACCGCCACGGGCAGCGCGACCGCGATTTCCGTGTTCGGCCTGGCCGAGCGCTGAATGAAGCTGCTTGCGGTCCTGGCGCTGCTGGCGGGGCTGGGTCCGGTTCAGGCCGAGACTTGGCCCGCAGCATCCCTGTCGTCGGACCGCAGGCTTTTGGCCTATGCCCTGACCCGCGACCGGCCGCAGGATTTTCCCGGCGGCTGGCAGGCGACGGTGGGCGCCTTGGTGGCCGAGGCGGGACTAAGCGGCCGGACGTTTGCGCCGCGGGTGCAACTGGCGCCGACGCTGACCTGGGATGCCAGCATCAACGGCGGCATCCCGTCGGATACGATCCAGCTTGGCGGCCTGACCTTCACCGTCGATCCGGACAGCCGGGCGGTGGCGGGGCTTTTGCCCGGCCTGTCGCTTGGCGTGGTGCAGGTGACGGGCCTGGCGCCGGGGCGGGGCTTGCGGGCCACGGCCTCGGTCTGGGGGGCGCGGTCTGACGGGCTTGCGGTGGTGCGGCTGGCCGGTGAGGTCTGCGGCCTTGCCGATCTGGGCGCCTGGACCTTTGCCGACCTGTGCCTGTCGCACGAAGAGACGCGCCGGGAGCTGTCCACGGCGGAACTGTCGCGCGCCTCGCTGACCGTCACGCGCCTGTCGGGCGATGGGGCGCAGGTGCGGCGCATGGCCTTGCGTCTGGGGGGCGAGGGGCGCCGCGGCGATCACCGCCCGACCGCCGCCCTGACCTATGAGACCGCCGGGCGCCTTGGCCTTGTCACCGCAACGCTGGAGGGCGGCGCTTTGGTGCCGGGCTGGCAGGCTGTGATCTCGCGGCAAAGCCTGGGGCTGCGGCGGTCGGTGCTGGGGGCGCCGATGGGCGTGACGCTGGCCCATTCCCACGAGGCCGGAGAGCGGTTTTTCGGTCAGGCGCGCGTGGACGACGTCTGGTCGCTGCAGGCGGAACGCTGGATGGCGCGGGGGGTCAAGGCCTCGGTCGGGTATCAATGGCGCGCCTCGACGCAAGCGGCGCAAGAGGGCGGCACGGTCCTGTTCGCGCTGGACCTTGCGGGCCTGCTGCGCTGAACCCTAAGCCAAAGCGCGGGCGACGATCCGCGTCAGGCGGCGGTGCAGGGGCGTGATGCGGTCGCGCAGATGCATGGCGGCATAGACCGGCTGGCGCAGCAGCGGCGCATCCTGCACCCGTTGCGCCACCCCCCGCGTCACCAGATCTTCGGCCGTCTTTTCCAGCACATAGCCCGCCCCGCCTGACGCCAGGATCAACGAGGCCACCGAGGCCGATTGCCCCACCGACACCGGCGCCGAGGCAAGGTCGGGGGTCAGTTGGCGGTGCATCTCCTCGAACGCCGGAGAGAAATGGCCGAACACAAAGGTTTCCGGGCGCAGGGCCTCCATCCGGTCGGTTTCGGTCGAGATCATGGCGTAACCCACCTCTCCGACGCTGTCGAAATGCAGGTCGGGATGGGGTTTGGGGCTGAACATCACCGCGAAATCCAGCGTGCCATGCAACAGGTCCATGCACATCTGGTTGGAGTAATCGGGCTCGATGTAAAAGACGGTGTCGGGGGCGGCGCGGCGGAAATCCGCGACCCAATGGCCCAGATACAGCGCCGAAAGGTCGTTCTGGATGCCAACCCGCACCAGATGCGCCGCGCGTTGCGGCACCTGGATGCGGCGCTTGGCCTGATGCCATTCGTGGCGCAGCATCCTGGCATGGGGTTCGAACCGGACGCCTTCGGTCGTGGGCTCGGTTCCCGCGCGCGACCTTGTGAACAGCCGCGCGCCCAAGGCGGCCTCCAGGGACGCAAGCCGGGCCGAGACGGTGGATTGCGTCACCGAAAGCCGCTCGGCGGTGCGGTGAAAGCTGCGGGTCTCGATCAGGTCAAGGAAGGTCTCGATAAGCTCGATCTGCATGTCTGGTCCTGGGGGCTCTGATCGGGTTTTCCGATCAATAGCGCGCCTGCCGCCGAATTGAAAGCGGGCGCGCGCCGGGGGATAAGGGGGCAACAGGAGGCCCAGATGTCCGATTTCCCAACTCATGCCCGCGTTGTCATCATCGGGGGGGGCGCGGTCGGCGTGTCGTCGCTGTATCACCTGGCCAAGGCGGGGTGGACGGACTGCCTGCTGTTGGAAAAGAACGAGCTGACGGCCGGGTCGACCTGGCACGCGGCGGGCAATGTGCCGACGTTTTCGTCCTCTTGGTCGATCATGAACATGCAGCGTTACAGCGCTGAACTTTATCGGAAATTGGGCGCCGAGGTCGATTATCCGATGAATTACCATGTGACGGGCTCTGTCCGGCTGGGGCATACCCGCGAACGCCTGATGGAGTTCCAAAAGGTCGTCGGCATGGGGCGTTATCAGGGGATGGACCTGAACATCCTGTCGCCCGACGAGATCAAGCGGGTTTACCCTTTCGTCGAAACCCATGACCTGACCGGCGCTTTGCATGACCCCTATGACGGCGACATTGATCCGGCGCAGTTGACGCAGGCCTTGGCCAAGGGGGCCCGCCAGATGGGCGCGCGGATCGAACGCTTTTGCCCTGTGACCGCGGTCCGGCGTGAGGGCGACGAATGGGTCATCGTGACGCCGAAGGGCGAGGTGCGCTGCGAAAAGGTCGTGAACGCCGCAGGCTACTATGCCGGCAAGGTGGCCGAGATGTTTGGCCGGAAACTCCCGATGATGGTGATGAGCCATCAATATATGCTGTTCGACACGATCCCGGAGCTTGAGGCCTGGTCGAAAGAGGCCGGCCACAAGCTGCCTTTGCTGCGCGATGTGGACAGCAGCTATTACCTGCGTCAGGAAAAGATGGGCTTCAACCTGGGCCCCTATGAGGGCAACTGCCGCGCGCATTGGGTGGAAAAGTCCGATCCTTTCCCCGACGACTTCAGCTTTCAGCTGTTCCCCGACGATCTGGAGCGGCTGGAGTGGCATATCAACGACGCCATGGCCCGTGTGCCATTGTTGGGCCAAGCCAACCTGACCAAGGTGATCAACGGACCGATCCCCTATACGCCCGACGGCAACCCCTTGATCGGGCCGATGCCGGGCGTGCCCAATGCCTATGAGGCTTGCGTGTTCACCTTTGGCATCTGTCAGGCCGGGGGCGCGGGCAAGGTGCTGGCCGAATGGGTGACAGAGGGCGCGACGGAATGGGACATGTGGTCTTGTGACCCGCGCCGCTTTACCGGGTTCGAGGATGCGGATTACTGCGTGAAAAAGGGGATGGAGGTCTATGGCCACGAATACGCCATCCACTTTCCGCACCACGCCTGGCCCGAGGGGCGCGACAAGAAGCTGTCGGCGGTGCATGAGGCGACCAAGGCCATGGGGGCGCAGTTCGGCCCCTATAACGGCTGGGAGCGCGCCTTGTGGTATGCGCGCCCGGGCGATGACACGTCAGAGGCCTCGCAGCGGACCTGGGACCGCGCGGGACCGTGGTTCGGTGCGGTCAAGGCCGAGTGTGAGGCGGTGCGCGATGCGGCGGGGATTTTGGACCTGCCGGGCTTCTCGCGGTATGTGATCGAGGGCGCGGGGGCGGCGGAGTGGTTGGCCCAGCAGATCACAGGGAAACTGCCCGCGGTCGGGCGTCTGGGGCTGGCCTATTTCGCCGATGACAAGGGCCGGATCGTCACGGAAATGTCGGTGGCGCGGATCGCGGCGGACAGGTTCCTGTTGATCACCGCGGCGACGGCGCAGGCCCATGACAAGGACTGGCTGTTGCGGCATCTGGCGCCGGGCCTGACCCTGCGCGACGAGACAGAGGCCTGGTCCTGCCAGATCCTGACCGGGCCGAAATCGCGCGAGATCCTGGCGGCGGTGTCGGATGGCGACCTGGCGAAGGGCTGGCTGACGCATCAGCAAGCGACGATTGCGGGGCAGGAGGTCTGGTTGTTCCGTGTGAGTTTCGCGGGGGAATTGGGCTGGGAGATCCATTCTCCGGTCGGCGTGACGGCCAAGGTTTACGCTGCGGTGATGGCTGCGGGCACGCCTTTGGGGCTGAAGCCGTTCGGGATGTTCGCGCTGAATTCCTTGCGGGTGGAAAAGGGCTATCGCGCCTGGAAGGGCGACCTGTCCACCGATTACACTGTGCTGCAGGGCGGGTTGGAGCGGTTCGTGGACTGGAGCCACGCGTTCCGCGGCAAGGCGGCGCTGGAGGCCGAAAAGCAGCGCGGTGTGACCAAGCGCTTTGCCACCCTGGTCATTCAGGCCGGCCCGCAGGACCCGCCCTATATGGCGACGATCTGGAAGGACGGCGTGATCGTGGGGGAACTAACGAGCGGCTATCATGGCCACCGGGTCGGGGCTTGTATCGGGCTGGGGATGCTGGCGGTCGATGTGAATGTGCCGGGAACCGCGGTCGAGGTTGACATCTTTGGCACCCGCTATCCGGCGGTGGTCCAGGCGGATGCGCCGCTGTGGGACCCCAGGAACGAGCGCATCCGCGCTTGACCCAGCGCCGGGGCTCTGCCCCGGACCCCGGAATATTTGAGCCAGTATGAAAGACGAGAGCATGAGCATACCTTTGAAGGCGCGGGCGGTTGTGGTGGGGGGCGGGATCTCGGGCGCCTCGGTGGCCTATCACCTGGCCAAGGCCGGCTGGACGGATGTGGTGCTGTTGGAGCGGCGGCGGTTGACGAGCGGCACAACCTGGCACGCGGCGGGGTTGATCGGGCAGCTGCGGGGCAGCGCCAATATGACGCGGTTGGCGAAGTATTCGGCCGATCTTTACCGCGGGCTGGAGGCCGAGACGGGCGTGGCCACGGGCATGAAGCAGGTGGGCTCGATCTCGGTGGCGCTGACCCGCGAGCGGCATGAGGAGTTGCTGCGCCAGGCGACGGTGGCGCGGATTTTCGGGGTGGATGTGGCGGAAATCTCGGCCTTGGAGGTGAAGGGGATGTATCCCCATCTGGAGGTTGGCGATGTGGTCGGCGCGGTGCATCTGCCCTTGGATGGGCAATGTGATCCGGCCAATATCGCCATGGCCCTGGCCAAGGGCGCCCGGATGAAAGGCGCGCAGATTTTCGAGATGACGAAGGTCACGCGGATCACCACGGCTGCGGGCCGGGTGACGGGGGTGGACTATGAAGGCCCCGAGGGACCCGGCCATATCGAAGCCGATGTCGTGGTCAACTGTGGTGGCATGTGGGGGCGCGACCTTGCGGCGGCCAATGGCGTCACGCTGCCTTTGCACGCCTGTGAGCATTTCTATTTGCTGACGGAGCCGGTGAAGGGGATTGGCGATCTTCCGGTTCTGCGGGTGCCCGATGAATGTGCCTATTACAAATCCGATGCCGGCAAGATGATGCTGGGGGCCTTTGAGCCCAAGGCGAAACCCTGGGGCATGGGCGGCATCCGGCCGGATTTCGAATTCGACACGCTGCCCGAGGATTGGGACCACTTCATGCCCATTCTGGAAATGGCCACCAAGCGGATGCCTTTGTTTGAAACCGCGGGGATTCACACGTTCTTCAACGGGCCGGAGTCGTTCACGCCCGATGACCGTTACTATCTGGGCCCCGCGCCCGAGGTTCAGGGCTATTGGATTGCGGCGGGGTATAACTCGATCGGGATCGTGTCTTCGGGCGGCGCGGGGATGGCGCTTGCGCATTGGATCACGGAAGGAGAGGCGCCGTTTGATCTGTGGGAGGTTGATATCCGCCGGGCTCAGCCCTTCCAGAAGAACCTCGCTTACCTGAAAGAGCGGGTCAGCGAGACTTTGGGGCTGCTGTATGCGGATCACTTCCCGTATCGGCAGATGGCGACGTCGCGCGGGGTGCGGCGGTCGCCCATCCATCAGCAGCTGGCGGACCGGGGCGCGGTCTTTGGCGAGGTCGCGGGTTGGGAGCGGGCGAACTGGTTCGCAAACCCCGGCCAGGAGCGGGAGTATCGCTACAGCTGGAAGCGGCAGAACTGGTTTGACAACCAGAAGGCCGAGCATGTGGCGGTGCGCGAAAGCGTGGGCCTTTTTGACATGACCTCTTTCGGCAAGATCCGGATCGAGGGGCCGGGTGCCTGCCGGATGATGAACCGGGTCTGTTCGGCCGAGGTCGATGTGGCGCCGGGCAAGATCGTCTATACGATGTTCCTGAATGGGCGCGGCGGGATCGAGGCCGATGTGACCGTCACGCGGTTGACCGAGACGGCCTATCTGGTTGTGGTGCCCGGGGCGACCTTGCAAAAGGATCTGGCCTGGCTGCGCGGCCATGTCGGCGAGGATTTCGCCGTCGTGACCGATGTGACGGCCTCGGAATCGGTGCTGTGCGTCATGGGGCCCAAGGCGCGCGACGTGCTGTCGCGCATCACACCGAATGACCTGTCCAACGCCGCTTTCCCCTTTGGGACGGCGCAGGAAATCGAGCTGGGCATGGGGCTTGGCCGCGCGCATCGCGTGACCTATGTCGGCGAACTGGGGTGGGAGCTTTATGTGCCCACCGATCAGACCGCGCATGTCTTTGAGGCGCTGATGGCGGCCGCCCCCGAGGTGAAGCTGTGCGGCCTGCATACGCTGGATTCGTGCAGGATCGAGAAGGCCTATCGCCATTGGGGCCATGACATCACCGACGAGGATCATGTGCTGGAGGCGGGGCTTGGTTTCGCGGTCTCCAAGAAGAAGACCGGCTTCATCGGGCGCGAGGCGGTTCTGGCGCGTCAAGAGGCGGGCCTGTCGCGGCGGTTGGTGCAATTCCGCCTGACCGACCCCGAGCCGCTGCTGTTCCACAACGAAGCGGTGGTGCGCGATGGGGTGATCGTCGGGCCTGTGACCTCTGGCAACTACGGTCACACTTTGGGCGGGGCTGTGGGCTTGGGCTATGTGCCGTGCAAGGGCCAGACGGCGGAAGAGGTCCTGGGGTCGCGCTATCAGATCGAAGTCGCGGGGGTGCGGCATGAGGCCGTGGCCTCGCTGGTGCCGATGTATGACCCCAAGTCGGAACGCGTGCGTGGGTGAGACGCCCCGGGGGCTCTGCCCCCGGACCCCCGGGATATTTATGAAAAGATGAATGAGGATGGGCCGATGAGCGAAGTGGGTGAAGTTTGCGAACCGGCGAAGGCGCGGAGTGCGGCCCAGTCGGGTGGACGTTCGGGTGGGCGGGCGGCGCGGGTGGCCATGCGGGCCGCGCCTCTGGCCGATGATGTGCGACCCATCAAGGGCGGCATGGTGGGCGGGACTTACAAGCCCCTGACCGAGGCGGGGATGGCGCGCATCCATGAAAGCGCCTTGCAGGCCTTGGAGGTCATCGGGTTCTCCAATGCTCCGGCTTCGGGGGTGGAGATATTGACCGGGGCCGGGGCGGTTTTGGGCGATGACGGGCGCATCCGGTTTCCGCGCGCTTTGGTCGAGGATATGTTGGCGGTGGCGGCGCGGGATATCACTCTGCATGCGCGGGACCCTCGGCATGATCTGCATCTGTCAGGGTCAAAGGTGCATTTCGGCACGGCGGGGGCGGCGGTTCATATCGTCGATCCGGTGACGCATGACTATCGCGATTCCACCGCGCAGGACCTTTATGACGCGGCGCGCCTGGTCGAGCATCTGGACAACATCCACTTCTATCAGCGGACCATGGTCTGCCGCGATGTCATCGACAACCGCGACATGGATCTGAACACGCTTTATGCTTGCCTTGCGGGCACGCGGAAACATGTCGGGACCTCGTTCTTTGACCCCGAGGCGGTGGCGCCGGCCTTTGACATCCTGCATATGGTGGCGGGGGGCGAGGACAAATGGCTGGAGCGGCCCTTTGTCAGCAATTCCAACTGTTTCGTCGTGCCGCCGATGAAATTTGCCGAGGAATCCTGCCGGGTGATGGAGGATTGCGTGCGCCGCGGCATGCCGATGCTGCTGTTGTCGGCGGGGCAGGCGGGGGCCACGGCGCCTGCGCCCATCGCCTTGGCCATCGTGCAGGCCATGGCGGAGTGTCTGGCGGGTGTGGTCTATGTCAACGCGATCAAGAAGGGGGCGCCTTTCATCTTTGGCACCTGGCCTTTTGTCAGCGACCTGCGCACCGGGGCCATGTCGGGGGGCAGCGCGGAACAGGCGCTTCTGACCGCCGGTTGCGCCCAGATGCACCGGTTTTACAACCTGCCGGGCGGTGCGGCCTCTGGCATCAGCGACTCGAAGTTGCCGGATATGCAGGCCGGTTGGGAGCAGGGGATCACCAATACGCTCGCGGGCCTTGCCGGGCTGAACATGTGCTATGAGGCGGTCGGGATGCATGCCTCGCTTCTGGGCTTCTGCCACGAAAGCCTGATCATGGGCGATGACCTGTTGGGCCAGGCCATGCGCTGCGTGCGGGGCATCGAAGTGACCGAAGACAACACCTCGATTGAGGCGATGAAGCAGGTTTGTCTGGGCGGGCCCGGGCATTACCTGGGGTCGCTGCAGACGCTGGAGTTGATGCAGACCGAATATGTCTATCCCAAGGTCGCCAACCGCATGTCTCCCAAGGAGTGGAACGAGGCCGGCAAGCCCCTGCTTCTGGACAGCGCCATCCGCCGCAAGAATGAGATTTGGGCCAAGGCGGGCAATGTGATCGACCCTGCCATCGACGCGCAGATCCGGGCGAAATACCCGATGCATTTTCGCTAAGCGGAGGACAGGGTGAGGCAAAGGGAGGACAAGATGCGTTACGGCTATATCGGACTGGGCAACCTTGGCGGCCATCTGGCGGCCAGCCTGATCAGGGCGGGCCACGAGGTCGTCGTGCACGACCGCAACATGGAGCTTGCCGCGCGGCTGGTCGCGATGGGGGCCACGCCTGCCGCGACACCGGCCGAACTGGCGGGGCAGGTGGATCACGTTTTCACCTGCCTGCCCTCGCCCGCCGTGTCAGAGGCCGTGCTGGCCCAGGTCCTGCCCGCGATGCGGCCGGGCGCCACCTGGGTCGAGAATTCGACGCTGGGGCGCGATGACGTGATCCGGCTGGCGGGGCTGGCGCGGTCGATGGGGGTCAGGATGCTGGAGGCTCCGGTGACGGGCGGTGTCCATCTGGCGGCACGGGGCGAGATCACCGTGCTGGTCGGCGGCGACCGGGATTTGTATGACATGCACGAGGCCGCCTTGCGCGCCATCGGCAACCGCATCTTCCATATGGGGCCGCTTGGGTCGGCTGCGGTGATCAAGGTCATCACCAATATGCTGGCCTTTATCCATCTGGTGGCCGATGGAGAGGCTTTGATGCTGGCCAAGCAGGGTGGGCTTGACCTGAAAACCGCCTGGGAGGCGATTGCGGCCTCGTCGGGGACCTCTTTCGTGCATGAGACCGAGGGGCAATTGATCCTGAACGGGTCCTATGACATCGCCTTCACGATGGACCTGGCGCTGAAGGACCTGGGCTTTGCCATGGGCTTTGGCCGCGAATTCGGCGTGCCTCTGGATCTTGCCAGCCTGACGACCCAGACCTTCCTGAAGGGCAAGGCCGTCTATGGCGGGACGGCGCAATCGACCCAGATCGTCAAGCTGCTGGAAGACGCGCTGGGAACCGACCTGCGCGCCGAAGGTTTTCCGGCGCGGTTGGAGTAAGTCCAAGGTCCAAGCGACGGAACCCCGGGGCATGCCCCGGGCTCCGCAGCGGCGGCAGAGCGCCCGTCGTCAATTCCCGAAGCGCTGTGATCCCCGAAGCGCCCGAAGTCCCCCCCCGGGGGCGCTGTCAATCGTCGGCCGGGGGGGCATTTGAACGCTTCTGTTCCGCTGCGTAGCCCGGGGTAAACCCCGGGTTTCGCTCGTTTGGACGATGCGCAGTCCCGCTTTCCTTGCCTCTTTTCCCGAAGATCCTCGGGCCACGCGCCCGAAAGGCGCTTGGTAGGGCAGACGGAACACCGCCCTTCCTGTCATGCGCCCTATTTCCGACAAAAACACTCAAGAAAATTTCCAACGCATTCAACACTTTGGCAACCTCAAAAACATCCTTTGGGGGCGCAAATTAACCTCCCCTTGGTTGACCCCGCCCCCCCACGGCGCTAAACCCAAGCCCAATGCTGCGGGTGCGCCATGCCCGCTCAATCCGGTTGAAGGAGCCCTTCGTGGATACGCTCTCAAGCGACTACCTCCCCATTCTCGTGCTTTTGGCTGTGGCCGTTGGTCTGGGGATCGTGCTGATCCTTGCGGCCGCGGTGCTTGCGGTGCGCAATCCCGACCCCGAAAAGGTCTCGGCCTATGAATGTGGGTTCAACGCCTTCGACGATGCGCGGATGAAATTCGACGTGCGCTTTTACCTCGTCTCGATCCTCTTCATCATCTTTGACCTGGAAGTGGCCTTCCTCTTCCCCTGGGCGGTGGCTTTTGCCGATATCTCGATGGTGGGCTTTTGGTCGATGATGGTGTTTTTGGCCGTCCTGACCATCGGTTTCGCCTATGAATGGAAGAAGGGGGCCTTGGAATGGGCGTGATGACCGGAAACGCTGCGGGCGCTGATCGCGAGGTCGCAACCCAGGCCCTGAACGCCGAACTGCAGGACAAGGGTTTTCTGCTGACCTCGACCGAGGATGTGATCAACTGGGCGCGCAATGGCTCGCTCATGTGGATGACCTTTGGTCTGGCCTGCTGCGCGGTCGAGATGATCCATGTGTCGATGCCGCGCTATGACCTTGAACGCTTTGGCACCGCGCCGCGCGCTTCGCCGCGTCAATCCGACCTGATGATCGTCGCAGGCACCCTGACCAACAAGATGGCGCCGGCCTTGCGCAAGGTCTATGACCAGATGCCCGAGCCGCGCTATGTGATCTCGATGGGGTCCTGTGCCAATGGCGGCGGCTATTACCATTATTCCTATTCGGTGGTGCGCGGCTGTGACCGCATCGTGCCGGTCGACATCTATATCCCGGGCTGCCCGCCCACGGCTGAGGCGCTGCTTTACGGCATCCTGCAATTGCAGCGGAAGATCCGCCGCACCGGCACTCTGGTGAGGTAAACCATGGAAAAGCTGCAAACTCTGTCGACCTATCTGGTCGAAAAGCTGGGCGCGAAAGTCTGTCCGGAAATCGCCTTTGACGAGCTGACGGTGGTCGTGACCCTGGCGGATATTCTGCCGGTGCTGTCCTTCCTCAAGGCCGATCAGGCCTGCCGGTTCAACAGCCTGGTCGACATCACCGCGGTCGACTACCCCACGCGCCCGACGCGGTTCGAGGTCGTCTATCACCTGCTGTCGATGTATACCAACGCCCGCATCCGGCTGAAGGTCGCGGTGGGGGAAGCCGATATGGTCCCCTCGGCGATCCAGATCCATCCCTCGGCCAATTGGCAAGAGCGCGAGGTTTTCGACATGTTCGGGATCTTGTTCTCGGGCCATCCCGACCTGCGCCGCATCCTGACCGACTACGGCTTCCGCGGTCATCCGCTGCGCAAGGATTTCCCGACCACCGGTTACACCGAAGTCCGCTATGACGAGGCGCTGAAGCGCGTCATCTACGAGCCCGTCAGCCTCGTGCAGGAATACCGGCAGTTTGATTTCATGTCGCCGTGGGAGGGTGCCGAATACATCCTTCCGGGCGACGAGAAGAAGGCGTGAGATGATGGACGGCGATATCCGCGTGAATGCCTATGACGATGGCACGACTGACCGGGAGACCGGCGAGCAGCGCATCCGCAACTTCAACCTGAACTTCGGCCCGCAACACCCTGCGGCGCATGGCGTTTTGCGTCTGGTGCTTGAACTCGACGGCGAGATCGTCGAGCGTTGCGACCCCCATATCGGCTTGCTGCACCGCGGCACGGAAAAGCTGATGGAGAGCCGGACCTATCTGCAGAACCTGCCCTATTTCGACCGGCTGGATTACGTGGCGCCGATGAACCAGGAACACGCCTGGTGCCTGGCCATCGAAAAGCTGGCGGGCATCCAGATCCCGCGCCGCGCCAGCCTGATCCGGGTGCTGTTCTGCGAAATCGGCCGGGTGCTGAACCATATCCTGAACACCACGACCCAGGCCATGGATGTGGGCGCGCTGACGCCGCCTCTGTGGGCCTTTGAGGAACGCGAAAAGCTGATGGGGTTCTATGAGCGGGCCTCGGGTGCGCGTTTCCACGCCGCCTATTTCCGTCCGGGTGGGGTCCATCAGGACCTGCCGGCGGGCATGCTGGACGATATCGACGCCTGGTGCGACGGCTATCAGCGCGTGCTGGACGACCTGCATGGGCTTCTCACGGAAAACCGCATCTTCAAGCAGCGCAATGCCGATATCGGGATCATCACCGAACAGGATGTCCAGGATTGGGGCTTCTCGGGCGTGATGGCGCGGGGTTCGGGCCTGGCATGGGACCTGCGCCGCGCGCAGCCCTATGAATGTTATGACGAATTCGACTTCAAGATCGCCACCGGCAAGAATGGCGATTGCTATGACCGCTATCTGGTCCGCATGGCCGAGATGGAAGAGTCGGTGAAAATCATCCGTCAGGCCGTGGCCAAGCTGCGCCTGCCCGATGCGCAAACCGATGTGCTGGCGCGTGGAAAATACACGCCGCCCAAGCGCGGCGATATGAAGACCAAGATGGAAAGCCTGATCCATCACTTCAAGCTTTACACCGAGGGTTTCCACGTCCCCGCCG
The DNA here is from genome assembly GCF_025950525.1 of Stagnihabitans lacustris. Taxonomy (GTDB): domain Bacteria; phylum Pseudomonadota; class Alphaproteobacteria; order Rhodobacterales; family Rhodobacteraceae; genus Stagnihabitans. Next base: position 354,559 of record NZ_JAPDGS010000004.1, on the reverse strand, counting down.
GTGAGGTTTACGCCGCGGTCGAGGCCCCCAAGGGCGAATTCGGCGTCTATCTGGTGGCGGACGGCACCAACAAACCCTGGCGCGCCAAGCTGCGGGCTCCGGGTTTCATGCATATCCAGGCGCTGGATTACATGTGCAAGGGCCACCAACTGGCCGACGTCGCCGCCATCATCGGCACCATGGATATCGTGTTCGGAGAGGTCGACCGCTGATGCTGCGCCGCCTGCATAAAGACCAACCCGCCTCTTTCGCCTTCACCGAGAAGAATCTCGAATGGGCCAAGGGGCAGATTTCGAAATATCCCGCGGGCCGTCAGGCTTCGGCGATCATCCCGCTGTTGTGGCGGGCTCAGGAACAGGAAGGCTGGCTGACCCGTCCGGCGATCGAGCATGTCGCCTCGATGTTGGGGCTGGCCTATATCCGCGCGCTGGAAGTGGCGACGTTCTACTTCATGTTCCAGCTGCAACCCGTGGGCTCGGTGGCGCATATTCAGATTTGCGGGACGACGTCTTGCATGATCTGTGGCGCCGAAGAGCTGATTGCGGTCGCCAAAGAGCTGATCGCCCCCGCCCCGCATCAGCTGTCGGCTGATGGCAAGTTTTCGTGGGAAGAAGTCGAGTGCATGGGGGCTTGCTCCAATGCGCCCATGGCCCAGATCGGCAAGGATTACTACGAGGACCTGACACCTGCGAAACTGCGCGAGTTGATCGCCCGGTTTAGCGCCGGTGAGGTTCCGACGCCGGGGCCGCAGAACGGCCGCTATGCCGCGGAGCCTTTGGCCGGGCTGACCACGCTGAAGGATTTCGAATCCGGGCGGACGCAGTATAACGGCGCGGCACAGATTGCGGTGGATGTGGGTGACACGGTCAAGCGGATCGACGGGACGGAAGTTCCGATCCGCACGCCCTGGGTGCAGGTGTAATCATGGATCATCACGATCATATCGACAGCGCCAATGAGTCCGGGGGCCCCTTTGCGGCAGGCTGGCTTTGGGCCCTGGTGGCGGCGGTTGTGACCGTTGTTCTGGCGCGCTGGTTCGGCACGCCGATGACCGGGGCGGTCCTTGTGGCCTTGGGGGTTTTCGTCGTCTTTTCCGTGCTGCTGGCGCAGTTCTGGGAGCCGCCCGCGGGCGAAACCCACGGCGACGACCACGGCCACGGGCACGGGCACCATTGAGCGCGGAGGATCTCCGCGCCCGGGCGGCCAAGCGCATCGGGGTGACTTTGGTCGTCACCATGGCGCTTTGGCTCCTGGTTCAAGAGATTGGGCGGCAATATCACTGGCCGCCCCGCTTTGCCTTACTTGCGGATCTTTCCGCTTTGGCCGCGTTCGTCTGGACGATGGTCGCAACCTACAGGCTCTGGCGCCAAGGCCAGACAGATGGTCCCAGGGGCCACAGATGAAGGAGCAGACGGATGCTTGACGACAAGGACCGCATCTTCACCAACCTCTACGGGATGCATGACCGCTCGATCAAGGGCGCGATGAAGCGGGGCCATTGGGATGGCACGGCGGGCATCCTGGCCCTGGGGCGCGACAAGATCATCGACATCATGAAGGCCTCGGGCCTGCGCGGCCGCGGTGGCGCGGGCTTTCCCACGGGGATGAAGTGGTCCTTCATGCCCAAGCAGTCGGATGGCCGGCCGTCCTATCTGGTGGTGAATGCCGACGAATCCGAACCCGGCACCTGCAAAGACCGCGAGATCATGCGGCACGACCCTCATACTCTGGTCGAAGGCTGCCTGATCGCCGCTTTCGCGATGAACGCCAACGCCTGCTATATCTATATCCGCGGCGAATATATCCGCGAGAAAGAGGCGCTGCAGAACGCCATCGACGAGGCCTATGACATGGGCTTTCTGGGCAAGAACGCTTGCGGGTCGGGCTATCCCTTTGATCTGTATCTGCATCACGGCGCCGGCGCCTATATCTGCGGCGAAGAGACAGCACTTCTGGAAAGCCTTGAGGGCAAAAAGGGCATGCCGCGGATGAAGCCGCCTTTCCCGGCGGGTTCGGGCCTTTATGGCTGCCCGACGACCGTGAACAACGTGGAATCCATCGCCGTCGTGCCGACCATCCTGCGTCGTGGCGCAGAGTGGTTTGCAAGCTTCGGCCGTCCGAACAACACCGGCACCAAGCTTTTCGGCATCTCGGGCCATGTGAACAACCCCTGCGTGGTCGAAGAGTCGATGTCGATCACGCTGCGCGAACTCTTGGAAACCCATTGCGGCGGCGTCCGCGGCGGCTGGGACAATATCAAGGCGGTGATCCCGGGTGGCTCCTCGGTGCCTTTGCTCACCAAGGAACAGTGCGACAACGCCATCATGGACTTTGATTGGCTGCGCGAACAGCGGTCGGGTCTGGGGACGGCGGCGGTCATTGTCATGGACAAGTCGACCGATGTGATCAAAGCGATTGCGCGGCTGTCCAAGTTCTACAAGCACGAAAGCTGCGGCCAATGCACGCCCTGCCGTGAGGGGACGGGCTGGATGATGCGCGTCATGAACCGCATCGTGACCGGCGACGCCGAGCTTGAGGAAATCGACATGCTGTTGTCCGTCACCAAGCAGGTCGAGGGTCACACGATCTGCGCGCTGGGGGACGCTGCCGCCTGGCCGATCCAGGGCCTGGTGCGCGCCTTCCGGAACGAGATCGAGGATCGCATCAAGGCCAAGAAGACCGGCCGTCTTTCGGCCATCGCGGCGGAGTAAGCCATGGCGCGCGCGCTGATCCTTGCCTTGACCCTGGGGCTTGCCGCCTCGGGTCCGGTCATGGCCGGCGCGCAGGCCGATGCCGATGATCTGCGCCTGGCGACCCAGGCCAGCCGTGGCATCAGCTTTCCGGTGATTTCCGGCTGGGTGATGTGGCGCGTCCGCCTGGCCGATGGCGATGTGACCGTGACGCTGAACGACCGCGCCCGCGTCGATGCCGCCATGGCGGAGGTCGCGGGGCGCAAGGCCTGTCAGGCGCTTGGCCGCGACTTCAGCGCCTCTGCCGCCGAAGAGGGGCAGGGCGCCTGGACCTTCCGGGGGGCCTGCCGGTGAAACGGGCGCTCCCCTTTCTGATCGCCTTGGCGGGTTGCCTGCCGATCGAGATCCCGCAGACCCCGGCCAAGGCGCCGCTGTCGCTGCCTTTGGTTGACGGCCGCCCTTCGGTCGTGACGCGGGCGCCGCATGACTACCAGATCTCGCGCACGGCGACGGCGCATGGGTTCGAATTCCGTGTGACGCGGATCGGCCGGGATTTCGATTACTCCGAGGGTTTGACCGCGAAAAAGGCCGCTATGGCCTGGTGCCAGCAATTCAACCGCGATTTCGGGGCCACGGCGATGGCGCGGTTTTCGCAGCCGAACGCCTGGGTCTTCGACGGGGATTGCGCATGACGCTATCGGATATCAGGCCGCAGGCCCGGGCGCGTGATGGGATGACGGGGCGGGGGCGGTCAGGATGGCTGCGTCCCAACCCGGAGGTTTCCATGCGCGCCGCCCTGATCCTGGCCTTTCTGGCCTTTCCCGCCTTTGCCGACGATCCCCGCATCGCCGCCGATACCCATGTGACCGAGGTTCTGACCGCGGCCCGTCTGGGCGATGTGATCCGCACCACCTGTCCCACGATCAAGGTGCGCTGGTTCGCCGTCTGGTCCGAGATGGAGGCGCTGAAGTCTCATGCCCGCGCGCAGGGTTACGCCGAGCCCGATGTGAAGGCTTTCTTGGCCGACAAGGGGCAAAAGGCGCGGATTGCGGCGCTGGCGGCGGCAGCGTTGCAAAAGGCCGGGGCGAAAGCAAACGATCCGGAAACCTATTGCGTGATAGGCCGCGACCAGATCGCGCGCCAGACCCTGGCGGGCCAGCTTCTCAGGGCCTCACCATGAGCAAACGCGCCGGCACCTACCGCGCCCCCGAGGGCCTTGATGTCGCAGCCGACCTGGCGGCGAAATATCCGTCCCTGGGCGATCTGGGCGGGCTTTATGCCAGCCATCAGGGCGCGGTTGTCCACAAATGGCACCATTATTTGCCGATCTATGAACGTTACATGGCGCGGTTCCGGGGCAGCAGGGTCCGCATGTTGGAGATCGGCGTGGCGCAGGGCGGCTCTTTGGAGCTGTGGCGCCGCTGGCTTGGCCCCGATGCCGTGATCTTTGGCGTCGATATCCGCGAGAAATGCGCCCGCTTTGACGGCGATCATGGTCAGGTCCGCATCGGTTCGCAGGATGATCCGGATTTCCTGGCCCGCGTCGTGGACGAGATGGGCGGCGTCGATCTGGTGCTGGACGATGGCAGCCACGAGATGGCCCATATCGAAGCCAGCCTGAAGGCGCTGTTTCCGCTTTTGTCCAATGGCGGCGTCTATCTGATCGAGGATCTGCACTCGGCCTATTGGACGCGCTGGGGCGGCGGGTTGCAGGCCAAGGCGAATTTCTTCAACAGCTTGCGCGATCTGGTGGATGACATGCACCACTGGTATCACGACGGCGAAGTGACGCGGCCGATGGTCGCTACGGGTTTGGCGGGCATGCATATTCACGATTCTTTCGTGGTGCTCGACAAGGATATGGTTTACGAGCCCATCCACACATTCGTCGGCACCGGCGACAGTGGCCGGGCGGTGGCGCGCAAAGCGTCGAAGGTTCAGAAAGGCGAGGAACGCTGATGTCCAACCTCAAGAAAGTTCTGATCGACGGTATCGAGGTCGAGGTTGATGGCGCGATGACCATCATCCAGGCCTGTGAGGCCGCGGGCATCGAAGTGCCGCGCTTTTGCTATCACGAGCGTCTGTCGATTGCGGGCAACTGCCGGATGTGTCTGGTCGAGGTCGTGGGCGGCCCGCCCAAGCCCGCCGCAAGCTGTGCGATGCAGGTCCGCGATCTGCGCGGCGGCCCGAACGGCGAACCCGCGGTGGTCAAGACCAACTCGCCCATGGTGAAAAAGGCCCGCGAGGGCGTGATGGAATTTCTGCTGATCAATCACCCGCTGGATTGCCCGATCTGCGACCAGGGCGGCGAGTGCGATTTGCAAGATCAGGCTATGGCTTACGGCGTCGACTTCTCGCGCTATCGCGAGCCCAAGCGCGCCTCCGAGAACCTGAACCTGGGTCCGCTGGTCAAGACCGAGATGACGCGCTGCATTTCCTGCACCCGCTGCGTCCGCTTCACGACCGAGGTCGCGGGCATCCATCAGATGGGCCAGACGGGCCGCGGCGAGGACAGCGAGATCACCTCGTATCTGAACGAGACGCTGGCGTCGAACCTGCAGGGCAATATCATCGACCTGTGTCCGGTTGGGGCGCTGACGTCGAAGCCCTATGCTTTTACCGCCCGCCCCTGGGAGCTGACCAAGACCGAGTCGATCGACGTCATGGACGCGCTGGGGTCGAACATCCGCATCGACGCCAAGGGCCGCGAAGTCATGCGCATCCTGCCGCGCAACCACGATGGCGTGAACGAGGAATGGATCTCGGACAAGTCGCGCTTCATCTGGGACGGGTTGCGCCGCCAGCGTCTGGACACGCCCTATATCCGCGAGAATGGCAAGCTGCGCAAAGCCACCTGGCCGGAGGCATTGGCCGCTGCCGCCAAGGCGATGACGGGGGCGAAAAAGCTGGCCGGTCTGGTCGGCGATCTGGCTCCGGTCGAGGCGGCCTATTCGCTGAAATCGTTGGTTGAATCCTTGGGCGGTTCGGTCGAATCCCGCACCGATGGCGCGCGTCTGCCTGCGGGCAATCGTTCGGCCTATGTCGGCAATGCGACGATTGCCGATATCGACGGGGCCAAGGCTGTCTGGATCGTGGGATCGAACCCGCGGGTCGAGGCGCCGGTGCTGAACGCCCGCATCCGCAAGGCTTGGCTGAAGGGCGCTGTGGTCTCTTTGATCGGTGAGGCCGTGGACCTGACCTATGATTACACCCATGCGGGCACCGACCGCGCGGCCCTGGCCTCGGCCGGGACGGCTGAGACGGGTGGCGTGGTGATCGTCGGTCAGAACGCGATCTCTGAGGCTGATGGCGAGGCGGTTTTGGCCAATGCCATGGCTTTGGCGAGCCGGATCGGCGGCAAGCTTCTGGTCCTGCACACCGCCGCCGCCCGAGTGGGCGCGCTGGATGTGGGCGCTGTGACCGAAGGCGGTCTGATTGCGGCCACCGAGGGCGCCGATGTCATCTATAACCTTGGCGCCGATGAGGTCGAAATTGGCTCTGGGGCTTTCGTGATCTACCAGGGCAGCCATGGCGACCGGGGTGCGAACCGCGCCGATGTGATCTTGCCGGGCGCGGCCTATACCGAGGAAAACGGGCTTTTCGTGAACACCGAAGGCCGTCCGCAACTGGCGATGCGCGCCGGTTTCGCCCCCGGCGAGGCCAAGGAGAACTGGGCCGTCCTGCGGGCGCTTTCGGCTGAGGTCGGCAAGCAACTGCCCTGGGATTCACTCGCCCAATTGCGCAGCCGCATTGTGGCGGCCCATCCTCATCTGGGCGCCGTGGACCAAGTGGCCGACAACGGCTGGACGCCCTTGACCCGGATGGACATGGGCGCGGCCAGCTTCCGTCTGGCGCGGGGCTCCTTCTATCTGACCAATCCGATTGCCCGGGCTTCGACGACCATGGGCGAATTGGCCGCACAGGAAGCCGCCCGCGACACGCGGTTGGCTGCGGAATGATGAAACGGGCTCTTCTTCTTGTGGCCCTGATGGGCTGTGCAGAGGAGCCCAAGGCCTATAGCCCTGAGTATCTGGGGATCGAGACCATCTTGATGGACAACGATCTTGTGACATTCCGGGTGGCGATGAAAGGGGCGCGGGCGAAGGACGATGTCATAGCCTACGCCCGTTGCGCTGCGGCGCAGTATGCCTTGATCCGGGGATATGGGTTCGCGCGTCATTTGCGCACCAATATCGCGGAAAGCGGTGGAATTTCGCGCGGAGATGCGGTTTACACCATCTCGGCGGCGCTGCCCCTGGGGCTGCGCAACATTGATGCGGAAGTGACGGTGCGCGATTGCGCCGCGCAGGGAATACCGACGGTCTAAGGACCGAATGAAGGGGAACGGAGACATGGGATTCTTCGAAACGACCTTGGGCATGGCTGTGCTTATGGTCCTGCAAAGCGTGCTGATCGTGGGCTTTGTCATGATCAGCCTTCTGTTCCTCGTTTATGGCGACCGCAAGATCTGGGCGGCCGTGCAAATGCGGCGCGGCCCGAATGTGGTGGGCCCCTGGGGCGTGCTGCAATCGGTGGCAGATGCGCTGAAGTTCATCCTGAAGGAAATCGTGGTGCCCGCGGGCGCCGACCGTCCGGTCTATTTCCTCGCGCCAATGCTGTCCTTTGTTCTGGCCGTGATCGCCTGGGCCGTGATCCCCTTCAACGATGGCTGGGTTCTGGCCAATGTGAACGTCGCGATCCTGTTCGTCTTCGCCGCCTCTTCGTTGGAGGTTTACGGCGTGATCATGGGCGGCTGGGCGTCGAACTCGAAATATCCTTTCCTGGGGTCGCTGCGGTCGGCGGCGCAGATGATTTCCTATGAAGTCTCCTTGGGGCTCATCATCATCGGGATCATCCTGTCGACGGGGTCGATGAACTTCGGCAATATCGTCGCGGCGCAGGACACGTCTTACGGGCTGTTCGGCTGGTATTGGCTGCCCCATCTGCCGATGGTCGTGCTGTTCTTCATCAGCGCACTGGCAGAAACCAACCGCCCGCCCTTTGACCTGCCCGAAGCCGAAAGCGAACTCGTCGCCGGCTTCATGGTCGAATATTCCTCGACGCCTTACCTTCTGTTCATGGCCGGCGAATATATCGCGATCTGGCTGATGTGCGCTTTGCTGTCGATCTTGTTCTTCGGCGGCTGGCTCTCGCCCATTCCCGGCATCCCGGACGGGTTCGGCTGGCTCTTCGCCAAAATGGTCGCCTGGTTCTTCATGTTCGCCATGGTGAAGGCCATCGTGCCGCGCTACCGCTATGACCAGCTGATGCGCATTGGCTGGAAGGTCTTCCTGCCGCTGTCGCTGGGCTGGGTCGTCTTGATCGCCTTTTTGGCGAAGTTCGAAATCCTCGGTGCCTTCTGGGCCCGCTACACGATGGGGGGCTGATATGGCATCTGTCGATTGGGGTCGTGCGACCAAATACTTCCTGCTGATGGATTTCATCAAAGGCTTTGGCCTGGGGATGAAATACTTCTTCGCGCCCAAGGCCACGCTGAATTATCCGCATGAAAAGGGGCCGCTGTCGCCTCGCTTCCGCGGCGAACACGCCTTGCGCCGCTATGCCAATGGCGAGGAACGCTGCATCGCCTGCAAGCTGTGTGAGGCGATCTGCCCGGCCCAGGCCATCACGATTGATGCCGAGCCGCGCGAAGACGGCTCGCGCCGCACCACGCGTTACGACATCGACATGACCAAATGCATCTACTGCGGCTTTTGCCAAGAGGCTTGCCCGGTCGATGCCATCGTCGAGGGGCCGAATTTCGAATTCGCCACCGAGACGCGGGAAGAGCTGTTCTACAACAAGGAAAAGCTTCTGGACAACGGCGCGCGTTGGGAAGCCCAGATCGCCCGCAATCTTGAACTTGACGCGCCGTATCGGTGAGATGATGACCGACGATTTCGCCAAATTCTTCCAGACGATGATGGAAAGCGGTCAGCAGATGGCGCGCGCCTTTGCTGGAGGTATAGGCGGGGGGGGCATGGGCGCAGACCCCAAGGCCTTTGAGAAGTTCTTTCCGGCCATGCCGAAAGAGATGATCGAGGCGTTTTTCGGACGGACCTTCAACCCCGAGGGTCTGGACGCCCGCACGCGGTTCCTTGTGACCGTGGCGGCACTCACCGTCCTTGGCCCCGTTGGGGAGCCGCAATTGCGGTTGACCCTTCAGAACGCGCTGAAAGCCGGCGCGACCCAACGCGAGATCGCCGAGACGATCTGGCAGATGTCCATGTTCGGCGGGCTTCCCGCCACGCAAAAGGCGCTGGAAACCGCACGCGCCGTCTTTGCCGAAACCGAGGAGAGCCCCGAATGACTGTGGCAGGTCTGGCCTTTTATGCCTTTTCCATCGTGGGGGTCGTGGCGGCCCTGATGGTGACGCTCTCGCGCAATCCGGTCCATTCGGTGCTGTGGCTGATCCTGACCTTCCTGTCGGCCGCGGGGCTGATGGTGCTGTTGGGGGCCGAATTCGTGGCGATGCTGTTGATCATCGTCTATGTCGGCGCGGTGGCGGTTCTGTTCCTGTTTGTCGTCATGATGCTGGACGTGGACTTTGCGGAACTGAAATCCGAGATGGTGAAATACATGCCGCTGGGCCTTTTGGTCGCGGTGGTGATCCTGATCCAGCTGGGCTTTGGTCTTGGCGCCTGGGCGACGTCGGAAGGCGCCATGGGTCTGCGTCAGGCGGTCACGCCGGATGCGGCGCAGGTCGAGAACACCAAGGCGCTGGGGCTTCTGATGTATGACAAGTATCTGTATCTGTTCCAGATGTCGGGTCTGATCCTTCTGGTGGCCATGATCGGCGCCATCGTCTTGACGCTGCGCCACCGCAAGGACATCAAGCGGCAGAATGTGATGCACCAGATGTGGCGCGACCCGGCCAAGGCGCTGGAGATGATCGACGTGAAACCGGGGCAGGGGCTCTGACCCGGGCGGCGGGATAAATCCCGCCCTACGGCTAAAGGGTAGGGCGGGGTTCACCCCGCCGCCCGCGAAACGAGAGGACGAAACGGTGACCACGGCGGCACTCATCACGACGGCAGGGCGGGCAGCGATGCTCGGCGGCGTCGTTTTGGCCGGGCCTTCCATTTCGTGTGAAGTCGCAATCGACAAGACCAATGACCCGGTTCAGGTCGACGAGGACGGCAGCTTTCGCAATGGCGACCTCCATGCTGGTCCGACAGGTTGGGATCGGATGTCCGGTTTTGCTCCGTCGGATCTTGGTTCGGGCAAGGTCTCCCAGATTGTCGGGCTTGCGACGCCGTCTTGTTCCACCGATGAAGTGCTTGTCGTTTCGGATTGCTTTGCAGCTCAGGCCATCGCCCTTTGGGGACGCGCGGAACCGCTTCAAGGCGAACCGGAGGGGGATTGGGGACGCGACAATGCCGTTGCAAATCTCTTGCCGCCAAGCGGACCGCTTCGGTTGGACGCAGGGGTGGCAGTGGCCGCCCTCATTGACGCGGCGCAAGCAGCCGAGATTGCTTTTGTCGTCATGGGCAAAGAGGACGGGCATTGGGCGCCTTGGATGTCCTACCCGTTGCACCGTGGCTGCCAACTTTACTACCCCGGGTCTCCCGGGGCGAATTAAGAGGCCTTTGGCCTCGGGTGGCGGGGAAAACCCGCAAGGAAATGAAACGGGGCAAATCTCCCGGAGGGACTGACGGATGAACATCGGACTGGAACATTATCTCGCGGTGGCGGCGGCTTTGTTCGTCATCGGCATCTTCGGGATCTTTCTGAACCGCAAGAATGTGATCGTCATCCTGATGTCGATCGAACTCATGCTCTTGGCGGTCAACATCAACCTGGTGGCGTTTTCCTCGCTGTCGGGGGACTTGGTGGGGCAGATCTTCACCATGCTGATCCTGACCGTCGCCGCCGCCGAGGCCGCCATCGGCCTTGCCATCCTGGTCGTGTTCTTCCGCAACCGCGGCACGATCGAAGTCGAAGACGCCAATGTGATGAAGGGCTGACATGATCCCGACCGTAATCCTTCTGGCGCCGCTGGTCGGCGCCCTCATCTGCGGCTTCTTCTGGCGCATCATCGGTGAAACCGCCGCGAAACTCGTGGCCACCGGGCTTTTGTTCCTGGCCGCGGGCCTCTCGTGGTATACGTTCCTGACCTTCGACGGGGTCACGCAACAGATCGTGCTTCTGGACTGGGTGCAGTCCGGCTCGCTGTCGACCGAATGGGCCATCCGGCTGGACCGGCTGACCGCGATCATGCTGATCGTCGTCAACACGGTCTCGGCGCTGGTTCACCTCTATTCCTGGGGCTATATGGCCCATGACGAGAATTGGGGGCACGACGAGCCCTATCGGGCGCGGTTCTTCGCCTATCTGTCGTTCTTTACCTTTGCCATGCTGACGCTGATCACCGCCGATAACCTGGTGCAGATGTTCTTTGGCTGGGAAGGTGTGGGCGTCGCCTCGTATCTGCTGATCGGGTTCTATTACCGCAAGCCCTCCGCGACTGCGGCCTCGATCAAGGCTTTCGTGGTCAACCGCGTGGGTGACTTCGGCTTTGCGCTGGGGATTTTCGCGCTGTTCTTCCTGACTGACTCGATCAAGTTCGATGAGGTCTTCGCCAAGACGGCCGAGCTGGCCATGACCAACCTGCATTTCCTGTGGACGGACTGGAACGCGGCCAACCTGATCGGCGTGCTGCTGTTCATCGGCGCTTGCGGCAAGTCGGCGCAGCTGCTGTTGCACACCTGGTTGCCCGACGCGATGGAGGGGCCGACCCCGGTGTCCGCCCTGATCCATGCCGCGACGATGGTGACGGCAGGTGTCTTCCTGGTCTGCCGCATGTCGCCCTTGTATGAATATGCGCCCGAGGCCAAGGCCTTGATCGTGGTGGTTGGCGCTTCGACGGCTTTCTTTGCCGCGACCGTGGGCCTCGTGCAAAACGACATCAAGCGCGTGATCGCTTATTCGACCTGTTCGCAGCTGGGCTATATGTTCGCGGCAGCCGGTTCGGGCGTCTATGGCGCGGCGATGTTCCACCTGTTCACCCATGCCTTCTTCAAGGCGATGCTGTTCCTTGGCGCCGGTTCGGTCATCACCGCGATGCACCACGAACAGGACATGCGGAACTATGGCGGCTTGCGGAAGAAGATCCCGCTGACCTTCTGGATGATGATGATTGGCACCTTTGCCATCACCGGCGTCGGCATCCCCCTGACCCATATCGGCTTTGCGGGCTTCCTCTCCAAGGATGCGATCATCGAATCCGTCTATGCGGGTGGGTCCGCCTATGGCTTCTGGCTCTTGGTGGCGGCGGCCTGCATGACCTCTTTCTACTCGTGGCGCCTGATCTTCCTGACCTTCTTTGGCCAGGCGCGCGGCGACCACCACGCCCATGACCATGCCCATGAAAGCCCCTGGGTCATGACCCTGCCGCTGATCGTCCTGGCCTTTGGTGCGGTCTTTGCCGGCATGCTCTGGTATGCGGATTTCTTCGGCGACCATGAAACCATGCTGCACTTCTTTGCCATGACCGCGGCCGAGGGCGAGCATGCGATCTCGACCGGCGCCATCGCCATGGGTCCCGGCATGGAAGTGCTGGAGGCCGCGCATGAGGCACCGACCTGGGTCAAGGTCTCGCCCTTTGTGGCCATGGTCCTGGGCCTGCTGACCGCGCTGACCTTCTATGTCTGGAAGCCGTCCTTGCCCGCCACCTGGGCGCGTGAGGCGCAGCCGGTCTATCAGTTCCTGCTGAACAAGTGGTATTTCGACGAGCTTTACGACATCCTCTTCGTCCGGTCCTCCAAGGCGCTGGGGCGTTTCCTGTGGAAGCGCGGCGATGAGCAGATCATCGACGGTTCGTTGAATGGCGTTGCCTTGGGGATCATCCCCTTCTTCACCCGGCTCGCGGGCCGCGCCCAATCGGGCTATGTCTTCACCTATGCCTTCGCGATGGTCCTGGGTGTTGCCGCCCTGATCACCTGGGTCTCCATCGCCGGAGCTTCGCACTGATGTCCAACATTCTTTCCATCATCACCTTCATCCCCGCGGTGGCGGCAGCGATCCTGGCGCTGTTCCTGCGGGGCAATGACGCCTCTGCGCAGCGCAATGCCAAGTGGCTGGCGCTGTTTGCGACCGCGCTGACCTTCCTGATCTCGCTTCTGGTGCTGAAGGGGTTCGATCCCGCCAACACCGGGATGCAGTTCGTCGAGGAAGCGCCCTGGATCATGGGCTTTACCTACAAGCTGGGCGTCGACGGGATTTCGGTTCTGTTCGTCATGTTGACGACCTTCCTGATGCCGATCACGATTGCCTCGTGCTGGGGCGTCAAGGATCGCGTCAAGGATTACATGATCGCCTTCCTGCTGTTGGAAACGCTGATGCTGGGCGTCTTCACGGCGCTGGACCTGGTGCTGTTCTACCTGTTCTTTGAGGCTGGCCTGATCCCGATGTTCCTGATCATCGGCATCTGGGGTGGGGTGAACCGAATTTACGCCTCCTTCAAGTTCTTCCTTTACACCTTCCTCGGGTCGGTCCTGATGCTGGTCGCCATGGTGTCGATGTATTTCGCCGCCGGCACGACCGATATTCCGACGCTGATGACCTATCACTTCGACAGTGCGCCGATGGTGGTGGCCGGGATTTCGGTGATGGGCGGGCTGCAGACGCTGTTGTTCTTTGCCTTCTTCGCGTCTTTCGCAGTGAAAATGCCGATGTGGCCGGTCCACACTTGGCTTCCCGATGCGCATGTTCAGGCCCCGACCGCCGGTTCGGTGGTTCTGGCCGCGATCCTGCTGAAGATGGGTGGCTACGGCTTCCTGCGCTTCAGCCTGCCGATGTTCCCCGAGGCCGCGATGCTGTGGGCGCCCCTGGTGTTCTGGATGTCGGCCATCGCCATCGTTTACACCTCGCTGGTGGCGCTGGTGCAGAACGACATGAAGAAGCTGGTCGCTTATTCCTCGGTCGCGCATATGGGTTATGTGACGATGGGGATTTTCACGGCGAACCAACAGGGCTTGGACGGCGCGATCTTTCAGATGATCAGCCACGGGTTTATCTCGGGTGCGCTGTTCTTGTGCGTCGGCGTGATCTATGACCGGATGCACACCCGCGAAATCGACGCCTATGGCGGCCTGGTGAACCGGATGCCGGCCTATGCTTTGGTCTTCCTGTTCTTCACCATGGCCAATGTGGGGCTTCCGGGCACCTCTGGCTTCATCGGCGAATTCCTTGTTCTGATGGGGATTTTCCAGGTTGATACCGTGATTGCCACCATCGCCACGACCGGCGTGATCCTGTCCGCCGCCTATGCGCTGTGGCTCTATCGCCGTGTGACTTTGGGCGCCCTGGTCAAGGAGAGCTTGAAAACCATCAGCGACATGACAAGACGAGAGCGGGCGATCTTTGCCCCCCTGATCATCATGACTCTGCTTTTGGGCATCTATCCCAAGGTTGTGACCGATATCACCGGGCCCGCCGTTGGCGCGCTTGTCACGCAAATCCGGGCCGCCGTGCCCGTGGTGGAGGCGGCTCCGGTCGCTGCCACCGAAGAACACTCGAATTGAGAGGGCAGAGATGACCCAAGATCTGATCACCATCCTGCCGGAACTGCTGCTTGCGCTTTACGCGATGGCGGCGCTGATGCTGGCGGTCTACACGTCGAAGGACGGGTTGACCGGGTTGCTGACCTGGACCACGGCGGGGGTCATGCTGGCCCTGGCGGTCGTGATTGCGCTGCGTGAGGGGTCCTCGACGGCCTTCGGCGGCCTGTTCACCGAGGATGCCTTTGGCCGCTTTGCCAAGGTGACGATCCTTGTCTCCGCCGCCGCGGTCCTGCTGATCTCGCAACGTTTCATGGCGAAACGCGGGATTGCGCGGTTTGAATATCCGGTGCTGATCACGCTCTCGGTGGTCGGCATGATGGCCATGGTCTCGGCGGGCGACCTGATGGCGCTTTATATGGGGCTGGAGCTGCAGTCGCTGGCGCTTTATGTCGTGGCCTCGATCCAGCGCGACAGTCTGCGGTCGACCGAAGCCGGGTTGAAGTATTTCGTCCTTGGCGCGCTGTCCTCGGGCCTGCTGCTTTATGGCGCCAGCCTCGTCTATGGCTATGCCGGCACGACGCTGTTTTCGGGCATCACCACGGCGGTGCAGGGCGACATGCCGGTGGGTCTGGTCTTTGGCCTCGTGTTCATGCTGTCGGGTCTGGCCTTCAAGATCTCGGCCGCGCCCTTCCACATGTGGACCCCCGACGTCTACGAGGGCGCGCCGACCCCGGTGACGGCCTTCTTTGCCACCGCGCCGAAAGTGGCTGCCATGGCGCTGATCGCCCGCCTGACCTGGGACGCCTTCGGCGGCATCCCGGGGCAATGGGCGCAGGTCTTGGCGGCTCTGTCGGTCGTGTCGATGTTCGTGGGCGCCATTGCCGCCATCGGGCAAAAGGACATCAAGCGTCTGATGGCCTATTCCTCGATTGCGCATATGGGGTTCGCGCTGATGGGCCTGGCTGCGGGCACGGCTTACGGCGTGCAAGCCATGCTGATCTACATGGCGATTTACGTCACCATGAACATCGGCACCTTCGCCTTCATCCTGTCGCTGGAAAAGGCGGGTCAGCCTGTCACCGACCTGACCTCGCTGAACCAGTTCGCCAAACGCGAGCCGCTGAAGGCGCTGGCCGTCCTGGTCCTGATGTTCTCCCTGGCGGGTGTGCCGCCGATGCTGGGGTTTTTCGGCAAGTTCTATGTGCTGAAGGCGGCGGTCGATGCGGGCATGACTTGGCTAGCGGTGGCGGGTGTCGTGGCCTCAGTGATCGGCGCCTTCTATTACCTGCGCGTGGTCTTTTACATGTATTTCGGCACGACCGAAGGCGATGTGGAAAGCCGCACCTCGCCGGTCGAATGGCTGGCCCTGATTGGCGTCGCTGCCGTGGTCCTTTTGGCCGTGGTCAACCTGTTCGGGCTAGAGCCTGTGGCGCTGGCCGCCGCGCAATCTCTTGTTGGCTAAGGCCCCTTGGCCCCAGGGCGTGGCACGCCATGTCCTGGAGAGCATCGACAGCACCAATGCCCAGGCCCTGCGCTTGGGCTTTGGTCATGCGCCGGCCTGGATCTTGGCCCATGAGCAGACCGCCGGCCGCGGCCGCCGCGCCCGCGCCTGGGCCTCCCCCCGCGGCAATTTCCACGCCTCGCTTCTGCTGGCGCCATCCGAGCCCACCGCCACCGTGGCGCTGCGCTCTTTCGCGGCCGCCCTCGCGCTGCGCGACGCCTTCGCCCAGCTGACCGAGGCCCCCCAGGCCTTCACGCTGAAATGGCCCAATGACGTGCTCTGCAACGGCGCCAAGATCGCGGGCATCCTGCTCGAGGCCAGCCTCCCGGCGTTGGCCATCGGCATCGGCGTCAACCTGATCGCCGCCCCCGACCCCGCACTGCTGGACCCCGACGCCCTGCCGCCCACGACGCTGCTCGCCGCCACCGGCCTGCGCATCCAGCCCGAGACTTTTCTCGACACCCTCGCCCCCGCCTACGAGGCCTGGGAGACCACCTTCCAAACCCAAGGTTTCGCCCCCCTCCGCGCAGCCTGGCTGCAGAACGCTGCGAAACTCAACGAACCCATCCGCGCCCGTACCGGCACCCAAACCCTTTACGGCACCTTCAAAGGCCTCGACGAGACCGGCGCCCTCCTCCTCCAAACCGCTCAAGGCCTGACACCGATCCCCGCCGCCGAAATCTTCTTCTGACCGCCAGCAAAGCCGTTCACGCAAAGCCGTAAAGGTCTTCTTTCGCTTTCATACTGGCTCAAATATCTCCACGGGGGTCCGGGGGTGTGAAACCCCCGGGCGTTCCGCAAAAGCTCCAGGACAAGCCCCATGCTCCTCGCCATCGACTGCGGCAACACCAACACTGTCTTTTCCATCTGGGACGGCGCGAAATTCCGCGCCACCTGGCGCATGGCCACCGATCACAAGCGCACGGCCGATGAATATTACGTCTGGCTGCAAAGCCTCATGGCGCTGACAAAGACCGAGGCCGAGATCACCCAAGCCATCATCTCTTCCACCGTGCCGCGCGTGGTCTTCAACCTGCGCGTCCTGTGCAACCGCTATTTCAACTGCCGCCCCTTGGTCGTGGGCAAGCCGGACTGCCGCCTGCCGCACCCGCCCCGCGTTGACCAGGGCGTCACGGTCGGCCCTGACCGGCTGGTCAACACGGTCGCAGGCTTTGCCCGTCATGGCGGCAATCTGATCGTGGTGGATTTCGGCACGGCCACGACCTTTGACGTGGTGGACGACGACGGCGCCTATATCGGCGGGGTCATCGCCCCGGGTGCCAACCTTTCGCTTGAGGCGCTGCATATGGCGGCGGCGGCCCTGCCGCATGTCGATGTCGCCAAACCTGCAAGGGCCATTGGCACGAACACGGTTGCCTGTATGCAATCTGGCGTCTATTGGGGCTATATCGGCCTGATCGAAGGCATCGTCCGCGAAGTCCGCAAAGAGCGCCCCGCCCCGGTGAAAGTGATCGCCACGGGTGGCCTGGCCTCCTTGTTCTCGCAAGGCACGACGCTATTTGATGCGGTCGAAGATGATCTGACCATGCATGGGCTCGTCCTGATCCATGCTCACAACGAAGAGTATCCGTATGGCCCCGAGCAAATCCCTTGACCGTCTGATCTATATGCCTCTTGGAGGTGCGGGCGAGATCGGGATGAACGCCTATGTCTATGGCTATGGCCCCAAGGACAAGGAACGCCTGATCCTGGTCGATATGGGCGTGGCCTTCCCGGATATGGACAGCTCGCCCGGCGTCGATCTGATCCTGCCCGATATCGCCTGGCTGATGGACCGTCTGGACCGGCTGGATGCGATCTTTATCACCCATGCCCATGAGGACCATATCGGCGCCCTGCCGCATCTCTGGCCGCTGCTGAAGAAACCGGTCTATGCACGCCCCTTCACCGCAGCCATCGGGCGCGGCAAGATGGAGGAGGCGGGGCTTTCGCGCGACGCCATCCGCGTCGTGGGCCCGATGACGCCGATCGAGGTCGGCCCCTTTACCGTGCAATATGTGCCGGTCAGCCATTCGATCCCGGAAAGCGCCGCCCTGTGCATCGACACGCCCGCGGGGCGCGTGATCCATTCGGGCGACTTCAAATTGGACCCGAACCCCGGCGTGGGCGAGCCCTGGGATGACACCCTGTTCGAAGCCTTGGTCAAGGAACGCCCGATCAAGGCTTTGATGTGCGATTCGACCAATGTGTTTTCCAAGGCTCCGGGCCGGTCGGAAAGCTCGATTGCGGGCAACCTGGCCGAGCTGATCCAGGGCGCTTCGGGGATGATGGTGGCCACGACCTTTGCGTCCAACGTGGCGCGGCTTAAAACCTTGGCCGAGGCCGGGCGGGCGGCGGGGCGGTCGGTCTGCTTCATGGGCCGCGCCATGCGCAAGATGATCACCGCGGCCGAGGAATCGGGCGTGCTGACGCGCTTTCCCAAATCGGTGACGGTGGAAGAGGCGGTTGATATTCCGCGCGGCAATCTGATGCTGATCGTGACCGGTTCGCAAGGTGAGCGTCGCGCGGCCTCGGCCCAGCTTGCGCGTGGCAAATATCTGGGGATGGAGCTGCGCGAAGGGGATACGTTCCTGTTCTCGTCCCGCTCGATCCCGGGCAATGAGCGGGAAATCCTGAAGGTGATGAACCAGCTGTCCGAAAAGGGCGTCGAGATCATCGACGAATCGGGCGGCAAATATCACGTCTCGGGCCATGCCAACCGGCCGGATCTGGAGCATGTGCATCGTCTGCTGCTGCCCGATATGGTCATCCCGATGCATGGCGAACATCGCCACCTGCGCGAACACGCCAAGATCGCCACCGATGCGGGCATCCAGTCGGTTGTGGCGACCAATGGCATCATGCTGGACCTGACGGGCGATGTGCCCGGCGTCTGCGGCTATTTCCAGATGGGCCGGGTTTACCTCGACGGCACCGCCCTGGTCGGCGCCATGGACGGCGTGATCCGCGACCGTATCCGCATGGCCTTGAACGGTCATGTGACGGTCACGATGATCGTCGACGAGGACGGCAGCGCCCTGGGCGATCCTTGGGCCGACATGATGGGGCTGGCGCCCACCGGCAAGGGGGGGCGTGATTTCGTCGAGACGCTGGAGGGCGATCTGGCCGAATTTGTCAGCCGCGCCGGGCGCAAGATCCTGGCCGATGACGACAAGCTGGAAGAGGCGCTGAAGCGCGTCGTCCGCCAGGTCGCCATGGAAGAGATCGGCAAGAAGCCGGAAGTGACCATCGTTATCTCTCGGCTTTCAGCGGAGTGACGGCGGAAAGCGCCGGGGGTTTCACACCCCCGGACCCCCGTGGGATATTTCTGAAAAGATGAATGAGGGGCGCGGGCGGTTTGCTTGCGCCCTTTTCGTTTGCGGGCGCTTGGGCGGTCTGGCGGGTCCTGTAGCCCGGGGGGCACACCCCGGGTCTATCTCCGCCAGCGCCGCAGACGCGGTGCGAGGAAAAGCCAGAGCCCCGAGAGCCCGAAAAGCACAAGCGCCAGGGCCGCGAGATCGGCGGGCCAGGTGCCGAGCTGGTCGCCGGCCCAGCCCGCGCGGTGCAGCCGCAAGAACAGCTTTTGCCAATCCATCCGCCAGCCGATCCTTGCCCCTTGGGCATCAGCCCAAGTGGTCAGGTAGGTGCCCGTTGCCCAAGTGGCACCCGTGGCCGCGTCGATGCCGCGCGAGCCGTCGTGTTCGGCCCAGGCAGGGCGGCCAAAGAGCGTAACGGGCTCTGGGTTGGTCAGGTTTGGCGTGGTGACGGGAAAGGCGGGCAGGGCTTGCAGGTCCTCGGCCGTGATCATGTCGGAGGGCAACCAGGGGTCGATGGCGCTTTGGTGGTTTTGGTAAAGCCCCGTCAGCGCGATCATCACCAGCCAGGGCCAGATCAAGAGGCCCAGGGTCCCATGCAAGCTCTTGATCCGCCTGTGCCACATGGGGGAGTTCTGGCAGAGGTCGCAACAATCCTCAAGACCTCCCCTCTGGCCCTCGGAGGTTGACCCTGTGGACAAATTCCGGTAAAGGGCCGGTGGGGCATTGTGCCTCAGACGCCGGGGCGCCCGGAAGTTGCGTCCCAATTGCATGGGCGGCCCTGTCCGCCTTCAGGATGCTGATGACCAAATTCGCTGACCTCGCCCTGGATCCCCGCGTGCTGCAAGCCGTGGTGGAGACCGGATATGAAACCCCGACGCCGATCCAGGAACAGGCCATCCCGCCTGCGCTGGAGGGGCGCGACGTCCTGGGCATCGCCCAGACCGGCACCGGCAAGACGGCGAGCTTCTCGCTGCCGATGATCACCATTCTGGGCCAGGGCCGCGCCCGCGCTCGGATGCCGCGCTCGCTGGTGCTGTGCCCGACGCGGGAACTGGCCGCCCAGGTGGCCGAGAATTTCGACACCTATGCCAAGCATACCAAGTTGACCAAGGCCCTGCTGATCGGCGGCGTGTCCTTTGGCGACCAGGACAAGGCGATTGACCGCGGTGTCGACGTGCTGATTGCCACCCCCGGCCGGCTGCTCGATCATTTCGAGCGCGGCAAGCTGATGCTGAACGGCGTCCAGATCATGGTGATCGACGAGGCCGACCGGATGCTGGATATGGGGTTCATCCCCGATATCGAGCGGATCTTTACCCTGACGCCGCCGACTCGTCAGACGCTGTTCTTCTCGGCCACCATGGCGCCGGAAATTGAACGCATCACCAAGGCCTTCCTGAAAGACCCGGTCAAGATCGAAGTGGCGCGCCAGGCGACCACCAACACTTCGATCGAGCAGAAGTTGTTCGCCTTTACGCCGACGCGCAAGGATCGCAGCTTTACCGAAAAGCGGGCGGCTTTGCGCGCGCTGATCAATGCCGAAGGTGAAAGCCTGACCAATGCCATCGTCTTTTGCAACCGCAAGATGGATGTCGATGTGGTCGCCAAGTCGCTGAAGGCGCATGGTTTTGACGCGGCGCCGATCCATGGCGATCTGGACCAGTCGCAGCGGACCAAGACGCTGGAAGGGTTCCGCGATGGGTCCTTGCGGCTGTTGATCGCCTCGGATGTGGCGGCGCGCGGTCTGGACATTCCGGCCGTTTCGCATGTGTTCAACTTTGACGTGCCGACCCATCCCGAGGACTATGTCCACCGCATCGGCCGCACCGGCCGGGCCGGGCGTCTGGGCAAGGCCTTTACGCTGGCCGTGCCGTCGGATGACAAATACCTGGGCCAGATCGAGAACTTGGTGAAGCAGCCGATCCCGCGGGGCGAATTGCCGGAAGGTGCGCTGGAAGGCGCCTCCGAGAATTCCGACCGTGCTCGGACCTCGACGCGGGGTGGGTCTTCGCGGTCGGGTCGCAGTGAGGGTCGGGGCGAGGGTCGGGGCGAGGGTCGGGGTGAAGGCGGGCGTTCGCGCAGCCGCTCTGGCGCGGCTTCTGGTGCGCCGCGTGATCCGATGCCGGTGGTCGAAGCTGAAGAAACCGTCGCTGAAGTGGTGGAAGCCGTCCGTGAGGCCCCCCGTGAGGCCCCCCGCGCCGAAGCCCGTCCCGAGCCGCGCCGCGAGGCAGAGCGTTCGGGCGAGCGTCGCGATGGCAACCGCGACCGCAATGGCAGCCGCGGCGAACGGGGTGCGGAGCGTTCGGGCGAACGTGGCCCGGACCGGACGGGCGAAAGGTCGGGTGAACGCTACGGCGAGCGTCGTGACGAAGGCCGCCCGGTGAACCGGTCCTATCCCGGTCAGCACGAGCGCATCGTGGGCATGGGCGACCATGTCCCGGATTTCATCCTGCGCAGCTTCAAGATCGCCGCTGCCGTGGTCGATGAGGCCGAGGACGACAGCGACGCGGCCTGAGAGCGATTGGGGGCGCTGCCCCCAAACCCCCGGAGTATTTGGGCCAATGTGAAATGAGATGGGCGCGCTGGGGAAACCTGGCGCGCCTTTGTTTTTGGGGGGAGGGGGCGCCGCCCCCGCTCCTGCGGAGCCCCCCGGAGATATTTGAGTCAATGTGAAAGGGGAAGCGGCTTGGTCGCAGCGGGCGCGCTTGGGCTTGCAGGGTGGTCAGTCGTCGATGGGCGGCAAGGGGCCAGCGTCGCCGATGAAGCGGGGGCCTTGGCCTGCGGCGAGGAGGCGTGCCCGGGTGGGGCTGACGTCCTGGCCCTGGGGCATGTAGCCGGTCAGGAGATAGCGCAAGCGCGGGGAGTGGCGGGCAAGGCGCTCGATCCGGGGCAGGAGCTTGGGGCCGTGTTCATCGAGGATCGTCCAGAACGGTCCGGCCGCGAGGGGTGCGGCCTGATCTTGGGTCGTTATCCGGCGCAGGATGGCGACGATCACGGTCAGGCAAAGGGGTCGGTGTCGCTATGCGAGAGTTCGACGAGGCAGGTCCAGGACCAAGGGAAGTCCCGGGAAGGGTCCAGGGGCTCTGCGCAGTCCGTGATCCAGGCCACGGCGAGGCCTTCGACGTCGAAGGCCCCGTTGCTGCGGCAGGGATAGGCGCGGGATTTGTGCCGGCAGTTGAAACAGGCCGGCAGGTCCGTCACGCCATCATTTCCTTGGTGGCGGTCAACTTCACCTCCGGGTGGTCGCGCTCGACGCGTTCGATGTCCCAGCGCAGCCGCGTCAGGTAAACGAGGTCGCCATCGCTGTCATGGGCGATATGGCCCTTGTTGACGTTCACAAAGGCCTCGACCGCCTCTTTGTCGCCATTCACCCAGCGGGCGGAGGTGAACTGGCTGGGCTCAAACCGGACGGGCAGGGAGTATTCCTCTTCGATCCGCGAGGCCAGGACTTCGAACTGCAACTGGCCCACGACGCCCACGACATAGCCCGAGCCGATCATGGGTTTGAAGACCTTGGCGGCGCCTTCCTCGGCGAATTGGGTCAGGGCCTTTTCCAGATGCTTGGCCTTCATCGGGTCCAGCGCGCGGACAGTGGACAGAAGCTCCGGCGCAAAGGAGGGGATGCCGGTGAAGCGCAGGGTCTCGCCCTCGGTCAGCCCGTCGCCGATGCGGAGTTGCCCGTGGTTCGGGATGCCGATGATGTCGCCGGCCCAGGCCTCTTCGGTCAGCTCGCGGTCGGCGGCGAGGAACATGACCGGGTTGGTCACGGTCATCGGCTTTTTCGACCGCACATGCATCAGCTTCATGCCGCGCAGAAAGTGACCCGAGGCCAGGCGGACAAAGGCCACGCGGTCGCGGTGTTTGGGGTCCATATTGGCTTGGACCTTGAAGACAAAGCCCGTCACCGGGACCTCATCGGCGGAAATCTGACGCTCGGCCGCCTTTTGCGGCTGGGGCTCGGGGCCATATTCGCCCATGCCGTCCATCAGTTCCTTGACCCCAAAGGAGTTGATCGCAGACCCGAACCAGATCGGTGTCAGATGGCCTTCAAGAAAGCTTTGCCGGTTGAAGGGCGGCAAAAGCGCCCGCACCATCTCGATTTCCTCATGGAACTTGGCCAGAAGGTCGGCGGGCACGTGAAGCGCAAGCGCCGGGTCGTCCAGGCCCTTGATGGCGATGGATTCGGCCACCTTGTTGCGGTCGGCGCGGTCCATGATCTCCAGCCGGTCATGCAGCAGGTCATAGGCGCCGATGAAATCGCGCCCGACGCCGATCGGCCACGAGGCCGGCGTGACGTCGATGGCCAGGTTCTGCTGGATCTCGTCGATGATCTCGAAGGTGTCGCGGGATTCGCGGTCCATCTTGTTGCAGAAGGTCAGGATGGGCAGGTCACGCAGCCGGCAGACCTCGAACAGTTTCCGCGTCTGGCTCTCGACCCCCTTGGCGCCGTCGATCACCATGATTGCCGCGTCCACGGCGGTCAGCGTGCGGTAGGTGTCTTCGGAAAAGTCGCTGTGGCCGGGGGTGTCGACCAGGTTGAACCGGTAATGCCGGAAGTCAAACGACATGGCCGAGGCCGAGACAGAGATCCCGCGCTCTTGCTCCAGCTTCATGAAGTCGGACCGCGTGCGCCGCGCCTCGCCCTTGGCGCGCACCTGGCCCGCCATCTGGATCGCACCGCCGAACAGCAGGAACTTTTCCGTCAGCGTGGTCTTGCCAGCGTCAGGATGCGAGATGATCGCAAAGGTCCGGCGACGGGCAATTTCGGGCGGGAGTTTGGGGGCATTGTCGAGCATGGAGGCCGTGTAGCCGATTTTCCGGCGCGGGTAAATCTGTGGTGGCTTGTTTCGAGGCGCGATGTCGCTAAGGTTCCCTTCTTTCAGGAGAATCCCATGCTGCGCGCCCTTGTGTTTGCCTTGTTTGCTGCGCTATCGCCTTTGCGGGCCCTGGCGGCCCCCCTGACGACGGTAGAGCTGGATTACCACTTCGACGAGCTGGGCGGGAACCAGGTGCGGTCCCTGCTGATCAATGGCCGGGGGATTTGCCCTTCGGGATGCGATTTCTCGGGGCTGAATGTCTTCAACGCCTCGCATGTGCGGGTTTCGGTGGGCAGTGGGTTTGGCCTGTCCGATCTGGGCGTCGGGTCGCTTGACCTGTTTGCGGGAGAGTATTCGGGCTTTGCCCTGGGTTTTTCGTTCACCGCGCCGCAAAGTTTTTACGCGCATTTCTCGCTCTTGGGGGGCAGCATCGACCCCTGGTCCGCGCTGACGCTGGCCTTCACCACCACGAACCTGAAGTATGAATACGGAACCCTTGTCACCGGGCCTGTGGGCTCTGTGCCCTTGCCTGCGGGGCTGGTGCTGTTGGCCAGCGGCATGGCGGGGCTTGGCCTGATGCGGCGCAAGCGGGGCTGAGGCTTCGGACGGGCCCGGGTCTTGGCGTGGGCCTTACCGCCCGCGCCAGATCCAGCCGCCGCCCAGCACGCGCGTCGTGCCGGGCTGGTAAAAGACGCAGGCCTGACCGGCCGAAACGCCGTCTTCGGGGTCCAGAAGCTCGACCTCGGCTTCGGTGGGCGACAGGGGGCGGATGATGGCGGGGCGCGGCGGCTTGGTCGAGCGGACCTTGACTTCGATATGGTGCTCGGCCCCGTCAAAAGGCGCATCGCCCAGCCAGTTGATTTCGCGCAGCGGCACGCGGCGGGTGGCCAGCGCGGATTTCGGCCCGACGATCACGCGGCGATTCTCCGGGTCAAGACGCAGGACATAAAGCGGCTCGGCCAGGCCACCGACGCCCAGGCCTTTGCGCTGGCCCACGGTGTAATGGATCACGCCGTTGTGATGACCCAGAACCCGGCCTTCGGTGTCGACGATGTCACCGGGGTCGGCGGCCTCGGGGCGCAGCTTCAGGATGACATCGGCATATGAGCCATTCGGCACAAAGCAGATGTCCTGGCTGTCGGGTTTGTCCGCCACCGAAAGCCCGTATTTGGCCGCCAAAGCGCGGGTTTCGGCCTTGGAGCCCAGATGACCCAGCGGGAAGCGCAGGTAATCCAGCTGATCCGGCGTGGTGGAAAACAGGAAATAGCTTTGGTCGCGGTTGGCATCGGTCGCGCGGTGCAATTCGGGCGCGGCGCCCATCTTGCGCTGGATATAGTGGCCCGTGGCCATGCAATCGGCGTTCAGATCCTTGGCCGTGGCCAGCAAGTCCTTGAATTTGACGCGTTCGTTGCAGCGGATGCAGGGGACGGGCGTGGCGCCGGCCAGATAGCTTTCGGCGAAATCCTCGATCACCGCCTCGCGGAAGGTGTTTTCGTAGTCCAGCACGTAATGCGGAAAGCCCATGGTTTCGGCCACACGCCGCGCGTCGTGGATGTCGCGCCCCGCACAGCAGGCGCCCTTTTTCGCCAGGGCCGCGCCGTGGTCGTAAAGTTGCAGGGTGACGCCCACGACGTCATAGCCCTCTTCCTTCAGCATGGCGGCCACGACGGACGAGTCGACGCCGCCCGACATGGCGACGACGACGCGGGTTTCGCTGGGCGGTTTCGCGAAACCCAGCGAATTTAGGGATTTGTCCAGCATGATTGCGGCCATCTTGAGGATTTATCGGGGGAATATAGGAAAAAACCCGGAAGTAACAAGAGCAGGCTTCACCCTTGCTTAAGTCAGATGCGGCATTTTCAGGCCAATCGCTGAAGGAACGCCGCTCATGTATCTGAAGAAAGTCGATGGCCCGCGCCAGATTACCCTGCCCGATGGCAGCATCCTGACCCGCGCCGATCTGCCGCCTGTCGATACCCGCCGCTGGGTCGCCAGCCGCAAGGCCATCGTCGTCAAGGCGGTGATCTACGGGCTTGTCACCCAGTCCGAGGCCCTCGAACGCTATAGCCTTTCGGAGGAAGAATTCGTCTTGTGGCGCGAGGCGGTCGAAAAACACGGGGAAAAAGCGCTTCGTGTCACCTCGATCCAAAAATATCGACAACTTTAAGTTGTTTTCTGTATTCGTTCTGGCAGAGTAACGCTCCATTAACCATTGATCGCCAAAGTCGTTAACGAAGAGACGCGACGGAGCAACAGATGCGAATCCTTCTGGTTGAAGACGACCCTACCACTTCGCGCAGCATCGAATTGATGCTGACCCATGCGAACCTGAACGTGTATTGCACGGATTTGGGGGAAGATGGCATCGACCTGGCGAAGCTGTATGACTATGACCTGATCCTTCTGGACCTGAATTTGCCTGATATGTCAGGGCATGAGGTCCTTCGCCAGCTGCGGCTGGCCAGGATCGAAACCCCCATCCTGATCCTCTCGGGCTCTGATGACACCGAGAACAAGATCAAGGGGTTTGGCTTTGGGGCAGATGACTATCTGACCAAACCTTTCCACCGCGAAGAGCTGGTGGCGCGAATCCATGCGATCATCCGGCGGTCGAAAGGCCATTCGCAGTCGGTGATTCGCACCGGAAAGATCTCGGTCAATCTGGATGCCAAGACCGTGGAGGTTGAAAACCACACGGTGCATCTGACCGGCAAGGAATATCAGATGCTGGAGCTTCTGTCCTTGCGCAAGGGGACGACCCTGACGAAGGAAATGTTCCTGAACCATCTTTACGGCGGCATGGACGAGCCCGAGTTGAAGATCATCGACGTCTTCATCTGCAAGCTGCGCAAGAAGCTGGCAGAGGCCACCGGGGGCCAGAACTATATCGAGACGGTCTGGGGCCGCGGCTATGTGCTGCGCGAACCGACGCCCGAGGAACAGCCGAAACTGGCCGCCAGCGCCTGAGGCATCACCCGTCGCGTTGACTTGGGGCCGGGGGAAACCCTTGGCCCCTTTTTCATGCCACTTTGGCAGGCCGGGGATATCGCGCCTTGCGACATGCGGGTTTCAAAAGTCCTGCAGGATGTCCAAAGCGCCTTTGGCGGGGACACTTGGGACCAGATGACATCCGGGACTGGTTGGGGCTTCTGCGCCAAAGGCGAGGCCATATTTTGCCGCGACAGCCGCGCCTGTGGATCAGGGGCAGGGGTTCTGGAAACTCCCGGCCGGGGCGGATAGGCTGGCACGCAGGCGCGAGACGGGGGGCCAGAATGAGCGACGTGGCGGCAATGGGCGAGGAACAGGCGCGGGCAGAGCTGGCGCGGTTGGCTGCGGTTCTGCAACAGGCGAACGCGGCCTATCATGGCGCCGATGCGCCCGTGATGACGGACGCCGAATACGACGCGCTCAAGGCCCGCAATGCAGCCATCGAGGCCCGCTTCCCGCTGCTCAAGCGCGCGGATAGCCCCTCGGATCAGGTGGGCGCTGCCCCGGGTCAGGGTTTCGGCAAGGTCGCCCATAGCGTGCCGATGCTCAGCCTGGAAAACGGCTTCTCGCCGGAAGATCTGGGCGATTTCGTCGATCGGGTCGAGAAATTTCTTGGCGCCCCCCCCGGCGCCTTTACCGCCGAGCCCAAGATCGACGGGCTTTCCCTGTCGCTGCGCTATGAAAACGGCCGCCTCGTGCAGGCCGCCACCCGCGGCGATGGCGAAACCGGAGAGGATGTCACCGCCAATGCGCTGACCATTGCCGGCATCCCGCATCAGGTGCTGGACGCCCCCGAGGTGATGGAAATCCGCGGCGAGGCCTATCTCTCGCATGCCGATTTCGCCGCCTTGAACGCGGCGCAGGTCGCCCGCGGCGACAAGACCTTTGCCAATCCGCGCAACGCCGCCGCGGGCTCTTTGCGCCAGCTGGATGCGCAGATCACCGCGGCACGACCCCTGCGCTTTTTCGCCTATACTTGGGGCGCGCTGTCGCAGCCGTTGGCCGCCACCCAGATGGGCGCGATCCAGCGCCTGGCCGCGATGGGCTTTCCCACCAATCCCCTGACCGTCCTTTGCGACGGTCCCGAAGCCATGCTGGCGCATTACCGCGCCATCGAGCAAAGCCGCGCGACGCTGGGCTATGACATCGACGGCGTCGTCTACAAGGTTGACGACCTGGGGCTTCAGGCGCGCTTGGGATTTCGGTCGACCACGCCGCGGTGGGCCTTGGCGCATAAATTCCCGGCCGAGCTGGCCTGGACGCGGCTGCTTGCCATCGACATTCAGGTGGGCCGCACCGGGGCGCTGTCGCCTGTGGCGCGGCTTGCGCCTGTGACGGTGGGCGGCGTCGTGGTCTCCAATGCGACGCTGCACAACGAGGATTACATCGCGGGTCGCGATTCGAAGGGCGGGGTGATTCGCGAGGGCCGGGACATTCGCATCGGCGACTGGGTGCAGGTTTACCGCGCGGGGGATGTGATCCCCAAGATTGCCGATGTGGACCTGTCGCAGCGCCAAGGCGAGGCCTTTGCCTTCCCCCAGACCTGCCCCGAATGTGGCAGCCCCGCGCATCGCGAGGAGGGTGATTCGGTCCGCCGCTGCACCGGTGGCCTGATTTGCCCGGCCCAGGGTGTCGAGCGGCTGAAGCATTTCGTCAGCCGCGGCGCTTTCGACATCGAAGGCCTTGGCGCCAAACAGGTCGAGATGTTTTACAACGACGCCGACCTTCCCGTCAGGACCCCCGCCGATATCTTCACCCTGGCCAGTCGCGACGCCGCAAGCCCGCTGAAAAAGCTGAAAAACCGCGATGGCTTTGGCGAGAAATCCACCGAAAAGCTCTTTGCCGCAATCGAGGCGCGCCGCACGATCCCCCTGGATCGGCTGATCTTTGCCCTTGGTATTCGTCACGCCGGAGAGGTCGCGGCCGCCACCATCGCACGCCATTACCGCACCTGGGAGGCCTTCGAGACCGCCATCACAAGGGCCGAACCGGGCAATGCGGACTGGAACGACCTGCTGTCGGTCGATGGCGTGGGGGCGGTCCTGGTGGGCTCTTTGGTCGAGGCCTTTGCCAATCCGAACGAACGTTCAGCCATCGACGCCTTGGTCGCCCAGTTGCAGGTTCAGCCCGTCGAAATCCGCGCCAAAGTGGACAGTCAGATCGCCGGCAAGACCCTTGTTTTCACCGGCACCCTGGAGAAGATGACCCGCGCCGAGGCCAAGGCAAGGGCAGAGGCTTTGGGCGCCAAGGTTGCGGGGTCCGTCAGTGCCAAGACCGACCTTCTGATCGCCGGACCCGGGGCGGGATCAAAGGCGAAAGAGGCCGAGAAACATGGAGTTACGATCATCAGCGAGGATGACTGGATCGCGCTTTCGGGGCTGAAGTGACGCGGCCCGCCAGCCTTAATCCGCTGTTTGCCGGGCTGGAAACCCTGGAGGGGATCGGCCCCAAGGCGGCCAAGGTGCTGCCCTCTTTGGGGGTCGCTTTGCCCAAGGATTTCCTGTTCCTGATGCCTCATTCGGGAATCGATCGCACAAGGCGAACAAGCGTTCGGGATGTGGTGCCGCCCTGCATCTTGACCGTTGAAATCACCGTCATCGCCCATCAGCCCAACGCGCAGAAGGGCAAGCCTTACCGAGTGATCGTTCGGGATGAAAAGCTTGATTTCGCCCTCGTCTTCTTTCACGCCCGCCGCGACTATCTGGAAAAGATCCTGCCCATTGGCGAACGCCGTCTGATCTCTGGCAAGATCGAGCTTTTCGACGGCGTCGCGCAGATGGTCCATCCCGATCACATCCTGGACCTGACAGAGACCCTGGCCCCCTTCGAGCCGGTCTATCCTTTGGTGGCCGGGATCACGCAACGTCAGGTGCAAAAGGCGGTGACAGGGGCCTTGGCGCGGCTGCCGCAGGTGCCGGAATGGATCGACGGGCCGTTGCTGGCGCGGGAGGGTTGGCCGGATTGGACCGACGCCCTGACCGCCGCCCACGCGCCGCAAAGTGCCCTGGACCTGCGCCCCGAGGCCAAGGCCCGCGAACGTCTGGCCTATGACGAGCTGTTCGCCCATCAGCTGACCCTGTCGCTTGCCCGTGCGCTGGTGCGGCGCGGCAAGGGGCGGCAGACCGCAGGCACCGGCGCCCTGTCGGACAAGGCCCTGAAAAGCCTGCCCTATCAGCCCACCGGCGCCCAGACCCGCGCCGTGCGTGAGATCGCGCAGGACATGGAATCGCCGCTGCGGATGAACCGTTTGCTGCAAGGCGATGTGGGGTCGGGCAAGACGTTGGTGGCTTTCCTCGCGCTGGTTATCGCGGTCGAGGCGGGCGGGCAGGGCGTCTTGATGGCCCCGACCGAGATCCTGGCGCGCCAGCATCTGGAGGGGCTTGCCCCCCTTGCCGAGGCCGCTGGCATCCGGCTGACCCTGCTGACGGGCCGCGACAAGGGGCGTGAGCGGCGCGCCAAGCTGGAATCGCTGGCCAGCGGTGACATCGGCATCCTGGTCGGCACCCATGCGGTCTTTCAAAAGGACGTGGAGTTTGCCGATCTGCGCCTGGCGGTGATCGACGAACAGCACAGGTTCGGCGTCTCGCAGCGGATGGAACTGGGCGCCAAGGGGGCCTCTGCCGATGTTCTGGTGATGACCGCGACGCCCATTCCGCGCAGCCTGGCGTTGGCGAGTTACGGCGATATGGATGTCTCGGTGCTGGACGAAAAGCCCCCGGGCAGGAAGCCGATCAAGACGGTGATGATTTCGGACAACCGTCTGGACGAGGTCGTGGCCCGGCTGGCCCGCGCGATGGAGGAGGGGCGGCAGGCCTATTGGGTCTGCCCCCTGGTCGAGGACAGCGAGGTGCTGGATTACGCCAGCGCCGAGGCGCGGTTCCAGATGCTGCGGGCGGCTTTGGGCGACTGTGTGGGGCTTGTGCATGGCCAGATGCCGCCCGCCGAAAAAGACGCCGCCATGGCGCGCTTTGTCGCCGGCGAGACGCGGCTTTTGGTCGCCACCACGGTGATCGAGGTGGGAGTGAATGTGCCGGGGGCCTCGATCATGGTGATCGAGCGGGCCGAGATCTTTGGCCTGGCGCAGTTGCATCAATTGCGGGGCAGGGTCGGTCGGGGGGCTGCGGAGTCCACCTGTCTGTTGATGTATCAGGCGCCGTTGCAGGGCAGCTCTGAGCGTCGCTTGTCGGTGATCCGCGACACCGAAGACGGGTTTCGCATCGCCGAAGAGGATATGGCGATGCGCGGCGCGGGCGATCTGATCGGCACGGCGCAATCGGGCTTGCCGCGGTTTCGGGTGGCGGATCTGGAGCGTCAGGCCGGGCTGATGGCCGTGGCCCAGACCGATGCCCGCAGGCTGTTGGGCGATGATCCGGGCCTGACCTCGCCCCGGGGGCAGGCCGCGCGGGTGCTGCTGTGGCTGTTGGATCAGGACCGGGCGATCCGGTTGCTGACGGTCGGCTAGGCGGGGTCCCTTTGGAAACCCCATGGCCATTTGCGAACAGATGAAATGTGCAGGGCCGCTGGGGGTCCGGGGGAGGCGCAGCCTTCCCCCGTGCCGGGTCGGTGTCCGAAGCCTGACCTGACCCCAGCACAACGGCGGCTGGCAGAGACCCGCCAAGAGCCCGAAGACCGGCCCCCCCACAACATATTGCGGGTCACGCGGGGCACCTCCGCAAGGGCGACAAATTCTGCCTCTGTTCGTTAAGAGTTCTTAAAAAGTTCTTTACAGAACGCGAATCGCATGAGAACAATAGGGCAACAAGTGGAGGACAACATGATCGCTCGCATCGCCCGTTTTGCCCGCAAACCCCATCCGGCCCTGGCCGAGTTGGAAGATGCCATCGGCGTCGTCACCCTATTTGCCCTGCTTTTCCTCGGACTGACCCTGTCGGGTTCCGTCTGATCTCTGCCCCCCGATCTCTGCCCCCCGTTTTCTGCCCGCGTTCCGCCACAAGGCTGTCCCGCCTTTGCCTGCCTGAACGCCACTTCGCCGCCCCCCCAAAGTCATGGGCGGGGCGGCTTTTTTCTTGACCCGGCCGCCCCAAAGCAAAAGAGCCCCGCCAGATGGCAGGGCCCCCTTGTGCCGGTATGCGCCAGATCACTCTGCGACAGTGACCTTGGTCATCACATCGGGCTCGGTGACTTCGCCATTGGCGCCGTCGCCCAGCTTGATCGCATCGACGATCTCCATGCCGGAAATCACCTTGCCGACCACGGTATATTGGCCGTTCAGGAACTCGCCCGGGGCGAACATGATGAAGAACTGGCTGTTGGCGCTGTCGGGGTCCTGGGCCCGGGCCATGCCGATCACGCCACGTTCAAAGGGCACATCCGAGAACTCGGCCTTGAGGTCGGGCAGGTCGGACCCGCCCATCCCCGCCATGGTCAGATCGCCGCCGGTCTTGCCGTATTTCACGTCGCCGGTCTGGGCCATGAAGCCCTCGATGACGCGGTGAAACACCACGCCGTCATAGGCGCCGGATTTCGCGAGTTCCACAATGCGGGCGACATGGTTCGGCGCGATGTCCGAGGCCAGGTCGATGACAACCGTGCCATTGGCGGCCCCGGTGACTTCGATGGTCAGGTTCGGGCCCGGGCCGTCGCCCTCGGCAAAGGCGGGGCTGGCCGCCAGAATCGCCAGCGCGAGAAGTTTACGCAACATCGGCAGCCACCCGCACCTTGATCATCCGGTCGGGCGACATCGGCGGCTCGCCACGTGTCACCGCATCGACATGTTCCATCCCCGAGATCACCCGGCCATAGACCGTGTATTGCTTGTTCAGGAAGTGGTTGGCGCTGAAGTTGATGAAGAACTGGCTGTTGGCCGAGTTCGGATTGGACGAGCGCGCCGCCCCCAAGGTGCCCCGGTCATGCGGAATGTTCGAGAACTCGGCCGGCAGATCCGGCAGGTCCGACCCGCCCGTGCCCGCGCGGCGCAGGTTGAAGTCCTTTTCCATGTTGCCGTTTTCCACGTCGCCGGTCTGGGCCATGAAGCCCTCGATCACGCGGTGGAAGGCCACATTGTCATAGGCACCGGCGCGGGCCAGGGCCTTCATGCGCTCGGCATGTTTGGGCGCGATGTCGGCCAGAAGTTCGATCACCACATCCCCGCCCTTCAGCGTCATGATGATGGTGTTTTCGGGATCTTTGATATCGGCCATCTTGGCTCCTTTCCTGATTGGGGCGCAAACTAGCCCATGGGGGGGCGAGTTCCAAGGGGGACCGCGTGGCGACCGTTGACCTTTGGGTGATATGCGCGGAAAGAGGGTGCGACAGAATTCCCGGTTCAGGAGGGCGTGATGGCCTGGAAGACGATTGACGACTTGGCGCTGGCGGGCAAGACGGTGCTGGTCCGCGTGGATATCAACGTGCCGATGGAGGGGGACCGTGTCACCGACACGACCCGGATCGACAAGATCAAGCCCACGGTCGAGGACCTGATCGCGCTTGGCGCCAAGGTGGTGCTGCTGGCCCATTTCGACCGCCCCAAGGGTAAGGTCGTCCCCGAGATGAGCCTTGGCCGTCTGCAAGCCGCCGTGGCCGCTTCTTTGGGCCGCAAGGTGGTCTTTGGGACCGACAGTGTGGGTGCGCCCGCGCGTGAGGCGATTGCCGCGGCCGGCCAAGGCGATGTGGTCCTGTTGGAAAACACCCGCTTTCACCCCGGCGAGGAAAAGAACGACCCCGCCCTGGCCGCCGAATTCGCGGCCCTGGGCGATGTGTTTGTGAACGACGCCTTCTCGGCCGCCCACCGCGCCCATGCCTCGACCGAGGGCCTGGCGCGCTTGCTGCCCTGTGCCGCGGGCCGTCTGATGGAGGCCGAGTTGAAGGCGCTGGAGGCCGCCCTTGGCGCTCCGGTGCGTCCGGTTGTGGCGGTTGTGGGCGGGGCCAAGGTCTCGACCAAGCTGGATTTGCTGGGCAATCTGGTCACAAAGGTCGATCATCTGGTGATCGGCGGGGGGATGGCGAACACCTTCCTGGTGGCCCAGGGGATCGAGGTCGGCAAGAGCCTGGCCGAGCGCGACATGGCGCCGACCGCGCTGGAGATCATCGCCAAGGCCAAAGCCGCGGGCTGCACGATCCACCTGCCGGTGGATGTGGTCGTGGCGGGTGAGTTCAAGGCCAATGCCGCGAACAAGGTCGTGGCAGTTGGCGATTGCCCTGCTGATCAGATGATCCTGGATGCGGGTCCTGCCACGGTGAAGGCGATCGAGGCGGTCTTTGCCGCCTGCAAGACGCTGATCTGGAACGGGCCGCTGGGGGCTTTTGAGCTGACGCCTTTCGATGCGGCCACGGTGGCTGCGGCGCGGGCGGCTGCGGCGCTGACCCGGGCGGGGAAACTTGTCTCGGTGGCCGGTGGCGGCGATACGGTCGCGGCCTTGCATCATGCGGGCGTGGCAGAGGATTTCACCTTCATCTCGACCGCCGGGGGCGCTTTCCTGGAATGGATGGAGGGCAAGGACCTGCCCGGCGTGGCTGCCCTGAACCAGTGATCCAGCGGAGAGGCGGGCAAGCGCCCGCCTCATTGCTTTTGCGAAGAGAAGCCTCCGGCGGGGATATTGGGGCCAGTATGAAAGCCGTAGAACGGTTCGCGTATTTGGGCCAAATCGAAAGCCAAGGACGGGAAGCGGCGCAAGGGAGTATTTGGATCAGTATGAAAGAGCAGGGATGGCGCATCCGGCGGGCCGATCCGGGCGATCTGGCGGGGCTTTTGCCCATGGTCGAGGGGTTGGCTCGGCATCATGGGGACGTGCCGCGGATGACGCCTGAAACCTTGGCCGGTGATCTGTTCGGGCCGGTGCCCTGGTTTCATGTGCTGGTCGTCGAAGAGGCGGGCGCGCTTTTGGCCTATGCGGCACTTTTGCCCTTGGCGCGGTTGCAGCATGGCGAGCGGGGCCTTGACCTGCACCACCTTTACGTGACTGAAGCGGCTAGGGGCCGCGGCATGGGTCGGGCTCTGCTTGCGGCCAGCGAGGAGATGGGCCGCGCGATGGGCTGTTCTTATGTCATCATCGGCACGGCTGCCGAAAATGTCGTGGCCCATGAGTTCTATCAATCCCGGGGCTATGCGCCGATCCCCAACCCGGCGCGACGGTTCCTGAAGAACGTCTAAAGGCTCAGGCCTCTCCTTGGCGCTGCTTTTCCCAGTCCACCTTGGCACTGTGTGCCAGAGACTGGCGCCCATGGGCCCTTCTGATCCAGGCCCCAACCTCTCCGGCTTTCAATTTGGCCCAAATTTCCCGGGGTATGCCGTTGGTTTCGCCTTTTGTTCAAGAAGCCAATGGCATGGGGGCAGCGCGCCCAGGGCATCAAAACCGCCCGGTGAAAGCCGTCCAGATCAGCCCGCCGCGTCTGCGGAATTCTGACAGCGCGAGTTTCCCCTCGCCCACCCGCAGCGGGTTGTCATGGGCCAGGCGCAGCAATCCCCCCGCCTGCCAGCCATAGACGGCCACAGGGGCCGCCCGCCCCATCGCACCTTTCTGCGCCCGGGCGATCGCCAGGTGGTTCAGCCCCTCTGCGGCCTTCAGGCGCAGGGCGGCAGGGTCCGTGTCCAGCGCCTGCCAGCCGCGGGCCTGCAACTCTGGCAGGGCGCGCAGGAAATTGGCCAGCCCCAAGGCCCAACCCAGCGCCCGGAACGCCGTCTCGGCCTCGGGAGGCGCCTCACAGGCCAAAGCCGCGGCCCATAACAGCCCAGCCGAGGTCGCCTCCAGATAGGCGTCCAACCCGCTGTCGGAAAACCGCTCTCGTGCGATGTCTTGCCGCCGCGCCTCGATCAGCTGCGCCAGAACCGCCCGCAGCGCCGGGGCCTGCGTCAACAGCCCATGCAGCGGCCCTGCCACCTCATGGGCGCGGGGCGCCGCTTCCTCGACGACATCGGCCCAGAACTGCAAGCGCATCTCGGCGATCAGCGGGTTCGAGGACACCCAAGGCGCCCGCGCCACCTCCAGGTTGAAGGCCCAAAGCGGCCAGAGCCTGCCTTGCAGGCCCGAAGGCAGGGCCAGGGTCGCGGCAAAGCGGTCCGGGTCGCCGCGCTGCACGATCTCAGGCAGCATCGCGCACCAGTTTCCAGGTGATCGCATCCAGCAGCGCCTCAAAGCTGGCATCGACGATATTCGCGCTGACCCCGACGGTGGACCAGCGCCGACCCTCGCCGTCCT
This sequence comes from Stagnihabitans lacustris, assembly GCF_025950525.1. Lineage (GTDB taxonomy): Bacteria > Pseudomonadota > Alphaproteobacteria > Rhodobacterales > Rhodobacteraceae > Stagnihabitans. The sequence continues at coordinate 318,587 of NZ_JAPDGS010000004.1, read as the reverse complement.
CAGAGTCGATGATCACGCGCGTCACCGCATCCGTGCCATCCCCGGTGATGCGGACCTTGAAATCCACCAGGTTCATGTCGTCGATCACGCCCTGATAGGGGCCGAGGTCCTTGGCCAGGGCCTTGGACAAAGCGTTCACCGGGCCGTTGTCGTCCTTGGTCTCCGAGGCGCTGTCGCTGACCGACATCATCACCTGATCGCCGATCTTGACCACCACCACGGCCTCCGAGATCGTCACCGTCCCATGGGAGGCCGACTTGCGCCGCTCGACGGTGACGCGGTAGCGCAGCACCTCAAAGAACGCCGGCAGTTGGCCAAGTTCCCGCCTTGCCAGCAGTTCAAACGAGGCCTGGGCGCCGTCATAGGCATAGCCCTGATCCTCGCGCTCTTTGACCAGATCCAGGATGCTGCCAAGGCGCGGATCGCCCGGGGGGACCTCGATCCCGGCTTGCGCAAGCCTTGTGCGCAGGTTGGACTGGCCCGCCTGGTTCGACATCGGGATGACACGTTCGTTGCCCACCAAGGCGGGGTCGACATGTTCATAGGTCGTGGGGTTCTTCAGGATCGCGCTGGCATGCAACCCCGCCTTGTGGGCAAAGGCGCTGGCGCCCACATAGGCCGCCTGGCGCGCGGGCACGCGGTTCAGGATGTCGTCCAGCATCCGGCTGTCGCGCAAGAGGCCCCGCAGGCCTTCGGCCGTCACCCCGGTAAGGTAGCGCGAGCGGTAGGGGTCCTTCAGCAGCAGCGTCGGGATGATCGTGGTCAGGTTGGCATTGCCGCAGCGCTCTCCCAACCCGTTCAGAGTGCCCTGGATCTGGCGCACCCCCGCATCGACCGCAGCCAGCGAATTCGCCACCGCGTGCCCGGTGTCGTCATGGCAATGGATGCCCAGACGGTCGCCGGGGATGCCTTGGGCGATGACCTCGGTCACGATGCGGTGGACCTCGGCCGGAAGCGTGCCGCCATTGGTGTCACACAGAACCAGCCAGCGGGCGCCAGCGTCCAAAGCCGCCTGCAGGCAGCTGATGGCATAGGCCGGATTGGCCTTGTAGCCGTCAAAGAAGTGTTCCGCGTCAAACAAGGCTTCGCGGCCCTTGGCGGTGACATGGGCGAAACTCTCGGCGATGGCGGCGCGGTTTTCCTCCAGGCTGACGCCAAGCGCGGTGGTCACATGGAACTCATGGGACTTGCCGACCAGGCACACCGCAGGCGTGCCCGCGTCCAGCACGGCGGCCAGAACGTCGTCATTGGCGGCCGAGCGGCCGACACGTTTGGTCATGCCAAAGGCGGTCATCGTGGCGCGGGTCTGCGGCGCTTCGGCAAAGAAGAGGCTGTCGGTGGGGTTCGCCCCCGGCCAGCCGCCCTCGATATAATCGACGCCCAGGTCGTCCAAAGCCCGCGCGATGCGGATTTTCTCGGCGGTGGAGAACTGGACGCCCTGGGTCTGCTGGCCATCGCGCAGGGTGGTGTCGAAAAGGTAGAGCCGTTCCATTTTAGCCCCAAAAGTCAGAGTTTTGCAGGGAAAGGCAATCCCCGCAGTTGTTTCCATTCAAGATGTCGCGGATTTCGACAACCAGCAGGCTCGCAAGAGGATCGCACATTTAAAGGTCCGCCAGCTTGGTCAGGTCCATGTCGATCTCGGGGCGCAGCGTGATGCCGTCCTTGCCAATCATCACCGCTATGTTCGCTGTGGTGATCCGCTGCTTCAAAGCATCGAAGGCAGTGAAGTTCTTCTGGGCCTTAGCAACCTCGCGGACTTGGAGCAGGACTGCCGCAATTTCCTGCAAGCGTATCTGTGAACCGCGGAAATTGGCAACCTTCGTTTCTAGGGTCTCCCAAGAGTAGATGCCCAAGAATTCAAGGTTGCGCGCCAAGGCATTGGCTTGATCGGCCCCATTCAACTTCTGCAAGACCATTAACGCGGCATGGGTGTTGAGATCATCGCTCAAGGCGTCGATCACCGCCGGTTCTGGGGCAAGGGTTTTCGCCTGCTGCAGATCCCCATAAAGCCCGATCAGTTCAAGGAAGCCGTGGAGTCTCATTTCCGCTTCAACAGCCTTCTCCGCCGTCCAGTCCATCGGCTTGCCGTAATGCGTGCCGAGGAAGACCATCCGGATCACTTCCCCCGGCACCCCTTGATCCAGCAAATCCCGCACGGTAAAGAAATTGCCCAAGGACTTGGACATCTTCTTGCCCTCGACCTGCAGCATCTCGTTGTGCAGCCAGAAACGCGCAAAGCCATGGCCGCAGCAGGCGCTTTGGGCGATTTCGTTCTCATGATGGGGGAATTGCAGGTCCAGCCCGCCGCCGTGAATATCGAACTCTGCCCCCAGCAATTCATGCGCCATGGCTGAACATTCGATATGCCAGCCCGGCCGCCCCCGGCCCCAGGGCGAGACCCAGCCCGGAAGATCTGCGTCCGAGGGCTTCCACAACACGAAATCCATCGGGTCTTCCTTGAAGGGCGCGACCTCGACCCGCGCCCCCGCGATCATGTCATCAACCGACCGCCCCGAAAGCCGGCCATATTCGGCATAAGACCGCACGCGGAACAGCACATGGCCTTCCTTTTCATAGGCATGGCCGCCCGCGATCAGGCCGGCAATCATCGCGACCATCTGGCCGATGTAATCCGTGGCGCGCGGCTCGACATCAGGCCGCAAGGCGCCAAGCGCGTCCATATCGGCGTGATACCAGCCGATGGTCTCTTCGGTCCGCTCGCGGATCAGCGCCTCCAAGGGGCGCGCATCGCCTGCGGCCTTGCGGGCCTGGGCGGTGGCGTTGATCTTGTCATCCACATCGGTAAAGTTGCGGACATAGGTGACGTGATCGGGCCCATAGACATGGCGGAGCAGGCGGTAAAGCGTGTCAAACACCACCACAGGCCGCGCATTGCCGATATGGGCGCGGTCATAGACCGTGGGGCCACAGACATACATCCGGACATTCAAAGGGTCGATCGGCGCGAAATCCTCTTTCGCCCGCGTCGCCGAATTGTGCAGCCTGATCCCCATGATCCCTCCAATGCCTGATCTCCAGGCGGTCCGGTTTCGATGGGATACGAAGGACGGGCCGCCTGACCTTGTGTCAGCCGGTAATGCAGCAGCCGTTGATGATGCGCATCGCCTTCATGGCGCGGCTTTTAGCAGCGCGTGACGCAAAGCCCAAGGGAAATCTTGACCGGGTTTGCGTTTTCCGCCGGGGCCAAGCGGGACAAAGAGAACTCTGCCCCTCCAAGCTTGCGCTTTGCTCAACCCCCGAGAGGGTTTCACACCCTCCCGGACCGCCGCGCCGATCATCGCTCGGACCAATGGCGCGATGATCGGCGCAGGTGGGATATTTATGAACAGTTGGGGGGGTGAAACCCCTCCAGCGCCTGCCGCAAGGATTACCCTTTCAGCACCGGGAACCAGTCTTCCCGCAGCCTTTCGCCCGGTTGCATCCCATGCCCCTCATAGGGTGGCGAGGTCCGGCCGGGGCGGTCGATCACGCGGGCATCCTCGCCCACCAGCCGCAAGCTGAAGGCCCGGCGCCGGGTGGCCGCCTCGTTGCCGCGCGCGCCGTGCAGCGTCAGGTAATCAAAGGCCACGGCGTCGCCCGGCTCCATCTCCCATTCCATGACCCGCATCCCTTCGGCGTCGGGGTCGGGGACGGGCATGTAGCGCTCGGGATCGGGGTAAAAGGACGTATCGGCCAGCCAGCGTTTCGGCAGGACCTCTTTCGGCCACAGATGGCTTCCGGCGACGCAGCGCAGGCTTGCCTCGCGCACCGGGTCCAAAGGCGACCAGAACGACACGGTCTGGCGGCCCTTGACGAAGTAATAGGGCCCGTCCTGATGCCAGGGCGTCGGCTTCGAGGTCCCGGGCTCTTTGACCAGCACATGATCATGGAACATCTGCACCCGGGGGCTCTGCATCAACCGCGCGGCCGCCTCGGCAACGCCCGAGTTGAAGATCACGTCGCGGAACTCGGGGATGCGCTCCCAGTTGCAATAGTCGTCGAAGAACCGGCCGGGCTCGCCGGGCTTCAGGTTTTCGGCGGCGTGCGGCCCGGGTTCGGCCATGTTGCGCGCGATCCCCGCTTGCAGTTGGGGGACCCAGTCTTTCCACAGGCCCTTGACCAGCACGACGCCATCGCGCTGGAAGTCTTCGACCATCTGATCCGTTATCATCGCGCTTTCCTGTTTTGTCCCGCTTGCCAAACCCTGCTTGCCAGAGCCTACTTGCCAGAGCCGGGGCTTCCGTTCCAATAATGACTTTATATAAAGGTCATAGCCCCATGTTATCTCTTACCCTGCGCCAACTGGAATATGCCCTGGCCGTGGCCGAGCATCGCGGGCTGACGGCGGCGGCCTTGGCCCTGCATGTCAGCCAGCCCGCGCTTTCGGTGGCCTTGGCGCAGTTGGAGGCGCGTTTGGGCCAGCCTTTGTTCCTGCGCCGCCCCGGTGGGCCCTTGACCCCCACGGCCTTTGGCGCGGCCTGGCTGGCCCGGGCGCAAACCCATGTGGCGGGCTTGGGCGCCCTGATGCGGGGCGAGGTCCGCGCGCCCCTGCGGCTGGGGATATTTGAGGATCTGGCGCCGGCCATCCTTGCGCCCTTGATCGCGCGCTTTCCCGATCTGGCGCCGCGGCCGATGGGCTTTGCCGCGCTGGCCCTGGCGTTGGAGGGCGGCGAGATCGACGCGGCGCTGTCTTGGGCTTTGGGCCTGCCGCCGGGGCCGCGGCACCTTCTGGCCCGGATCGCGCCGCGTGCGGTTCTGGCGCCGGATCACCCCTTGGCCGGGCACGCGACCCTGACCCTGACCCTGGCCCAGATCGCGGCGCATCCCCTGGTTCTGACCGATCAGGACCTGTCGATTGCCCATGTGCAAAGCCTGTTTCACGCCGCGGGTCTGGCGCCGCGCATCGCCCATCGCTGCGCGAGCCTCGACCTGATGCGGTCCTTTGCCGCCAATGGGCTGGGGGTGGGGCTATCGTGGACCCAGCCCGCGCCAAGCCAAAGCCATGACGGCCGCCCCCTTGTCCTGCGCGAGATCCGCGACGCCCCGCGCGAAGCCGTGGTCCTGGCCCTGGCGCCGGGGATGCGCGCCGAACCGGGCGGCACCGACCTGCCAGAGGTGCTGCGATTCCTGACCGATCACTTGGCCCTGATGGCGGGTTCGGGAGGGCTGATTGGGACCAAAGCGCTTTGAGGGGCGATTTGCCCCCCTCCAAACCGCTTTCATGCCGCAAAGCAGCATGAAAAAACGGCTATTCATCCATTTCTAAATCGTTTACGGACATAGGCGATGCTTTGGCTGGCCCCGCGGTCAAGCCTTAGCCCCCGAAATGCGCCCAAACCTGACCATCCCAATCTGCCCACCCCAAATCTGACCGCAAAAAGCTGACTGCGAAGCCCGACCGATGAACCTCAAGGAACTCGCCGCCAAACTGGGGCTTTCGCCCACCACGGTCAGCCGGGCGCTGAACGGCTATCCGGAGGTCAACGAGGCCACCCGCGAGCGCGTCATCGCGGCCGCAAGGCGCCACAACTACCGCCCCAATGCCCGCGCCATCCGTCTGGCCACCGGGCGCGCGCTGGCGGTGGGCCATGTCATCCCGCTGAACCACCGGTCCGAGATGATGAACCCGATCTTTGCCGATTTCATCACCGGGTCCGGTGAGACCTATATGCGCAACGGCTATGACATGATCTTGTCCATCGTGCCCGACGAGGCCGAGGAACAGACCTATCGCGATCTGATGTCGCGCGGGTCCGTCGATGGGGTGATCGTCCATGCGCCCAAGGTGAATGATCCGCGCATCCGGGCGCTGAAGGATATGGGGCTGCCCTTTGTCGTCCATGGCCGCTCTACGGGGGCAGAGCTGGATTACAACTGGGTCGATGTGAACAACCGCCGCGCCTTTCAGCGCGCGGCCGAGTTCCTGTTGGATCTGGGCCATCGCCGCATCGCGCTGGTGAATGGCAATGAGGTCATGGATTTCGCCGTGCGCCGCCGGGCAGGGCTGACCGATGCCTTGGCGGCCAGGGGGCTGGTGCCCGACCTGTCGCTGATGTTTGCGACGCAGGAAATGTCCGAGACCCATGGCCACCGCGCCGCCGAAGAGGGCCTGTCGCGGGCCGAGCCTGCGACGGCCTTTCTATGCGCCTCGATGCTGCAGGGCATGGGCGTGCGCCGCGCGATCGAAGGCCGGGGGCTGAAGATGGGGCGCGATGTCAGCGTCATCATCTTTGACGACGACCTGAGTTACCTGAGGAACGGCGAGGATGTGCCGATCTTTACCGCCACAAGGTCTTCGGTCAAAGAGGCCGGGCGGCTTGCGGCAGAGATGCTGTTGAATGTCATCAGCCAGCCCGATATGGCGCCGCAACACCGGATGCTGGAGGCCGAGTTGATCCTTGGCCAATCCACCGGGCCGGTGCCGGCATAGGCCTTTGGCCAACGGATGAGAAACGAAAGGGGCAGGGCCCCGGAAGAAACTGGAGAAAGCCCCATGACCGCGATCCTTGCCGATATCGGTGGCACGAACACCCGCGTGGCGCTGGCGGATGGCCGTCAGGTGAGGCCCGACAGCATCGCGAAATATTCGAACGCCGAGTTCGATGGGCTGGAGCCGATCCTGGCGCGCTATATGGCCGAGGCGGGCTTGACCGCGGTCGAGGGCGCCTGTGTCGCGGCGGCGGGTCCGGTGATGAATGGCGTGGCCGAGATGACCAACCTGCGCTGGGTGATCGACCGCGCGCTGTTGAACCGGGCGACCGGGGCCAGCAAGGTCGCGATCCTGAACGATCTGCAGGCTCAGGGTCAGGCCCTGGGGCATATCGCGCCCGAGTTCCTGCGTCCGGTGGTCGAGGGTAAGGCAGTGCCCAATGCCTCGATGCTGGTGGTGGGGCTTGGGACCGGGGTCAATGCGGCGCCGGTGCATAACACGCCTTGGGGCCGGGTCGTGCCGCCCTCGGAATGTGGTCATACCTCGATGCCGGTGCGCGATGCGCGGGATCTGGCCCTGGCGCAGTTCATCAACGGCTATGGCGATCACGCCCATGGCTTTGCCGGGGTCGAGGATGCCTTGGCGGGGCGCGGCTTTGAACATGTCCATGCTTTCGTGACCGCCGAGGCGGGGGCGCCGCAAGCGCGCAGCTCGGCCGAGATCATGGCGGCGCTGAGCGCGGGCGATCCCATGGCGCGCGAGGCGGCGCGGCTTTATGTTCACATCCTGGGCGCGACGCTGGGGGATCTGGCGCTGACCCATCTGCCCTATGGCGGGATTTTCCTGATTGGCGGCATGGCGCGGGCCCTGACGCCCTGGATGGGGGAATTCGGGCTGAAGGCCGCGTTGTGCGACAAGGGGCGGTTCCATGACTTCCTGACGGCTTTCCCGGTCTGGGTGGTCGAGGACGATTTCGCCGCCCTGACCGGCTGCGCGTCCTATCTGGCCAATGGCGGCATCGGCTGACCCGTCCCTGATCCAGCGGAGCGCCTGCGGCGCAAGAGATGCTCCCCATCCGAGGGATGGGGCCCCGTTGGCGGTGCGACCTTCTGGCGGCTTGGTCCTGGGCGGGGGCGGGGGTAGGGTCGGTTTGGCGGCAGGGGGCAGGGCAGGCTTCAGGGCCTTTGGTGTGACGGCCCTTGGCTGTGCCGTTTTTTAGGGGCAATGCTTGGGATGCTTGACGGCCGGGCCCCTGGACGCTTTGGGGTTTCGGGAAGACTGGGTTTCAGGAAGCTTGGGTTTCAGGAAGCTTGGGGTTTCAGGAAGCAGGGGGCGCACCAAGTCCGAGGCCCCTGAAGCTAGGCAGTCTGAAGCTTCGGCCCTCTGGAGCCTGGGCCCCACGTAGACCGGGCCCAAAATAGACCGGGCCGCACATAAACCGGGCCCCATATAATCCGGGGCGGCCCCACTAAGACCGGGCCTCCAGAACCCGGCCCCCACCAAGCCCGGCCCCCACAAAGACCAGGCCCCACAAAATCCGGCGCCTGTGAAAGAGGTGAACCATGTCAGCCCCATCCGAGCCCCGCCCGCCGCGCTTTCCCCCGCCTCAGTTCCCGCCGCCCAAGGTGGCGCTGTTCGCCACCACGCCGCCGGCCATCTTTCCGCCGATCCTGGGGCTGATCGGCCTGGGTCTTGCGCTGCGGCAGGCCTCTGCGGTGCTGGGCTTTGGCGCGGGACTGGCCGAGCTGGCCTTGGGCCTGGTGGTCGGGCTGTGGGGCCTTGCGGTCGTGGCGCTCTTGGTCAAGGTTTGGCGCCGGGCCGCGGTCCTGGCGGAGGATCTGCGGCCGCTGCCCGGGCGTGCGGGCCTTGCGGCCGCCAGCATGAGCGCCATGGCCATGGGCGCGGTCCTGGCGCCCTATGCGCCGGGTCTGGCGCTGGCTCTGATCCTGGTTGCGCTGGGGGCGCATCTGGTTCTGGCCGGGCTGGTTCTGGGCGTCATGCGCGGACAGGGGGCCGAGGGTCGGGTGCCCAACCCGACCTGGCATCTCAGCTTTACCGGGATCATCGTCGCAGCCGCGCCGCTGGCCTCGCTTGGGTGGACGGGTCTGGCCTGGGGCGTCACCGCCCTGGCCCTGGCCTGCGCGGTGGCGATCTGGGCGCTGTCGGCCCGCCAGCTGTGGCAAGAGGTGCCCCCCGCGCCCCTGCGCCCGCTTTTGGCGATCCACCTTGCCCCGGCGGCGCTGATGTCGCTGTCCTTTGGCGCGCTAGGAGAGGCGTGGACACAGCGCCTGTTCCTGGCGCTGGCGGTGGTTCTGGCCCTGGCTCTGGTGGCCGCTGGGCGTTGGATGTTGGCTGCGGGCTTTTCGGCGTTGTGGGGGGCGCTGACCTTCCCGATTGCGGCGCTGGCACTGGCGACTTTGGCGATCGAGCCCGGGGCAGGCATGGGCGTGACCGCTTTGGCCCTGGGCGTGATCCCGACGATTGCCTGGTCAGTGCTGAAGCTGTGGCCGGGGGGCAAGCTTGCGGCCCGCAGCCACGCGGCCCAAGCCTAGGGCGACGCCTCCGCCCTCCGCCTCAGATCAGCGCGACCCAAGCCCGGGCCAGCGCCAGGCCATGTTCATCCGCAGCCCGTCCAACCGCCGCGGCCTCAGCCTCGATCTGCCCGGACCAGCCGGGCGACATGGCGTCGCAGGCCTCGGGAAAACGCCGCAGCCAATCGCGGGCCACGGCGCATGAGGCCTCGAAGTGGAACTGGGTGCCATAGCCCGCCCGCCCAAAGCGAAAGGCCTGGATCGCGGCGCCCTGTGACCGCGCCAGATGCAGGGCACCCGGCGGCAGCGAAAACGTGTCAGAGTGCCACTGAAAGATCGGGAAGACCTCGGGCGCGGCCTTAAGCACCGGATCGGGGGCCAGCACCGGATCGGATGCCAGCCGCTCCACCTGCACCCAACCGAATTCCGGCGCAACCCCAAGCCGGTTTTCCGCCCCAAGCCCGCGGGCAAAAAGCTGCGCCCCCAGGCAGATCCCCAGCACCGCGGTGCCCTGCGCCGCGGTCTCGGCCATCAACCCGGCCAAAGGCGCCAGATGCGGATGGGTCGCATCATCCAGCGCCGATTGTTCGCCACCAAAGACCACCAGCGCATCAAACGACCCGGGCCGGGGCAGGCCGCCATCCCTGAAGGGCTTATACAGGTCGATCACCGCCGCCGCCTCGTGCAACGCCACGCCCAATTGGCCGTGATGGGTGACTTCGGTGTTCTCGACGATGGCGATGCGCATGGGACCTCTCTTTGCGCCCTTTGCATCATCTTGCAGCGCTTTGGGCAAGGCAGAACAGGGGCGCTGCGCCTCCCCGCAGCCCGGATCGCCACAGGGCAGGCCGTCAGGCGCCCTTGCGTCTTTCATACTTGCCCACATACGCACCTCCCGCCCCCCCCCCTTTCATACTGACCCAAATATTCCCGCCGGAGGCTCTTCCCTTGCCCCGCGCGCGAACCGTTTCGCCCTTGCCCTTTCCCCCCAATCCTGCAATGGGAAATCGCCAACCGATCATGCCGATGGAGAGACCCATGGAGATTCGCGAGGCTTTGACCTTCGATGACGTCCTGCTTGTTCCCGCAGCCAGCAATGTGTTGCCCTCGGACGCGGACACGTCCACTTTCGTGACCAAGTCCATCCGGATGCAGATCCCGCTTTTGTCCAGCGCCATGGATACGGTGACAGAAGGCCGCATGGCGATTGCCATGGCGCAGGCCGGCGGCATCGGGGTGATCCACCGCAACCTGGACATCGAGGCCCAGGCCCGCGAGGTTCGCCGCGTCAAGCGTTTTGAATCCGGCGTTGTCTATGCGCCCATAACCTTGCGCCCCGAACAGACCATGGCCGACGCCAAGGAACTGATGGAGCGCTATAACATCACCGGCTTTCCGGTCGTGGACGAGGCGGGCCGGGTTCTTGGCATCGTGACCAACCGCGACATGCGCTTTGCCTCCGATGACAAGACCCCGGTTTCCGCCATGATGACGCGCGACAACCTGGCCGTCCTGCGTGAGCCCATCGACCGCGCCGCAGCCATCGGCTTGATGAAACAGCGCCGGATCGAAAAGCTTCTTGTCACCGATGGGGCGGGGCATCTGACGGGTCTTCTGACCCTGAAGGACACCGAGAAATCCGTGCTGAACCCCCATGCCTGCAAGGACGAGATGGGGCGCCTGCGCGTCGCTGCGGCCTCGACCGTCGGGGATGCGGGGTTCGAACGCTCGATGGCTTTGATCGAGGCGGGCGTGGATATGGTCGTGATCGACACGGCGCATGGGCACTCCGAAGGGGTGGCCCGCGCGGTCGAACGCATCAAGGCGCTGTCCAATGCCGTGCAGGTCGTGGCGGGCAATGTGGCGACGGGTGAGGCCACCCGCGCGCTGATCGGCGCCGGGGCCGATGCGGTCAAGGTGGGGATCGGTCCGGGGTCCATCTGCACGACGCGGATCGTGGCGGGGGTCGGTGTGCCTCAGTTGACGGCGATCATGGATTCGGCCCGGGCTGCTGGCGATGTGCCGGTGATCGCGGATGGCGGCATCAAGTTCAGCGGCGATTTCGCCAAGGCGATTGCGGCGGGGGCCTCTTGCGCCATGGTCGGTTCGGCCATTGCAGGCACGGACGAGAGCCCGGGCGAGGTGATCTTGTGGAACGGGCGGTCCTACAAGGCTTATCGTGGCATGGGGTCCTTGGGGGCGATGGCGCGCGGCTCGGCTGATCGGTATTTCCAAAAGGACGCGGCTTCGGACAAGCTGGTGCCCGAGGGGATCGAGGGTCAGGTGGCCTACAAGGGCACCGTGGCGACCGTCCTGCATCAGATGGTGGGGGGCCTGCGCGCGGCCATGGGCTATACCGGCAACCGCACCGTGGCCGACATGCGCGCCAATTGCCAGTTCGTCCGCATCACCGGGGCGGGGCTGAAGGAAAGCCATGTCCATGACGTGCAGATCACCCGCGAAAGCCCGAATTACCGCGTGGGCTAAGGCTTGTCGTGGATGCGGCCCCGGGGGAAACCTCGGGGCCGTTTTGCTTCGGGCCGCTTGCCGGGGCCAGGGTTTTGACCTTTACTGAGGCCGGGAGGCCCGCATGACATCACGACGCATGGCCTTGATCACCGGCGCCGGGGCCTCTGGCGGCATCGGCATGGCCTGCGCGCGGGCGCTGGGGGCGGTGGGGCACCGCTTGGTGATCGCGGGCGCTTCGGGGCGCATCCATGCGCGGGCGGCAGAGCTGTTGGCCGAGGGGTTCGAGGTCACGGCCCATCAAGGCGACCTGACCGAGCCCGATGTGGTGGCCCGGCTTGCGGCGCTTGGGCCGGTCGATATCCTTGTGAACAACGCCGGCATGGGCAGTCAGGCCGAGCCCGGCGGGCTGACGCCCTTTGCCCGCGACGACATGACCCGCTGGCGGCGCGAGATGGATTTGTCGCTGACCACGGCGGTTCTGGTGACGCGGGCGCTTTTGCCCGGGATGCTGGCGCGGGGCTTTGGCCGGGTGGTGATGATGGCCTCGGTGACGGGGCCGGTCGTGTCGATTGCCGGGTCCTCGGCCTATTCGGCGGCCAAGGCGGCGATGGTGGGTCTGACCCATGCGCTTGCGCTGGAGGTGGCCAGAAAGGGCGTGACGGTCAATGCCGTGGCGCCGGGCTGGATCGGGACCGAGGCCACCCAAGCCGGTGAGTTCGCTGCGGCCAAGCGGTCTCCGATGGGGCGGGCAGGGCGGCCCGAGGAAGTGGCGGCCTGCGTGGGCTTTCTGGCATCCGAGGCGGCGTCCTATGTCAATGGCGCGGTGCTGGTGGTCGATGGCGGCAATTCGCTGCAGGAGAAGAAGGGCTAGTCTGACGCGCTTGGGGGGGCCGGGCTTTGGCGGGCCGGGCCCTGCCGACTGCACCGCCGCGCCCGATGATCGGCGTCGCCCTGCCGACTGCACCGCCGCGCCCGATGATCGGCGTCGCCCTGCCGACTGCACCGCCGGCACCCCATGGCGCACCCTGTCCAAGCCCGGTCCTTGGTGTTAGACGGCGCCATCCCATGACCCGAGGCCCCCATGACCCCTGCCGCCCGCATCTCTGCCGCCATCGAGATCCTTGACCGCATCCTGTCCGGCGAGGCGCCCGAACCCGCGCTGACCAATTGGGGCCGCGGCCATCGCTTTGCGGGCTCTGGCGACCGTCATGCGATCCGCGACCATGTCTTTGACGCCCTGCGGCGGCGGTCCTCCTGGGCGGCTTTGGGGGGCGCCATGACCGGGCGGGGCCTGATGCTGGGCTGGGCACGTGAGGCGGGTGTGGTCGAGGCGATCTTTACCGACGCGCCCCATGCGCCGGGCCCGGATCAGACCCCGCCGCGTCAGGCCACCCAGGCCGAGGCGCTGGACCTGCCCGACTGGTTGATGCCCGAACTGCAGGCCTCGTTGGGGGTGGAATTTGACGCCGTGGCGCAAGCGATGCAAAGCCGCGCCCCGGTCTTTTTGCGCGTCAACCTGGCGCGGGCCACGCGGGATGCGGCCGCACTTTCGCTGCAAGAGGAAGGCATCCTGACCCTCCCGCGCGAGGTGCCGACCGCGCTGGAGGTCACGCAGGGCGCGCGCAAGATCCAGGCGGCCCAGGCCTATGGGCAAGGCCTGGTGGAACTGCAAGACCTGTCCAGTCAGGCGGTGATTGCGGCCTTGGGTCCGGTCAAAGGCCTGAAAGTGCTGGATCTTTGCGCGGGAGGCGGTGGCAAAGCGCTCGCCTTGGCAGCGCTTGGCGCGCAAGTGACCGCCCATGACGCCAACCCGCGCCGCATGTCGGACCTGGGGCCGCGCGCCACCCGCGCGGGCGCCCGGATTGCCACGACCGACACGCCCGAGGCCCTCGCGCCCTTTGACCTGATCCTGACCGATGTGCCCTGTTCGGGCTCTGGCAGCTGGCGGCGCGATCCGATGGGGAAATGGGCGCTGACGCCCGAACGCCTGGCCGCGACGCTGGAGGTGCAGCGCGCGATCCTGGACCGGGCGGTGGCGATGCTGGCGCCGGGCGGGGTGCTGGCCTATGCGACCTGCTCGATCCTGAGTTGCGAGAACGGCGCGCAGGTGGCTGCGGCCTGCGACCTGCTGGGGCTGCGCCTGCTGGATCAGCATCAATTCCTGCCGCTTTCGGGGGGGGATGGCTTCTTCGTGGCCCGAATGAATAGGCTTTGAGGCAACTGCCAGTTGTATTTGTGCAAGAATTTTGCAAGCATTGGCCCTGTTGGCATCGGTTGTTAATCGGTGATTAACCCTTCTGGCCCCCGATGAGCCTTTAGGGTTCCCCGAGAGAATCGGGTGGGAATCGGGTGGCCGGGGGCTTGGGTTCAGTGGGTGACAGGACGGATTTCAAAAAGGGCGTGCCGCTTATGGCGGTGGCCGCGGCCTTGGCGGCCGGGGTGGCCGCCTGGATGGCGCCGTCACAGACAATGCGGCTGGGCGGCGCGCTGGTCGCACTGAGCTTGGTGTTTCTTGCGGTGGGTCTGCAACTGCGCGGGCTTATGGCCGGTCGGTCCACACGCGCGCGGGTGCGGCAACTGACGGAACTGGTCGGGCAGGACGCGACGCCCTGTTTCATGACCGACCGCCTGGGCGAGATCCGCTATCAGAATACCGCCGCCGAAACGCGGTTCCAGTCCAGGATGGGGGCCACTTTGGTGGCCGCCATGTCTGAACAGTTCGCCTCGCCCTCGTCGGTGCTGTTTCGCTTGCAGAACAGGGCCTTGCATGGCGGTTCGGGGCGCGAGGACGTGGTGACGCGGCGCGGTCACATCCGGCTCTCGGTGGCCAAGATGGGCGATGACCGCTTCATGTGGCGGCTGGAAGAGTTTCAGGATCGCGGCGGTGGGCGCGGAGGGGCGGATGCGCTGTCCCTGCCGATGCTGACCTCGAACAAGGCCGGCGTGATCCTTTATTCAAACGAGGCGATGCGGCGGTTGGTCGGCGGACGGCCCAAACGTCTGGACCGGATTTTCAACACGCCGATCCTTCACTCCGGCGAAGAGGTCGAGGTTCAGGGCGTCGATGGCCCGACCCGCGCCATCCTGGCCGAGCTTGAGGGCCCCGGAGAGCGGCGCGAAATCTATCTTCTGCCGGTGCCCGAGGGGACGCCCTTGCCCTCGGCGATGGCCGATTTCGAACATGTGCCGGTGCCCTTGGCCAAATTCGCCGCCAACGGCGCGCTGATCGTGGCCAATGCGGCGGCCCGCGCGATCTTGAACCTGACCGGCGAGCCGGGGATCATGGCCCATGACCTGCTAGAGGGCTTGGGGCGTCCGGTCTCGGATTGGCTGGATGACATCGTCTCAGAACGGGCGCCTGCGCGGTCGGAAATGCTGCGGGCGCGGCTGGTCGATGGCGAGGTGTTTTTGCAGGTCATGCTGCGGCGCATCGTCGAACATGGCCGGCCCGAGGTTCTGGCCGTGCTGCAGGACGCCACCGCCTTCAAGACGCTGGAGGCGCAGTTCGTCCAAAGCCAGAAGATGCAGGCCATCGGTCAGCTTGCGGGCGGGATTGCGCATGATTTCAACAACTTGCTGACCGCGATTTCGGGGCATTGCGACCTTTTGCTGATGCGCCACGAACGCGAGGACCCTGATTACGGCGACCTGGTGCAGATCCATCAGAACGCCAATCGCGCGGCATCGCTGGTCAGTCAGCTTCTGGCCTATAGCCGCAAGCAGACCCTGAAGCCCGAACGTCTGGATCTTGAGGATGTGCTTTCGGACCTGGCGCATCTTTTGAACCGGCTGGTGGGCGAAAGGGTGCGGCTGCAGCTGAACCATGGTCAGAAGCTGGGGGCGATCCGGGCCGACAAGCGCCAGCTGGAGCAGGTTCTCATGAACCTGGTCGTCAATGCCCGCGATGCCATGCCGCAAGGCGGGGTGATCCGGGTCGATACCGAGGCGATTTCGCTGCACGAACCCATGACGCGCGACCGCGCCACGGTGCCTGCGGGCGAGTATGCGGTGATCACGGTGCAGGATTCCGGCTGCGGCATCCCCGAGGATCGGTTGCAGAAGATTTTCGAACCCTTCTATACGACCAAAAAAGTGGGCGAGGGCACGGGGCTTGGCCTGTCGACGGCTTATGGCATCGTCAAACAGTCGGGCGGCTTTATCTTTGTGGACAGCGATGTGGGCCGGGGCTCGACCTTCTCGCTGTATTTCCCGATCCATTCGGGGCCGGCCGAATTGGTCGAGGAAAAGAAGAAAGTCGTGCTGAAACAAGGCGAAGGCGTGGTTCTTCTGGTCGAGGACGAGGCGCCGGTGCGCGCCTTTGCCAGCCGCGCCCTGCGGATGCGCGGCTATACCGTGCTGGAGGCGGAAAACGCCGAAGAGGCGCTGAAGACGCTGGAGGACCCTTCGCTGAACGTCGATATCTTTGTGACCGATGTGGTCATGCCGGGGATGGACGGGCCAAGCTGGGTGCGCCAGGCCTTGGAAGAGCGGCCAAATGTGAAGGTGATCTTTGTGTCCGGCTATGCCGAAGATGCGCTGTCCGAAACCCAGGCGCGCATTCCGAATTCGGTCTTTTTGCCCAAACCTTTCTCGTTGGGCGATCTGACGGCGACGGTGCAGGGCCAGTTGCAGTTGCAATAGACCCTTGGCGATGACTGATACGAAAAGGCCCCCGACGATGGTCGGGGGCCTTTTGCAGCAAGGGTCGTGGTGACAAAAGCCTTAGCGGCGGCGACGCAGCATCCCCAGCGCGCCAAAACCGGCGAGCAGCAGCGGCAGGCTGGCCGGAACCGGCACGGCCGGAACGTTCAGCGTGATATTGTCGACGGCAAAGCTTTCGTCCGTCAGCCCCTGGGCACCCGGAAGGGAGAAGAAAATCACCAGGTCAGTCCCGGCCACATGGCTCAGCGTGCCAAGGTTGACATGGAAAGAGCGGTCATTCCAGAAGCTGAAACCGATGTTCGCCGCGCCGAAGGTTTCGGTGATCTTGCCGGCATCCGCCGCCGAGATCTGGTCGATGCCCGAAGCATTGGCGAAAACCGGGCTCAGCACCTCGGTCCCATTGACCGACACATGCAGCTGGTCAGGGCCAGGGCTGCCACCGATCCCGTCCCAGGAGTCGATGATCGCCAGGTCAAAGGCAATCGACACCGCGCTTGCGGCGAAATTCACGAACGTCAGCTGCAGCGCGTTGGAGCTGCGCAGAAAGGTCGCGCCAAACCCGCGGGCCGAATAGCCCTCGGTGGGCGTAGACAGGCCGCCGACGATCACGGGCGTCGCCCCGCCTTCGAAATCGACGGTGGCAGCCTGGGCCGAGACGGCGAGTCCCAAGCTCAGGGCTGCAGCAGAAATCAATTTTATCATTTCACTCTCCATGAAAACGCTTGTCCCTTGTCAGTGCGCTGGTATTCACCATGCGTCAACCAGGATTCCGCTTTGCAAACATGATGTTTTCGCAACAACGCCCATGAAAAAGGCGGTGCACCGCAGCGCACCGCCAAGACGCGGGACAGGATCGAGGAGGAAGCCTGCCGCCGCCTCTTTTCTCAGGCCCGGGTGATATAATCCTGCATCGCCCCAAAGGCGCCCTTGGTCCAGACCGCGTTCAGCGCGTCGCCAAAGGCCGCGACAAAGGCCTTGTTTTGCGCCAGGTCGCCATAGATCGACTCCAGCGCAATCCAGGCGGCGGGGTCAGACTTCGCCGCCTGCGCCGCTTTTTGCAGCATGTCCCAGTTCGGATCATTGGCCTCGATCACCGCGCCGGCCTCGTCGACGCCAAAGCAATAGCGGCACCACAGCGCGGATTCCAGGATCAGACCCAGGGGCATGACCCCGCGCGCAAGGTTGTCGCGGATCGACAGGACGATGAACTTCGGCTGGCGGTTGGACCCGTCAAGGCAGAGGCGGCGTTCGGTATCGGCGACCTCGGGGTTGGAAAAGCGCTGGATGATCAGGGACTTGTAGTCCTCCAAAGCAACGCCCGGCACCGGAGGCACGATCGGAAGGATCTCGCGGGTTTCGACCGCATCAAGGAAACCGCGGATCGTCGGATCGGCCATCGCCTCGTGGACGTAATGGATGCCGCGCAGGCCGCCGGGATAGGCGATGATCGCATGGCCGCCGTTCAGGATGCGGATCTTCATCGTCTCGAATTCATGGACGTGATCGGTGAAGGTCACGCCGACCTTTTCAAACGCCGGACGGCCAAGGGGGAAGTGATCCTCCAGCACCCATTGCCGGAAGGGCTCGCACGTGACCGGGACCGGATCATCGCCCAGGCCAAAGTCCGCCGCCATGGCGCGCTCGCGCTCACCGGTCGCGGGGGTGATGCGGTCGACCATGCCGTTGGGGAAGGCCACGTTTTTCTCGATCCAAGCGGCGAAATCGGGGTCCGACACCTGCGCGAGCCCGCAGACGGTCGCCCGCGTTACATGGCCATTGCCGGGCAGGTTGTCGCAGGACATGACGGTAAAGGGCGCCACGCCAGCCTCTCGCCGCGCCCGCAGCGCCGCGATGATCGCACCAAAGGCCGTCATATGCGGACGCGGCGCATCTGCGACGATGTCAGGCGCCGAGGCATCGAAACGGCCGGCGGAGTCCATGAAATAGCCGCCCTCGGTCACGGTCAGCGACACGATGCGGATTTCGGGCTGCGTCATCGCCGTGATCAGCGCGGCATTGTCGGGCTGCACCGGCAGAAAGTCGATCATCGACCCCACACGCCGCGCGCGCCGGCCCGAGGGGTCCAGCTCGATCACCGTGGACAGGCAATCCTGGCCCAGCATCGCATCGCGCATCCGCGCATCGGGGGCCCGGACGCCCGCGCCGATGATGGCCCAATCGTGACCCTCACCCAAGGCGAAAAGGTCGTCCAGATAGACCGCCATATGGGCGCGGTGAAAGTTGCCAAGCCCGATATGGACGATGCCGGGCGTCAGGGCTTTGCGGTCATAGGCGGGGGTCGCGTAGGTCATCAGCTCATCCAGTTCCCGCCGTCGACGTTGAACGTCTGGGCGACGATGTAATCGGCCTCGTCAGAGGCAAGGAAGACGGCCATCCCGGTCAGATCCTCGGGGCGGCCCATGCGGCCATAGGGCACGGCCAGACCCACTTGACGCTTTTTCTCGCCAAGGGGAAGGTTTTCGTATTTCGCGAACAGCGCATCGACCTGGTCCCACATGGGCGTGTCGACGACACCGGGGGCGATGGCGTTGACCTTGATCCCGTGCTTGATCAGGTCCATCCCCGCCGATTGCGTCAGGGAAATCACCGCGGCCTTGCTGGCGCAATAGACGCCCACAAGCGCCTCGCCGCGCCGCCCGGCCTGAGAGGCCATGTTGATGATCCGCCCGCCGCGGCCCTGCGCGATCATCTGCCGCGCCACGGCTTGCAGGGGGAAAAGCGTGCCGGCGACGTTGATATCCATCAGCTTTTGGTAACTGGCGCGGGTGATGTCGACAATCGGCGCCAGGTCAAAGCTTGCGGCGTTGTTCAGCAGAATGTCGATGCCGCCCGCGACATCGACGACCCGCGCGACGGCGGCGTCAATGGAGGCCTGCGAGGTCACATCCAGATGCACCGCATAGCCGCCGATCTCTGCCGCGGTCGCCTCAGCCGCGGCTTTGTCGATGTCGGCCACCGCCACCCTTGCGCCCTCGGCCACATAGGCGGCGGCAAAGGCCCGCCCGATGCCGCGGGCGGCCCCGGTGATCAGCGCGGATTTGCCCTTCAGCCTCATAGCGCCAGCCCGTTTGACCCGAAGCGATGGGTCTTGCCGGGCAGGGGCGCCAGCCGCACCGTGTCGCCATGGGACAGCCGCACCTCGCCGCCCGCCCGCACCGTCAGGGTGCCGGCGTTCACCGTTTGCACCTTCAGGAACGTATCCGACCCCAGATGTTCGGAAAGCAGCACTTTGCCCTCCCAACCGCCCTCGGACACGATGCCCATATGTTCGGGCCGCACGCCGATGGCATGGGCGCCCTGTTCGGCGGCCAAGGGCCCCTCGATCAGGTTCATCTTGGGCGAGCCGATGAAGCCCGCGACAAAGGTATTGGCCGGGGTGTTATACAATTCCAGCGGAGAGCCCACCTGTTCGATATGGCCCGCGTTCAGCACCACGATCTTGTCGGCCATGGTCATCGCCTCGACCTGATCATGGGTCACATAGATCATCGTGGTCTTCAGCGACTGGTGCAGTTCGGTGATTTCCTGACGCATGGTGACGCGAAGCGCGGCATCCAGGTTCGACAGCGGCTCGTCGAACAAAAAGGCCGAGGGTTCGCGCACAATCGCCCGACCGATGGCCACCCGCTGCCGCTGACCGCCCGAAAGCTGGCCCGGGCGACGCTCCAGGTAGTTGGTCAGGTTCAAGACCTTGGCCGCCGCCGTCACCTTGGCGTCCTGATCCGCCTGCGACAGGCCCGCCATCTTCAGCGGAAAGGCGATGTTCTTGCGCACCGTCATATGGGGATACAAGGCATAGCTCTGAAACACCATCGCCAGCCCGCGTTCCGAGGGCGCCGCCGCCGTCACGTCGCGCCCGTCGATGGCCATGGTCCCGGCGGTCACATCCTCCAGCCCCGCGATCAGGCGCAGAAGGGTGGATTTGCCGCAGCCCGAAGGCCCGACAAAGACCACGAATTCGCCGTCCTCGATGGTCAGGTCGATGCCCGGAATGACATCGACTTCGCCAAAGCTCTTGCGGACAGATTTCAGAACGATTTTACCCATTTTGTCCTCACTTCACCGCGCCAAAGGTCAGGCCGCGGACGAGTTGCTTTTGGCTGAACCAGCCGAGTATCAGGATCGGCGCAATGGCCATGGTCGAGGCCGCCGAGAGTTTCGCGTAAAACAGGCCCTGAGGCGCCGAAAAGCTGGCGATAAAGGCCGAAAGCGGTGCCGCCTTGGTCGTGGTCAGCGTGATGGTCCAAAAGGCCTCGTTCCAGGCCAGGATCACGTTCAACAGCACGGTCGAGGCGATGCCGGGCACGGCCATGGGCGCCAGCACATAGACGACCTCGTTCCACAGGCCCGCGCCATCCATGCGCGCGGCCTCCAGGATTTCGCCCGGGATTTCCTTGAAATAGGTGTAAAGCATCCAGACGATGATCGGCAGGTTCATCAGCATCAGCGCGATGACCAGGCCGATCTTGCTATCATAGATGCCAAGCCATTGGAACAGCAGGTAAATCGGGATCATGACGGCTACGGCGGGCATCATCTTGGTCGACAGCATCCACATCAGCAGGTCTTTGGTCTTTTTGCCCGGCACAAAGGCCATCGACCAGGCGGCGGGGATGGCGATGACCAGACCCAACAGGGTCGAGCCGACCGAGATCACCACCGAGTTCCAGAAGAACCGCGGATAGTCCGACCGCGACCAGACCTCGGCGTAGTTCTCCAGCGTCCAGCTTGCTCCTAGGAACTCGGGCGGCGAGGCCACGGCGGAGGCCTCGGTCTTGAACGAGGTCAGGATCATCCACAGCACCGGGAAGAAGATGATCAGGGCGACCGACCAGGCGGCCAATGTGGTCAGGGCCTTGCGGCGGGGTGTCGTTGCACGTGCCATGGGGGCTCCTTACGCGTCCAGGTTCTTGCCGATGCCGCGCATCAGGAAGTAGGCGACGATATTGGCCAGGATCACCGCGATGATGCCACCGGCGGCGGCGCGTCCGATGTCCTTGGCGACGATGGCTTGTTTGAAGATCATGTAGGGCAGGGTGTTGGACGCCGACCCGGGCCCGCCCTGGGTCGTGGTAAAGATCTCGCCGAAAATGCCCAGCAGGAAGATGGTCTGGATCAGCACGACGACCGTGATGGCGCGGGTCATATGCGGCAAGATGATATAGCGGAACCGGTTCAGCCCGCTGGCCCCGTCCATTTCCGCGGCCTCCAGCTGTTCGGACGACAGCGATTGCAGCGCGGTCAGCAGGATCAGCGTGGCAAAGGGCAGCCATTCCCAGGACACGATCCCGATGACCGAAGCCATGGGATAGCTTTCCAGAAACAGGATCGGTTGCCCACCCAAGCCCCGCGCCACGGCGGCGAAAAGGCCGTTCTGCGGATGCATGAACAGGTTCTCCCAGATCGAGGCGGCGACCGGGGGCATGACGAAGAAGGGCGCGATCACCAGGATGCGCAAGGGGCCCTGGCCATAGACCGGCTGGTCGATCAGCAGCGCGATCAGCGTGCCCAGAACCACCGTGATCACCAGAACGCCGCCGACCAAAAGCAGGGTATTGCCCATGGCCAGCCAGAAATCGGGGGCCTTGAAGAACCAGGTGTAATTGGTCAGGCCCGTCCAGCCCGCGCGTTCGGGCGACAAAAGCCGGTAAAAGCGGAACGAGAAATACAGCGTCATCGCCAGGGGCACGATCATCCAGATGAACAGGACGAAGACCGAGGGCGCGACCATCAGGCGCGCGGCGAACCGGGTGGATTGCGTCGACATGGGCGGCTCCGGGGTTCTGGCAGGTGGGCTTCGACCGCAGCGGGTCGGGCCTTTGGGGGCGATAAGGGGTCCTGCGGACGCGGACGTCCGCAGGCTTGGGAGGCGAGGGGGGAACCGGAGGGAGTCCGCCCCCCCTCGTTCGGTCTTACTTGATGTAGCCTGCAGCGGTCATTTCGTCGGTGACGACGGTTTGCGCCGCAGCCAGGGCCTCATCCGAGGTTTGCTGGCCCGCCAGAGCGGCCGAGAAGATCTCGCCCACCGAGGTGCCCAGACCCTGAAACTCGGGGATGGCGACGAACTGGACGCCGACATAAGGCACCGGCTTGACGGTCGGAGCGTTCGGGTCAGCCGCGTTGATCGAGTCGATGGTCATCTTGGCGAAGGGGACCTTGGCGTATTCTTCGTTCGAATACAGCGAGGTGCGCGTGCCCGGAGGAACGTTGGCCCAGCCTTCTTTCGACGCGACAAGCGCCAGATAGTCCTTGTTGGTCGCCCAGTTGATGAAGGTCTTGGCCGCATCCTGCTTGGTCGACGACGCCGGGATGGCCAGCGACCAGGCCCAGAGCCAGTTGCCGCGCTTGCCCAGACCATTGTCCGGCGCCAGAGCGAAACCGACCTTGTCGGCGACGGTCGAATCCTTGCCGGTCACGAAGGACGCCGCAACGGTCGCGTCGATCCACATGCCGCACTTGCCCTGTTGGAACAGGGTCAGGTTCTCGTTGAAGCCGTTGTTGCTGGCGCCAGCGGGACCGTATTGCGTCATCAGGTTCAGATAGAAGTCCAGCGTCGCCTTCCACTCGGGCTGATCGAACTGGGGCTTCCAGGTCTCATCGAACCAGCGCGCGCCGAAAGAGTTCGACATGGCGGTCAGGAAGGCCATGTTTTCGCCCCAGCCGGCCTTGCCGCGCAGGCAGATGCCGTTGATTTCGGCGTCGCGGTTGGTCATGGCCGCGGCGGCCTTTTCGATATCGGCCCAGGTCGGCGCGTCGGGCATGGTCAGGCCCGCGGCCTCCATCAGGTCCTTGCGATACATGACCATGGAGGATTCGCCATAGAAGGGCGAGGCCATCAGCTTGCCGTCGACGGTCAGGCCGCCGCGGATTGCGGGCAGCAGGTCGTTGACGTCATAGTCTGCGGGCAGGTCGTCCAGCGAGGCCAGCCAGCCCTGCTTGCCCCAGATCGGAACCTCATAGGTGCCGATGGTCAGCACGTCATATTGGCCGCCGCCGGTGGCGATATCGGTGGTCACGTTCTGGCGCAGGACGTTTTCTTCCAGCGTCACCCAGTTGACTTTGATGTCGGGGTGCTTGGCATAGAAGTCGTCCATCAGCCCCTGCATCCGCACCATGTCGCCGTTGTTCACGGTCGCCACGGTGATCTCGGTTTCGGCCATGGCCACCCCGGTCAGGGCAAGCAAGGCCGTCGCGCCCAATAGGGCACGCAAAGTCATGTTCATAGCAGTCCTCCCAAAAAGCGATCTGAGCATTTCATCGCTTGTTGGGCAATTACTCATACCTGGGTGTGACGGGTCAAGCCCCATCCCATGCTGCATCTGCGAAGGTCAGAGTTTCAAAAGTGCCTCTGCGGTGGGCTCATCTGTCACCAAACCGTTGAGAATTCGGGCTTTCAGCGCTGCAGCAATGGCCGCGGTCTTTTGTGCGCCGGCGGCTATTCCGATGGCCGGACGGGGGAGATTGGGCTCGACCCGCACCCCTCCGGTGCGGCGATTCGTCCCAAGATCCAGGTATTGACCCGACGAATCATAGACCCAGCCCGCGACCTCGCCGCAGGCATCGGCGGCCTGCATCGCGTCCAACTCGTCGCGGGTGACAAAGCCGTCCTTCAACAGCGGCGCGTCATCCGACATCTGGCCGACGCCGACAAAGATCACATCGGCCTTGCGGGCAAGTTCCACCACGCGCTGCACCGGGGCCAGCGCGTGAAAGGCGTCGTTTTCGGCCTCGGTCGTGGAGATCACCGGCACGGGCATCGGGTAATGCGGCGCGCGGACCTTGTCGGCCAGCCGCATGACGACATCGAAAAAGCTGGCAGAGCCATCTGGGGCGATGTTGCCGATCAGCGAAACCAGCCGATGCTGCGCTGCGGCAATTTCGTCCATGGCATCGACCATGCCGCGCAGACTGCGCCCCGTTCCCAGCGCGATCACCTTGCCCTCGGCCATGCGCAGCACCCGTTCCAGCTCTGCCGCCGCCGCCGGAGAGGTGGCGCGCACCGGATCGACCCCCGGCCCCGCAAAGGGCGCAACCCGGGCGCGGGCCAGGCCAAAGCGGTCGGTCAAGGCGGCCTCCAGGTCCAGACAGGCGCCGATGCGATGCGACAGGCGGACCTGGATCAGCCCCTCGGCCACCGCGCGGCTGACCAGCCGTTGCGCCCTTTGCCGCGAGACCCCAAGTTCGGCCGCAATCTGGTCCTGGGTCATGCCGCCAAGGTAGTAAAGCCAGCCCGCCCGGGCCGCCTCGTCATGCAGCGAAGGTTCATCCATCAGCGGCGATTTAGCCATCATGCCCTCCGGGCCAAAAGGGCGGAAAACTCCGCAAAATCAGTGAATTCCAGATGGGCGCGGGCATCTTCGGGCGCCTCGGGCAGGGGCGCCACAAGATGGCTGCCGCCGGTAAAGCGCCAGACCTCCATCCCCGCCGCAAGCCCGGCCCGCACGCCGTTCAAACTGTCCTCGATCACCAGGCAATGCCGCGCCCCGTAATGCGCGGCCACATGCAAGAACAGGTCCGGCGCAGGTTTGCCCCGCGCCACCATTGACGCGGTAAAGACCCGTCCCGCGGTCAGATCCGACAGGCCCGCAATCTGCAAACTGCGCTCGGCCCGGCGCGGAGACGACGAGGTCGCCACGCACCAGGGGACAGGAGTGGGGGAGGGGGCAAAAGAGGGAGGCCCAACCACGGGAGGCGGGGTCAGGCGCTCCAGCACGGCGCGCACCCCCGGCATCACCCGCAACTCGGTCTCGAAGGCGGCCAGCAGGCGCGCGCGGTATTGCTCTTCGAACTCTGCCGTCAGCGTCAGCCCGAATTCGGCGCGGATCACCTTCATCACGGTCGGATAACTGCGCCCCAGGAAATGACGCGCCACATAGTCCATGTCGATCGTGACCCCAAGGCCCGCCAGCGCGTCCACCAGCATCCGGGCGCTGATGATCTCGCTGTCGATCAACACCCCATCGCAATCGAAAATCACCAGGTCGAACATCGCCACCCCCATGCCACCGGTTTCCCCTCTTTTGGGGGCTTTTGTCCAGCCTTGGCTTGTGCGACCGATAGGGACCACGAAAGGACCGCCAAAGGACCGCTCATGCTTTTCGCCTTCCACCCCACAGCCGACAACCTTGGACCCTGCACCCCCGATCAGGCGCTGTGGATCGACCTGGCCAAGCCCGAGCCGACCGAGGCCGCCCTTGTCGCCCCCTTTGTCCCCGAAGTGCCGACGCTGGCCGATCTTGAGGAAATCGAGATCTCTGCCCGGCTGTATCGCGAGGACGGTTTCGACATCATGACGATCCTGGTGCCGGGCCTGTCGCGCGATGACATGATCACGCCGATCAACGGGCCGGTGGCCTTCCTTTTGGGCCGCGGCAAGCTGGTGACGGTGCGCTATCACACGCCGCGCCCCTTCGAGACCTATCCGGCCCGCGCGGGCAAGACCGGCCTTGGCTGCGAAACACCCGAGCGCATCTTTCTGGGTCTGTGCGAGGAGATCATCGGCCGCATCGCTGACCTGCTGGAGGGGGCAGGGCGCGAGCTGGACAAGATCACCCGCAGCCTTTTCGCCCCCAACACCGCCCATTCCCCCGCCCAGCTGGAAGACGCGCTAGAGGTCGCTGGCCGCCAATCCGACATGGTCGCCAACTGCCGCCTGTCGCTGTTGACCCTTGACCGCGCGCTGGGGTTCTTTCGTCTTGGGCTAGAGGACCGCGCCCAGGCCGAGCCCTATAAATCCACGATCATCGGCCTGTCGCGCGATGTTCAGGCGCTGGAGGTGCATGGCGATTACCTGACCGCCCGCGTGGCCCAGGCCACCGATGCGACCCTGGGGATGATCAATCTGGCGCAGAACACGACGGTGCGGATCGTTTCGGTCGTGGCGGTGCTGTTCATGCCGCCGACGCTGATCGCCTCGGTCTATGGCATGAACTTCCGCCTGATGCCCGAACTGGACCTGTGGTTCGGCTATCCCATGGCCTTGGTCATGATGCTGGCCTCGGCGCTGATCACGCTGGGGTTCTTCAAATGGAAGAAGTGGCTGTAACGCCCGCGACACGACCCGGTCGCGAAAGTCACAGAAACCCCGCCTTGCCCCTTTCATACTGACGCAAATACTCACGGGGGGCTCGAGCCATGCATTTGGGCGGGGCGCGAGCGTCCCCCAGCCTTCCTCTCAAAGGAACCCATCCATGAAGATCACCAGGCTTGAAACCTTCGGCAATCCTTTCGTGACCTTCACCCGGGTGACGACCGAGGATGGCGCGACGGGTTGGGGGCAGCTTTCGACCTATAACGCGGATATCACGGCGGAAATCTTCCACCGGCAGGTCGCGCCTCATGTGCTGGGCACCGACATTGACGCGATGGAAGACACGCTGCAAAGGATCTATGAAAAGGAACACAAGTTCCCCGGAAGTTACCTGCGCCGCGCTCAGACCGGGTTTGACACCGCCGTCTGGGACCACCGGGGGCGCGCTCAGGGCAAGTCGGTGGCCGAACTCCTTGGCGGAAGCCCCGGAAAAGTCCGCGCCTATGCCTCGTCGATGAAGCGCGACATCACGCCCAAGGACGAGGCTGCCCGGCTTTGCGCCCTGCGGGATCGCGACGGATTCACCGCCTTCAAATGGCGCGTCGGCGCCGAATGTGGCCGCGGTCAGGACGAATGGCCCGGCCGCACGCCCGAGGTGATCGAAGTCGTCTCACGCGCTTTGGGCGATGTGGACAAGCTGGTTGACGGCAATTCCTGCTACGCCCCCAAGGCCGCGATCGAGGTCGGGCATAGGCTCCAAGACCACGGCATCGGCCATTTCGAGGAACCCTGTCCCTATTGGGAATACGACCAGACGGCGCAGGTCCGCGCGGCGCTGACGATGGATGTCGCGGGCGGAGAACAGGATTGCGAGCTGTCCAGTTGGCACCTGATGATCGACCGCAAGTCCGTCGATATCCTGCAACCCGATGTGATGTATATGGGTGGCATGACCCGCACGTTGATGGTCTGTCAAATGGGCGCCAAGGCGGGCCTGCCCATCACCCCCCATGCGGCCAACCTGTCATTGGTGACGATCTGCACGGCGCATCTGTTGCGCGCCATCCCCAACGCCGGGAAATATCTTGAGTTTTCCATCGAGGGCCTGGATTACTACCCTTGGCAGGACGGGCTTTTCCTTGGCGACCCCTTTGCCATCCGGGACGGTTGCATGACGGTCCCCGACCTCCCCGGCTGGGGTGTCGAGATCAACCCCGAGTTCCTGTCCACATCCACCCACAGGGAAAGCCTCCTTTGACCCAAACCATTCTCATCACCGGCGCGGGCTCTGGCATCGGCCGCGCCACGGCGCACACCTTTCTTGCCGCGGGCTGGCGCGTGGGCCTGATCGGCCGCCGCAGGGATGCCCTGGCCGAGACGGCTGGCGACAGCGACGCCCTGATATTGCCCTGTGACGTGACGGACCCCGCCCAGGTGCAAGCGGCTTTCGACAAGGCGGCTGCGGAATGGGGGCGGCTGGATTGCCTTTTCAACAACGCAGGCCAGGGCGCCAAGGCGGCGCCGATTGACGAGATCTCCATCGACGACTGGCTGAACGTCGTGAACGTGAACCTGAACGGCATGTTCTTTTGCGCCCGCGCGGCCTTTGGCCAGATGCGGCGGCAAAGCCCCCAGGGCGGGCGGATCATCCAGAACGGCTCGATTTCCGCCCATGTGCCGCGCCCGGGCTCGGCGCCTTATACGGCGACGAAACATGCGGTGACGGGTCTGACCAAGACGCTGGGTCTGGACGGGCGCAAGTTCGACATCGCGGTGGGCCAGATCGACATCGGCAACGCGCTGACCCAGATGGCGGCGCAGTTCCAGACCGGGGTCCCGCAGGCCGATGGCCAGACCAGGATCGAGCCGACGATGGACGTCACCCATGTGGCCGAAGCGGTCCTGACCATGGCGCGCCTGCCCTTGGATGTGAACGTGCCCTTCATGACGATCATGGCCCGCGACATGCCCTATATCGGGCGGGGCTAACAGGATCGGACCGCTTGCAAGGCAAAACCCGGGGTATACCCCGGGCTACGCCAAGTGAAGCAGAGCCCTGCTGCCGGTCAAGCTGCTTTCGTATACCCCCGGGGCCCGCCTCAGACGCCGCGCGACAGGGCCGCCACGCCGGTGCGCGCGATCTCGGCCAGGCCCAGGGGCCGCATCAGATCGGCAAAGGCGTCGATCTTTTCCGGCGTGCCGGTCAGTTCGAACACGAAGGATTCCAGCGTCGAATCCACCACCTTGGCGCGGAAAATCTCGGCCAGCTGCATCGCCTCGACCCGGGTTTCGCCCTTGCCCCGCACCTTGAACAGCGCCAGTTCCCGCTGCACCGCAGGACCCTCGGCGGTCAGGTCATGGACCTCATGGACCACCACCATCCGCTCCAGCTGCGCCTTGATCTGGGCGATGACCGCGGGGCCGCCGCGCGTGACGACGGTGATGCGCGACCGGTGCCCCTCATGGTCGACTTCCGCGACCGTCAGGCTTTCGATGTTATAGCCGCGCCCGGAAAACAGCCCGATGACCCGCGCCAGAACCCCGCTTTCGTTGGCCACCAGCACGGCCAGGGTATGGCTCTCGATCAGATCGCCATTGGGGTCGCGCAGCTCATAGGCCGAATGGCTCGACGAGCCCTTTTTGATGTTCAAAGCGTTCATGTCTTTAGCCTCATCCCTTGGAAGGTCCCGGCAGCAAAAGCACCGCCCTCCATTTCATCTTTTCACAAATATCCCACGGGGGTGCGGGGGTGTGAAACCCCCGCTGCGACGTCTCACACCAGCACCGCGCCCTTCGACCCGATCACCCCTTGGGTATCCGCATCGCCCAAAAGCATCTCGTTATGCGGCTTTCCGCTCGGGATCATCGGGAAGCAGTTCTCGTGCTTTTCCACGCGGCAATCGAAGATCACCGGGCCGGGATAGCGGATCATCTCCAGGATTGCTTCGTCCAGGTCGGCCGGGTCGTCGATCCGGATGCCCTTGCAGCCGAATGCCTCGGCCAGCTTGACGAAATCCGGCAGGCTCTCGCTCCAGGAATGAGAATAGCGCTCGCCATGCAACAGCTCTTGCCACTGGCGCACCATGCCCAGACGCTCGTTGTTCAAGATGAACTGCTTGACCGGGGCGCGGAACTGCATCGCCGTGCCCATTTCCTGCATGTTCATCAACCACGAGGCCTCGCCAGCGACGTTGATCACCAAAGCGTCGGGATGGGCGATCTGCACGCCGATGCTGGCGGGCAAGCCGTAACCCATGGTGCCCAGACCGCCAGAGGTCATCCAGCGGTTCGGGTCCTCGAAGCCCAGGAACTGCGCCGCCCACATCTGATGCTGGCCGACTTCGGTGGTGATATAGCGGTCGTGGCCCTTCGTCAGCGCCTCCAGCCGCTCCAAGGCGTGCTGCGGCTTGATCGTCTTGGTCGAGCCCTTGTAGGTCAGGCATTTCACCGCCCGCCAGGCGTTGACCTGCGCCCACCAGGTCTTCAAGGCCGGCTTTGCGGTCTTGGACCCCCGCGCGCGCCACTGTTTCAGGACCTCTTCCAGAACAAGGGTGATGTCACCGACGATGCCGACGTCAACATGGATGACCTTGTTGATCGACGAAGGATCAATGTCGATATGGACCTTTTTCGACCCCGGCGAGAAATCCTTGATCCGCCCGGTGATCCGGTCATCGAACCGCGCACCGACGTTGATCATCAGGTCGCAGCCATGCATGGCAAGGTTGGCCTCATAAAGCCCATGCATCCCCAACATGCCCAGCCAGTTCTTGCCCGATGCCGGATAAGACCCCAACCCCATCAGCGTCGAGGTGATCGGGAAATCCGTCTCGGCCACCAGTTCCCGCAACAGCGCCGAGGCCCGCGGACCGGAGTTCACCACGCCGCCGCCGGTGTAAAACACCGGGCGTTCGGCCTGTTCGATCATCTCGACCAGACGGGTGATCTGATCCGCATCGCCCCGCACGCGGGGGGCATAATGGGACGGCCGCGCCTCGGCCTTGGGCACATAGGTCGCATTGGCAAACTGCACATCCTTGGGGATGTCGATCAGCACCGGGCCCGGACGGCCCGAAAAGGCGACATGAAAGGCCTCGTGGATCGTGGCGGCCAGGTTGGCCGTGTCCTTGACCAGCCAGTTCATCTTGGTGCAAGGCCGCGTGATGCCGACCGTATCGGCCTCTTGGAAGCCGTCGGTGCCGATCATGAAGGTGGGCACCTGGCCCGAGATCACCAGGATCGGGATCGAATCCAGCAGCGCATCGGTCAGACCCGTGACCGCATTGGTGGCCCCCGGACCCGACGTCACCAAAGCGACGCCGACCTTGCCGGTGGACCGGGCATAGCCCTCGGCCATATGGATCGCACCCTGTTCGTGGCGCACCAAAATGTGGCGGATGTCGTTTTGCTGGAAGATCTCGTCATAGATCGGCAGCACCGCGCCGCCGGGATAGCCAAAGACCACCTCGACGCCATGTTCCTTCAGCGCCTGAACCACCATCTTCGCACCGGTCATCGTCGCCATGTCTTATCCTTCCAGCCCAACAAAAAACCCTCGGGGATCTGATCCCGAGGGCGCATGGATGCCATATCTGGCTGCCGCTACCGGCCCAAGCGCCCCACCCTGATGATTACAAGAAGACGCATTATGGCCTCCCTTTCCCGATGGAGGCGACACTATGGGCGCCGCTTTGCAGCGTCAACCGCAAAACGACACGAAAAATGTCGCGCGATGCGGATTTTTTGTTGTTTTCTTGCGGTGCGCGGGTCGCTGGCGCAACTTCCGCAAAATATCCCGCGAAATCCCCGGCGCTGCAGCCGCAAATGCGCGGAAATCGGCCTAATGTAAATAATCGTAACATGCCCTCTTGCGCGAAAAGCCCGCCGCGCCCATCTTGGTGATGTGAAAGACATTCACATCGAAACGGAGACGCAATGTATACCCAGTCCTATCCCGAAGCCGCCAAGGCCAAGGGCGGCATCACCACCATGGCGCGCAATGTCGAGGGCTGGTTGGACCAGCGCGGCAAGGGCGCCTGGATCGCCGCCATGGTCCTTGGTTTCATCTTTGTCTGGCCCTTGGGCCTCGCCATCCTCGCATACATGATCTGGAGCAAACGCATGTTCGGCCGTTCCTGCCGCAATCACGACCACTCCCACCGCTTTGGCAACCGTCATGGTGGCTGGGGCGCCAATATGGGGGGCGGCTTCCGCTCTTCGGGCAACGGCGCCTTTGACGCCTACCGCGAAGAAACGATCCGCCGCCTGATGGACGAACAAGAGGCCTTCCAATCCTTCCTGCAGCGCCTGCGCGATGCCAAGGACAAGACCGAGTTCGACGCCTTCATGGAAGATCGCGCCAAGACCCCGCGTGACACCAAGCCCACTGAGGCCCCCGAAGCCTGACGCCAAGCCGCCCCTCTCCCCGAGGGGCGGCCCCAACCCGGCTGGGCTACGCAGCTGACCCAAAGCCCCTTTCCTGTCACCGGAGCCCCCGATGTTCGAGCCCGCCCCCCTCCTCGATCCCTATCCCAATGCGCTGATCCGCGAGGATCGTCTTTTCGCCGGAGTGGCGGGGCGGCGCTTCCTGGCTTGGGCGATTGACAGCATCGCCATCTTTGCCGTGACGGGGCTTGTGGTGATCCTGACTGGGTTCCTTGCGGTTTTCGTGCTGGGCTTCGTCTGGTTGGGGATCGGCTTCCTTTATCGCTGGGTGGGGTTGTCGCGCCATTCGGCCACCTGGGGCATGCGCGTGGTCGGGCTGACGCTGGTCAACCGCCACGAAAGCCGCGGCAACACCGTGGCCATGACGGTCGTCGAGCGCAACACGGCCTTCGTGCATACCCTGGTCTATACCGTCTCGATGGCCTTCGTTCTGCCGCAGCTTTTGTCGATCGGGCTGATCCTCTTGACGCGCGAACATCGCTCGCTGTCCGATATCTTGCTGGGCACAGCTTCCGTCAACCAAGATGCCCTTTGGTTGTCATGAACGTGCAATTCGGCTTGGCGCGGGGCTTGGGCCTTGCTACGTTATCTGCGCAAGCTTTCGGGGCCCCATGCGTCATACTCTTCCCATCGCGCCGCAGTTCTATGTGACGGCTCCGCAGGCCTGTCCCTATCTGGACGGCCGGATGGAACGAAAGCTGTTCACCGCGCTGCAGGGCGAACATGCGCAAAAGCTGAATGACACGCTGTCCAAGCAGGGCTTTCGCCGGTCACAGAATGTGCTGTATCGGCCGTCTTGCGCGGAATGTTCCGCCTGCCTGTCGGCCCGCATCAGGGTGGCCGATTTCGTGCCAAGTCGCACGCAGCGCAAGGTCCTGAAGGGCGCCGCCCACCTGCGGCGCAATGCGACCTCGCCTTGGGCAACCGAGGATCAGTTTACCCTGTTTCGCCGCTATCTGGATGCGCGTCACGCCGATGGCGGCATGGCCGATATGGATGTCTTCGAATTCGCCGCCATGGTCGAGGAAACCCCGATCAAAAGTCGGGTGATCGAATATACCCGCCCCTCCCGCGCCGGAGAGCGCGGCCGCCCCCTGGCCGCCGTGTCGCTGACCGATGTCTTCGATGACGGGCTCAGCATGGTCTATTCCTTTTACGATCCCGACCTGACGGCGCTGTCCCTGGGCACGTTCGCCATCCTCGACCATATCGAGATCGCGCGAGAGGCCGGCTTGCCTTACGTCTATCTGGGCTATTGGGTGCCCGGCTCGCGCAAGATGGGCTACAAGGCCAAGTTCTCGGCGCTTGAGATCTACAAGGGCGGCCAGTGGTCGCCCATCGGTGATCCGGAATTGCACCGGGCCGAACTGCATCCCCTGTCGGTCGAGCCCATCGCCGAACAGGTCGCCCGCATCGCGCTGCCCGAAAGCCGCTCTGACGCCAGGATCGAAACCAAGATCGACGGCAAGCCGGTGGTGCCGGGCGATCCCGCCTGATGCGGCTGTCCGGTTTTTCCATCCTGGTGCCGGATTATGACGCGGCCATCGCGTTTTATTGCGACGGCCTGGGCTTTCCCCTGCTGGAAGACATGGATCAGGGCCGCAAACGCTGGGTGACGATTGCGCCCGCCCCGGGCCTGCGCGTGGTCCTGGCCCGCGCCGAGGGCGCCGCACAACTTGCCGCCCTGCAAACCCCGATGGGCGGCCGGGTCTGGCTTTTCCTGCAGACCGAGGATTTCGCCCGCGACGCCGCCCGCATCACCAAGGCGGGGGGCCTCTTCGAGGAATCCCCGCGCCATGAACCTTACGGCACCGTCGCCGTCTGGCGCGACCCTTTCGGCCACCGCTGGGACCTGATCCAACCCGCAGAGTAGCGCTGCGCGCTTGCCTCCGGCGGGAGATATTTGGGTCAGTATGAAATCGAAAGAGCCGCTTCCTCTTTCATACTGACCCAAATATCTCCGGGGTGAGGCGCAAAGCGCCGAGGGGCAGCGCCCCTACTTGTCCCGCGCCGCCACCATCCGCGCCGCCATCGCCAAGGCCGCCACCGTGCTGTCAGGCCGCGCAATCCCCTTGCCCGCGATGTCAAACCCCGTGCCATGGTCGGGCGAGGTGCGGATGAACGGAAGCCCCAGCGTCACGTTCACGCCCTCGTCGAAGGCCAGCGTCTTGATCGGGATCAGCGCCTGGTCGTGATACATGCAGATCGCTGCGTCAAAGGTCTCGCGGGCGCGGGCGTGAAACATCGTGTCGGCCGAAAGCGGACCGCGCAG
Source organism: Stagnihabitans lacustris (assembly GCF_025950525.1). Classification (GTDB taxonomy): domain Bacteria; phylum Pseudomonadota; class Alphaproteobacteria; order Rhodobacterales; family Rhodobacteraceae; genus Stagnihabitans. Next base: position 284,727 of record NZ_JAPDGS010000004.1, on the reverse strand, counting down.
GTTCAGGCCCTCTGTGCGCAGGCGGGTGACAAGGGGGGCGATCAGGGTCAGTTCCTCGGTGCCCATCGCGCCACCCTCGCCGGCATGGGGGTTCAGGCCGGCCACCGCGATGCGCGGCGCCGCAATGCCGAAGTCGCGGATCAGCCCGGCATGGGTCAGGCGGATGACCTCTTCCAGCAGGTCCGCGGTCAGCAGGCGGGGCACCTCTGACAGGGCCACATGGATCGTGGCGGGCACGACGCGCAGCGTGTCAGAGGCCAGCATCATGACCACCGGCACATCGCCCGCCAGATGCGCCAGGTATTCGGTATGGCCCGGAAAGCCAAAGCCCGCACCGTCCTTCAGGGCCTTTTTGTGGATCGGCAGGGTGCAGATGGCCCCGGCCTCGCCGCGCGTCACCAGATCGACGGCCCGGGCGATCACCGCGATCACATCGCGGGCATGTTCCGCCCGCGCCAGCCCGGGCGTCGCGGGTCCGTCGAAGTCATGGGCCAGGACCGGCAGCAGGTGGGGGGGCACTGCAAGCGCCTCGGCCGGAGAGGTGATGACCTGATAAGCGGTCCCCGGGGCCAGGTGGCGCGGGTCGCCGATCCAGAAGAAGGGCAGGTCGGGCAGGGCCTTGCGGGCCAGGGGGGCGATTTCCGCGCCGATCCCGGCCGGTTCGCCGCAGGTCAGGGCTATGGGGGCGGTCATGATGCGGGCCTTTCGTAAGGGGGGCCTTTCGCCGGGGGAGCAAAGCCGCCCCGGGCTTGACCCGGGGCCTCCTTGTCGCCTCAGGGCGTCTCGATATAGGCGTTGAAGCGCAGCTCTTCGGCCCAGGCCTCGGCCAAAAGCCCGACCTTGCGGTTCAAGATATCGGTCCGCACGGCATCGCGCGCCGCAGGCAAGCCCGAAGCGCGGATGCGCGAACACAGGACCAGGATGCGGCCATCGGCCAGAACCCGCGCCTCGCCGCTGTCCAGCCCCGACACGGCGGCACGCAGATCGGCGGGCAAGCCGGCCTCCGGTGCCGTGGCCCGCACCAACGCCCCGCCCTTGCGCGCCGGCGCATAAAGCCCGTCGCAGCCCAGAAGCCGGGCCGCAAGATCGCCCGTCCCCCCCGCCAGCACCGCATAATCCACCACCGAGGCGCCCGAGGTCGCGTCGCCCGCCACGGCTCCCTCGTCGCGCAGGAAATACAGCGCCGCGCCGCTGCCAAGCGCCAGGACCTGTGTCATCTCGCCCGGCTGCAGCCCGGCCAGGGCGCCACGGATTTCGGGCGGGAGTTTGTCTTCGTCCAGCCAGCCCAGTTCCCCGCCCCCCGAAGCCGTCGCCGCGCGTGAGAATTGCCGCGCCATCAGGGCGAAATCCTTTTGCGTCTTGACCGCCAGCCGCACCCTTTGCGCCAGGGCCATGACGTCGCGGGCCTCGTCCTTGGGGATCACCAATTCGGACAACAGCACCCGCCGCCCCTCGCCCGCCGAGGCGCCCATGCCAAGCGCGCGGTCGACCTCGGCTTCGCTGACGGCGACGCGGCCGGCAAATTTGGCGCGGGTTGCGCCGCGCCAGATCAGCCCGGCCTTGACGAAATCGCGGAAGGTCTCGGGGGCGACGCCGGCCTTGGCGAGCTCTGCCACGAAGACTTCGGGGGTCAGCTGCGCGCGGGCGGCGAATTCCTCCATCCCGGCGCGGATCTGCTCGGGTGTCACGGATACGCCCAGTTGCGCCGCCGCGACCGATTGGGCGCGCTCCAGCACCAGGGCGTCGAAGGCCAGGTTGCGCACATCGCCAGACTGCTGCAGCGCAGCCAGGAAAGCCGCGCGCTGGTCGATCTCGTAATCGGAAATCGCGGCGCCGTTGACGATGACGACCGGGGCCACGCTTGTGACAGGATCGGGGGCCACAGGAACCATCGGATCGGCGGCACCGGTGGGGAAAGCCTCTGATCCGGTCTCGGGAGCCGGCTCGGGCACAGCTTCGACCGGGGCCGGGTCCAGGCTGCCGCCAAGCGTGACCTGGGCCGCGACCGGGCCAGCCATAAAGCCCATTTGGGGGCCCATCACCAGCGTCAGGATGGCCAGCGCGCGCAGCAGGAGGGGCGCGCGCAGCAGGGGGGTCGTCAGGGCCTTCATCTTCACCTCCGGCAAGTCGTGGCGGGCTGGCCATCCGAGGCCCCGCCCAGTCCCAAAAGCTCGACCGTCAGGCCGACATCCGAACTTGGCTCGACAATAGACGAGCTTGTGAAGCGGCGCGAGACGGAAAGATCGACGGCCAGACATTCGTTGCGGAACCCCAGGCCAAAGGCGGCCCGCGTCGTGCGCGTCGACAGGTCATAGCGGTCCGAGGCCGACAGGGTCCAATTGCCCGCCAGCTTGGCCGTGCCCGCGATCACCATCTCGCGCACGTCCTGGGTCCTGCCCTGGGCGGCATCGGCCTGGACGAATTCATAGCCCCCCGTAAAGCTGCTGCGGTTCAGGGCCAGGGCGAACTGGCTTTCAAAGCGCGACAGCGACAGGTCGTCTTCGACCAGGGCGCGGCCGGTGAAGGACAGGGTGCCCCCGTCGATCCCCATCGAGACCTGACCCGCCACCAGCCAATCCGAGGCCTTGCCCGAAAGCCCCGTGGCCGCGGTGAAAAGCCCCGGGTCGTCGGCGCGCAAAACCCGGCCCAGGGTCAGCCCATAGCCGCCCCAGTCCGCCGCCCGCGTCACCGTCACGCCCAAGTTCAGCCGCGCTCCGGTTTCCACCGCATCGGCGCCGGGAAAGCGGTCCAGCGCATAAAGATTGGCCTCGTCGAATTCGACCAGGGGGCTGTCTTCGTTCGGGACCTTGCCGGTGGCGCGGCTTTGCGCGGTCACAAGCTGCAGCGCGGGTTCCACCAGGGTCGTGCCGCGGTCATCGTTGCGCAGCAAGGGCCAGGACAGGCGGACCGCGCCTCGTATCAGGCTGCGCGCCGCCTCGCCGCCATAGATGTCGTCCTGGGCGATGTCGTAAAGGTCGGCCCCGCCCTGCAAACCGCCATCCAGCACCAGGCCCTGGCCGCCCACCCAGCGCCGCGTCCAGGTCAGCCCAAGGCTTGCCCGGCCCATGTCGCGGCCATCGGCGATCCCGTCGGCATCGGCATCCGCCCCCGAGGTCGAGGCCCGGCGCTGGGTCGAGGTCTGGGCATAAAAGGTCGCGATCCCCCCCAAGGCGCCCGGCACAAAGCGCTGCCGCGTCTCGGTCGCGATCAGGGCGGAGGGCTGGGTTGCATTGCTTTCCGTCGTGCGCAGGGTGCGCAACGAGGTCAGCTCGGCCGATGTATAGCTGTCGCGCCCGACCCGCGTCAGGCGCAGCGACGACACCAGCCGGTCGCTGTCGGAAATCGCATAGTCCTGCAGATAGGCCGGGTCGGACAGGACCGTGCCGTCGAAGCCCAGGTGCCAGTCATTGCCCAGGTTGAAATCCGCATTGGCCCGCAGATAGCCGCGGCTCCGGTCGTCCATCAGCTTGTCGCGGCTGAAGGCGCCGGCGATTTCCAGCGTGCCTGCGCCGAAGGCTTGGCGATAGCGCCAGGACAGGGTCCGCCCGCCGCTGTCGGTCAGGAAGGGCGTCAGGGTCAGGTCCCGCGAACGCCCAAGCGTGATGAAATAGGGCAGGCTGATCCCGTTGCCAAGCGCGGTCGACGAGCGCAGCTTGGGGAACAGGAACCCCGTGGCGCGGCGCAACGAAGGGTCCGGCACGCGCAGCATGGGCAGGTAAACCACCGGCACGCCAACAAAACGCAGACTGGCGCCCGAAAACCAGATCTGCTGCGCGGCGCTGTCATGGACCACCTCGCGGGCGCGGATCTCCCACAGGGGGGGGCCATTGCCGCAGACCCGGCAGCTGGAGGCCGCGACGGCGCGCATGGCGGTGACGCCGGGGCGCCGCGACATCTCGGCTGCGGCCAGTTGCAGCTGTTGGCCCATGACGATGCGGGCGGTGCGGATCAGGCCCTCGGTCAGGTCGGCGGACAGGTCGGCGCTGTCGGCGCTGATCACGTTGCCATCCCCGTCGGTCATCAGGATCGGGCCTTCGATCACCAGGCGGTCGGCGGGGGTGTCATAGACGACGCGGGTGGCGGTGATGCGCTGGCCCTTGAAAAACACCTCGACATGGCCTTCAGCGACCATGACGTCGGGCGATTGCAGCGTCAGGCTGTCGGCCACAAGCGTCGCCTGATCCTGCGCAAGCGCAGGCAGGATGGGGCCGGCCAGAGTCAGACACAGCCAAAGCGCCAAGAGTGTCGCCAGGGGTTTCGGGCCGGCCATCAGCCATCCTCCAGATGCAGCAACAGGCCAAGCGCCATCAACAAGGCCGCAAGCGGGGGCGCCCAGGCCGCCAAAAGCACCGGGATTTGCCCGTTCTGCCCCAACACCTGACCGAAGTTGCGCAAAAAGAACACCGTGAACCCCGCCAGCACCGCCCCCAGCACCAAAAGCCCCCCGCGCCGCATCCGGCCATGACCCATGGTAAAGCCCCCCGCCATCAGCACCATGGCGGCAAACAGCAGCGGTTGCGCCAGCTCCATCTGATACCAGACCTCGTGACCCAGCGCCGAAAAGCCCGCGCGGTGCAGGTCGGCGATATAATCGGGCAGGGCCCAAAAGCCGATGGCGCCCGGCGTGCCGAAACTGGCGCGGATGCGGTCGCGCGTCAGTTCGGTGGGCAAAAGCGCCCCGGGCTGCAACATCTGCGCCACGCGTTCGGGATTGTCCTGCAACAGCGACCAGCGCTTGGCGCCTTGCATGGCCCAGGCCCCCTCGATCAGGGTCGCGGTCTGCGCCTCGACCCGGGCCAGCGGCGTTCCATCAGGGCCAAAGGTCAGGAAGGTCGCGTCGTAAAGCTCTGTCCCGTCCAGATTGGCGCGGGCGGCGGATACGACGGTCTGGCCCTCGTCACTGCCCTGACGCAACCAAAGCCCCGCCTCCGTGACCGACAGGACCGACCCGCCGCGCGACTGGCCCTGACTTAGAACGTCATAGCGCCGCGAGGTCGCCGCCGCCAAAGGGTCCAGCACAAAGACACAGACCGCGCCCAACAGAAACGCCGTGATGGCAGGCGCCACCAGAATGACCAGCCCCGACCGCCCCGAGGCGCGCATGACGACCAGTTCCGAGGACCGCGCAAGGCCCACGAACAGCGCAATGGCCGACAGGATCACGATCAACGGCAGCAGTTTGTAAAAGGTCGCGGGGACATTCATCAAGGCCAGCACAAAGGCCCGCATCAGGGTGATGTCCTGATCTGCAAAGCGGCGCAGTTCCTCGACCATGTCCAGCGCGACCATCAGGGCAAAGAACCCCGCAAAGATCTGCAGGACCTGCACCAGAAAGCGGCGCGCGATGTAAAGATGCAGCACCATCACGCCACCCTCCGGCTGCGCCCGGCCCAGGCCAACAGCCCGAACCCCAGCGCCAGCCCGACCAGCGGCGCGACATAGGCCAGCATCCAGCCCTTGTCCAGCCGCGCACCCACCCCCGCCGCCGTCGTGGCAATGCCCTGGACCACGACCAAGGCCATGACCGCCATGGCAATCTGCTTCCACAGGCCAAAGCGGTTGAACCCGCCCACCAACAGCGCCGCAAAGCCCACCAGCGCCACCGCAAGCCCCAAAAACGGCTCGGCCAGACGCTGATGGCCGGTAAAGACCAGCGCCGGGCCGGATTGCCCCGTCTCGGCCATCAGCGCATCGGTCGGCGACAAAAGCTCACGCGTGGACAGCTCGTCATCGCTGCGGCCATGGGCGGCATCGCCCACCAGCATGGCGCCCAGGTCATAGGTGAAATCGGCAAAGCGCGTGACCGACAGGCGGCGCGTGGCGTCCATCACCTGCGCCATACCGCCCAGCATGATCAGCTTGGGCCCGTTTTCGCCGCGCACGAACAGGGCCGAGGGCGCGGTATAAGTCGCCCGCCGCCCGGTGTCGCGGGCGTCTTGCAAGAAGATGTCGCGCAACTCGCCAAGGTCGGAAATCTCGCGGATATACAGCGTCACCCCCGCGGCGGGATGGGTGAAGGTCCCCGCCTCCAGAAACTGCGCCGTCAGGTTTTCCGACAGGGCCGAACGCGCCTCGGCCAGGGCGCTGCGGCTTTGCGGCACCAGGACATGCGTCAGGATCGAGGCCATCAGCGTGACGATCAGGCCGAACCAGATCACGGGCCGCGCCAGCCGAAAGGGCGAAAAGCCGGTGGCCTGCATCACGACCATCTCTGAATCGCCCATCAGCCGGTTGGTGGCATAGACCGCGGCGATAAAGGCCGCGATCGGCAGAATCAGCTTGATCACCTGGGGCAGGGTCAAAAGCGAGAACTGGACAAAGACCCAGACCGATTGATTGTCGCCGATCAGCTGGTCAAACAGGCTTACGGCCTTGTTGACCCAATAGACCCCGGCAATGACCAGGGCAAAGAAGCCGAAATATTGCAGGAACTGGCCCAAGATATAGCGGTCGATCCGTGGCAATGCGGTTTCTCCTTTGCGCGGACCTTAGCGGCAAGCGGGGAAAAGGAAAACCGCCCAAGACGCGGGGCGCGGGGAAAAACGCCGTCTGGCCATTTGCCGCGGGCGGGCCTAGCTTGGCGCCCGAAACCCACCCTCGCCTTGCACCGGAGCCCTGCCATGACCGCCATCCAGACTGCCGCCCTGACCCCTGCGCTGATCTCGTTCGATCTGGAAACCCTGGCGACCGTTCCGGGCCGCATCGCGCTGTTCGTCGAAGGCGAGGTGCCGCGGTCGCTGGCCGCGCGGCGGCTGGATCGACTAAGCCGGGGGATGCTGTCGAAGGCGATGGGGTCAGAGGCCTGGGGCAAGGTCAAGCCGGGCGAGGCGCTGGAGCTGGCCCATCTGCCGGGGCTTGTGGCCGAAGCGGTGCAGCTGATCCGCCTGCCCAAGAAAGCCACCTCTGACGAGACGCGCAAGGCAGGCGCCTCGGTCACGCGGGCGCGGGGCAAGGCCGATATCCTGGTCTTGGCCGAGGGTGTGGCGCGGCTGGAGGACCTGTTCCTGGGCCTGATGCTGCGGGCCTATGACTTCACGACCTACAAGACCGGCGAGCAGACGGTGAAGGGCGCGGTCAATGTCTCGGTCCCGGAGGGTGAGGCGGCGCTGGAGGCCGCGCGCGCCGTGGCCGAGGGCGTGATCTTCACCCGCGACCTGGTGAACGAGCCCGCCAATGTGCTGACCACGATGGAATTCGCCGAACGGCTGACGGGTCTGCGCGATCTGGGCGTTCATGTCGAGGTTCTGGACGAAGAAGAGCTGGAGCGGCTGGGGATGCGGCTGCTGCTGGGGGTGGGCGTCGGGTCGGAATGTCCGTCGAAGGTTGTGGTGATGACCTGGAAAGGGTCCGATGCCGAGCCCTTTGCGCTGGTGGGCAAGGGGGTTTGCTTTGACACCGGGGGGATCTCGATCAAGCCCGCGGGTGGCATGGAAGAGATGACGATGGACATGGGCGGCGCGGGGGTTGTGGCCGGGGTGATGAAGACCCTGGCCCTGCGCAAGGCCAAGGCGCATGTCGTGGGGCTGGTGGGCCTGGTGGAAAACATGCCCGACGGGCGGGCGACCCGTCCGGGCGATATCATCCGGTCGATGAAGGGCGATACGGTCGAGGTGATCAACACCGATGCCGAAGGGCGCCTCGTGCTGGCCGATGTGCTGTGGTATGCGCAAGAACGCTTCAAGCCGACGGGGATCATCAACCTGGCCACGCTGACCGGGGCGATCATCGTGGCGCTGGGGTCGGAACATGCCGGGGTGTTTTCCAATGACGACGCGCTGTGCGGGGCTTTCCTGAAGGCGGCCGCGGCGGAAAGCGAGGGCGCCTGGCGGATGCCGATGGGGCCGGCCTATGACGAAAAGCTGAAGTCGCGCCTGGCGGACATGATGAACGTGGGCGGGCGCGAGGGCGGGGCGATCACCGCGGCGCAGTTCATCAAGCGCTTCATCAAAGAGGGCCAGGCTTGGGTCCATCTGGACATTGCCGGCGTGACGCTGGGCAAGGGCGACACCGGGCTTGCGCCCAAGGGGGCGACGGGCTGGGGGGTGCGGTCCTTGAACCGGCTGGTGGCCGATCTGCTGGAACGGTAAGGGGGCAAGAGTGACCGACAGGCCCGAGGCGGCACCACCGGCGGTGGCGGTGTTCTACCACATGATCCACGCGGGCCTGGAAGAGACCCTGGCCATGATCCTGACCCGCGCGGTGGGCCAGGGCTGGAAGGTCATGGTCCGCGCGCCGGAGTTGGGGTTTCTGGAGCATCTGGACCGCCAGCTGTGGCTGGGCCGCGAGGATGGCTTTTTGCCGCATGGTCTGGCGGGCGGGGCGCATGACGCGCTGCAGCCGGTGCTGTTGGGGGTGGGCGCGATCGGCAACGGCGCACGCGGGCTGATGCTGCTGGCGGGCGCCGGGGCGTCAGAGCCCGAGATGGCGGGGCTGGAGCGGGTCTGGGTGCTGTTCGATGGCGCCGATCCTGCCGCGGTGGCAAGGGCGCGGGAGGCCTGGGTGATGTTCACCGGCTGGGGCCTTGCGGCGCAATATTGGAGCGACGAAGGCGGCTCTTGGGCGAAGAAGTCCGAAAAGGCGGCCCGGGCGGGGTGATCTGCACGGTGCGTTGGTCGTGCGCGGAGGGGGTGGCCTCGCCCTGCGGGCTCGGCCCGCGCGGCGGCCCCAATCTGGAAGGCGGGGGCGCGGGCTGACGCCCGCGCGGATCTTCGGTGCAAGCTGTGGGGGTTAGCGCAGCGCGCGGGCCTCGGCTGCGAGCCGCGTGACCTCGGCCCAGTCGCCGCGGGCGAGCGCATCCTTGGGGACGACCCAAGAGCCGCCAACACAGAGGATGTTGGAAAGCCCGAGATAGTCGCGCGCGTTTTTCAGGCTGATGCCGCCGGTGGGGCAGAATTTCACTTGGGGGATGGGCGAGCCGATGGACTTCAGATAGGGCGCGCCGCCGGCCTGTTCGGCGGGGAAGAACTTCTGGACGGTATAGCCCTTTTCCAGAAGCGCCATGATCTCGGAAGCGGTTGCAGCGCCGGGCAGAAGCGGCAGGTCATATTCGGCGCAAGCATCCAAAAGGCGGTCAGTGGCGCCGGGCGAGACACCGAACTTGGCGCCCGCGGCCTTGGCGGCCTTCACATCGGCGGGGGTCAAAAGCGTGCCGGCACCCACGACGCCGCCTTCGACATCGGCCATGGCGCGGATCGCCTCCAGCGCCGCGGGGGTGCGCAACGTGACCTCCAGCGCGGGAAGGCCGCCGGCCACCAGGGCGCGGGCGAGGGGCGCTGCATGGGCGAGGTCTTCGACCACGATCACCGGGACCACGGGGGCGAGGCGGCAGATTTCGGCAGCTTTGAGGGATTGTTCGGCGGGGGTCATGTCAGGCTCCGGTTCTGTGCCGCCATCGCGGCGGAGAGGTTGGAGCCTCCGGCGGGAGATATTTGGGTCAGTATGAAATCGAAAGGATCGGCCCCCCGCCTCGGGCCGGCCACCTTTGAAAAGACGGCGCGGGGGAGGCAGGGGGCACTTTCACACTGAACGGTCATCGGCGCTCCCGCCTGTACCGTAGCAATATGATTAACCCTGATTCCTTTCATACTGATTAAAATATCTCCCGCCGGAGGCGCAGATTTCAAACGGCGTTCCCGGTTCAGAACAGGGAGCTGGCCCCCTCTGTCGCATTGCCCACGCGGGCGCGGAAGGTGGCGAAAAGTTCGCGGCCGAGGCCGTGTTGGTTGGCGGTCAGGTCGGCCACCACGGGGGACCGGGCCTCGAAGCCCTCGGTCAGGACGCTGAGCGTTCCGGCTACGGCGTCCAGGCGGAGGATGTCGCCGTCTTGCACGCGGGCCAGCGGGCCGCCGGCGGCGGCTTCGGGGGACACGTGGATCGCGGCGGGGACCTTTCCGCTTGCCCCAGACATCCGGCCATCCGTCACCAGCGCCACTTTGAAGCCCTTGTCCTGCAGGACCGACAGCATCGGCGTCAGGGAGTGCAATTCGGGCATCCCATTCGCCTGGGGGCCCTGGAAGCGGACGACGACGATTGTGTCACTTGTGAACTCTCCGGCCTTGAAGGCGGCTTTCACGGCGTCCTGGGTGTGAAAGACCCGGGCCGGGGCCTCGATCACGTGACGTTCCGGCGCCACGGCCGAAACCTTGATCACGCCGCGGCCGAGGTTGCCGGACAGTTGCTTCAGGCCTCCGGTTGCCGCGAAAGGCGTGGCCACGGGGCGGACGATCTTGTCGTTCAACGTCTCTGTCGCGCCGTCTTCCCAGGTCAGGCGGCCCATCACCAGCTTGGGCTCTTTGCGGTAGGCCTGCAGCCCCTCGCCGATCACGGTCTTGGCGTCTTCGTGCAAGAGCCCCGCATCCATCAGCTCGCGCATCAGCAACCCAAGGCCGCCCGCCGCGTGGAAATGGTTCACATCGGCCAATCCGTTCGGATAGACCTTGGCCAGAAGCGGCACGGCTTGGCTGATATCCTCGAAGTCCTCAAGGTCCAGCACCACGCCCGAGGCCCGCGCCATGGCGGGCAGGTGCAGCACCAGGTTGGTCGACCCGCCCGTGGCCATCAGACCCACGAGGCCGTTCACATAGGCGCGCTCGTCCAGGATCTCGCCTGCCGGGCGGTAGTCGTTCCCCAAAGCGCTGATCGCGGTCGCCCGTTCGACGGCGGCAATCGTCAGCGCCTCACGCAGGGGGGTGCCGGGGTTCACGAAAGACGACCCTGGCAGGTGAAGCCCCATGAACTCCATCAGCATCTGGTTCGTGTTGGCCGTGCCATAGAAGGTGCAGGTGCCGATGCCGTGATAGCTGGCCATTTCGGCGGCCATCAGCGCCTCACGCCCGACCTCGCCTTGGGCGAAGGCGTTGCGCACCCGGGACTTTTCGTCGTTGGGCAGGCCGGAGGACATCGGGCCTGCGGGCACAAACACCGCCGGGATATGGCCGAAGGTGGCGGCGGCAATGATCAGCCCCGGCACGATCTTGTCGCAGACGCCCAGATACATCGAGGTGTCAAAGGTGTTGTGGCTCATGGCGATGCCGGCGGCCATGGCGATCACATCGCGGGAGAAAAGCGACATCTCCATCCCCGGTTGGCCCTGGGTCACGCCGTCGCACATCGCGGGAACCCCACCGGCCACCTGCGCCGTCGCGCCAAGCCTGCGGGCAGTGGCGCGGATCAGTTCGGGGTAATGTTCATAGGGCTGATGGGCCGACAGCATATCGTTATAGGCCGTCACGATCCCGATATTGGTCGCGCGCCCCTCGGCCAGCGCCGCCTTGTCCTGGGTCATGGCGGCATAGGCATGGGCCTGGTTGCCGCACGACAGATGCGCGCGCACGGCGCCCTTTTGATGCGCCGCCCCCATCCGGTCAAGGTAATCGCCCCGCAGCCGTTCAGAGCGTTTGCGGATACGGTCGGTCACGCGGGCCAGGGTCGGATGCAGCGCCATGATGTCCTCTTGGTTACGCCGCCCATGATAGCAAGGGCCGTTAGCGCTAACAATACCCAATTCCGGGGAAAGTCGAAGCCCCTGATTTTGGGCCCCGATCTTTGGCCCCCGATCCTGGTGCCCGATTTTAGTGCCGGTATTTGTGTCAGTTTGCCCGTCCAAGCGGCCTCAGGCAAGGTGGCAGCCCCGGTTCCCCCGTCAAAACACCGCGAATTTGTGCGGTATTTTGCCCAATTTGGCCATAATCCCGCGTCACCCTGGGCCAAAGCAAATGCCGGGGGCATGGGATATGATGGTTAAGGCAACACTGGCACTGATGGCGGCTTTGGCTTTGGGGGCCTGTGCGGGGCCGCAAATGGTGGGGCGTGCGGCGGATGGTTTGGGCGGAACGGGGCTTGTGGCCGCCGGTCAGCGGGTCTCGGCCGCCTATGATGTGACGCGGATCGACGTTGTGGTGCCGCGCAACCTGAAGGTTTCAGAGGAGAACACCTTTGTCCCCATGGCCGACATTGTCTGGCATGGCGATGCGACGGGCGACCGTTACGCTCAGGTCCAGTCGATCATGGCCGAGGCCGCAGAGCGCGGGACCTCGGGCATGGCTTCGGGGCAAAAGGTGACGGTCCAGGTCGAGGTCTCGCTGTTTCACGCCCTGACGCCCAAGGCGCGCTATACCTTTGGCGGCAACTTTGCGACGCGGCTTTTGCTGACGGTGCGGGATGCGGCGACGGGGGCTGTGGTTGACGGGCCGCGCCTGGTGGTGGCCGATTGTCCGGCCGCGGGCGGGCAACGCGCCATGGCCGAAGAGGCCCGGGGTCTGACGCAGCGCATGGTCATCGTCGATCACGTCTCGGGTGTTTTGGCGCGGGAACTGTCGACGCGGCCCGCAGCTGCCCCCACGCCTGTGGTCAGCCGCAACGCCTTCCAGCCCTCTGACCTTGGGCTGTTGCAATAAGGCTTTCCCGGGGGGCGATATGCGACTAAAGGGGGCGTATGAGCGCCCCTTCCGACGATATCCCCGCCCCCGATGAGCCCGAAGCCCGCCCTTATGGCGACCGTCCGGTGGTCCGCTTGCGTCCCAAAGGGGATGCGCGGGCCATTCGTCATGGCTTCCCCTGGGTCTATGCCGACGAGCTTGTGACCGACCGCCGCACGCAGGGCCTGGTGCCCGGTGCGCTGGCCGTGCTGGAGGATGGCGAGCGCCGGGCTTTGGGCCTGGTGACTGTCAACACCAAGTCCAAGATCATCGCCCGGATGCTGGACCGTGACCCGCTGGCGACGATTGACCAGGCCTGGTTTGCGGTGCGCATCGCTCGGGCGCTGGCCTTGCGCGAACGTCTGCACGCCACGCCGCATTACCGCTTGATCCATGCCGAGGCCGATGGCCTGCCCGGCATCATCATCGACCGCTTTGGCGAGGCCGCCGTGGTGCAGCCCAATGCCGCCTGGGCCGAAAGCCTGCTGGAGCCTTTGGTGGCGGCTTTGGTGCAGGTCACGGGCGTGACGACGGTGATCAAGAACGGCTCGGGCCGGAGCCGCGTGCTGGAGGGGCTGACCGAAGAGGTCGTCACCCTGCAAGGTGGCGTGACGGCGCCCATCGCCGTGCCGATGAATGGTGCCATCTATATGGCCGACTTGGTGGGCGGGCAGAAGACCGGGCTGTTTTATGACCAGCGCCCGAACCATGCCTTTGCGGCGCGGCTGGCGGCAGGCGCGCGGGTGCTGGACATGTTCTCTCATGTTGGCGGTTTTGGGCTTGCGGCCTTGGCCGGTGGCGCGGTTTCGGCGCTTGCGGTCGATGGGTCGGCGGCGGCTTTGGCGCTGGCCGAAGAGGGCGCCCGGGCCTCGGGCTTTGCCGGGTTTTCCACGCGGCAGGGCGATGCCTTTGATGTGATGGAAAAGCTGGCCGCCGAGGGGGCTGTTTACGATCTGGTGATCTGCGACCCGCCCGCCTTTGCACCCGCCAAACCCGCACTGGAGGCGGGGTTGCGCGCCTATGAACGCGTGGCGCGGGCGGCGGCGTCTTTGGTGGCGCCGGGGGGCTATCTGGGGCTGTGTTCCTGTTCCCATGCGGCGGATCTGTCGGCCTTCCGCAATGCCTCGTCGCGGGGGATCGGGCGGGCCGGGCGTCGGTCGCAGTTGATCCACACCGGGTTTGCGGGGCCCGATCATCCGATGCTGCCGCATCTGGCCGAAAGCGCCTATCTGAAGGCGCTGTTCTTCCGGCTGGACTAGGATGAGACCCCAAAAATGAGGGCGGTTCTGGATGCCTGCGTGCTGTATCCTTCCGTGCTGCGCGAGATCCTTTTGGGGGTCGCTGCACGGGGGCTTTATGAGCCTGTGGTGTCCGACCGCATCTTGCGCGAATGGACCTTGGCCACGGCCAAGATCGGCCCCGCGGCACAGGCCCTGGCCGAGGCGGAGGCGCTGATGGTCAAGGCGGCTTTCCCCCGCGCCGTGGTCCGCGAACAGCCCAATATCGAGGCGCGTTTGGCGCTGCCCGATCCCGATGATGACCATGTCCTTGCCGTGGCAATCGGCGGCCATGCCGATGCGATCGTGACCTTCAACGCCAAGGACTTCCCCCGCCCGGTGCTGGCCGATCACGGGCTGGAACGCCGCGACCCGGATGGGTTTTTGTGGGAGCTGTGGTCGCATCACCCCGCCGAGGTCGGCGCGGTGGTGGCGGCGGTCCATGCGCAGGCTTGCCAGATGGCGGGCGAGGATATCCCGCTGAAGCGGCTGTTGAAAAAGGCGCAGCTTTGGCGGTTGGGCAAGGCTCTGGACGGCTGAGCGGCGGGGGTTGAAGGCTGGATGGTTGGGCGCTGGGGGATGAACGCCGGGGGCGCTTCGCCCCCCGGACCCCCAGAGATTATTTGGGTCAGTATGAAAGCCGTCAGGCGCCTTTGCCCTTGTCCTGTTTCAGGCTGTTGACCAGCCACCAGGCGGCGGCGGCCATGGCGGCACCCCCGGCCAGGATGCCCAGAAGCGAGCCGGCATAATCGGTGGCGGCCTGGATATTACCGGCAAAGCCATAGCCCAGACCGCAGTAGAGCCCGACCCAGACCGCCTCACCGGCGACGCCCCAGAGGGTGAAGCGCGCCCAGGACCAGCCCAAGGCGCCCGCCGCGAAGTTCGCATAGGGGCCGACGGGGGCGAAAAGCCAGCGGGTCAAGAAAATGCCCAGGGCGCCGCGTGTCTCCATCTGCGCCACGGCGCGGGCGATCAGCGCGGCGCGGGCGGGGCTTTTGCCGATCCGCGCCAGCAAGGGATGGCCACCAAGTGCGCCAAGACGGTAGCCGGTCTGATCCCCCGCCACCGCGCCCGCAAGGGCTCCGGCGAGAAGCGCGTAAAGGTCCAGGTCTCCGGCCGCGGCAAAGCCCCCTGCCGTCAGCATCAGGATCGAACAGGGCACCGGCAGGGCCAGGCAGGACAGGAAGGTCGCCGCGGCCATCAGCCAGACGCCATAGGTCGGCACGAGGGCCAAAAGCCAACTGGTCATCAGTGCCCCCTTTGTCGCATCAGGGCTTTGGTGCCATCTGCGTAGCCCGGGGCATGACCCGGGGTTCCGTCCCGGGCGTCAGTCATGCGCCGCATCCTTGCCGGCCTTTCGCTCGGCCTCCAACTCGGCCTCCAACTCGGTCAGGGTCTTTTCCACCAGCACCACGATCTCTGACACGGGCACCCCGCGGGCGGTGGCGATCTCTTGCAGCGTCAGGGGATGGCCCTCGACTGGCAGGGGCAGGCCTGCCCTTTCGTCGATCTCACGCGGGGGGATGCCCCAGGAATGGCCGATGTAACCCACGGTCATCCAGGGCGCGATGGGCTCTTCGTGGTGGCTCGCCCAGTAAACCGCCGAAACGAGGATGCGCGCCAGAAAGAACAGCGTCACCGCGGACGCCAGCAGAAAAACCACACTCGCCGCACGGTGGCGGCGCCAAAGCAAGGCAAGGTCGGCACGGGTCATGTGATCTCTTTCAGGCCACGGGTCAGGCCGTTCAACGTCAGGGGGACCATCTTTCCGTCGAAGATGTCGCCGATCATGCCGGTCGATTGCGTAAACCGCCAGCCGCTTTCCGGGGCGGGGTTGATCCACATGGACCTCGGCCAGGCCGCGCGCGCACGACGAAGCCAGACCTCTCCGGGTTCGGGGTTCCAATGTTCGACGCTGCCGCCCTTGGCTGCGACCTCATAGGGGCTCATCGCTGCATCGCCGACAAAGATCGCGCGGGTCTGCGGGCCAAAGCGGCGCAGGACGTCTTGCGTGGGTTGGGACTGGCTGCGGGGGGCATCGGTCCACAGCGTCTCATACAGGCAGTTGTGGAAGTAAAAGACCGTCAGGCGGTGGAACTCGGACCTTGCGGCCCCGAAAAGCGCGCTTGTGGCGTGGATATGGTCATCCATCGACCCGCCAATATCCAGAAACAGCAGCAGGTTGACCGCGTTTTGCCGGGCGCGGGTTTCGCGGACATCCAGCCAGCCTTGGCGCGCGGTCGCCTCGACCGTGGCCTTCAGGTCCAGAACCTGAGGCCCGGTGCGCGCCCAACGCCGCAGACTGCGCAGGGCAAGTTTCAGGTTGCGCGGCGCCAGGTCCGCATCGGCGTCAAGGTCGCGGAAGGCGCGCGCCTCCCAGACCTTGACCGCGCGGCGCTGGCCCCCGGGACCGCCGATCCGCACGCCCTCGGGGTTATAGCCGCCATGCCCGAAAGGCGAGGTCCCCCCGGTGCCCACCCATTTCGACCCGCCCGCGTGGCGCCCCTTTTGTTCGGCCAGCCTGTCGCGCAGGGCCTGCATCAAGGCGTCCAGCCCGCCCATGGCCTGAACCGCCGCGCGTTCCTCGGCCGTGAAATGCCGCGCCATTGCGGCCTCCAGCCAATCAAGGGGGATGTCCAGCGCCTGCAGGACGGCGGCATCCGGCAGCGCCTCCAGCCCGGCGAAAGCCTCGGCAAAGGCACGGTCAAAGCGGTCGAACTGGCGCTCGTCCTTGACCAGGCTCATCCGCGCCAGATGATAGAAGGCATCCGGATCATTGCTCGCAAGCCCGGCCTGCAAGACCCCCAGAAACCCCAGGTAATCGCCCAGCCCGACCGGCAGCCCCATCTTCCTGAGCGTCAGGAAAAAGGGCTGGAACATTCAACCCGCCATCCGGGTGACGATGATCGTGACCAGAACCGAGACCAGCGTTGCCGCAATCCCCCAGACCGCCCCATATTGCGCCATATCGAGGCCGCGCCCGCCTTTTTTGCGCGCATAAAGCACGCCGGCCAGCACCGCACCCACAATCACCAACCACATCATGGGCCCATTCCTCCGCCGCTATCCCGTCGGGGCAAGCCTCGCGATTGCGGCGATCTCGGCCTCCCTTGCGCGGATCTTCGCGCCTGAGCCGAAGCCATAGCGCGCGGCGGGCAGAGTGTCGAGACGCAAGGCCGCGGCCGCCTGGGCCTGACCGCGGGCCTGCAGGATCTCGGCCTGGATCAGGGTAAAGGTGGTGATCAGCGCGGCATTTTGCGCGCGCCGGGCCAGGGGCAGACCCTCGGCCGCCTGGGCCTCGGCCTGGGCCAGATCGCCACGGGCCAGGTCAAGTGCGGCCAATTGCATCAGCGCATGGGCCAGATGGACGCCACCATCGGGCAGGGCACGGTAGGCCCGGGCGGCCTGGGCATAGGCGTCATGGGCGGCGATGGGGTCCGTGGGGGCCAGCACACGGCCGCGCAGGAACCAGGCGAAACCGGCGCGGTTGTCCTGCCAGCCGGCCTCCAGCGCCAGCGACAAGACCGTCGCGGCGGCGGTTTCGCGGCCCGGGCCCGCCTGCATGGCGCGGGCCACGGCCTCGGTCCACAGGCGCGGCGTGGGGCCGGGATCGGCGCTGCTGCGGATGGCGCCCTTGGGGTTTTCACGGGCCAGGATCGCGGGAACCTGCGCCGCCACGGCCTGCGCCCCCATGCCATTGGCCAGTTCGGGCGCGTAATGCAGCCGCAGCATCAGCATGTCGAACTCGGTCAGGACGGATTGGAAGTTGTCATCGTTGAAGACGCTGTCGGGCAGGCGGTAAAGGTCATTCACCGGACCCAGGGCCTGTGCCATCTCTTCGTGCAGGCAGTCGCGCAGCTCTTGCGGGGCGGCATCTTGCGGCAGGAACAGCGTGGCGGAACGGCGCCCCGTCATCCGCGCCCAATCCAGATCGGCAGACCCGCGCCGGGCGCGCCAATCGGCCAGGCCCGTGACATTGGGGACGACGAAACAGGCGGCAGAAGGCTCTAGCCGCCGCAGGGTGGACATGGGCTGGAAGGACAGGGTGATTGTGGCGGGAGTGCCGCCATCGCTTTGGCCCCAACCGATGTCGATCCCGGCCTCGCTCCGCAGGCGGTTCATCAGCGCCTCGGTCTCGGGGCGGGCGGTGGGGGGGACGGGGCCTTCGGTCGCCACAAGGATCGGCCCGTCAAAGCGGGTCAGCGCGGGCAGGGCAAGGCCGGATTCCAGGCGGAATTCCAGGTCCAGGAAGTCGCGGGCAAGCTCTTGGTTGGCGCGCAGGACGGGCAGGGCGGGCGCAGGCGCAAAGGCCAAGACGGGACCGGACAGGTCAAGCCCCGCCGGATCGCTGGCGCCCTTGCTGACGCCATTCCCCCCAGCACAGGCCGAGAGCATCACCAAAAACACAAGCGCAAACCGCATGGACCCTCCGCCCAGGCGCCGCCTGGGGTTGCAACAGAGACCCAGTCAAGCGCCCCGCCATGGCAGGATCAAGGCAAGTCTTTGTCAAGCTTTAGATATCCGTGACATCGGCCTTATACAGCCAGTCAAACCGCCCCAAAAGCGCCCCCGGTGCCAAGGCGCCAATCCCGCGCAGCCCCAGATGCGCCACGGCCCGCGACACCCCCCGCAGGTGCCAAAGCCGGGCATTGGTGTTGGCGGCCTCGACGATGCGCCGGCAGCGCGCCTCACGCAGGGTCTGATAGGCGGGCAGGTCGCCCCGGTCCAGCGCCTCGGCCAGAACCCAGGCATCCTCCAACGCCATGCAGGCGCCCTGGGCCAGAAAGGGCAGCGTCGGATGGGCGGCGTCGCCCAGGATCGCCACCGCGCCCTCGGGCATCTGCCGCGCCCAGACCTGTGCGACGGGATGACGGAAAAGGCCCCACAGATGGGTTTCCTCCACCCGGTCCAACCAAGCCCGCACCCGGGGACCGAAGTCCTCAAAGGCCAAGCGCAGCTCCAAAGGATCGGCGCGCAGGGACCAGCTTTCCTCGACCCAGTGGTCACGCTCTTCGACGGCCACGATGTTGCGCAAAGTGCCGCCGCGCAGAGGATAGCTCACCAGATGCCGCCCGGGGCCAAGATGAACCTCGGCCCGGTCGATGCCATCGCGGGCGGGGTCATTCGGGATCACCGCCCGCCAGGCCGCCTGCCGGGTGAAAAACGGCGCCACCGGCCCGTTCAAGGCCGCCCGCGTCACCGAATGAAGCCCATCGGCGCCGATCAGGATATCGGCCTCCTGATGGCCCTGATCCAGCATCAGCATGGGCCGCGCCCCCGCAAGACTGACCGAGGCCGCGCGGTGCCAAAGCCGCAGCTGAACCCCCGCGGCCACGGCGCCCGCCCGCAAGACCTCGATCAGGTCGGCCCGGTGCAGGAAATGCCAGCCGCGCGCAGGGTCCAGATCGCCCACCGGCATCCGCACAAGGCGGCTCTCCGCCAGCCCATCCCACAACTCCACCGCAGCGCCCCGGCAGGTCACGGCGTTCAAGGCCGCCCCCAGCCCCAGCGCCTGCAGCACCCCCGCCCCATTGGGCGAGACCTGCAAACCCGCCCCCACCTCGCGGATCGCCTCGGCCTGTTCCAGCACGGTCACAATGGCCCCACGCAGCGCCAGCGCCCGCGCCACCGCAAGCCCCGCAACCCCGGCGCCCAGCACCGTCACCCTGCGCCCCGCAATCTGACCCATCTTCCGCACTCCCAACCTATCCGGCACCGCGCAGACCGCTCCGCGCACTTGGATTTCATCTTTTCAAAAATATCCCACGGGAGGGTCCGGGAGGGTGTGAAACCCTCCCGGGGTGTCCGCCAGGAGATCGGGGGGGGTGTGAAACCCTCCCAGGGTGTCCGCAACAAGATCGGTCAGGGTGTGAAACCCTCCCGGGGTGTCCGCAACAAGATCGGTCAGGGTGTGAAACCCTCCCAGGGTGTCCACCAGGAGATCGGTCAGGGTGTGAAACCTTTCGGGCCGGCCTGCCAAGGACCAGCACGCAGCTCGCCCCCAAGCTGCAGGTTGAAACCCGCCCTACTCCCATGATCCGCCTGCCACGCATGACCCGACCAGCCCCAAACGAAAACGCCGGACCCTGCGGCCCGGCGTTCGATCCGAATGTCACTCGTCGCGGTGCACTTTCTCGCGGCGTTCGTGCTTTTCCTGTGCCTCCAGCGTCATGGTCGCAATCGGCCTTGCGTCCAGACGCTTCAGGCTGATGGGTTCCCCCGAAACCTCGCAATAGCCGTATTCGCCATTCTCGATCCGGCGCAAGGCCGCGTCGATCTTGTTGACCAGCTTGCGCTGACGGTCGCGGGTGCGCAGCTCCAGCGCGCGGTCGGTCTCTTCGGAGGCCCGGTCGGCCAGATCGGGAACCGAGCGCGCCGAATCCTGCAGATTGTCGATCGTCTCGGCGCTTTGGTCCAAGAGGTCCTGCTTCCAGTTGACCAGCTTGCGGCGGAAATACTCCAGCTGCCGGTCGTTCATGAAGGGCTCGTCCTCGGCCGGGCGGTAATCCTCTGGCAGGAAGATTTCGGCTTTCATCGCGTCTCTCCTTCTCCCGGGCGGCCCCGTCTTGGGCAAGCGCCGCCGGATTGCCGCCCGATTAGCCCAAGCGCCAAGGAATGTCACTAGCCGTTGCGCAGAAATACACCCGTGGTTAACCTATCCGGGACCACAAAAGGGCAGGGGATTGATATGGCAGGAAAATTTGGTTCAACCGCAGGTTATCTGGCGGCGCCTGAACTCGCCTTGGCTGTCAATGCCGCCCTGACTTTGGGCAAACCCCTGCTGGTCAAGGGCGAACCGGGCACCGGCAAGACGGAACTGGCGCGGCAGGTGGCAGAGTCGTTGGGGATGGATCTGGTGGAATGGCACATCAAATCCACGACCAAGGCGGCGCAGGGGCTTTATGACTATGACGCGGTGGGGCGGCTGCGGGACGGGCAGTTGGGCGAGGCCCGCGCGCGGGACGTGTCCAACTATATCCGGCCGGGGAAGCTCTGGCAGGCCTTTACCGCGCCCGCCCGTGTCGTGCTGCTGATCGACGAGGTCGACAAGGCCGATCTGGAGTTTCCCAATGACCTTTTGCAAGAACTCGACCGGATGGAGTTTCATGTCTACGAGACCGGCGAGACGATCCGCGCGCTGCATCGCCCCATGGTCATCATCACCTCGAACAACGAAAAGGAACTGCCCGACGCCTTCCTGCGCCGCTGCTTTTTCCACTTCATCCGCTTTCCGGGGCCTGAGGATCTGGCCGCCATCACCCGGATGCATTACCCCGGCATCAAAGAGGCGCTGTTGACCGCCGCCCTGACCCAGTTCTTCGACATCCGCGAGACGCCTGGGCTGAAGAAAAAGCCCTCGACGTCAGAGGTCCTGGACTGGCTGAAGCTGCTTTTGGCCGAGGACCTGTCGCCCGAAGACCTGAAGCGCGATGCGCGGACCAACCTGCCACGCCTGCACGGCGCGCTGTTGAAGAACGAACAGGATGTGCAATTGTTCGAGAAGCTGGCCTTTCTGGCAAGGCGCGAGCGGTGACCCCCGACTTTCGCCCCCGCATCGCGCCGCCTCCCCCTCCCGCGACCCGTCGGGACCTGCGGCAGTGGATGGAGGCGGCCTCCTGCGATCCGGGGGCCTATTCCTTTGCGGGTGAGCCGATTGCCGAGGGGTTCATCTTGGCCCAGGTGGGCAATTCCTGGCACCTGATCTTTACCGAGCGCGGGCAGGAAAGCATCATCTCGCGCCACGAGACCGAGGCCGATCTGGTCGAAGAGGTTTGCCGGATCGTCGCAGCCGACCGCTGGATTTGCGGCCGCCTCTTGGCCACTCGGTCCAGCGAGAAAGAGGCTCGGGCCCTGGCCCTTGCTGTAAAGTTGCGGGGCCTTGCGGTCTTTGTGGATCACCCGCCGGGTCTGGGTCACCGCGTCTTTGTTCATGGCGCCGACCTGGCGCGGTGCCATGACCTGAACCCGAACGACGCATCCTGAAGTTTTCGGCGAAAAACCTTTGTCTCCCCCTTGCCCTGCGGCACTTTGACCCTGAATAGAGGGGCAAAGAAGGAGCCTCCCATGACCCTGGATGCAGCCCACCAAGCGATGGACAACGGCGGCGAGGCCGAGGCGCTGGCCTTCTGGCGTGCCTTTGCCGATGCGGAACTGTTCCTTGTGCTGGAGGAGGAAGGCATCGGGGCGACGATCACGCCGCGGACCTTTGACCTGTCCTCTGGCCCGCTGCTGCTGGTCTTTGACAGCGAAGAGCGGCTGGGGACGCTGTCCGATACCCCGGTGCCTTATGCGGCGCTACCGGGGCGGGTGATCGCGGCGCAGCTGGCCGGGCAGGGGCTGGGGCTGGGGTTGAACCTGGGGACCGGGGCGGCCTCCGAGACCATCCTGCCGCCCGCTTCGGTCGATTGGCTGGCCGACATGCTGTCGCAGGCCGCACCCCAACAGGCCCAAGGCCGGATCAAGGCCCTGGCCGCCCCTCGGTTGGGTCAGGGGCTTGCGGGGACGCTGTCCACGCTGTTGCCGCCGGGCAGCCTGGCCGCGCTGGCGGCCGTCGAATATGACACCGGCGCGCGGGGTCATGCGCTGGCCGTGGCCGGGCTTGAGCCCTCTCGCGAAGAGGGCTTTGCCCGCGCCGTGACCGAGGTCCTGGCCTTCTCGGGCCTCGATGCCGCCAGCCTGGATGTGTTCTTCGTGGCCGCCGATGCCGATATCCTGCGGCGGATGGCCGAGGCGGGCCAGGGATTCGCAGGTCCCGCGCCGGTCGAGGCTCCGGGTCAGGCCCGGAGCAGCACAGCGCCCGGAATGGACCCGGAAAATCCGCCAAAGCTGCGTTGAAAGTTGGGGTAACATTTTACCACCACACTTAATGCATTGAATAGACGCATTATTAAACCTGTTGCGGCCCCTTGACCCGAGCCCCCCTTTGCGGTGATAAGCCCCCATCCCCGGCGGGACCCTGGTTCCGCTTTCACCAACCACGGGTTCCGATATGAAAACCTTCACCGCAACGCCTGCGGATATCGAGAAAAAGTGGGTCCTGATTGATGCCGAAGGCATCGTTCTGGGCCGCTTGGCTTCGATCGCGGCGACCATCTTGCGCGGCAAGAACAAGCCGTCCTACACGCCGCACATGGATATGGGCGACAATGTCATCATCATCAACGCCGACAAGGTGCAGATGACCGGCAAAAAGCGTCAGGACAAAGTCTATTACTGGCACACCGGACACCCGGGCGGGATCAAGCAGCGCACCGCGCAGCAGATCCTGGACGGCGCCCACCCCGAGCGCATCGTGGAAAAAGCTGTCGAGCGCATGATCTCGCGCAACAAGCTGGGCCGTCAGCAAATGACGAACCTGCGTGTCTATGCTGGCGCCGCGCATCCGCATGAAGCCCAAGCCCCCGCGGTCATCGACGTCAAGGCGATGAACCCGAAGAACACCCGGAGCGCGTGAACATGGCCGATATCAAATCTCTCGACGATCTGAAGTCGGCTGTTGGTTCGACGCCCATGTCGCCTGCCGCCATCGTGCGGGTTCCGGTCCGTGACAAGCTGGGCCGCGCCTATGCCACCGGCAAGCGCAAGAACGCGGTCGCCCGCGTCTGGGTCAAGCCGGGTTCCGGCAAAGTGACCGTCAACGGCAAGGAACTGGCGGCCTATTTCGCCCGTCCCGTGCTGCAGATGATCCTGAAGCAAGCCTTCACCGTCGCCAATGTCGAAGGTCAATTCGACGTCATGGCCACCGTGGTCGGCGGCGGTCTGTCGGGCCAGGCCGGTGCGGTCAAGCACGGCGTGTCCAAGGCGCTGCAGCTTTACGACCCCTCCTTGCGCCCCGCGCTGAAGGCCGCTGGCTTCCTGACCCGCGACTCGCGTGTTGTCGAACGCAAGAAATACGGTAAGCGCAAAGCCCGTCGTTCCTTCCAGTTCTCCAAGCGCTAATCCGCTTTGCATCGCAGAAAAGGGCTCGCATCTTGCGGGCCCTTTTCTTTGCATGTCATCCCGCGTCATTCTTCGGCCCCGATAAGTCAGTCCCATGCCCGATGCCCTGCGTGCCGCCCGATGTCAGCGCCTTGCCGCGCCGCTGACGACCTTTGTCCTGAACCTTGACCACGACCGCGACCGGCTGGCCCGGGCCAAGCGTCTGCTGGAGGATTTGCCGGGGCTGGTAATGCGGCGCATCCCCGGCGTGATGGCGGCCGACCTGCCGCAAGCGGCGCGCGCCATGCTGCGGGGCACGCCAGAGGCGCCGGGCAATGCCGCGACGCTGGGGGTCTTTCTGGGCCATATGGCGATCTGGGAGGCGGTGGCCCAGACCGGCGATTGGGCCCTTGTCGTCGAGGACGACTTCCTGATGACCGACAGCGCCTGGCTTTGGGGGCTGGATCTGCCGCTGGATGCCGAACTGGTCTTTGCCAATACCGCCGGCGACCCGTTCCGCGGTGAGGCTCCCTTGGCCGCGCCGTCTGTTCTGCCGCTGACCGCGCTTTGGGCGCGGTTTCGCAGTCCCGACCTGGAGCGCGCCCAGCCCGGCGCCTTTGGCTATCTGCTGCATGCCGAGGGCGCGCGCAAGCTTTTGGCCGCCGTGATGCGCGACGGCTGCCGGGCGCATGTTGATTGGCGGATGCTGTTTTACGGTCTGCCGGTTGGCGCGCTTGGTGATCTGACGGGGCATTGGCTGGAAAGCCGCCATCGCAATCAAGGGGTTCTGACGCAAGCTGTGGTCAGGGGCTATTGCATCTCGCCCGGGCAGGTCAGCCATGGCGGCTTTGCCAGCACGCGGCTGCGTCAAGAGCGCGGCTAGGCCTGTCATGAAAAAGGGGGCCGCAGTTGCGGCCCCAGGTCAGGAGTCCTCGGGGGAAATGAGGCTCCGATGGGTGCGACCGAAGGGGGGGCCGGGGAGCGGCAGCGCCTCCGGTCGCGGAACCGGGGGCCAAGGCCGCGCCGGTTCTGTGGTGTCAGGTTTGCGGCGTCAGGTCCCGCGGGCTCAGGGCCGCCAGAAGGGCTTTTGCGCCTCGGCCGCGGCATCCTGCGGCGTCATGCCGATGTCGCGCAACATGTGGTCGGGCAGGGCGCGCAGATCGGCCCGGGTCCGGCGTCGCAGCTGCCACGTCACCAGGGTCACAGTCACCGCAACCAGCGCGCGCGAAAAGGCGGGCAGGGGATGGCTGGACTGGAAGGCGATGGCAGCGGAGGTCATGATGCTCTCAATTTGTATTGATACAATCCGGTTATTCGGATAGGCAAACGATACAATCGACGCGCGGAACTGACCAGAGGTACAATTGTCATGGATACAATATTGTCAGACAAGGCGGATGGTCCGAAATACCTGGCCCTGGCGCAAGGCCTGCGCGACCGCATTGCGCGCGGTGATCTGGCCGAGGGCGCACAGCTGCCCCCGGTCCGCGATCTGGCCTGGGAGGCCAAGGTGACGCCGGGCACCGTGGCCCGCGCCTATCGCATCCTGACGCAAGAGGGTCTGCTAGAGGCCACCGTGGGCCGTGGCACCTTTGTCGCCGCCCGCACGCCGCGGCTTGGTCCGCCGCCGCCGACCGAGGCCGAGGCCGACTTTCGTCCCGTGGCGGGGCGGCTGGACCTGCGCTCGCCCTCGTTGCCAGAGGTCGGACAGGTCGCCGCCTTGGGTGACAGTTTGCGCCGGGTCTCCATGAAGGTCGACGCGCAATGGCTTGGCTATGTGACACAATCCGGCGAGGCCGCCTTGCGGGCGCAGGTCGTCGACTGGCTGGGGGCGCGGGTGCTGGGGCCGGTTTCGGCCCATGATGTCGTCCTGACCCATGGCGGGCAATCGGCGGTGACGCTGATCTTGCAATGCGTGCTGCGCGGCGACCGTCCTGTCATGCTGATCGAGGACCTGTGTTACCCCGGCTTCCGCTATGCCGGCCGCCTGGCTCGGGCCGAGGTTCACGGCGTCGCCCTGGACGAACAGGGCATCCGCCCCGACGCTCTGGAGGCCGCCTGTCGGCGCCACATGCCTCAGGTCCTGTGCCTGACGCCCGATGCGCAGAACCCGACGACCGGGCGCATGGGGCAAGAGCGGCGGCGTCAGATTGTATCCATCGCAGAGCGATACAATCTGCAAATCATCGAGGATGAATGTTACACGCCGCGCGATCACGACGTCCCCACCTTGCGCGCCATGGCGCCGGGGCGGGTCTGGTATGTGGGGTCGCTGTCGAAAACCGTCTCGGCGGCTTTGCGCTTTGGCTATGTGCTGTGTCCCAGCGGCATGGGGCCCGCGGGGCAATTGGCCGCGCAACAGGCCTATTTCGCGCTGTCGCAACCGGTGGCGGCCCTGTGTCTGGACCTGTTCCAATCCGGCGCCGCCGCCGAAATCCGCGCCCGGGTGCTGGAGGATTTCACCAAGCGTTCCCAGATGGCCGCCAATATCCTTGGCTCGCATGACATCGCCTGGCAACCCGGCCTGCCCTTTGTCTGGTTGAACCTGCCGCAGGGCTGGCGCAGTTCGACCTTTGCCCGGCGCGCCGAAGAGGCCGGGATGCTGCTGCGCCCCTCGGATCATTATGTGATGGTGAACGGTCATGCGCCCAATGCGGTGCGGATGGCCTTGGCGGGGGATGTCAGCCTGAAGCGGCTGGAGGGCGGGTTGCGCGACCTTGCGGGGCTTTTGGCGGCCCCGCCTGCCGATATGGCCGTCTGAACGGGTGGCCCTCTGAACATGAGGGGTGTGACCGGAAGGGCGCAACCAAAGCGCGATCAGGGCCCAAGGGATTGACGGAAGCCCCCCGGATGTTCAGCCTGTGTTCACGGGCATATAATTCGAGCAGAAACCGCCCGAAGGGGTAGATATTATGGGTTTGCAGACCACGTTTCACGCGCCCCATGGCGCGGATTTTCTGGGTTGGCGTTTGGACCGCAGCGGACATACCGAAATCGTGCATGAAAACGCCCGCGGAAGGCGCGTCTTGCGGCTGGATCATCAGCCCGATCAGGCCCTGGTCGAGGCGATGCAAGCCGCCGTTGGCGCGCGCTTTGTCCTGCCGCGGCTGTTTGACGAGTTGAAAAAGCGGGCAATTGCGGTCGAGGGCGGGCTTTTCTGACCCTATCCCGCCGCAGCGCCTTGAAAAGCGCCAAGGTTTTGTTGAAAATTCAGGCTGCGGGTCAGGCTGAGGGCCTTGCTTGCTCAAATCTCTTGCACGCTGGGCCGTGGCCTGCTTAATTTGATCAAACTACAAAAACGAAACCGGGGGGTGTGATGTCTGAACCGCAAGGGCGGGGCTTTTGGCGGTCAGAGGGGGCTTCGGGCCTGTTCCTGATCTCGCCAACTGCGATCTTCGCCATTCTGCTTTTGGCCGCCCCCTTGGCGACCACGCTGCTGTATTCCGTCTTTACCGATGGGTATCTGGAAATCATCCCGCGGTTTCAGCTGTGCAACTATATCGGCGAATGTGCCTCGATGAAGCTGGACGCGGCCACGGGGCAATATGTCCCGACCGAGACCTATCTGGGCGCCTGGTCTGACCCGGTGGTGCGGGCGCTGATGTGGCGGTCGCTGTATGTGTCGATCCTGGTGACGGCGGCGACCGTGCTGTTCGCCTATCCGGTCGCCTATTTCGTGTCCTTCAACGTCGAGCCGTCGAAAAAGTCGCTGTGGCTGTTTTTGATCACCATCCCGTTCTGGACGTCCTATGTCATTCGGGTCTTCATGTGGAACGTGATGATCAGCCGGACCGGGGTGATCAACTCGGCGCTGGTGGGGTCGGGGATCGTGGACGAGCCGTTGCAGATGGCCTTTACGCTGCAGGCCATGGTTGTGACGCTGGCGCATGCCTATGCGCCCTTTGCCATCCTGCCGATCTATGTGGCGCTGGAAAAGATCGACCGTTCCTTGCTGGAGGCCGGGCAGGACCTGGGCGAAACGCGGTTCCGCACCTTCTTGCGCGTGACCCTGCCCCTGTCGATGAGCGGCGTGATTGCCGCCGTCCTGATCGTGTTTATCCCGACCATCGGCGATTACATCACGCCCAACCTGATCGGCGGCGGCAAGATCCCGATGATCGCCAATATGATCGAAAAGCAGATGCTAAAGGCGGATAACCGCGCCTTGGGGTCGGCCATCGCGGTCTCGGCGATGTTGGTCGTGGGGGCGGTCAGCCTGCTGTTCCTTTTCCTGAACCGCCGCTATCTGAAGGGGAACAAATGAAATTCCCGGTCCTGCGCACCTATACGGTGCTGTATTTGCTGTTCCTGTATATCCCCATCCTGATCCTGCCGATCTTTGCCTTCAACAATTCGACCACGGCGGCCTTTCCGCTGAAGGGCTTCACAACCCAGTGGTTCGGCCGGGTCTTTACCGATCCCGCCCTGGGTGAGGCCTTGAAGAACTCGCTGATCGTGGCGGGGTCGACGGCGTTTTTCTCGACGCTGCTGGGCATCCTCGCGGCGCGGGCCACGACGCGCTACAGCTTCAAGGGCCAGGCGCCCTTGTCGGGGCTGATCATGCTGCCCATGGTCCTGCCCGAGATGATCATGGCCATGGCGCTCTTGGTGGTTCTGCTGTCGCTGGGCATCCCGCTGTCGCTGTTCACGATCATCCTCGGCGATGTGCTGATCTGCACGCCCTTTGCGGTGGCCATCCTGACCTCGGCCTTCCAGTCGCTGGACAAGTCGCTGGAAGAGGCCGCGCAAGACCTGGGCGAGGGGCCGTTTTCGACCTTTTACCTGGTCATCCTGCCCTTGGTGGCGCCGGGGATCATCTCGGCCATGCTGATCTGTTTCACCATTGCCATCGACGAATTCATCATCGCGAACTTCCTGGGCTCGGGTGAGAAACTGTTGTCGACCTATATCTTCGGCCAGCTGCGCTTTCCGAAGAATGTGCCCAATATCATGGCCTTGGGGACGGTGCTTGTCTGCGTCTCGATCGCCCTTCTGGCTACGGCCGAATTTTTCCGCCGCCGCGGTCTTGCCCGCACCGGCGCCAAGGATACCGGAGGCTTCCTGTGACCACCAAGCCCGATATGATCGAGTTCCGCAACGTCCAGAAATACTACGGCGACTACCACGCCCTGCGCGGCATCAATGCCACGATCAAGGCCGGTGAGTTCTTTTCCCTGCTGGGCCCGTCGGGCTGTGGCAAGACGACCTTGCTGCGCACCATTGCGGGGTTCGAGGGGATTTCCTCGGGCGTCGTGTTGGTCGATGGCAAGGACATGGCCAATGTGCCGCCGAACAAGCGGCCGACGAATATGGTGTTTCAGTCCTATGCGATCTTTCCCCATCTGAGCGTGGAACAAAACGTCGGCTTTGGCCTGCGCAAGGACCCGCGTTCGCGCGAGGAAAAGGCCCGCGCCGTGGGTCAGGCGCTGGAGATGGTGGGGCTGGCCGGTTATGGCGCGCGCTCGGCCCATGCGCTGTCGGGGGGCCAACGTCAGCGGGTGGCCCTGGCCCGCGCGCTGATCCTGAAGCCCAAGGTTCTGCTGCTGGATGAACCGCTGTCGGCCTTGGACAAGAAGATCCGCGAACAGATGCAACTGGAGCTGATCAAGCTGCAGCGCGAAGTTGGCATCACCTTTGTCCTTGTCACCCATGACCAGGAAGAGGCCCTTGTGATGTCGGACCGGATCGCGGTCATGTTCGAGGGCAATATCGCCCAACTGGACGACCCCGAGACGCTGTATCGTCTGCCCAAGACCCGGCAGGTCGCGAATTTCATCGGCACGATGAATTTCCTGCCCGCCACGATCCTGTCCGAGGCCGGGGGCCGCGCCGAGGTCGAGGCTCCGGGTCTGGGTCGGCTGGAGGTGGATGTGGAAAAGCAGATCTCCTCGGCGCCCGCGACCGGCAAGACCACGATCGGCTTTCGCCCCGAAACGGTGACGATGCTGTATGACGGTCAGGGCTCGGCGGACCGCGAAAGCATGGGGACCGTGGCCGAGGTCGTCTATTACGGCGACATGACCTATTACGACGTGACGCTGGACGGCTGCGCCGATCCGATCCGCATGTCGATGCGCAATGTCTTTGGCCGGCCTGTGCTGGACATCGGCACGCGCTGTCGTGTGGGGTGGAGCCCCGGGGCCATGGTGATGTTCCGCTGACAGCAAGGGGTCTTCGGGCCCCTTTCGCTTGGTCTATTTGAAGCGCGCTGGAGGGGGCCAGCCCCCTCCAGACCTCCCCCGGGATATTTATGAAAAGATGATTGGGGCGGGGTCAGGCGTGTTGCAGGGTGCCAAGTCCGCCATCGACCACGAGGCAGGCGGCGGTCATGAAGGGCACCTCATCCGAGATCAGGAAGACGGCGGCCTTGGCAATTTCTTCGGGCGTGGCGATGCGGCCGCCGGGATGCAGGGCCATGGTGGCGGCGCGGGCGGCTTGCGGGTCGGGGAAGGTCGCCCACCAGTCCAGCGTCTTTTGCGTCAGGACATAGCCCGGGGCCAGGGCATTGACCCTGACGCCCTGCGGCGCAAATTCCAGCGCCAGGGATTTGGTCAGGCCCAAAAGCGCATGTTTGGCCACCGGATAGGGGAAACTGCCGGGGATCACGGTGAAGCTGTGGGTCGAGGCGATGTTCAGCACCGCACCGCCGCCCGCCGCGATCATGCCGGGCAGCGCCGCGCGGATGCAATTCCAGGCGCCCTTGACGTTGACATCGAAGGCGCGGTCCCAATCGGCGTCAGAGGTCTGCAGCGGCGGCCCAAAGACATTGATGCCGGCGTTGTTGATCACCGCATTGATCGGGCCGATGGACGATCCGGCCATGGCCGCCTCGATCCCGGCGCGGTCGGTGATGTCGATCGTCGCCAGGGCCAGCCGGTCGGATTGTGGTAGCGCCCCGGCCAGCGTCGCCCCGTCGCGGTCGACGGCCAAAAGGCTTGCGCCCTCGGCCAGGCAGGCTTTGGCGATGGCAAGGCCAATGCCCTGCGCGGCGCCGGTCAGGAAGATGCGTTTGCCTGTCAGGCGGCCTGGGGTCGGTTGGTCAACCATGGGTCACTCCGGTTGCGTAAAGTCGAACACGACCTTGCCCGACAGGCTTTCGCCCGGGTCAAGGACAGCCATGGGCAGGCCGCGCGCCAAGGCATTGGGCAGATGGGTCATGGGTTCAAGGCAAAACTGGTCGCCGCCCTTTGGCGCATAGACCATCAGATGTGCAAAAAGCGGTTCGGCGCTCAGGTCGATGCGCAGGTCGGGCTGGTCGATGCGGGCCCGGCCGCACCAATCCTGATAGGCGTTGTTCAGGCCGTGGTCGGGCAGCGGGCCGTTCAGGGTCATCGTCCCCGGGATCGGGCCGGGCGACCCGGGAAGGTGGCCCGGACCCTCGGTCCAAAAGGCGCCAGCTTGGGCTGTGACGCGGGTCTTGGGGTGGCGGGGAAAGAACGGATGCAGGCCCAGGCCAAAGGGCAAGGCGGGGCCGGTGTTGGTGACGGACAGGGTGACGGTCAGCCTTGCGGGGCCTAGCGCCAGGTCCATCGTTGCGCGGTAGCGGTGGGGCGAGGCCGCAGGCGCGGGGTGGTCAAAGGTCAGGTGGGCTGTGGTTTCGGTCGCCCTCGCCTGCCAAAGCCCAAGCCAACCGTCGCCATGCAGATACAGCGGCTCGTCGGTGTTGGGGGTGAAGCGGTGCGTCTGGCCGTCATAGGTGAAGGCGTTCCCCTGCACCCGGTTGCCCAGCGGAACCATGGGGAAACAATGGCTTATCGCCGGAACCCCGCCCCAGGTGGCACAGATCCCCGCGCCCTGGGGGTCCACATTTACCGTAAGCGCGCCCTGGCGCAGCACCATTCAGCGCCGCCCCAAAGCCTGCGAGCGCAGGTTGTCCAGCAGCACCGCCAGCAGAAGGATCACGCCGCGCACGATATACTGGTAAAAGGCCGGGATGTTCAGCAGATTCATCGCATTCTCTGCGATCCCCATGATCATCACCCCCACGATCACCCCCGCCATCGACGCCCGCCCCCCCGCCAGCGACACCCCGCCCAGCACGCAGGCCGAGATCACCGACAGCTCTAGCCCGATGGCGGAATTCGGTTGCCCCGATGTGATGCGTGAGGCCAAAAGCACCCCCGCCACCGCGCAAACCAGACCCTGCAGCGCAAAGATGGCGATCCGCGTGGCCCCCACATCGACCCCCGCCAGCCGAGAGGCCTCGGGGTTGCCACCGATGGCCAGGGTGTTCTTGCCAAAGACCGTGCGGTTCAGGATGAAACCAAAGACCGCGAACAAGGCCACCAGCACCCAGATCGGCGAGGGGATGCCAAAGGTCTTGGACAGCGCGATGTTGAAGAAGGCCGGGTCGTTGATCCCCACCGCCCTGCCGTCCGAGGCGATCAGCGCCAGGCCCCGCACGATCTGCATCGTGGCCAGCGTGGTGATCAGCGCGTTGATGCGGAACTTCGCGATGACAACCCCGTTGATGAACCCCACGACCGCGCCGCAGACCAAGGCCGCCGCGATCCCCAGAATGATGGACCCCGTGGCATTGGAGGCCATGACCGCGACCATCCCCGCAAAGGCCACGATGGACCCCACCGACAGGTCGAAATCCCGCGCGGCCAGGCAAAACATCATGGTGCAGGCCACGATCCCCACCGTGACCACCGATTGCAACAGCCCCAGCATGTTCCGTTCGGTCAGAAAGTTCGGCACCATCACCGACACCAGCGCAAAGGCCAGAGCAAAGATCACGACAAGCCCCTGTTCGCCCAGAAGCAGCTTTTTCAGGTGGTTTTGCATGGGGTCAGCTCCGGTCTGGAAGGGCGGCGGAAAGGATGGCGTGTTCGGTGAAATCGGCACGATGCAGGTCGGTGCGGATGCGGCCTTGGCACATGACATGGATGCGGTCGCAGATGCCCATGACCTCGGGCAGGTCAGAGGACACGACGATGACGGCCAGGCCCTGTTCGGCCAGGCCAAACAGCAGGTCATAGATTTCCGCCTTGGCGCCGACGTCGATGCCGCGCGTCGGCTCGTCGACGATCATCACCTTGACGCCCTGTTCGGACAGCCAGCGGGCCAGGATCACCTTTTGCTGATTGCCGCCCGACAGGTTCAGGATGTCTTGCGCGCGCGAAGGGGTGCGGATGCGCAGGCGTGAGATATAGGTGTCGGCGGTGTCGGCCTCGGCGCGGCGGTTCAGGATGCCGAACCGGGATGTGTGGCGGCGCGAAGAGATCGCGATGTTCTCCTCGATCGACCGGCCCTGAAGGATGCCGTCGTGTTTGCGGTCCTCGGAACACAGGACCAGACCGGCGCGGATCATGGCGCGGGGGGTCTGGGCGGTGATCTCGGCCCCGTCGATGCGCAGGCTGCCCCGGCGCGGGTCGGCGCCAAAGAGCGCCCGCATCAGTTCGGACCGGCCCGCGCCGATCAGGCCGAAGAAGCCCAGGATTTCCCCGGCGCGGACCTGGAAAGAGGCGGGTTCGGGCAGGGCGGGGCTGGTGATGCCCTGGGCCTGCAGCCGCACAGCGCCGGGGGTTCGGGGCCTGTAACCCCAGATGTCGGAAATCTTGCGCCCGACCATTTCGGAGACGACCTGGTCGCGGGTCACGCCGTCCAGTGTCGCGTGATGGGCGGCCAATTTGCCATCGCGCAGCACGGTCAGCCCGTCGCACAGCCGGAAGATCTCGTCCATCCGGTGCGAGACATACAGGATCACCTTGCCCTCGGCCCTTAGCCTGCCGATCAGCGCGAACAGCACCTCGCTTTCGCGTGAGGACAGCGACGAGGTCGGCTCGTCCAGCGCGATGACGCGGGCGTCCAGCATGACGGCCTTGGCGATTTCGACCATCTGACGTTCGCCGATCGACAGGGTGGCGACCTTGGCCCGCGGGTCGATGTCGATGCCCGCGGCCTGCAGGCGGGCGGCGACCATCTCTTGCATCCGGCGGCGCGCGATCACGCCAGCCTGTGCAGGAAAGCGGCCAAGCGTCAGGTTTTCGGCCACGCTCAGCTCTGGAACAAGCTGCAATTCCTGGTGGATGACGATGACGCCCGCGTCAAAGGCATCGCGGGTGGTGGCATAGGTCTGCTGGGTGCCGTCGATGCGCAGGCCGCCCGCATTGGCCGCCACATCGCCCGACAGGATCTTGATCAGCGTGGATTTCCCCGCGCCGTTTTCCCCCATCAGCCCATGGACCGCGCCCTTTGCGACGCCGAAACTGACGCCGGACAGCGCCGTCACGCCGGGGTAAGTCTTTGTCAGACCGTCGAATTCCAGAAACATCATCCCCTCCCAAGGTGTTGGGGCGACCAAGGCCGCCCCAAGCCGTTACGCGATGCCGTTATTCGATGCCCAGATCCTTGCGGACCGCTTCATAGGTCGACCGCGTGGCCAGGGCGCCTGCCGTCAGGATCAGGGCCTCGGGCGCCTTGTCGTTCGCGACCCAGTCGAACATGTTCAGCGCGGTTTCATAGCCGTGCCGCTTGGGCGAGATGATGATCGTGCCGACAAAGCCGGTCGGATCGGGCTTTTTGAACTCGTTGATCGCGGATTCCGCGCCGCCGATGCCGACCGCGATGACGTTATCGGCCGTGATGCCGACGCTTTCGGTCGCGCGCACCGCGCCCAAAGCCGCCTCGTCGTTCAGACCAAAGGCCACCCAATGCTTGATCTCGGGATGGGCGTTCAGCACCGTGGTCGCGGCGTTCAGCGCGGCTTCGGTGTCGGTCTTGGCCTGGGGGGCGTCAAAGATATTCGCTTCGGGGAAGCCCCCGGCCTTCAGCGTGGCAATCGCGCCCTCGACCCGGTCCACGGCGGTGGGCAACTGGTCATAGGACACGCGGATGGCGCCGACCTCTGCCAGAGCCCAGCCGCGCGCCTTGGCCTCGTCCAGGATCGCCTGACCCACGGCCTCGCCGATCTTGGTCGCCGAAATCCCCATATGCGGCACCGATTCAATCGCCGCGCCCGAGGCATCGACCAGCCGGTCATCGACCGTCATCATCTTTAGCCCATTGGCCTCGGCCTTGGCGACCAGCGCCGGCCCCAGCTTGACATCCGGCGTGCAGACGATGAAGCCCTGCGCGCCCTGCGCCCCCAGGTTGTCGATGGCCGCGATCAGCTTTTCGCCATCTTCGGCGCCGATCTTGACCAGGGTAAAGCCCTTTTCGTCCGCGGCCTGTTGGGCGAATTTCCATTCGTCCTGGAACCAGGGTTCTTCGGGCTGCTTCACGATGAAGCCGATCTTGATGTCTTGGGCAACCGCCGCCGTCATCATCATCGAGGCCGCAAAAGCGCCGGTCAACAGCGCCGTCTTCAGCAATCGCATGGTGTTTCCTCCGGGTGGGGCGGGCCTCCAAACCCGCCATGATGTGTTTGCTAGACTCATTCATCATACCAGTCAACAGGCTTGATATGATGAATGGCATATGCGAAGGGAGAGGGGCCGAAGGTCCCGATGGCTTTCGGTGGCCTTTGGTGGCGGATTGCGCGACAAAGGCCGCGCAGGGAGGATGCGATGACAGAAGAGACCAAGGCCCGCAGGCCAAGGGTGATGCCCGATGTGGTGCGCGCCTTGGCGGGCGATATCCTGTCGGGCCGCTTTGCCCCGGGCGTGATGCTCCCGCGTGAGCCTGACCTGTGCGCGGCTTATGGCGTCAGTCGCACCGTGATCCGCGAGGCCTTGAAAAAGCTGGACGCCAAGGGGCTGATCGTGACGCGGTCGCGGGTGGGGACCATGGTGGCCGACCCCGAGCTGTGGAACATCCTGGACCCGCAGATCATCGAATGGCATCCGCAAGGCGCCTTGGATCAGCGGCTGTTCGATGCGATCCTGGAAACCCGTCTGGGGATCGAGCCGCTGGTGGCCGAACTGGCCGCCAAACGGGCCAGCCTGACGGAACTGGCGCAGATCGAAGAGGCCTGGGCGGGGATGCAGGCGGCGGGGGGCGACGTTCAGGCCTTTACCCGCCATGACATCACCTTTCACCGCGTGCTCTATACCGCCAGCCACAACCCGGTTTACCGCCAGATCGGCGGGCTGATCGACGCGGCGCTGACCTTCACCATGAACGCGACATCGACCCTGTCACCGGATGAACGCAGCGCCGCGATCCGCGTCCACCGCGCCCTGGTCGAGGCGCTGCGCCTGCGCGATGGTCCTGCCGCGCGACGGGCCGCCGAAGATATCCTGGACCTTGCCGCCCGTGACCTGGAGCTGGCCAAAGCGATGACCCAAGCGGAGCCGTCATGAAGATCACCAAACTGTCCACCTTCCTTGTCCCGCCGCGCTGGCTGTTCCTGAAGATCGAGACCGACGCCGGGGTCAGCGGCTGGGGCGAACCCATCGTCGAGGGCCGCGCCCTGACCGTTCAGGCCGCGGTGCATGAGATGGCCGATTACCTGGTGGGCCAGGACCCGCGCCGGATCGAGGATCTGTGGCAGGTCCTGTATCGTGGCGGCTTTTACCGCGGCGGCGCGGTGCATATGAGCGCCCTGGCCGGCATCGACCAGGCTTTGTGGGACATCAAGGGCCGCGCCTTGGGGGTTCCGGTGCATGAGCTTTTGGGCGGCAAATGTCGTGATCGGATCAGGGTCTATTCCTGGATCGGCGGCGACAGGCCCTCCGATGTGGCCGATGGCGCGCGCGACATGGTGGCCCAGGGCTTCACCGCGCTGAAGATGAACGGCACCGAAGAGCTGCAGATCGTCGACAGCCACGCCAAGATCGACGCGGCGATAGAGCGCGTGGCCCTGGTTCGCGCCGCCGTCGGCCCCTCGGTCGGGATCGCCGTCGATTTCCATGGCCGCGTTCACCGCCCCATGGCCCGCGCGATGGTCAAGGAACTGGAGCCCTACAAGCTGATGTTCATCGAGGAACCGGTTCTGAGCGAAAACCGTGAGGCGCTGCGCGAGATTGCAGCGCTGTCCTCGGCGCCGATTGCGCTGGGGGAAAGGCTGTATTCGCGCTGGGATTTCAAGTCGGTGCTGCAAGAGGCGGTGGTGGATATCATCCAGCCCGACCTGTCCCATGCCGGCGGCATCACCGAATGTCGCAAGATCGCCACCATGGCCGAGGCCTTTGACGTCGCCGTGGCGCCACATTGCCCGCTGGGTCCGATTGCGCTGGCCGCCTGTTTGCAGCTGGACGCGGTCAGCTACAACGCCTTCATCCAGGAGCAGAGTCTGGGCATCCATTACAACGGCGCCAATGACCTGATGGACTACGCGCTGAACAAGGATGTCTTCGCCTATGCCGATGGCATGGTGGCAATCCCCGATGGTCCGGGTCTGGGCGTCGAGGTCAACGAGGATTACGTGCGCGAGCGGGCCAAGATCGGCCACCGCTGGCGCAACCCGATCTGGCGCCACAAGGACGGCTCTTTCGCCGAGTGGTGAGGGCGCGTGTGGGGGGGCGGCTTGGGGCGGACTTGGGGGGGGCTGCCTGGGAAGCCTGACCCCCGGGGCCGTCCATGTTTGCGATGAGGGGCGTGTGGGCGGGCGTCTGGTGTGGCGTCTGGTGGGTGGGCGTCGGGGTCAGGGGCTCTGAGGGGGGCGTCTGAGAATGGGTCGTATGGGGATGTGCGCATCCCACGCCTCAAAACGGCATCACCGGTGGGGAATGGCAAACGGCAAAGGCCGCACAAAGCCTGTCAACAAGTTGTTCCAGATCCATTCGGGGTGCCTGCCATCGGGCGGGCGGGTTGGAAACCCAAGGTTTCCTCCAAATCACCCCCGAAGGGGGATTTGGCTCCGGCGGTTGGGATCGAACCAACGACCAGCTGATTAACAGTCAGCTGCTCTACCGCTGAGCTACGCCGGAACATGTGGGGGTGTATAGCGGCGGGTTTCGGGGGGGGCAAGGGGGGGCAGGTGAAAAAACCGGGGCGCGTGTGAAAATTTTTGAAAACCCGGGAAAGGCGCGTCTAAACAGGGGCTTGGGGCGGGGTCTTCAGGGCGGGGGGCGCTGGAAGGGTCAGGGCAAAGCGGGTTAGCGGGGTGAATTCGGGGTCCTTTGGGCCAGGGGGCTTTGCCGCAGCCGCAGCGGGGGCGGCTTGGGCGCCGGGCTGCCCTGCGGTCATTGCCGCGGCCCGGGGCGGCGCAATCAAGTCCCCCAGCGCCGCGGAGAAGGGCGCAATCCGGCCCTCGGCCTGCAATTGCACCAGATGGGCCAGGACATTGGCGGTCGCCGCACTGATCAGGTCCGGGTTCAGCTCCGGATAGACCTGCGCCGCGATGTCGCGCGCTGTGGCCGGGCCGCGGGCCAGCGCGGTCAGCACCTGCGCCTCGCGGGCGTCGCGATGGGCGGCAAGCGCGGCCAGGCGCGCCATGGGGTTGGCGATCTCGGGTCCATGACCGGGCAGGATGCGCCGCCAGTCCCCGCGCGCCAGCCGCGCCAGGCTGGCGCGATAGGCCGCCATGTCGCCCTCGGGCGGAAAGACCACGGTCGTCGACCAGCCCATGACATGATCGCCCGAAAAGAGCGCATCGCCAAAGGCAAAGCAGAAATGACCGCCAAGGTGGCCGGGCGTGTGCAGCGCCCGCAGGCGCAGGCCGCCGAACTCCAGCATCTGTCCATCGGTCAGCGCATGGTCGGGGCGGAAGGTGGCATCGACCTCGGTCCCGGGGGGGCCATGCGGGGGGCGGCCGCCAAAGGCATCGGCCGCGGCATGAACCGGCGCACCCAGCCGCCGCGCCAGAGGCAAGGCCAGGTCGCAATGGTCGCGGTGCGCATGGGTCACAAGCACCGCAAGCACCCGCCGCCCGGCGATGGCGCGCACCAGCTCCGCCTCATGCGCGGGCAGGGCGGGGCCAGGGTCGATCAGGACCAGGTCATCCGCGCCCAAAAGCCAGGAATTCGTGCCCTGGCCGGTAAAGGGGCCGGGATTGGGGGCGGTCACGCAAAGGATCGGTTCCATGGGGCAAGGATGGCGGGGCTTGCGGGGCTATGCAAGGGTGGGCGTGGAAGGGTGGGCTGGGCAAGAGTGGGCTGGGCAAGGGTGGGCTGGAGCCCAGGCGCTGCTTGCGCTAGCATCGTGCCACGACGTCGGATCGCTGCCCCCCGCACCGCCATCCGTCTCGAATCTCTACCCCTGCCTTGCAAACTCCGCCCTCCGCAAGTTCCGCCCCCCGCTCCGCCGCCCCCCGCTCCGTCCCCCATTCCGCCGTTCGGCCCCCGGCCCATCCCGCCCTCTGTTGTTTTCCCCGCGCCTTTCGCACCGCTCTGCCCTCCCCCCGCCCGCTCTGCCGCCCGCCCGCTTCGCCCGTTCCGCCGCACCTTTCGCACCGCCCCCGCCAGCCCTCCGCCGGCTCCACTCCGCCCTCCGCAAGTTCCGCCCTGCTCCGCCGCCCCACCTGCCTCCCACCCTGTACTCCCTCCCTCCCGCCCTGTTGAGCCATGACATCCTTTCTGAAATCCTGGTTGCCGCGGGGCCTGATCGGTCGCGCCCTCTTGATCCTGGTTCTGCCGGTGGTCACGCTGCAACTTGTCGTCTCTGTCATCATCATCCAGCGCCATTTCGACGGCGTCACGCGGCAGATGAGCCGGACCATGCGGATCGAGGTCGAGTGGCTTTTGTCCGAGATCGCAGCCGCCCCCGATCTGCAGGCGGCTCAGGCGCGGGCGCTGGATGTGGCCAGCGGCCTGGCGCTGTCGGTCACGCTGCCGGTGGTGGCCACGCCTCCGACCGGGGATCAGCGGCGCTGGTGGGACCTGTCGGGGCGCGAGGTCGGCACGGTGCTGCATGAGGGCCTGCCGGCGCTGGCGGCGGTCGATCTTTTGACCAACACGCGCCAGGTGCAGCTGTGGTTGCAGACGCCGCAGGGGATGATGCGGGTCGATGTGGCGCGCTCGCGGGTGACGGCGTCAAACCCGCATCAGCTTTTGGTGATCTCGGTGCTGGCCTCGGTGCTGATGACGGGGGTGGCCTATCTGTTCTTGCGCAATCAACTGGTGCCGATCAACCGGCTGGCGCGGGCGGCAGAGGCCTTTGGCCGCGGCCAGACCCTGCCTTACCGGCCGCGCGGCGCGCTGGAGGTGCG
This sequence comes from Stagnihabitans lacustris, assembly GCF_025950525.1. Taxonomy (GTDB): domain Bacteria; phylum Pseudomonadota; class Alphaproteobacteria; order Rhodobacterales; family Rhodobacteraceae; genus Stagnihabitans. The sequence continues at coordinate 245,080 of NZ_JAPDGS010000004.1, read as the reverse complement.
GGCGGCGGGCAAGGCCTTTCTGGACATGCGGGCGCGGATCGAACGGCAGATCGAGCAGCGCACCCTGCTGTTGTCCGGCGTCAGCCATGACCTGCGCGGGCCGATCACGCGGCTGAAGCTGGGCCTGTCGCTGTTGCCCGAGGATGAGGAGACCGAGGCGCTGCAGGCCGATGTGGTGGCGATGGAGCGGCTGGTGGATGAATTCCTGGCCTTCGCTCGCGGCGACGCGCTGGAAGAGGCGGTTGTGGTCGATCCCGCGGCGGTGCTGGGCGACTTGGTGGCCCGGGCCGAACGGCGCGGCCAGGCGGTCAGCCTGGGGGATATGGCCGCGGTGGGCCCGCTGCGGCTGCGGGTGCAGGCGGTGGAACGGGCGCTGGAGAACCTGGTGGGCAATGGGTTGCGCCATGGGCGGCGGGTCGTGGTCTCGTCCCTGGTCAGCGAAAGGTTCTTGCGGCTGGTGGTCGAGGATGATGGCCCCGGCATCCCCGAGGCGCGGCGCGATGAGGCGATGCAGCCCTTTGCCCGGCTGGATGCGGCGCGCGATCCGAACCACGGCGGCGGTGTGGGGCTGGGCCTGTCGATCGCGGCCGACATCGCGCGCAGCCATGGCGGCGAGCTGCGACTTGGCCGGAGTGAGGCGCTGGGGGGCTTGCGGGCCGAACTGGTGCTGGCGCGCTGAGGGGGGCGCCGGGGTTGGGCCTTGATCCAGCGGAGCTTCGCAAGAGATCCATTGGTGGGGGCGGCCTTCGCTCCGATCCTTGCGGGATATTTGGGTCAGGGTGAAAGGGGGGGCGGTTGCGGCTTGGGGGGCGGGCTGCTAGGGAGAGACCAAAGCGAAATGGTAAGGTTTCCCATGAAGTCCTCTGCGCCGCGCCTGGTCGTGCAATCGGTGAGCCGGTCTTTTGGCGGGCGGGCGGTGGTCAGCGACCTGTCGCTTGTGGTCGAGGCGGGGCAGGTGACGTGCCTTCTGGGGCCCTCGGGCTGCGGCAAATCGACGACTTTGCGCATGGTGGCGGGGGTCGAGGTGCCGGACCAGGGCCGCATCCTGATCGACGGGGTCGAGGTCTTTGGCCCGCGCGGCACTGTGCCTCCCGAGGCGCGGGGCGTGGGTCTGATGTTTCAGGACTTTGCGCTGTTTCCCCATCTGACGGTGGCGCAGAATGTGGGCTTTGGCTTGCGCCGGTCCGAAGGGCGAGGCCGGCGGATCGACGCACTTCTGGAGCGGGTCAACCTCTCCGGCTTTCAGGACAAGCATCCGCATGAACTGTCGGGCGGCGAGCAGCAGCGCGTGGCCTTGGCCCGGGCCTTGGCGCCAAAGCCGCGGGTCATGTTGATGGATGAGCCCTTTTCGGGTCTGGACAACCGGTTGCGCGACGGGATCAGGGATGCGACGCTGGACCTGTTGAAGGAAGAGGGCACAGCGGTCGTCCTGGTCACGCATGAGCCGGGCGAGGCGATGCGGATGGCCGACGAGATCGCCTTGATGCGCGATGGGGTGATCGTGCAAAAGGGCGCGCCTTACAATGTCTACAACGCGCCGGTGGACCGGGCGGCGGCGGCGTTTTTCAGCGATATCAACGTGATCAAGGGCGTGTCCAACGGCGCGCTGACCCAGACGCCCTTTGGCGCCTTTTTGACGCCGGGCCAGGCGGATGGCGCGGCGGTGGATATCGTGATCCGGCCGCAGCATCTGAAGATCGACTTCGACCGCGCGGGCAAGGGGCCTTTGCCGACGATCCAGGATGGCTCCGCCGCGCGAGGCAGCGTCGCGCGGGCGCGCTTTCTGGGCCATGAGTCGCTGGTGGAATTCCGCATGGATCATGACGGATCGACCCTGACCGCCGCGGTGCCCGGCGTCTTCCTGCCCAAACCCGGCACGGCGCTGTGGCTGATGATCCGCCGCGACCGCTGTTTCGTCTTTCCGGCGTGATTTCATACTGAGGTAAATATTCCCGCCGGAGGCTCTTTTGGCACCGCTGGAGCCTCCGGCGGGATTATTTAGGTCAGTATGAAAGGGATCAGCCGAGGTCTTGGCCAATCTGCCCCAGGGCCTCGTGATAGAGATCCAGCCCGGCGCCGGGGCGGGAGGCGCCTTCGCTCAGAACCCTGCGGAAGCCGCGGGCGCCAGGGCGGCCGGTGAAAAGGCCAAGCATGTGGCGGGTGATCTGGTGCAGGCGTCCGCCCTGGGCCAGGTGATCGGCGATATAGGGCTCCATCGCGCGGGCCACCGAAAGGCAGGCGGCCACAGAGTTTGCGTCTGGTGCCTCTGCCGTTTCCCCCGCCCACAGCGCATCGGCGCCGATCAGCACGGCGGCGGGATCGTGATAGGCGGCCCGGCCCACCATCACACCATCCAGGCCCTGCGCCAACAGGTCGCGGACCTGTGCCAGGGTCGTCACGCCGCCGTTCAGGCAGATTGTCAGCTCGGGGAAGCGCGCCTTCATGGCCAATACCACCGCGTAATCCAGCGGCGGGATCTCGCGGTTTTCCTTGGGGCTCAGGCCCTGCAGCCAGGCCTTGCGGGCATGGATGATGATGTGGCGCACGCCGGCCTTGGCCATGGTCTCGACAAAGCGCGGCAGGATGTCGGCGGGCTCTTGGTCATCGACGCCGATGCGGCATTTCACGGTGACGGGGGCATCGGTTTCGCCCTGCATCGCCTGCACACATTGCGCGACCAGGTCGGGGGTCTTCATCAGGACCGCGCCGAAACAGCCCGACTGCACCCGGTCCGAGGGGCAGCCGCAGTTCAGGTTCACTTCGGCGTAAGCCCAGGGGCCCGCGATCCGCACCGCCTGCGCCAGTTCGGCAGGGTCAGAGCCGCCCAGTTGCAGCGCCACCGGATGTTCAAGGGCGCTGTAATCCAACAGCCGCGGTTTTGGGCCATGGATCACGGCGGGGGCCGTCACCATCTCGGTGTAAAGCATGGCGCGCCGCGTCATCAGCCGGTGAAAATACCGGCAGTGGCGGTCGGTCCAGTCCATCATTGGGGCGACGGACAAACGGTGGGCCAGGGAGGGGGAGGCGTGCATCATGGGCGGCTCTATAACGGCAAGCGCTTCGTCTGGCGAGGGGGTAGGGGTGTGCCCTCCCACCGCCCGCCGCAATGGGCGGCTTGAAACCCGCCCTACGCGCTTGCCCGTCCCCGGCCCCTCGTCTATCAGGGGGCAAGGAGACCCCCATGCGCATTCTCATCACCAATGACGACGGTATCAACGCCCCGGGACTGGAGGTGCTGCACGCCATCGCCACCGAGATCGCGGGTCCGGGCGGCGAGGTCTGGACCGTGGCGCCCGCCTTCGAACAATCGGGCGTGGGGCACTGCATCAGCTATACCCATCCAACCATGATCGCCGAACTGGGCCCGCGGCGTTTCGCGGCCGAGGGCTCTCCGGCCGATTGCGTGCTGGCGGGGCTTTATCATGTGATGAAGGACGCGCGGCCCGACCTGATCCTGTCGGGCGTCAACCGCGGCAACAACGCGGGCGAGAACGTGCTTTACTCGGGCACGATCGGGGCGGCCATCGAGGGCGCCTTGCAGGGCGTGCCCTCTATCGCCCTGTCGCAGTTCTTTGGCCCCGGCAATGCCGGTCTGGCCCAACCCTTCGAGGCGGCGGCCGTGCATGGCCCCGGCTTGATCCGTGCGCTGTTGGACAAGGGCATCTGGGATCAGACCGACTACCGGATTTTCTATAACATCAACTTCCCGGCCACCCCGGCCGCGGGGGTCAAGGGCACCCGGGTCGCGGCCCAGGGCTTCCGCCGTTACACCTCGTTCAGCATGGAGCCCCATACCGCGCCCTCGGGTCGGCAGTTCCTGTGGATCAAGGGCGGCGAGCAGGCAAGACCGACGCTTCCCGGCACCGATGTAACGGCCAATGTCGAGGGCTATATCTCGGTCACGCCCCTGCGCGCCGACCTGACGGCCCATGATCGGCTGAACGATCTGGCCCAAGCGCTTTCGGGGACCCAAACGCTTCCGGGGGCCCTGGCCTGATGGAGCCCGGCCCGGAAGATATCGCCACCCGCAAGATGCGCTTTCTGTTTGCGCTGCGCTCTCAGGGCATCACCGCGCCCCGGGTGCTGGACGCGATGGAGCGCATCGACCGCAGCCTGTTCCTGCGCGGCATATTCGCGCAGCGCGCCCATGAGGATGTGCCGCTGCCCATCGCCTGTGGCCAGACGATCAGCCAGCCTTCGGTCGTGGGTCTGATGACGCAGGCTTTGGACCTGCAACCGCGCGACAAGGTGCTAGAGGTCGGCACGGGATCGGGCTATCAGGCGGCGATCCTGTCGGTCCTGTGCCGCCGCGTTTATACGATCGACCGCCACCGCACCCTGGTGCGCGAGGCCGAAGCGGTCTTTCGTGAGCTGGGTCTGGTCAATATCACGGCGCAGACCGGCGACGGGTCCCATGGCCTGCCCGATCAGGCGCCTTTCGACAAGATCATCGTGACCGCTGCGGCCGAGGACCCTCCGGGACCGCTCTTGGCGCAGCTGAAGACCGGGGGTATCATGGTGCTTCCGGTGGGCCAATCCGATACGGTGCAAAGCCTGATCAAGGTGACGCGGCTGCAGTCGGGTTATGAATACGAGGAACTTCGCCCGGTGCGCTTTGTGCCGCTGGTCGAGGGGATGGCGGCAGATTGAACGGGGTGGGAAGATGATCAGGGGTGGATCGGCCGGGCTTTTGCTGTCGGTCTTGGTGGTTTCGGGTTGCGTGAACACCAATGCGCTGGATTGGGATTTGCGCACCAATGGCGGCACGGCGGGGGCGGCGCAGGCGGTCTCGGCGCGGCCAATGCCGGATCAGAATGGCGTGATCTCGTATCCCGGCTATCAGGTGGCCGTGGCGCGGCAGGGCGATACCGTGGCCTCGGTCGCGGCGCGGGTCGGCGTGGCCCCCGATCAGCTGGCGCGGTTCAACGCACTTGGCGCCAGTGACCGCCTGCGTCAGGGCGAGATTCTGGCGCTTCCGGTCCGGGTGGCGGCAAGCCCCGCCGCTTTTGGGGCTCCGGCGACGGGCGGGGTCGCCGGGGGGATTGACGTCGAGGCCATCGCCTCATCGGCCATCGACCGGACCGGCGCGCCTGTGACCTCGGCCCAAAGCGCGCAACAGCTGCCGTTTTCCACGACGGGGTCCGGCCCCGTGCCGGTGCGCTATCAGGTGAAACGCGGCGAGACCGCCTTTACCATCGCGCGGCAATTCAACATCTCGGCCAAGGCCCTGGCCGATTGGAACGGTCTGCCCTCGGACCTTTCCGTCCGTGAGGGGCAATATCTGATCATCCCGACCGCCGCCGATCTGGCGCGAGGCGGGGCCGAAACGATGCCGGGCCAGGGCTCGCCCACGCCGATGCCGCCCTCGGCCTCGGAACCCCTGCCGAACGAAACCACGGTGACGGCGGCTCAGGCCGCGCAAACCGGGCAGGCGGCGCCGGATTTGGGGTCCAGCCGCACCAATGCTTCGGCCGCGGCCATGGCCATGCCGGTCCAGGGCAAGATCATCAAACCCTATGACGGCAAGGGCAACCAGGGCATCGACATCGCTGCCGCCGCCGGGACCTCGGTCAAGGCCGCCGCTGCGGGCACGGTGGCGGTCGTGACCAAGGACGCGGGGTCGGGATCGACCATCGTGATCCTGAAGCATGAGGGCGGGCTTTTGACGGTCTATGCCGGGCTGGACGGCGCCACCGTGGCCAAGGGCGCCAGCGTCAAGCGCGGCGCCTCTTTGGGGACGCTGCGGGCCGGAACCCTGCACTTCGAGGTCCGCCAGGGCCAGCAAGCCGTCGATCCGCTGAGCTATCTGCAGTAAGGGCTGGCCACAAGGGCTGGCCAAAAAGCTGGAGGGAGCCGCGGGCCCCCTCCAGACCTCCCCCGGGACTTTGGTCTTGAAGGGTCCATTGCAGGGTCGCTCCGAGGGGCGCCGCTTTGGGGAGGCACAGGGCTCGGCCTCTGTTTTCAGGCCCAGCTGTCTTCACGCCCGGCGGCCTGGCCATCACGGGCTGCGGCCCTCTCATTCATCTTTTCATAAATATCCCACGGAGGGGTCCGGGGAGGTGTGAAACCTCCCCGGGCGTGCCGCAAGCACGGACCTCAACCCGCCAGCGCCACGCCTTCACGGGCGGCCAGGTCGCAAAAGAACTGCCAGGCCACGCGCCCTGATCGGCTGCCGCGGGTGGCCTGCCATTCGATCGCCTCGGCGCGCAGGCGATCCGCCGCCACTTTGACCCCATGTGCCGCGCAATAGCCCGCGATCATCGCCAGGTAATCGTCCTGACTGCAGGGGTGAAACCCCAGCCACAGGCCAAAGCGGTCCGAGAGGGACACTTTCTCCTCCACCGCCTCGCCCGGCGTGATGGCTGTGGCGCTTTCGTTTTCGATCATGTCGCGCGGCATCAAGTGGCGGCGGTTCGACGTGGCATACAGCACCACATTCTCTGGCCGCCCCGCGATGCCACCATCCAGCACCGCCTTCAGCGCCTTGTAATGCTGATCATCGCCGGCAAAGCTGAGGTCGTCGCAAAACAGGATGAACCGATGCGGCGCCGCCCGCAGGTGGTCCAGCAACCGCGCGACCGAGGGCAGATCCTCACGCGACAGCTCCACGATCTTCAGATCCGCGCCCTCCGCCCGGACCTGCGCATGGATCGCCTTGACCAGCGAGGATTTCCCCATCCCCCGCGCGCCCCAAAGCAGCGCGTTGTTGGCAGGCAAGCCCGCCGCGAAATGCCGCGTGTTGGCCAAAAGCGAGTCGCGCGACCGGTCGATGCCGACCAAAAGCCCCATATCAACACGGCTGACCCGCGCCACCGGGACAAGCCGGTCGGGCGAAACCGCCCATGCAAAGGCCTCGGCGGTGAAGTCAGGGGCGGGGGCGGGCGGCGGCGCCAGACGCTCCAGCGCCGCCGCGATGCGTTCGATGGCCCTCATTCCTCGTCTTCCGGGTCCCATGTGCCGTCGGCCATGGCCTGCGCCTTGGCCTGGCGTTCGAACCAGACAATGATCCAGATCGAGGCCTCATACAGCGGATAGATCGCGGCAAAGAGGATCATCATCGAGGTCACATCGGGCGGCGCGATCATGGATGACAGGATCAGGATGCCCACAACCGCATATTTCCGCGTGGCCTTCAGCCCCCTCGACCCGATCAGCCCGGCCTTGCCCATCAGCGTCAGCAGGACCGGAAGCTGGAAGCACAGGCCAAAGGCCAAGAGGAACTGCATCACCAGCGAATACATCTTGTCAATCGAGCCCTGGAAGACCAGCCCCTTGGGAATGGTCGAAGCTGCTCCGGTCGCATCGGCCACGGTGCCGCCCATCGAATCCTGAAAGCTCAGGAAGAATTGCAGCGCCGAGGGGATCACCAGGAAATAGGCCAGCGCGCCGCCCAGAACGAACATGACCGGCGAAGCCACGAGAAAGGGCAGGAAGGCGCGCTTTTCGTTCTTGTAAAGTCCCGGCGCCACGAAGCGCCACATCTGGAAGGCAATGATCGGAAAGGCCATGACAAAGCCGCCCCACATCGCCAGTTTCATCGCGACGAAAAAGCTGTCCTGCGGCGCAAGGACCTGAAAGGTGCAGTCGGCGCCACGTGCGTTCATCACGGTGCAAAGCGGCGCCTTGATGAAATCCCAGATCTGCTTGTTGATCAGGAAAGCCAGGATGAAGGCCGCAATAAAGGTCCCCATCGAGATCAGGATGCGGTTGCGCAGCTCTTTCAGGTGTTCGATCAGGGGGGCGGCCGAGCCGTCAAGGTCTTCGGTCTGGCTCATGCCGTCTCCTCGCCCGCGGTCTTGCGGGGCTTTTTGGGTTTCGACGCAGCGGCCTTGGCCAAAGGTTTCGCGCCAGCCTTGGCGGCAGATCGTTCGGCAGATTTCTCGGCGCCATCAACGGGCGCGGGGGCCTTGGCGCGGGTCCTCTTGGGCTTGGGCGCCGCTGTTGCCGGATCGGAAGCCGCGGCCTTCGGGCCCGGTTTGGCCGCCTTGGCATCAAGCTCTTGGGTCAAGCCCGGGACGGCTGTGTCCTGCGGTGCGGGTTCCACATAGGTCCCGGCCTCGATCGCCTTCAGCTTTTCGGTCTGTTCGGCCAAGACCTTGGCGCGCAAAGCGGCCTTGTCATACAACGCTTGCGTGTTGGGGCCATGCGTGTTTGCAGCAGCAGGGCTTGCCCCATCCAGCGCCTCAAGATCGGCGAGATCCTCAAGGCCTTCCAGCGCTTCGAGATCGTCTTCCGACAGGTCTTCGGCCCCTTTTTCAGCCGGCGCATCCGCCTTGGCGGCATCGCGGGCGGCCACAGAGGTCAACGAAGAGGCCACCGGAGCAGCGGGCATCGGGGTTGCGGGCATCGGCGGCGGGGTCAGCGGCCGGGCCGGCGAGATCGTGGGCTTGGCCGCGTTCTTCAGCGGGTCCCATTTCTCGAACTTGTTGGCGGCTTCGGTCACGGCATCCAGGCCCAGCGACTTGGCCGAGGTCGCGGCCTTCAGGTCGCGCGCCACGTCGGATACGCCGGTATCCTTGGCGGCCTGCTCCATCGCGCGGGAGAATTCCCGGCTCATCTGGCGCAGTTTGCCGGTGAACCGGCCCAACTGCCGAAACATCTGCGGCAAGTCCTCGGGGCCGATGACGATCAGGGCCACGACCGAGATGATCAGCAGTTCAGGCCAGTTCAATCCGAACATTTACAGATCACGCCTGCTTGTCGTCGGCGGGGGTCACATCCTTGGCCACGACCGGCGGAGGCGCCACTTCGGCCTCTTTGGCGGCCTCGGCCTGGCCGTCATTGATGCCCTTTTTGAAGGCGGTGATGCCTTTGCCCACTTCGCCCATCAGCGAAGAGACCTTGCCACGGCCGAAAAGCACGAGGACGACGACGGCGATCAGCAGAAGACCAAGGGGGCCGGGAGTGTGCATGTCTGTTCCTTTTGGGGGCCGCAAAGGTGCGGGCTTTGGTCAAGGGTGGCGGCAAAGCGCCAGGGGCCGCAAGGGGGGATCGCGGCTTGGGGCTTGGCTTTTGGCGGGGCAACTGACATTATTATGTCAGTAGGGCATGATTTTGCCAGAGGAGTGCCGGAAAATGCCGCGGTCTGATCGGCTGTTCGACCTGATCCAGCTGTTGCGCGACGGGCGTTTGCACCGGGCGGGCGATCTTGGGGCGGCGCTTGGGGTTTCGGTGCGCACGATCTGGCGCGACATGGGCGTTCTGTCGGCCTCGGGGCTGTCCATCGAGGGCGAGCGCGGGGTGGGCTATATCCTGCGCCAGCCGATCACCTTGCCGCCGATGATGCTGCAGGCCTCGGAGATGCTGGCCCTGCGGGAGGGGTTGGCGTTGGTGGCCGAGGGCGGGGGCGATCTGGCGGGGGCGGCGCGGTCGCTGGCGGGAAAGCTTGCGGGCCTTGCGCCGGGGCCGCGGGATGAGGGCGAGGACATCTTTGCCACCCGCCCCGATGCCGCGTCCCGGTCGCAAAGGGGGGGGCCACAGCTGCCGGTGATCCGCAAGGCGATCCGCTTGCGCGAGGTTCTGACGGTGGCGGTGCTGGAGGGGGGGCAGCTGCGCGAGCGTGACATCAGGCCGCTGGCGCTGTTGCTGGAGGGGTCATGGGTGCTGGCCGCCTGGGTGGAGGGGCAAGGATTTGCGGCCTTGGGGCTGGATCAGGTGCTGGATGTCGTGCCGCGCGGCGTGACCTTTGGCCGCGAGGCGGGGCGTCGGCTGGCCGATTGGCGCAAGTGGCGGGCGGGGGCGCTTGGCGAGACATGAGGGCGGGCGGGGACCCGGGGTATACCCCGGGCTACGCTGGGGAAGCAGAGCGCAGGGGTGGGGCGCGCAGGGGTGGGGCGCGTTAAGCCGCAGGGACCCCCGGGTTCTCTCTCGCGGCTGTCGGAGCCGCGGCGCTTTTGGGGCTGGTTGCCTGCGAGGCGCGGCTTTAAGCTTGGGCGAAAAGGGGACCCCATGGGATCGGCTTTCTTCATCTCGGCCTTTGCGACGCTTTTCGTGGTCATCGACCCCATCGGCCTCGTGACTTTGTTCATCGCGCTGACGCGGGGGATGGATCAGGACCATCGCCAAAGGCTGGCGCGGCGGTCCGTGGTGATCGCCTTTTGCATCCTTCTGGCCTTTGGACTTCTGGGCCATGCGCTTTTGGGCTTTGTCGGGATCTCGCTGTCGGCCTTTCGGATTGCGGGGGGCATCCTGTTGTTCCTGACCGCGCTGGACATGCTGTTCGAACGCCGCACCCAGCGCCGCGAGGGCGCGCAGGCCGAGCCCGCCCATGACCCTTCGGTCTTTCCCCTGGCCACGCCCTTGATCGCGGGGCCTGGCGCGATTGCCACCATGATCCTGTTGATGGGCCAGGCCGGGGATTGGCCGACGCGGATCGGGGTGCTGGCGTTGATGGCGGGGATGATGGCGGCGACCTTCGTGTTCTTTCTGTCGGCCACGCGGGTCGAGCGCATGTTGGGCCGCACCGGAACCATCGTCGTGACGCGGCTTCTGGGGATGCTGCTGGCCGCCCTTTCGGTGCAATTCGTCATCGACGGGGTCAAGGGCTCCGGACTGTTGTAACCGGACTGCTGGAAAGGGGCTTTTGGGATGGATGGCGATCTGTGGATGCGGGCGCTTTACGTGGGCCTCTTGCTGGCCACCCTGGCCGGTTGGGCCTTGGTCGAGATGCGCAAGGGCGTGGGCCGGATGGGCAAGATGGCCCTGGCCTGGGGGATGATCTTTCTGGGGCTGATCGCGGTCTATGGGCTTTGGGGCGACATCCGCCGCGGCATCAGGCCGGGCCAAGAAGAGGGCGCGGCCGCGGTTGTCCTGCCGCGCGGGCCGGATGGGCATTACTATGCCACGCTGGAGATCGGCGGGGTCCCGGTGCAGTTCATGGCCGACACCGGCGCCTCCGAGGTCGTCTTGTCGCCGGCCGATGCGGCGCGTCTGGGGGTCGACGGCGGCAGCCTGGTCTTTACGGGGCAGGCGATGACGGCGAATGGCATGGTGCAGACCGCGCGGGTCAGCCTGAAGGACGTGCGCTTTGGCCCGTTTTCGGATGATCGGATCGCGGCCTCGGTGACGACGGGCGCCATGGATATCTCTTTGCTGGGCATGAGTTACCTGGGGCTGTTCGACATCTCGATCACCGGAGAGCGGATGGAGCTGCGCCGTTAGGCCAGCGTCAGCCAGTCGCGGACCGAGGGCAAAAGCGGGCGGAAATAGGCGTTGATCCGGCCATGGGCCGGGGCTTGGGTCGCCCAGGCGGTATTTCCACTTTGCGTCCAGGGGGCACTGGCGCTTTGCGCCCAAGGGGCGACGCCATGCAGGATCATGCGGTGCAAGATCACCGCCTCGCCGGGGGATTGGGCAATCTCCACGCGGCGACATTGGTCGAAACAGGCGCGCCGCGCGGCGGCATAGGCCTCGGTCAGGTCAATGTCGCCCCAGGTTTCGGGCGGATGGGGCTCCAGGGCCTGATGCAGGGCGCGGGCCAGGATCAGATGCGAGCCCTCCCAGACCACCAGGGGGGCGGCTGTGACCTCGGTCAAGGCCAGGCCCAGGACCCAGGCATGGGGCTCTTTCATGAAGCGGCGCTTGTCGGGGCCAAGCGGCAAAAGCCCGTCCAGATGCGCCGCATCCCGGGTCAGGCGAAAGCGGTGGGCGGCGTCGGTTTCGTCGGGGTCGCGGCCGGGATAGCCCGGATAGACCGCCGAAAGCTGCGCGCGGTGCAGGGGCTGGGGGGCAAGGCCCAGGTCCTCCCACGGCAGGGGGGCACCGATGGCGCCGGTTTCGTCATTGGGCAAAAGGTCCAACCCCACGGCCCAGGTTCCGCCATGGCGCCGCGGCTGGCCCTGCAAAGCCTGGATCGCCAGGGGCAGTGCGGCGCGCGCCCAAAGGGCGATGGCGGGCGAGGCGGTCTTGCGCCAACCGGGGTCGAAGATGGCATCAGCGGACATGGGGGCCTATCGGGTGGGTCTTTCGGACGGGTCAGATGAGAACCTAGTGCCGCCGCAGCCGCAAGGCAAACGCCCCCCGGATGCAAACCGGTTTCCCTGGCAACTGGCCGCACCGAAACCGCAGCGCCCGACAGGCCGCCAATGCAAACAGGCCGGAGCCCGGGGGACGGGAACTCCGACCTGCGCAAAAGCCCCGGGGGCCTGACCCCGCTGCCGCGGAACCCCCAAGACCATCCGGGCGGCCTTTGCCCCGCCCGGACCACTCGTCACATCACGCCCGAGGGCTTGGGCCCGGGAGCCCGCGCCGTCTTACATCTTCGGCAGGATCACCGCGTCGATGACGTGGATCACGCCGTTCGACTGCACGACATCGGCGATGGTCACATGAGCCTTGCCGCCGTTTTCATCGGTCAGCACGATGGTGCCCATGTCATTCTCGGCCGTGATCTTGCAGCCGCCCAGGGTCTCGATGACATGCTTGCCGCCATCGGCCTGGATCATGCCCTGAACGGTCTCGGCCATGGCCTTGGCGCCCACGACATGGCAGGTCAGGACCTTGATCAGGCTGTCCTTGTTTTCCGGCTTCAGCAGGTTTTCCACGGTGCCGGCGGGCAGTTTGGCGAAGGCGTCATTGGTCGGCGCAAAGACGGTGAAGGGGCCGGCGCCTTGCAGGGTCTCGACCAGGCCCGCGGCCTTGACGGCGGCGACGAGCGTGGTGTGGTCGGCCGAGTTGATCGCGTTTTCAACGATGTTCTTGGTGTCATACATCGCAGCGCCACCCACCATGGGGTTTTCGGCAAAAGCGCCCGAAGCGGTCAGAGCCAGGATCGAAGCGGCCAGAAGGGATTTCATCATCGTCATCTCCATGTCATCGGCGGCGGGTCTGTCCCGACGCTCTGATAGGGAAACGGGGCAGGGGGCGGATAAGTTTCAGACCGGGGGCGAATTTTTCGAAAGACGGGATGAATTTGTTGCAATGTATTGAAATACAGAGAGAAAAAATCTGATCGGCCAAGGTGATGTTTGACGGTCTGGCTCGTTTGTCAGGCACAACGCCAGGGCCGGCCGCGCGCTTCGGGCCGGTCACTCGCAGAAACAGGGGATCAGAAGCAGCGCCAGGGCAAGCGGCACAGAGCCGCGCCCTAGCCCTTGGCCAGTTTGCCCAGCGCCAGGACCGGCCCCGTCGGCTGCCCGGTGGGCGAGCCGCCCGCAGGCTCCAGCGACACGGCCAGCACGGCGCCTTCCTGCACGGCCTGCAGGTTCAGCGCGGCCAGCGTCACGACCGTCGTTTCGCCCAAAAGCCCCAGCGACACCGGCGGCGCCTCGCCCTGGATCAACCACAGCTCATGCGCCTGATCCGGCCCCGGCAGCGTCCCGCTGCGCAAGGCCACCGTCAGGCGCCCGGCACTCAGCGCCGCGTCATATTCCAGCGCGCCGCCCTCGGCCAGGATCTGCGCCGACAGCTGCGGCAAGGGCGACAGGCCAAGGTAAGCCACCACCGCCACCGCCGCCAGCGCCGAGGCGCCCCACAGCCGCAAACCCTGCCAGCGCGAGGCCTTGACCGGCGCCGGGAAAAGCCGCGCCTCGATGCGGGGCATCAGGTCGGGGGCCGGCGCCGTGTCATATGCCGCATTCAGCCCGGAAAGCCGGGTCTCCCATTCCGCGACCATGGCCGCGAAATCGGGCTCGCGCAGGCGGGCCTCGGCCGTGGCGCGTTCCTGCAAGGACAGCGTGCCCAGCACATATTCCGCCGCCAGAAGATCGTCCTCGGGCCTCATTGCTCCATGCACTCCCGTAGCGCCATCAGACCGCGCCGCAGCCAGGTCCGCATCGTGTTCAGGGGGACATCATGGCGCTGCGCCAGGTCCTGATAGGACAGGCCGTCCAGATAGGCGCCGCGGATCGCCCGGGCGCGGTCGGCCTCCAGCGTGTCAAAGCAATCGGTGATGCGCCGCGCCTCGCCCTGGGCCTGAAGCCGGTGTTCGGCCCGCGGGGCGGGATCGGGCAGGGCGTTCATCACAAGGTCATCCGAGGTCGTGTCATGGCGCATGCGGATGCGGTCGATGGCATGGTTGCGCGCAATGGCGATCATCCAGCCAAGAGCCGCGCCCCTTTCGGGGTCAAAGCGTCCGGCGCGCAGCCAAACCCGTGTAAAGACCTCTTGCAAGGCATCCTCCGCCTGGGACCTGTTTCCCAGCATACGGATCAGAACCCCCATGAGTTTCGGCGCGCAAGCAGAATAAAGCGCGCGAAAGGCGGTGCGGTCCTGCGCTGCCACCCGCAAAAGGAGGTCGGTCAGCTCATCAGCCATGGGGGATCAGGGTCTTGGGCACGCGCACTCCGGTGTTCTGAGGGCGAGGGTAGCGTGGCCGGCCGGCAGGTCAAGCCCGAAGGCTGCCCCGGTGCGGGGCTTTGCAGTTTCATACTGACCCAAATATTCCCGCCGGAGGCTCTGCGGGCGGATCTGCGCCCAAGGTGGGGATATTGGGGGCAAGCTGACAGGGCGGGTTGGGGCCGGGAGGGGAGGGTTCGTGGGGGCTGTCGGAGCCTCCGGCGGGAATATTTGGGTCAGTATGAAAGGGGGGATTGGGGCTGGGCTGCGCTTGGTGGGCGGTCAGGCCAGAGCCTCTGGCGGGCGTAGTTGGGCGCGTGTGAAGGGGGGGGCGGTTGTGGCAGGTCGACCTTTGTCCCAAGGGACTGGACGCTTCTGATGCCGGTGACTTGCGCGCAGGTCCTGTCGGTCTGACCTGCGGCAGCAGCCGGGCGCGGGGGCTCGATGCCCCCAAGCCCGGCTTTTTGGACGCCAACAAGCGGGGCCACCACCTGACGCCACCACCCCGGCGCCCCCCCCGACTTGGGGGGATTACCTGCGGCGGCGGCGGCCTTCGCCTCCGGAATTGGTGTTGAAGCTCACATCGGGCAGGGCATCCAGATGGGGGAAGGCATCGACCGCGTTGGGGATGGCCGAGGCATTGACGAAATGTTCCTGAAAACGCGGCTCGATGGCGGTTTCGACCTTGTGGATCTCGTGGACCACCGCTTCGATCGTGTCGCGGGCGGCGCGGTTGCACAGGGCGATCCGCGCCCCGGTGCCTGCCGCATTGCCGGCCGAGATCACCTTGGGCAGGTCACAATCCGGGATCATCCCCAGCACCATCGCATGACGCGGCGAGATATGGGCGCCGAAGGCTCCGGCCAGCACCACGCGGTCCACCGTCGTCACGCCCATCTCGTCCATCAACAGCCTTGCGCCGGCATAAAGCGCGGCCTTGGCCAGCTGGATTGCGCGGATGTCGCCTTGCGTCACGGTGATGCGCGGGCCGCCGGTCGCTGTGCCGTCATGGATCAGATAGGCATGGGTCCGGCCCTCGGCCTCACATCTTGCCGTGCCGGTCTGGTCCGGGCCGCCGATCAGCCCGCTTTGATCCACAAGGCCCGCGATGCGCATTTCGGCCACGGCCTCGATGATGCCCGACCCGCAGATGCCCGTGACGCCGGTGGCGCCCACTGCCTCGGCAAAGCCTGGTTCGTCGCTCCACAGGTCGGACCCGATCACGCGGAAGCGGGGTTCCTTGGTCACGGGGTCGATGGTGATCCGCTCGATGGCCCCGGGTGCGGCGCGTTGGCCGCTGGATATCTGCGCGCCCTCGAACGCCGGACCCGTGGGTGACGAACAGGCCAGCACCTTGGTCTTGTTGCCCAGCAGGATTTCCGCATTGGTGCCGACATCGACGATCAGGACCATGTCGTCGGAATGTTGCGGCTCTTCGGCCAGGGCCACGGCGGCGCAATCGGCGCCCACATGGCCCGCGATGCAGGGCAGCACATAGACCCGGGCCGAGGCATTGACCTGCGTCAGGTCCAGGTCACGCGCCGGAAAGGCCATCGACCCCGAGGTGGCCAGGGCAAAGGGCGCCTGTCCCAGTTCGACCGGGTCAATCCCCATCAACAGGTGATGCATGACCGGGTTGCAGACAAAGACCAGCTCATAGATCGACGCGGTCGCCACCTGGGCCTCTTCGCAGATCGTCCGCGCCAGCGCGTCGATGGCGGCGCGCACCGCCGCGGTCATCTCGACATCGCCGCCGGGGTTCATCATCGCATAGGACACCCGGCTCATCAGGTCTTCGCCAAAGCGGATTTGCGGGTTCATCACCCCTGCAGAGTTCAGCACCCGCCCATCGGTCAGGTCGCACAGATGCGCCGCGATGGTGGTCGAGCCAAGGTCGATGGCCAGCCCCAGGATCGGGCCCTCATGGAACCCCGGCCACAGGTCCAGGATGCGGTGGTCGCTGTCGTGGTTGCCCTTGTGCAGGGCGACGGTGATCTTCCACTCGCCCTTGCGCAAGGCGGGTTGCAGGCGGCGCAGAAGATGCAGGTCGGCCGTCACGCCCTGAACCTGCCATTGGTCGGCCAGCGCGCGCACGACACGTTCAAAGTCGCCGGTGGGTTCGTGCATGTCGGGCTCATCGACCTCGATGAACAAAAGCCGCGTGGCGGGGTCCATCTCGATCACTCGGTCCGAGGCCGCCTTGCGGATCACCTGCTTGTGGACCTGGGATTCGGGCGGCACATCGACGATGACATCGCCCTGAACCTTGGCCTGGCAGCCCAGCCGCCGCCCGTCGATCATGCCGCGGATGCGCTTATACCGCGCCTCGACCTCGTTCCATTCGGTCAGCGCGCCGTCCTCGACCGTGACGCCGAATTTCGGGAATTCGCCATAGGAGGGCTGGATCTGGCACTTGGAGCAAATCCCCCGCCCGCCACAGACCGAGTCGAGATCGACGCCAAGCTGACGCGCCGCGGTCAGGATCGGCGTTCCCAAGGCGAAACGGCCCCTCTTGCCCGAGGGGGTGAAAATCACCAATGCATCTTGGGTCTTTGCTTCGGCCAGGTCTTTCATCGCGCTCTCCTCGTCTTCAAGGCGGTTTTAGCCGGAAGGGGCGCGGGGGCAAGGTCGGAAACCGCCTCTCAAGCGTCGGCAAGCGGCATATCCTGCGGCAGGTCCGCGGGGCTTGCGCCCCTTGCCCGCCTTTGGAGCAAGCAGGGGAGGGGGTGCCCCCCTCCCCTGACCCCTCCCTGCTTGGGCAGGAAAGCTGGGGGAAAGGGCCGGCGGGCCCTTTCCCCCAGACCCCCAATCCCGCGTTCGGGTGTCTGGTTGACCTTGTGTTCGGGGTGCGGTCTTTCCGTCAGCGGACCGCCCCAATGCCGCATCCGGGGCGCTTGGTTGACCGGGTCTGCGTGCGGTGGCATGGTTTGGCGGCCTTTGGACCTGGGGGATGGCAGATGGTTTTGGTGATCCTTCATGCGGGCCTGGGCAAGACGGGCTCGTCCTCGATCCAGGCGGGGCTTGCGGCACAACGGGACCTTCTGGCCGATCATGGCGTCTTTTACCCCGATTTCGGCGTCAGCCGTATTCCCGGCCATTGGGCGCTTGGCATCCTGTGGCGGGCCGAGATGGACCCGGGCGAAAATGCGCCCATGCTGCGCCGCCTGTCGGACCTGGGCCCGCCCGAACAGCTGGAACAGGTCGTGCGTGCGCGCCTGGCCGAGGCGGTGGCGCGCGCAAAGGCGCATGGCTCAGGTGGCTTTGTGCTTTTGTCGGATGAGAACCTGATCAATGCCCGCGACGGCCTGGGGCTGCGGCGCCTTGCGGCGGTGCTGGAACAGCTGGGCGCCGATCTGCAGGTGCTGGCCTATGCAAGGCCGGACGTCGAGCTGTTCCCCTCTTTGGTCCAGCAGCACCTGAAGGTCTTCGGCCGCGCCCTGGACCAGCGCGTCCGGTCCCATGCGCCCAAGGTTGCCGAACTGCGCGCCCTGTTCGGCACGCGGCTGCGGCTGCGGATCGCCGCGCGCGAGGCTTGGGTGGGCGGCGATGTCGTGAGCGATTTCCAGGCCTGGGTGGCCGAGGTCGCCGGGCGGCCGCTTCCGGCGCTGGCACCCATGGCGCGGGTCAACCAGTCGATCCCGGCGGCAGGCTGCGCGCTGTTGCAAGAGCTGAGCCGGGGGGGGCAAGTGACCCAGGGCGAGTTTGCCACCCTGCGCAGCGCCATGATGGACAGCGTCCCGGCCCTGGCGGCCCCAAACCTGACCCTGCCTCAGGGCTGGCGGGCGCGGATCATTGCCAAGGGTGGCCGGGCTTGGAACGCGGTGGTGGCCCAAAGCGCCCATCCGCCCGAGGTCAAGGCGCGGTTGACCTATCCCGAGGTGCCTGGCCCGGACTTGATCCAGGCGGACGAGATCACGGCCGCCGAGATCCAGGCCTGGGTGGCCTCGGGGGCTGACCCGTCTTATCTGCGGCGGCTGGAGGATTGGGCGGCGGACCAGGGCCGCAGGGGTCTTGTGGCGCTGATCCGTCGGCTGGCGGAACCTGTGCCCACCCCCGTGCCCTTGGCGGCGCCTTTGGTTGCGGCCAGCGTGCCGCTGGTCATCCTGCATGCGGGCCTGCCCAAGACCGGGTCGTCCTCGGTTCAGGCCGGGCTTGGGCGGCAAAGGGCGCAACTCGCGGCGGGGGGCGTGATCTATCCGGCGCTGGACCCTGATCCGATCTGCGACCGCATCCCGGGCCATTGGGCGCTGGGGGCGCTGTGGCGTGCGGCGATGCGGCCCGAAAGCGAAGCCCATCTGATCCGCCGCCTGGGCGCGCTGGGGGAGGCCGAGACCTTGCCCGCCCGGATCGAATCCGCCGTGGTCGCCGCCATCGCCCAGGCCCGCAACCACGGCCCGGACGGTGTGGTGATCCTGTCGGACGAACACCTGGCCTTTGCCAATGCCGCCACGGGCTGCCAGCGCCTGTCGGACCTGATCGCCGAACAGGGCGCCCGGGTTCAGGTGCTGGCCTATGCGCGGCCTGACCCTGCGCTGTTCCCCTCGCATTTCCAGGAAGAGCTGAAGACTTTTGGCCGCCCGGTGCCGCTGCACAACCTGACCCATGCGCCGATGGTGGCGCGGCTGCGTGACCGGTTCGGCGCGGTGCGGCTGCGCATCTTTGCCCCCCAGGCGCTAAGGGGCGGGGATGTCGCCTGCGACCTTTGGGACTGGATCGGGCGGCTGGCGGGGCGGACCTTGCCAGAGCTTGCGCCCATGCCGCGGCAGAACCTGTCGATCCCGGCGCCGGGCTGCGCGCTGATGCAGCGCCTGTCGGACGAGGGCGACGTGACGGCGGACGAGGCCGCGTTTTTTCATCTGCGCTGGTCGATGATCCAAAGCCGCGACGCCATTGCCGCCCCCCGCCTTGCGCTGCCCGAGGGGTGGGAGGCGCGGATCATGGCGCGCGGCCACAAGGCCTGGAACGCGCTGCTGGAGACGGCAGAGGTTGACCCGGACCTGCGATCAAGCCTGCGCCTGACGCCGGGCGGATCGGCCTATCCTTTCACCTCGGCAGAAATCCGCGCCTGGATCGCCTCGCAGTGGGACCCGGCCTATAACCGCGCGCTTGACGGCTGGATCACCGCACATGGCGCGCCCTGGGCCCCCGTCGCGCTGGAGTTCTTGCGGCGGTTTTGATGCGGTTTTTTGGTGAGGGCCTGCGCAGCCCCTTGCCAGGCGGGCGGGCTTGGGGTAAGCGGCGCACACTTCACAGGTTCGGGTGGGGCTGGATGGGGAGAAATCCCATGCGGTCCACCGGTTGGGGGAAACCCTGAGACGCCCGAGCCAAGGTTCAAACCGGAAAGGATACGAGCATGGCTCTTCCCGAGTTCTCCATGCGTCAGCTGTTGGAAGCTGGCGTTCACTATGGCCACCAGACCGCACGCTGGAACCCCCGCATGGGCGAGTTCATCTATGGCGACCGCAATGGCATCCATATTCTTGACCTGACCCAGACCGTCCCGATGCTGGACCAGGCGCTGAAGGTTGTCCGCGACACCGTGGCCAAGGGCGGCCGCATCCTGTTCGTCGGCACCAAGCGCCAGGCGCAAAAGTCGATCTCGGAATCGGCTGAAAAGTGCGCGCAGTATTACATGAACCACCGCTGGCTCGGTGGCACGCTGACCAACTGGAAGACGATCTCGCTGTCGATCAACCGGCTGAAGCAGATCGACGAAATCCTGGCTTCGGGCGCTGAAGGCCTGACCAAGAAAGAGCGTCTGAACCTTGAACGCGACCAGGGCAAGCTGCAAGCTTCGCTGGGCGGTATCCGCGACATGGGCGGCGTTCCGGACCTGCTGTTCGTGATCGACGTGGGTAAAGAGTCGCTGGCCATCACCGAAGCCAAGAAGCTGGGCATCCCGGTCGTCGGCATCGTCGACACCAACTGCTCGCCCAAGGGCGTGGATTACATCATCCCCGGCAACGACGACGCCTCGCGCGCCATCGCTTTGTATTGCGACCTGATCAGCCGTGCGGCTTTGGACGGCATGACCGCCCAAATGGGCGCGGCTGGCATCGACCTGGGCGCGATCGACGAAGTGCCGGCTGAAGAAGCCGTCGAAGCCTGATCTGGGGCCGATAGCCTTTAGGCTGTCACAAAATTGGAACCGGGGGAGCTTATGGGCTCCCCTGACCCTTTCAAGGACTGGAGTCTGAAATGACGATCACCGCTGCGATGGTGAAGGAACTGCGCGAATCGACCGGCGCAGGCATGATGGATGTCAAAAAGGCGCTGACCGAATCCAATGGCGACATGGAAGCCGCCGTGGATTGGCTGCGCACCAAGGGCCTGGCCAAAGCCGCCAAAAAGGCCGACCGCGTCGCTGCCGAAGGTCTGGTGGGCGTTGCCGTGTCGAATGGCCGTGGCGTGGCCGTCGAGATCAACTCGGAAACCGACTTCGTCGCCAAGAATGCCGACTTCCAGGCCTTGGTCCGTGACGTCGCCAATGTGGCCCTGACGGTTGGCACTTCGGTCGAGGTCTGCAAGGCCGCGCATCTGAACGGCAAGTCGGTCGACGAAGTGATCCAGGAAGCCATCGCCCGCATTGGCGAGAACCTGAACTTCCGCCGCATGCATATCCTGGAAGGCACCACGGTGGTTTCCTATGTCCATAATGCGGCCTCGGCTGGCATGGGCAAGATCGGCGTTCTGGTGGCCCTGAACGGCGATGCCGCCAAGGCCGAAGAGATCGGCAAGCAATTCGCCATGCACATCGCGGCGACCAATCCGCTGTCGCTGTCGGAAGCCACCCTTGACCCGGTGGTCGTGGAGCGTGAATTGGCCGTGCAAACCGCCAAGGCGCTGGAAGAGAACGCGACCTCGTCCAAGCCGAAGCCCGAGCAGGTTGTTCACAACAACATCATCCCGGGCCGCATGAAGCGCTTCCTGTCGGAAAACACGCTTCTGGGCCAGGCCTTTGTCATCAACCCCGACCTGACGGTCGAGGCGGCTGCCAAAGAAGCCGGCGTCGAGATCACCGGCTATGCCCGCGTGATGGTCGGCGAAGGCGTCGAGAAGAAGGAAGAAGACTTCGCGGCCGAAGTGGCCAAGATGGTCCAGGGCTAAGCCCCCGGGCGGAACGATTTCAGTTTTGCGATTGCGGGCCGGGGGGAAACCCTCGGCCCTTTTGCTTTGGGGGGGCGATCCGCGCCGCCCAAGAGAGTATTTGGACACATGTGAAAGCCCAGGCGCTGCAGGGTTTTGGTGCCAGGGTTTTGGTGGCAGGGTTTTTGTGGCCGCGTTTGGGACAGTGACGGATCGGTGACGGATCGGGGCCGGATCGGGGCCGGTTGGGGGCTCTGGTGTCATCTGCGTAGCCCGGGGTATACCCCGGGTTCTGCTTTGTGCGGCCGCGCGACGGAAATCCCGCGCCTTGGCGTTGAAGCAGGTGACGGGTTGCCCCAGATTGCAGGTAGCCCCAATAAGGACAACACCATGACGACCGACAGCAACGCAGCCACTTTGCAGGCCATCACCCGGAAAAAGCGGCGACCGCGGCGGTTGTGGCTTTGGGCTTTGGTGGGGGTTGGCGTCTTGGGTGGGGGCGGCTGGTATTGGGGCGCGGGCACCACGGCCACGGCTGCGGTGAGTTACACCACGGCCGAGGCGGCCCAGGGCGATATCACGGTTCAGGTCACGGCGGTGGGCACGGTCGAGCCGATCGAACAGGTCGATGTGTCCTCGCTGATTTCCGGCACGATTGCCAAGGTCGAGGTCAAGGTGAATGACCGCGTCAAGACTGGCGATGTGCTGGCGCGGCTGGACACCTCCAGCCTGCAGGCGGAACTTGCGCGCGACAAGGCGACTTTGGCCGCGCAGGCCGCGCAGGTGACGGATGCCGAAGCGGCGCTGGAGGCGGCGCAGGTGCTTTTGGCGCGGGTTCAAAAGATCCATGACAAGGGGCTGAACACCGATGACGAGCTGACGACCGCCGCCACGACCGCGCGTCGGGCGGAGGCCGCCTTGGCCCAGGCCCGCGCCCAGGTCCAGGTGGCCGAAGCCAATGTGCTGTTGTCGCAGACCGCTTTGGCCAAGGCGGTCATCACCTCGCCCATCGACGGAATGGTTCTGGAGGTGGCGGTGGATGTCGGTCAGACGGTCAATGCCTCGGCCTCGGAGACCGCGGTTCTGTTCACCCTGGCACATGATCTGGCGCAGATGCAATTGTCGGTCGATGTCGACGAGGCCGATGTGGGCAAGGTGGCGATGGGCAATCCGGCCAGCTTTACCGTCGACGCCTGGCTGGGCGAAAGCTTTCCGGCCGAGGTGACAGAGCTGCATTACGCGCCCCAGACCGTCGATGGCATCGTGACCTATCCGACCATCCTGTCCATCGACAATTCCGACCTGCGGCTTCGCCCTGGCATGACGGCCTCGGCTGATATCACGGTGCAAGAGGTGGCGGGCGTGTTGACCGTGCCGAATGCCGCCTTCCGTTACGCCCCGCCGCGTCAGGTGGCGGCGGCGGCCAGTTCCTCGGGGCTTTTGGGGATGATCATGCCGTCGGGGCCTTCGACCAACCGCGGCAGTCGGACCACTGTGTCGAACGAGCCCGACCGTGAGGGCTTTCGCAGCCTTTACGTCCTGCAAGACGGCGCGCCGGTCAAGGTTCAGGTCAAGACCGGCGTCACCGATGGCGCCTTGACCGAGGTGCTGGAGGGTGATTTGGCCGAGGGCGCACAGATCGTCACGGCACAAACCACGGCCACCCCATGAGCATGATCGAATTTCACGCCATATCAAAGACCTATGGGTCAGGCGAGGCCGAGGTGCGCGCCTTGGATCAGGTGGATTTCGCCGTCGAACAGGGGGATTTCATCGCCGTCATGGGGCCTTCGGGGTCGGGCAAATCCACCACGATGAACATCATCGGCTGTCTGGATACGCCGTCGTCGGGGCAATATCTGCTGATGGGCCAAGAGGTCGGCGGGCTGGACCGCGATCAACGGGCGCTTTTGCGGCGCAACTTTCTGGGCTTTATCTTTCAGGGCTTTAACCTCTTGTCCCGCACCACGGCGCTGGAGAATGTCGAACTGCCGCTGGTCTATCAGGGCGTGGCGCCGGACGAACGCCGCGCCCGCGCGTTGGAGGCATTGGACAAGGTCGGGCTGGGCTCCCGCGCCGAACATCAGCCCTCGATGCTGTCGGGCGGTCAGCAACAGCGCGTGGCGATTGCGCGGGCCATCGTGACGCGGCCGCAACTGATCCTGGCCGATGAGCCGACGGGGAACCTGGATTCGGCGCGCTCCCGCGAGATCATGGAGCTGCTGCGGCAACTGAACCGTGACGAGGGGATGACCGTGCTGATGGTGACGCATGAGCCCGACATGGCGGCCTATGCGACAAGGGTGGCGACCTTTGTCGATGGCCGTTTGCAATCCGATGTGAGGCAAGATGCTGTTTGAAACCTTTCGGCTCGCGCTTTTGACCGTTGCGCGCAACAAGCTGCGGTCGTTTCTGACGGTGCTGGGGATCGTGATTGGCGTGGCCTCGGTCATTGCCATGGTGACGGTGGGCCAGGGGTCGACGGCGGCGGTGCAGTCGGATGTGGCCTCGCTGGGGTCGAACCTTTTGATGCTGCGGCCGGGGCAACCGGGGCGTGGTCCCGGCGGCGGGCAGAATGACGCCACCCCCCTGAGTGCCGCCGATGCCGAGGCGCTTTTGGCCGAGATCCCGGACCTTGTCGCCGTCACCCCGGTGGCCACGCGGACGCAGAACGTGGTTTACGGCGATGTGACGCAGACGGTGACGGTTTCTGGCACCGACAACGCCTATTTCCCGGTGCGCGGCTGGACGCTGTCGCAGGGGCGGATGTTCACCGAACAGGAATTGCGCGCCGGGACGCCGGTTTGCGTTTTGGGAACAACGACCGCCAAGGCCCTGATCGGAGAGGGAAATCCCGTCGGCATCCAGATCCGCGTCGGCAAGATCACCTGCGAGGTCGTGGGGATGCTGACGCGGCGTGAGGCCTCGACCTTTGGGCAGGACGACAATGACACGGTGATCATGCCCTTGACCGCGTTTCAGCGGCGGATTTCGGGGAACCGCAATGTCTCTTCGATTTCCGTGACCTTTGCCGATGGGCTGGCGGCCGAAGCGGTGACGCCCAAGATCCAGGCCCTGATGCGTGAGCGGCGCGGGTTGACCGATGACAAGGCCGATGACTTCAACGTCTTTGACATGAAGCAGATTTCGTCGATGCTGACCGGGATCACCGGCACTTTGACGGGGCTGCTGTCGGCGGTGGCGGGGATTTCGCTGCTGGTGGGCGGGATCGGGATCATGAACATCATGCTGGTGTCGGTCACGGAACGCACCCGCGAAATCGGCATCCGCATGGCGATTGGCGCGACCGAGGGGCAGGTGCTGATGCAATTCCTGGTCGAGGCGGTGGTTCTGTCGTTGATCGGCGGCTTTTTGGGCGTGGTTTTGGGGCTGGGGCTGGGCTGGGCGGGGTCTGTTGCGCTGGATGTGGGCTTTGCGCCCGATTGGCGGGTCACGGTTGCGGCCTTTGTCTTTTCGGCGCTGGTCGGCGTGGTCTTCGGCTATTTCCCGGCGCGGCGTGCGGCGCGGCTGGACCCGATCGAGGCGCTGCGCCACCAGTAAGGCTTTCCAATCCGGCACTTGGGCCCTATCCTTGGGCAAAAGGAGTGCCCGATGGATGAGGACGATCTAAGCCCCGAGGCCTCGGGCAAGCCAGCGCGGCTGGGTGTGTTGGGCGGTGACGGTCTTTGGTCGGTGGCGCAGGTTCTGCGCGAGGCTGGGGCAGAGGTCGCCGATCTGGAACCCGCGCCCAAGACCGTGGCCGCCGAGGTGGCCGCGCGCTGGCATTACGGCCGCGCCTCGGTGCGGGCGGGGCTGTTGGGCCATCCGCGGGCCTGTCTGCAGCTTTTCACCGCCGGGATGCCCAAGGGCTGGATCTGGAAGGCCGGGAGCCTGGCCGTCGACGGTCTGCGCCCCGAGGTCGACCCCGAGCCGATGGACCGCGCCTTGATCGAGGCTTACCGTCTGGCCCATCTGGCGGCTGTCGCGCGGTTGGCGGGTTCGGTGGACCGGCTGATCCTGCCCTTGTGCCGGACAAGGGCGATGGTGGATGCCGCGGGCACGGTCTTTGGGTCACGGCCCAAGGGGGTGATCTTGCCGACGGGGGTGAAGCTTTCCGAAGTTACGTTTACGGTCAATGAGATGCGGGACGATCTTCGGGCGCTGTCTGAACATCTGCGGGCCATCAATCCGGGGCTGGTTTTGCAGGTGACGCTGCAGCCGTCCTTGTCTGATACGCCTTGTGACCTGACGGGTCTGACCGATGTGCCGGGCGTGCATCATGATCCGGTCTTTGACGCGCTGCTTTTGGCGGTCAAGAATGGCGCCAAGGGGGCGCGGGTGCTGGCCCATCTGGCGCAGGGCTTTGACATCGACGCCTTTGGCGGCCCGGCTGCGGCGCCAGTGGAATCCGACGATGACAAGCGTCAGCGCCGCAAGGAACGCCGCAAGGCCCGTGAGGCCGGACGCGCCGTGCAGCTCGATGCGAAATCCGCCAAAGTGGTCTGCGAGGACGAACTTCTGGAGGCCTTCCGCAAATGAGGATTTGTGTGATCGGCAATTCCCATATCGCCGCGCTGAAACTCGGCTGGGATGCGCTGCAGGCCTCGGGTCAGGCGCCGGACCTGCGGCCCACCTTCTTTGGCGCGCCCTCGGATGGGGTGCGCCATGTGCGGGTGGAAAGTGGGGTCCTAAGCCCGAAACGCAAGGATATCGCGGAACATTTCCGCACCATGGGCGGGACGGACCGTATCCGGCTGGACGATTACGACGCGTTTTTCCTGATCGGGCTGAATGTCTCGGTCAAGCGGATCTTGCGGTTTTACAAGACCCATGCTTGGGCGGGGCTGAAGGGGACGGCTGGCAAGGTCCTGGTCCATCCCGGTTTTGCCCGCGACTTCCTGACCGAACGTTACGCCGATACCTTGATGGGGGTCACGGCGGGGCATCTGCAGGGCCGCCGCGTGCTGGCCCTGGCCGAGCCGTTTTGGGCCGAATGGGTCCGCAAGGGCCAGAAGGACACGCCCGAATACGGCTGGGACGCGGCGATCACGGCGGGCGACGGTCCGGCTTTGGGCGCGATGTTCCGGGCCACTGTGGCCGCCAGCCTGCCTCATGCCCAATTTCTGCCGCAGCCGGAGGCTACCGTGGCCCATGGGATCATGACCGCGTTGCCCTATAACAAGGACGCCTCGCGGCTGATCTCGGGTGAGGGGGGTGGCACGGATGCCGCCCATATGAATGGCGATTTCGGCCAGGCGATTTGGCCCCTGGTGCTTCCGGCACTGCGGGCGATGTGAGGAAAGATGGAGAAAACGTCTCCCTATCAAGGACTTGAAGCCCGCGCCTTTTGGCGGACCTTTGCCGAGGGCGCCTATCCGGGGGCTGATCTTTACCGGCCGAAATGGGCCCTGTCCAAGTCGGACCGCATCGTCACGGCGGGGTCCTGCTTTGCCCAGCATGTGGGCCGCGCCTTGCGGGCCAATGGGTTCAACGTGCAGGACGCCGAGCCCGCGCCGCCGAGCCTTGCGCCCGAACGCCACGGCGAAAACGGCTATGGCATGTATTCGGCGCGCTACGGCAACATCTATACGACCCGCCAGCTGCGGCAGTTGATGGAGGAAGCCTGGGACGGCCCGCGTGATTTCGACGCGATCTGGACCAAGGGCGACCGGTTTCACGACGCCTTGCGGCCCAATGTCGATCCGCAGGGGCTGGCCTCCGCCCAGGCCGTGCGTGACGCCCGCGCCTTGCATCTGTCTGCGGTGAAACGGGTTTTCGCCGAGGCCGATGTTTTCATCTTTACCCTGGGCCTGACCGAGGCCTGGGTTCACAAGGCCTCGGGTCAGGTCTATCCGACGGCGCCGGGAACCGTGGCGGGGGTCTTCGATCCTGCGTCACATGGTTTCGTGAACTTCCGCGCCGCCGAGGTGCGGGCCGATCTGGTGGCGGCTTTGGCGCGGCTGAAGGCGATCAATCCGAACCTGCGGGTGCTGCTGACGGTCTCGCCGGTGCCTTTGACCGCGACGGCCTCGGGTCAACATATCCTGAGCGCCTCGACCTGGTCGAAATCGGTGCTGCGCGCGGTCGCCGGAGAGCTTTACGAAGACTTCCCCGAGGTCGATTATTTCCCGTCCTATGAAATCGTGACCTCGACCCGGGCGGGGGCGTCGTTCTTTGAACCGAACATCCGACAAGTCACCGAAGCCGGTGTCGCCCGGGTGATGGAGGTCTTTACCGCGGCCCATCTGGGCGAGGCGCCCGACGACAAACCGCGCAAGCGCAGCGAGGAGGAACGCCGCGCGCGCAAAGAGGACCGGAAGGCGAAAAAGGGCTGATGGCTGCGGTTCTGCGCCGAAATTTGTCTTCAGGCGGCCCGGTCCTGGACGCCGTGCGCGGCCCGGATGGCCGGTTGCGCGTGTTTTTTGGCGCAGGCACGCGGGCCGAAATCTTTGACCCCAAGCCCGCGCTTGGCGCCGTCGTGCTGGAAGAGGCGCATGAGATCGGCGGCTCTGTCATGCTGGTGGGGCGCGGTGAGGGCCATGTGGCGCTGAAGGCGGGCAGGGTGGAGATTGCCCCCTCGCCTGCCGAACTGGACCTAATGGCGGGGCGCAATGTGGTGCTTGGCTCACGGCTGGCCGAGACGGCGACCCAGATGGCCGAGGGGCTGGCCCATCACGCGCTGGCCTTTGGCGTGACGGGGGCGGTGTTCTATGACCGCACCCCGGACCCCGATCCGAAGTTTGACCAAGCCCTGTCCAAGGCCTTGAAAGCCTTGGAGATTGATATGACAGTCGTGCTGCTGTCGGCCCCGCCTTTGGGCAAGGATGAGCCCAGCCTGACCGAGGTTTATATGGCCCCGGCCGCGCCCGGCAAGGGGCGGATGGAGCCGCCCCCGCATGATCCCTGGCGGTCCAATCTGGCGCAGGCCCTGGTCTATGAGATCGCCAAGTGGCGCTTTCTGGCCGAGGCGCGGGCGGTGGCTTGTCTGGATGCCTGCGATATTCTGCCTTTGGGGCCGAACCCATTTGACCTGGTGCAAGAGGCGGGCGTGGTGCGGTTGCATGGCACGCCCTGTTATCCCTGGCGGGTGCGCGGCGGGCTGGAGGCTGCGTTTGGCGACCATATTGTCCGGCAGTTTGATAACGCTTACGGTGTAAGTCGCTGGTGTGTCTGCCCGCGTGTGGCCGGGCTTTCTCGGATTTGGCGTCTGGTCCGGGTGGCCGAAACCGACGCGGCCCCGACCTTGCCCTTCTGGCGCGCCATGTCCTTGCGGGTGCCGGGGGCGGCCACATCCAAGCTGGTGCCCAAGACCTCGGTCATCGAGGACGCGGGGTTGTTGGACCTTGCCCGCGCCCTGGGTCACGACCCGGTCCGCGCGCCGGCGACCGAAATCAAGGCGACCGAGGCCAAGCCGGTCGAGGCGCTGAAGACCACGATCGTCACCTGCATGAAGAACGAGGGGCCGTTTCTGCTGGAATGGATCGCCTATCACCGGGTTATCGGGGTGGAGGGGTTCATCGTCTATACCAACGATTGCACCGATGGGACGGACAGTTTCCTGACGCTTTTGCAGGACAAGGGGCTGTGCCAGCATCGGGCGAACCCGTGGCAGAAGGGCGATGCGCAAAGCCCGCAATATACCGCGCTGGAGGCCAGCGAGGCGGAACCGGTGGTGCAGGATGCCGATTGGGCCGTTTGCATGGATGTCGATGAATTCATTGACATAAAGATCGGTGAAGGAACCTTGGCCGACCTTTACCGCGCCTGTGAGGGGGCCAACCTGATCTCCATGACCTGGCGGCTTTTTGGCGATAGTGGCGTGGTGGATTACGTCGATGCGCCCATCATCGGCCAGTTCGACCGCTGCGCGCCAGAGCTGATCCGCAAGCCGCATCAGGCCTGGGGCTTCAAGACGCTGTTCCGCCGCATCGACATCTTTCGCAAGTTCGGCGTGCATCGGCCCAAGGGTCTGCAGCCGGAGCATTGGGAGAAGATCCACTGGGTCAATGGGTCCGGCAAGCCGATGCCGAAGTCGACCCTGCGCAACGGCTGGCGGTCGACGACCGAGACCTATGGCTATGATTGGGTGCAGCTGAACCATTACGCTGTAAGGTCGGTCGAAAGCTTTCTGGTCAAGCGGGATCGGGGGCGGGTGAACCACACCGACCGCGACCAGGGCAAGAATTACTGGTTCCGCATGTCGCATAACGTCGACCAAGACCGGTCGATCATGCGGATGCTGCCGCGGCTAAAGGCCGAGATGGCGCGGCTTTTGGACGACCCCGAAATCCGGGCCGCGCATGAACATTCGGTCGCCAAGCACCGGGAAAAGATCGCAGAGCTGAAAACGCGTGAGGATCAGATGGCGTTTTATCAAGAGCTTACGGGGCTGCGGATGCGCAACTTGACCCATCGTCAGGCGCATTTCGGCTCGGCTGTGTTCTCTGTCGGGCCCCATGTCATCCCCGATGAAATCGCCTTGGCCGACAGCCTGGCGCCAGATTTCTTCTTTACCGTCGAAGACACCGGCGAGGCGCAGCACTGATGGCCCGCGACCTTCCGCCCTCAGATGATCCGCTGACCCCTCCGCATCCGGCTGGGGGCTGGTCGGGCAGTCTTTCGGTTGTGAAAGATGCCGTGATCAACCATGTGAACCAGGGCTATCTGGTTCATCCGTCAGGGATTTTTGACGCCGAGGGCCGCTATCTGCCGCAGGGCGTGCATTGGCGGGGCAGGGCGCTGATGACCCCGCCGCCCTTTCCCGAGGCGGTCGAGCCGCTGGCAGGCCGCTGGCTTTGGGCGGGCGTGCGGATGGACCATTTCGGCCATTTCATCATGGAAAGCCTGGGGCGGCTTTGGGCTTTGGACCGTTCAAGCGTCGATGGGATCCTTTTCATCCCCG
Source organism: Stagnihabitans lacustris (assembly GCF_025950525.1). Taxonomy (GTDB): domain Bacteria; phylum Pseudomonadota; class Alphaproteobacteria; order Rhodobacterales; family Rhodobacteraceae; genus Stagnihabitans. Next base: position 214,818 of record NZ_JAPDGS010000004.1, on the reverse strand, counting down.
AAGGCGGCTTTCGACCCGAGACCTCGCCCGAATTGGCGGGTTGGCAGCGACATTTTCTGTCGCTTTTGCAGGTGGATTTGCCGGTAAAGCTGCTGACCCGGGCCACGCGCGTGCAAGAGCTGGTGGTGCCGGGGCAGGGGTTTGGCATCGGTCCGCTGATCGGTGGGACGCGCGATTTCCGCGCCTTTGTGCAGGGGCGCTTTGCGAAGGATATCCCGGCAGAGGGGCCGTCCAAGCTGTATCTCTCGCGGTCGAAACTGGCGGCGGACTTGGGTGGGATCATCCGGGAAGATCAATTGGAACAAGACCTTGCGGGGCAGGGCTATAAGGTGTTCCATCCGCAGGAACATGGGTTGGAGGCGCAGATCGCGGCCTATAAGGCGGCCACCCATGTGGTCAGCTTGGATGGGTCGGCGCTGCATTTGTTCGCGCTGGTGGCGCGGGCGGATCAGCGCGTGGCGGTAATCAAGCGGCGCCCGGGCTCGGCGCCGCAGGGGATCGTGGACCATCTGACGGGCTTCACCGGCCAGCCGCCCCTGGTTGTCGATGTGATCCGGCGCAATTGGATGCGGTCGGATCGCAAAAAGGCCGACAACTTCTCGTATGGCGAGCTGGATTTTCAACGGCTTGGGCGGATTCTGACGCGGCAGGGCTTCTTGCCAGAGGGCGCCGCGCTGCAGGGCCTGCCGCCGCGACGGGCCGAGGCCTTTATCGCCGACCTGCAAAAAGGCTTGCAGCGCAAGGGCTTGCAGTTTCTGCCCATGGCGCCAGATGGCAAGTCGCCGGCGACAGAGATCGTCCCGGCGCGGCGGCTGGCGCGGGCGGCCTCAAAGCTCTGAGCCGTCCTTTTTCTGCGCCAGACGCGCGGCCTGGCGGGCGTTGCGCGGCGCGGTTTCGGCCTGTTCGCGGCGGGCAAGCTTGGCGGCGCGTTGCTCTTCGCGGGTCGGCAAGACCTTGATCGGCACCGAGGCCGGATCGACCCCCCGCGGCACCGGCCGGAAGGTCAGCTTGCGCTTTTTCAGCTCGCGTTCGACCTTGACCATGGCGCGTTCCGCCTGTTTGGGCGTCAGGCTGGGCAGGGTCGCCCCCGCTGGCAAAAAGCCAAGGTCGGCCAACTCTTTGGAAAGCTTGGCGAAATCAAGTTCGCCGACCGAGGTGCGATCCGCCCGCTTGCGATCAGAGCGCACCCAATCCTGGCTGATGACGTCGATCACATGCGGCCTGCGGCCGGCAAAGGCCGTCAGATGCGCCAGAATCGAGTCCGAGGCGCCGGAATCGCGCCGCTTGATCACCGCGATGTCCTGATCCGGCCCCGCCACCATCGCCATCAAATGCAGCGCCGAGCCGTCCAAAGCGACGACCTGCCGCGCGGCCTTATACCGGGCGATCTGCTCTTCGATCGGGGCCTTTTGCGGGTGAAAAATGTCAAAGCCATGCTCGGACAGCAGCTGTTCGATCTGCTCTTCCTCCAGCACGCCACCGCGCGCCGCCGAAAGCCCAGAGCGCGAGATATACAGCTTTTCCGCCCCTTCGGCCTTGATATCCTTGGCAAAACGGCTTTGCATAAAGGCGCGGAAAGCCGGAGTCCCCGGCGACAGATTGCCGATGCCAAAGCCCTGACCCGGCACCTCCAGCAATTCAACGCGCGTGGGCTGCGTCACGACGCGAAAGGGCAGGTCGATCCCCAAAAGCCCGATGAAACGCTGGTGAAAGGCGGACAGAACGACCGCCTCGCCCTCTTCTTCGGCGTCGCGTTTCGACATGAAGATCACGCCGTCCAGATGCCCCTGAAGCGCGTCAATCCCCCAAAGCCGCCCCGTCGATTCCACCAGGAAGTGCCCGAAATGATTAAGCAAAACCCCCGCCCAAAGCCAGCGGCCCGGGATCGTCTCGACGGGTTCAGGGCAGGTTTCGGGCGGCACCATCAACGCGCGACCGCGCCACAAGACGGCCTCATGGACATAGGCGCCGGTGTCGTCAAAGACGCCGGCGGGCTGGACAAGGTCGGGCAGGGTGCTGGTGGCGATCACCGCGCCCGGCACCGCGCGCAGGCCATGCGACCAACCGCCCTCTGCCACCGGGGATTTCGTCGCATCCGTGCCCTTGGTCTTGCCCATTCACCGCCCTCGCCTTTGCGCCATCATCGCGCAGATCGGTCAAGGATTACAAGCCGTTGATCGGCACTTTCAACATTGGCCGCCCCGAAGCATCGGTCGGAATCTCGCCCGCGCGCATGTTCACCTGCAACGAAGGGATGATCAGCCGCGGCATCCCCAGCGTCGCATCCCGGGCCTGGCGCATGGCGATAAAGGCCTCACGCGTCGCGCCGGTCAGGTGGATGTTTTGCGCGCGCTGTTCGGCCACCGTCGTCTCCCAGGCGATGGCGCGGCCGTTCGGGCCATAGTCATGGCACATGAAAAGCCGCGTCTGGTCGGGCAGGGCAAGGATTTTCTGCATGGAATCATAGAGTTGACCCGCATCACCCCCGGGGAAATCCGCCCGCGCCGAGCCGCCGTCGGGCATGAACAGCGTGTCGCCCACAAAGGCCGCGTCGCCGATCACATGGGTCATGCAGGCGGGCGTATGGCCCGGCGTGTGCATCACCCGCGCCTCCAGCCCGCCAATCTGATAGCGGTCGCCCTCGACAAAAAGCCGGTCAAACTGGCTTCCGTCGCGCTGAAACTCGGTTCCCTCGTTGAAAATCTTGCCGAAAACGTCCTGAACCACGGTGATTTGCGCGCCAATGCCGATCTGACCGCCAAGCCGCTGTTGGATATAGGGCGCGGCCGAGAGGTGGTCGGCGTGGACATGCGTTTCGATCAGCCACTCCAACCGCCAGCCGTGGTCACGAATGAAGCCGATCAGTGCGTCGGCATGGGCCGAGGTGATGCGACCGGCGGCATAGTCAAGGTCCATGACCGAGTCGATGATCGCGCAGGCCGGACCATCGGGGTCGCGGACGATATGGCTGATCGTATTGGTGGCGGGGTCGAAGAAAGAATGAACCTCGGGCTGGGGCATGGTTTTCTCCTGTCACAGCAAGATATAGACCCGAAATGGGTGAATACAATCCTTACGGTGACTGGCGTTCCATGAGTCGTATAATCAGTATTATGTAATTAAAAGATCCTTGCGCAGCAGATAGATGTCCATGATCCAGCCATGATCCGCCCGCGCCCTGGCCCTTGTTTCAATGATCTGGGCGCCGACTTCGGCCAAAGGACCCGCGATCAGAAGTTCTTCCTTCATGCCGACATAGGCACCCCACCAAATGGAAATGCCTTTAGGATCAAGGTGCTGAAAGCTGCACTTGCCATCCAACATGATGACGGCGGTATCAGCGCCCGCTGGCCAGGCTTCGCGCAGCTGGCGGCCCGTCGTGATGACAACCGCGCGGCCGATTTCGTTCAGCGTGATGCCATGGGCCGCCGTCAGAACCTGGATCGAGGTCAGGCCCGGCACCACCCGCGTCTCGGCGCCAAGGCGTGCGGCGATGCGCAAGGTGCTGTCGTAAAGCGAGGGATCGCCCCAGACCAGAAGAGCGACCTCTTGCGCCGCGGGATGGCGCGCTATGGTTTCCGCCCAAACCGCGGCCAATGCGTCGTGCCAGGCGTTGACGCCCTCGGCGTAATCGCCGCTGTCGTCGCGGACCGGATAGTCGAACTCGGCCAAGGTGACATCCCGCGTCAGGACCTGCGCCAGGATTTGCCGCCGCAGATCCGCGAGGTCGGCCTTGCTGTCCCCCTTGCGCGGGATCAGGATCAGGTCGGCATTGTTCAGCGCTTTGGCGGCCTGAAAGGTCACATGGTCGGGATTTCCCGTGCCAATCCCTATGAGGTTCAGCCTGTAAGTCATTGTCATTCCATCAAAGGTCCCAAAAGGATCAGCGCGGGCCCGTCATGTGCCAAAGCCAGCGCCGCGCCAAGATCGGCCACGGTCGACCGCGTGATCCGCTGCTCTGGGGTCGAGACGCTTTCGGCCAGCATTGCGGGCGTGTCGGGCGGCAAACCGGCCGCAATCAGCTGTGAAGAAAGTGCCGCAAAGGTCCGTTTTCCCATGAAAATCACGGTTGTGACCAAGGGGTCGGCCAGTGCTGCAAGGTTCAGATCCTGCGGCATGCCCCCGGTGATGTCGGCACCGGTCACAAACTGCACCCGGCGGGCGGTCAAACGCCGGCTGAGCGGAATACCCGCCGCCGCCGCCGCCGCAAAAGGAGAGCTGACGCCGGGCACGATCTCATAGGAAATCCCCGCGGCACGGCAGGCCTCGATCTCTTCTTCCAGCCGGCCAAACATGCCGCCGTCACCGGACTTCAGGCGCACAACCCTTTGACCGGACTTGGCATATTCGACCAGCAGGCGGCTGACCTGATCTTGTTTCGGACTGACGCGCCCTGCCCGTTTTCCAACCCCGACAAGGTCGGCATCCGGCCGCGCCAGGGCCAGGATCGGACCAGAGGACAGGTCGTCGAACAAGATCGCATCGGCCTGACCGATGAGCCGCGCGGCCTTGACGGTCAGAAGCTCGGGGTCGCCCGGACCAGAGGAAACGAAGGAGACAAACATTCAGGCCTCGGCGATCATGTGGAAATAAGTGCCGGTCACGTGACCGCGACGGCTGCCGGTTTCGGGCACCAAATTGCCGTCGGCATCGACGACTTTCCCAAGCGGTTCATCGGGTTGCGCGACGATGTTCGAGTAATGGAACTCATGTCCCCGGCACCGCTTTGCGAGGCCCGGAGGAGGATTGGCGATCTCGGCCAAGCGGTAGCCCAGGTGCATTTTCCGCTTTTCGAACGAGGTCACAAGACCCAGCAGACCCGCCATCGGATGTCGGACGCCCTGCCCGTCAATCAAGGCCTCGCCCAGGACCATATAGCCGCCACATTCGCCATGGATCGGCCCGTCGAAGGCGCGCAGGCCCGTCATGAAGCGGTCCGCCTGCGCCAAACGCCCGCCGTGAAGTTCGGGATAGCCGCCCGGCAGCCAGCAGATATCGGCCTTTGGCGGCGCCTGATCGGCCAGTGGAGAGAAGGTCAGAACCTCCGCGCCGGCGCGGCGCCATCCCTCCAGAAGATGCGGATAAATAAAGGAAAAAGCCTCGTCGCGGGCAAGCGCAATGCGCTGACCCGGGGGCGCCAGGTGAAGCGCGCCCTGCCCCGCAACCTCGGCCGCAGCCGTAAGGATCGCGTCCAGATTGACATGTTGGGAGATCAGATCGGCCGCAGCCTCCAGCACGGCGTCCAACTGTGGCAGCTCTTCGGCCTGGACCAGACCCAGGTGGCGTTCGGGAACCTCGGCGCCCTTTTGCCGCGGCAAAGCGCCCAGAACCCGCAACCCCGCAGCCTCGATCCCGGCGCGCGCCAACCGCTCATGTCGCGGGCTGGCAACCTTGTTCAGGATCACGCCGGCCAGCCGCAGACCCGGCCGAAAGGCCTGACACCCCAACGCGACAGCGCCGCAAGTCTGGGCCTGACCCGAGACGTCGATGACCAAAACCACAGGCCAATTCAATGCCATAGCCAGATCAGCCGAGGCCCCGCGCCCCCAGGCGCCTGGGCGCGCCACCCCGTCATGCAAGCCCATCGAACCTTCGGCCACGACCACATCCGCCCCTACGGCCTCGGTCAAAAGCGCGCGGATCGTGGCCTCCCCCATGGCCCAAGTGTCGAGGTTAAAGCTCGCCCGTCCCGTGGCCGCGCGGTGAAAGGCGGGGTCGATATAGTCGGGTCCGGATTTAAAGCATTGAACCGCCAATCCTCTACGCCGCAAGGCGCGAGAAATTCCCAGCGTTACCAGAGTCTTGCCCGACCCCGATGACGGCGCCGAGATCAGAAAGCCTTTCATGTCGCCTCCGGGAAACGCGGCTCGGTCCCGCGCGGACGATAGCGCCGGTCGTAGTCATCGGCGTAAAGGCGGCTTTCGTCGAACCCCTCTTGCCCCAGGGCACGCCCCACCAGGATCAGGGCCGTCCGGTCAACCTCGGGCCCCACAAGTCCTTGAATCGTCGACAAAGTTCCGCGGATCACCTTCTGATCCGGCCAGGTCGCGCGCCAGACCACCGCGACCGGACAATCGCCCAGGATCGGCGTCAGATCCGCGACGACCTGCGGCAAGGCATGGATCGACAGATGGATCGCCAAAGTCGCGCCGGTTTTGGCAAAGGCCACCAGGCTTTCGCCCTCGGGCATGGCACTCGCTCGCCCCGGCGTCCGCGTCAGAACCACCGACTGCGCCAGTCCCGGAAGCGTCAATTCCGCCGCCAGGGCCGCCGCCGAAGCCGCAAAACTCGGCACGCCCGGCGTCACGTCATAGGGAATTCCCAAGGCGCGCAGCCGCCGCAGCTGCTCTCCCATGGCCGACCAGATCGAGAGGTCGCCAGAATGAAGTCGTGCAACATCAAGACCTTGCGCGTGAGCCTCTGCCATTTCCGTCGTGATCGCGTCCAACGACAAAGGCGCAGTGTTGACGATCCGCGCACCCGGCGGGCAATGCGCCAACAGCGCTTCGGGCACCAGCGACCCCGCGTAAAGACAGACCGAACAGGCGGCAATCAGATCGCGCCCGCGCAGCGTGATCAGGTCCGCCGCCCCAGGCCCCGCGCCGATGAAATGGATCATGGAACCTCCGCTATCGCCGCGACAGCCATGCCATCGGGGGTTTTTTGCTTCGCCTGCACCAGTCGCGCTCCGGGACCGGCCGCAGCCAGTGCCGCCGATTCCGCCACCGATCCCGTGCCATAAATCAACCGCGCGAGGGCCGAGCCTCCGCGTTCCGACGTCTGGATCGCCTCTTGCGACATTGCATGAAAAGGAAGCTGCAAGGCATTGATCAGGCTTTGCAATCCCGGTTCATGGGCCTTTGCTGCAATCGTTGCAATGGCGTCAAATGGGCCGACAAGATCCAGCGCCGCCCTCAGGCTTTCCATGCTGACCCCTTTGCGAAACCCCAAGCCCGCCACCCTCATTTCGTGACGCTCCATTGCACGACGGGTCGCGCGGCCTCCCAGCCGTGGCGCGAGCCGAGGGCGCCTGCCTCGGCGATGTCGATCCGGATCAAGGTGCCGCCGCGCAGGCCGTGGGCTGCGTAAAGCAGCGCCTCGGTCTCCAGTGTCACCCCATTCATCACCAGCCGCGCCCCCTCTGGCAGGCGCGGCCAAAGCGCATCCAGAAGCGCGAGACTTGCCCCACCGCCGACGAAAACCACGTTGGGAGGTGGCAAATCATCCAGCTTTTCCAATGCCTTGCCCCGATGTAGATGCCAACGATGCGAAAGCCCGAAGCTTTCGGCATTCAGTGCCGCGCGGGTGCCACGGGCCTCGTCGGCCTCGACCGCATGGGCCGTCGTGCCCTGTGCTGCCAACAGAAACTCGATTGAAACCGAGCCCGAACCGCAGCCAAGATCCCACAGGACCTCGCCATGCCGCGGCGCCAAAGCCGAGAGCGTCAGCGCGCGGAACGGCCGCTTGGTGATCTGCCCGTCATGGGCGAAAAGGTCGTCAGGCAGACCCGAAGCCTGTGACATCCCCTGACCCACAGCGTCGATGGCTGCCGCTACGGGAGCCGAAAATGTATAAGTATGAGCCTCTTGTGCGGTGATCTTTACAAGCCGCTCACGCGGGCCACCTAGCCTTTCAGCGACATGCAGGATCGACAGCCCGAAGCCTTGTTCGGCCAGATAGGTCCCAAGTTCCGCCACCGCCTGGCCATCGCGAAGCAGAACCAAAAGTCGTTGACCTTGGCCCAGGAGAGGGCGAAGCCGTGTCAGGGGCACCGCATGCAACCCAAGGCAAAGGCAATTCTCCATCTTCCATCCAAGACGGTTCGCAAGTCGTTGAAATGACGAGGGAACCGGGTGACTGATCCATTCATCCGGCTGCAGGGCCTCCATCAGGCTGCCCCCCGCGCCGTGCCAAAACGGATCGCCAGAGGCCAGGACCGCGACGTGTTTGCCGCGCGCCGCCAGGATCGGTTGGATGGAAAACGGCACTGGATAGGGTTCACCCGCGACGCCCAGAAGCTCCAGGTGGCGCGGCGCACCAAAGACCAAATCGGCCCGCGCCAGCGCATCCCGGCTTGCGCCCGACAGCCCCTCCGGTCCATCTTCGCCAACACCGATGATTGTCACCCAAGGGTCAGACACGATGCGCATCCTTCTTCTTGGCGGCACGACCGAGGCGAGCTTGATGGCAAAAACCTTGGCAGAACAGGGTATTGCGGGGGTTTTCTCCTATGCCGGCCGCACTGAGGCGCCGATCACCCAACCCCTGCCGCAGCGTGTTGGCGGCTTTGGTGGCGTGACGGGATTGGTCGACTACCTGCGCGCCGAGGCCATCACCCATGTCATCGACGCGACCCATCCTTTCGCGGCGCAGATGTCGACCCATGCTGTCGCGGCCTGTGCTTTGGCGCATGTGCCGTTGATCGCACTGGAACGCCAGCCCTGGGCGCCGCAAATGGGCGACGATTGGATTCAGGTCGCAGACATGCAGGAAGCGGTTGCCGTCCTGCCCGAAGATCCCGCCCGTGTCTTTTTGGCGATCGGTCGGCTGCAACTTGAAGTCTTTGCAGTAAAGCCCCAGCATCATTACCTTTTGCGCCTGGTCGATCCGCCGCAAAATCTGCCTTTTCCGGCCGAGGTCGTGATCTCGCGCGGTCCTTTCGCCTATACGGAGGATCTGGCGCTGTTGCAGGCGCATGGCATCCAGATCGTCGTCTCGAAGAATGCGGGCGGTGTTGGGGCGCGGGCGAAACTGGAGGCGGCGCGCAGACTTGGTCTGCGGGTAATTTTGATCAACCGCCCTCAGGTGCCGCCGCGTCTGACCGTGGAAACCGTGGCCGAGGTCATGAGTTTTCTTCATGCGAACCTCGGCGAATAGACCCAGTCGCCAACCCGCCGTGTCGCAGAGTTGCCAAGAATGACCAGCGTGCGCATGTCCGCCATTTCTGGGCGAGCGTCTTTCAATGGCAGGGTCAACAAGGTCTGATCCGGGCGCGAGACATTCCGCGCAAACGATATAAGTCTTTCACCACATTGGCTTGCCATAAGAACTTCAAGCGCCCGAGTGAAGCCTTCCGGCCGCGAGGCAGAGCGCGGATTGTAAAAGGCCATGGCAAAATCTGCCTCTGCCGCCAGACGGAGGCGCATTTCGATCAGGGCCCAGGGTTTCAGATTGTCGCTGAGGTTGATGCAACAAAAGTCATGCCCTAAGGGTGCGCCCAATGCGGCCGAGGCTGCCAGCATGGCCGTAATTCCGGGATGAACCGCAATCTCGACCTGCTGGGCTTCGGGCCAGCCTTCCAGGGCCTCGAAGACAGCCGAGGCCATGGCAAAGACCCCCGGATCACCTGAAGAAACGACCGCAACTCTTTGACCTTGCAGAGCCATTTGCAAGGCTTGTCGCGCACGGTCAAGCTCTACCCGATTGTCGGACGGATGAAGCCGAAGTCCCGGCCCCGCAACCCGTTCGACATAGGGAATATAGCCTACGGCGTCGGTCGCCTGGGCCAGAACGGCGCGCACATCGGGTGTAATCAAGGCCTCGTCGCCCGGACCGATGCCGATGATGTCAAGGCGGCCGGTCATTCCGGGATCTCCGGGCGACGTCCATGGCCATGGACCAGAACGATGGCGAAGTAGGGACATTCGCCCTCGACTTCGGCCAGACGGCGGATGCGCTGGTTCGGCATCGTGCCTGCCTCGACCAGATAGGCGGCGTCCAACTTGCCAACGGCTGCAAGGGCGGATCGGATTTTCGGCAAATTGCGCCCGGTTTTCATCACGACCAGCGCATCGGCCTCGGCCATCCGCGCCTGCATCACCTCTTGCGGCAGAGTGCCCATCAGCACCGAAAGCACGTCGTCGCCCCAAGTGATCGGCTGTCCTGTGGCCGTCCAGCAACCGGTCATCCCCGTAATCCCTGGGATCACTTCCAGCTCAACTTTGCCTGCCAAGCGACTGTAAAGATGCATGAAAGAGCCATAAAAGAAGGGGTCGCCCTCGCATAGGACAACCATATCCGCGCTCTTGAGATGCGCTTCGATCCTTGCGGCCCAATCGTCATAGAACAGCGCGAGGGCTTGATTATACTCGGGTGTGTCAAAGCGCAGTTCGGTCGTGACCGGGTATTCCATCGCGTGTTCGCGCACATCGGCGCGCAAAAGACCCTCAACGATCCGCCGGGCCTGCCCCGCGCGACCGGCCTTGCGGAAATAGGCGACATCCCGCGCGGCGGTGATGGCGCGGTGGCTGCGCAGCGACATCAAGTCGGGATCACCAGGCCCAAGGCCAGCACAGATCAACTTGCCCATGTCACTCCTTCCGGGAGGCGAGCGCATTGACCGCCGCCACCGTGATCGCCGATCCGCCCAGCCGCCCGCGCACCACGACAGAAGGCACCGGCGGTGCCGCCATCAAGGCTTCCTTGCTTTCGGCCGCGCCGATAAAGCCCACAGGACAGCCTATGATGGCCGCAGGCCGAGGGCAAGCTTCGTCCTCCAACATGTTGAGAAGATGAAACAAAGCGGTTGGGGCATTGCCGATCGCAACGACAGCGCCGGCCAGATGCGGCCGCCAGAGTTCCAGCGCCGCAGCACTTCGCGTGTTGCCGATCTCGGCCGCCATTGCCGGGACGCGCGGGTCTTGCAATGTGCAAATGACCTCGTTTCTGGCCGGCAAGCGCGCCCGCGTGATGCCCTCGGAGACCATTTTCGCATCGCAAAGGATCGGTGCACCCGCCTCTAGCGCCGCCCGCGCCGCAATCGCCATTCCTGGCGAAAAGTTGACATAGGGTGCCAGCTCGACCATTCCCGCGGCATGGATCATGCGGACAACCACGACTTCTTCTTCTGGCGTAAAGCGCGAGAGATCGGCCTCGCGCCGAATGGTGGCAAAGCTCTGCACATAGATCGTTGCGCCGTCTTTTTCGTATATATGTGCCATTACATAGCCTTGGCGAGTGTTTCTAAGGTGATTTCCGAGGGTTTCAAAACAACGCCCTCAGCCCCTGCCTTGGCATTCTGTGCAAGCGCAAAGCCTTGGCGTGTCGCGGAAAGAACGACGTCGGCGGTCGCTGGATGAGCGCATCCCTTGCCACATCCTGACACATGCAGGACGCCTGTAACGAGGGGCGCAAGGCGACGGGCCAGCGCGCGTGTCTCTTGCAGCGCTTGCGGACAACCCGGAGCGCCGGTGCAGGCATAGACCTTCAGCCGCGGGTCCGGACCGATGATCGCGCCCGGCAGATCGGGCATGGTGGCGCCGGGCAGGAACAGCATCCGCCAGGGCGTCATGCGCACTTCGGCAATCTGCTTGGCCAAGTTTGATAGAGCTTCCGCGCGCAAGATGCCGAACTCAAAGGCAATTAGCGCACCGTCGTCCCTTTGCCCCGGGACGATTTCTGCGGCTTCTGGCATGGGAAGCTGCGACGTGTCAAAGGGCAAAGCGGCCCGCTTCAGATGCGCGGCCATGCGTCCTCGCCCCTCGGAAACGCCTCCGCTTTCGACGAACCAACGCGCCATCCGCATCGCCTCGGGAACCGCCGTATCGCGCGTCACCCGGGCGCCGCCGCTACAGCCATCGGCGCGCAAGATCATTCCCTCTGCGCCCAATTCCAGCCGGATATCGGCAGAGGTCGTTCCAAGCACGCGCTGTGACCCCAGATCAAGGGCGAAGCCGAATTTTCCAGGCAGGTCAGGGCCTTGGGCGATGGCGTTGTAAAGCTCCATCGCCAGTTCGGCGTCTTCGGCGCTCCGCCAGGGCGAGAGGACCACGTTGCGCCTGCCCTCGATTGCGGGATCGCTGTCCAGCAGGTCCAGCGCGCGCAACGCGGTCAACAGGGGCCCATGAGAGGCCTGCGTGACGCCGCGCAGCTGCAGATTGGCGCGCGCCGTCAATTCCACCACCCCATTGCCGTGCTGCAACGCCGCTGAGGCGATCCCCAGGAGTTGTCGGGCCGTGAAACTGGCGCAACGCGGACGAATTCGGACGACAAGCCCATCGCCGGATTCCATCGGACGCAGAGCCCCGGGACACCAGCCTTGCACTTTGAATTCAGGCGCTTGCACGGTGAAGCTCCATCGCGATCGAGTTGCGTCGGGTGACATAGAGGCCCGCTTCCGCCAGCCTGCGGAAGCAATTTTCCATCGCCTGCAAGGCTGCCGGATTTTCGCGACCAAGGAAATCGCGCAGATCGTCGCGGCCCAAAGTCGCTTCGTGATAGAGGTCGAAGAGATGCGCGGGCACGACCTGCGCGAGATGGGCAAAGGCGGCCATATGGTCCAGCGTTGCCGCGATTTCCGCCGCGCCGCGAAAGCCGTGGCGCATCATGCCATCGGCCCAGGCGGGGTTCTGCGCCCGGGCCCGAACCACCCGTGCGATCTCTTCGCCCAGGCTGCGTGCCCGTGCCGTTTCCCCTGTGGTATCAAGATGATAGAGCGCGGGCTTCATGCTGCCCACGGCCTGCATGGCTGCGGCGAAACCGGCCTCGTGGCTGGCATAATCCTGCGCCAGAAGCACATCACTTTCCGCCAAGTCCTGGGAATGGACGAAACTGTCTGCGCTTTTCAGGCGAGCGATCAGGGCCTCCCGCGCCTCCCGCGCTTCGCCATCGGCCCCGATCGCCCAGGAGGAGGCGGCAATCCAGGCCTCTCCGGCTGCGGTCCGCGCTTCGGGGGAAAAGTCGTCGGCGCCGATGCCAAGTCCATAGGAACCGGGTTCAGGCGCAAAAACCCGAGGGGTCAAGGCCAGATAGGGGTTGTCCTCGGTGGCCTCGTCGCGCTGGCCAAGAGCAGCGCAACCGGTTTCAAAAAGCCCCGCAAGTCCCGGAAAGATATCCCGAAACAGACCCGAGACCCGCAGCGTCACATCAATCCGCGGCCGCCCCAGCAGGGCCAGCGGCACGATTTCGACGCCCGAGACGCGGCCCGCGCCTTCGTCCCAAACCGGCTTCAGCCCCGCCAGATGCAGCGCCATCGCGAAATCTTCGCCGGCCGTGCGCATCGTGGCGCTGCCCCAAAGGTCCACGACCAGACCGCGGGGATAGTCGCCCTGGTCTTGCAAATGACGCCGGATCAGCTCTTCGGCCAGCTTCACGCCTTGCGCATGGGCCGCGCGCGAGGGCACGGCGCGCGGATCGACGCTGAACAAATTCCGCCCCGTCGGCAGCACATCCGTCCGCCGCGCCGGAGAGCCCGCGGGCCCCGGCTGCACGAACCGACCGTCAAGCGCGGCCAAAAGCCCCTCCATCTCACCCACCGCGCCATAGACATGCAGCCCGTCGCCAAAGCGGCTTTCCTTGATGTCGCAGACGAAACGGTCGATGCGGGTGATCGCCTCGGCGGGCGTGGCATTCGGCGGCAGGCCCAGATCCTCTTCCAGACCCTGACCGCGCGCCTCTTCGCGGATCGCAGAAATCAGCCGGTCGCGCCGGGCCGGATCAATGCCATCGGCGGTTGAATATTCGTCCAGAAGCCGTTCCAAACGCAGCAGATTTTCCGGCGTCCCCGCATCGGCCAATGGCGGCGGCAGGTGGCCCAAGGTCACGGCGCCAAGCCGGCGTTTGGCCTGTGCCGCCTCGCCCGGGTCATTGACGATAAAGGGATAGATCACGGGGCAAGGCGTCAGGGCCTCGGGCCAGCACGCCTCTGACAGGGCGACCGATTTGCCCGGAAGCCACTCTAGCGTGCCATGCGCGCCCATATGGATCAGCGCGTGAATGCCCTGCGACCGCAGCCACAAGTAGAAGGCCACATAGGCCGGGCGCGGCACCCGGGTCAGGTCGTGATAGGTGCCCTCGCGGTCGGCCAGGGCGCGTTCCGGTTGCAGCGCCACCAACAGCCGCCCCATCCGCTGCGCCGCAAAGTGAAAGGCGCCGTCCTGAACCGCCGGATCGCTGTGCCAATCGGCCAAATCTGCGCGAAGTTCGGGCGCCAAGCTGTTCACAGCCTGCAGATATTCGGAAACCGGCCAGCTGATGGAGTCCAGCCTCATGGCCGCGGGCAGGACGTCAAATCCCTCTGCCGCCAGCCGCAAAGCCACCGCATCCGCCGAGGCCAGCGCGTCCAGACCCACCGCATGGGCCATCTGATGTGCGCGCCCCGGATAGGTCGACAGCACCAGCGCCAAAGACCGCTCCGCCCGGGGCGTAGACCCCAAACGCAACCAGGCGCAAACCCGGTCGACCGCAGCCCGAACCCGCCCCATATCCGCGCGATGGGCGAACCTTGAAAACTGCAAGTCCGGATCGCGCTTGCCCGGTGATTTGAAGGACACGACCCCCAGGCCCACCCGCCCATCGACCTCGGGCATCACGACATGCATCGCCAGATCGGCAGGAGACAGCCCCCGCATCGACCCCGCCCAATCCCGCCGCCGCGCCGTCGACAGCGCCACCTGAAACACCGGCGCGCCGGTATCCAGCGGGGACCCGGTCTCGCCCCGCGCCGAAAAGGCCGTCGCATTCACAACGGCGAGGGGACGCAGCCGCGCCAAAGCGCCCGCCACCCAATCGGCCGAGCCACCCTTCAACGAGGGCGCAAAGACGCCATAGGCCCGCAGACCCCGCCCCGAAAGCTCGGCAATCAGCGCATCAACCGCATCGGTATCGGCGGCGGTCAGATAGCTGCGGTAGAAGACCACCGCCACGCCATCCGGCGCGCCGTCGGCCACAACCCCAAGCCCCGGTTGATAAAACCCGCAGTCGGGCACCTTTTTCTCGCCCAGAACCGGAGGCGCATAAAGCCCCGCCGCCAAGGCCAGTTGCGCCAAGGCCGCCTGGGCCGCCACCGCGCCGCCCGCATCACAAAGCGCCTGCAACCGCCGCAGGGTGGACACCGGCAACGTCGACAAAGCGTCCAGCCGCGGGTCCTCGCGCCCATCGGCGGGCAGGACGGCCAGCGCGATCCCCCGCCGCCGCGCCAGGTCCTGCAGACTGGCCAGACCGTAGGCCCAATAGGCCTCGCCACCGATCAGCCGCACCAGGATCGCCTTGGCGGCCCCCGCGGTCTTGTCGATATAGGTGTCAACCGAAACCGGATGTTTCAGCGCCACAAGGTTGCAAAGCCGCAGCGAGGGCAAGCCACCCGCCGCCCGATGATACCCCGCAGCAAAGGCCCCCAAGTCACTGTCACTGAAGGACAAAACCACCATATCCGCAGGCGCCTGATCGGGATCGAACGGCGCCGCCGTCTCCTCCAGACCATGGCTCTCGCGGAAGGTGACGTGCATTTACGCCCCCAGCACGGCGTGAATGGCCGCGGCGTCGATATTGCCCTTTTCGCCGATCACGACCAGATGACCGGCCCGCGCGGTGCCCCAGGGCCGGTCGTATTGGTGCCGCACCCGCGCCCCCACGGCCTGGACCAACAGCCGCATCGGCTTGCCCTTGATCGCGACATAGCCCTTGACGCGCAAAGCCCCGCCCTCGGTCAGATGGCCAATCGCCTTCAGCAAGTCTTCGACCGAGTCCATCTCGGGCAAGTCCACCGACACAGAGTCGAAATCGTCATGCTCATGGCCATCCTCGCCGTCGTGATGGCTGGG
This sequence comes from Stagnihabitans lacustris, assembly GCF_025950525.1. Classification (GTDB taxonomy): domain Bacteria; phylum Pseudomonadota; class Alphaproteobacteria; order Rhodobacterales; family Rhodobacteraceae; genus Stagnihabitans. Next base: position 199,279 of record NZ_JAPDGS010000004.1, on the reverse strand, counting down.
ACGCGCGGCCAGGTCGTCTTCGGCGGCCTTGCCCAGGCCCAGGATGACGCGAGGATCGACGACCCCATCGGTCACGGCCAGAACCGGCAAGGCGCGGCCCTTTTCCTCGGCCTCAAAGGCGATGACCTTGCGCGCGGCCTCGACCCCCGCCTCACCGGCCAGATCGGCCTTGGTCAACAGGACGATATCGGCGCAGGCCAGCTGATCTTCAAAGACCTCGCCCAGGGGCGTGTCATGTTCGCCGGCGGCAATCTGTGTCTCGGTCAGTTCGCCCGCGAAAAGCCCCGTGGCCACCGCCTCGGCATCGGCCAGGGTGATCACGCCATCGACGGTGATCAGCGACCGGATGCCCGGCCAATCAAAGGCCTTCAACAGGGGCTTCGGCAGCGCCAGCCCCGAGGTCTCGATCAGGATGTGATCGGGGCGCTTCGGGAGCCGAAGCAAAGCCTCGATCGTCGGGATGAAATCCTCGGCCACGGTGCAGCAGATGCAGCCATTCGCCAGTTCGACGATGTTTTCCTCGGGGCAATTCTCGTCGGCGCAGGATTTCAGGATGTCGCCATCGACGCCCACGGTGCCGAACTCATTGACCAGAACCGCCAGGCGCTTGCCCTGCGGATTGGCCATAAGATGCCGGATCAGCGTGGTTTTCCCCGCGCCAAGAAAGCCGGTGATCACGGTAACGGGGATTTTGGACAGGTCCATCTCAGGCCTCCACGGCGGGATCTAAAAGGGGGGGAATACGGGCAAGCGACTGCTTGCGGAAGATCACGGGACGTTCGCGCCAGGCCACCAGACCATCGGTCGTGCGCGCATAGGCCTCGGCGCCCGCAAGGATATCGGCGGCGTTTTCCGCCGTCATGCGGCCATAGACATAGGACCAGGCGCCCTTCATCGACAGCGCCACGGCAGCCCCGGTGTTGCAGGCCGACAGGCAATCGACCGCGATAACCTCGACGCCCTCGGGTGCGGGCAGCGCGCTGATGGCGTCCCACAGCTGCGCCCCCATGGGCTTTTCGCCCTCGGGGACCGGCAGCCCGGCCTTGCAGGTCATGCAGATATGCAGTCGCGCGCCCATCACACCTTTCAGGGGTATGCGCGACAGGGGACCCCAAAGGCCCAACCTGTCGCGAAACACCCCGTTCGCCAAGTTTCGTCCCAGCTGGCAGGTCTCCCGGCTTGCGGAGGTTTCCCGGTCGCCCGCCTTCCCAAGGTAAACCTCAGTGGCCATGGGCGACCTCTCCGGTCACGGTCGCGGGGGCGGCTGCTTCCAAGGTGTTTCCACCCTGTCGCATTCCCTTTTGGTCTGTCGTATGACAGACACCAGCTATGCCCCTGCTGTGGCAGGATGGCGCGGATACGTCAAGGATAAGAGCCGCCATGTCAGACCCCGAAACCGACACGACCCCCGCTGAAGCGATTTCCGACGAGGTCCGCCACGCCGCCAAGATGGCCAAGAAAAAGGCCGCCCGCGACAAGATCATGGCCGGGAAATCGGGGGAAAAGGGCCTGGTCATCGTCCATACCGGATCGGGAAAAGGCAAGTCTTCCTCGGGCTTTGGCATGATCTTGCGCTGCATCGCGCATGAAATGCCCTGCGCGGTCGTGCAGTTCATCAAGGGCGCCTGGGACACCGGTGAACGTCGCCTTCTGACGCAGAACTTCGGCGACCTGTGCCAGTTTCACGCCATGGGCGAGGGCTTTACCTGGGAGACCCAGGACAAGGCCCGCGACATCGCGGCGGCTTTGGCTGGTTGGGCCAAGGCGAAAGAGCTGATCGAGGACCCCGAGATTCGCCTCGTGCTGCTGGATGAGATCAACATCGCGCTGCGCTACGGCTATCTGGACGAGGCCGAGGTGCTAAGCGTGCTGGCCGACAAGCCGCCCCTGACCCATGTGGTCCTGACCGGTCGTGGAGCGTCGGAGGCGCTGATTGCCGCCGCCGACCTTGTGACCGAAATGACCCTGGTCAAGCATCCGTTCCGCTCTGGCATCAAGGCGCAAGCGGGGGTGGAATTCTGAAGCTGATCGCCTGGGATTTCGACGGGGTTCTGAACCGCGGCTTTCAGGGCGATTTCTTCGCCTGGCAAGAGGGGTTTCGCGCCGATATCGGCGCCGATCCGGAACGTTTCACCGATTTCGTCTGGGCGCAGGGGCGGTTTGATGCGGTTCTGACCGGGCGCTATGACCTGCTGGACCTGCTGGAAGAGTGGCGCGCGGCCCATGCCGTCACCCTGCCCGCCCGTCATGTCCTGGACTGGTGGCTGGCGCGGGATTGCGTTTTGGACCCGCAGGTGACGGCCTGGGCCTCGGCCTGTGCCTTGCCCGGCGTGATTGCCACGAACAACGACCACCACCGCGCGGGGTTCATCTGGCAGGTCCTGGGCGCGCATCGGTTTCAGCGCATCTTTGCCTCGGGGCCGATGGGGGTGAAAAAACCCGACCCGGGGTTTTATGCGGAAATCGAGGCCTGGAGCGGGGTGGCGCCGTCAGATATCCTGCTGATTGACGACGCCGAGAAAAACATCAAGGCGGCCCTTGCGCGGGGCTGGCGGGTCTTTCATTTCACCGATGAAACCCGGGCCGAACTGCCTGAACTTCTGGGGATAGACGCTTGAAAAGCTTGATGATCCAAGGTGCGGGCAGCAATGTCGGCAAGTCGATGCTGGTGGCGGGCTTGTGTCGCGCGATGGTGCGGCGCGGGCTTTCGGTGGCGCCCTTCAAACCGCAGAACATGTCGAACAATGCCGCGGTGACGGTGGATGGCGGCGAGATCGGCCGGGCGCAGGCGCTGCAGGCGCTGGCCTGCGGGCTGGACCCCCATACCGACATGAACCCCGTGCTGCTGAAGCCCGAATCCGAGGTCGGCTCTCAAGTCGTAGTGCAAGGCCGTCGCGTTGCCACCGTCAAGGCGCGGGAGTATTCCGCGCTGAAGCCCAAGCTGATGGCGCCGGTGCTGGAGTCGTTCCACCGCCTGAAAGCCGCGCATGATCTGGTGATCGTCGAGGGCGCGGGCTCGCCTGCCGAAGTGAACCTGCGCGCCGGTGACATCGCCAACATGGGCTTTGCCGAGGCCGCAGATGTGCCGGTCGTCCTGGTCGGAGACATCGACCGCGGCGGCGTGATTGCGCAGCTGGTGGGGTCGCAAGTCGTGCTGGACCCGAAAGATGCGGCGCGGATCAAAGGCTTTATCATCAACAAGTTCCGCGGTGATCCTTCGCTGTTTGACGACGGTTACAAGCTGATCGCGGATCGCACCGGCTGGCAGGGGTTCGGCACTCTGCCCTGGTTCCGCGACGCCTGGCGTCTGCCGGCAGAGGACGCTTTGGACATTTCGGGCTCTCCGCACAAGGGCGCCAAGGTCGTTTGCCTGCAGTTCAGCCGGATCGCCAATTTCGACGACCTGGACCCGCTGAAATCCGAACCGGGGGTCGAGGTCATCATGCTGGGCGCCGGTCAACCCATCCCCGGGGATGCGCGCCTTGTGATCCTGCCGGGGTCCAAATCGACCCGCGCCGACCTGGCCTATCTGCGGTCGCAAGGCTGGGACACTGACCTGATCGCGCATTACCGCCGGGGGGGCCGTATTCTTGGCATCTGCGGCGGCTATCAGATGTTGGGGACCGAAATCCACGACCCCCAAGGGATCGAAGGCGCCCCGGGCTCGACCCGGGGCCTGGGCTTCCTGCAGGTGACGACCGAGATGACGCCGGACAAGCGTCTGACCCGGACCCGCGCCCGCCATATCGCGACCGGGCTTGACCTGGACGGCTATGAGATTCACATCGGCCGGACCACTGGCCCGGACCGCGACCGCCCCTTTGCCACGGTGGACGGTCAGCCAGAGGGCGCGATGTCCACCGATGGCCGCGTGACGGGGTCCTATCTGCATGGGCTTTTCGCCTCGGACGCCTTTCGCGCGGCCTATCTGCGCGCGCTGGGTCTGCCCGCCTCGGACCGCAACCACGGCGCCGAGGTTCAGGCGACTTTGGACGCCTTGGCCGATCATATCGAGGCGCATCTGGATGTTGCAGGCCTGATGGCGCTAGCGCGGTAGGCGGTCCCACTCTGCCAGCCCCGGCAGGCCCAAACGCAGCCAGCCCTTCGACCAGGGGAAAATCCGGCTCCAGATGCCGTGGCGGGCCAGAAAGTCCTGGGCCGCCTGCGCATCCCCGGTGTCATAGGTGCGAAACAGATGGCCGCCACCGACCAGCGCCCAGCCCCAAGCCGCGGCCAGCGCATCCAGGCGCCGCGCCTCTGCAGCCAGCCGCGTCGTGGTCGCGGTCTGCCAAGCGGTGTCCGCCAAAGCCCGCGCGCCGATTTCCAGCGCGGGACCGGAAACCGGCCAGGGTCCGGCCCATTCGGCCATCTGCGCCACAAGCCGGTCCTCGCCCAAGGCAAAGCCCAACCGCAGCCCGGCCAGCCCATAGAACTTGCCAAAGGACCGCAGCACCATCAGCCCCGGCCCGGCCTCCGCGGCGACCGACACTTCGGGCACCGGGTCGGCAAAACTTTCGTCCACCACCAAAAGCCCAACCTTGCCGCGCAGGGCCAGCACCTGATCGCGCGACCAGATCCGCCCGTCGGGATTGTTCGGATTGACCACGACACCCAGATCGGCGCCTGCCAGCGAGTCTAGAGTCGGAACCGGTTCAACCGTCCAACCTTGCGCCGTAAGGCAGGCCGCATGTTCGTTGTAGGTGGGCGAGACGACCCGCGCGAGCCCCCGTGGCAGCAGCCCCGGCACCATCTGGATCGCGCCCTGCGCCCCGGCCAGAATCCCCATCGGCGCGGCGCTGCGATAGGCTGCGCGCGCCGCAGTCATCAAGGCCTGAACCGCATCCTTACGCGGTAAGGCCGCATAGGCTTCGGCCGAGACGGCAACCGGATAGGGCACCCGGTTGATGCCGGTCGAAAGGTCGACCCAAGACCCGCCGCCGAACCGCGCCCGCGCGGCCTCGATGTCCCCGCCGTGATCCCTCATAGCGCCAAAACCATCATGACCAGCGCCATGATCCCCATGGCCCAAAGATAGGCCACCAAGCCGCGCGCCAGGTCAAAGGGCCGCGGATCGGGGGCGCCCACATTCACGTAAGGCTCTGACGACAAAGCCCCATCATAGACCCGGGGCCCCGAAAGCCTGACCCCCAGCCCGCCCGCCAAAGCGGCCTCTGGCCAGCCGGCATTGGGGCTGCGGTGATGGCCCGCATCGGCAATCATCACCTTCAGCGCCTGTTTCCACTCCGACCCCGAAGCCGCCACAAACAAGAGCCCCGTCAGCCGCGCAGGCACCAGATTGACCAGATCATCCAGCCGCGCCGCAGCCCAGCCAAAGGCACGATAGCGCGGCGACATATGGCCGATCATTGAATCCATCGTGTTGATCGCCTTATAGGCCGCAATCCCTGGCAAGCCCAAAAGCACGCCCCAGAACAAGGGCGCCACCACCCCATCCGAGGTGTTCTCGGCCAGGCTTTCCAGCGCCGCCCGCGCCACGCCCGCCTCGTCCAGCAGGTTCGGATCACGCCCGACGATCATCGCCACGGCATCGCGCGCGCCCTGCAGATCGCCGCGCGACAGGGGGCCCGCCACCCGCGCCACATGGTCATAAAGCGAGCGCGCCGCGACCAAAGGCCAGGCCAGAACCCCGGTCAGCACCGCGCCCCAAAGCCCCCCCGGCAAAGCCCAGACCAGAACCTGAGCCGCAAAACCCGCCACAAAGGTCACAAACAGACAGACCCCGACGCCCCGCAACCGGCGCGCCGCAAAGCTGTCGGCCTCGCGGTTGAACCGCCGCTCCAGCGCGTCGATCAGCCCGCCCAACCACGTGACCGGATGGCCGATGCGGTCAAAGACCCGGTCGGGCCAACCCATCACCGCATCCACCGCCAAAGCCAGAACCATGGTGCCTGCAAACATCCCTCACCCTCCCGCGCTGAACCGGGTGATCTTGCAAAACCCCGCCGCGCGCAAGCCCGCCAGCGCCGCATCCGTGTCCATTCCCGGCGCAAAGATCAGCCCCCGCGCGGAACCGGTATGGGCCACCAGCCACCCAAGCGCGCCAAACCGCGCGGCCAGGGCCTCGGTCGGATCGCCCTTGGGCCCGCGCAAAGTCAGACACCGCCCGGCCGAGGCGCTGGCCACCGCAGCCAAACCCGCCAGATCGCAGCTCCGCAGCCGGTCGACCAGGTCGCTGACATCGGCAAAGGCCATGTCGCGCGCATCGGTCCGCTGGCCCTGGCCCCAGAAGCCGCCGACAACCTGAAACCGCGGCAAAGGCGGCAGATGCGCCAGCACCCGCCCCTCCCGTGAGGCCCAAAGCACCCGTTCCGCCGCGCGAAAAACCAAAGGGTCCGATGCGCCCTCGATCCGCCGCACCAAGGACATCAGCGCGGGCGACGCCTCAACCCCCAGCGCCCCCGCCAAGGCCAAAAGCCCCGCGGTCGAGGCCCCGGCCCCGCCCCCCAACGGCATGGCGCAACGCAAGATGAACCGCCCCCGCAGCGGCAGGCCCAGACCCCGCAACAGCGCCACCAACCGCCCGCGTCCCACCGCGCGCGACCCCTGCAACGACAGCGGCCCCGGCGTCACCAAAGCCTCGGCCCACAGCGTCGGACAGGGGCAAGTCACCAGCGCCAAAGGCCCATCCGGCCCCAGCCTGCCCTGAAGGATCTCGCCAAAATGTCCTGTGACGCGCATCATGCGCGCTGCCTGCCAGCGCCAGAGCGCCGCTTCAAGCGAAATATGGGGGAAGTTTGGTGCACCCAGCACGATTCGAACGTGCGACCTTTGCCTTCGGAGGGCAACACTCTATCCAGCTGAGCTATGGGTGCCTAAGCGCTTCTATAACCACACTCCCGCCGGGGTGCAATCCGAAAACGCCCCCCAACTGCGCCGCCAAACCGCAAAAAGCCGCGCCCGATCGCCCTGCGCGGCTGCTCTTTCATACTGACCCAAATACTCCCGCCGGAGGCGCAGCTTTCCGCAAGCGCCTAGCCAAACAGCTCGCGCGCGAATTCCAGCGCCTCGACCAGGGCATCGACCTCTGCGACCGTGTTATACAGCCCGAACGAGGCCCGGCAGGTCGCTCCCACCCCCAGATGCGTCATCAAAGGCATGGCGCAATGGGTCCCCGCTCGCACCGCGATGCCCTTCTTGTCCAATATGGTCGAGATGTCATGCGCATGGGCCGCACCCTGCATGGTGAACGAGAATATCGCCCCCTTGTCCGCCGAATTGCCCTGAATGTTCAACCAATTAAGCCCATGCAGCCGCGCGCGGGCATAGTCGCGCAACGACCGTTCATGCGCCGCCACATGTTCCATTCCCAGGCCCGTCAGGTAATCCAGCGCCACCCCAAGGCCGATCTGCTGAACGATGCCCGGCGTGCCGGCCTCGAACTTCATCGGCGCGTCGTTATAGGTGACAGTGTCGCGCGCGACCTCGCGGATCATGTCGCCGCCGCCCAGGAAGGGGCGCATCTCTGCCATCCTCTCACGGCGGATGAAGATCGCCCCGGAACCGCTTGGCCCATATAGCTTATGCCCGGTGACGGCATAGAAATCCGCCCCCAGCGCGCGCATGTCGACCGGCATGTGGACCGCGGCTTGGCTGCCATCGACCAGGACCGGCACGCCCTTGGCATGGGCGCCCTTCACGATGGTGGCGACATCGACCACGGTCCCCGTGACATTCGACATATGCGTGACGGCCACCAGCCGCGTCCTTGGCCCGATCGCCTCGATCATCGCTTGCGGGTCAAGGTCGCCGTTCTGATCACACTCCACCCATTTCAACACCACGCCCTGACGTTCGCGCAGAAAGTGCCAGGGCACGATATTGGCGTGATGCTCCATCACCGAAAGGACGATCTCGTCCCCGGCAACCAGGCGCGGCGCGGCCCAGGCATAGGACACCAGGTTGATCCCCTCGGTCGAGCCGGTGGTAAAGACGATCTCATCCTCATCCGCGCCCAAAAACCGCGCAAGCTTGCCGCGCACGCCCTCATAAGCCTCGGTCGCCTCGGTCGAAAGGGTGTGCAAGCCCCTGTGAACATTGGCATAACCCTCACGGTAGGTGCGGTTCATGGCCTCGATCACCACTTCGGGCTTTTGCGCGCTGGCGCCGTTGTCCAGATAGACCAGGGGCCGCCCATTCACCCTGCGGCTCAGGATCGGAAAGTCGCGGCGGATCGCTTCGACGTCATACATGCTGCACCGGAGAGAGGATGAGGAACAGGGTCGCCAGCCCGAACGAGACGACGACAAGCGTCAGGATGATCCCGCCCAGCACCTTGCCCACCGAGGTGAAGCCATGCAGGGCGGCGGTGAAATGGGCGGTCAGGAAGAAGACCGAAAAGACCGCAAACAGGATGACCGGCAGCGCCAGGATCGGCAGGGCCAGCACCAAAAGCACCTGCGCCAGTTGCAGCACCATCATCACGATCTGCAGCCAGGCCACCAGCGGCAGGGTCTGATCCCAGGTGCCGTGACCGCCAAACAGCCGCCCGACCCGGTGGATCATCACCGCGCCCAGGATCATCCCGCCAAACTGCAGCGCCGCAAAGGCAAAGGGCGAGGCCATCAGCGACACCATCGGGTCCGCCGGCAAATTGGCCAGGGCTGGATCGCCGCCCGCCATGATCTTGGCCAGCTGCTGCATCCCCAGCGCAAAGAACGTCGTGATGACCGCCACCAGCGCCAGCGCCAAAAGCGCCAACCGTCGCGGCAGGTTCAACGACAAGATCCAGCGCGCCGTGTCCTGCGGCTGATCATAGCTGCGGTGCAAAAGCCGCAGGAAGGATTCGAAACTCATGCGCTTTCCACTTCGCGTAGCATCACGCTGTAAAACCCCAGAAAGGCTGCGAAAACCGTCAGACCCAGCAGGCTTGCGCCCAGTCCCGGCGCCATCGCCCGCGCCAATCCCAGCACCAGGATCACGGGCGAGATCGTGACCAAAGCCCAGACCAACGCCAATCGGCCGTCATAATGCGTGCCCGTGCCGCCCATCAGCCGGGCCATCAGGTGAAAGACCGAGGCCATCAGGTAAAAGACCGGCACAAAGACCAGCGCGCCGTAACTGGCCCCCAGCAGATAGGGCGCCAGCGGTTTTTGCTCCAGCGCGGCTTGGCGCGACAGGTCTGGCGCGGCTGCCACCACCGACAGGACCAGAAAGATCGCCAGCAGGGTGAAGACAAAGCTTTCCGACCGCCCCCGCGCCCGCAGGCGGCGGATGACGGCGCGCGGGCGCCGCCAGCTTTCGGCGATATCGGCGGTCAGCGCCATCAGTCTTCGTGCCGATCAAGCCAGGCTTCCAGCCTTGCGCCGATATCGGCAGCGATGGCCTCGTCCGCGATCTCCTGGATGGCTTCGGCCAGGAAGGCCAGGATCAGCAGGCTTTGCGCGCGCCGCTTCGGCACGCCCCGCGACCGCAGGTAATACAGCGCCGTGTCGTCGATGGCGCCGCTTGTCGACCCATGCGAGCATTTGACGTCGTCGGCATAAATCTCCAGCTCGGGCTTGCACAGGAACTGGCTGTCCTCGTCCAGAAGCAGACTTTGGGAAATCTGATATCCGTCCGTCTTTTGCGCGCCGTTCTTCACAAGGATCTTGCCCTGAAAGACCCCCACCGCGCCATGCTTCAGCACCTTTTTGAAGACCTGACGGCTTTCGCAAGCCACCGCGCCATGGGTGATAAAGACGGTGTCATCGTGGTGAAACGCGCCATCCCCCATCGCAGCGCCCGCGATATGGGCGCGGGCATTGTCACCGGCAAAGGTGATCACCGCCTCGTTGCGGGTCAGCAGGCCGTTCGCGGTCAGGGTAAAGCTTTTGAACAAAGCCTCGGCCCCCAGGCGCGCAAAAACATGCGTCACATTGCGCCGCTGATGATCGCGACCCTGGGCGCGGATGTGGTGGAACCGGGCACGGGGGGCCAATTCGACCTCCAGCACCTGATTGAACCGCGCAGCCCCGGCGCCGGATTCCAGAAGCGTCAGTTCGCAGCCCTCATCGACCTGGATCGTGTGGTGAAGGATCGCGTCGGAAGTCTCTGATTTATGGGCATAAACCAGGTTGATCGGCCGCGCCGCCTGCCCCGTCACACGGATCAACAGACCATCGGTCGCAAAGGCGGTGTTCAGCGCCGCCAGCGGGCGCGCAACCGGGCTTTGGCCGAGGGATTCCAGCGCGCCATAGGCCGTCTCTGCCCAATCGGGCGCCGCCCCAAGACGACTGATTTCGACGCCCGACAGGGTCAGATCATCCGACAGGTCCGGCGCAAAGACGCCATCGACGAAGGTCACGGTCAGCCGGTCGATGCCGTCAAAGGCCGCGGCCTCGTCCTGGGGATCGAAAACCTCTGCCCGAATGGCTGTGGGTGCGACCAGGCTTGCCGGATCGGTATAGCGCCAATATTCGTCGCGGCGATGCGGCAGGCCCATCGCCTGCACGCGGTCCAAAGCACGGGCGCGGGCGGCATCCAGACCCTTGGGGGCGGTCAACGCGCCCAGCCGGGCGGCCAGCGCCTCGGCTTTCGGGGCAATCAAACCCATCAGACCACGCCTTCCAGCAGATCGGCATAGCCGTTGTTTTCAACCTCAAGCGCAAGCTCTGGCCCACCGGTCTTGATGATGCGACCCGCTGCCATGATATGCACGAAATCCGGTTTGATATGGTCCAGAAGCCGTTGATAATGCGTGATAACCAGGAAAGACCGCCCGGCAGAGCGCAAGGCGTTCACGCCTTCGGAGACCAGTTTCATCGCATCGACGTCAAGCCCCGAGTCCGTCTCGTCCAGGATGCACATCTGCGGCTCCAGGATGGCCATCTGCAGGATCTCGTTGCGCTTTTTCTCGCCGCCCGAAAAGCCCACATTGACCGGACGCTTCAACATGTCGGCGTCGATCTTCAGCGTCTTGGCCTTTTCGCGCACCAGCTTCAGGAAGTCGCCGGCCGAGATTTCCTCTTCGCCCCGCGCTTTGCGCTGCGCGTTCAAAGCGGTGCGCAGGAAGACCATGTTGCCGACGCCGGGGATTTCCACCGGATACTGGAAGGCCAGGAACAGGCCAGCGGCGGCCCGCTCTTCGGGCTCCATCTCCAGCAGGTTGACGCCGTTCAACAGCGCCTCTCCGGCCGTGACCTCATAGCCCTCGCGGCCCGACAGCACGTAAGAGGTCGTCGATTTCCCCGACCCGTTCGGCCCCATGATGGCATGGACCTCACCGGGCTTGATCACCAGGTTGACGCCCTTCAGGATCTGCTTGTCCTCGGACTCAAGTTTGACGTGCAGGTTCTTGATTTCAAGCAGATTCATCCGACGGACCCTTCCAAGGAGATGGCAACGAGGTTCTGCGCCTCCATGGCGAATTCCATGGGCAGAGCCTGCAAGACTTCGCGGCAAAAGCCATTGACGACCAGCGCCACGGCCTCTTCCTCATCCATGCCCCGCGAGCGGCAATAGAAGAGCTGATCTTCGTCCACCTTGGACGTCGTCGCCTCGTGTTCAACGCGCGAGGTCGTGTTCTTGACCTCGATATAGGGCACGGTATGGGCGCCACACTTGTCGCCGATCAGCAGGCTGTCGCACTGGGTGTAATTGCGGCTGTCGGCGGCTTTCGGGTGCATGGACACCAGCCCGCGATAGGTGTTCTGCGCGCGCCCCGCGCTGATCCCCTTGGAGACAATGCGCGACTTCGTGCGCTTGCCCAGATGCACCATCTTGGTCCCGGTGTCGGCTTGTTGGGCGTTGTTGGCAATCGCAATCGAATAGAACTCGCCCTGGCTGTCATCGCCACGCAGGATGCAGGACGGGTATTTCCAGGTGATGGCCGAACCGGTTTCGACCTGCGTCCACATCACCTTGGCCCGCGCCTCACGGCAATCGGCGCGTTTGGTCACAAAGTTATAGATGCCGCCGACGCCGTTTTCATCGCCCGGATACCAGTTCTGAACGGTCGAGTATTTGACCTCGGCATCCTCCAGGATCACGATTTCCACGACCGCGGCGTGCAGCTGATGGGTGTCGCGCTTCGGCGCCGTGCAGCCTTCAAGATAGCTGACATAGGCGCCGCGATCACAGACGATCAGCGTGCGTTCGAACTGCCCGGTGTTCTCGGCATTGATGCGGAAATAGGTCGACAGCTCCATCGGGCAGCGCGTGCCCGGCGGGATATAAACGAAACTGCCATCCGAAAAGACCGCCGAATTCAGCGTGGCAAAGAAGTTGTCCGACGGCGGCACGACCGAACCCAGATACTTGCGCACCAGTTCAGGATGTTCGCGCACGGCCTCGGAGATTGAACAGAAGATCACCCCCGCCTTGGCCAGTTCCGCCTTGAACGTGGTCCCAACCGAGACGCTGTCAAACACCGCATCCACAGCCACGCGGCGCTCGCCCTCGGGCGCCTCGACCCCCGCCAGCAAAGCCTGTTCCTTCAGCGGAATCCCCAGCTTTTTATAGGTCGCCAGCAGCTTCGGGTCGACCTCGTCCAGCGACTTCGGCTTGACCGCCATGCTTTTGGGCGTCGCATAGTAATACTGGTCCTGATAGTCGATCGTCGGATAATCCAGCATCGCCCAATGCGGTTCCTCAAGCGAAACCCAGCGCCGATAGGCCGCCAGCCGCCAGTCCAACAGCCACTCCGGCTCCTCGTTTTTCGACGAGATCAGCCGCACGATATCCTCGTTCAGGCCCTTCGGCGCATAGTCCATCTCGATCTCGGTGGACCAGCCGTATTTATAGGCGCCCATGCCGGCGACCGTCTCGATGGTCTCGCGGTCCACGCCTTCGCGCACGTCCAGTTCGGCCATGTCACATCCCTTTCATCCGCGGCGCGTCAGAACCCGCCGGTATTCCCGCCCCCACACTTCGGCAAAGCGAAGGACCTGTTCTTCCGTCACATCAGGCCCCAACGAAATCCGGATCGCCTGACCCGCCAAATCGTCGGAATAGCCCATCGTCTTCAACACGCGTGAGGCCTTGACCTTGCCGGACGAACAGGCCGAGCCCGCCGAGACCGCAAAGCCCGCCAGATCCATCGCCATGACCTGCGTTTCGCCCTTCCAGTGCGGAGCGATCAGGCAAATCGTGTTCGGCAGCGTTCGCGCGCTATTCCCGACGGAAATAGTATCAAATCCCAGCGCTGCCAAGGCCTGATTTAGAGTCTTTCTAACTTCCGCCACGCGGTCCCAGACCCCATTGGCCAAATCCCGCGCGGCAGCCTCGGCCGCAGCCCCGAAACCGGCGATGCCGATCAGGTTTTCGGTCCCCGCCCGCCGCCCCATCTCTTGCCCACCGCCGCGCAACACCGGCGCCACCTCCAGCCCCTGCCGCAAGACCAAAGCGCCAACCCCCTTGGGCCCGCCCAGCTTATGCGCCGAAACCGCCCCCATCTGACAGCCCAGCCAGTTGAAGGCGACGGGCAGCTTGCCAAACCCTTGCGTCAGGTCGGAAAATCCCAGGCCCTCGGGAAGGTCCTGCACGATCCCGGTCTCAGAATTCGCCAGTTGCAAGGCCGTCCGCGCGGGCTCCGCCTCTGCCCCGACGTCACACCAGGCCGAAACCGCGTCATGCTCCACGCCGGAACACACAAACCCCCGCCCTGCCAATGCCATGGCGCAAGCCTCGGTGGCGCCGGAGGTAAAGACGACATCCGCCCCCTCTGCCCCCAAAGCCGCCGCCACCTGCCCCCGCGCCCGCTCCAAAAGCCCGCGCGCCGCCCGCCCCTCCTGATGCACCGAGGAGGGGTTGCCCACCACATCCATGGCCAGGGTCATCGCGGCCCTTGCCTCAGGCCGCAAAGGCGTCGTCGCATTCCAGTCCAGATAGGTCCGCGCCATCTTCGTCTTTCATACTGGCTCAAATATTCCACGGGAGGGTCCGGGAGGGTGTGAAACCCTCCCGGGCGTGTCCCGCAAGTCTGACGCTATTCGTCCACGACCGCGAACAACTGCGGCACCGCAGGACAAGGCCGCATCTCATTGCGGATCACATCCGACAGCCGCGTCTGATGCAGGAACACATAGACATGGGCCGACAGCCCCTCCCACAGCCGGTTGGTCAGCGACTGCGCCCGCGTTCCTGACACCGCCCCCGACGCCCCCGCCCCGGTGTGCATCGCATCCACCGTCTCTTCGACCGCCTCCAGCACCTCTGACACCCGGATTTCCACCGGTGCCCGCGCCAGACGATAGCCGCCGCCCGGGCCCCGCACCGCCTCGACCAACCCGGCCCGGCGCAGCTTGACGAACAGCTGCTCCAAATAGGGCAGCGAGATATCCTGCCGCTTGGCGATCTCGGCCAGGCTCATCAGCTCTTCGGCACCTTTGGCTTTCGCTTCGGCCAGCGCCAGATCGGCCAAAGCCACCATCGCATATCGTCCCTTGGTCGAGAGTTTCATCTTGCTTCCATCTCCTGGTCGATTCGCGGCAACGGGCCATTGACGCAAAGCCCCGGGTCCCTTACCTGAAACCCGAAGCCACGAAGAGTTTTCCTCTTTGGAATGGTTCTAAATTATCCGACCGAATTCGTCAAGAATAGGTCATCAGGCGAGGTCACATGCCCGAGGTTATTTTCGCCGGCCCCGAGGGCCGTCTCGAAGGCCGCTATCACCCGCAAAAGGAAAAGGACGCGCCGATTGCCATCGTGCTGCATCCCCATCCGAACTACGGCGGGACGATGAACAACAAGGTTGTCTACAACCTGCATTATGCCTTTTACAACCTGGGCTTCTCGGTTCTGCGGTTCAACTTCCGCGGCGTGGGCCGGTCGCAGGGCGAATATGACATGGGGATCGGGGAACTCAGCGACGCGGCCAGCGCGCTGGATTACCTGCAGTCGATGAACCAGAACGCCAAGCATTGCTGGGTCGCGGGTTTCTCCTTTGGCGCCTGGATCGGGATGCAGCTGCTGATGCGCCGGCCCGAGATCACCGGCTTCATCTCGGTGGCGCCGCCGGCGAACCTTTACGACTTCAGTTTCCTTGCGCCCTGCCCGGCCTCGGGTCTGATCATCAACGGCTCGGCGGACAAGGTTGCCCCGCCCAAGGATACGGTCGCGCTGGTGAACAAGCTGCACGAGCAAAAAGGCATCACGATCACCCATGACGTGATCGAGGGCGCCGACCACTTCTTCAAGGACGACGAAGCCCATATGAAGCCGATGATCGACACGGTTTCCACCTATGTGCGCCGCCGCCTGACCGAGGTGACGCGCTAATGGCGGTGATCGACGAACTTGGCGACGCGCTGGCCCGTGACGTGATCGCGGCCTCCGAAAAGCTGGGGGATGATCGGTTGTTCGACAAGCTGGCCAAGATCGTGGGCGACGCCTCGCCCACGCTTTTGGAGGCCTTTACCACCGGCTACCGGGTCCGCATGGCCGAACGGCGCGCGCGCAAATGGCTGGAGGCCGCCTTGGCCGCGGGCAAGGCCGACGAGGTCCGCTGATGGACCGGATCGAGGCTCAGTTCGACTTCCTGAACGAGGCCGACCGGTTGAAATCCGTGCTGCGGGCCACGACGCTTGTCGATGGCTCGCGCCGGGAGAATTCGGGCGAACATTCCTGGCACCTGGCGCTTTATGCGATGACCCTGGCCGATCAGGCCGCCGAAGGGGTCAATATCGACCGCGTGATCCGCATGCTGTTGCTGCATGACCTGGTGGAGATCGACGTGGGCGATGTGCCGATCCATTCCCAGGGCGGCACCGCGCATGGGTCGACCGACACGCAAGAGGCCGAGGCGCGGGCGGCGGACCGGATCTTTGGCCTGCTGCCGCCGGATCTGCGCCTGGCCTTCCGCGCGTTGTGGGACGAGTTCGAGGCGGCCGAGACCCCGGATGCGGTGTTTGCCAAATCGCTGGACCGGGTGCAGCCGGTCATGGCCAACCTGATGTCGGGCGGCGGCACTTGGGTGGAATACCAGGTCACCTCCGAGCAACTGGACGCGCGGGTCGGCACCAAGATCGCGCGCGGCGCGCCCCGGCTGTGGGATTGGGTCCGCGCCAAGACCCGGGGCTATTTCACCTCCTGAAAGCGGCGGCAGGGTCCGCAAAACGGTGGCCCCGCATCCTTCGACAGACCCGCCCTGCCCCAAGGCTTTGCCCGTCCCAAGGCTTTGCCGTTCCCAGAGGATCGGCACGCCTATAGCCGGCGAGGGTCAGGCCGACAGCAAGGTCGGAAGCCTGGCGCGCCCGGGCCGTGGCCCCAAAGTGTCCGCCAGGCCTTGCGCGTTTTGGCCCCGCCCCTAACCCGCCCAAATTCCTCCTGCACCGCTTCGGGATCGCGCCGTCTGGTTCTCGCGGCCAGTACAGGGCGCATCGCAGGAGCCCCTTCGCGCATCAAGACCCTTCGCGGCCCGGGCCAGCCCAAGCGCCTAGCCCTGCTGTGGACCTTCAAACCGCCTGCTGCCTTGCAAGATCGCCCCAACCCATCTGTCGCCTGCCCCTGTCATCGGCAAAGCGCAGGCCAGCCGCATGGGGTCAAGGGGCTCGCAGAAGCTTGCCTTACAGCTTTGCCCGCGCCATCCCGGCCTATTTCACCTCTTGGGGATCATTGATCCGCACCGCCTCGACGTAAAGTTGCAAGAGTGTGCTTTGCACCAGGCTGGGGTCCAGGGGCGGAAAGATTTCCTCTTCGGGATAGGTCGACAGGTCGTCGTCAAAGACCTGCTCCAGCCCCATCATCCGCGCCAGCCGTGCGTTGCAATCGGCAAAGCGGTCCAGAAAGGCCCGGGCCTGGTCGCATGACGGCATGACCTTGTCCTTGCTGTCGGGGATCAACCCCTTGGCAAAGGCCGCCTCGATCGGGCGCTGAAAAAGGCCCGCCTGGCGCAGCAGATAGACCAGCCGCACCGTCGTGGCCCCCAAAGAGCGATTGGCGTCAATGATCCGGCTTTCGGGCGGCAGGATCAGGCCGGTCGCCTGAAGGAAGTCCTCCATCACGTTGCCGTTCGGGAACAGCGCGCGGTCATAGCGGCGCAGCACAAGGCGCGCGCCGGGCAAGGCCGCGGCCCAGGCCTCGACCTTGGAGGCATAGTCCAAATAGCCCATCGCCTCGGCCCCCATGCAGTCGAAAGGCGCCGCCGTGCCGCCAAAGACCATGGCCGATTGCACCGTCCGCCCGCCCTGCATCCATTGCGACAGGGCCATCTTGTCCTGACGGCGCAGATAGGCGACCACCGTGATCTCGTCGAAGCGCTGCGTCAGGGCGGGGGCGAAATCGGCAATCCCCTCCTCGTTCAGAAAGAACAGATCCTCGGCTGACAGGATCACATCCAGCCGCGTTTGGTCGATGACCGACAAAAGCCCGGCAAAGACCGCCGGATTGACCGGAAAGATCGTCTCGCCCTTGCCGCGCGGCCCGCGCAGGACGCGGAACATGTTGCCCCAGTTCAGAGGTTTGCCGGGGATATTGGCCAGAAACCAGCCGATCTCTTCCAAAAAATCGGCCTTGGCGAACAGATATTCCTGTATCGCCGTCGTCCCGGTTTTGTGCGCCCCGATATGCAGGATCAGTTTCCTGGGTCTTGCGCCATGCATCTTTCATCCGCCCTTCTGGCCCCTTTTCCCTGTCTTGCCAAAGATTGGTTACCAAATTCCCAACACAGGCCGGGAAAGCGCCGGAAAGTCGGTATACCGTAGCATACCGACTTTCTTTTGACCGCGGTTTCGGCTAGACCTACGCGGAACGAATCCCCATACAGGTGCTTTCATGACCAAGATCAAGGTGGCCAATCCGGTCGTAGAACTCGACGGCGACGAGATGACCCGGATCATCTGGGACTTCATCAAGCAAAAGCTGATCCTGCCCTATCTGGACATCGACCTGAAATACTATGACCTGGGCATCGAGGTGCGCGATGCGACCTCGGATCAGATCACCATCGACGCGGCCAATGCGATCAAGGAATTCGGCGTCGGCGTGAAATGCGCCACGATCACCCCGGACGAACAGCGGGTCCAGGAATTCAACCTGAAACAGATGTGGAAGTCGCCCAACGGCACAATCCGCAACATCCTGGGCGGCGTGATCTTCCGCGAGCCGATCATCTGTTCCAACGTGCCGCGCCTGGTGCCGGGTTGGACCAAGCCCATCGTCGTGGGCCGCCACGCGTTCGGCGACCAATACCGCGCCACCGACTTCCGCTTTCCCGGCAAAGGGAAACTGACGCTGAAATTCGTCGGCGAAGACGGGGAGGTCATTGAGCGCGAGATGTTCAACGCCCCCGGCGCCGGTGTGGTCATGGGGATGTATAACCTGGACCAGTCGATCATCGAATTCGCGCGGTCCTCGCTGAATTACGGGTTGATGAAGGGCTGGCCGGTTTATCTCTCGACCAAGAACACGATCCTCAAGGCCTATGACGGCCGCTTCAAGGACCTGTTCGCCCAAGTCTATGCCGAGGAATTCGAAGACAAGTTCAAGGCCGCTGGCATCCATTACGAACACCGCCTGATCGACGATATGGTCGCCAGCGCGATGAAATGGTCGGGCGGCTATGTCTGGGCTTGCAAGAACTATGACGGCGATGTGCAGTCCGATACCGTGGCGCAGGGCTTTGGCTCTTTGGGCCTGATGACCTCGGTCCTGATGACGCCCGATGGCAAGATCGTCGAGGCCGAGGCGGCGCATGGCACCGTCACCCGTCACTTCCGCCAGCACCAGAAGGGCCAGCAGACCTCCACGAACTCCGTGGCCTCGATCTTCGCCTGGACCGGGGGCCTCAAGCACCGCGCGAAACTGGACGACAATGCGCAACTGCTGCGCTTTGCCTCCACGCTGGAGAAAGTCACCGTGCAGGCCGTCGAGGATGGCTGGATGACCAAGGATCTGGCGCTGCTGGTCGGCCCGGATCAAAAGTGGCTGACCACGATCGGCTATCTGGAGAAGGTCGACGAATACCTGAACAAGGCGCTGGTGGGCTAAGGCCGACCACCACGGAATTACCGCAAGGACCGGCACTGCCGGTCCTTGTCGTATCTGGCTTACCGCTATCAACGAATCACGATTTGGTGTAAGTTAACCTTGTTTTGTGTTCTTAAAGAGGTAATCCAATGAAAAATCTTGCGCTTGCTTGTGCAGTCGCCTTGTCCCTTGGTTCTGGGGCACAGGCTGCGACGATCACCAACGGTTTTACTTTCGCGGTGGCCAACGGGGGCGGCAGCTCTGCGGGAAGTCACTTCCATTCCTCGACCGGGGGTGTTTTCGGCAATCCGGCCGGCAAGGCCGAAGTCGGCTCGTTTTCGTCGGAAGAGGTGCGCGGCCTGTCGGAATATAACCTTACCGGCCTGACCGCGAGCCCCTTTGCCTTTGTGACCTTCGACGTCTTCGCCTTGGCGGGGTTGTTTTCGGGGACGAACGACTTTCTCTATGACGGCACGATTTCGGTCGATGCCTATCTTGGGAACAATGCCGAGAACATTTCGGACTTCACGGCGGCATCCCTGGGTTCGGTCGGAACCTTCGGCACCGCGGGCCTGCAGGTCGGGGATGTGCTGAGCTTCAACATCACCTCCATCTTCAACACCTCGATCGGCAATTCCTCGGCCTCGCTGGGCATTCGCCTGACGCGGCTGGGCGCTGGAAACGGGGGCGCAGTGACCTTCGACGACTTCCGCCTGACCACCGACAATCAAAGCACGGTGCCGACGGTTCCGGTTCCCGCCTCTTTGCCGTTGTTGATGGCAGGCGTTGCGGGTCTGGGGCTTTTGCGCCGCCGCAAGCAGGGCTAAGCCCGTCCGACCAGACCGCCTTTTCGGGCCTGCCGCTTTGCGTGCAGGCCCGTTTCCTTTGGAAACCTCGAAATCACTGGCCTTTCGCGCGCGCCCCGTGTAAGGCGCGTGCAACCGCAGCATATTTGAAAGCAGGCCCCCCGATGGAGCTTCGCAACATCGCGATCATCGCGCACGTTGACCATGGAAAGACCACGCTCGTTGACGAGCTTCTGAAACAATCCGGCGCCTTCCGCGAAGGCCAGCAGGTTTCCGAACGCGCGATGGACAGCAATGACATCGAACGCGAACGTGGCATCACGATCTTGGCGAAATGCACCTCGGTCGAACATGACGGCATCCGCATCAACATCGTCGACACCCCCGGCCACGCCGACTTTGGCGGCGAGGTCGAACGCATCCTCTCGATGGTCGACGGCGTTTGCCTGCTGGTCGATGCCGCCGAAGGCCCGATGCCGCAAACCAAGTTCGTGCTGGCCAAGGCCCTGGCGCTGAACCTGCGCCCCATCGTCGTGCTGAACAAGGTCGACAAGCCCGACGCAGAGCCCGACCGCGCGCTGAACGAGGTCTTCGACCTGTTTTCGAACCTGGGCGCCACGGACGAACAGCTTGATTTCCCGCATGTCTATGCCTCGGGCCGCTCTGGCTGGGCTGACAACGAGCTGGACGGCCCGCGTGAAAACCTGAACGCGCTGTTCGACCTGATCGTGAAGCACGTGCCCGCCCCCGCGCAACTGTCGCGCGCTGACGAGCCCTTCCAGATGCTGGCCACAACGCTGTCGGCCGACCCGTTCATCGGCCGCATCCTGACCGGCCGCGTCGAGGCAGGCCGCCTGAAGGCCGGCACCACGCTGAAGGCGCTGACCCGCGACGGCGAGCGGATCGAGCAGTTTCGCGTCTCCAAGATCCTGGCCTTCCGCGGCCTGGGCCAACAGCCCATCGACGAGGCCGTGGCCGGTGACATCGTCACCATCGCCGGCATGTCCAAGGCCACCGTGGCCGATACGCTGTGTGATCTGTCGATCGACACCGCGATCCCCTCGCAGCCCATCGACCCGCCGACCATCACCGTGACCTTCGGCATCAACGACTCGCCCCTGGCTGGTCGTGACGGATCGAAAGTCCAGTCGCGCGTGATCCGCGACCGCCTGATGAAGGAAGCCGAAGTCAACGTCGCCATCAAGATCGCCGACACCCCCGGCGGTGAGGCCTTCGAGGTCTCGGGCCGTGGCGAATTGCAAATGGGCGTTCTGATCGAAAACATGCGCCGCGAGGGGTTCGAACTGTCGATCTCGCGCCCGCGCGTGATCTTCAAGGACATCGAAGGCGTCCGTCATGAGCCGCTGGAAGAGGTCATCATCGACGTGGATGACGAATTCTCGGGCGCGGTCATCGAAAAGCTGACCGGCGAGCGCAAGGGTGATCTGGTCGAGATGAAGCCCGCGGGCGTCGGCAAGACCCGGATCATCGCCCATGTGCCCTCACGCGGGTTGATCGGCTATCAGGGCCAGTTCCTGACCGACACGCGCGGCACGGGCGTCTTGAACCGCATCTTCCACGGCTGGGTGCCGCACAAGGGCCCGATCCAGGGTCGGCGTCAGGGCGTGCTGATCTCGACCGAGGCCGGCGTTTCGGTGGCCTATGCGCTGTGGAACCTGGAAGACCGCGGCAAGATGTTCATCGGTCCGCAGGAAAACATCTACACCGGCATGATCATCGGCGAACATTCGCGCGACAACGATCTGGAAGTGAACCCGCTGAAGGGCAAAAAGCTGACCAACGTCCGCGCAAGCGGAACGGATGAAGCGGTCCGCCTGACGCCGTTTATCCGGATGAGCCTGGAAGTCGCCATCGCCTATATCGACGATGACGAGCTGGTCGAAGTGACGCCCAAGGCGATCCGGTTGCGCAAGCGGCTCTTGGACCCCAACGAGCGCAAGCGCGAAAGCCGCAAGGACTGAGGGGCTTCAGGCTGGGGCTCTGCCCCAGACCCCGGAATATTTGGATCAGTATGAAATCAAAGCGGCGCCTTCGGGGGCCGCTTTTGTTTTGGGTGACGGTGGAGGGGATTTGCCCCGGCTGCGCTGGACCCGTTTGAAAGCGGCGCCTTTGGGGGGCCGCTTTGGTCTTGCCGGGTCTTGGGCGGAAGGGGGGCGCTGCCCCCAGGCCTTTGGTCCTCTCCCGGGGAAATTGCATTCGGGCGGGGCTGCGCGTGATTTGCCGGCGTGACTTTGGGGGCAGGCAAAGCGCCACGCCTTTGGCGGCTTGGGTTCATCGGTCCGACGATACCCCAGCGGAGAGGCGAAGTCCCGGGGGCCGCGCCCCATTTGTTTACGCCTCGTGCAGCCGCCGCCATCCTGGGGCGGCGCTGTCCTCTCAGCCGGCTTCGCTGCAGCGGCAGGGGTAAAAGGGTTCCACCATGACTTCGGCGCCCTTGAAAGTGCAGAAGGAGGCCGGCGCGATCTCTGTCCAGTCGCCTTGGTCGTCTTCCAGCGGCTCGGAAACCACGGCCATACCCTGTCGGCTGTCGCTGTAGCGGTAGTAAAGCGAGGGCGCGTGATCGTCGGTCGCATATCTTACAGCGTAAAGTGAGGTGCCATCCGACAGGGCGGCGGTCATCCGCAGATGCGGCGTCGTCCCCTTTTCGCGTGAAAGCTTGATGAAGCGGGCGGAGGCGCGTTCGAGGGCGGTGCGGGGATCCTGCTTCAGCCCCTCGGCCAGGGCCACGAGGAAGATCGCCTCGGAATCCGTGGCGCCGCGGCGGGCGTTGTAAAGCGTCTCGGGGATCAGCATGTCGGCATCGCGGCGAAAGGCGTCATAGCCGCCGACCTGGCCATTGTGCATGAAGCTCCAGGACTGATGCACGAAGGGGTGGCAGTTGTTGCGGCTGGTGGCCGTCCCGGTCGAGGCGCGGACATGGGCGAGGAAGAGGCCGGACTTGACCTGCGCGGTCAGGCTTTTCAGGTTGGGATCGGACCAGGCGGGTAGGACGTCGCGGAAAAGGCCGGGTTCACTGCGTTCGCCATACCAGGCGACGCCGAAACCGTCGGCATTGATCGCGGTATGGGCCTGGGTCGCGTGGTGGCTTTGGTGGATCAGCGAATGGCCGGGGCGAGAAATGATCTCGTCCAGGAAGATCGGTTCCCCGCAATAGGCGGCCCAACGGCACATGGATGGCTCCTTTGCGGCCAGTCTGGCGCCAAGGGGTTAAAGAAGTGCTGTGACGAGGGCCGCCTTGCCGGGCGGCCCCTGGATCATTCGGCGGCTTCGACCACGACCAGATCGCGGGTCGCCGCACCCTGGGCATGGACCAGAGCCGCCTGGTAGGCTGGCGAGTGATAGCACTCCACGGCCTTTTCCAAGCTTGGGAAAATCGCCACCACGTTGCGGGGGCGGTCCTTGCCTTCCAGCTGCACATAGCGGCCGGCGCGGGCGAGGAAGCGGCCGCCATGGGCCGCGATGGCCTCGGTGGCACCCCGCGCATACAGCGCGTAGCGTTCGGGGTCCGTCACCTCGACATGGGCGATCCAGAAGGCTTGCGGCATTTAGGCCTCCAAAGCGGCTTTGACCGCGGTCAGGGCTGCATCGGCCAAGGCGATATCGGCGCCGCCACCTTGCGCCATGTCGGGACGGCCACCGCCACCTTTGCCGCCAAGCGCCTCGACCGCGGCTTTCGCCAGCGTCACGGCGCTGATGCGACCGGTCAGGTCGGCGGTCACGCCTGCGGCCACGGCCGGTTTCGCCCCGGTGTCGGCGATCAGCACCACCGCACCGGAGACCAACTGCGCCTTGTATTGGTCGATCATCGCGGGCAGATCCTTGCCCGATACGCCTTGCAGCACCTGGGCGATCAGCTTGACGCCGTTGATTTCTTGGACTTCCACCGCCGAGGTCCCGCCCATCGCAAGGTCGCGGCGCAGCTGGCCGACCTCGGCTTGGGCGTTCTTCAGGTCGGTCTTCAGCTTGGCCACCTTGGCCACGAAATCTTCCGGCGCGGAACCCAGTTCGCGGGCCAAAGCGTCCAGGATGGCCGACTGACGGCGCAGGTCTTCCAGGACGGCGGGGCCGGTCAGGGCCTCGATCCGGCGCACACCGGCCGATGATGCGCTTTCCGAGACGATCCGAAAGCCGCCGATTTCGCCCAAGCGCGCCACATGGGTGCCGCCGCAAAGTTCAAGGCTATAGGTCTTGCCGTCCAGACCTTTGCCCGAACCCAAAGCCTCACCCATGGAAACGACACGCACTTCGTCGCCGTATTTCTCGCCAAAGAGAGCCTGCGCGCCCAATTCGCGGGCGGCGTCAGGGGTCATCACGCGGGTCTCGACGCGGCCGTTTTGGCGGATGATGGCGTTGACCTCGTCTTCGACCTTCGCGAGTTCCTCGGCCGACATGGCGGTCGAATGGGCAAAGTCAAACCGCAACCGGTCCGGCGCGTTCAAGGAGCCGCGCTGCGCCACATGAGAGCCCAAGGCGTTGCGCAATGCCTCATTCAACAGGTGGGTCGCGGTGTGGTTGGCCTCGATCCGGGCGCGGCGGGTGTGGGCGACCTCCAGTTGAGCAGGCTGGCCCTTGGACACCTGACCCTCGATCACGCGGCCCACATGCATGAAGACGCCTTGGCTTTTGCGGGTCTCGGAGACTTCGACCAGGCCGGTTTGCGTGCGGATCAGGCCGGCATCACCGACCTGACCGCCGCTTTCGGCGTAAAACGGCGTTTGGTTAACCACGACTTGCACGGTCTCACCCAGGGTCGCAGCACCAATCCCCGCACCGTCACGCACCAGGGCCAGGATATTTCCCTCAGCGGTTTCCGTGTCATAGCCCAGGAATTCGGTCACGCCATGGGCTTCGGCCAGTTCGAACCAGATCTTTGCATCCTTGGCCTCGCCGGTGCCAACCCAAGAGGCGCGGGCCTTTTGGCGCTGTTCGTCCATCGCGGTTTCGAAACCGGCCACATCGACCTCACGGCCCTTTTCGCGCAGGGCGTCTTGGGTCAGGTCGAGGGGGAAGCCATAGGTGTCATAAAGCTTGAAGGCCGCCGCACCGGGCAAAGCGCCGCCCTCGGGCAGGCGGGCCAGTTCGTCGTCCAAAAGACGCAAGCCGCGGTCCAGCGTGGTGCGGAAGCGGGTTTCCTCCAGACGCAGGGTCTCTTCGATCAGGGACTGCGCGCGGGTGAGTTCGCCATACTGGCCGCCCATTTGACGGACCAAAGCGGGGACCAGGCGGTGCATGACCGGGTCTTGCGCGCCCAGCATATGCGCATGACGCATCGCGCGGCGCATGATGCGGCGCAGGACATAGCCGCGGCCCTCGTTCGACGGCATCACGCCATCGGCAATCAGGAAGGACGTGGACCGCAGGTGGTCGGCGATGACGCGGTGGTGGATCTTGCCGGGGCCATCGGGATCGGACGAGGTCGCGTGCGCCGAAGCCTCGATCAGCGAGCGCATCAGGTCGGTGTCGTAATTGTCATGCTTGCCCTGCAACAGGGCGCCAATCCGCTCCAGCCCCATGCCGGTGTCGATCGACTGCATGTCCAAGGGCTTCATCGTGCCATCTGCGAACTGTTCGTTCTGCATGAAGACGTTGTTCCAGATCTCGATGAACCGGTCGCCGTCCTGATCGGCGGAGCCGGGCGGGCCGCCCCAGATATGCTCGCCGTGGTCAAAGAAAATCTCGGTGCAAGGACCGCAAGGACCGGTGGGCCCCATGCGCCAGAAGTTGTCGTCGCTGGCGATGCGGATGATGCGATGCTCGGGCAGGCCCGCGATTTTCTTCCAGAAATTCGCGGCCTCGTCGTCGGTGTGATAGACCGTCACGCACAGCTTGTCGGCGGGGATGTCGAAACCCTTGGTCAGCAATTCCCAGGCATAGGTGATCGCCTGTTCCTTGAAATAATCGCCGAACGAGAAATTCCCCAGCATTTCAAAGAAAGTATGGTGGCGCGCGGTATAGCCTACATTGTCCAGGTCATTGTGCTTGCCGCCCGCGCGCACCGATTTCTGCGACGTCGTGGCGCGCTTGTAATCGCGCGTCTCGACCCCGGTGAAGCAGTTCTTGAACTGCACCATGCCCGAGTTCGTGAACATCAGCGTCGGGTCATTGCGCGGCACCAGAGGTGAGCTTTCCACCACGCGGTGATCGTTTTTCTCGAAGAAACCAAGGAAGGTCGAGCGGATGTCGTTCAGCGAGGGCATATCGGTCCCGTTTCTCAGGGCCCACAAGGGCCGTTCTGGTTCGGCGCGCAAGGCGCCAATCGGCATCCCGTTTAGCCCCATGATCGGGGCCTGTCCACCGGATATGAAACGGGCGGCGCAATCTGCACCGCCCTTTGACTGAAAGGAAAAAACCCTAGGGGCTCAGTCCTCCATGACCTCTGCCTTGTCCTCGGCGGTCATGGACAGATCAAGACCCGAGGCATTGCGGATGCGCGCCTCGATATCGGCCGCGGTGGCGGGGTTCGACTTCAGGAAGGACTTGGCATTCTCACGCCCCTGCCCGATGCGTTCGTCCTTGTAGGAATACCAGGACCCCGACTTTTCCACGATGCCAGCCTTGACGCCAAGGTCAAGGATTTCGCCGGTCTTGGAAATGCCTTCGCCATACATGATGTCGAATTCGACCTCCTTGAAGGGGGGCGAGACCTTGTTCTTGACGACCTTGACGCGGGTGGCGTTGCCCGTGACCTCGTCACGTTCCTTGATTGCGCCGGTGCGGCGGATGTCCAGACGGACGGAGGCGTAGAACTTTAGCGCATTGCCACCGGTGGTGGTTTCGGGGCTGCCGAACATGACGCCGATCTTCATGCGGATCTGGTTGATGAAGATGACCATGGTGTTGGAACGCCCGATGCTTGCGGTCAGCTTGCGCATGGCTTGCGACATCAGGCGCGCCTGAGAGCCCATCTGCATGTCGCCCATATCGCCTTCGATTTCCGATTTCGGCACCAGGGCCGCGACCGAGTCCACGACGATGACCGAGACAGCCCCCGACCGCACCAGCGTATCGACGATCTCCAAAGCCTGTTCGCCGGTGTCGGGCTGGCTGATCAGCAGCTCATCCAGGTTGACGCCCAGCTTTTTCGCGTAAGACGGGTCCAGCGCATGTTCCGCATCGACAAAGGCGCAAACGCCGCCCTTCTTCTGCGCCTCGGCGACGCAATGCAGCGTCAGGGTGGTCTTGCCCGAACTTTCAGGCCCATAGATCTCGATGATGCGGCCCTGCGGCAGGCCGCCGATGCCCAAGGCGATGTCCAGACCCAGCGACCCGGTCGAGGTCGCCTCGATGTCCATCACCGAATTTTCCTGGCCGAGCTTCATGATCGAGCCCTTGCCGAACTGCCGCTC
Organism: Stagnihabitans lacustris; assembly: GCF_025950525.1. Taxonomy (GTDB): domain Bacteria; phylum Pseudomonadota; class Alphaproteobacteria; order Rhodobacterales; family Rhodobacteraceae; genus Stagnihabitans. The sequence continues at coordinate 172,203 of NZ_JAPDGS010000004.1, read as the reverse complement.
GATCTGCGCGAGGGCCGATTCCAAGGCCTTGGCCTTTTCGGCGTCTTTTTTATCCATGCCGCGTTTTCCGTCCAATTCGAAGAGGTTTGCCACCGCCATAGTCTTCCCCTTATGCCCGAGCCGCATCCGCGCGGCAATGAGATGAAACCACCGCGGGACCGCGGCAATCCGGTTGATGTTCTTGTCCTGTTCCTGCCTTGGTAAGCACAAATGCGGAACATTTCAATCGAATTCGATGGATTAACCTTGGCGGATTATTGGTTAAGGAAAGGTTTAGGATTCGGGTGGCAGCAGGGATTTCCGCCGATTCCCCGCAAATTCTCCGGCTGAGTCAGACGTTTTCCGCCGAAAAACGTTCCGACCCACCCCGGAATCAGCCTTGCCCTGAATATATCGGCGGAAATTTCCCTTAGCGCAGGCGCCGGATCAAGGACGACGTATCGCCCCGGCCGCCGCCCATGGCCTGCACGTCTTTGTAAAACTGGTCGATCAGGGCGGTCACAGGCAGGCTTGCCCCGACCTCGTCCGCGGCCTCCAGGCAGATTTTCAGGTCCTTGCGCATCCAGTCCACCGCAAAACCGAAGTCGAACTTGCCCTCCAGCATGGTCTTGTGGCGATTGGCCATCTGCCAGGACCCGGCCGCGCCCTGAGAGATCACCTCGACCACCGCCGCCCCATCCATCCCGGCCTTTTCGCCAAAGGCCAGGGCCTCGGACAGGCCCTGCACCAGACCCGCAATGCAAATCTGGTTCATCATCTTGGCAATCTGGCCCGCACCACTTTCGCCAAGCCGCCGGCAGACCCGGGCGTAAGACGCCATCACGGGCTCGGCGCGCAGATACTCGGCCTCGGGCCCGCCGCACATGATCGACAAGGCGCCATTTTCGGCCCCCGCCTGCCCGCCCGAAACCGGGGCATCGACGAAACCGAACCCCAGGCCCGCAGCTTCGGCCGCCAGTTCCCGCGTCACCTTGGCCGAAACGGTCGTGTGATCGACAAAGACCGCGCCCGCCGACATGCCGGCAAAGGCCGCCCGTGCCACCTGACGCAGGTCGTCATCATTGCCGACGCAGGCAAAGACGAACTCGGCCCCACGCGCGGCCTCTGCCGCCGTCGCAGCCTGGCGCCCGCCATGACGCGCCATCCAGACCTCGGCCTTTGACGCCGTCCGGTTCCACACCGTCACCTCATGCCCCTTGGCGGCCAGATGCCCCGCCATCGGAAAGCCCATGACCCCCAGCCCCAGAAATGCCACCCGCGCCATCGCAGCCTCCTTCTTCGTGGTCTCGCCAATTGTGCGGACCTTGCTTTGCGACTAGAGGGAGAGGCGCCAGAAACGTCAAGACGCCCACCCACAGACCTGCCCACAGACCTGCCCACCGAGAGGACCGCCCATGCTTACCGCTTTCCGTTGGACGCTGCGCGGCTTTGTGGCCCTGGTGGTGCTGGCGATCCTGGTGCTTCTGGGGATCTATTACTTCCTGTCGCGGTCCCTGCCCGACTATGCCGCCACCTGGGAGGTGCCGGGCATCGCGGCCCCGGTCGAGATCGTGCGCGACGCCCGCGCCATTCCCCATATCTTTGCCACCAAGGACACCGACGCCTATTATGCCTTGGGTTTCGCCCATGCCCAGGACCGGCTGTGGCAAATGATGCTGATGCGGCGCACGGCGCAGGGACGCTTGTCCGAACTCTTTGGCGAAACCACGCTGAAGACGGACGAGCTGTTGCGCCGCCTGGATCTTTACGCCCTGTCGCTGTCCTCGGTGGCGGCGCAGGACGACTATGCCAAGGCTGCGCTGCAGGCCTATGCCGATGGGGTGAACGCCTGGATCGGTCAGGTCAATGCCAATGCCCTGGGCCGCGGCGCGCCAGAGTTCTTCTTGTTCCCCAGCCAGATCGACGCCTGGGCCCCGGCCGATTCGCTGGCGATCATCAAGCTGATGGCGCTGCAGCTGTCGGGCCATCTGGACAACGAGGTCCTGCGGGCGGAACTGAGCCTGACGATTTCGCCCAACCGGTTGCGCGACATCCTGCCCGACGTCAGCGGGCCGGGCATCGCCGCCCTGCCCCAGTATTCCGCCCTGATGCCCGGCCCTTACAACAGGAGCGTGCCGCAGCGCCAGGCCGCGCTGAACCTGCCCCTGTCGCCCTTTGCCAGCGCGGACATGGCCGGGGCCTCGAATGCCTGGGCGGCCGCACCGGCGCGCTCGGCCGCGGGGGGCTCGCTTTTGGCCAATGACCCGCATCTGGGCTTTACCGCGCCCTCGATCTGGTTCCTGGCGCGGTTGCAGTTGCAGTCCGGCGATGTGATCGGGGCGACCATCCCGGGGATGCCCCTGGTCCTGCTGGGCCGCAGCGAAAAGCTGGGCTGGGGCCTGACCTCGTCTTACCTTGACGACCAGGATGTCGTGATGGAACGGGTGAACCCCGACAATTCCGAACAATATCTGACGCCGCAGGGCCCGCGCGATTTCATCACCAGCCGCACGATCATCCAAGTCAAGGATGCCGAGCCCGTCACCATCACCCAAAGGTGGAGCGAAAGCGGCCCGATCCTGCCCGGCACGCATTACGACCTGGATACGGTGACGCCGCCGGGATCGGTCGCGGCGCTGGAATGGACGGCGTTGGACGCCAATGATACCTCGATGACCGCGGCGCTGCGCCTGATGCGGGCGGGGTCTGTTGATGCGGCGATCACGGCGATGGAGGGCTTTGTGGCGCCCTCGCAGAATATGATGGTGATCGACCAAGCCAACATCGCGATGCAGCTGGTGGGCAAGATGCCGGCCCGCGATCCCAGCCATGTCACGCAAGGCCGGATGCCTGCCCCGGGCTGGGAGGGGCAAAACCGCTGGACCGGCTTTTACCCCTATGCCGACAACCCGGTGGTGAAAAACCCCGCCGCGGGCCTGATCGGCAATACGAACAACAAGATCGTGGACGCGCCCTTTCCCCATCACGTCAGCTTTACCTGGGGCGACACGCAGCGCATCCAGCGCTGGCTGACGCTGATGAAAACCCGCGAGGTCCATACGCGGTCCTCCTTCATGGAGGCGCAGTTGGACACGGTCTCGCCCACCTTGCGCACGCTGCTGCCGCTGATCGGCAAGGACCTGTGGTTCACCGGAGAGCCCAGCCCCCTTGGCACGCCCGAACGCCAGCGCCAGGACGCGCTGAAGCTGCTGGCGGCCTGGAACGGCGAGGAAAACGAACACCTGCCAGAGCCGCTGATCGCCGAAGCCTGGCTGCGGGCGATCCAGGGCCGCCTGATGCGCGACGAGGTGGGGCCGCTGGCCGATCAATTCACCCGCCCCGCGCCCGAGTTCATCGAGCGGGTCTATCGCAACACCGATGGCGCCTCGGTCTGGTGCGATGTGGTGCAATCGGCCGCGGTGGAAAGCTGCGCCGAGATCGCGCAACTGGCGCTGGACGACGCGCTTTTGGGCCTGTCCGAAACCTATGGCCCCAAGATCGAATCCTGGCGCTGGGGCGATGCCCATGAGGCGGCGCATGATCACGCGGTCCTGGGGGACGTGCCGGTGCTGCAGTATTTCGTGAACATCCGCCAAAGTACCAGCGGTGGCGACTTCACCCTGATGCGCGGGCGCACGGTCGGCACAGGCGAGAACCCCTACGAGAATGTCCACGGCGGCGGCTATCGCGGGGTCTATGACTTCGCTGACCCCGAAAGCTCGGTCTTTGTCATTGCCACGGGCCAGTCGGGCCATCCGCTGTCGCGGTTTTACGATGACCTGTCAGAGCTGTGGCGGCGGGGCGAATATGTGCCGATGACGCTGGACCCGCAACTGGCCCGGGCGGGGGCCGTGGGGGTCACGACTCTGGTCCCTGCGCCCTGAGGCCGCATTTGGGGGATTGCCATCCCCCAATCCCCCAGCCCGAAGGGAGCTACCGCCCCCTCCGGACCTCCCCGTTTTTTCAGATGAGTATTTGTGCAAATGTGAAAACGAAAGAGACGTCAGACTCCTTGCCCGACGCCCCTTTCATACTGATCCAAATATTCACGGGGGTTCCAAGGGGGCGCGTGCGCCCCTTTGGTCGGGGGTGCGGGGGCGGAAGCCCCCGCTTTGGGCGGGCGCAGCGGGAGGGCGCGTCAGCGCTTTCCCGCCAGGCCGCAATCACCCCAGGGCATAACCCGCGCCGCGCACCGTGCGCAGCGGGTCTTCGCCGCCAAAGGCGCACAGCGCCTTGCGCAGGCGGCCGACATGCACATCCACCGTCCGGCTGTCGACATAGATATCCCGGCCCCAGACCCGGTCCAGCAGCTGTTCGCGCGAAAAGACCCGGCCGGGCTTTTCCAACAGCGTCGACAGAAGCCGGAACTCGGTCGGGCCCAGTTTCAGCACCGCCCCGGCCCGCGTCACGCGGTGGGTCTCCGGGTCCAGCCTTATGTCCTGCCATTCCAACGCCAGACCCAAAGTCGCAGGCCGCACGCGGCGCAATTGGGCGCGCAGGCGGGCCATCAGTTCGACCACCGAATAAGGCTTGATCACATAGTCATCCGCCCCGGTCTCCAGCCCCCGCACCCGGTCCACCTCTTCGGACCGCGCCGACAGCATGATGATCGGGATGCCCCGCGTTTCCGGGCGCAGCTTCAGGCGCCGGCAGACCTCCAGGCCCGACACATGCGGCATCATCCAGTCCAGAAGGATCAGATCGGGTGCCGCCTCCGACACAAGCTCCAGCGCCTCTTCGCCATTGGTCGCGCGCTGCACCACAAAGCCCTCGGCTTCCAGGTTATAGGCCAGGACCTCGCGTTGTGCGGGTTCGTCCTCGACCAGAAGGACGACGGGTTGGGCCATCACACCTCTCCCATGTTCACCGAATCCGCCTTGGGGCGCGGTTCGGAGGGCAGCTGACCGGTGGCCAGGAAAATCACCTGCTCGGCAATCGTCGTCGCATGGTCGCCCACGCGCTCGATGTTCTTGGCGATGAAATGCAGATGCATGCAGGCGCTGATGTTGCGCGGGTCTTCCATCATATGGGTCAGGAATTCACGAAACAGCGCCGTATACATCTGATCCACGTCGCGGTCCTGCTGGCGCACGCTGGCCGCAAGTTCCACGTCGCGGTGGATGAAGGCGTCCAGCGCATCCTTGAGCAACAAGCCCACCTGGCGCGCCATGCGGCGGATCGACCCGGTGGCGCCCTCGACCGAATGCATCTTGTTCAAGACCAAGGAGCGTTTCGCCAGGTTCTTGGCATAATCCCCGCAGCGTTCCAGCGAGGCCGCGATCTTCATCACGGTCAGCACGACACGCAGGTCGGTGGCGGCGGGCGCCCGGGTCGCGATCAGGCGCAGACATTCGTCGTTCACCTGCGCCTCCAGCGCGTCGATGGCGGTGTCCTGGGCGCGCACGCGTTCGGCCAGGGCCTCGTCGCGCATTTCCAGCGCCATGGCGGCATCGGACAAGGCGGCCTCGACCAGGCCCCCCATCTTGACAACCAGCGCCTGGACGCCTTCCAGATCACGGTCAAAGGCCGAGGCGATGTGACGTTCGGTGTTCATAAGCGCCTCCTCAGCCGATCCGGCCGGTGATGTAGGACTCGGTGCGCGGGTCCTTGGGATTGGTGAAGATCGTGCCGGTCTCGCCATATTCCACCAGGTTGCCCAGGTGGAAGAAGGCAGTGCGCTGCGACACGCGGGCGGCTTGCTGCATCGAGTGCGTCACGATGACGACCGAAAACTGTGACCGCAGTTCGTCGATCAGCTCTTCGACTTGCGCTGTGGCGATGGGGTCCAGCGCCGAGCAAGGCTCGTCCATCAGCAGCACTTCCGGAGAGGTCGCGATGGCGCGGGCGATGCACAGACGCTGTTGCTGGCCACCCGAAAGCCCGGTGCCCGGCGATTGCAGGCGGTCCTTGACCTCGTTCCACAGGGCGGCCTTGCGCAGGCAGCTTTCCACGACCTCGTCCAGTTCCGCCTTGGACCGGGTCAACCCATGGATCTTGGGGCCATAAGCCACGTTGTCATAGATCGACTTCGGGAAGGGGTTGGGCTTTTGGAAGACCATGCCCACCTTGGCGCGCAGCTGCACCGGGTCGACGCGCGGGTCATAGATATCCGCGCCGTCCAGCAGGATCGAACCCGTCACCTTGGCCGAGGCCACGGTGTCGTTCATCCGGTTCAAACAGCGCAGGAAGGTTGACTTGCCGCAGCCCGAAGGCCCGATGAAGGCCGTCACCGTCTTGGCCAGGATATCGACATCGACATCCTTCAGCGCATGGTTCTGGCCGTAATGCACCTGCACCTTGCGGGCCTCGATCTTGATCGTATCGGCGGTCACTTCACGCTCCAGTTTCATTTCGATTACCGACATATCTTACCACCGACGTTCATATTTGCGCCGCAGGATAATCGCGGCCGTGTTCATGAGGATCAGGAAAACCAGAAGGACGATGATAGCCCCCGAGGCGCGTTCGACAAAGCCCGGGTCGCCGCGCTGGGTCCAGTTGTAGATTTGCACGGGCAGCGCCGAAGAGGGCGAGAACAGGCCCTCGGGCGGCAGTCCGGGGAAGTCTTTGACAAAGGCCACCATGCCGATGAGGAGCAGAGGCGCGGTCTCGCCCAGGGCTTGGGCCAGGCCGATGATCGTGCCGGTCAGGATGCCGGGCATGGCCAAGGGCAGGACGTGATGGGTCACGGTCTGCAGTTTCGACGCGCCCACGCCCAAAGCCGCATCGCGGATCGAGGGCGGCACGGCTTTCAGTGCGGCACGGGTCGGAATGATGATCCGCGGCAGGGTCATCAGCGTCAGCACCAGGCCGCCGACGATGGGGGCCGATTGCGGCAATCCGGCAAAGTTGATGAAGATCGCCAGGCCCAGGATGCCATAAACAATGGACGGCACCGCGGCGAGGTTGGCGATATTCACCTCGATCAGGTCGGTCCAATAGTTCTTGGGCGCGAATTCCTCCAGGTAGACCGAGGCCGCAACCCCGATGGGCAGCGCCAGGAACAGCACGATCACGACCATGTAAAGCGAGCCGATGATGGCGACGCCCAGGCCTGCCGCCTCGGGCCGCTTGTCGCTGGCATCCGACATGGTCAGGAAGCCCGTGTTGAACTTGACCGCGACCACGCCCGCATCGCGCAGCTGATCGGCCAGGGCCAGCTTTTCAGGCGAGGTGTTCTTGTCGCGCGCCGCCGTCTCCATCGTGACGCGGCCCTTGAAGTAGCCGTCGATCCGGCCATTCGCCAGCGCCTGGAAGGTGATGGTCTGCCCCACCAGAGCGGGATCGGCCAGCACCATGTCCCGCAACTGCGCGCCCGCCTGCTCCGAGATCATCTCGGCCAGTTGCTTGGGCTTCACCTCGTGGGTGATGCCCTTTGCGGCGATTTCGGCCTCGAAGGCCTGGGCGATCAGCTTGCCGTAACCGATGGTCGTGACCTTCTTCATCTCCTCGATGTCCAGCTTGCCGGACTTGTCCAGGGTCGCCGCCTCCAGCGTCACGGGGAAGGTGATGAAGGTTTGCTGGAAGGCCGGCAGCCCCGCCGAGAAGATCGAGATCAGCAGCCAGACCAGCGCGGCCAGGGCAATCACGATGGCACTCAGCCCATAGGCGCGGAACCGGCGCTCGGCGGCATTGCGGGCCTTGGTGCGCGCATCGGGCATCAAGAGCGCGTGTTCGGTGATATCGGTCATTCGTATTGCTCGCGATATTTGCGCACGATGATCAGCGCGATGATGTTCAGCATCAGGGTCAGGACGAAAAGCGTCAGACCCAGCGCAAAGGCCACCAGGGTCTCGGGCGAGTTGAACTCGGTGTCGCCGGTCAGCTGGCTGACGATCTTGACGGTGACGGTGGTCATGGCCTCGAAAGGGTTCAGCGAGAGTTGGGCTGCGGCCCCCGCGCCAAGGACCACGATCATCGTCTCGCCGATCGCGCGGCTGGCGGCCAGCAGGACGGCGCCGACGATCCCCGGCAGGGCGGCCGGAAGCACGACCTGGCGGATGGTTTCCGACGGCGTGGCGCCAAGGCCCAGCGACCCATCCCGCAGACTTTGCGGCACGGCGTTGATGATGTCATCCGACAGCGACGAGACAAAGGGGATGACCATGATCCCCATGACCAAGCCCGCGGTCATGACCGACGAGGACGAGTTGCCAAAGCCCATCGGAATGGCGATCCAGTCGCGCAGCAGGGGCCCGACGGTCACAAGGGCAAAGAGGCCGTAGACGATGGTGGGGATGCCCGCCAGGATCTCGATCAGGGGTTTGACGATGCCCCGGGTCCGCTTGGAGGCATATTCGGCCAGATAGACGGCCGAGAACAGCCCGACCGGCACGGCGACCAACAGCGCGATGACCGAGACATACAGCGTGCCCCAGATCAGCGGCCAGATCCCCAGGCTGGAGCCGCCGCCGAACTTCGGGTTCCAGTCGGCGGAAAAGAAGAAGTCCCAGGCCGGGTAAAGCTGGAAGAAGCGGATGGTCTCGGAGGCCAGTGAGGCCACGATGCCCACCGTGGTCAGCACCGCGATCAACGAAGCGCCGATCAACAGGCCCATCGAGACGAATTCGGTGGCATTGCGGGCGCGGAACTCGGGGGTGATGCGGCGCAGCACAAGGCCAAGCCCGGCCAGCGAAGCGGCAATCGCCACGACGGACAGCGCCAGTCGCGAGGTCGCAGCCGTGTCACGCATGGAAACGGCGGCGGCAATCGTATGGGGGGTCGGATCGCCGCCTTGGGCAAAACCCGCCTCCGAGAAACGGGCCTTCAGCGCGGCCGGATCGGCGGTCAGCGGCGCCAGGTCGACGCCCGCAGCCTGCAGCTTGCCCAGGCCCTCGGCGATGCGGGTGACATCGGCCATCACCAGGTCCATCGAGGCGCCATCGGGCACGTCTTCGGGCGACAGATGCGACAGGGCGACCCCGCGCAGGGCAAAGCTTTCCACCACCAGCCAGACGATCAGGATCGCCACGGCGGGCAGGATCATCGCCAGCGCGGCGAACCGGCCGTGAAAGGCGGGCAAGGAATGAAGAACCCGCGTATCGCCCCGGGCAGAGGTGACAGCGCGGGAGCGGGCGATCATGTAACCGGCGGTGCACAGCGCCAGAAGGATCAGGAAAAGCAGGCCGAGGCTCATGGTCGGGTCTCGCTTGAAGGGGGGCGGGCCGGGGCCCCGCACCGCAGCGGGGCCGGGGCCGTGGGAAAACGGGGGGCCACCAGACCCCCCGCCTTTGGCTTATTGCAGCGGAGCCATCAGCTCTTCGGCTTCGATGGCGGCCTGGGTCTTGGCCAGTTCCGGATCGGAAACCAGGCCGTATTCGACCAGCTTGCCTTCGGGGCCGACCATGTCATCGGACATGAAGAAGGTCAGATATTCCTTCAGGCCGGGGATCACGCCGATATGCTGCTTTTTCACATACATGAACAGCGGGCGCGACACCGGATAAGAGCCGTCGGCGATCGTGGCGGTGGCGGGAACGACGCCATTCACGGTCGCGACCTTCAGCTTGTCGGTGTTGTTTTCATAGAAGGACAGACCAAAGACGCCGACGGCCTGCTTGTTGGCATCCAGACGCGACAGGGTCTCGGTGTAGTCACCGTCGATTTCGACAGCCACGCCATCGGCGCGCACCGCATGGCAAGCCTTCAGCGCATTGGCGCCCTTTTCCTTGTCATCGGCGCCTTCGGCAGCGGCCAGATACAGGTCATAGGTGCCGGTGGCCTTGCAGCCCTCTTCCAGCAGCTTGATGTCGAACACTTCGCGCGTGCCGTGCTTGGAGCCGGGGATCAGCGCCAGGATGTCTTGCGCGGGCAAGGTGGCATCGACTTCGGCCCAGGTCTTGGCGGCATTGTCGGCCAGAGCGCCATCCTTGGCGACCTTGGCACCGATGGCACCAAAGACCAGGGCGGGGGTCAGGGCAAAGTCGGCGCCGGCGATGTCCGAGGCAAAGACGATGCCGTCATAGCCGATGCGGATTTCCATAATGTCGGTGACGCCATTGGCGGTGCAGGTCTCGACGTCGGATTTCTTGATGCCCGAGGACGAGTTGGCGATGTCGATCGTATCTTCGCCAACGCCCTTGCACAGCGCCGCGCGGCCTGCGCCCGAACCGCCGCCTTCGACGACCGGGGTCTTGAACTCGCCCTGCTCGCCGAAGGCTTCGGCGACGATGGTGGCATAGGGCAGCACGGTCGAGGAGCCGGCAATCTGCAGCTGGTCACGGGCCGAAGCCACGACGGTCGAAGCGGCGAGGATCGCCAGCGCCGAAACGGAAACCTTGGTGAAGGACATGTTTATCTCCGAGTGATCCGATGGCCAGTTGCCACCGTTGCCGCCCGTTTAAGGCGCCTTGGCTGCGGTTTTGCGATGGTTTTGTAACAGGATCATGACAGACCCCATTTCCGCGGCTTTTCCTGTCATCCAGGGTTAAGACATGGGCGGCGCCAGTTGACCCAACAAGGGGCGCGAAAAGGGGGGGCGCGTTCGTGGAACCTCGGGGAACCAAGCCGCAGACCACCGCCCCGCCCTTTCATACTGACCAAAATATTCCCGCCGGAGGCTCTTGCCCCACCGACGTGCTGTCTTTTCAGGCCGCGGCGCTGGGGGAGCCCGGGGCCTCCGGCGGGAGTATTTTCGTCAGTATGAAAGAATGGGCCATCACCCCATCGGCAAAATCAGGGTAAAGGTTGATCCTTGGCCCATCTCGCTTTCGATCACCAGCTTGCCGTCGTGGCGGTGGGCGATGTGTTTGACGATGGCAAGGCCAAGCCCCGTGCCGCCCTTTTCGCGCGACCGATGGCTGTCCACGCGGTAGAATCGCTCGGCCAGGCGCGGCAGGTGGTGCGGCTCGATCCCCTCGCCCTGGTCGCGGACCGCGAAGCGCAGTTTCGCGCCGCGCGGGGTCTGGATCTGGTCCAGCCTCACAGTGACCTCTTTGCCCGGGCCGCCGTATTTGATCGCGTTTTCGATCAGGTTCATCGCCACCTGAGTGATCTGGTCGGGATCTATCGGCACATCGGCCGAAGCCTCCAGACCCTCCAGCGTCAGTTTCACCCGCGCGGCTTCGGCCTGGGGGCGCAGCGAATGGGCGGCCGAGCGGATCAGCAAGGCCACGTCATGGCGCTCGGTCGGGCGCTGGCGTTCCTGAGCCTCGACGCGCGACAGGTTCAACAGGTCGCGCACCAGGCGGACCATGCGTTCGGCCTCGGTCTGCATGATGGCCAGAAACCGGTCGCGGGCGGCGGCATCCTCGCGGGCGGGGCCGCGCAGGGTCTCGATGAAACCCAAGACCGAGGTCAGGGGGGTGCGGAGTTCATGGCTGACATTGGCCACAAAGTCGCGGCGCATCGCGTCCATGCGCTCGCGGTCGGTCAGGTCCTGAAAGGTGCAAAGCACGTGATCGCCCACACGGGCGGCGGTCATGCGGTGGATGACCTCGTGGCTGGCGCGGGGGATGACGTGGCGGGCCTCGGCGCGGGTGCCGGTCCAGGCTTCTTCGATGGCGGCCAGGATCTCGGGGTGGCGCAGGACGAAAGCGTGGTGGCGCCCGACGATTCCTGTTCCAAGCAGAGATTCGGCCGCCAGATTGGCGCCGATCAGCCGCTCGTCCTGGCCCACCAGAAGCGCCGGGTCCGGCATGGCGGCCAGGAAATCGCGCAGGAAAGCGTCATTCGGCATTGTTTGTGACTTTCCGTTCGTTAAACTATTGTGACCTGCGGACCCCACTTGCCCGCTTCATTTCGCCCATAGCGACCAAAGCATGGAAGTTTTGTGACCACAGGTTGAAAATCGACCCACCCAGCAGATGATTCGCACATGGCAACCCCTCCGACCGTTCTTTACCCAAGGCTTGCCGAACTTCCCGTCCTGCGGGAAGAGCGGGTTCTTGCGCTGGATTGCCAGAACCTTTTGGCGCCCAAGGGGCCGATCCCCCTGCCCCATGCGGTTTTGCGCGCCAGTGCTGATCTGTCGGCGGCTTTGCTGGCCGAACTTGCCCCCGAGCGCATCGTTCTGCCGCTGTTTGCCGGGCCCTGCGATGCCATGACGGTGATCGAGCAACTGGAGGCCCTGCACTACACCGGCAAGATCGTGGTCATCGCCCCCCCCTTGCCGCGCCCCGCCCTGGTCGAGCGTGAATTGCGCGCGGCAGGCCCGGGCGAGCGGCTGACCCTGGTGACGCCCTAGGCGGCCTGCGCAAAGGGGATGGCGCCCAGGGCCTGCATCGCCTCGGCCCCGATGCGAAAGCTGTCCAACCGGGCCGCGTGGGAATGGGTCATGCCGGTCAGGATGACTTCGTCGGGCTGATGGCGGGCGATCAGCGCCTTTAGCCGGGATTGCACGGTGGCGGGTGAGCCCACCGCTGAACAGCCCAGCACGCGGTCGACCTCGGCCAGCATGGGGGCGGGGATATGGCTCAGGTCATGGGTGGGGCCGGGCAGTTTTCCGGGCCGGCCAAGGCGCAGATTGGCAAAGGCCTGCACCTGGGACGAGCGCAGATAGACCGCCTCGTCGTCGGTTTCGGCGGCGCACAGGCCGATGGCCATCATGGCATGGGGTGCGGCCAGGGTTTCTGACGGGCGGAAATGGCTGCGGTAAAGGTGAAAGGCCTCCTCCAACTGAAAGGGGGCGAAATGGCTGGCGAAAGCGAAGGGCAGGCCGAAATGCGCCGCCACCTGCGCGCCATAGGTCGAAGAGCCCAGGATAAAGAGCGGCACATGAGAGCCCTCACCCGGGAAGGCATGGATGCGGGTCTGCGGCGTCGGATCGCCCAGATAGGCCATGAGTTCGGCGACATCGTTGGGGAAATCGTCAGGGTCCATGGCGCGGCGCATGGCCCGCGCGGTGGCGCCATCGGTGCCGGGCGCGCGGCCCAGGCCAAGGTCGATACGGCCGGGATACAGGGCGTCCAGCGTGCCGAATTGCTCGGCGATGATCAGGGGGGCATGGTTGGGCAGCATGATGCCGCCGGCCCCCACGCGGATATGTTTGGTGCGCGCCGCGACATGGCCAATGACGACCGAGGTGGCGGCTGAGGCGATGCCCGCCATGCCGTGATGTTCGGCCAGCCAGAAGCGGTGATAGCCAAGCGCCTCGGCATGGATGGCAAGGTCGGCGGTCTGGGCCAGGGCCGCGGAGGGCGTCTGACCCTCGGCCACGGAGGCGAGGTCAAGGAGGGAATAGCGCATGGGAAGGTTCCCCTTTCAGGACCGAGATATGCCTTGTGCGCGCAGATGCAAGGGCGGATCGGCGGGGTGGGGCGCCGGGGGGCAATCCCTGGGCCCCATCTGCGCGTCAAATGTCCGTGCCCAATCCCTGTGCCCAATCCCTGTGCCCGATCCCTGTGCCCGATCCCTGTGCCGGTCCCTTGCGGTAAACCGCATGGCTATGCCGATCACCATTGGCCGCATGGGAGGGTTTCACGCCCTGGCCGGTCTCTGGCGGAAAACCCGGGAGGGTTTCACACCCTCCCGGACCCACCCGTGGGATATTTATGAAAAGATGAAAGGGGAAGAAGAGGGCGCGCTTGATGGGCGCGAGGGGAGCCGATCAAGTGGTCGAAAATCGGGACCCCATGCGCGCGTCTTATCTGCATCCTGCCATCTTCGCGACCTTTCTGATCGCCGTGCCCGCGTTCGGCGACACCCAAGCGATCCCTCCCGAGGTGCAGGCTCTGGCCGAAGTGGCTTGCGGGTCGGATGACCTTTGCGCGGGCCTGGGGTGCAGATGTTCCCTGACGGTGGGGCAGCGTTTTTGTGGCGATTGGGCGGCTGCGGCATGCGGGGTTACCTGACCCTGATCCTCGTGCAGGACGGGGTGCAGGACGCCAATCCAGGCGCCAATCAAGACGGGGGGCCATGGCGGGTCGAGGACCCTGGCCTTTCCACGCCGCCGGGCTCGGTCCTCTTGCTGGAGAAGGGGGACCTGATCTTCGACGGGCCCACGGGCTTTGCCAAGTCGGGCAAGCCGCTTTGTCCCCTGATCTGGCATTGGACGGGAACGGAGTTGCAGGCGACGGATGCCTATCTCACCTCTGGAGACTGCGCGGTCGAATAGGAAAACCCGGGGTGTACCCCGGGCTACGCGAGGGAACCAGAGCGCCGGAAAAGACAGGGGCGCTCTGGTGGGGCTTGCGTAGCCCGGGGTATACCCCGGGTCCTGGGATCACTCCGCCGCAACCGACGGGTTGTTCGGATGCGTCGTCCAGTTGGCATAATCGCCGACCTTGCGGCCGGTGCGTGGGTCGGTGGCGCCTTTCGGCATCTCGACCATGGTGATGCAATTGTCCACCGGGCAGACGTTCACACAGAGGTTGCAGGCCACACATTCCTCGTCCTTGACGGTAAAGGTGCGGTCCGCAGACATGGCAATCGCCTGGTGGGACGTGTCCTCGCAAGCCGCATAGCAACGGCCGCATTTGATGCAATCGTCCTGCGAAATCTGCGCCTTGGTCACGTAGTTCAGGTTCAGGAACTGCCAGTCCGTCACATTGGGCGTCGCGCGGCCGATCAGGTCGGACAGCGCCATCCCCTTGTCGTCCAGATATTCCGACAGGCCCGAAATCATCTCTTGGACGACCTTGAAGCCATAGGTCATGGCCGCCGTGCAGACCTGCACGTTCCCCGCGCCCAAGGCGAGGAATTCGGCCGCGTCACGCCAGGTCGTCACGCCGCCGATGCCAGAGATCGGCAGGCCGCGTGTCAGGGGGTTGCGGGCGATCTCGGCCACCATGTTCAGCGCGATGGGCTTGACCGCGGGACCGCAATAGCCGCCATGGGTGCCCTTGCCGTCGATCATCGGCTCGGGTGCGAAGCTGTCCAGGTTGACCGAGGTGATCGAGTTGATCGTGTTGATCAGGCTCACCGCATCGGCGCCACCGCGATGTGCGGCCTCTGACGGCTTGCGGATATCGCTGATATTCGGCGTCAGTTTCACGATACAGGGCATGCGCGAGTGCTTTTTCACCCAGCGCGTCACCATTTCGATATATTCCGGCACCTGGCCGACCGCGCTTCCCATGCCGCGCTCTGCCATGCCATGCGGGCAGCCGAAGTTCAGCTCGACCCCGTCCGCCTCGGTGTCTTCGATGCGGTGAAGGATGTCTTTCCACGACTCCTCATCGCAGGGCACCATCAGGCTGATCACCAGGGCCCGGTCGCGCCACTTGCGCTTGACCATCTTGATCTCGTCAAGGTTCACCTGCAAAGGCCGGTCGGTGATCAGCTCGATGTTGTTCAGCCCCAAAAGCCGCCGATCCGCGCCCCAGATCGCGCCATACCGCGGGCCGGAGACGTTGACGACCGGCGGGCCTTCGCTCCCAAGCGTCTTCCAGACCACCCCGCCCCAGCCCGCCTCGAAGGCGCGCTCGACGTTATAGGCCTTGTCGGTGGGTGGGGCGGAGGCCAGCCAGAACGGGTTGGGGGATTTGATGCCGATGAAGTTGGATGTCAGATTTGCCATGTTCGTTCTCCTGGACGCTTAGGCGCCCGCCCCCATCAAAACCGCGTGGATTTCTTCGGCCGCATCGCGACCCTCGGCCACCGCTGTCACGGTCAGGTCCTCACCCCCCGTGGCGCAATCGCCACCCGCCCAGACCATGGCCGCGCGTTTGGTCAGCTTGCGGCCGTCCTGTGCAATCGGAGCCCCTGTCAGGGTCTGGCCAATGGCCTTCATCACCTGATCGGCCTTTAGGGTGAAGGTCTCACCGCCCTTGGTGAATTCGACCGCTTCGACCGCGGCCTTGCCGATCATCCGCACTGGCGCTGCGCCATAGATGATCTTGACCCCGGCCGAGGTCGCGTGTTCCTGCTCGTAAAGGCTGGCCGACATATGGTCCTTGCCACGGCGATAGACCATGGTCACGGATTCGGCGCCCAGCAGTTTCGATTGCACCGCCGCATCCACCGCCGTCATGCCGCCGCCGATCACCACGACATCGCGGCCCACGGCCACGCTGGCAAGGTCGGATTGCCGCAGGCCTGCGATGAAATCGACGGCGTTCAGGACGCCCGCCAGATCCTCACCCGGAAGCGCGAGGGCGTTCACCCCGGCCAGACCGATGCCAAGGAAGACGGCGTCATATTCGGCCTCCAGGCCCGCAAGCGTCACGCCCCCCCCCAGCGACACCCCGGTCTTCACCGTGATCCCGCCGATCTGCAACAGCCAGTCGATCTCACGCGCGGCGAAATCCTCGGTCGTCTTGTAGGCGGCAAGGCCGTATTCGTTCAGCCCCCCCAGCTTGGCTTTGCGTTCAAAGACCGTCACGTCATGGCCCTTCATCGCCAGCCGGTGCGCGGCCGAAAGCCCCGCAGGACCGGCGCCGACCACGGCAACCTTTTTCCCCGTGGCCGCCGCCCGCGTGAAAGGATGCACCCCCTTGGCCATCAGCCCATCGGTAGCAAAGCGCTGCAGGCGGCCGATCTCAACCGGCTTGCCCTCAGCCACTTCGCGCACGCAGACCTCTTCGCACAGGGTCTCGGTCGGGCAGACCCGGGCACACATGCCGCCCATGATGTTTTGCGCCAGGATGGTTTTCGCCGCCGCATCCGGCGTGCCGGTCGCGATCTGGCGGATGAACAGCGGAATGTCGATCGAGGTCGGACAAGCCGTCATGCAGGGCGCGTCGTGGCAAAAGTAACAGCGGTCGGCGGCCACACGCGCCTCATGGGCGTCAAAGGCCGGGATGTGATCGGCGAAATGGGCTTGGATCGTGGCCGGGTCAAGGCGCGCAGGCGCCACCCCCGGCGTCAGGGGCGAGTTCGTCATGATACCTCCGTGGCTGGCCAATTGCTGGCTCTTGGGGATCAGAATGCACGAGGTTCATTTTTTATCAAACGGTAAATTTCGGGAGGGCCGAAAAATCCGACAGGTCGGGTTTTCCGCCGCATTTTTCACCATCCCCCCCGCCAAACCGGTTGCGGTAACGGGATGCTTCCCCTTTCGGACGCTTGGCGCTATACCAAGGGCCGAAATGGGCCGGGCCAGCTCGCCGGACCCTGGGCTGCGGCCCCATAACAACCAGGCTAAAGAGGACTGCATGAGCAAGAATTCCCCCGATGCGGATGTCACTTTCATCGCGGCGCTGGCCGAACTTCTGAACAAGAACGACCTGACCGAAATCGCGGTCAAGCGCGAATATGGGGAAAAGGACAGCCTTGACGTCAAGGTGGTCAAGAAGGCGCCGCAGGTGATCCAGGCGGCTCCGGTCTATGCGGCGGCCCCGGTGGCCGCTGCAGCCCCGGTCGCTGCAGCCGCAGCAGCCCCGGCCGCCTTGCCCGAAGACCCCGCCCAGCATCCGGGCGCCGTGACCTCGCCCATGGTGGGCACGGTTTACCTGTCCGCCGAACCCGGAGCGACGCCTTTCGTGACGGTCGGCGCCCAGGTCTCTGAAGGGCAAACCGTCCTGATCATCGAAGCGATGAAGACGATGAACCACATCCCCGCCCCCCGCGCGGGCACGGTCAAGCGCATCCTTGCCAGCGACGGCCAGGCCGTCGAATACGGCGCGCCCCTGATGATCATCGAGTGAGTGGCGCATGACGCAACCCATCTTTGACAAGATCCTGATCGCCAACCGCGGCGAGATCGCGCTTCGCGTCATCCGCGCTTGCCGTGAAATGGGGATCAAATCGGTGGCGGTCCATTCCACCGCCGACTCGGATGCCATGCATGTGCGCCTGGCTGACGAATCCGTCTGCATCGGGCCGGCCTCGTCGACGCAAAGCTACCTGAACAAGGCGGCCATCATCTCGGCCTGCGAGATCACCGGGGCGCAGGCCGTCCATCCGGGCTATGGCTTCCTGTCCGAGAATGCGTCTTTTGCGCAGGCGTTGCAGGACCACGGCATCACCTTCATCGGGCCGAATGCGGAACATATCCGCATCATGGGCGATAAGATCACCGCCAAGGAAACCGCCAAGGCGCTGGGGATTCCGGTGGTTCCGGGGTCCGAGGGCGGGGTTCCCGATACGGAAACCGCGCTGAAGGTGGCCGAAGAGATCGGCTATCCGGTCATCATCAAGGCGACCGCGGGCGGCGGCGGGCGCGGCATGAAGGTGGCGCAAAACGCCGGGGAGCTGGAGATCGCCTTCCGCACCGCGCGCAGCGAATCCAAGGCGGCTTTCGGCAATGACGAGGTCTATATGGAGAAATATCTCCAGACCCCGCGTCACATCGAAATCCAGGTCTTTGGCGATGGCCGCGGCAAGGCCGTCCATCTGGGCGAACGCGACTGTTCCTTGCAGCGCCGCCACCAGAAGGTCTTCGAAGAGGCCCCGGGCCCGGCCATCACCCCGCAGCAGCGCGCCGAAATCGGCAAGGTTTGTGCCGAGGCCGTGGCCAAGATCAACTATATCGGCGCCGGCACGATTGAGTTCCTCTATGAAAACGGCGAGTTCTATTTCATCGAGATGAACACCCGTTTGCAGGTCGAACATCCCGTGACCGAGGCGATCTTTGGCGTCGATCTGGTGCG
This sequence comes from Stagnihabitans lacustris, assembly GCF_025950525.1. Taxonomy (GTDB): domain Bacteria; phylum Pseudomonadota; class Alphaproteobacteria; order Rhodobacterales; family Rhodobacteraceae; genus Stagnihabitans. The sequence continues at coordinate 153,754 of NZ_JAPDGS010000004.1, read as the reverse complement.
CGAACAGATCCGCGTGGCCTCGGGGCTGGACATGTCCTTTACCCAGGACGACCTTGTGATCAACGGCCATGCCATCGAGGTGCGGATCAACGCGGAACGCCTGCCCGATTTCGCCCCGCGTCCGGGCAAGGTGAAAACCTTCCACGCGCCGGGGGGCTTGGGGGTGCGGATGGATTCGGCGCTTTATGGCGGCTATTCGATCCCGCCCTATTACGATTCACTCATCGGCAAGCTGATCGTCCATGGCCGCGACCGGCCCGAGGCGCTGGCCCGCCTGCGTCGCGCCCTGTCGGAACTGATCATCGACGGGATCGAAACCACGATGCCGCTGTTCGATGCGCTTTTGGACGATCCGGCCATCCAGTCGGGGGATTACAACATCCACTGGCTGGAAAAGTGGCTGGCCCGGACTTACGGCTGAACCTGGGGGCCGCCTGTCAAGGGCGGCCCTTTTCACAAGACCCGGGGTATACGCCCCAGGCCACGCAGCTGCGACAGAGCCCCCATGACTGCGCCCGAATTGACCCCGGACATCTTGTTGCGCGCCTATGCGATGGGGATTTTTCCCATGGCCGACAGCGCCGAAGCGACCGAGGTGCAATGGGTCACGGCCACCCGCCGCGGGGTCTTTCCCATCGACGGCTTCCATGTCTCGCGCAGCCTTTCCCGCCATATTCGCCGCATGGCGCCGCGGGTGACGGTGGATGCGGCTTTCGACGCCGTCGTCCGGGGCTGTGCGGATCGGCCCGAAACCTGGATCAACCCGGCGATCTTTGCCGCCTACCGCGCCCTGCATGACCAAGGCCATGCCCATTCGCTTGAGGTCTGGGAGGGCGAGACCCTGGCCGGCGGGGTCTATGGCGTCGTCCTGGGCGGGGCGTTCTTCGGGGAAAGCATGTTCTCGGCCCGGGTGAACGGGTCCAAGATGGCGCTGGCCTTTCTGATGCACCGCCTGCGCGCCGGGGGCTTTGCGCTGTTTGACACGCAATTCCTGACGCCGCATCTGGCCAGCCTTGGGGCGGTGGAACTGCCGCGGCGGACCTATGAGGCGCGCTTGGCCGAGGCCCTTCAGGTGCAGGCGACCTTTTTTCCGCCCGGATATCAGTCGGGGTTTTAGCCCGGATATCAACGGAGGTTATAGCCGCGGTTTAGCCCGCCTCGGCCGCCGGCACGTCGCATTGCAACAGCCAGACATCATAGCGTGGATGGTCCATCGGGTTCAGCGCCGGGCTGGAGGCCGACATCCAACCGGCAAAGACCGGGTCCGTGATCGCATCCTGATGCACGGTGATATGGGCGATGGACCCCGAAGGCTCGCCCTGCGGATAGCGGCAATCGTCCAGCGTGACCATCAGCTTGCCCACGACACCCTGCCCGCCAAGGTCAAGATGCAGGTCCTCTACCTTGTCGCTCATCCGGTCCAGCACGCGCAGATTGCCGCCCCGCGCCTGGGTCTGTTCGGCCAAGGCAGGCGCGGCAAGCAGCAGGACAAGGACAGCGGCGCGGATCACTTGGCGCTCTCGTCCGATTTGGCGCCGACGAATTTCATGAGCAGCGTGATGAGCGACACCGCGCCCTGGGTATCCTCGATCTCGTCACCGGGGGCGAGGTAATCGGGCATCCCGCCCGGTTGCAATTCCACGAAACTGCCGCCCAAAAGTCCGTCCGACGAAATCAGGATCGCGCTGTCCGAGGGAAGTTGAACCGACTTGTCCACCGTGATGACCGCATCGGCCATATAGGTCTCGGGGTTCAGCGTCAGTTGCGACAGCGTGCCGACCTTGACCCCCGCAAGCTTGACATCGGACCCAAGCCCAACGCCCTGGATCGACCGAAAGGACGCGCGGAGTTGATAGGCATCGCCGCCCTGCGTCAGCCCCATGCCCTTGCCGGCATAGGCGGCAAAGCCAAGCGCTGCGACCAGGACCAAAGCGCCCGCCGCGATTTCCAACCGGTTCTCGGCCATGGGTTACTCCGGCGACCAGGCGTCGTAATCGGCGCGGCCCTGGGCCTGGCCCTTGCGGATCGACCCGGGCGGCGCATAGGCGGCGGCGGTGCCGGTCAGGTTTTCCTGATGCGGCGCCTCCCAGGACTTGTGCTTCAAGGGCGCTGTGGTCGGCGGCTCGTCCCAGGTGTGGTGCAGCCAGCCATGCCAATCGGGCGAGACCCGAGAGGCCTCCATCTCGCCATTATAGATCACCCAGCGCTTTTTCGCGTCGCGGGTCTGGTAATAGATATTGCCCTCGCCATCCTCGCCGACTTTCACGCCGTTGCGGGCGGTGAAAACTTGCGTGTTGAGGGTCTGGCCGTTCCACCAGGTAAGCAGGCGCTTGATGACGTTCATGGAGCTCTCGGCAGTCATGGGGGCAATCTGGGTCAGGTATGCCGCAAAGGGCGGTCAAGGTCCAGAGCCTGAGGGGAAAAGCCTTGCAATTCGGTGAAGGGGCGCCGGCGATTTCGGGGCTAACATGGCTTGGGCGGCAGGCCTGCCAAGCGGGGGACGCCGAGGCGTGATGGGGGCGCAGGTTGCGGCGATGCGCAAAGGGCGCAAAGAGGGCCCTGGGGATAGCCTCAGGGTGGGCTTTGGCCGGAATGGCCCCTTGACGCCCCCCATGCCAGATTGTAATCAGCCCCCCATGCGGGTGTAGCTCAATGGTAGAGCAGCAGCTTCCCAAGCTGAATACGAGGGTTCGATTCCCTTCACCCGCTCCAATCCCCTTTCGATTTCCCGGCCTTGCAAGGCTTGGCCTGATGGCGATGTCATGTCGCGCGCGTCTTTTGGGCTCTGTAGCTTCCCCTCTGGGGCAAATCCGCACCGCCCCCTTCCTTTGCGCCTTGGGTTGCGATAACCAGCCAGCATCCAAAACGGGAGTTTTCCAAGATGAGCGATATCAAGCGGATCGGCGTTGGCGCGCGGATGAGCGAGGCCGTGGCCTATAATGGCGTGGTGTGGCTGGCGGGCCAGGTCGGCGAGGGCGCCAATGTCGCCGAGCAGACCCGCGATTGCCTGGCCCAGGTCGACCGCATCCTGGCCGAGGCCGGGACCGACAAGACCCGCATCCTGTCGACCCAGATCTGGCTGGCCGATATCGGCACCTTTGCCGAAATGAACGCGGTCTGGGACACTTGGGTTCCCGCAGGCCATACCCCGGCCCGCGCCACCGGCGAGGCCAAGTTGGCCGCTCCGAAATACCTGGTCGAAATCATCGTGACCGCGGCGCTTTGAAGCCCTGATCGGAGGGCGGCCGCCTGCCCCCCGGGGGATATTTGATCCACGTCGAAAGCAAAGGCGCCCAGGGGAAACCCACGGGCGCCTTTGGCATTTCGGACGCCAAGCGGGGGTTTTCCACCCCCGCACCCCCGGAGAGTATTTCTGTCAGTATGAAAGGACGGATGCGGCTTTCATACTGACCCAAATATTCCCGCCGGAGGCAAATCCCCGGGTCGATTGCTCTGCAGACGCAGAGGCGAGATGCCCCCCCCCGAGATGAACCCCCGAAGCGCCGCCTGCTGTCAATCAGCTTCGGGCGATCAGCTGCGGGCCCAGGCGACCAGGGCGGCGGTCGATCCGTCCTTGCCTTCCGTCCCTGCCCGGCCTTCCAACATGGGTTGCAGCGCCAGCGCCAGTTCCTTGCCGAGTTCAACCCCCCATTGGTCATAGGAATTGATCCCCAGGATCACGCCTTCGACAAAGACCCGGTGTTCGTAAAGCGCGATGATCTGGCCAAGGGCAAAGGGCGTCAATTGCTCATAGGCCAGCGTCGTCGAGGGCCGGTTGCCGGGGAATACCCGGTGGCGGGCCTGGCGGTCCAGCTCATCCCCGGTCAGACCCTTGGCGGCCATGATCGCGGTGGCTTCGTCCAGCGAACGGCCACGCAGCAGCGCTTCGGATTGCGCCAGGCAGTTCGACACCAGCAACAGATGCTGATGGCGCAGGTCGGCTTCATGGCCCTTTTTGGCCACCAGGAATTCGCAGGGCACGACCCGCGTGCCCTGATGGATCAGCTGGTAAAAGGCGTGCTGGCCATTGGTCCCCGGCTCTCCCCAGACCACGGGACCCGAGGCATAGGGCAAATCCACCCCATCCATGCTGACGCGCTTGCCGTTGCTCTCCATCTCCAGCTGTTGCAGATAGGCCGGAAGCCGCGACAGGCGCTGGTCATAGGGCAGCACGGCGCGGGTGGCATGGCCGCAGACCTGATTGTGCCACAGCCCGACCAAAGCCAGAAGCACAGGCATGTTGCGTGCCAGCGGAGCGCTGCGGAAATGGTCGTCCATGGCGCGCCCGCCCCAGAGGAATTCCTCGAAGGCCTCGGGGCCGACGGCCAGCGCGATGCCGAGCCCGATCGGGCCCCACATCGAATAGCGCCCGCCCACCCAATCCTCAAAGCCAAAGACGCGCGCCGGGTCGATGCCATAGGCGGTGGTCTTGTCCAGGGCGGTGGACACCGCGCAGAACTGCCGCGCGGGCTCGGAGACCTTTTGCCGCATCCAGCGCTTGGCGGTGTCGGCATTGGTCATCGTCTCGATCGTGGTGAAGGTCTTGGAGGCCACGATGACCAGGGTGGTTTCCGGGTTCAGGTCGCGCAGAGTGTCGGCGATATGGGCGCCATCCACGTTCGACACGTAATGCAGCCGCGGGCCCTTGGCGAAGGGCGAAAGCGCGATGGTGGCCATGGCCGGGCCAAGGTCGCTGCCGCCGATGCCGATATTGACCACATCGGTAATCTTGCCGCCCTGCCCTGCAAAGCTGCCGTCGCGGACGGCGCGGACGAAGTCGAACATCCGGGCGCGAACAGTGCGAACCTCGGGCATGACGTCGCGGCCATCGACCGTGACCACGGCGCTGTCGCCGGCCCGCAGCGCCGTGTGCAAGACGGCGCGGCCCTCGGTCTCGTTGATCTTTTCCCCGGCGAACATCGCCTCGCGCTTGGCCTGCAGATCGGCGCCCTCGGCCAATTCCAGAAGCAGGCCCAGACCCGTTTCGTCGATATTGGTCTTGGAATAGTCGAACAGCATGCCGTCGACCGTCACCGTGAAGTTTTGTGCCCGGCCAGTCTTGCCATTGGGCGCGCCGAACAGTCCAAGGATCTTGCGGTCGGCGACCTTGGCGTGGTGGTCAAGCAAAGCCTGAAACTTGGTCATGTCATGCGGCCCAATGAACGGTTGCAAGGGGGAGGACGGCGGCCACGGGGGCCAGGTCTGGCGACAGGGTCAGGGCGCGGGCGTAAGCCGCGCGCTTGTCGTCGCCGGTGATCAGGATGTGGATATGGCGCGCCTGTTTCAGAACCGGCGCGGTCAAGGTGATGCGGGGCTCGCCCGCGGCCTCGGCCCGAAGTGCCATCAGCACCGGGGCATTGCTGGCCAGGGCCTGCGCCAGTTTGTCGGCACCGGGAAACAGGCTCGCCGTATGCATATCGGCGCCCATGCCCAACAGCAGGCTGGTGATCGGCAGATGGGGAATGATCCCCTCGGCCAGCTTGTCAAGGCTTTCCTCGGGCGTCGCGGTCGGCGCATAAAGCGGCACAAGGCGGGCTTTGGCGGCAAAGCCCACCAGAAGCCGTTCCTTCAGCAGACGCGTGTTCGACCGGGGGCTGTCCTCGCCCACCCAACGCTCGTCGTTCAGCATCACGGCGACGCGGGGCCAATCCAGGTCCTCTTTGCTTAGCGCGTCAAAGATCGGGCCGGGGGTCGTGCCACCCGGAACCGACAGCGTGGCCGCGCCAGTGACCAGCGCGGCGCGCAGCTCGCCCGCGATGGTCTGCGCAAGGCCCGCCATCAGAGCCTCGCGCGAGGGATATTCGATCAGGCTCATTTGATTTCCCGCCAGCGGCGACCGTCGCGGTGCATCAGCATCAGGGCATCTTCGGGGCCGCTGCTGCCGGGGTCGTAACCCTGTGGCTTGTCGCCCCGCGATTCCCAACCGCCGATGATCGGATCGGTCCAGGCCCAAGCCGCCTCGACCTCGTCGCCGCGCATGAACAGCGTCTGGTTCCCGCGGATCACATCCATGATCAGGCGTTCGTAGGCATCCGGCACATCATCGGCCTCGGCGCCCAAAGCATCGGCGAATGTCATGTCCAAGGGCACCTGCATCAGGCGCATGCCGCCCGGCCCCGGTTCCTTGATCATCACCATCAGGTTCATCCCCTCATTCGGCTGCAACCGGATGACCAGGACGTTTTCCTTCCAACCCTTGGCATCGTCAAAGATCGAATGGGGCGGCTCTTTGAAATGGATGGCGATTTCGGAGCTGCGGGCGCGCAGGCGCTTGCCGGTGCGCAGATAAAACGGTGTGCCCTTCCAGCGCCAGTTCGCGATTTCCACCTTCATCGCGATGTAGGATTCGGTCTTGGAATTCGCATCCTCGCAATGTTCCAGATAGCCACCCTCGCCATTGCCGGCCAGATACTGACCGCGGACGATGTTTTGCGGCGGAACGGGTTGCAAGGCGCGGATGACCTTGACCTTTTCGTCGCGCACCGCGTCGGGGTCAAAGTGATAGGGCGGCTCCATCGCGATCAGGCACAACAGCTGCATCAGGTGGTTTTGCACCATGTCCCGCATGGCGCCCGACTTATCGTAATAGGCACCGCGCCCGTCCACGCTGACGGTTTCGGCCACCGTGATCTGGACATGGTCGATATACTGCGCCTTCCAGATCGGCTCGAACAGGATATTGGCGAAACGCACCGCCATCAGGTTCTGCACCGTCTCTTTGCCAAGATAGTGGTCGATGCGGTAGATCTGGGCTTCGGTGAAATACTTGGCCAGAACCTCGTTCAGGGCGCGGGCCGAGGCGAGGTCGCGGCCAAAGGGCTTTTCCACCACGATGCGCGACCAGGCGTCGGTGATGCCATGGCCGTGCAGACGCTCGGCCAGGTCAGGAAAGATCGTGGGCGCGACCGAGAAGTAAAAGGCGCGCACGACATTGGGGCGCAGGGTGGCTTTCAACGCCTCCCAACCCGCCTCTTCCTTGGCATCAACCGCGATATAGGACAGGTGATCGAGGAAAGCCGCGATCTGGGCCGGGTCCTGACGATCCTTGGCCACGAACTCCTCAAGCGAGGATTTGATCAGGGCGCGAAAGGCCTCATCCGTGTTCTGGCCGCGGGCCGCACCGATGATCCGGCTTTCGCCATTCATCTGACCTGCCAGAAAGCGGCGATAAAGACCCGGAAAGATCTTGCGGCGGGCAAGGTCGCCCGTGCCCCCAAAGATCACCAGATCGAACGTATCCACTGGAATGACGCGGGAGACCATCAGAACCTCGCTTGCCTGCTGCGTTTTGTCGCCGTTAGCGCTAACGGAGCGGTTTTAACCCCGAATGTGCGCGGAGTCTAGCAAGACCCGCATCCGGTGGAAAGCCAGCCCTATGGCAAAAGGGTTAACCCTCGGCAAAGAACCCCGAAGCCGCCCCGATCAAACGGGGGGGCATGGACCTGAACCGGCTTTGGCCAAGGACGTTGCGCGGTCAGGCGTCCAGTTCGGTGTCCCAATACAGGTAATCCATCCAGCTTTGATGCAGATGGCCGGGGGGGAAGCGGCGGCCATGGGCCTGCATCTCTTCGGGGCTGGGGGCGCGGGCGGGCTTGCGCAGGTGCAGGCCCGAATGTTTCAGCGATTTGTTGGCCTTGTGCAGGTTGCAAGGGCTGCAGGCCGCCACGACATTCTCCCAGCTTGTGATGCCGCCCTTGGATCGCGGAATGACATGGTCAAAGGTCAACTCCCCGCGTGAGCCGCAATACTGGCAGCAGAATTCGTCGCGCAAAAACAGGTTGAACCGCGTGAAGGCCACGCGCTTTTGCGGTTGGACGAATTCCTTCAGCACCACAACCGAGGGAAGGCGGAACTCTGTCCTTTGGCTGCGCACCGTCGTGTCATATTCGGCCAGGATCGTCACACGGTCCAGAACCGCCGCCTTGATCGCCTCTTGCCAGGGCCAAAGCGAAAGCGGGTAATAGGACAAGGGCCTGAAATCCGCATTCAACACCAGCGCCGGGCAGTGTTTCAACGTCGCAGGATCACGCACGAAATGGGTTCGAAAATCACCGTCCACGCCCAAGACCTTTCTGCCGGTCTGCGCATCTGGCACAAAATGCGCCGTTCTGCGCATGGAATCACTATATCTGGCGTTTCCTTGCAGGCAAGCCCCCGCATCTGTGCCGCCCTCTTTTTGGCGCTTTTGCATGACGCGGGAATGACAGGCGGGCCGCTCCTTGCGACATCTTGCCGGAAAAACCACCGCTCTGCGCCCCGGACTTGGCAGGATGGTCTGCAAAAGGCTATCAGGCGCGCAACAAAGGGGAAAACCATGCTTGACCGCCGCCTGATGATGATCGGCCTTGTGGCTTTGGCCGCTTGTGGCCGCAAGCGCGAGGAGACGCCGCAATTCGCCGGGCGCACGCCCCAGATGGACCGCCTTGTGGCAAAATATGCGCGGCTTTACGACATGCCCGAAAGCCTGATCCACCGCGTGATCCAGCGCGAAAGCGGCTATAACCCGGGCGCGCGCAACGGGACCTATTACGGGCTGATGCAGATCGACCCGCGCACCGCCCGCACCATGGGCTTTCGCGGCGAGGCCTCTGACCTGCTGGATGCCGAAGCCAACCTGAAATATGCCGGCAAATATCTGCGCGGCGCCTGGCTTGTGTCGCGCCGCAACCAGGACCGCGCCGTCAGCTGGTATTCCCGCGGCTATTACTACGAGGCCAAGCGGATGGGATTGCTGGAAGAGACGGGCTTGCGGGGCTAAGCGGGGGGCCAGCCCCCCGATCTCAGGTCACAACATCGGGTGCGGCCTTGCCGGTAAAGCGAGTGATCCCCGCAAGGTCATGGGCTGCGGCGATCACCGGGGCCAGGGCCTCTTGCGCATCGCGGTCCAGACCCTCGGGGCCGGCGACATAGCGTTCCAGATAGACCCGCAGGGTCGCGCCCTCGGTTCCCGTGCCCGACAGGCGATAGACGATCCGGCTGCCATCGGTGAAATTCACCCGGATGCCCTGTTTGGCGCTGACCGAGCCGTCGACCGGATCGGTATAGGCGAAGTCGTCGGCGCTGGCGATCTCCATCCCCTGCAGTTTGCGCCCGGGCAAATCCCCAAGGCCGGCACGCAGCGCCGTGACCATGGCATCGGCCTTGTCGGTGGCAATCGCCTCGAAATCGTGGCGCGAATAGTAGTTGCGCCCGAACTTGGCCCAATGCGCGGCCAGGATATCGGCCACGCTGTCGCCGCGCACGGCCAGGATATTCAGCCACAACAGGATGGCCCAAAGCCCGTCCTTTTCGCGGACATGGTCGGACCCGGTGCCAAAGCTCTCCTCACCACAGATCGTGGCCTTTCCAGCATCCAGCAGGTTGCCAAAGAACTTCCAGCCGGTCGGCGTCTCATAGGCCGCAATCCCCAGCGCCGCGGCCACCCGGTCGGCGGCGGCAGAGGTCGGCATCGACCGCGCGATCCCCTTCAGGCCGCCGCGATAGCCCTTGGCCAGATGCGCATTGGCCGCCAGCACCGCCAGGCTGTCGGACGGAGACACATAGATCCCGCGCCCCACCACCATGTTGCGGTCGCCGTCGCCGTCGCTCGCCGCGCCGAAATCGGGGGCATCCGTCCCCATCATCTCGGCCATCAGCTCATGCGCCCAGGTCGGGTTCGGGTCGGGATGCATCCCGCCGAAATCGGGCAAGGGCGTTGCATGGGTCACGGTCCCGGGCTTGGCACCCAAACGACGCTCCAGGATATCGACCGCGTAAGGTCCGGTCACGGCGCACATGGAATCCATCCGCATCCGAAAGCCCGCGGCAAACATCGCGGTGATCTTGTCGAAGTCGAAGAGGCTTTCCATCAGGTCGGCGTAATCGGCCACCGGGTCGACGACATCGACCACCATAGCGCCCAGCATGACGCGCCCCACGGTGCCAAGGTCGACATCCTGCGCCTGAAGGATATGGTATTCCGTGATCTCGGTCGTGCGCTGATACATCGCCTCGGTCACGGATTCGGGCGCGGGGCCGCCGTTGGGCATGTTGAACTTGACGCCGAAATCCTCGTTCGGGCCGCCGGGGTTGTGCGAGGCCGACATGATGATCCCGCCATCGGTCTGGTTCAGCCGGATCAGATGGCTGGCGGCCGGCGTGGACAGAACCGCGCCCTGCCCCACGATGACCCGCGCCGCGCCATTGGCCGCCGCCATCCGCAAGATCACCTGCGCCGCGCGGTCGTTGAAATAGCGCCCATCGCCGCCGAGGACGAAGGTTTTCCCTTTGGTCCCCACGACATCAAAGATCGCCTGAACGAAATTCTCCAGGTAATGCGGCCCCATGAAAACCGGGGTCTTTTTGCGCAAACCGCTGGTGCCGGGCTTTTGCCCCGCAATGGGTTGGGTCTGGATGGTCAGGGCGGTCATGGGTTCCTCCGGGTATCAGGCGGTAAAGACGAGAACGGCATTGGCGGGCACGGTCTGGCCTGCTCCTGCAGGAGCGGGGGGCAGATCGGGGCGGGTCGTGTCCAGGATCAACTGCCAGCCGGCCTCGGTCTCGGGCAGCGTCAGGGCCTGTTCGGGGCCGGTGTTGAAAACGGCAAAGATCACGTCGTCATCCTCGGGACCCTGAGCCGCCATGCGCAACTCGACGCACAAACAGCGGAAGGCGGGGTCGTGCCACTCATAGGCCTCGGGCGGGTTGCCATCGGCGCGGCGCCAAAGGACATCGGGGATGGCCTGGCCATGACGCTTGCGGCCATGCAGGAAATGCCTTTGCCGCAGCACCGGATGGCCCGCACGGATCGCGGCCAAACGTGCGACAAAGGCCGCAAGTTCGCCATCCGCCCGCGCCCAGTCGATCCAGGTCGTCTCGTTGTCCTGAGCATAGGCGTTGTTGTTGCCGCCCTGGGAATGGCCAAGCTCGTCCCCCGCAAGGATCATCGGCGTCCCCTGCGCCAGCATCAGCGTGGCCAGGATGTTGCGCTTGCGCAACCGGCGGGCGGCCAGGATGCGGGCGTCGTCGCTTGCGCCCTCGTGGCCAAGGTTGTCCGAGTGGTTTTCCGAATGGCCGTCGCGGTTGTCCTCGCCATTGGCCAGGTTGCGCTTTACGGTGTAAGACACCAGGTCTTCCAGCGTAAACCCATCATGAGCGGTGACAAAGTTCAGGCTGGCGGTGGCGGGGCGTCCGTGGTGGTCGAAGTTTTCGGCCGACCCCAGCAGGCGGCGCCCCAGTTCCGCCGTCATCCCCGCATCGCCGCGCCAATAGCGCCGCACGCCGTCGCGGAACTTGTCATTCCATTCCGAAAACGGATGGGGAAAGGCCCCCATCTGATAGCCGCCCGGGCCGATGTCCCAGGGCTCGGCGATCAGCTTTACACGGGCCAGAACCGGGTCCTGACGCAGGGCGTCGAAAAACCCCGCACCGGGGTCAAAGCCATGGACCTCGCGCCCCATCGAGCTTGCAAGGTCAAAGCGAAAGCCATCCACCCCGAAATGCGTCACCCAATGGCGCAGCGAATCCATCACCATCCGCAGCACCATGGGATGTGTCAGGTTCAGGCTGTTGCCGGTGCCAGAGTCGTTCATGTAATGCCGCCCGCCGCCCGCCAGCCGGTAGTAGCTGGCATTGTCCAGACCGCGGAAGGACAGCGTCGGCCCCAGCTCGTCGCCCTCTCCGGTGTGGTTATAGACCACGTCGAGGATCACTTCGATCCCGGCCTGATGCAGGCGCCAGACCATTTCGCGGAACTCTCCACGGCCGGGGCGGGCGCTATAGCGGGGTTCGGGCAGGAAAAAGCCCATCGTGTTGTAACCCCAGTAATTCGTCAGCCCCTTGGCCACCAAGAACCGGTCGTCAAAGAAACCCTGCACCGGCAAAAGTTCCACCGCCGTCACGCCCAGCTTGACCAGGTGGTCGATCACCGCCGGATGCGACAGCCCGGCATACCGGCCCCGCAACTGCGAGGGGATGACCGGGTGGCGCATGGTCAGGCCCTTGACATGGGCCTCATAGATCAGGCTGTCGGCCATCGGGCGCGCGGGGCCGGGCGGCAGGGGCGGCAAGGCGCGTTCATCGACCACCATCGACTTTGGCACGGCAAAGGCACTGTCGCGGGTGTCAAAGGACAGATCGCCCCGCGCCGAGCCGATTTTATAGCCCATCAGCGCGTCGGACCATTTCAGCCGCCCATCCCAGGCCTTGGCATAGGGGTCCAAAAGCAGCTTGTGCGGGTTGAAGCGGTGGCCCGCCTCGGGCTCATAGGGGCCATGGGCGCGAAAGCCGTAAAGCTGGCCGTGCTTCATCCCCTCGACCCGGATATGCCAGATGTCCCCGTCGCGTTCCGTCATCAGGATGCGGGCGGTCTCGCGGCGGCCATCCTCGGTGAACAGGCACAGTTCGATGAAATGGGCATGGGCCGAGAAGACGGCAAAGTTCACCCCGCCCTCGTCCGGTGTGGCGCCCAAGGGAAAGGGCCGCCCCGATCCAAGCGACATGCCCGGCGGAACCCCAGGCAGGTTGCTGCGCGGCGTCATGCCAGCAACCCGTCGTAAAGGCTGGCATATTCGGCCGCCGAGGCCGCCCAGGAGACATCCTGCTTCATCGCGTTCTTCTGCACGCGGGCCCAGGATTTCGGATCGGCATAAAGCGCCACCAACTGCCGCAACCCTTGAGCAAAAGCCGTGGCATCGGTCGGGTGAAAGGTGATCCCGGTGGCCACGCCCGCCGACAAGGCGGCCGGATTGGCATGGATCACCGTATCGGCCAGCCCCCCCACCGCAGCCACGACGGGCAGGCAGCCATAGCGCAGCCCATACATCTGCGTCAGCCCGCAAGGTTCAAACCTGGAGGGCACAAGGACCGCATCGCCGCCCGCAAACATCCGATGCGACAGCGCCTCGTCATAGCCGATGCGCAAGCCCACCCGGCCCGGAAACCGCTCGGCCAGGCCCCGCATGGCGCCCTCCAGCCCCTGATCGCCCGAGCCCAGAACCACCAGCCCGCCCCCTGCCGCGATGAAATCGGGCAGAACGGCGGGGATCAGGTCGATGCCCTTTTGATCGGTCAGACGGCTGACCAGGATCGCCAGAGGCCCCGGCACGTCAAGGCCGAACTCCGCACACAGCGCCGCCCTGGCCACAGCCTTGCCGCCCGGCTCCTTGGCACTGAAAGGGGTCGCCTCGGCGCTGGGGTCCCAGACCGCGGTATCGACGCCGTTCAGGATGCCCGACACCACCGCGGCCCGCGCCGTGATGACGCCTTGCAGCCCCATGCCGAACTCGGGGCGCGACAGCTCCGCCGCATAGGTCGGCGACACGGTGGTGATCCGGTCCGCCGTCACAAGCCCCGCCTTCAAGGTCGAAAGCCCGCCGTAATACTCCAAAGCGCCGGGGTGGAATTGATCGGGCGGCAAGCGCATTTCCCGCAACAACCCGGCCTGCGCCCAGCCCTGAAACGCGATGTTGTGGATGGTCAGCACCGATCCCACCCCACCAGAGCCGTGATAGGCCAGATAGGCCGGCGCCAAGGCCGCCTGCCAGTCATGGGCATGGACCACGTCCGGTTTCCAGCCGTCGCCCAGCCCCTCACGCGCGATCCGCGCCGCGATCCAGGACAGGGCGGCGAACCTTTGCGGATTGTCCCACCAATCGCCCCCGGGGCCAGAGTAAATCCCGCCCTCGCGGTCATAAAGATGGGCTGCATCCAACAGCAGCACCGGCACGCCGCCGACCTCTCCGGCCAGAACCCGTCCCCGCCCGCCGAAAAGCCCCTCCTCGGCAAAGACCTCGGGCCAATCCGCCGCCCGCGCCAGCAGCGCGCGATAGCCCGGCACCAGCACCCGCATCTCCCAACCCAAAGGCGCCAGCGCCGCGGGCAAAGCCCCCACGACATCCGCCAAGCCCCCGGTCTTGACCAAAGGCACACATTCCGAGGCCACAGAAAGAACCCGACCCTTCAGTTTCATCCACGCGCCCTCGTTTTCATCTTTTCATAAATATCCTCAGGGGGTCCGGGGGGGCGAGCCCCCCCGGCGCCGACCTTAGCCCAGTTTCGCCGCCCGCATGTCCAGCATCGGCTGAGTGATCAGCACAATCCCCGACTCGGTGCGGCGGAACCACTTGGCGTCGTCCTCGGGGTCCTCGCCCACGACAAGCCCATCGGGGATATTCACCCCGCGGTCGATGACGCAGTTCTTCAAGATCGCATTGCGCGCGACCGTCACGTAAGGCAGGGCCACAACATATTCCATGCTGGAATAGCTGTGCGTCCGCACCCCGGTGAACAGCAGCGAATTGCGCACCTCAGAGCCCGAAACGATGCAATCGCCCGACACCAGCGAGGAGATCGCCATGCCGCGCCGACCGTCCTCGTCGTGGATGAACTTGGCGGGCGGCACGATCTCGGCATAGGTCCAGATCGGCCAGGAGCTGTCATAGATATCCAGCTTGGGCACGAAATCGGTCAGGTCAATGTTCGCCTGCCAAAAGGCGTCGATCGTGCCGACATCGCGCCAATAGGGCTCGGTCTCCAGGCCCGAAGTCACACAGCTGTCGGAGAACTTGTGCGCCATGGCCTTGCCGCCCTTGACGATGGCCGGGATCAGGTCAAAGCCGAAGTCATGGGTGGAGTTGGGGTTGTTCATGTCCTCGATCAAAAGCGCCCGCAGGAACTTCCAGTCGAAAACATAGATCCCCATGGACGCCAGCGCATGGGTCGGATCGCCGGGCATGCCGGGCGGGTCCTTGGGCTTTTCCAGGAACTGGGTGATGCGCAGGCTGGCATCCACCGCCATGACGCCAAAGGCGCTTGCCTCTTCGCGCGGCACGGTCAGGCAACCGATGGTCACATCGGCCTTCGAGGTCACATGCTGTTGCAACATGATCTCGTAGTCCATCTTGTAAATATGGTCGCCGGCCAGGACCACGACATAGTTGATCCCATAGGAATCAATGATATCAATGTTCTGCGCAATCGCATCGGCCGTGCCGCGATACCAATTGGTCTCGTCCATGCGCTGAGACGCGGGCAGGATATCCAGGTATTCGTTGCGTTCGGCGCGCAGAAATCCCCAGCCGCGCTGCATGTGGCGGATCAGGCTATGGGCCTTGTATTGCGTCGCAATCGCCATTTTCCGGATGCCCGAGTTCAGCGCATTGGACAGCGCAAAGTCGATGATCCGCGTCTTGCCGCCGAAATAGACCGCCGGCTTGGCGCGGAAATCGGTCAGTTCCTTCAGGCGGCTTCCCCTCCCGCCGGCCAGAACGAAAGCCATGGCCTGCGAAGACAGCCTCGCATTGGGTTTCGGTTGCATCTTATCCTCCCTCTCGCGGTTTTGCCGCTGTTATGCCTGCGGCTGTGCCGCAGTTAAGCCAATCGAAAATACAAGGTGGCCAAAGGCGGCAAGGTCAGCATTGCCGATTGCGGTTGCCCATTCCAGCCCTGATCTTCCACGACCAACCCTCCCAGATTGCCGCGGTTGCCGCCGCCATAGACCTCGGCGTCGGTGTTCAAGATCTCTTCCCACAGCCGCCCCCCCGGCAGGCCGATCCGCATCCGCCGTTCGACCGGCGTCATGTTGGACACCACCAGAACCGTCGGATGCCCCTTGGCCTTGCGCAACCAGCTGAAGGTCGAGCCCTCGGCATCGCCGCCATCCACCCATTCAAAGCCCTCGGGCCGCGTGTCATTGACATGCAGCGCGGGGTTGTCGCGGTAGACGCGGTTCAGGTCGCGCACCAGGGATTGCACGCCCCTGTGTTCGGGCAAATCCAACTGGTGCCAGTCCAAGGACTGGTTGTGGTTCCACTCTTTGCCTTGGGCGAACTCTTGCCCCATGAACAGCAGCTTTTTCCCCGGATGCCCCCACATAAAACCGTAATAGGCGCGCAGGTTGGCGAATTTCTCCCATCCGTTGCCCGGCATCTTGCCCAGCATGGAGCCTTTGCCATGGACGACCTCGTCATGAGAGATCGGCAGGATGTAGTTTTCCGACCAGGCATAGACCATGCCAAAGGTCATCTGGTTGTGGTGGTATTTCCGGTAAAGAGGGTCCTTTTCCATATAGGACAGGGTGTCGTTCATCCAGCCCATGTTCCACTTGAACCCAAAGCCCAGGCCGCCCTGATCCACGGGGCGCGAGACGCCCGGGAAAGCGGTCGATTCCTCGGCCACCATCATGATGCCCGGCACCTCGCCATAAGCGACTGTATTGGCGCGGCGCATCATGGCGATGGCCTCGTAATTCTCGCGGCCGCCGTCCTTGTTGGGCACCCATTCGCCGTCCTTGCGGGAATAGTCGCGATACAGCATCGAGGCGACCGCATCGACGCGCAGCCCGTCGATGTGGAATTCCTCTAGCCAGAACAGGGCGTTGGAGACGAGGTAGTTTTCAACCTCGGTCCGGCCATAGTTGTAGATGAAGGTGTTCCAGTCCTGATGGAAGCCCTCTTTCGGATCGGCGTGTTCGTAAAGCGACGACCCGTCGAACCGGCCAAGCCCATGGGCATCGGTCGGGAAATGCCCCGGCACCCAATCCAGCAAGATGCCGATGCCCTTGCCATGCGCCGCATCGACCAAAGCACGGAATTCCTGCGGCGTGCCATGGCGCACCGTCGGCGCGAAAAGCCCCACCGGCTGATAGCCCCATGACCCGTCAAAGGGATATTCCGACACCGGCAGCATCTCGATATGGGTGAAGCCCATGTCAGCGACGTAATCCACCAACTGCTCGGCCATCTCCAGGTAAGACAGCATCCGGTTGCCCGGCGCACGCCTCCAGGACCCCAGGTGGACTTCGTAAACCGAGATCGGCTGATCGACGAAGGGCACCTCGGCGCGTGACGCCATCCACGCCGCATCCTGCCAGTCGCGGGGGCTGATATCGCGGACAACAGAAGCATTGGCGGGGGGATGTTCGCTGCCAAAGCCCACCGGATCGGCCTTCAGCGGCAAAAGCGCGCCGTCATGGGTGCGAAGTTCGTATTTATAGGACACGCCGTCTTGCAGGCCGGGGATGAAGATCTCCCAGATGCCGGTCGGACCGCGACGCCGCATCGGATGGCGCCGCCCGTCCCAGATGTTGAAATCGCCCACCACGGACACGCGCTGCGCATTGGGCGCCCAGACCGCGAAATGGACGCCCGCCACGCCCTCATGGGTGATCAGATGCGCGCCCAGAACCTGCCAAAGCCGCTGGTGCGTGCCCTCGCCCAACAGGTATTCATCCATCTCGCCCAGCACGGGGCCAAAGCGATAGGCGTCGTCGAACTCCCATTCGGCATGGTCATTGCCCGCTCGCAGCCGATAATCCACCCGCTTGGGCAGGCTGCCCACGAAAAGGCCGGGCAGGACCTGTTCCATCTCGACGGGTTTGGCCCCCTTGCCCTTGGGCAACAGAGCCAACCGCGTGGCACCGGGGACAAAGACCGTCACCCGCCACGCGTTGCCCGCCAGATGAGGCCCCAACACGGCGAAAGGATCGCCATGTCGCCCCTCGACGACCGCTGCCGCGGCCCCCATGTCGATTGCAGTCATGCTCCCCTCCCCCTTCAGCCCCCGGCGCCGTTACAGCGCCGAAGGAATATCCCAGATGTCTTTCATATAGGCCCGGATCGTGCGATCCGACGAAAAGAAGCCCGACCGCGCCGTGTTCAAGGCCGCCATCCGCGCCCAACGGTCGGGATCGGCAAAGACGCGGTCAACCTCTTGTTGCGCAAGGTCATAGGCGTCGAAATCCGCCGCCACGAGGAAGTAATCGTGGTGCCAGACGCGGTGCACCAGCCCATGATAGCGGTCGGTTTGGCCGGCCGAGAATTTGCCCTCGGCGATCTGCTGCAAGACCAGTTGCAGCGCCGGGCTGGCGTCGATGGCTTTGCGCGAATGGTCGGGGTCCTCACGGCGCTTCCAGGCCTCTTCGGTGGTCATGCCGAACAGGAAGAAGTTCTCCGCCCCCACTTCCTGCAGGATTTCCACATTGGCCCCGTCCAGCGTGCCGATGGTCGGCGCGCCGTTCATCATGAACTTCATGTTGCCGGTGCCCGAGGCCTCTTTGCCCGCGGTCGAGATCTGTTCGGACAGGTCGGCGGCAGGCACCAGATGTTCGGCCATCGAGACGTTGTAATTCGCCGGATAGACGATTTTCAGCAGGTCGCCCGTCACCGGATCGGCATTGATCACGCTGGCCACATCGTTGATCAGATGGATGATTTCCTTGGCCACCGCATAACCCGGCGCGGATTTGCCGCCAAAGATCTTGACCCGCGGCACATGGTTGCCACCGGGGTTCGCCTTCAACCGGTTCCAATGCGCGATGGTCTGCAGGATGTTCAACAGCTGGCGCTTATACTCATGGATGCGCTTGATCTGCACATCGAACAGCGCATCGGGCGAGACGGTGATCCCGCATTGCGCCTTGATCCAGGCCGCCGTGGCCACCTTGTTTTCCCGCTTGGCCGCCATGAATTCCTTGCGGAATTCCGGGGTTTCAATCGCGGGCTCCAGCTCTTTCAGCCGGTCAAGGTTGTCTTCCCAACCCTCGCCAATCGTGCGCGTGATCAGACCGGCAAGCGGCTGGTTGCACATCTTCAGCCAGCGGCGCGGTGTCACGCCATTGGTCATGTTGATGATGCGGTCAGGATGCAGCGCGTTCAACTCGGGGAACAAGGACCGCTTGACCAGGTCAGAGTGCAAGGCCGAAACCCCGTTGACCTTGTGGGCCATGACAAAGGCCAGCTCCCCCATCCGCACCTCGTGGTGCTTGACGATGCCGACGTAATGCGGCCGGGCGTGGTTCTCGTCCTTGTGCCAGGCGTCGATGCGTTCGACGATCTGCATGTGGCGCGGCAGGGTCGTGCCGAAGGTAAAGGTCGCCCACCGCTCCAGCGCCTCGGGCAGCAGCGTATGGTTGGTATAGCCCAGGCACTTTTGCGCGATATGCACGGCCTCGGTGAAGTCCAGCCGGTGGTCGTCGACCAAAAGCCGCACCAGTTCCGGGCCCGCGATGGCCGGATGGGTGTCGTTCATCTGGATCGCCACATGCTTGTGCAACTGGCGCAGGTCGGCATGATTGGCGGTGAACCGCCGCAGGATGTCTTGCAGCGCGGCCGAGGTCATGAAGAACTCTTGCTTCAGCCGCAGTTCCTTGCCCTGATAGGTCGTGTCATCGGGATACAGCACGCGCGACAGCGTGCGGGCCAAAGCCTCGGGCTCGGCCGCGGCCGCATAGTCGCCGCGGTTGAACCGCTCCAGATCGAACAGAGCCGTGGGCTTGGCCGACCAAAGCCGCAGCGTATTGGCCCATTTGCCCTGCCAGCCCACGACCGGGGCGTCATAGGCCTGCGCCTGAACCGTCTCGCCCGGAACCCAGACCTCGCGGCCGTCCTGCAATTCGACATGGCCCTTGAAGCCGATCACATAGGCGCTTTCGGGACGCTCGAACTCCCAGGGGTAGCGGTGGGTCAGCCAGTCTTCGGGGACCTCGGCCTGTTGGCCGCCGACAAAGCGCTGGCGGAACAGGCCATGTTCATAGCGGATGCCATAGCCATAGGCCGGGCAACCGACCGTCGCCATGCTTTCCATGAAACAGGCGGCCAGACGGCCAAGCCCGCCATTCCCCAGCGCCGCATCGGGCTCGTCCTCGACGATGGCGCGGAAGTCCTGACCCAGGTTCGCCATGACCTCGATCGCGGTGTCGCGCAGGCCAAGGTTGACGGTCGCATCTTCCAAAAGGCGGCCGATCAGAAATTCCATCGACAGGTAATAGACGCGCTTGCGGTCCTCGCCGTAAACCCGGCGGGTCGAGGCAAACCACGGCGCCACGATCCGGTCGCGGATCGCATAGGACAGGGCCATGCGCCAATCGAACAGCGAGGCATTGGGCTGATCCTTGCCAAGCGTCGAGGTCAGGTGGCGCAGCACATCGGCTTGCAGGTCTTTGGCCGTCAAGCTGGGAGTCGAGAGGATCTGTTGGTTCACGCTGGTGTCCGCCGTTTTTGTTCTTGCTGCCATGAGCCTAATCCCTGCCTTGGTCCCGTCAAGGCAAGGGTCAGACACCCTGCCTGATTCCCCGCCTCAAACCGCGTCACTGTTAGCGCAAACATTTCTCATTTTCAGCCCGACTCCTAGCAGTTTTTTCACGATTGTGACGAAATCAAAACGCTTTGGATTCGGCCCTCGTCCTTCCCCTGTCGCAAGGACCAGAATGGCGGTCGCCGCCTCATCTGACAAGCGCTTTGCAAAATCCGCCCAAAGCTTGGGCGTTTTGTGCACGACAAGGTGAAGGTGGCGCACCCGGGGCAGATTGCATTTGACCATCAGGGCGCGTATCAGGCGCCCATCCGCCACGTCTTTGCCGCAATCTGATGCGATATCTGACCGGGTGGAAATGACAGGCAGAATGCCGCAAACATCAGGAGCAGAGATGTCCTTGGCCAAAGATACCGCCCCGCAACAGCAGCAGGGCCAGCAACCCACCACCCCGCAACAGACCGGTGGCCAGGCGCCGAAACCGATCTTCCGCGATTGGGCCGCGCTGTAACACAGCCCGTCCAAAACGCGGCCCGGCTTTGAGGCCGAACCGGCTTCCCGTGCCCTGCGCCAGCGGCTAGACTGGCCGAAAGGCTTGGGATGCGATGCATGGCGGCGATTTCGACAATCAAGAACCTGGGTCCGGCCTCCGAGGCAAGCTTTGCCAAGGCCGGCCTGACCACGGCCGAAGAGCTGCGCACGCTGGGCGCGCATGAGGCCTATCGCCGGCTGTTGCTCTCGGGCCAACCGCCGCATTTCATCGGCTATTACGTGCTGGTGATGGCGCTGCAAGGCCGTCCCTGGAACGATTGCAAGGGCGCCGAAAAAGCGCAACTGCGCGCGGATTTCGACGCGCTGAAGGCCGAGGTCGAAACGGCTGCCTTTGCGGCACCCCCCAAGGCTGGCACCCTGCCCCGCCCGCTGGATCAGGCCCTGCGCCAGATCGGCGTGATCCCGGCCTAAGCTTAACCACCGCCTGTGTCGCCCTACCGGATGCCAAGCCTGCAATCGGCGGGACATGGCCGCCACGAGGCTTTCACGTCTCTCACCGATATGGGATCAGCTTTGTAGGGCGCGCGCCCTCACCGCACTGGCCTGAAGGCCCCGCCGACGCGGATGGACCTGCCCCCCATTTCATCTTTTCATAAATATCCCGGGGGTTTGGGGGCTGGCCCCCAATCGACGCTGGCCACCAAGAGATCTGGCCCCCAAGCGATCTGGCCCTCAAGAGATCGGGGCCACAAACCAAAGCAAAAGGGCCGCACCCTGCGGCGCGGCCCTTTCCAAGACGTTGAAACCGATCAGCCGACCAGTTCAAGGCCCGAGAAGAAGAAAGAGATCTCGCGCGCGGCAGCGGCCGGGCTGTCCGACCCATGGACCGAGTTTTCGCCCTTGGACAAAGCGAAGTCCTTGCGGATCGTGCCTTCGGCGGCGGCGGCCGGATCGGTCGCGCCCATCACTTCGCGGTTCTTGGCAATGGCATTCTCGCCTTCCAGAACCTGAACCACGACCGGCTCCGAAGCCATATAGGCCACCAGCTCGCCAAAAAAGCCGCGCTCTTTATGCTCGCCGTAGAACTCGCCAGCGACGGCGGCCGACAGGTGGATGCGCTTGGAGGCGACAACGCGCAGGCCGGCATCCTCGAACTTGGCAACGATCTTGCCGGTCAGGTTGCGCTTGGTGGCATCAGGCTTGATGATGGACAGGGTGCGTTCGATCGCCATGGGAAACTCCGGATATGGGGCGCCGCGATTGGCGCCGAATTGCCCCGGGCCTCTATCACGGCCTGCGCGCGTTGAAAAGGCCCCGGGCACTTGCGGGGCGGGTCAAGCGGTGCCAGAAGCGAAGCCAAGGAGCCCTTGATGTCCAAAAGCCTGACCCGTGTGACCGAGGCCCTGAAAGGGGTCGATGTCACGATCCTGCAAACGCCGGCCTCGACCCGCACGGCCCCTGAGGCGGCAGCCATGGCGGGCTGCGCGGTCGATCAGATCGTGAAGTCGATCCTGTTTCAGGGCGAGCGGTCCTTGTGCCTGTTTCTGACCGCAGGCGGCAACCAGGTTGACCCATCGCGCGCCTCGGCACTTGCGGGACAGGCCCTGACCCGGGCCGATGCGGCGACGGTGCGGGCGGTGACGGGCTTTGCCATCGGCGGGGTGTCACCTGTGGGCCATCTGACGGCCTCGCCCCTTTGGATGGACCCGCGGCTGATGGACTTCGACCAGGTTTGGGCCGCGGCGGGCACGCCCAACCATATCTTCTGCGTGGCGCCTTCGGTGCTTTTGACTTTGACCGGCGCGACTCTCGCCCCCTTTACGGTGTGACATGACCTCTCCTGATGGCCTGCCCTCGCTGCGCGACGTGATCCGCGCCCATGATCTTGCCGCCAAGAAAGAGTTGGGGCAGAACTTCCTTTTGGACCTGAACCTGACGTCGAAAATCGCGCGTCTGGCCGGGGATTTGGCGAATTCCGATATCCTGGAGGTCGGCCCCGGCCCCGGTGGCCTGACCCGCGGATTGCTGATGGAGGGTGCGCGGCGCGTGGTGGCCGTGGAAAAAGACCGCCGCTGCATCGCGGCACTGGAGGAGGTCGGCGCCCATTACCCCGGCCGCCTGACCGTGATCGAAGGCGACGCGCTGCAACTGGACCCGTTGCAGCATCTGACCCCGCCGATCCGCATTGCCGCCAATCTGCCCTATAACGTCGGCACCGAGCTTCTGACCCGCTGGCTGACGCCGGCGGTTTGGCCACCCTTCTGGACCTCGATGACGTTGATGTTCCAAAAGGAAGTCGCTTTGCGCATCACGGCCAAGGTCGGCGATGACCATTACGGGCGTCTTGCGATCCTGTGCCAATGGCGGACCGACCCCAAGATCGTGATGCATCTGCCGCCCGAGGCCTTTACCCCGGCCCCCAAGGTCCATTCCGCGGTGGTCCATCTGAAGGCCCTGCCCGAGCCGCGTTTTCCCGCCGATGCCGCTGTCTTGAACCGCGTCGTGGCCCAGGCCTTTGGCCAAAGGCGCAAGATGCTGCGGTCGTCGCTGAAACCCTTGGGCGATGTCGAGGCGCTGTTGGAAAGCGTCGGGATCAAGCCGACCTCGCGGGCCGAAGAAATCCCGCTGGAGCAGTTCTGCGCGCTGGCCCGGGCCTTTGCCGCGCGTGGCTAGCCCTGATCCAAAGGCGCGGCTGCGCCGCAAGCCTATGTGTCGACTGCGGGCTGACGCCCTTCGTCTCCGGGAGCCTCTGGCGGGGATATTTGGGCCATTGTGAAAGACGCGAAGACCAAGGCCTTTATTTCGGCTTCCGGGCCTTGGCCGAATCTCAGAGAGTATTTGTGTCAGTATGAAAGGGGGGCGCGAACCGACTGGCCCCGCCCCTCTTTCATACTGGCTTACATATCCCCTGCGGAGCACCTGAGCCTCTCGCGCGCTTGGCGCGAGAGGTGAGGCAAAGGCTTGCGCCGCAGGCGCTCCGCTGGGATTCAGTCAGCGGTGTCTTCGGATTTGGGTTCCGCCTTGGGCTCCGATGCGGCCTCGGCGGGCTTTTTCGGGGCGCGCGGCTTGGCCGGAGTGGCGCGGGGCTTTTTCGCCGGGGCCTGGTCTTCGGGGAACAGCGCGGTTTGCGCTTCGGGCGCAGCATTTGCCTTGGCCTCGGAGGTTTGAACCCCCGTTTGGGCCCCCGTTTGGTCTGCCGCCTGAACTGCGGGGTCGCGGCGGGGCTTTTCAGGGCGCGGGGTCTCTTTGCGGGGCGCCTCGGCCTTGACGGCTTCGGGCGTCATCGCTTCGTCGCGCTTGGGCTCATCGCGGCGCGGGTCTTCGCGGCGCGGGGCCTCCTGACGGGGCGCATCCTGACGGGGCGCGTCACGGCGGGTTTCGTTGCGCTCGCCGCGGTTTTGGTCGCCCCGGCTTTGGTCGCGCGCACCTTGCTCGCCGCGGTTCGCGTCGCGCGGGGCTTGGTCGCGTTGATCGACGCGGGGCGGATAGGTCCGGCGCTGGCCATTGGCACCGCCGTTGCGATTGCCATCGCCCCGGTTATCGCTGCGGTTCTCGCCGCGGTTCTCGTTCCGGTTCTCTGTGCGCTCGGGCCGCGGTTGCTGGTTGCGGTCGCGGTAGTCGCCGCGCCCCTCGCCACGCCCCTCACCCCGATTGTCCTGCCGGCTTTCGGGGCGGGCTTCGGGAGTGGCGACCAGACCCACATCCTCGTCGCCCATCACGTCGATCACGTCATGGCCGGAGATATCGGGTTGATCGTCCTGTTCGCGGTATTCGGGCCGGTAGTCCTGGCGGAAATCGTCACGCCGACCGCCCCCATTTTGGCCCCCGTTCTGGCCCCCGTTCTGGCCGTTCCCGCCACCTTGGGGCTGGTGCTGCTGGCGGGCTTCTTGTTCGGCGGCCATCTCACGCTGGGCCTCGGCCAAAAGGCGCGTGTAATGTTCGGCATGCTGCAGGAAGTTTTCGGCCGCCACCCGGTCGTTCGACAATTGTGCGTCGCGGGCGAGGAACTGGTATTTCTCGATCAGCTGGGCCGGCGTGCCACGCACCTTGCCCTCGGGGCCCGACGAGTCAAACACCCGGTTGATGATATTGCCGAGCGTGCGCGGGCGGTTCGTTTTCGAACGCGAGCGGGACTTGGAAGAGCGCATGGGGTCCTTTGATCCGATGATCCGATCAGCGCTTCGGGACAGAATGACCCGGAAAGAAGCGGATGGAAGGGGGCGCGGGCGGCGTCATGCACCTGCCTGCGTTGGGTCTGATAACCACATGCCGGCGCTCACGGCAAGGAGATTTTTCCGCCAATCCGGGACAATCAGCCCAAGGTGGCGTCAAAGTCACGCTCCAAGGCCGGTTTTTCCGCAATCACAACCCGGTCACGCTGATCCCAATCCTGCAGGATGCGGATGGGCTTCAGCCCCTCGGCGGCAAAAAGCCGCAGGACCGCGGCGCCCTGGGTCGGGCCGATCTCGACCATCAGACGCCCCCCCGCCATCAGCCGCGCCGGCGCCGCGCGGGCGATGATCCGGTAGGGCTGCAGCCCGTCGCCACCGGGCGTCAGGGCCAGATGGGGTTCGTGGTCGCGCACTTCGGGCGCGAGGTCGGCCATCTCGTCCGCGGCGATATAGGGCGGGTTCGACACGATCAGGTCAAAGCGCCCCTCGACTCGGGCAAACCAGTCGGACTCCAGAAAGCTGGCCTTGGCCCCATGGGTGCGGGCGTTTTGCGCGGCCACTTGCAGGGCCTCGGGCGAGATATCGACGCCCACCCCCACCGCCTGCGGCATCCCCAAAAGACAAGAGATCAGGATGCAGCCCGTGCCGGTGCCAAGGTCCAGCATCCTGGAAAAGGGCCGGGTCAGGGCCTCGGCCACCAGGATCTCGGTTTCGGGGCGGGGGTCCAGCGTGTCCCGCGTCACCTTGAAGGCGCGGCCCCAAAAGAGCCTTTCCCCCAGGATCTGCGCCATCGGCACCCGGGAGGCCCGGATTTGCACGAGGGCGCCAAGACGCAGATGGGCCGCGTCGGGCATATCGTCATGCAAGATCATGTTGACCCGTTCCGCCGCGATCCCCAGCGCCTGGGCCAAAAGAAGCCGCGCATCGCGGCCCGCATCCGCGACCCCTGCCCCGCGCAAGACCGCCACGGCCTCGGTCAGGGCCTGTTGCGCCCTCATTCCGCTTCGGCCAGTTTGGCGGCCTGGTCATGGGCGGTCAGAGCGTCGATGATTTCGGTCAGGTTGCCTTCGATGATCTGCGCCAGACTATACAGCGTCAGGTTGATGCGGTGATCGGTCAGGCGGCCTTGGGGGAAGTTATAGGTGCGGATGCGTTCCGACCGGTCGCCTGACCCCACCTGCGCCCGACGATCGGCTGACCGGGCATTGTCGATCCGCGAACGCTCCATGTCGTGCAGGCGGGCGCGCAGGACGGCCATGGCGGTGGCGCGGTTCTGGTGTTGGGACTTCATCGACGAGGTGATGATGATGCCGGTGGGCAAATGGGTGATGCGCACGGCCGAGTCGGTCGTGTTGACATGCTGGCCGCCCGCGCCAGAGCTGCGCATCGTGTCGATGCGGATATCTGATGCCGGGATGTCGATCTCGACCTCTTCGGCCTCGGGCAGGACGGCGACGGTCGCGGCCGAGGTATGGATGCGGCCCTGGGCCTCGGTCTCGGGGACGCGCTGGACGCGGTGGACGCCGCTTTCATACTTCAGCCGGGCAAAGACGCCCTCGCCGGCCACGCGGACGGTCAGTTCCTTGATCCCGCCCAGGTCGGAATGGGCCTCTTCCAGCACCTCCCAGGACCAGCCCATCTTTTCGGCATGGCGCTGATACATCCGGGCCAGGTCGGCGGCGAAAAGCCCCGCCTCGTCGCCGCCGGTGCCGGGGCGAATCTCCAGGATGGCGGGCTTGGCGTCATCGGCATCCTTGGGCAACAGCGCCAGGCGCAGCGCCTGTTCCATTTCTGGGATGCGCGCCTTCAGCCGGGGAAGCTCTTCTTCGGCCAGTTCGCGCATTTCGGGGTCGGAAAGCATCGCCTCGGCCTCGGTCAGGTCCAGGACCGACTGGCGCCATTCAGCGATCTGGGCCACGACGGGGCGCAGGTTGGTGTATTCGCGCGACAGGTCGGCAATCTGCGACGGCTGGCCGCCGTCATTCAACCGCGCCTCGACATAGGCGAAGCGGTCTTCGATCTGGGCGAGTTTGTCCACTGGCAGCATGGCGCGGGTTTGGCGCGGAATGTCGGTTTGGTCAAGGGCCCCTCCTTTGATCGGGGGGGCCAACCGGTGATCCGCGACCCGTCAAGCTGCGCCAAAGGCGAGGAAGCGCGCAAGGTCGGGCATATCGGTGTGGCGCGACACCACAAGGTCAAGCCATTCCCTTTCGGCATCGGTCAGCGGCAGGATCGCGGACAGACGCTCGGCCACCAGGCGCGGCGGGTCGGATTTGCGGATCATCGCCACGATATTGGCCACGAAGGTCTCGCGCTGGCGCGTCACCGGATGCAGCAAGGTGTTGCGGCCGATCTGCGCCGGCCGCTTGTCCCACCAAAAGGGCGCATGGGGCGAGAACTCGGGTCCAAGCCCCGGCATCTCGACCATCAGATCGGTGACACGCAGCCCCAGGCGCAGGGCCTCGGTGGCCACGAAAGCCTCGCCATGCGGCCATTGGTCGTGCAGACCGGCGGCAAGGTCCGCGGCAATCTGCAGCCGGCGCGCGGTCATGGCGCGGGCGGTGGCGCGGGTGAAGCCCAGAACCACGGTCTGACAGCCCATCACCTCGGCATCGGCATAGATCCGGCCCAGGCCGCGCCGCCAGCGCCACTCTTCGGGGCGCGGCCCCAGGTCGGCGGCGGCCAGATCGCCCAGGGCCAGCCGCGCCAGCGCCGCGCGCCAGGCCTCTGGGTCATGGATCACCGGCACGGCGGCGGCATCCATCACCAGCGCGAAATCCTGCGGCGCCAGATGGGGTTCCAGCGCGGCCATGACATAGTCGCTGCAATGCCAGGCGGCCTTGTCCTCGGGCCGCGTGGGCAGGCCCTGGCGTTGCAAGTCCTTGAGGTCGAAGGCCACTTTCGGCCGATCGCCGGTGTCGATCCTGCCCTCTGTCTCATCCATCAGGATCGTGACCTGACCGGGAAGCACCTGCGACCAAAGGTCGAAAAGCGCCGCAGTCATGTCGTCCATGACCTTGCTGCGGATGAAAAGCCGCAGCGTGGCGGGGGTGCCGGGGTCGCGCGCGGTCTGGGGGATCAGCGCCTCCAGCCCGGGCACGCCGCCCCAGGCCTTGTCCACCGTCACCTGCATCCAGCGGGTTTCCTGCGCGGTCAGCGGCAGGACCGGCGCCAGATGAGAGGCCACACGCGCGGGGTCGACCTTGGCGCGGATCATGCTGACCACGCCGGTCAAAAAGACCTTGCGGTCAGAGGTCACGGGATGGACCAGCAGGTTATGGCCGAAATAGCGCGGCCGGGCGGGCCACCACCAGGGGCGGTTCGGCTGCAACCCGCGCGCCAGGCGCGGCATGAGCTTGGCAAGGTCCGCGATGGTCAGACCCAGGCGCAGCGCCTCGGTGGCCAGAAAGACCATCGGCGCGGGCTGGGATGTCAGCGCGGCCCGACGCGCCAAAAGCGCCCGGGCGGCCTGGGCGGTAAAGCCCACAAAGAAGGGCTGGCAGCCGTGGATTTCGGCATCGGTGTAAAGCCCGTCCAAACCGCGGGCATGGACCCAGGCCGCCCCGCGATGCGTGACCTGGACCAGCGCAAGATCCGCCTCGGCGCATTGGGTCAGGATCTTGGCCCAGGCCTTGGGGGTCTGCACCACCGGCACGGCCTCGACCTGGACGACCAAGGTGAAATCCAGGTCCGACATCAGCGGCGCCAGGGTCGCCATGGCGGTCTCGGGGGTCTGGGGGTCGGGGGTCTGGGGGTCGGAAGCCGTGGCCAACAGGACAAAGGGCCGGTCCCCCGTCTCGGCCGCTTGGGGCAGCAGAAGGCTGACTCGGCCCGGCAGGACCTTGGACCACAGATCAAAGACTTCGGCCGCCTGATCGTCAAACACCCTGGCCTGGACATAAAGCCGCGGCGCAGGGCGCGGGCGGGGCAAGAACCGTTCAAGCGAGGGCGAGCCGTAGCGCTGCCAGGCCAGGTCGGAGAGCGCCTTTTCCTCGGGCGCGGTCAGGGGCATGACGGGGGCCAGAAGTGCGGCCAGGGCCTCGGGCGCCAGACGTGCGGTCAACAGCGCACCGACCCGGGTCAGGTAATCGGCGCGGTCATCGGCCAGGGGGAAGGTCAGGCCATTGGCCAGCACCGTCTTTGGCTGGCTTTCGCGCAAAAGCGGCGCCGCAGGCTCCATCACCACAGGGCCGGGCAACAGCGTGGCAAGGTCGGCCACCACAAGCCCCAGGGCGCGCGCCTCGGAGGGCAAGAAAACCTGTGCCGCCGGCCAATGCAGGTGCTGGCCCGACAGGATCTGATCGGCAATCTCGCGCCGGCGCTGCAGCAAAAGCCGCGCCGCAGCCGCCGTAAAGCCAAAGAGCGCGGGGCTTGCGGTCAGGGCTTCGGCGTAAAGCCCGGCCATCGGTTTCGGCGCAGGCGCCACCTGCGCCAGGATCAGGTCATGGCCGCCAAGCCCGTCCAGAACCGCGCGCCAGGCCTGGACATCGGCAATCTGCGGCACCAGGGCCGCATCGACGACCAAAGCCCTGTCGGTCGGCGCCATATCCGCCGCCAGCGCCGCCATCAGGTAATCGGCGCAGACCGCCTGTGTCTGACCCCGTGGCCGATCCGGCAGGCCCTGGGCCAAAAGATCGCCCCAGCGAAAGCCATGCTTGGGCAGATCGCCGGTATCAACCGCGCCGGCCGTCTCGTCGACCAGAAGCGCCACCTCTCCGGGCAGGATTTGCGACCAAAGGTCAAAAAGCTGCGTGACGGCGGCGGTCAGTTTGGTGGTGCGGATAAAGACGATGGTCGACACGCAAGGCTCCTGTCCGGGGGGGCCTTTTGCCGATACAGGGCAAGTCGCAACTGTTCAATGACAGGTTTGGTCAATGACAGCTTTGGTCAATCCCCCAAACCTACAGCCCGGCAGTCCATTCCGCCAGCCGTGCCGCGTTCACGCCCATATCGCCCCGCCCAAAGCGCAGGCGGGCATAGACCGTCAGCCCCTGTGGCGTCACTTGGGCCGTGGTGTAATCGGGGAAGCCCCACAGCAGAGAGCGGGTCTCCCAGGTCACGTGGCCCTCGGCGACCGAGCCCGCAAAGACCTGGGTCCGCGGCGTGGCGGCGGCCGCTTGGGCCATGGCGGCCAGGGCCGCGGCGGGATCGGTGGGGGTCAGGTCGACAAAGGCCCCGCCCTCCAGTCGCGTGATCGCAGCCGAGGGGTTGGGCACCAGATCGGCAGGCCGCGCCTTGACCAGGTCGACATGCCAATCGGCCGGATCATTCACCGCCAGGCGGATATAGATCTGCAGCCCCGCGAAAATCGTCAGGATCAACAGGGCTGCGGATTTCAGCGTCATGGCTTTCCTATGGATTCGGGTTTCCCCATGAGCAGGGTTTCCCCTTTGGGTTGGGCTTACCTTTGGGTTGGGCTTACCTTTGGGTTCGGGCCCAATGGTAAAGGCAGATCAACTCATAAGCAACATGGGCCCCGGCAATCGCCGTGACGCCTGTCGGGTCATAGGGCGGCGAGACCTCGACCACATCGCCGCCGACCATGTTGATCCCTGCAAGGTCGCGCAGCATCGCCGCCGCCTGCCAAGAGGCAAGACCGCCCCAAACCGGCGTCCCCGTCCCCGGCGCAAAGGCCGGGTCCAGCGCGTCGATGTCAAAGGTCACATAGGTCTGATGGTCGCCCACGATGTCACGCGCGCGCGCCACGGCCCATGCGGTGCCCTTTTCATGCAGCTCGCGCGCGGTGATCACATTGACGCCAAGGTAATCCTCGGTCGTGGTGCGGATGCCGATCTGGACCGAGCGTTTGGGGTCCACCAGCCCAGTCTTGACCGCCTTGTAAAACATGGTGCCGTGGTCGATCCGGGTCAGATCATCATCGGGCCACAGGTCGGAATGGGCGTCGAAATGGATCAGGCTCAGGGGGCCGAACTTCTCGGCATAGGCCCGCAGGATCGGAAAGGTGATGTAATGGTCGCCGCCCAGGGTGATGGACCCTGCCCCGGCATCCAGGATCTTGCGGATATGCGCGGTCAGCGTCGCGGGAAAGTCGCTGACCATGGCATAATCGAAAGCCACATCGCCGTAGTCGATGATGTCCAGCTCTTCCAGAGGGTTGGTGGGCCAGCCCGTCGGCGGGTCAAAGGCCATGAGGCTTGACGCTTCGCGGATCGCCCTTGGCCCAAAGCGGGTGCCGGTGCGATGGGTGACGGCCTGGTCAAACGGGACGCCGGTGATCGCGAGGTTCACCCCGGTCAGGTCCTTGGTATAGGTCCGGCGCAGGAAGGATGTCGCCCCGGCAAAGGCGTTTTCAAAGGCGTAACCGCGGTGCTGGGTGCGGGTGAAGGCGGTGTCGATCTCGTGTTTGGCATCTTCAAGGGCCATCGTCAGCTCCATATGGGGAGCCCCGTCGTTCGGCCTGATGCCCCGGAGACGCAGCCTATCCGGTGGGTTTTGGTAGCCGAAACAGGGGGGGCGGGCAAGATGCTCCGGCTTGGGGTCAAGCCAGATCAATCCCCCCGTTACCGCAGGACGTAGGGCGGGGTTCACCCCGCCGCTACCTCAACACCCCGCGCAACTTCGCATGGCGGTTCACGTCTTTATACAGCAGATACCGGAACCGCCCCGGGCCTGCCGCGTAACAGGCCTGCGGGCAATAGGCGCGCAGCCACATGAAATCGCCGGCCTCGACCTCGACCCAATCGCGGTTCAGCTTGTAGACCGCCTTGCCCTCCAGCACGTAAAGCCCATGCTCCATGACATGGGTTTCCTCGAAGGGGATGACGCCGCCGGGCTCGAAGGTGACGATATTGACATGGGCATCATGGCTCAGGTCCTGGGGATCGACAAAGCGCGTCGTGCCCCAGCGGTCTTGCGTGTCGGGCATCCAGCGGATCGGGGTTTCCTGGTCCGAGGTGATAAAGGGCTTGGGCGCCGCAATCCCCGGGGCGGGCTCATATAGCTTGCGTATCCAGTGAAAGCGGGTGGGGTCTTGGCCCTCGGCCCGCAGACGCCAGGCTGTGCCGGGCGGGATATAGGCATAGGACCCGGCGGACACCTCTGTCGTTACCTCATCCACGGTCAAGGTCGCCTTGCCGCCGGTGAAAAACAGCCAATGCTGGGCGCCTTCATCGGCGTCGGGCATGTCCGAACCGCCGCCTGGGGCGACCTCCATCACATATTGGCTGAAGGTTTCGGAAAACCCCGACATGGGGCGCGCGATCAGCCAAAGACGGGTTTGGGCCCAGCCTGGCAGATGGCTGGTCACGATATCGGAAAAGCAACCACGCGGGATGAAGGCATAGGCCTCGGTAAAGACGGCACGTCCGGTCATCAGCGCGGTTTGCGGCGGCAGTCCGCCGGGGGGCAGGTGGTAGTTCATGGCAAAACTTTCATGGCAAAACAGCCTTCAATCGGAGGAGGGCGATGCGTTCGACCTGGGCGCAGGCCGTGACGAATTCGGTGTCGGTGTCATGGGCGATGCGGGTTTCGAAGGCCTGCAGGATCTGCGCTTTCGAATGGTCGCGCACCGCGATGATGAAGGGAAAGCCATGCCTTGCGGTGTAAGTCGCGTTCAAGCCCCTGAAACGCTGGCGTTCTTCATCCGTAAGGGCGTCCAGGGCGGCCGAGGCCTGTTCGGCGCTGCTGTCCGCTGTCAGCCTTTTGGCTGCGGCGAGTTTTCCGGCCAGATCGGGATGGGATTGCAGCACCTGAAGCCGCGCCGCCTGCGGGGCGCTTCGGAAAACCCGGGCGAGCGCAGAGTGCAGACCCAAGGCGCTGTCATGTGCGGGCCCCAGTTCCAGCCCATGTGCCCCCTCCGCGATCCAGGGGGAGTGTTCAAATATCCCACCATAAAGCGCCACAAACCGGTCGCGGGTCATCTTCGAGGGCCGCTCGATGCGGGTGTGGGGATGGGTTGCCGCCCAATGCGCCGCGATCTGGCCCCGCGTCGCGAACCAGACCCCGTCATGTGCCATGGCGTAATCAAGGAAGCGCTTCAGCCCCGCCATCTTGCCCGGCCGCCCGATCAAGCGGTTGTGCAGCCCGATCGAGAACATCTTTCCGCCCTCCGTCATCAGCGTATCGAAGGTGTCGCGCAAATAGGTCTCGAACTGCTGGCCATCGGTATAGCCCGGCGCCGTGGCAAAGCGCATGTCATTGGCCTCTAGCGTATAGGGGATGACCAGTTGGTCACGGTCGCCCACTTCGGCCCAATAGGGAAGATCGTCGTCGTAAGTGTCGGAAATCCAGTCGAAAGCGCCCGTCTCGGCGGTCAGGCGCACCGTGTTCATCGAACAGCGCCCGGTATACCAGCCGCGCGGCGGGGTGCCCACGACTTCGGTGTGCAGGCGGATGGATTCCGCGATCTGGCGGGCCTCCTCCGCGGGGTCCATGTCACGGTGATCGACCCATTTCAGGCCATGCGAGGCGATCTCCCAACCGGCCTCTTTCATCGCGGCCACCGGTTCGGGGTTGCGCGCCAAGGCGGTCGAGACGCCATAGATCGTCACCGGCAAATCAAGGCTCGTGAACAGCCGATGCAGCCGCCAGAACCCGGCCCGCGCCCCATAGTCATAGATCGATTCCATGTTCCAATGCCGCATCCCCGGCCAGGGCGCAGCGCCGGCGATGTCGGAAAGAAAGGCCTCGGACTGCGCATCGCCATGCAGAAGGTTGTTCTCGCCGCCTTCCTCGTAGTTCAGCACGAGCGAAATCGCGATGCGGGCGCCACCGGGCCAATTCGCGGGCGGAGGATTGCGGCCATGGCCACGGAAGTCACGGGGGTAACGGATCATTTTCGCCTCCAATGGCCGGAGTTTAGGCGCAGGGCGGCGCGGGCGGTATCAAATAATGCCGATAGGTGATTTCGGGGGATAAGGGGCGCGACAGGGGCGGCGCAGGCGGCTAGATTTGCGGAAAATGGAGGCAGAAATGGCGGAAGGTTGGCTGACGACGCATGTGCTGGATACCGCGCGGGGGATGCCTGCGGCGGGGGTGGTGATCTGGCTTTACCGGGTGACGGGCAACAGCCACAAAAAGATCGCCGAAGTGGTGACCAATGCTGATGGAAGGTCGGATGTGCCCTTGCTGAAGGGCAAGGACTTCCGGGCGGGCGGTTACGAGCTGGTGTTTCACGCGGGCGATTACTTGCGGGCGACGGGTCAGGTTGCGGGGGAGGTGCTGTTTCTCGACCAGGTGCCGATCCGGTTCGGCATCGTCGATGAGAACGCACATTACCATGTGCCGCTGTTGCTGTCGCCCTTTGGCTATTCGACTTACCGGGGCAGCTGAGTCGGGGGGAAGCTGATTCGGGGGGCATTTGGGCGGAAAGGGGGGCCTCGCCTGCGGCTCGGCCCGCGCGGCGGCGGTGGCGCTGCGGGACGCGCGGGCGTAATGCCAGACGGCGCGCGGGCGGAGGCCCCGGGGAGGTTTCACACCTCCCCGGATCCCTCCGTGGGATATTTTTGAAAAGATGAAAGAGCAAGGACGCTTGGGCGTCTGTTGTTTCCGCCAGGGGATAGGCTGGGCCGGGCAGACCGGATGGACCCGGGGGCTTGCCCCCGGGCCGGGGCCGCTGCGCGGGACGAGCCCGCAGGGCGAGGCCCCCTCCGCCGCCGCGCGGGCCGAGCGCTTTGCGCGAGGCCGCCTTGGGCCGGAAAGGGCAAGGGTCAGCAACAGGCGCTGCGCCCCAACCGTCAGCCCAGTTTGAACCCTTCACGCACCAGATCATCCGCGACTTTGGCGATGGCGCGTTCCAGCGTGTCCACCACGAAATCCACCTGGGCTTCGGTGATCGTCAGGGGCGGCGACATCACGTTCAGATGGCCGATCGGGCGAACCAGAAGCCCCATCTCTTCGCAGGCGTTGGAGATGCGCTTGCTCTCACCCGCCTCGTCGGGCAACAGCGCCTTGGTCGTCTTGTCGGCCACGTTCTCCACGCACAGCATCAGTTTGCGGCCGCGCACATCACCCACCAACGGCAGCGACGACAGCGCTTGCAACCGCGCCTCGAAATAGGCGCCGACGCGGACGGCATTGCCCAAGAGGTCTTCGCGGGCCATGATCTCGATGTTCTTCAGCCCTGCCGCACAGGCGACCGGATGGCCGGAATAGGTGAAACCTGAGGTGAACCAGCCCGAGGCGCCGCCCGCCATGGCCTGATAGACCCGGTCGGAAAAGATCAAGGCGCCCAAGGGGATATAGCCCGAGGTCAGGCCCTTGGCCGTGGTGATCATGTCGGGCTGCACGCCGAATTCGGCCAAGCTTGCGAACCAATGGCCAATGCGGCCGAAGCCTGTGACGACCTCATCGGCGATAAAGAGGATGTCGTGGCGCTGGCAGAGCTGCCACATCCGCCGCAGATAGCCTTCGGGCGGGATGATGATGCCGCCCGAGGCCTGGATGGGCTCGGCGATGAAACCGCCGATCCGGTCGGCGCCGACGCGGGCGATCAGGGCTTCGAACTCGGCCACCAGCGCGTCACAGAACTGCGCCTCGGTCAGATGGGCCGGGCGACGGTAGGGGTTGGGGCAGCTCAGGTGATGGATGCCCTCGGTCTTGTAGCGAAACTCGTCGACCCGGTCGCCCGGCCGCTTTCCCACCGATTGCGTGAGGTAAGTCGAGCCGTGGTAAGAGTTCTCGCGGCTGACGATGTCGGTCTTGGTCGGATTGCCGCGGGCGTGGTGGTAATAGCTGACCATGCGCACGGCGGTATCGACGGCGGTGGAGCCTCCGGTGGTGAAATGCACACGGTTCAGGTCGCCGGGCGCGAGTTCGGCCAGCTTGGCCGCCAAAAGCGCCGCCGGGTCATTGGTCATGTCGACGAAGGGATTGGCATAGGCCAGTTTCAACGCCTGGGCGCCGATCGCCTCGGCCATTTCCGCCCGACCCAGCCCGATATTGGTGCACCACACCCCGCCCACCGCGTCCAGATAGCTGCGCCCGGCGCTGTCAGTGACCATGCAGCCCTGCCCGCCGGTGATCACCAAGGGCGCCTCGCGCGCCATGCCCGCAAAATGCTGCCAGGGGTGCAAAGCATGGGCCTGGTCGAGGGCTGCGAAATCCTGGTTGCTGGTCACGTTCATTTTGAATCTCCATCCAATATAATAAGGATAGCAGAGGCCCGAAATCCGCGCCAGAGTTTTGATCAAATGAAACCCCCCGCCGAGGGCGGGGGGTGGTGTCAGGCCTTCGCAGGTGAAGCCAGCGCGCTTGGGGTCAAAGGCGCTGGAACTCGCCCGCCTGGCGTTCGGTCCATTCGACGGTCAGGTGCCAGCCGTCCTCGGTCTGGGTCTCGGAGCGGACCAGACCCTTGCCATGCAGCCAGGCATGTTGGCGACCCTGGGCAAAGGGGATCTCCAGCAGCGCTTCGGTGCGCGCATCCGACAAGGCGGTGGAAATCGCCTCCAGAAGCGCGGGGATGCCCTCTCCGGTGATGGCCGACAGCGCAAAGACGCCCGTGCGGCCGCTTTGGGCCAACTCCAAAGAGGCGCGGGCCTCGGGGGTGACAAGGTCCAGCTTGTTCCAGACCTCATACTGCGGCGTCGCAGCCGTCACACCCAAAGAGGTCAGGATATCGGCCACATCGGCGGCCTGTTCGGCGGTCTCGGGATGCGAGATATCGCGGACATGCAGGATCAGATCGGCTTCCAGAACCTCTTCCAAGGTCGCACGAAAGGCCGCCACCAGCTGCGTCGGCAGGTCCGAGATGAAGCCCACGGTATCGGACAGGATCACCTTTTGACCCGAGGGGAGTTCAAGGCCGCGCATCGTCGGGTCCAAAGTGGCGAAAAGCATGTCTTTCGCCAGCACCTCTGCCCCGGTCATCCGGTTGAACAGCGTGGATTTTCCGGCGTTGGTATAGCCCGCCAAGGCCACGATCGGGAAAGGCACCTTGCGCCGCCCTGCCCTTTGCAGTTCCCGACGACGACTGACGGTGTCCAGCTGACGCTTCAGTTTGACCACCTGTTCGTCGATGGCGCGGCGGTCGCTTTCGATCTGCGTCTCGCCGGGGCCGCCCACGAAACCGAAACCGCCACGCTGGCGTTCCAGGTGGGTCCAAGCGCGGACAAGGCGGCTTCGTTGATAGGTCAGCGCGGCAAGTTCCACCTGCAACACGCCCTCACGCGTGCGGGCGCGGTCGGCGAAGATCTCCAGGATCAGCCCGGTCCGGTCCAGAAGCTTGATGCCCCATTCCTTTTCCAGGTTGCGCTGTTGCACCGGGCCCACGGTGCCATCGACCAGCACCAAATCGACCTCGTGGTCCTTGATCCGACCCTTGATCTCTTCGATCTTGCCGGTGCCAAACAGCATCCCGGGATGGACCTTGGACAGGCGCACAACCTCGGCCCCCACGACCTCCAGCCCCGGCAAAGCGCGGGCCAACGACACGGCCTCGGCCAGGCCATGTTCGGCCAGGCGACGCTTTTTGGTCGTCTTGACATCGGGATGCAGAACATAGGCCCGGGTCGGCTTGTCCGCCGTCTCGTGCCCACGCCGTTTGTGGCGTTCCGCCCAAAGGTCCTCGGCGAAGATGTCTTCTTCGGTCAGGTCGTCGCTCACTCTTCGCCTTCATACAAAGCGATGGGCCCGCCCGGCATGATGGTCGAAATCGCGTGTTTATAGACCAATTGGCTTTGCCCATCACGGCGGAGCAAAACGCAGAAGTTGTCGAACCAGGTGATCACGCCTTGCAGCTTGACCCCGTTGATCAGGAAAATCGTCACCGGAACCTTGGCCTTGCGGACATGGTTCAGGAAAGCGTCCTGCAAGTTTTGTTTATCGCCAGCCATGTTATAGCCCTTGTTTTTCTCGTGGCGGGTCAGTTTTGTCCCTGTCGCGGGCGCACCCGGGGTCACTATGCTGCGGTATAGTCGGAGATTCCAGCCCTATTTACTCATCATCTGCGCCCTTGGACGAGGATACCACACCCAGGGACTTCAGCTTGCGGTGCAGCGCCGAACGCTCCATGCCGACGAAACCGGCGGTGCGGCTGATGTTGCCGCCAAAGCGGTTGATCTGGGTCAGCAGATATTCGCGCTCAAAAACCTCGCGCGCCTCACGCAGGGGCAGCGTCGCCATTGCGCCTCCCAGCACCATCCGCGCGCCAGAATCGGCCTGGGGTTCGGGCTGCGGCAGTTCGCGCGCCTCGACGGGGCCCGCGCCATCGCCCAGGATCAGGACGCGTTCGATGATGTTGCGCAGTTGGCGGATGTTGCCGGGCCAGGCCATGGTCTGCAACACGGCCTCGGCCTCGGTGGTCAGGCGACGCAGCGGCAGGCCCTGCGTGCGGTGGAAATGGTCGATGAAATGCGCGGTCAGCTCAGGGATATCCTCGCGGCGCTCCTCCAGCGAAGGGACCTGGATCGGGACCACGTTCAGCCGGT
Source organism: Stagnihabitans lacustris (assembly GCF_025950525.1). Lineage (GTDB taxonomy): Bacteria > Pseudomonadota > Alphaproteobacteria > Rhodobacterales > Rhodobacteraceae > Stagnihabitans. The sequence continues at coordinate 115,698 of NZ_JAPDGS010000004.1, read as the reverse complement.
CGTAAAGCTCTTGGCGAAAGCGCCCGGCGGCAATTTCGGCGCGCAAATCGCGTGAGGTGGAGGAGATGACCCGCAGATCGACGCGCACCTTGTCAGAGCCGCCCACCCGGGTGAACTGGCTTTCGGTCAGGACGCGCAGGATTTTCGACTGCGTTCCCAAGGGCATATCGGCCACTTCGTCGAAATAGACGACGCCGCCATGGGCCTGTTCCAACAGCCCCTTTTCCACACCACGATCCGAGGTTTCGCGGCCGAAAAGCACCTCCTCCATCCGTTCGGGTTCGACAGAGGCCGAAGAGACCGAAACAAAGGGCGCGGCAGCCCGGTTCGACCCGGCATGGATCTGACGCGCGGCCAGTTCCTTGCCCGATCCCGCAGGCCCCGCCAGCATGACACGCGCGTTGGATTTCGTCACCTTTTCCAGGTTCGATTTCAAGACCTTGAAGGACGGACTTGATCCAATCATCTCTGAGGCCGTCACCTCGCGCCGCCGCAGATCGGCGTTTTCCCGGCGCAGTTTCGCCGTCTCCATCGCGCGGGAAACCACGACCATCAGCTGGTCGATGTTGAAGGGCTTTTCGATGAAATCGTAAGCGCCCTGCTTGATCGCCGCCACAGCGATTTCGATGTTGCCATGGCCCGAGATGATGACGACCGGGATGTCTGGGTTGTCACGTTTGACCGATTTCAGGATGTCGATGCCGTCCATCCGGCTGTCCTTCAACCAGATATCAAGGATCATCAGGCTGGGCGGTTCGGCATTGACCTGCGTCATGCAATCGTCGGAATTTCCTGCCATACGAACGGCATAGCCCTCGTCCTTCAGAATGTCCGCGATCAATTCGCGGATGTCCTTTTCGTCGTCGACGATCAGAATACTCATGCGGCTCCTCCTAAATTCAAACGCCGTCCCCGCGTGGCGCGCGGCAAACGGATCTCGGCCAGGGCCCCGGCATGGGTCCCGCCGTCAAAAACCGGTGCATCGGTCAGGACCAGGGTCCCGCCGTGTTCCTCGATGATCTTTTTCACGATGGGCAGGCCAAGACCGGTGCCCTTTTCCTTGGTCGTCACGTAAGGTTCAAACAGGCGCGCGCGGTCGGGCGGCAGGCCTGGGCCGTTGTCCTCGATGCGGATGGTGGAATGGGTGTCGCTGACCTTCAGGCTGACGCGTATTTCCGGAGCCATGCCCGGCGTCTTTTCGCGTTGCTCATCAAGCGCTTCCCCGGCGTTCTTGATCAAGTTCGTCAGCGCCTGACCGATCATCGTCGCGTCAATCTCGATCATGTCAGGGCTCTGCGGCAGGTCCTTGGTGAAACTAACCCCCGGCAGGCCGTTTTCCTGCAGCATGACCGCCGCCTTGACCAAAGCCGTCAGGTCGGTTTCGCGACGATCCGGCTCGGGCATCCGCGCGAATTTCGAGAATTCATCGACGATCCGGCGCAGGTCGTTGGTCTGGCGGATGATCACATCGGCCAATTGTTCAAGATCATCAGGGTCTTGCACCTGGGTCCTGAACTTGCGCCTTATGCGTTCGGCCGAAAGCTGGATCGGCGTCAGCGGGTTCTTGATCTCATGCGCGATGCGGCGGGCGACATCACCCCAGGCCGCCATACGCTGCGCCGACACAAGATCGGTCACATCGTCAAAGGCCACGACATAGCCTTCAACCGCGCCCGTCTCGCCCTGACGTTCGGACATGCGGACCAAAAGGCTTTCCAACCGACCCCGGCGCGAAAGGCGGACCTCGTCTTGGACAGCCACACCAAGATCGCCTTGCAAACGCTGGAAAAGATTGACGAACTCCGGTGCAATCTCGCCAAGCGCGCGACCCGGCGCCTCGGTCACATCCAAAAGCCGCAGGCCCGCGCGGTTGATGACGTCCACACGGCCCTCCGCATCCAGACCGATCACCCCCGCCGTCACATTGGACAAAACGCTGTCAAACAGCCGCCGCCGCCCCTCGGTTTCGGCATGGGCCTGCACCAGGTCGCGCCGCTGACCGCGCAGCTGCCGCGTCATCTGGTTGAACAACCGCCCCAGCATGGCGATTTCGTCGTCGCCCTCGTCCTCGGGGACCTGCACGTCCAGATCGCCGCCGCCGACCCGCTGCGCCGCCCCCGCCAGACGCCCCACGGGACGCGAGAGCCTTTCGGCAAACCACAGCCCGCCCCAGACCGAGGCCACGATCAAAATCACTGCAAAACCAAGGTATAACAGGCCGAAGTTGAACAGGATCTTGCCTCGTTCGGCCTCCAGTTGCTGATACAGGGTCGCCGTGGCCTGCGTCTCGTCCAAAAGCCCCAGGATTCGCCCGTCAACCCGACGCGAGACATACAAAAGCCGGTCCGGATAGCCCGGCAGATCAACAAGGGCGCGCAGTTCCGAATTCGGCCAATCGGGGATCATGACGACTTCGCCGGCCTCGGCCTGGGCGACCTGAGCCAGGGAAGGCGCTTCGAAATCAAAGAGATAGGACTTGTCGCCCCGCAACTTCATTTCGCCGTTTGCCGAGACCAGATAGGCTTCCTTTAACCCGCGCTGGATCTGCCCCTGGCCCTGAACCAGAATGGCGCGGATGTCGCCGTCCTGCAGCAGGCCATTGGCCTCATGCGCCTGAACCAGAAGCCCCACCAGCGCCTCGGCATCGGCCTGCAAATTGGCGGTCTGTTCGGCCTCATAGGCTTGGGCCGCATCCAGACTTGCGCCGATCACGCCACGCACGCGGTCGGAAAACCAGCCCTCCAGCCCGATGTTCACCGTCAAGACGCCAAAGACCGCGACCAGCACGGTCGGCACCAGCGCGACGGTCGCAAACACCAGCGTCAGCCGCAGATGCAGCCGCGAGCCCGCCGAGGCAGAGCGGCGATCGGCCACGATCTGAATGATCCGCCGCAGCACCATCGTGGCGATGACCAGCACGTAAACCAAGTCCGCCAGCAGCACCAAACGCAGCGCGTTCGACGAAGCCCCAAGGTTCAAAGGCCCCAGCGTCAGAAAGGTCGCAACCGCCAGCGCGGGCCCCAAAAGCACAAGCCCCAGCGTCGCCGCGGACTGCATCTGCTTTTGCCGCCGCAGTCGCGACAGGCGCGTCAACCACCGGCTTTCCGCCCTGTTCCTCAATGCGCCTCCCGCAGGGCGCTGCGGCCCCTTTGTCACAGGGCGCGGCATTCCGGTGACGTCACCGCTTTGCCGCGTCCTGTTGCGAGATTACATCAGCTTGCGCCGCCGTGTCACGCGGATATCGAGATCGGTGATCTTCTTGCGCAAGGTATTGCGGTTGATCCCCAAAAGGTCGGCACATTTGGCTTGGTTGCCCGCGGTGGCATCCAAGGCAATCTCGATCAAGGGCATCTCGATTTCGCGCAAGACGCGGTCATAGACGCCGGGCGGCGGCAGTTGGCCATTGTGCAGATCGAAATAACGCTTGAGGTGACGGGCCACGGATTGGCTGAGTTTCTCGTTTTCCACAGCCCCCGCCCGCGCAGGTTCGGTGGGCTGCGGGCCACCCAAGGTGGCCTCAAGCTCGGCCGCCGAAATGTCAGGCTCGGAAGACGTCACCAGCAGGCGTTTCAGCACATTTTCCAGCTGGCGGACATTGCCGGGCCAGGGGAAGGCGCGCAAAATCGCCCGCGCTTCGGGCGAAAGCCTGCGCACGGCGCCCAGTTCGCGTTCGGCCTTGGTCAGGAAATGGTCGGTCAAAAGCGGGATATCCTCGACCCGTTCACGCAGGGGGGGGACGTTGAAACTGACCCCTCCCAGACGGTAAAACAGGTCCTTGCGCAGGCGGCCTTCCTCGACCTTGGCGGCCAGATCGGCCTGCGAGGTCGCCAAAATCCGCGGCGCATGGTCATCGGCCACATCCAGCATCCGGACAAGGCGCGACTGGCCGTCTTCGTCGAAATCGGCGACCTCGTCGATCAGCAAAGTGCCGCCCTTGGCCTTGGCCACCAGTTGCGCGATGCCGTCGACGCCGCCGAGGTCTGCGGCCTGCGCCACGACAAAGGGCTGGGACCGGCGGTCGCTGAAATCGTGGATCGCCTTCGCAATCAGGCTTTTCCCGGTGCCCGATTCGCCGGTGATCAGCACGGGAAGGTCGGTGTTCATCACCTTGGCAACCAAGCGATACAGCGCCTGCATCGCAGCCGTCCGACCGACCAAGGGCAGGTCATCGCCGGGTTCCCGCGGGGGGTTGACCACCGCCGCCGCCGCCCGCCGTTTCGAATCCAGCGCGCGCGCCGAGCGTTTCATCAGATCGGGCAGGTCAAAGGGCTTGGGCAGGTAATCGAACGCCTCGGCCTCGGCCGCCTGGATCGCCGTCATGATCGTGTTCTGCGCCGAAATCACGATGACCGGCAGGCCCGGGCGGATGCGGCTGATGCGCGGCAGCGCCTCCAGCCCGTTGCCATCCGGCATGATGACATCGGAAATCACAAGGTCGCCCTTGCCCTCTTCGACCCAGCGCATCAGCGTCATCAAGGAGGAGGTGGCATGGACCTTGCACCCCGCCCGCGTCAGGGCCTGGGTCAGAACCGTGCGGATCGTGCGGTCGTCATCTGCGACCAGAACCGTGCCATCCATTTACAACTCCTTTTTATCTTTGGGCGCCATGGGCAGAGAAATGCGAAACACCGTCTTGCCGGGGACAGATTCGACCCCGATCAGCCCGCCATGGTCGGTGATGATTTTCGAGACCAGCGCGAGGCCAAGCCCCGTGCCATTCTCGCGCCCCGAAACAAAGGGCTCGAAGATGTCGGCGGCGATGTCGGGCGGGATGCCGGGGCCGTCGTCGATGATTTCCACCTGCAGCGGCAGGCTGGCCCCGGTGCCATCGCGGCGGCGCAGGCGCAGGGAAAGGTCATAGAAGGTGTGCAACCGGATCACGCCGCGCCGGTCGCGTGAGGCCTCGGCGGCGTTCTTGATCAGGTTCAAAAACACCTGCATCAGCTGATCGGCATCGGCCCAGGTCGCAGGCAACGAGGGGTCGTAATCCTCGACGATCATCATGTGGCTGGCATAGCCCATCTGCGCGGACCTGCGGGCGCGGTCCAGCGCGTCGTGGATGTTGACGGCGCGACATTCGGGCGGGCGGACATTGCCGAATTGTTCGACCTGTTCCAGCAGTTTGACGATGCGGCGGGTTTCCTCGACGATCAGGTCGGTCAGCTCGCGGTCCTCCGCGCTCAGGTTCATCGCCACCAGCTGTGCCGCACCGGAAATCCCGGCAAGCGGGTTCTTGATCTCATGGGCCAGCATTTCCGCCATGCCGATGGCCGATTTCGCGGCAGAGGAGGCATTGCGCGCCCGCCCGATCCGGTCGGCCATGATGCGCGGGCTGATCATCAAAAGCAGCATCCCGGTGTCATGGATCGGCGCGATCTGGATTTGCGCCTGGACCGTGCCGCGTTCATGGGTCGAAACCTGGGCCTCGTTGATGTTCACATCGGCCTGATTGCTGCGCGCCCGCGCCAAAGACGGCGCGATGTCATTGTCGACAAACAGCTTTTCCGCAAGCCTGTGGCCGATCAGCATTTTGGCCGAGGCGTTCAGAAAGGTTTCCGCCGCCGAATTGGCGTCGATGATCCGGTCGTCGGGGCCCACCAACAGCGCGGGCATCGGCAGCGAGGCGAAGATCTGGTCGCTCATGCGGCCTCCTCGGTGAATACGGCGTGCAGGCGGGGGATGACCTGGGCGGCTGACGCCAGGGTCAGGATCTCTTCGCGGTGATGGGGCAGGCCCGCGGCTTCCAGATACCAGCCAAGATGTTTGCGCGCGCAACGTTGACCCAGTTCGGTGCCGTAAAAGCCCAACATCGCCTCGTAATGCGCGATGACCAGATCGGCCAGCGCAGCCCCACGCGGGACATTGGGCGCGGGCGTGCCATGCAGAACGGCCGAGATTTGCGCCAGCACCCAAGGCGCGCCCTGCGCCCCGCGCCCGACCATCACCCCATCGGCGCCCGATTGCCGCAGCGCCTCGGCGGCGTCGGCGGGCGTCAGGATATCGCCATTGGCAATCACCGGCACCGCAACCGCCTGTTTGACGCGCGCAATCCGCGCCCAATCGGCGTGCCCCTTGTAGAACTGACAGCGCGTCCGGCCATGGATCGTCACCATGGCGACCCCTGCCCCCTCGGCCTTGGCCGCAAGCTCATGGGCGTTCAGGCTGTCATCATCCCAGCCCAGCCGCGTCTTCAGCGTCACGGGGACCTTGACCGCCTCCACCACCGCCTGAATGATCGCCATGGCCTGCGACAGGTCCTTCAGCAGCGCCGACCCGCAAGCCCCCGTCGTCACCCGTTTGGCCGGGCAGCCCATGTTGATGTCGATGATCTGCGCGCCATTCGCTTCGACCATGCGGGCGGCTTCGGCCATCCAATGCGGCTCACGCCCGATCAGCTGAATGGCCGCCAAGCCGTGATCGCCCAGTTCGGCGCGCGCCTTCATTTCGGGGTGATCGCGCATCACCTCTTCACTGGCCACCATTTCGCTGACCACCAGCCCCGCGCCAAAGCCCGCCACCACCCGGCGAAAGGGCAAGTCGGTGATCCCCGCCATGGGGGCGAGAAGCACGGGGGCGGCGATGGGATGGGCTGCGATGTGCAAAATGAACCTCGGGGTTGGGGGCAGACTGCGCCGGGCTGGGACCAGAGGCAAGGAAAGCGGGCGATTTCCTGCCTTTAAATCAGGCATTGCCTAAATATTATGCGACAACCAAGGGCAAGCGGCAAAATCAAGGCCTTCTGCGGCTGGCTTGGGTCGGGATTGACGCGCGAAGGGTCGGATTTGGGGGTTTTGACCTTGGGCGGGACCCGCGTTAGGGTGGGGCATGACAGTTGCAGCCATCATCCTTGCCGCCGGACGCGGCACCCGCGCCGGGGGCGGCTTGCCCAAACAATGGCGCGACCTTGGCGGGCGGCCGGTGGTGTCCCATGCGCTGCAGGCTTTTGCGGGCATGACGCGGGTGCTGGCGATCCATCCCGAGGACCACGCCCGGGCCGAGGGTCTTGCGGCCGAGATGGTCGTGATTGGGGGCGCCTCGCGCCAGGGCTCGGTCCGCGCGGCGCTGGAGGCGCTGGACGGGCGCGGCGTGACGCGGGTGCTGATCCATGACGGCGCGCGGCCTCTGGTGTCCAAGGCGTTGATCGGGCGGGTTTTGCAGGGGCTGGAGGCGGCGCCGGGGGCCGCGCCGGCGCTTGCGGTGACGGATGCCTTGTGGACGGGCGAACAGGGGTTGGTGACGGGGACGCGCGACCGCTCGGGGCTTTACCGGGCGCAGACGCCGCAGGGCTTTCGCTTTGACGCGATCCTGGCCGCGCACCGCGCCCATGCTGGCGGGGCGGCCGATGATGTCGAAGTCGCCCGCGCCATGGGGCTTGACGTCGTCATGGTCGAGGGCGAGGAAGCCAATCTGAAACTGACCTGGGCCGCGGATTTCGCCCGGGCGCGCGCGATGTTGGGGACGGGGATGGGGACGGATATGGATGTGCGGATGGGCAATGGCTATGACGTCCATGCCTTTTGCGAGGGCGATCACGTCTGGCTTGCCGGGGTCAAGGTGCCGCATGGGCGCGGGCTTTTGGGCCATTCGGATGCCGATGTGGCGATGCACGCGCTGACCGATGCGATCTATGGCGCGCTGAGTTTGGGCGACATCGGGCGGCATTTCCCGCCCTCTGACCCGCAGTGGAAAGGCGCGGATTCGGCGATCTTTCTGGCCCATGCGATCGGCATGGCACGCGACCGCGGCTATCGGCTGGGCAATTGCGATGTGACCATCGTCTGCGAGCGTCCGAAGATCGGCCCCCATGCCGGCGCGATGCAGACCCGCCTGGCCGAGATCATGGGCGTCGATGCGACCCGCGTCAGCGTCAAGGCCACGACCTCGGAGCGGCTGGGCTTCACCGGCCGCGAAGAGGGGATCGCCTCGCTGGCCACGGTCGTGCTGCTGGGCGCGGCCGGCTGAGGACGTCTTGGCCCCGCAGCACCATCGCAGCCTTGACCCCAAAGGGTGCCGCCGACTGAACCCGCGCGGCTTGCCCCCTGCCGCCGTATAGAACTTGCGCCCTGCCGCCCCGCAAAAGGCGTCCCGCCGGCTGTGCCCAAGGCTTTGCCGTCGGGAACCGCGCCCAGCCCATGCCGGCCCTGCCTGGACAAAACGCCCAAGCCCGGGCTTTGCCTCGCCCCGGGACCTTCCCCCCGCAAGCCCGCTCGGCTAGGCTGCCCCAAAACCCCGGAGCCGCCATGACCCGCCTTCTGACCACCTTCTTCGGCCTTGGCCTTTTGCGCCCCGCGCCGGGCACCTGGGGCAGCCTTGGCGCGCTTCTTCTTGGCATGGTGCTGTTCAAACTGTCGTTCTGGGCGCTTTTGGCGGCGACACTCGCCGTCACGGCCCTGGGGTTCTGGGCCTGCCGCGCGGCGCTTGCCCCCGGTCAGGACCCCTCCGAAGTCGTCATCGACGAGGTCGCGGGCCAGTGGCTGACCCTGCTGTTCCCCGCCGCGGGCTTTGCCTTTTCGACCAATGGCGCGGCCTTTCTGGCCAATGGCGGCGCCTTCCCCCTGCCCCCGTCGCTTTGGCCCGCGGGCCTTGACGCGATCCTGTCCCATGGCTGGATGCCCTGGCCGGCCTGGGTCTTCCCCTTTGCCCTGTTTCGGCTGTTCGACATCTGGAAGCCCGGCCTGATCGGGCGCGCCGATGCCAAGGCCACGCCCGCCAGCGTGATGGAGGACGACCTTTGGGCCGGCCTTTTCGCCGGCATCGCCACGGTCGCGCTGGCGGTGCTGTATCACATCCCGCTGGTGCTGATGAAATGACCCAAATGCTTGCGACCCAGACCCTTGCCGCCCAGATCCTTGACGCCGCCCGCGCCCGAGGCTGGCGGATCGCCACGGCCGAAAGCTGCACCGGCGGCATGGTGGCGGTCGCTTTGACCGATGTTGCGGGCTCCTCTTCGGTCTTTGAGCGCGGCTTTGTGACCTATTCCAACCAGGCCAAGACGCAGATGCTGGGCGTCGCCCCCGCAACGCTCGCCGCCCATGGCGCGGTCAGCGAAGAGGTCGCGGCCGAAATGGCGCAAGGCGCGCGGGCCTATGGCACGCGGGTCCAAACCGATCTGGCCCAACCCCATCTGACCCGTATCGACCTCGCCGTCTCGATCACCGGCATCGCCGGTCCGGGCGGGTCGGAATTCAAACCCGAAGGCCGGGTCTGCTTTGGCCTGGCCTCTCCCGCGGGCATCCGAACCGAAACGGTGGACTTCGGCCCCCTGGGTCGCGCCCAGGTCCGCGCCGCCGCCTGCACCCATGCGCTGCACCTTCTGGCGCAAGCCCTGACCTGACGCCCCCCCGCTTGCAGGTCGCCGCCCCCCTTTCGCACTGATACAAATATTCCGCCAAGAGGTCTGGAGAGGGCGCGCAGCCCTCTCCAGCGGGGGGTCCGGGGGGCGGCGCCCCCCGGGTGCTTCAGCAAGCGGGCGCCCCCCCCGGGTGCTTCAGCAAAAGCGACGCCCGACGCCCGCTTTGCAATCTGCCCCACAAAGGTCAGACATGCCGTCCAGGCGCACAAATTTCATGCACTCCGCAAAACGCTGCTTTATTCCCCCCTATTTCCCGCAGATGCCCATTTCCAAGGCGCCGAAAAATCGCCAACCGCCGAAGGCAAGGCCCGCACGTTCCAGGGCCGCCCTGTCGCACGGAGGACCGATGAGCCCTGAGATCAACCCGGCCGATACGGCCTTCATCCTGCTGGCGACCGCGCTGGTGCTGTTCATGACGCTGCCGGGTCTGGCCATGTTCTATGGCGGCCTGGTGCGGGCGCGCAATGTCCTGTCGGTCTTTACCCAGACCTTCGCCATCGCGGCGCTGATGTCGGTGCTGTGGCTGGCGCTTGGCTATTCGCTGACCTTCACCGAAGGCCCTTGGATCGGCGGCCTGTCGCGCGTCATGCTCTTGGGTCTGGATGCGGACACGGTCAAGGGCACCCTGCCCGAGGTCTTGTTCTTTGCCTATCAGATGACCTTTGCCGTCATCACCCCGGCGCTGATCCTGGGCGCCTGGGTTGAACGGGCAAGCTTTGGCTTCACGCTGATGTTCACCGGGCTTTGGCTGCTGTTGGTCTATGTGCCGGTGGCGCATTGGATCTGGGGCGGCGGCTTTCTGGCCGATGGCGGGATGTTTGGCGCGGTCGGCGTGCGCGATTTTGCCGGCGGCATCGTGGTGCATGAGACGGCGGGCCTGGCCGCGCTGATCGTGGCGGCGGCGCTTGGCCCGCGGCGCAACAAGACCACGCCGCCGCATAGCCCGGGCATGGTGATGATCGGCGCGGGGATGCTGTGGGTCGGCTGGTTCGGCTTTAACGGCGGATCAGCCTTGGCGGCCAATGGGCAGGCGGCCATGGCCATCACGGTGACGCATCTGTCGGCCGCCGCCGCCACGCTGTCCTGGGCCCTGTGGGAGCGCATCAAGTTCGGCCGCGTGTCGACCATCGGCGTGGTGACGGGGACGGTGGCGGGTCTGGCCTCGATCACGCCGGCCTCAGGCTGGGTGACGCCTTGGCAAGCGCTGGTGATCGGCGCGGTGGCCGGGGTTCTGTGCCAAGAGGCGGTGATCGTGGTCAAGCAACGCTGGAAAATCGACGACACGCTGGATGTCTTTGGCGTCCATGGTGTCGGCGGCATCTTTGGCACGGTCATGGTCGCGGTCTTTGGCGCCGGGACCTGGGCTGCGCAATTGGGCGGGCTTGCGGTCGTGGGTCTTTGGACTGCGGCTGTGACCTGGGGGCTGGTCAGGCTTGTGGCGCTGATCACCCCGCTGCGGGTCGATCATGAAACCGAGGTCAATGGCCTGGACCTGTCTGTCCATGGCGAGCGCGCCTATGAGATGAATTCCTGATGCGAGAGGCCCCGGGAAACCGGGGCCTTTTTGCAGTGTAAGGCGGCCACCTTACGCCCGACGACCGTCCACTTACGCCGTAAGATGTTCGCGCAGAAAGCCAAGGATCTGCCCCAGCCCATCCTGGGAAATTCCGTGGCCCATGCCCTTCATCACATGGCCAAAGGTCGGAAAACCCTGCGCCACCAGGGCGTTGCAGGCCTCGGCCATGGCGGCAAAGGGGACGACCTCGTCCTGATCGCCATGCATGACCAAAAAGGGCGGCTTGGACAGCGCCTGCAAAAGCCCCGGCGGATGCAACAGCTGGCCCGAGATCGCCACGCAGGCCGCAACCGGCGCCGCGCGCATCGGCAGGGCGTTGAAGGACAGCATCGCGCCTTGCGAAAAGCCCACAACGGCCACCGAAGTCACGTCCTCATAGGCCGCGCGCTGGTCGATGAAGGCGTTCAGATCGTCGGATGCGGCCGCAAGCCCCGCCCGCGCCCGGTCCTCCGACGTGCCATCGAACCGCGGGATGCCGAACCACTGCCGGCCAAAGGGCGCGCCGGGGATCGCCTCGGGCGCATCGGGGGCGACAAAGGCGGTGTCGGGCAGGTGTTCGCCCAGCACATCGGCGAGGCTTAGCAGGTCATTGCCATCCGCCCCATAGCCATGGACGAAAACCACAAGGCTTTTGGCCGCCCCGTTCACCGCAGCCCTGCGGCCAAATCGCAATGTCCGGCTCATCTTACCCCCTCACGCTGGTTGATGATGCGGTAATAGGCCCACAGCGCCCGGGCCGCAACCGCGCGCCAGGGGCTCCAGTCCTGGGCCATAGCCGCAAGGTCGCGCGCCCCGGGCCGCGCCGTCAGCCCGTAGGCCACCCGCGCCGCCTCCTGCAAGGCCAGATCGCCCGAGGCCAGAACATCGGCCCGCCCCAAAGCGAACATGGCGTAGATCTCGGCCGTCCAAAGCCCGACGCCGGGCAATTCGATCAGACGCGCGATCACCTGTCCATCGGGCAAATCGCGCAGCGCGCCCCAATCCACCCCGGCCCGCGCCACGGCCAAAGCATAGCGCGCCTTGGGCCGCGACAGGCCAAGGCCGCGCAACAGGTCTTCGTCGGCGCCCGCCACCGCGGCCTCATCCACCATGCCAGCCGCCTGCAGCCGCCCCCAGATCGCCGCCGCCGCCGCAGTCGAGACCTGTTGGCCGACGATCGCATCCAGCACGGCGCCAAAGCCATCCGCCCGCCGGCGCAGCGGCAAGGTCCCGACCGCCTGCAGCACCCGCGCCATGACCGGATCGCGGGCGGCAAGCCAATCCGCGCCCTCCTCGATATCCGCCAAAGTCTCGATCCGCCGCATCGCCCCCCCCGATACTGTCCCTGCCCCCCAAGACTTCCCCTTGTGTCGCGCAGAACCGCGTTCTACGCCTAGCCCATGACAAGCACCACAAGCCCCTTCGATGACCGCCTTGCCAAGCGCAACCTGATCGTCCTGATCCTGGCCCAAGCGACCCTTGGCGCCCAGATGCCGGTGATCTTCACCATCGGAGGGCTGGCGGGCAAGATGCTGACGTCGAACCCTTGCCTTGCCACCTTGCCGATCACGGCGACGGTCGTGGGGTCCATGGTGTCGGCCAACCCGCTGTCGGCGCTGATGGCGCGGCATGGGCGGCGGGCGGGGTTCTTTGTGGGCGCGCTGGGGGGCACCTTGGGGGCCGCGATCTGCGCGCTGGCCCTGGCGATGGGGTCGTTCCCGCTGTTCGTCTTTGGCGCCTTCTTTTCGGGCATTTATCAGTCGGCGCAGGGGTTCTTCCGCTTTGCCGCCGCCGATGTGGCCTCGCCCGCTTTCCGACCCAAGGTGATTTCCTGGGCGCTGGCGGGCGGACTTGTCGCGGCCTTTACCGGCAAAGAGATCGTCAGCCAGACCGCCGAGGTCATGGCCGTGCCCTTCCTGGGCGCCTATCTGACCGTGATCGCGATGAACCTGGTCTTTGTCTGGCTGTTTGCGCTGCTGAAGGCGCCGCCGCCCCAGGCCCATACCGGGCAAGCTGGCGGGCGGACGCGCTGGCAACTGCTGGCCGATCCGCGCATCCGGGTGGCGGTGATCGTGGGGGCGGTCAGCTATGCGCTGATGAACCTGGTCATGACCTCGTCGCCGCTGGCGGTGGTGGGCTGCGGGTTCAAGACCGCGGATGCCGCCGATGTCGTGGCGGCCCATGTGCTGGCGATGTTCCTGCCAAGCTTTTTCACCGGCAACCTGATCGCGCGCTTTGGCGTGGAAAAGATCATGGGCACCGGATTGGTGATCCTGGCGATTGCCGGGGCGGTGGCGATTGCCGGGGTGCAGCTTGAGAACTTCTTTCTGGCCCTGATCCTGTTGGGCCTGGGCTGGAACTTTGGCTTCATCGGCGCCACGACCATGCTGACCAACGCCCATACCGTCGAAGAGCGCGGCCGGATGCAGGGGATGAACGACGCCCTGGTCTTTGGCGGGGTCACTTTGGCCTCGATGTCGTCGGGCGGGCTGATGAACTGCTCGGGCTCTTCGGTCATCGCCGGCTGGCAGGCGGTGAACCTGGCGATGCTGCCCTTCCTGGTGCTGGCGGGCGGCGCGCTGATCTGGCTGGCCTTCCGCCGCGAGGCCTGACGCCCGGGGGTTTTCGCGCAAATTTCAACGCGCCCCATGGCCTTGGCTTTGGGCACTCTTGACCCCGCATGCGGCAAGGATCATTTCTGGGCCATGAAACTTGATATCTTCTCTGATCCCGTCTGTCCCTGGTGCTATCTGGGCAAGGCCAATCTGGACCGCGCCCTTGAGGCCCATGCCGGCCACCCGTTCGAGGTCGAATGGCACCCGTTCCAACTGAACCCCGAGATGCCGGAGGCGGGCGTGGACAAGCGCGAATACCTGTCGCGCCGGTTCGGGGCCGAGCAGCTTGAGGGCATCCATCAGCGGTTCCGTGACATCGCGGCCAAGGCGGGGGTTCAGATGGACCCCGACACGCCAAAGCGCATCCCCAACACGCTGAACGCCCATCGTCTGATCCATTGGGCCGGGCTTGAGGGGCGGCAGACGCCGATGGTTTCAGCCCTGATGCGGGGCTATTGGGTGCAGGGGCGCGACATCGGCGACCCTGGGGTTCTGGCCGACCTGGCCGAGGAGGCAGGCCTTGACCGCGCCGCCATCGCCCGGCTTTTGGCCAGTGACGCCGACCGCGCCGAAATCCTGCAGCGCGAGACCCATGCCCGCCAAAGGGGCGTCAATGCCGTGCCGACCTTTGTTGTGGCGGGGCAATATGTCCTGTCCGGCGCGCAACCGCCCGAGCTTTGGGGTCAGGTGATCGACGAACTGGCGGCGGCGGGTCCTGCTGACTAAGGGCCAGGCGCCTGCATGACATTGGCGTGAAGTTTTGCGGGGCGCAGCAAAGGCCCTGCCGTCGCCTCTGGACCTTCGGCGCGGAATTGGGCATCAGGGGCCTTGGCCGACCCTCCTGCGGCAAAGGACAGCTGACATGACCAAACCCCTGATGTCGCAACGCGAATTCGTTGCGCTGAACGCGATGATGTTTGCCGTCCTGGCCATCGCCATCGACTCGATGCTTCCCGCCCTGCCCGAGATCGCAGCCAGCCTCTCGCCCGATGCGCCGAACCTGGCGCAATTGGTCATCACCAGCTTTATCTTCGGCATGGGGGTCGGCACGCTGATTTCCGGGCCGCTGTCGGACAGCTTTGGCCGCAAGCCCGTGATGTTGGTCTGTGCGGGGCTTTACATCGCCGGCGCCGCCGCCTGTTTCATGGCGCCCACGCTAGAGACCCTGCTGGCCGCCCGTGTCCTGATGGGCCTGGGTGCCGCGGGCCCCCGTGCCGTGGGCTCTGCCCTGATCCGCGACCTGTATCGCGGCTCTGAAATGGCGCGGATCATGTCCTTTGTCATGATGGTCTTCACCCTGGTTCCGGCCGTGGCGCCCCTGATGGGCCAGGGCGTGATCCTGGTGGCGGGCTGGCGCGAATTGTTCCTGATCTTCATGGTCTTTTCACTGGTGGTTCACACCTGGTTCCTGCTGCGTCAGGTCGAGACCCTGCCCCCCGAGGCCCGCCGCCCCCTGTCGCTGGGCAAGCTGGCCCAGGCCGGGCGCGAGCTGGTGACACACCGGATCGCGCTGATCTCGACCGCCTGCCAGGCCCTGACGGCGGGGGCGCTGTTCGCCAACCTGTCGTCGATGGAGGGGATTTTCCGTGAGTATTTCGACCGCGGGGCGACGTTTCCGGCCTGGTTCACGGTGATTGCGCTGTGCGCGATGACCGGATCGGCGATCAATGCGCGCTTTGTGGTGCGGCTGGGGATGCGCAAGATGGTGCGCCGCGCCTATGGGTTTCAGGTCGCGCTGACGGTGGTGACGCTGGGGCTGTTCTACTTTGGCCTGGTCAGCGGCATCGCGGCCTTCGCGCTGTTCATGCTCTGGACGATCAGTGGCTTTGCCACGATGGGCCTGACGATGGGCAACCTGAACGCCATGGCGATGGAGAGCCTGGGCCATATCGCGGGCTTTGCCTCGTCGCTGATCGCGGCGATTTCCACCGTGGCCTCGACGCTTTTGGCGATCCCGGTGGGCCAAGCCTTTGACGGCACGCCGCTGCCCTTGATGGTGGGGACCTTGGTCTTTTCGGTGACGGCCTTTGTGTTGTCGGGGCTGCTCAGAAAGTAGGGGCGCTGCCCCTCGGCCTTTGGCCTCACCCCGGGATATTTGGGAAAAGATGAAAAGGGGGGCGGCGCGCCTTGTCTTTCATCTTTTCATAAATATTCCCACGGGGAGGTCTGGAGGGGTGTGAAACCCCTCCAGCGCTTTCAGCCAGCGACCGCCTTGGCCTTGGGCGCGGCTTTTTCGGCCAGGTCGCGGGCGATGGCATGGGCGGCCTTGATGCGCTCGGCCTCGGTTTTCATGTCGCCGATCAGCACGATCTTGTTGCCAGCCACGCGGGCACCCGGGCCTTGGGCGCGCACGAATTCCACCAATCCCGCCGGGTTGGCGTATTTGTCGTTGTGGAACTGCACATTGGCCCCCTTGGGGCCGCAGTCCAGCCGCGAAATGCCGGCCTTCTTGCACAGCGCCTTGATGCGAACGATGACCATCAGCGTGTTGACCTCCCGCGGGAGGGGGCCAAAGCGGTCGATCAGTTCGGCGGCAAAGCCTTCGAGTTCGACTTTGGTTTGCAGTCCCGACAGGCGGCGGTAAAGGCCGAGGCGGATATCCAGGTCGGGGATATAATCCTCGGGGATCATCACCGGCACGCCCAGGTTGATCTGGGGGCTCCAGTTGTCATCGACTTGGGACAGGCCACCCAACTCGCCCGACTTGATCTTGGCAATCGTCTCTTCCAGCATCTGCTGATACAGCTCGTAGCCGACTTCCTTGATATGGCCCGACTGTTCCTCGCCCAGAAGATTGCCCGCGCCGCGAAGGTCAAGGTCGTGGCTGGCGAGGTTGAAGCCCGCGCCCAAGGTGTCCAAGGAGCCCAGCAGGCGCAGGCGTTTGGTGGCTTGCGGCGTCAGAGGCGCGCGGGGTTTGGTGGTCAGGTAGCAATAGGCCCGGGTCTTCGCCCGGCCAACGCGGCCGCGGATTTGATACAGCTGCGAAAGGCCGAACATGTCGGCGCGGTGGATGATCATGGTGTTGGCGGTCGGGATATCCAGACCGCTTTCGACAATCGTCGTGGCCAACAGCACGTCATATTTGCCGTCGTAGAACTCGTTCATCCGTTCATCCAGATCGCCCGCCGCCAATTGGCCATGGGCGACGCAGAAGGTCACTTCGGGGACATGGGTTTTCAGGAAGTCTTCGATCTCGTGCAGGTCAGAGATGCGCGGGACGACATAGAAGCTTTGGCCGCCGCGGTAGTGTTCGCGCAAGAGCGCCTCGCGCACGGTGATGGAGTCGAACTCGGACACATAGGTGCGGATTGCAAGGCGGTCGACCGGAGGGGTCGCGATGATCGACAGGTCGCGCACGCCCGTCAGCGACAGTTGCAGCGTGCGGGGGATGGGCGTTGCGGTCAGGGTCAGGACGTGGATTTCGCTCCGCATCTCTTTCAGGCGTTCCTTGTGGCCGACGCCGAAATGCTGTTCCTCGTCGACGATCATCAGGCCCAGACGTTTGAAGCTGACGCCCTTGGCCAGCAATGCATGGGTGCCGACGACGATATCCACCGTGCCATCCGCCAGGCCCGCGCGGGTGGTCGCGGCTTCTTTGGAGGACACGAACCGCGACAGGGGCCGGACCTGCATTGGAAAGCCGCGAAAGCGTTCGGCGAAGCTGCGGTAGTGCTGACGGGCCAGCAGCGTCGTCGGGCAGATCACCGCGACCTGTTGGCCTGCAAGTGCCGCCACAAAGGCCGCGCGCATGGCGACTTCGGTCTTGCCAAAGCCCACATCGCCGACCACCAGCCGGTCCATGGGCGAGCCCTTTTCCAGGTCCGTCACCACATCGGCGATGGCCGCCAATTGGTCCTCGGTCTCGGTATAGGGGAAGCGGGCGGCAAAGGCCTCCCACAGGCTGTGCGGCGCCTCCAGGATGGGCGCATGGCGCAGGGCGCGTTCGGCGGCCACCCGCATCAGGCGGTCGGCGATTTCGCGGATGCGTTCCTTGAGCTTGGCCTTCTTGGCCTGCCAGGCGCCGCCGCCCAGCCGGTCCAACAGGCCATCTTCGTGCCCATAGCGCGACAAAAGTTCGATATTCTCGACCGGCAAGTAAAGCTTGGCGGCCTCGGCATATTCCAGCGCGACGCAGGCATGGGGGGCACCAAGCGCGGTGATGGTTTCAAGCCCCAGATAGCGGCCGACGCCATGTTCGACATGGACGACCAGATCACCCACCGTCAGCGTATCGACCTCACGCAGGAAATTCTCGGCCTTGCGCTTTTTGCGCGGCTTGCCGACCATGCGTTCGCCCAGCACATCCTGTTCGCTGATCACCGTCAGACCCGGCGCGGTAAAGCCTGCCTCCAGCGGCCAGACCATAAGGAACAAATCGCCTTTTCCGTCAGGGACTTCGCGGAAGTCCTTCACCTCGCGGCCTTTGATGCCCTGATCCTGCAACAGGCCCGAAAGCCGTTCGCGCGCCCCCTCGGAGAAGGAGGCAATCACCACCTGCCCCTCTTTCAACCGTGCCTTAAGATGATCGGCCAAGGCACCGAAAAGGCTGATGCTTTCCTGTTGCCGTTCGGGGGCGAAACTGCGGCCGATGCCGCCGCCCGCATCGACACAGCCCGGCCCCGGCGCCTGATGCAGGGGCGACAGCTGGATCACGCGGTGGCCCGCAACAGCCGCCTCGAAAGCCCCGTCATCCAGATAGAGCAACCCCGGCGCTGAGGGCTTATAGACGGAATCCATCCGGCCCTTGGCGGTCATCGCCTCGCGGCGCGAGTCGTATTGGTCCTCGATCCCCTCCCAGCGCGACAGGCGCATGGCCGTCACCTGGTCGTCCAACATGACGGCGGCGGTGGGCAGGTAGTCGAACAAAGTCTCAAGCCGTTCATGGAAGAAGGGGAGCCAATGCTCCATGCCCTGATGCTTGCGGCCCGCGCTGACGGCCTCATACAGGGGGTCTTCCGACCCGCCCGCGCCGAATTCCACCCGGTAGTTCTGGCGGAACCGGCTGATCGCCGAAGGGTCCATCAGCACCTCTGACATCGGCGCGAATTCGACCGATTTCAGCTTGCCCACGGTCTTTTGCGTTTCGGGGTCAAAGCGGCGGATGCCGTCCAACTGATCGCCAAAGAAGTCCAGCCGCACCGGACCGCCGCGCCCGGGCGGAAAGATATCGACGATGCCGCCCCTTAACGCGTAATCCCCGGGCTCTGCCACGGTGGACACAGGCGAAAAGCCCATATTGGCCAGGAAGGCCTTCAGCCGCTTTTCATCCACCCGGTCGCCGACCGAGGCGATAAACGACGCCCCCTCGACCACGTCACGCGCCGGCACGCGCTGGGTGGCGGCGTTCACGGTCGTCAACAGGACATAAGCCCCCGGGATGCCCGCAACCAGCGCCGCCAGCGTCGACATCCGGCGGGAGGCGATTTCCGGGTTGGGCGACACGCGGTCATAGGGCAGGCAATCCCAGGCCGGAAAGTCCAGCACCGTCAGACCCGGCGCCAACACGGCCAGCGCCTGACGCATCGCCTCGGCCCGGCGGTCGTCGCGGGCGATGTGGATGACGGGGACGCCGCCTTCGGCCTCACGGGCCAGAAGCTTGGCGTCATAGCCCTCGGGCGCACCGCCCAGCAGGATACGGGTCATTCTGGCCCCCTAGTGCGGAATGAAATGCATCAGGTTGACATACATGCCCACCAGGGCGGTGACAAAGATCGACGCCATGCCCAGGCCCTGCACCATCAGTCTTGTGCGAAACATCAGCCGAAAGAGGGCGTCGCCCTGACCCTCGCCGGCCTCGACGCGCAGGGCGGCGCGCAGGGTCAGATAGGCCAGGATCATCAGGGGCCCCAGGATCAACAGCACGGCCAACGAGAATTCGTTGCCATAGGCAAAGGCCAGTACCCCCAGGGTCGAGATCAGGAAACAGGCAACGCCCACGACCCAGGGCCCATATTCGCGCGAATGGAACAAAAGCCGGCCGGTGTTGATGCGGGCCAGCGTCTCCAGCCAGTCCAACGCCTCGCCGCCCTCGCGCCGGGCGCGGGCGACCATGTCATGGGGCACGCCCAGCACCCAATGGCTGGCCGAGGACCATATGACGCAAAGCGCGATCCAATACCAAAGGTTGGAAAAGGACCGGAAGTCGATCAGGTCGAGTAAAAGCATCGGGTTGGACATCGCGTTACACCTTGAGCCTGCGTGCATTCCATGTCAGTCGTTTGGCAAAGCTGCAAGTCGTTTCGACTGCACGCCGGTTTGGCGGCAGTTCGTTTCGGTGGGGCTTTCGGGCGTTTGGACGCGGGGCGCGCTGGCCCTGTGACGGCGCACCGGAGGCTCTGGCGGCCCGAGCCACGCCACAGCCAGCCAACGGACACCTGCCATGCGCCCCATCTCTGCCGCCTTTCCCGCCGCCCGGTTCCGCCGCCTGCGCGGCTCGGCCCCCTTGCGGGCGTTGGCGGCTGAAAACACGCTGTCGGTGGGCGATCTGATCTGGCCGGTGTTTTTGTGCGAC
This sequence comes from Stagnihabitans lacustris, assembly GCF_025950525.1. GTDB lineage: Bacteria > Pseudomonadota > Alphaproteobacteria > Rhodobacterales > Rhodobacteraceae > Stagnihabitans. The sequence goes on along the minus strand of NZ_JAPDGS010000004.1, from coordinate 95,665 downwards.
GGGGTGGGCGTGACCCAAGAGATCGGCTCGATGCCGGGGGTCGTGCGGCGGTCTGTCGATCTGGTGGTCAAGGCGGCCGAAGAGGCTGCGGCTTTGGGCATCCCGGCCATCTGTCTCTTTCCCTATACCGATCCATCCGTGAAAACCGAAACCTGCGCCGAGGCCTGGAATCCCGACAACCTGACCAACCGGGCGATCCGGGCGATCAAATCCGCGGTGCCGGATATTGCCGTGATGACCGATGTGGCGCTGGACCCGTATAATTCAAATGGCCATGACGGGCTGGTCAAGGATGGCGTGATCCTGAACGACGAGACGATCGAGGCGCTGGTGAAGATGGCCCTGATCCAGGCCGAATGTGGCGCCGATATCCTGGGTCCGTCGGACATGATGGATGGAAGGATCGGCGCGCTGCGTCAGGCTTTGGAGGGGGCGGGTCACAAGGATGTTGCGATCATGTCCTATTCGGCCAAATACGCTTCGGCGTTTTACGGTCCCTTCCGCGATGCCGTGGGGGCCAGCGGCGCGCTGAAGGGCGACAAGAAGACATATCAGATGAACCCCGCCAATTCTGACGAGGCCTTGCGGCTGATCGAACGCGACCTGGCCGAGGGCGCCGATATGGTGATGATCAAGCCCGGGATGCCCTATCTGGACATCTGCCGCCGGGTGAAAGACACCTTCGGCGCACCGACCTATGCCTATCAGGTGTCGGGCGAATATGCGATGATCATGGGCGCGGCAGAGCGCGGCTGGATCGACGGCAAAAAGGCGATGATCGAGAGCCTGATGGCCTTCCGCCGCGCCGGCTGTGATGGCGTCTTGACCTATTTCGCCCCCGAAGCCGCCAAGGCGATCCGCGCGGGTCTGGTCTGGTAATCCAGCGGAGCGGGCATGCGCCCGCAAGCCTTTGTGTCACCTGCGGGCTGACGCCCTCCGGTTCCGGACCAAGCCGCCTTGGGGCGTCTTGGTCATGCCTCCGGCGGGAATATTTGGGTCAATGTGAAAGCGGGGTGGCTGCTTGCGGCGCGGCTTGACACCTTGACCCTTGCGGCCCGGTTTCTGCTTGCGGCGGGACGATCAACTTTCACATTGACAGAAATACTCCCGCCGGAGGCACCTTCAGCCGCAGGCCCGCAGGCAATGCAAAAGACGTGCGGCGCCGGTCGCTCCTTTGGATCAAACGCGCGATCCATCGGCGGGGGCTTGCCGCAGGTCCATGCGGGCCTTGGCGGCACAACCCCGGCCTGTTATCGTCGCCGTCAAGGGCCCTCAGAGCCCGGCAACCGATGAGGCATATGATGATTTCTCGGCGGAATTTCGTGATCTTGGGCGCGGGTGCCATGGGGCTTGCGGCTTGCGATGCGGGGCTTTTGGGCAATGGGGTGGGCTCGAACGGCTCGTCCACCATCGACGCAAGGGTCGATGCGACGCGCGATTACCTGTTCTCTTCCTATCCCGGCACCCAGACCATCGCGCAAAATGCCAAGGGGGTGTTGTATATCCCGCTTGTGACCGAGGTCGGCGTGGGCTTTGGCGGGTCCTTTGGGCGGGGCGCGCTGCGGATCAACGATGTCACGGTGGATTACTATTCGGCCACCTCGGCTTCGTTCGGGCTGCAGATCGGGGCGCAGCAATATGCCCATGCGATCTTTTTCATGACCGACGAGGCGCTGTCGAACTTCCGCCGCTCCAACGGGTGGGTTGCGGGCGCGGGGGTCGAATATGCCACGCCGCAACAGGGCGGCAATGTGGGCCGCGACACGACCGAGATCGACCCGGTCACGGTGTTCATCTTTGGCCAACAGGGGCTGATCGTCGGCGCCACGATCGAGGGCGTGAAATATTCGCGCATCATTCCTTGATCGGCTCCCTTGCCTAAGACCGCGTCCCGGTGCATGAGGCCGCCATGAGCGCAGACATCCTTTGCATCGGTTCGGTCCTGTGGGACATCATCGGCCGCGCCTCCGTGCCCTTGGCCGCGGGGGGCGATGTGCCCGGCCGCATCACCCGCCTGCCGGGGGGGGTGGCGCTGAACATCGCCATGACCTTGGCGCGGCTGGGCCTGCGTCCGGCGCTGTTGTCCGCCCTGGGCCGCGATGCCGAGGGCGATGACCTTCTGGCCGCCTGTGCCGCGCGCGGGCTGATCACCGACCATATCCACCGCAGCGACCGGCCCACCGATTGCTATATGGCCATCGAATCCGGCGCCGGGCTGATGGCGGCGATTGCCGATGCCCATAGCCTGGAGGCTTGTGGCGCCGATATCCTGGCGCCCTTGTCCGATGGGCGGCTGGGCAGCGCCAAGGCCCCTTGGGCGGGGATGATCGCGCTGGATGGTAACCTGACCGAGACGCTCTTGGCGGAAATCGCCGTCTCGCCGCTGTTTGAACGCGCCGATCTGCGGGTGGCGCCGGCCTCGCCGGGCAAGGCGCTGCGGCTGTGCCCCCTGCTGACCCATCCCGGCGCCACGCTTTACGTCAACCTGGCCGAGGCGCGGCAAATCGGCCTGTGCCCCGAGGCGGATGCGCCAGGTGCGGCCGAGGCGATGCTTGCGCGCGGGGCCGGTCGGGTGCTGGTGACGGATGGCGCCAATCCCTGCGCCATGGGCACGGCCGGAGAGGGCATCCGCATCGGCCACCCGCCCCAGGTTCAGGTCCGCCGCATCACCGGGGCGGGCGATACATTCATGGCCGCCCATATCGTGGCCGAACGCGCGGGCGCCTCGGCGGCGGCGGCCCTTACGGCGGCGCTGAAGGCTGCGGCCGATTACATATCCCAGGAGGTTGGCGCATGACGCTGAACGCTTATATCACGCTGTCCCCGGAAGTGGCCGAGGCGCGGGCCCGCGGCGCTGCCATCGTGGCGCTGGAATCCACCATCATCACCCATGGGATGCCCTGGCCGCAGAATGTGGAAACCGCCCGTGCGGTCGAGGCCTGCGTGCGCGCCCATGGCGCCGTGCCCGCAACCATCGCCGTGATGGGGGGGCGCATCCATGTGGGCCTGACCGATGCGGAACTGGAGAGCCTGGGTCAGGCCAAGGGCGTGATGAAACTTTCGCGGGCGGACCTTGCGGCCTGTCTTGCCATGGGGCGTATGGGGGCCACGACGGTGGCCGCCACGATGATCTGTGCCGAACTGGCGGGGATCGGCGTCTTTGCCACCGGTGGCATCGGTGGGGTGCATCGCGGGGCGGAAAGCAGCTTTGACATCTCGGCCGATCTTTTGGAATTCGCCCAGACCCCGGTGACGGTGGTGGCGGCGGGCGCCAAGGCGATCCTGGACCTGCCCAAGACGCTGGAAGTGCTGGAGACCCAGGGCGTCCCAGTCATCGCCTTTGGTCAGGACGATTTCCCGGCCTTCTGGTCGCGGTCTTCGGGGCTGAGGGCGCCTTTGCGGATGGATGATCCGGCCCAGATCGCCGCGGCGCAGGTGATGCGCGGCGCCTTGGGTCTGCGCGGTGGCCAGTTGGTCGCCAATCCGATCCCCCCCGAGGCCGAGATCGCCCGCGAGGTCATAACTCCGGTCATCGAACAGGCCCTGGCCGAGGCCGCGGCCCAAGGTGTTGCGGCCAAATCCGTGACGCCCTTCTTGCTGCAACGGATATTCGAGCTGACCGAGGGGCGCTCGCTGGTGTCGAACATCGCTTTGGTGATGAACAACGCGCGATTGGCCTGTCAGATCGCAAAGGCGCTGGTTGCATTGAAACCGGGCTGAGCGCGTCACAGATAGGTCACCAAGCGCGGGGCATCTTTGCATTGAGCCCACGCCCTGCCATATAGGTCCCATGTCCGATCCGATCCGCACCCGCAGCCTTGCCGCCAGCCTGAGGGCTTCCTTCCTGACCGGCCTGATCGTCGTTTTGCCGATCGGGCTGACCTTTTACCTGATCTGGTCGGTGATCGGCTATCTGGACGGCTGGATCTTGCCCTTGATCCCGCAGGGTTATCACCCCCAGGCCCTGACCGAGCATTACTTTGGCCCGGGGCACAGTTTCCCGATCCGCGGGGTTGGGGTGATCGTGTTTTTGCTGTTCACCACGGCGGTGGGCTGGGTGGCCAAGGGGCTGATCGGGCGCACGGTTCTGGGCAAGCTGGATGGGCTGGTCGACCGGATGCCGGTGGTGCGGTCGCTGTATTCCGCTCTGAAACAGGTGGCCGAGACGGTTTTCAACAAGACCGAATCGTCGTTCGAAAAGACCTGCCTGGTGGAATTCCCCCGCCCCGGCGTCTGGACCATCGGGCTGATCTCTGCCCGGCCCAAGGGCGAGATCGCGGCGCGTCTGGGTCCAGAGGTGATCTCGGTCTTCATCGGCCTGACGCCCTTTACCAGCGGTTTCGTGGTCTTTGTGCCGCGCAAGGATGTGATCGAACTGGACCTGACACCCGAAGAGGCCGCGAAACTGGTGGCCTCAGGCGGCTTGGTCTATCCGGTCAAGGACAACACCACCGGACAGGCCTGATCCAATGGCGCGCGCACAGCGCGCAAGTTTTTCATCTCGCCTCTGGCCTGCGGCCAACCGGCTTCGGCGTGCCGCAGGCGGGGATGTTTTCGAACATATAGGGGGCGGCGGCCTGTCTGCTGGGGTGCGGCCTTGTGGGTGTGGCCTTGCCCTACATCTATTCCACCCCGCGAAGCGGCGTCCAAGCTGGTTGGCCGCAGGCCAGATACGGCCCCGCGCCGCAGGCCCCCGGTTTACAAAGCCGTCCAGCCGCCGTCCACGCTGATCGTCGTTCCCGTGACCTGATCGGCGGCGGGCGAACACAGGTAAACCGTCGTCCCGCCGATCTGGTCCACCGTGGCAAACTGGCGCGAGGGTTGGCGCAACAGCATGACCTCGCGGATCACGGTTTCGCGGTCCATGTCATGCACTTTCATCTGGTCGGGGATCTGCGCCTCGATCAGGGGGGTCAGCACATAGCCCGGGCAGATGGCATTGGCGGTGATGCCCATCCCCGCCACCTCCAGCGCCGTGGTCTTGGACAGGCCCACAACGCCATGCTTGGCCGCGATATAGGCCGACTTGAAGGGCGAGGCGGTCAAGCCATGGGCCGAGGCGATGTTGACGACCCTGCCCCAGCCTTTCGCCTTCATCCCGGGCAAGGCTGCGGCGGTCGTGTGAAAGGCCGAGGACAGGTTGATCGCGATGATCCGGTCCCACATGGCGGGCGGGAAATCCTCGATCGGCGCGACATGCTGGATGCCGGCATTGTTGACCAGGATGTCGCAGCCGCCCGCCCGTTCGACCAGCGCCCGGCAGGCTGTCCCGTCGCTCATGTCGGCGGCGATGTAGCGCACCTTGACCCCATGACGCGCGGCAAGGTCTGCGGCCAGAGCATGATCTTCGGGCCGGTCGGTGAAGGAGTTCAGCACCACATCGGCCCCCGCCGCGGCCAGGGCCTCGGCCACGCCAAGCCCGATCCCGGAATTCGACCCCGTCACCACCGCAAGCTTTCCCGCCAGTATCGCCATCTGATCCTCCACATTCGGGATCAGCCTAAATGCTGCACTGCGGAAATGCAAAGCCCACACAAGGCCCGCACAAGGCCCAATCTGGGGCACCATTCTGCGCCCGACCTCTGGATGAAAAAAAACGCCGGCACAAGGCCGGCGTCAAGTCGTTGAGGCAGGTTTCATACAGGCAAGAAACCTATCGAGCAGTAAGCCTTGTATAGCGATCCTAGATTAACACTTCAAGCTAAAGGTTTGAAAAGGGCCGCACACGGGCTTAGGGTCGCATCAAAGCTGCAGTCGAAAGGTTTGCCCAAATGCGCCCCGCTCTCTCGCGCCTCACGCGCGTTTCCGCCCTTTGTTTCTTGTCCGCGCTGGCCGCCCTGCCGGGCTTTGCCCAGCCCCAGCATGGCATAGCTATGTATGGCGCGCCTGCGCTTCCACCGGATTTTGTGGCCCTGCCCCAGGCCAACCCCCAGGCCCCCAAGGGCGGCACGGTGACATTCGGCGAGGCGGGAAGCTTTGATTCGCTCAATCCCTTCATCACCAAAGGCCAGGCGCCGGGCGCCGTGTCCCCCCTGACGGTCGAGACGCTGATGGCGCGGAACTACGACGAGCCCTTCGCGCTTTACGGGCTTTTGGCCGAATCGATTGATACCGATGATTCGCGGTCCTACGTGGAATTTACCCTGCGTGAGGGGGCGACCTTCTCGGATGGCAGCCCGGTGACGGTCGAGGACGTGTTGTGGTCGATGGAGACCCTGGGCACCCAAGGCAACCCGCGCTATGCCGCCGCCTGGAAAAAGGTCGCCAAGGCCGAGGCCACCGGCCCGCGGTCCGTGCGCTTTACCTTTGCCGCCCCGGACCGCGAGTTGCCGCTTCTGCTGGGTCTGCGTCCGGTGCTGAAAAAGGCGCAGTTTCAGGGCCGCGACTTTGCCGAGGCGGGACTGACCGCGGTGATCGGCTCTGGCCCCTATGTCGTGGGCAAGGTCGATGCCGGCACCGTGATCAGCTTCACGCGCCGCGCCGATTGGTGGGGCCGCGATCTGCCCATCAACCAGGGCCTGTGGAATTTCGACACGATCAAATACCAGTATTTCGCCGATCCCACCGTGATGATCGAGGCGATGAAGGCCGGCACCATCGACCTTTACCGCGAAAGCAATGCCGCCAAATGGGAGCGCGATTACGACTTTCCCGCCGTGACCTCGGGCGAGGTGGTCAAGGAAGAGATCCCGCATCAGCGGCCCTCGGGGATGAACGGCTTTGTTTTCAACACCCGCAAGCCGATCTTTGCCGATTGGCGTGTGCGCGAGGCGCTGACGCTGTCCTTCAACTTTGAATTCGTGAACCAGTCGCTGAACGCTGGCAAATTGCCGCGCGCCGACAGCTATTTCGCCAATTCGGAGCTGGCGGGGGATGTGGCGGCCCCGGCCTCGGACGCGGTGGCGGCGCTGCTTGCGCCCTATGGGGCCGATCTTCTGCCCGGCGCGCTGGAGGGTTACGCCCTGCCCCAGGGCGACGGCTCTGAGGCCAACCGCGGCAATATCCGCAAGGCGACAGCCCTTTTGGAAGAGGCCGGCTGGACCGTGCAGGACGGCGTTCTAAGGGATGCCAGCGGCACGCCGCTGGCCTTTGAGCTGCTGCTGGCGAATGGCGCGGCCGATGCGGTTTCGGCCGCGAACATCTGGGCGCAAAGCCTGGAGAAGCTGGGGGTCAAGCTGACGATCACCACCTCGGACTCGGCCGCCTATAAAGAGCGGATCACGAAATACGACTATGACATGATCTACAACGCCTGGTCGCTGAGCCTGAGCCCGGGCAACGAACAGACGCTGTATTGGGGCGCGGATGGCGTGACCACCGAGGGGACGCGGAACTATATGGGCGTGGGCTCCAAGGCCGTGGATGGGCTGATTTCGACCATGGTCAGCTCAAAAGACCGCGAGGATTTCGTGACTTCGGTGCAGGCCCTTGACCGGGTCCTGACCTCGGGGCGATATGTGATCCCGTTCTGGTATTCGGACGTCAGCCGCGTGGCGCACAACTCCGCGCTGCATCACCCAGAGCGCTTGCCGCTCTATGGCGATTGGCTGGGGTTCTTGCCCGATGTCTGGTGGTTTGAGGCGAAATGAAAGAGGCAGAGCAATGAAGAAACTGATCCTGGTGGCCATCTTGGCCGCACTGGCCGGCTGCAACACGATCTCGGGCGTGGGCATGGATATATCCGGCAGCGCCAACCGCGTCGGCGGCTGGATGGGCGGCGGCGGCTGAGGCCAGAAGCGGGGGGCTCCCGCCCCCCGCACCCCCTGGCCAAAGGGGAGCACGCTCCCCCTTGGAACCCCCATGCGTATGTCGGCCAAATTGAAAGCGGCGCCAGCTCAATCGGGCGCCCCTTGGTCTTTCATACTGACACAAATACTCTCTTAGAAAGTTCGCGGAAGCTCTGAAGCGGCCTAGAGACCCCCATGCGTATTCCAAACTGACAGGCTCGCCAGTTCAAACGGGCGGCCTTTGGTCTTTCATACTGACCCAAATACTCACGGGGAGGTCTGGAGGGGCCCGTGGGTCCCTCCAGGCGGGGGGTGAGCCAGCGGTGCCGCCATTGGTCCAAGGACCGCTGGCTTGGGGGACGGCAGTCCTCCGGCTTAGGACAGAGACGTCACCCAAAGGATCGTGGCATCCTCTTCGGACAGGCTGATCACGTTGTGGCCCATGGTGGCGTCGTAATAGGCGCTGTCGCCGCGTTTCAGGTCCACCGGTTCATAGAACTCGGTGTAAAGCCGCACGATACCGGTCAGCACATACAGGAACTCTTCGCCCGAATGGCGAACCCAGCCGTCGAAATCCTCCATCGCCCGCGCCCGGATCGTGGCGCGGTAGGGCAGCATCTGCTTGGTGCGCAGGCCCCCGCCCAACAGCTCGTGTTCATAGGTGGCGGTCACATGGGCCTGACCCGTGGCCATCTTGGTCACGGCCATCCGCCCCGAGACCTGGGCCTTGGCCGCCGGTGTGAACAGCTGCGGGACCGAGATCTTCAGCCCCTCGGCCAGTTTGCGCACCGCGTCATAGGTCGGCGACATCTGGCCGTTTTCGATCTTGGACAGGGTCGAGCGCGCAAGCCCCGCCTGCGCCGCGGCCTGATCCAGCGTCCAGCCCTTTGCCTTGCGCAACTCCCGCACGCGCAAGCCAAGGTCCAGCGGCTCGGGCGGGGGTTCGGCGGCGTCGGGCGTCTCACGCGCGATGCGGATCAGCCGGCGCGGGTCAGAAGAGCGCGGGTCAGAAGAGCGCGGGTCAGCAGCACGCCGGTCGGACGCAGTGGGGGCGGGCGAATGGGGATCGGAATTGGACATGAGCCCTCTTGGCTTTTGCCCCTCATAGCTTTTACGGCCCCTTGCCGCAACTGGTGCGAAAGCCTCGTCCGGGGCGGCTGCGGTGTCTTCGTCAGCGATGTTTGCGCAAACATCATGGACAGGGCCGCAGGCGCCATGGATAAAGACGCTGCAACGTGCAGGAGGCCAAGATGCGCACCACAAGGATCGTCCAGAAAATCCTCTCGTGTTACGAGGGCGAAAACCCCGGCGTGAAGGGCAATCTTGCCCGCATGTTGATGGAGGGCAAGCTGGGCGGAACCGGCAAGATGATCATCCTGCCGGTCGATCAGGGCTTTGAACATGGGCCGGCGCGCAGCTTTTCGGTCAACCCCGCCGCCTATGATCCGCATTACCATTATCAGATGGCCGTCGATGCCGGGCTTTCGGCCTATGCCGCGCCTTTGGGGCCGCTGGAGGCCGGCGCCGATACCTTTGCAGGCCAAATCCCGACGATCCTGAAGGTGAACTCGGCCAATTCGCTTTTGCCCAAGGTGGCGCCGAAGACGCAGGCCATCACCGCTTCGGTCGATGATGCGCTGCGCCTGGGCTGCGCGGCCATCGGTTTCACGATCTATCCCGGGTCCTCGCAGTCGCTGGACATGTTCGGTGACATCGCCGAAATGCGGCGTGAGGCGGCCGCCAAAGGGATCGCCACGATCATCTGGTCCTATCCCCGCGGCGAGGATCTGGACAAGGACGCCGAGACCGCGGCCGATGTGACGGCCTATGCCGCCCATATCGCGGCTTTGCTGGGCGCGCATATCATCAAGGTCAAGCTTTCCACCGACCACCTCAGCCAGCCCGAGGCCAAGAAGGCGTTTGAGGCCGGGCATATCCCCCTGGCCACCCAGGCCGACCGGGTGCGGGAATGTGTGCGCTCGGTGATGAACGGCAAGCGGATCATCGTGTTTTCGGGCGGCGCGGCCAAGGGCGCGGACTCGGTCCTGGACGATGCCCGCGCGATCCGCGACGGCGGCGGCAATGGGTCGATCATCGGCCGCAACTGCTTTCAACGCCCGCGCGAAGAGGCGATGGAGTTGTTGCAGACCATGGTGGACATCTACAAGGGCAAGGCCTGAAAAGTTGGGACTGATCGGCTGACGGCCAAGACCAGACTTGACACAAACTTGGGGCCCGGGAACACTTCCCGGGCCCTTTCAATTCAGGATTGCCATGCAGCGCATTGTTCTTGCCGTGATGCCCGCGCTTTTTGCCACTGCGTTTGTGGCCCCTCCGCTTTATGCCGAAACCGCCGCCGAGACTCAGGCCGCAATTCAGGCCGAGGTGCAGGCCTATCACCCGCCACCCGAGGGCTATCCGCCTGCCATGGGTGGCGCCGTCCTCACCGAGGGGGCCGATACTTTCTATTTCACCACCTTTGATTACTCGATCGGCGCCTTTGACGCCTCGGCGTTTTTTCTGGGGATGGAGAGCGGGGCGCCGACATTCACCCTGACCGCCTGGCCCAATGGCGACGAGGACGCCAAGTCGGGGCTCTTGCGCGTCAAGGGGACATTCTCGGGCGTGATCGGACCGGGCAGCACGGATGCGGCGGCCGTGGTGGCGATCTCGATCAAAGAGACTTTCCGCGGCCGGCGCTGGACCTCGGAGGGCGGTGAAGGCGTTCTGGTGATCGACAGCTTTGTGCCGCAGACGCCGGGGAGTTCCTCGGGCTATGGTCATGCGACCGGGCATTTCACCGCGCGGATCTGTTCGGCCGATGGCGACCCGGTGGTGGTGGCAAAAAACGCGCGGTGCCGCGAGGTGACGGGCAGTTTCGACACCGATGTGCAATACGAGCCGTAAATGACCCCGGTTGTGTCTCATAAGCCGCAAGGGCTTTCGTTTGTGCAATAGGAGCCCTGATTGAACCCAGAGATGGGGGTTTCTTTTTCCGGGGTTTTTGGGCAAACTGCGGCAAAGCCCCGGAAGTGGGCCAAGAGGCAGAGCATGACCCAGACCGACCCGCGCCGCCGCATGGCCTCGATGGCCTATTTCGCCATTATCGCGATCCTTGGCGGCAACTTTGGCTTTGCGGCGATCCAGGGTGATTACGGCGTCTTTCGTCAGGCCCAGACCGCGGGCGAAATCTCTGAACTGACGTCGGAACGGGACCGGCTGGCGGGCGAGCTGGACGAGTTGCAGAACCTGACCAAGCGGCTTTCGGATCATTTCCTGGATATGGACCTGCTGGACGAACAGGTCCGCTCGGTCCTGGGCTATGTCCGCGCCGACGAGATCGTGATCCGCTAAGGTAGGTTTCAGGAGGGGGGCGCTGCCCCCGAGGCGCTTTCGCGCCTCTCCCCCGGAGTATTTGGGCCAATGTGAAAGCGATCGGGCTTTTTTGGGCGCCGCAGCTGCCTATTGGAACCCGAGTGAAAGCCATGAGCGCGGCGCATGGCTGGCATGTCTGGCGCCGTGGCGGGAATGGGTTTGGCTTTGTTTTCCCGATGTGGTATAGGTAGTTCAATGTTGAACTATCTTTCGAACCCGGGAGGAACCCTTGGCCACCAAGAAAGATGCCGCGAAATCCAATGTGTCGCGGGAAGAGCTGCTGAAATACTACCGCGAGATGCTGTTGATCCGCCGATTCGAAGAGAAGGCGGGGCAACTTTACGGCATGGGTCTGATCGGGGGCTTTTGCCACCTGTATATCGGGCAAGAAGCCGTGGTGGTCGGGCTTGAGGCCTGCACCAAGGAAGGCGACAAGCGCGTCACCTCTTATCGTGACCATGGGCATATGCTGGCTTGCGGCATGGAGGCCAATGGCGTCATGGCCGAGCTGACCGGCCGCGCGGGCGGTTATTCGCGCGGCAAGGGCGGCTCGATGCACATGTTCTCCCGTGCCAAGCATTTCTATGGCGGGCATGGGATCGTGGGCGCGCAGGTGCCGCTGGGGGCCGGTCTGGCTTTCGCCGACAAATACAAGGGCAACGACAACGTCACCTTCACCTATTTCGGGGACGGCGCGGCCAACCAGGGTCAGGTCTATGAGACCTATAACATGGCGGAGCTTTGGGCTTTGCCGATCATCTTTGTGATCGAAAACAACGGTTACGCCATGGGGACCTCGGTCAAGCGGTCCACCAAGTCGACGACCTTGTTCGGTCGGGGCCTCGCTTACGGCATCCCGGGTGAGCAGGTCGACGGCATGGATGTGCTGGCGGTCAAGGCTGCTGGCGAAAAGGCCATCGCGCATTGTCGCGCGGGCAACGGGCCGTATATCCTTGAGATGATGACCTATCGCTATCGCGGCCATTCGATGTCCGACCCGGCCAAGTATCGCACCCGCGAAGAGGTCGAGAAGATGAAGGCCGAAAAGGACGCAATCGAACATGTCCGCGACCTTTTGTTGACGCCCGGTCTGGCCTCGGAAGAGGACCTGAAGGCGATTGATCGCGAGATCAAGGACATCGTGAACGCCTCGGCTGAATTCGCCAAGGAAAGCCCGGAGCCTTCGGTTTCGGAACTCTACACCGACATCTACGCCTGAGGGGGATGACCATGGCAATTGAAGTATTGATGCCGGCTCTGTCGCCCACGATGGAAGAGGGCACCTTGGCGAAATGGCTGGTCAAGGTTGGTGATGTGGTCAAATCCGGCCAGATCATCGCCGAGATCGAGACCGACAAGGCGACGATGGAGTTCGAGGCGGTCGATGAGGGTCGCGTTGGGGCGCTGTTGGTGCCTGAGGGGACGAGCGGCGTGAAAGTGAACACGCCGATCCTCTTGATGGGCGAAGAGGGCGAGACGGCTGCGCCGAAGGCGGCTCCGGTCGCTGTGGCTGTGGCTGTTGCGGTCCCTGCCCCGGTCGCCGTGGCGGCCCCGGTGGCTGTGGTGTCCAAGGCCTCGGCCGATTGGGCGCCCGGCACGCCGATGAAGACCATGACCGTTCGTGAGGCTCTGCGTGAGGCCATGGCCGAAGAGATGCGCGCCAATCCGCACGTCATGCTGATGGGCGAAGAGGTCGGTGAGTATCAGGGCGCCTACAAGATCTCCCAAGGGCTATTGGATGAGTTCGGGCCGAAGCGGGTCGTTGACACGCCGATCACCGAGATGGGCTTTACCGGCATCGCCGTTGGCGCGGCTTGGGGCGGGCTGAACCCGATTGTCGAATTCATGACCTTCAACTTCGCGCTGCAGGCCATCGACCATATCCTGAACTCTGCCGCCAAGACGAATTACATGTCCGGCGGTCAGCTTGGCTGTCCGATTGTGTTCCGTGGCGCCAATGGCGCGGCGGCCCGCGTGGGCGCCCAGCACTCCCAGGACTTCGCGGCGTGGTATGCGGCGATCCCGGGTCTGAAGGTGGTCATGCCCTATTCGGCAAGCGACGCAAAGGGTCTGCTGAAGCAGGCGATCCGCGATCCGAACCCGGTGATCTTCCTGGAAAACGAGATCATGTATGGTCAATCGTTCGAGGTCCCCGACCTGCCCGATTTCACCATCCCCTTCGGCAAGGCCCGCATCTGGCGTGAGGGGAAAGACGTCACCATCGTCTCCTTCGGCATCGGGATGCGTTACGCGCTGGAGGCCGCTGACAAGCTGGCCGAGGAAGGTATCGCGGCCGAAGTCATCGACCTGCGCACCCTGCGGCCCATCGACTATGACACGGTTCTGGCTTCGGTCATGAAAACCAACCGCTGCGTCACGGTCGAAGAGGGCTTTCCGGTGGGCTCGATCGGCGATCACCTGGCCAGCACGATCATGCAGCGCGCCTTTGATTACCTGGACGCGCCCGTGATCACCTGCACCGGCAAGGATGTGCCGATGCCCTATGCGGCCAACCTTGAAAAGCTGGCCCTGGTGACGACCGCCGATGTGGTCGCCGCTGTCAAATCCGTCTGCTATCGGTAAGGGGTGGGATCATGGCTATCGAAATTCTGATGCCCGCGCTGTCCCCCACGATGGAGGAAGGCACGCTGGCGAAATGGCTGGTCAAAGCGGGCGATGTGGTCAAATCCGGCCAGATCCTTGCCGAGATCGAGACCGACAAGGCGACGATGGAGTTCGAGGCGGTGGATGAAGGCACCATCGGCAAGATCCTGATCGCGGAAGGCACGGCGGGGGTGAAGGTGAACACCGCCATCGCCACGCTGATCGAAGAGGGCGGCTCGACGGAAGTGGCGGCACCCAAGGCGGCCGCGGCTCCGGTGGCAGCTCCGGTCGCAGTCGCGGCGGTTGCCGTGGCTGCTGCGCCGAAGGCTGAAGGCGCCCGCGTCTTCGCCTCACCGCTCGCCCGCCGGATCGCAGCGGAAAAGGGTCTGGACCTGACCAAGGTTCAAGGCTCCGGCCCGCATGGCCGCATCGTGCGGTCCGATGTCGAGGGCGCCAAAGCCGCTCCGGCTGCGGTGGTCGCGGCCCCTGCCCCCGTGGCGGCGGCTCCGGCCCCGAAGGCTGCCATGCCCACCGGCATGGCAGCGGAAACGGTCATGAAAATCTATGCCGACCGCGCCTATACCGAGGTGCCTTTGGACGGGATGCGCCGGGTGATTGCCGCCCGCCTGACCGAAGCCAAGCAGACCATCCCGCATTTCTACCTGCGCCGCGAGGTGCGGCTTGATGCGCTGATGGCCTTCCGTGAGCAGCTGAACAAGGGGCTTGAATCCCGCGGCGTCAAGCTGTCGGTCAATGACTTCATCATCAAGGCCTGTGCGGCGGCTCTGCAAGCTGTTCCGGATGCAAACGCTGTTTGGGCCGGGGATCGCATCCTCAAGCTGAAGCCCTCGGATGTTGCGGTGGCTGTCGCGGTGGAAGGCGGGCTCTTCACCCCGGTCCTGAAGGATGCCGACAAGAAGACCCTCTCGACCCTTTCGGCCGAGATGAAAGACCTGGCGACCCGCGCCAAGACCAAGAAACTGGCGCCCCACGAATATCAGGGCGGCAGCTTTGCGATCTCGAACCTGGGGATGATGGGGGTCGAGAATTTCGACGCCGTCATCAACCCGCCGCATGGCGCGATCCTGGCCGTGGGTGCCGGGATCAAGAAGCCGGTGGTGTTGAAGGACGGCACACTGGGCGTCGCCACCGTCATGTCCATGACGCTGTCGGTCGATCACCGGGTCATCGACGGCGCGCTTGGGGCGGAACTCCTCAAGCACATTGTCGAGCTTCTGGAAAACCCGATGGCCATGCTGGCGTAAACAAAAGGCCCGGGGCAACGTCCCGGGCCTTTTGATTTGGCGGAGGTCCCGGCGTATCCTCCGGGCGACGCAGCGGCAGCAAAGCCCTTACACTGCAAACCACTGCAAAGCCATTGCAGACCAAGAGCCTTCTTGCCCTTCATCTTTTCAAAAATATCCCACGGGAGGGTCCGGGAGGGTGTGAAACCCTCCCGGGGTATCCACAAAAGACCGGCGAGGGTGTGAAACCCTCCCGGGGTATCCGCAAAAGACCGGCGAGGGTGTGAAACCCTCCCCGGCGTCAACCGAAGGGGTGCGCCGAGACGCCACGCGCCCAGACCAGACCAGACCAGACCGCGTGGCCCGGGACTACATCTCGCCGCAGTCGCAATCCTTCAACCGCTGATCCATCGAGACCGAGGGCTGGGCGCATCCCGCCTCGCCCACAATGCGGGCAGGCACGCCGGCCACGGTCTTGCAAGGCGGCACATCGGCCAGAACGACCGAACCCGCCGCCACCCGGCTGCAATTGCCGATGTGGATGTTGCCCAGAACCTTGGCCCCGGCGCCGATCAACACGCCATCACCGATCTTGGGATGGCGGTCGCCGTCCTCTTTGCCCGTGCCGCCCAAAGTCACCGAATGAAGCATCGAGACATTGTCCCCCACCACCGCGGTTTCGCCGATGACGATGGAATGGGCATGGTCGATCATCAAGCCGCGACCGACCCGGGCTGCGGGGTGGATATCGACGCCAAAGACCTCGGAGACCCGCATCTGGACGAAATAGGCCAGATCGCGCCGCCCCTCGGTCCACAGCCAATGGCCGATCCTATAGGCCTGCACCGCCTGAAAGCCCTTGAAGAACAAGACCGGCTGCAGGAACCGGTGGCAGGCCGGGTCGCGGTCAAAGATCGCCATGATATCGGCCCGCGCCGCCTGACCGATGTCGGGGGCCGCGCCGTAAGCCTCGTCGGCGATCTCGCGCAGGATCTGTTCGCTCATCTCGGAACTGGCGAGCTTTTGGCTGAACCGATAGGCCAGCGCGCGTTCCAGCGTCGGATGATGCAAAAGGCTGGCATGGATCAACCCGCCCAAAAGCGGCTCGGCGGCAACCGCGGCTGCGGCCTCGTCGCGGATGCGGGTCCAGACCGGATCGACCTGGGGGGTAAGCTTGGGCTTGATGTCGCGCATGATGCACCTCTTTGCCCAAAGCCTAACACGAGACGCGCGACCGGGCGAGATGGGAAAACTGGCGGAAGCGGTGGGATTCGAACCCACGGTGGGGTTCCCCCCACGCTGGTTTTCAAGACCAGAGCCTTAAACCACTCGGCCACACTTCCGTTGCGCGCCTTCCTAACCAAAAGCCGCGCCGGGGTCCAGAGGGTGAAGTTTTCCGCCAAGCCTTGGCGCGCTGCCTTCCCTGTTGCCGGGCTTGCCGCTATGATTGGCAACAATCGGGCGGAAAAGCCCAGTTTCTCCACCAGGCGCGGCAAAGAACCGCGGGCAAATCAGAGGTTCGGGCATGGACAGGATTTATACGGGCGGGATTTCGGCCGCGGCACGGCGGCCCTTGGCGCTGCTTTTGGCGGGGGTGGCTTGCCTTGCGCTGACGGCCTGCGAGATGGGGGCGGGGGGCGGTTCGACCGAAACCAGCGCGCCTGCGACCTCGGCCCGCTTGGTCGACCGCGACGTCGAGGCGCCGGAAATCTTTCAGACCGAGGACAAGGCGCTGTGGGACGGCCGGCCCTCGCTGGGTGGCGTCTGGGTCGCCTCCTCCGATGCCAAGGACCCGGAACGCGTGATCCTGCGCAACCCGGCCAATGGGAAATTCGTGATCGGCGGCCTGTTCCGCCGCGAAGAGGCCCTGCCCGGCCCCAAGCTGCAACTGTCCTCTGATGCCGCCCAGGCGCTTGGCCTGCTGGCCGGTGAGCCTGCGACGGTGTCGGTGACGGCGCTGCGCCGCGAAGAGGCCCCAGTGGCCGAGCCCGCCGCCGATGCGCCGCTGTTGGATGCCAATACCGAAGGTGCGGTCCTGCCGCTGGAAACCGATGTCGTGACCACGGCGGCCGCCGCCATCGACGCGGTGGCCCCGGTTGCGGGCGCCGTTGCCGGTTCGGAAGCCCCGCCCGCCAAACCCTCCGCCCAAACCGCCACCCAGACCGCGGCAGAGGTCAAGCCCACGACGAAACCGGCAGGCGCCCTCGCCCCCGTCGAGGTCGCCACCGGCCGCACGATCCAGGTTGGCATCTTTTCCCAAGAGGCCAACGCCAAGCGCGCCGTCGATGTCCTGAAGGCCGTCGGCGTCAGCGCCCGCAGCACGAAAGAGACCTCGCAGGGCAAGGACCTGTGGTCTGTCACCACCAAGGGCGATCAGGCCACCCTGGCCACGGTGAAGTCGGCCGGCTTCAACGACGCCTATCTTTTGAAACGCTGAGGGTCCGCCATGCGCCTTATCCCCCTTTTGGCCGCCTTTGCGCTGTTCACCAGCGCCGCGCAGGCCTTCGAGACCAAGGCCACCCATGCCTGGGTCTATGACATGACGACCAATACGGTGCTTCTGGACAAAGAGGGCACGGTGTCGGTGCCGCCTGCCTCGATGTCGAAACTGATGACGATCGAAATGCTGTTCGAGGCGTTGCAGGAAGGCCGGGTCCAGATGGACACGACCTTTGGCGTCTCGGCCAAGGCGATGAGCTTTACCGCCATGGGCGGGTCGACCATGTATCTGCAGGAAACCGACCGGCCCACGGTCGAAGAGCTGATCAAGGGCATGGTGGTGAATTCGGGCAACGACGCCTGCACCGTGGTGGCCGAGGGGCTGGAGGGCTCCGAAGAGGAATTCGCCCGCAAGATGACCGAGCGGGCCCAGGCGCTTGGTCTGACCGCCAGCACCTTCGCCAATTCCTCGGGCTGGCCCGACCCGGGTCAGCGGATGAGCATGAAGGACCTTGGCCTTCTGGCGGTCCACCTGATCACCGCCTATCCCGAGCTTTACCCGGTGTTTTCGGAGACCGAGTATAATTACAAGGACCGCGCCCCGGCCAATGCCAACAACCGCAACCCGATTCTGGGCGTGGTGTCCGGGGCCGACGGGCTGAAGACCGGCCATACGCAAGAGGCGGGTTACGGGATGGTGGGGTCCGTCCTGCAGGGCGAGCGGCGGATCGTTTTCGCCTTCAACGGTCTGACCAGCGAGAAGGAACGCGCCGAAGAGGCCGAGCGCATCGCCAATTGGGCCTTTCGCCAATTCGCCTTGAAGACCGTGGTCAAGGCGGGGACCGAAGTCACCCAGGCCGATGTCTTTCTTGGCGCCGCCCCCAAGGTGGGGCTGGCCGCGGCCGAGGACCTGCAGCTTCTGATCCCGGCCGGGGCCGGCAAGGAGATCGCGGCCGAAGTGATCTATACCGGTCCGCTGGAGGCTCCGGTGGCCAAGGGGACCAAGGTGGCCCAACTGGTCATCCGCCGCCCCGAATTGCCCGACCAGACCGTCGATCTGCTGACCACCGCCGATGTGGCGCCCGCCGGTTTCGTTGACCGCATGTTCGTGGCCCTGACGCAATTGCGCAGCCAATACGGCATCTGATGGGACGTTTCATCTCGTTCGAGGGGATCGACGGGTCGGGCAAATCCACCCAGGCCCGGGCTTTGGCCGAGGCTTTGCGGGCGCGGGGCGAAGATGTCGTGCTGACCCGTGAACCCGGCGGCTCTGCGGGCGCCGAGGAAATCCGCGCTTTGGTGCTGCAGGGCGACCCCGACCGCTGGTCGCCTGAAACCGAGATCCTGCTTTTTACCGCCGCCCGCCGTGACCATCTGGAAAAGACGATCCGCCCGGCGCTGGCCCGGGGGGCGACCGTGATCACCGACCGTTTCGCGGATTCCACCCGGATTTATCAGGGCGTCACGCGCGGCGATCTTGCCGCCACCGTTGATCAGCTTCATGCGCTGATGATCGGGGTGGAACCCGACCTGACTTTCCTGATCGACCTGCCCGCCAAAGAGGGCCTGGCCCGCGCCCAGACCCGCGCCGGGGTCGAGATGCGGTTCGAGGACATGGGCCTGGACATGCAAACCCGGATGCGGGCGGGCTTCCTTGACCTCGCCGCGCGCCATGCACGGTTCCGCGTGATCGACGGGCGCGGCAGCTCTGCCGAGGTTGCGGCCCGCGTGGCCCAAGCGCTATGAGCGACATTCCCGAACCCGACCGGCTGGAGGGCGCCCCCCACCCGCGCGAGACCCATGAGGTTCTGGGCCATGCCCGTGCCGAGGCGGTGTTTCTGGATGCTTTCAACTCGGGCCGGATGCATCACGCCTGGCTGATTTCCGGCCCCAAAGGGGTGGGCAAGGCGACACTCGCCTGGCGGATTGCGCGGTTTCTTTTGGCCACGCCGGAGGATGAGGGCCCCGACTCTGCCAAACTCTTTGCGCCGCCTCCCCCCCGCAACCTTGACATCCCCGACGATCACCCCGTCGCCCATCGCCTGCTGGCCCTGTCGGAACCGCGCTTGTTCCTCTTGCGCCGCCCCTGGGACGACAAGACCGAGAAACTGCGCGCCGAGATCACGGTGGACGAGACCCGCGCCCTGCGGAACTTCCTTGGCCTTTCGGCGGCGGATGGCGGGCGCCGGGTCGTCCTGATCGACGCCGCCGATGACCTGAACCGCAACGCCGCCAATGCGATCCTGAAGCTGCTGGAGGAGCCTCCGGCCAAGGTCACATTCCTGATCGTGACGCATCAACCTGCGGGCCTGCTGCCCACGATCCGAAGCCGCACCCGCGATCTGCGGCTTGCCTCCCTGCCCGCCGATCTGCTGGCCCGTGCCATGCATCAGGCCGGGGCCGAGATCACCGATGCGGCGCCTTTGGCGGAACTCGCGGGCGGCTCGGTCGGCGAGGCCTTTCGCCTGACCCATCTGCAGGGCCTTGACCAATACGGGCGCCTCGTGCGGCTGCTGGCCACCCTGCCGCAACTGGACCGCCCCATGGCGCGGGTCCTGGCCGATGCGGCCTCTGACCGCAAACGCCCCGAGGCTTTTGACCTGACCGTGACGCTGATCGACCTCTTCCTGGCGCGTCTGGCCCGCGCCGGCACCACGCGCGAGATCCCGCCCGAGGCCGCCCCCGGTGAGGCCGCCTTGATCGAACGCCTGGCCGCCGACCCCGCCATCGCCCGCGAATGGGCCGACCTTGCGCAGCATCTGGGCCTGCGGGCGCGAAAGGCCAAGGCGGTGAACCTTGACCCCTCTGCCCTGATCCTAGATATGTTCCTGCGCATGGAAGAAACGGCGGCTTTGGTCGCCCATAGGTGACAAATGCCCTTTGAACTCGTCGACAGCCATTGCCACCTGGATTTCCCCGATTTCGAGGGGGAGCTTGACGCGATCATCGCCCGGGCCCGCGCGGCAGGGGTCACGCGGATGGTGTCGATCTGCACCAAACTGCACCGCGAACCGGTGGTGCGTGCGATAGCCGAGGCGCATCAGGGCGTCTATTACACCGCCGGTATCCACCCGATGTCGGCCGCCGAAGAGCCTCTGACCACGGTCGAAGAGTTGGTCGCCCTGTCGCGCCATCCGAAGTTCGTGGGCTTTGGCGAGAGCGGGCTGGACTACCACTACACGGCGGACTCTGCTGCGGTGCAGCAAGTCTCGCTGCGCATCCATATTCAGGCCGCCCAGGAAACCCATTTGCCCTTGGTCATCCACGCCCGCGCCGCGGATGAGGATATGGAGCGCATCCTTGCCGAGGGGATGGCGGTGAAACCCTTCCCCTGCGTGATGCACTGCTTCTCTTCGGGCCGCCGCCTGGCCGAGGCCGCCTTGGAGATGGGATTTTACCTGTCGATGTCCGGCATCACGACCTTCCCGAAGTCGGGCGAACTGCGCGAGATCTTCGCCGCAGCCCCCCTGAACCGCATCCTGGTCGAAACCGACAGCCCCTATCTTGCCCCCATGCCGCACCGCGGCAAAAGGAATGAGCCCGCCTATACCGCCTTTACCGCCCGCAAAGGCGCCGAGGTCTTCGGCGTCACCGAAGAAGAATTCGCCGCCGCCACCACCGCCAATTTCGACCGCCTCTTCACGAAAGCCAAGCCATGAGCCTGCGTTTCACGATCCTGGGTTGCGGGTCCTCGGGCGGCGTGCCGCGTCTGGGCGGCGATTGGGGCGACTGCGACCCCCAGAACCCGAAAAACCGCCGTCGCCGCTGTTCGATGCTGGTCGAGAAAAAGGGCCCCGAGGGCGTGACGCGGGTGCTGATCGACACCTCACCGGATATGCGTGAACAGCTGTTGTCGGCGGGTGTCGGCACGCTGGACGGCGTCGTCTATACCCATTCCCACGCCGACCATACGCATGGCATCGACGACCTGCGCCAGATCGTCTTCAACCTGCGCGACCGTCTGCCGGTCTGGGCCGATGGGCCGACCGAAGACGCGCTGATCGCCCGTTTCGGCTATGCTTTCGTGCAGCCCCAGGGCTCGCCCTATCCGCCGATCCTTGATTTGCGAACGATTGGTCATGGTCCGTTTCAGGTCCCGGGCGCCGGCGGTCCGATCGAGTTCACCCCCTTTACCGCCGATCACGGCGCGATGGAGGCGCTGGGTTTCATCGTCGGAGGCCTCGCCTATCTGCCTGATGCGGTTGCAATCCCTGAGGAAAGCTGGGCCAAGCTGACGGGTCTGAAATACTGGGTCGTCGATGCGCTGCGCCGCAAGCCCCATCCAACCCATGCCCATCTGGCCCTGACGCTGGAGTGGATCGCGCGCGCCATTCCCGAACGCGCGGTCATCACGAATATGCACCTGGATATGGATTACGAAACGCTGGTTCATGAACTGCCCCAAGGCGTCGAGCCCGCCTATGACGGCATGGTCATCACGCTCTGATGGGCCTGCTGCTGGATGTCATCCTGCCGGTCTTCGTCATCCTGGGCGCGGGTTACGCGATGGCCCGGGCGGGGCGTTTCACCGACAGCCATATCGACGCGCTGATGTGGTTTTCCCAAGGTCTGGCCGTGCCCTGCCTGCTGTTCCGCCAGATGGTGCATCTGGACCTGAAGACCGATTTCGGCCTGAACATGCTGGGCAGTTTCTATGCTGGCGCCTTTCTCTGCTTTGCCCTGGCCTTTGCGATCTCCTGGCGGCTCCTCTCCCGCCCACTGGAGGAATGTGTGGCCATCGGTTTCGCCGCGATGTTCTCCAACACGCTGCTTCTGGGCCTGCCCATCACCGAGCGCGCCTATGGCGTGGATGCATTGTCGGGCAATTACGCCATCATCGCGATGCATTCGCCGATGTTCTATGCCTTTGGCATCACGGTGATGGAGCTGGTGCGGCACCGCGGCCAGGGCCTGTCACCGCGCGCCCTTGGGACCAAGGTCGGCCGCGCCATCGGGACACAGCCGCTGGTCGTGGCCATCGGCCTGGGCTTTGTGGTGAACATCAGCGGCCTACCCCTGCCCGGCGCGATAGATGCCGGGGCCGAGATGCTGGGCCGCGCGGGCCTGCCCACGGCGCTGTTCGGATTGGGCGGCGTGCTCTGGCGCTATAAGCCCGAGGGAGACCGCGCCGTCATCGCCCTGATCGTGGGCTTGGCACTGGTGGTCCATCCAGCCGTGACCTGGGGCCTGGCCCAGGCGCTGAACCTCGACCTTGCGGCGCTGCGCTCTTCGGTCGTTACCGCCGCCATGCCGCCCGGCGCCAATGCCTATCTTTTTGCCCATATGTATCTGGTGGGCCGCCGCGCCTCGGCCTCGGCCGTGCTGTGGGGCACGGGGCTGGCGCTGCTTTCGGTCTGGTTCTGGCTGTCTATCTTGCCCTAGGCCGGCAGAAACAGGCCAAAGGGGACCCACGGGCCCCCTTTGGAAACCCCCGTGAGTATTTTGATCAGTATGAAAGCGCAAAGGAGCGCAGTTTCACATTGGCGCAAATACTCCCGCCGGAGGCTCTGACCCTACCGCGCGCCCCTCGCGTGAAAGATGAAGCCCAAGAAGTTCAGCAGCACTTGCGCCGCGAGGATCTGGGTCGATTGGCTGGGGTCGTAATCGGGGGCGACCTCGACCAGGTCGATGCCCACGACGTCGTGGGTCTGGGCCACCTGTTGCAACAGCTCCAGCACCTCGTAATACAGGAACCCACCGTGACTAGGCGTGCCGGTCCCTGGCGCGATCGAGGGGCAAAAGCCGTCGATGTCCAGCGTCACATAGACTTTCGCCCCTGCCGGGATGCGTGCGGCGACGCCCTCGGGACCAAGGGCGCGGAATTGGCGGACCGACAGGATATCCGACCCCATCGCCCGGGCGGCGTCATAGCCGTCTTTCGCGGTGGAGCTGACGTTGCGGATGCCCACTTGCGTCAGGCCGCTGACCCAGGGCTTTTCGGCCGCGCGCCGCATTGGAGAGCCGTGGCCAACCCGCACCCCATGCCTTTGGTCGACGAAATCCAGATGGGCGTCGATTTGCAGGATATGGATCGGGCCTTGGCCCTCAAAGGCCTCGATGCAGGGGATGTTGACGCTGTGGTCTCCGCCGATCACCACCGGAAGCGCGCCCGCGGCAAGGATCGCCTGAACCCCTTTGCGGATATTGGCATGGCTTTGCGCGGTGTCGGTGTGGATGATATCGGCGTCGCCTATATCGACGATGCGCACCGATTGCGGCAGATAGGTCGCGTCATCCTCGTGGTCATAGGCGCCAGCATGGCCGAAACTGAACAGAGTCGAGGCCTCGCGCACCGACCTTGGCCCGAACCGCGCACCCGCCCGGAACTGCGTGCCAAAGTCAAAGGGCGCGCCCAGGACGGCCACATCGGCGTCGATGGCGGCCCAATCTTGCACATAGGGGCGTTTGCCAAAGGTGGCTATGCCGACGAAGGGCAGGTTCAGGCGGCCGGCATCATAGTCGTTCATTGGGGCGTCACTCCGCGCAGACGTTCCGACCGGCGGCGCAAGAGTTCGACCGAAGCCAGAAGTCCGACCGAGATGATGACCAGGATCGTGGCGATCGACAGAATGGCCGGAGAGATCGCCTCGCGGATGCCGTTCCACATCTGGCGCGGGATGGTTTGCTGATCGGGGCCTGCGATGAACAGGACCGCCACGACCTCGTCAAACGAGGTGACAAAGGCGAAGAGCCCGCCCGAGATCACGCCCGGCAAGATCAGCGGCATGATGATCTTGAAAAACGTCGTCCGGGGATTGGCCCCCAAGGACGCCGAGGCGCGGATCAGCGATTGGTCGAACCCCGACAAGGTCGCCGTCACCGTGATGATGACAAAGGGGATGCCCAGCGTCGCATGGGCCATGATGATGCCCAGATGCGTATTGGCCAGACAGCCCTTGGCCGACAAGAAGGGCGACAGCGCATCGGCCAGAATATTGCCCTGCGGCAGGCAGGCCGAGGAATAGGCAAAGAACAGCCCCGTCGCGATGATGATGATCGGCACAATCATCGGCGACAGCAGGATCGCGGTGATCAGCCTGCGATAAGGCATCTCGGGGCGCGACAGTCCCAGCGCCGCCGTGGTCCCCAGCACCGTGGCCAGGATCGTCGCCCAAAACCCGATCCAGATCGAGTTCTTGGCGGCCTTGATCCAGGTCGCATCCTGCCAGACCATCGACCACCAGGAAGCATCGCGCACCGCATCCTCGGGCGCGTTCACGCCAAAGGTCAAAAGCGTGTCATACCAGCGCAAGGAGTACCCCGAGGGGTCAAGCGCCAGCATCTTCTCCGTAAAGCTGAAATAGGGCTCGACGTTGAACGAGAGTGGCATGACGATCAGGATCGGCGCGATCAGAAAGACGAACACGCAGGCGCAGATCACGCGGAAGGTGTAATACCAGATCCGCTCCAGTGGCGAGGCATAGACGGGAAGAGCCATGGTGTCACCCGAGTTTCAAACGGTCGATGCCGATCAGACGGTCATAGAGCCAGTAAAGGAGAAGGACGAGGGCCAGAAGGATTGCGGCCAAAGCGGCGGCCAGCGACCAGTTCGACTTGCCCATGTGATAAGAGATCTGGTTCGAAATCAGCGTGCCATCGGCGCCACCGACCAGCGCGGGGGTGATGTAATAGCCGACCGCCAGGATAAAGACCAACAAAGAGCCAGCCGCGATCCCCGGCAGGGTCTGGGGCAGATAGATGCGGCGGAAGGTGGTCCAGCTTGTCGCCCCCAGCGACCGCGCGGCACGGGCGTAACTCGGCGGGATGACCCGCATCACCGAATAAAGCGGAAGCACCATGAAGGGCAGCAGGATATGGGTCATGACGATGATCGTGCCGGTCTGATTGTAGATCATCGGCAAGCGGTTGTCGTCCGGGATGATCCGCGCCCAGGCCAGGATGTCGTTGATGATCCCCTGTTCCTGCAAGATCGCGATCCAGCTGGAGGTCCGCACCAAAAGCGAGGTCCAGAACGGCAGCAGCACCAGGATCATCAGCAGGCTGGATTTGCGCATCGGCAAGATGGCCAGAAGATGTGCGATGGGAAAGGCCAACAGCAGGCACAGGAAGGTGATCACGGCCGACAGGACAAAGGTCTTGGCGAACAGATACTTCAGGATCGACATGTCCGAGGACTGCCATTCCAGCCCGTCATCCGCCGTGCGCTTTGCATCCAGCGCCACCATGTAGAAGTCGGTGGTCCAGGCGCTTGCGGCATGGCGGAACGTCACCCACAGCAGGGGGTCGTTCCACTTGGCATCCAGCGCCCCCAGCGAGTCCTTGTAGGGCGGCTGAAGCTTGGCGGCCTCACGCGCGGCCTCTTTGAAAATGCTGATCGTGCCGGGATAGGTGTAGTTGATCCGCGTCCCCGCAGCCCCCGCCGTCTTGGCCACTTGCATGGCCGCAAGGTCGCTGACCAGGGCGGCATAGGCGGCTTCATCCGGCGCTCCGGGGTTGGCGGCAAGCCAAGCCACCGTGGCAGGGGCGTTGGCGGCAAACCCATCATGATAGACCGAGCGTTGCAGCATCTGGCCAATCGGCAGGACAAAGGTCAACAGCACAAAGGCCAAAAGCGGCAGCACCAGCAGAAAGGCGCGGCGCTTGGCGCGTTGCTGCGCCTTGGCCAAGGCGGCCTTCAGCGGGCGGCCATCTGCGGTTTGCAGAGGTTGCGTCTGCAAGGGGGCCAGTGAGACATCGGCCATCGGGGATCTCCGGGGGGAATACGGCGGACCGGGGTCCGAAAAAGGGGCCGCCCGCACGGGGCGGCCCCAAAAGGCTTAGTTCGCGGCCAACCAGGCGTTGAAGCGGTCATTCAGCTCTGCGTCATGGTCGACCCAGAACTGGAAGTCCGAACCCAAAGCGTTGACCATATTGGCCTCGGCGGTGGGCATATGCGGGCCCATGTCGGTTTTGCCGTCCATGAACACCAGCGGATCTTTCAGCGACGACTTGCGCGACGGACCATAAGAGATGTGCTGGGCTTGCTGACGCAGACCCTTGGTCGAGGTCGCATAGGCGATGAACTGCAGCGCCTGATCCTTGTTCGGCGCGCCTTTCGGAACGACATACATTTCGTTCTCGAACAGCTGCGAATCCCAGACGATCTGGAAGGGCTTGCCCTCAGAGATCGCGGCGTTGAAGATCCGGCCGTTATAGGCGGTGGTCATGGCAACTTCGCCGTCCGCCAGCAGTTGCGGAGCCTGAGAGCCCGCTTCCCACCAGACGGTTTCCGCCTTGATCGTGTCGAGTTTCGCGAAGGCGCGGTCCACGCCCTCGGGGGTGCCCAAGGTGGCATAGACGTCAGCCGGAGCGACGCCATCGGCCATCAGCGCGAATTCCAGAACCGCCTTGGCGCCCTTGTGCAAGCCGCGCTTGCCCGGGAACTTGGTCAGGTCAAAGAAATCGGCCGCGGTCTTCGGGCCTTCGGGGAACTTGGTCGTGTCATAGGCAAACACGGTCGACCAGACGTCGGTCGAAACGCCACATTCCGTCACGGCGCCGGCGATGAAGTCTTCGGCGGCCGGGGTGCCATCGTCGCCCGCGGGCAGCATGGCCATGTCGATCGCTTCAAGCACGCCCTCGTCGCACAGACGGATCGCGTCGGCATATTCGACCGAAGCGACGTCCACGGTGACGTTGCCCGCCTCGACCATCGCCTTGATGGGCGTGGCTGGGTTGTCGCTGTCCACCATGACGGTGCCGATGCCGGTTTCCGCCGTGAAGGGCTTCAGGTGGCCTTCGGTCTGCGCGCCGCCATAGGCACCGCCCCAGGACATGACCGTCACATCCGCATGCGCCGCAAAGGCGAAAGACGTCAGTGCGGTGGTCAGGATGAGTTTTTTCATTCTGGTCTCCTTGTTGAATTTATAGGCTCCGGGTTTTCCCGGTTTGGTCTCAAGGGTCGGCTTATGGGTCAAGTGCCCGTGCGTCCTGCGGATGCCAGCCGACCTTGATCTTCTCGCCCGGGGTCAACATGCGCTGACCTTGGGTGTTGCGTGACTTGATGACGAAATCTTCCGACCCAGCCACGCGCAGGCGGGTGCGGAACATGTCGCCCATATAGATGAACTCCAGAACCTCGGCGTCCAGCACATGCGCGCCTTCGGGGAACATCTCGGGCTTGTATTCGATGCGCTCGGGGCGGATCGAGACCATGGTTTTCTGGCCCTTTTGCGTGACGTTCACCGGGGTGGCGTCGATGACCTCGCCGGTGGCCAGACGCACGGTGCAGGTGCCCTGCCCCATCGCCTCGATCACGCCGGGCAGCTTGTTGTTCTCGCCGATGAAGCCCGCCACAAAGCTGTTGTCGGGGCGTTCGTAAAGATCGGACGGCGAGGCAAGCTGCTGGATGCGGCCATCGTTGAACACGGCCACGCGGTCGGACATGGTCAAGGCCTCGCCCTGGTCATGGGTCACATAGACGACGGTGATGCCCAACGACTCATGCAAGTGCTTGATTTCGAACTGCATATGCTCACGCAACTGCTTGTCCAGCGCACCCAGGGGTTCGTCCATCAGCACCAATTTGGGATCAAAGACCAAGGCGCGGGCCAAAGCGATCCGCTGTTGCTGGCCGCCTGACAGTTGCGCCGGGCGACGGTTGGCAAAGGCGCCCATCTGCACCATGTCCAACGCGCGCTTGATCTTGGCCTCACGCTCGGATTTGCCCATGCCGCGGACTTCCAGCGGAAAGGACAGGTTTTCGCCCACCGTCATATGCGGAAACAGCGCGTAGTTCTGGAACACCATGCCGATGCCGCGCTTATGCGGCGGCACCAGGTTGATGTTGGTCCCGTCCAGCTTGATTTCGCCATGGGTCGCGGTTTCAAAGCCCGCCAGCATCATCAGCGTGGTCGTCTTGCCAGAGCCCGACGGCCCCAACATGGTCAGAAACTCGCCTTTGCCGATGGCCAGGTTCAGGTCCTTCACAACAAGGGAAACCCCGTCGTAGCTTTTCTGGACATGCTCGAAGGCCACGAAAGCCTCGTTCGGGCTGGTCATACGTTTACGTCTCCCCGGTCGGGCCTGTTTCGGTCCCGTTGACTGCGACTTAAGCCGATGGTGGCCTTTGGTGCAATTCACTTCTGATGAGGTCAAGGATGCGCGATGCGAAAGCGTCAAAAAGGGGTTATTGCGCCGCAATCAGGCGATAAACGCCGTCTTTTTCACCATGAGGTAGAGCCAGTTTCCTGCGGCGGGCGAAAACTGCCCGCAGAATCACCATGCGGTCCCTGATGCGCGGGTCCAAGGGCCCAAAGTTTGCGCAAACATGCTGTTCGGGAATCGCCGTTTTTTCGTGCAAATGCGCCACGGGCGAGGGGGCGCAAAATGAAACGGGCGCGGCTTGCGCCACGCCCTGTTCTTTGCCAAAGCCGGATTGGTGCGGATGAAAAGACTCGAACTTTCACTCCGGTTAAGGAACAGCGACCTCAACGCTGCGCGTCTACCAATTCCGCCACATCCGCATTGATCCGGCTTCGGTGGAGGCTTCATAGCGAAGGGTTTCGCGGTTGAAAAGGGGCTTTTCACCCTTTTTTCAATCGCGTGCTTTGCCTATCATCGGGTCATGGTTGAAATCACCCACCTTGCAGGCCTTGCGCCCTATGTCGAAACCCTTGGCCTGATGGAGGCGCGGGCCGAGGCCATCGCCCGGGGTGACGCCCCAGAGGCGCTGTGGTTCCTGGAACACCCACCGCTGTATACCGCGGGCACCTCCGCCCAGGCCTCTGATCTGGTGGACCCGGACCGATTCCCGGTCTTTCCGGCCGGGCGTGGCGGGCAATACACCTATCACGGGCCGGGTCAGCGGGTGGTCTATGTCATGCTGGATCTGGGGCGCCGCGGCCGCGATGTGCGCCAATTCGTCTGCGCGCTGGAGAACTGGGTGATCGGCACCCTGGCGCAGTTCAACATCAAGGGCGAGCGTCGTGCGGGCCGCGTCGGCGTCTGGGTTGCCCGAGAGGGCCGCGAGGACAAGATCGCGGCCATCGGCATCCGCCTGCGGCGCTGGGTCTCGTTCCACGGCATTTCGATCAATGTCGAGCCCGACTTGGCGCATTTCACCGGTATCGTGCCCTGTGGCATCAGCGACCATGGCGTCACCAGCCTGGTCGACCTTGGGCTTCCCGTAACCCTGGCCGATCTGGACGCGGCCCTTCTGGCCGAGTTCCCCAAGCACTTCCCCCCGCAAGCACTTCCCCCCGGTTGAGACAAATTGACCAAGGCC
Source organism: Stagnihabitans lacustris (assembly GCF_025950525.1). Taxonomy (GTDB): domain Bacteria; phylum Pseudomonadota; class Alphaproteobacteria; order Rhodobacterales; family Rhodobacteraceae; genus Stagnihabitans. Next base: position 66,050 of record NZ_JAPDGS010000004.1, on the reverse strand, counting down.
GGTTTAACCGACGCTTAACCATTGTTCTGCATGGTTCAGGCCGCTAAGTTGCGCCGACCGCGCGTGTCAGACAGATTCAGGGAACTGCCCCCCATGTTCAAACCAATGTCCAAAGTTTTCGCCTTCACCCTTGCCCTTGGTGCCCTTGCTGCGGCGCCTGCCCTGGCTGGCGATGCCAAGGCCGGAGAGGATGTCTTCAAGAAGTGCAAGTCCTGCCATGCCATCATCGGTCCCGATGGGGCCGAGGTGGTGAAGGGCGGCAAGATCGGCCCGAACCTTTACGGCGTGATCGGCCGTCAGATCGGCGCCTTGCCCGATTTCAAATATGGCGAGTCGGTCGTGGCCGCCGGTGCCGATGGGTCGAAATGGGACGAGGCTGCCTTGGCCGCCTATGTCGTCGATCCGACCAAATGGCTGAAGGAAAAGACCGGCGATGACAGCGCCAAGTCGAAGATGACCTTCAAGCTGGCCAAGGGCGGCGAGGATGTCGCGGCCTATCTCGCCTCGGTCGCCCCGGCGCAATAAGCCAACGCTTCACATGAAGAAGGCCGGGCAAACCCTTGCCCGGCCTTTGCTTTCACCCAAAGAAGTCCTGGACCCCGATCATCGTGGCATCGGCCACGCCCATCAGGATCACCCGCATTTCCGCGCCCGTGACCCCGGTCAGGTTCACATCCACCGCAAGGTCCGCCCCAAGGTCAACCAGCCGGATCTGACCCGCCGCGGTAAAGGCGCCGGTGCCGATCAGGACCAGCGTTTCGGTCAGCCCGGCCGCTAGGCGCGCTTCGGTCAGGTCCAGCATGTCCCAGCCGCCCGCCGTGCCCACCATAGCCGCGGAGGCAAAGTCCATGATCCGGTCCGCAGCCCCCAAGGCCGATTGCGCGGTGCCTTGAAAGACGAACATGTCGGCCCCCGCCCCGCCCGTCAGGATGTCCGCGCCCGTCCCGCCGATCAGCACGTCATTCCCAAGCGCCCCGCGCAGCGTATCCGCGCCCGAGCCGCCCTTCAGCACATCATTCAGCGCGCCGCCCTCGAACAGGTCGTTGTCGGTGGTCAGCCCCTCGCGCCCTTCGGCGAACAGGGCGATGGCCTGCGCCCCCATCTGCACCCGGTCGCCCGCATCGCCGCCGATGATCTCCAGCCGTTCGAACCCGGTGAACCCGGAATTCACCCCGTTGATAAAGCTGTATTTCCCCGCGCCCGTCGCATCAAAGCTGACATAGATCCGGCTGCCCAGGTTTGTGACATCGACTTGCAGCAGGTCATTGCCCGCGCCACCGTCCAGCGTATCGGCCTGGCCCTTGATCGCGGTCGTCCGCTCGATGAAAAGCCGGTCATCGCCCGCCCCCAGCGAAATCCGCGACTTGGCCCCCCAAGAGACGACCTCGTCCTGTTCCGCCCCGCCGACGAACTCTAGTGCGCGGCCGGATTCGACGAACAGCTGTTCAAAGGCATTGGCCGAGATCACCCGGCCATCGAGGCTCACCAAAAAGCCGTTGTTCAGCCCGCTGACCACGATCTTGGCAGGTGCATCGACCGTGTCGGACATGATCAGCCCCAGCGCATCCACCCCGGTCCCGCCCTGCAAGGCCGCAAACTGCGCATCATAGACCGCGATCACCGTGTCATTGCCGCTGCCGCCCCAAAGCTCGTTCACCCCCGGGCCGCCATACAGCAGGTCATGCCCCGCGCCGCCGCGCAGGATGTCGTTGCCCAGATCCCCCCACAGCGTGTCCTGGCCCTTGCCGCCCTCGATCGTGTCGTTTCCCGCATTGCCGTAAATCAGGTCATGGCCATCGGTCAGCCCCGCAAGCGCCGGGAAAAAGTCGTCGGCATCGGTCAAATTGAATTTGGTCATCGCGCTCTGGTCCCGCCCCTGCCCTGAAAATGTCAAACTTGCCCCATGATAGGGCCGCGCCCAGCCCAGGGTCAATCGCGCAAGGGGAAACCACTGTTTCCACAGGCGAAACGACAGCCCCGCCCGCCCTGCTCCCGACCCCCTGAAATCGCGCCATTTTCCGGCCTTGTCCGCCGCTTTGCGCCTTGCCCCAAAGGCTTTGGCGCACTAGAACAACCGGGATGCGGCGCGGGGAGGGACTCTGCTCCGACGAGGACAACAGAACGCCCGAAAAGGGCATAACGGGAGACGCCAATGGCCGATGCAGCCATCCATGGCCACGACCATGAGCCGAAAGGGTTTTTCACCCGCTGGTTCATGTCGACCAACCACAAGGACATCGGGATCCTTTACCTCTTTACCGGCGGGCTGGTTGGCCTGATTTCGGTGATCTTCACCGTCTACATGCGGATGGAGCTGATGCATCCCGGCGTGCAATACATGTGCGCCGAGGGGATGCGGTTCATCGCCAATGGCGAATGTGCGCAGGATGGCCACCTGTGGAACGCGGTCGTCACCGCCCATGGCGTGCTGATGATGTTCTTCGTCGTCATCCCGGCGCTGTTTGGCGGTTTCGGCAACTATTTCATGCCCTTGCACATCGGTGCGCCGGACATGGCCTTTCCGCGGATGAACAATCTGTCCTATTGGATGTATGTGGCCGGCGCCTCGCTGGGCATCCTGTCGGTCTTTGCTCCGGGTGGTGAAGGCGGTCTGGGCGCGGGCGTGGGTTGGGTGCTTTACCCGCCGCTGTCGGCGCGCGAAGACGGCTATGCCATGGACCTTGCGATCTTTGCCGTCCACCTGTCGGGGGCATCGTCGATCCTGGGCGCGATAAACATCATCACGACCTTCCTGAACATGCGCGCGCCTGGCATGACCATGCACAAGGTGCCGCTGTTCGCCTGGTCGATCTTTGTGACGGGTTGGCTGATCCTGCTGTCGCTGCCGGTTCTGGCGGGTGCCATCACCATGCTGCTGACCGACCGCAACTTCGGGACGACCTTCTTTGACCCGGCCGGCGGTGGTGATCCGATCCTGTATCAGCACATCCTGTGGTTCTTCGGCCACCCGGAAGTCTATATCATCGTGATCCCGGCCTTTGGCATCATCAGCCATGTGATCTCGACCTTCGCGAAAAAGCCGATCTTCGGCTATCTGCCGATGGTCTATGCCATGGTGGCGATCGGGGTGCTGGGCTTTGTCGTCTGGGCGCACCACATGTATACCGTGGGCATGTCGCTGACCCAGCAAAGCTACTTCATGCTGGCCACGATGGTCATCGCGGTGCCGACGGGCGTCAAGATCTTCTCCTGGATCGCGACGATGTGGGGCGGCTCGATCGAGTTCAAGACGCCGATGCTTTGGGCCTTTGGCTTCCTGTTCCTGTTCACCGTCGGTGGCGTCACCGGGATCATGCTGTCCCAGGCGCCGGTCGACCGGCTGTATCACGACACCTACTATGTGATCGCCCACTTCCACTATGTGATGAGCTTGGGCGCCGTCTTTGGCATCTTTGCGGGCATCTACTTTTGGGTCGGCAAGATGTCGGGCCGCCAGTATCCGGAATGGGCGGGCAAGCTGCACTTCTGGGCGATGTTCGCGGGGGCCAACCTGACCTTCTTCCCGCAGCACTTCCTGGGCCGCCAGGGCATGCCGCGCCGCTACATCGACTACCCCGAGGCCTATGCTTATTGGAACGAGATCTCGTCCTATGGCGCCTTCCTGTCCTTTGGGTCTTTCGTGTTCTTCATCGGGGTCATGACCTATACGCTGCTCTGGGGCCGCAAAGTCACCGAGCCGGGTTATTGGGGCGAATATGCCGATACGCTGGAATGGACCCTGTCCAACCCGCCGCCGGAACATACGTTCGAACAGCTGCCCAAGCAGAAGGACTGGGATCACTCCCACGCCCACTGATCGGCTGCGTCATGAAAGAAGGCCCCGGGTTCGCGCCCGGGGCCTTTTTGCATCTGCCGGTTGGACCGCAGGATCAGGGGCGATGGGACCGGGGGACGATAGGACCGGGGGCGCGCTGAAAATCCTGCGCTTGCCGGTTGGCCGCGGGCCAAAGGACCCCTGAAAACGCGCGCTATTCTGGATCAGGGCTTTCCGCGGGCGGGCCGCGTTCTATACTGCCTCCATGCCCTACCGTTGGACCGATGATGACACGCTGACGCTTTGGCCCCACCGCTCACTGGGGCCCAGGGGCTTTGTCTGGGCCATCGGGCTTTTGTCGGCGGGCCTTGCCCTGCCCCTGACGCCGCTTTTGGGCAATCCGATGCTGTGGGTGATCCTGGCCTTTGTCGCGGGGACAGTCGCTTTCCTGTGGCTGGCGATCCGGCGCAACCAGACCGACCGCCGCATCACCGAGACCCTGCGCCTGTCGCCAGACCGTCTGACCCTGACCCGCCATGCCCGCGGCTTGCAGTCCTGGGAGGCCAATCCGCATTGGGTGCGCCTGACCCTTTATGAGACCGAAGGGCCGGTGCCGGTCTACCTGACCCTGGCCGGCAATGGCCGCGAGGTCGAGTTGGGCGCTTTCCTGACCCCCGACGAGCGGCGGTCCTTGCGCGCCGACCTCGCCCGCCGCCTGGCCGACCTGCGCTGATCGCACAGACCGGCCACAGGGACGGGCCGCGGCCGCGAAGACCTTACACCCCCCGCGTCAGCCCGCCATCGACCTTGATATTCTGCCCGGTGATATAGCCCGCCCCTTCGGACAACAGGAAGGTTACCGTCGCCGCGATCTCGTCGCTGGTGCCATAACGTTCCATCGGCACCGAGGACCGGCGTTCCTCCGTCGCGGGCAGGCTGTCGATCCAGCCCGGCAGGACATTGTTCATCCGCAGTCCCTGCGCGGCATGGGTATCGGCGAAAATCTTGGTGAAGCTGGCAAGCCCCGCCCGGAAGACGGCCGAGGTCGGGAACATCGGTGCCGGTTCAAAGGCCCAGGCGGTCGAGATATTGACCACCGCGCCCTTGCCCTGCGCCAGCATGATCGGCGCCACCAGCCGCACCGGCTTGATCACGCACATCAGATAGACTTCCATGCCCCGGTGCCAGTCGTCGTCGGAAATCTCCAACAGCGGCCCGCGCGGCCCGTGGCCTGCCGAGTTCACCAGCGCATCCACCCGCCCCCAGCGGTCCATGGCCAGATCGACCAGCCGTTGCAGATCGGCCGTCTCGGTGTTCGACCCGGTGACGCCCACGCCGCCCAATTCGGCCGCCAAAGCCTCGCCCTTGCCCGAGGACGACAGGACGCCGACCTTCCAGCCCTCCGCCGCCAGCCGCCGCGCCGAGGCCGCCCCCATCCCGCTGCCGCCCGCCGTGATCAGTGCCACTTTCGTCATCATCGCCTCCATTTTGCGCCAGATTGCCAGAAGGCCAAGGCAAGCGAAAGACCATGCCCGCCCAAGGGCGGCCTGCTTCGGCAAAGGGCAAGGTCAAGAGCGGCCTGCGGGGATCGAACCCGCCTCATCAGGTTGGAAACCTGAGGCCCAGCCACTAGACCAAAGCCGCATGACGCAAGCTTGGCATATCCCCGGACCGCGCTCCAGCCCCTTAGGGCCTTGCACATTCTTGCGGCATCCGAAGGGTTCATGTTCCGGGACGGCCGCCTGGTCCGGAAATGTCTTGGTTGCACGCCGAAAACCGTGTAATTTTGACCTGAAATTCATCCTACGTCGCACATATTTTTTGGAGAACCCGGAATGAAGGCATTTGCACTCTCGGCCTTGCTGGCGCTTGCGCCTCTGGCATCCCAGGCCACGACCATCGACTTCACGACCATTCCCGTTGGCACCTTTGACCAGAGCTATGGCGATGTGGCGGGCGTCCTTGATGTCACTTACGAATATTCCTATGACGCCGGCGCGACCTTTCAACAGGGCGGCATCATCTGGCCCAAGGGCTATTACGGCGCTCAAAGCAACACCGATGCCCTGATTGCGCCGAGCTCACCGCCCAGCATCATGCAAATCACGCTCAAGGCCCTTGGGAACAACAGGATCACCGAATTTGAGGCGATGGTGGCCCATTGGACCCAATTCGATGTGTATCCCCTCACCGTCCGGGTCATTGCGGATGGCGGCACCCCCTTTAGCCTCAGCGGCCAGGGCTTCTTTGGGGTGACGGGCTTCGGGAAAGGCGGCGGCAGGTGGACGACGGCGGTGATCCAGCTTGGGCCGGATTGGAACGTGGGCTATCAAAAGGTGAACTACACGCTTGACGGCACGGTGCCGCTGCCTGCCGCGGGCCTGCTGCTGCTGGGCGCGCTTGGCGGCCTGGGCCTGATGCGCCGCCGCACCGCAGCCTGACCCCGGCCACGCCAGATTTCGGGCCGGTCCCCTGCCTGGGGATCGGCCTTTGCCTTTGCGCGCCGATGAGGTGCCTCAGGGGACAGGGTCGCATGGCAGGGCCGCGCCCTGCGCCCAAGGCCGCCCCACATGGGCCCGCGCGGCCCGACTGTCCAAAAAATGGTGCCGGTGGAGAGGATTGAACTCCCGACCTTCGCTTTACAAGAGCGCTGCACTACCGCTGTGCTACACCGGCCCGGAGCCTCTTTAGCGACTAGACGCGCGCCTTGCAACCGGGGTTCAATGCTCTTCGTGCAACAAGGCCCAGACCGCGATCAACCCGACGGCCCCCACGATCAGCGCGGCCGGGGCGCTTTCCCCGACCTTTTCCAGGCTGGCAAGGTCATAGGCCCGCGTGGCCAGGGTGTTGAAATTGAACGGCCGCAGCAGCAGCGTCGCGGGCAATTCCTTGACGCTGTCGACAAAGACGATCAGCACCGCCGTCCAGACCGACCCCCGCATCAAGGGCAGATGGATGCGGCGCAAAACGCCGGAGGGGGTCTCGCCAAGCGCCCTTGCGGCCATCGGAAGCGAAGGCGGGATGCGGCCAAAAGCGGTCTCGACCGAGCCTTGGGCGATGCCGAAAAACCGGATGACATAGGCCAGCACGAGCGCCGCCGCCGTGCCGGTCAACAGCAAGCCCGGATCATGGCCCGTCACCGCCAGAACCGCATCGGCCAGCCGGTGATCCAGCGCGGCCAAGGGGATCAGGATGCCCACCGCCAGCACGGCGCCGGGTGCGGCATAGCCCAGCGAGGTCAGCGGCAGGACCACGCGGGCCAGCCCCTCACCGCCTTGACGCAGCGCATGGACCAAGAGCAGCGCGCCGCCCACCGTCAGCACCGCCGCAACCCCGCCCACCGCCAGCGTATGCCACAGGGCCTGACCCAGACCCGGCGCCAGCCAGACCGAGGGATGGCGCAAGGCATGGCCCGCCATGACCCCCACCGGCAGACCAAAGCCCAGACCCAGCGGCACAAGGCACAGCCCGGTGGCCAAAAGCGCAGGCGCCCCGCGCAGGGCCTGGGGCGCCACGGGCCGCGTCGCGCGGGCGGGCTTGTGAAAGCGCGCGCGGCGGCGGCTGGCACGCTCGACCAGGACCAGGGTCAGGATCAGCCCCAGGATGACAAAGGCCAGCTGCGCCGCCCCCCCCGCATTGTCCGAGTTCAGCCAGGTGGAAAACACCCCCGTCGTCAGGGTCTGAACTGCGAAATGCTGCACGGCGCCAAAATCGGCCAGGGTCTCCATCAGGACCAGCGCAAGGCCTGCAGCAATCGCGGGCCGGGCCAGGGGCAGGCCGACGCGCCAAAAGAGGCCAAAGGGCGAGGCGCCCAAGGCCCGCGCCACCTCATAGCTGCTGCCCGACTGTTCGCGAAAGGCCGAACGCGCCAGCAGATAGACATAGGGGTAATAGGCCGAGCCCAGGACCAGGATGGCAAAGCCCATCGACCGCACCTCGGGAAAGGCATAGTCCCGCGCCGAATTCCAGCCCATCACGGCGCGCAGGGCGACCTGCAAGGGGCCGGCATAGTCCAGGAAATCGACCAGGGCATAGGCGCCGATATAGGCCGGGATCGCCAGCGGGAACAGCATCGCGCGGTCCAGCCACCACGACCCCGGAAAGCGATACATTGTCAAAAGCCAGGCCGCCCCCACCCCCACACAGGTCGCAAAGACGCCCACCCCCGCCCCCAGCACGGCGGTGTTCCACAAATACCGCGGCAGGACGGTCGACAGAAGATGCGGCCAGATGTTCTCGGTCGGATGCAGCGCCAGCCACAGGACCGACAGGACCGGCACCGTCACAAGGGCGGTCAGGGCCAGGGCCAGAAGGCTCCAGCCACCGGGCCAAGCGGCGCGGCGCGGCCTTGTCTGAGTGTTTTGGTCGGTCATGGCGCCTGCCTAATCGAAAGTGGTTTCCCTGTCCAGAAAAGCCCGTATATTCGCGGCAAAACAACAAGAAGGGCTGCCCATGCGGATCGTCTATCACCTTGGGGCGCATTGCACCGACGAAGAGCGGCTCTTGCGGTGTTTCCTGAAGAACCGCGGCGTGCTGGCGGAACAGGGCATCGTCGTGCCGGGGCCGACGCGCTATCGCAACCTGTTGCGCGATACGGCCATCGCGCTGAAGGGCAAGCCCGCCACGATCGAGACTCAGGCCCTGGTGCTGGAGCAGATCATGGAAGAGGACCGCGCCGAGCGGCTGATCCTGTCCTGGGATAACTTTCTGGCCTTTATCCCCTGGGCGGTGGATGGGGCGCTCTATCCCTCGGCCGGGCCCCGGACGCGGGCCTTTGCCCAGGTCTTTCCGCAGATCGAGGCCGAGTTCCACATGGGCCTGCGCAATCCGGCCAGCTTTCTGCCTCAGGTCTTTCACCGGCAAAAGGGGATCAAGGGCGGCAAGCCCACGGTCGAGGCCTTTACCGCGGGCATCGACATCTTTGACCTGCGCTGGTCGGATGTGGTCGAACGCATCCTGGACGCCAACCCCGAGGCCGAAATTACCCTGTGGTGCGACGAGGACACGCCCCTGGTCTGGCCCGAGGTCCTGGCCGCGGTGTCCGGTGCGGCCCCCGGCACCGTGCTGGAGGATGCCGACGCGCTGTTGTCAGAGATCATGGCCCCCGAGGGGCTGGAGCGGATGCGGACCTATGAGGCAAGCCACCCTGTGACCTCGGTGGCGGGGCGGCGGCGCATGGTCTCGGCGTTCCTGGAGAAGTTCGCGATCCCGGCCAAGGTCGAACAAGAGGTCGAGATGGCAGGCTGGACCGAAGGCACGATCACGGCCTTGGCCGAGATCTATCAGCAGGACCTGGCCTATCTGGCCACCCTGCCCGGCGTCACAGTGATCCGGCCTTAGGGGGCCATGGCTGCGGCGTTGAAGCGGCGGCTGGGGAACTTGGAACAAGCTGCCGACCACGGAAGGCGCACCACCAAGCACCGCAAGCAAATAGGGCGCCGACCCTGCGGCGCCCTGATGCGTCAGATCATGCCCAAGGCGGCCTTGTAGACCTCTAGCACGGCCTCTTCTTCGGCCAATTCGTCCGGCTTTTTCTTGCGCAGCGCCAGGATCTTGCGCAGAGCCTTGGTGTCATAGCCGCGCCCCTTGGCTTCGGCCATGGTCTCCTTGATCTGCTCGGCGATGTCTTTCTTTTCGGCTTCCAGCTGTTCGACGCGCTCGATGAATTGCTTCAGCTCTTCGGCGGTGACGGAATAGGGATCGTTCGACATGGGCGTGCCTCTGGTCACGGGGATTTGGGGCAGCTATAGCGCGGGGCGCGTCAGGTGCAAGGGAGTTCGGGCATGTTGGGCAATGTGATCCTGTGGGGCGGGGCAATCGTCACCATGGCGGGGGTGCTGGGGCTGGTCCATTGCGGCCGGCTTTCGCTGCAGGCGCGGACCCTGCCCGAGGCCGAGGCCAAGACGGTGATGGAGCGCGTCTTGTGGATCAACGTCGCCGCGATGGGGACCGCGATGCTGGGGCTGATGGCGGTGATCGTCGGGCTGATCCTGCGCTAAGGCCCGGGGTTACTGGCCCGGGGTCAAAGGCCGAACCCCTTGCCCTGTGCGATCAGGCGGTCGATCCAAGGCGACACGCCAAAGACCGGCGCCGCGCCCAGTTTGCGCAGGTCGGCGCGCAGGACCAAGGCCCCGCGGCGGTCGGCCTGATGCAAGGGCCCGCCCAGCCAGCGCGGCATCAGGCCCGACAGAACGGCAATCGCGTCGATATCGGCAGGGCGCCGGGCGCGGCCGTCGTGCAGCATCCGCGCCGATTCCGCAGCCAGCGCCGCCAAGGCCGCACGCACAACGGTTGCGCCCTGTGGCGGCATGGGGCCAAGCGGAGGCTCGCCGATCCCGGCCGCAGCAAGCGCCTGGCGCACCACGGTTTCGCCCAAGACCGGCGCCAGCGCCTCGACCGCGGCTTCCAGCGCCAAGCGCAACCCCAGCTCCAGCGGACCGCCCGGCCCCACCGTCACCACGCGCCAGCCCAGCCGCCGCCCCAAGGCCGCAGCCCGGGCAAGGGTCACAAGGTCCGCACCCGGCCCGATGGACAATTCCGCCAAGCCGCCCAGGGTCTCGGCCAGCGTCAGACCCAGACCGCGCACACTGGCGCCAAGGACAACCTGATCGGGCGCGGGTTCGACCCCCGGCGCCACAAAGACCAGGTCCAACCCCTGGGGCAAGGCGCCCTGACCCGCGGCCATCCGGGCCCAGGCGGCTTCACGCAGGGGCTCGGTCAGGCGACCCGCCGCAACCTCGGCATCCAGCGCGCCGACCACCGTGGCCAAGGCCGCCGTCAGCGCCGCGCGGTCGGGATCGACCAAGACGACCTCCAGTCCCGCGCGCACCGCCTGCAAGGACAGATCGGCCGCAAAGCCCTGCGCGCCCAGGATGCCGATCAAGCGGACCTCGGGCGCGACCTGGCCGGCCAGTTCGCGCGGCGGCTCCAGCGCGATACGCTCGGCACGCAGGGCATGGACCAGGCCCGCGGCCTCGGGCGTGGCCGACAGATCGCCAAAAGCCGCGGCCTCCAGGTTGACGCCCATGTCAAAGGGCAACAGCCCCGCGGCCTCGACGCAGTCGATCAGCCGCAGCGGCGCGGGCAAGGGCGAGGCCGCAACCGCCACCCGCGCCGCCTCGACCAGTCCGGTCAGGCGGCCCAGGTCGCGCGGCATCATCGCGCTGGTCGGACGCGGCGCCAAGCCCCGGCCATCCGAAGCCCGGCCATCCGAAGCCCGCCCATCCGAAGCCCGGGCCGCCATCGCAAGCGCCGCCTGGCCCAGAACACCGGTCGAGACCTCGTCGACCAGACCCAAGGCCAGCGCCTCGGCGGCACTCAGGGGGCGGGCCTCCAGCATGACGCGCAAGGCGGCCTCGGCGCCGATCAACCGGGGCAGGCGCTGGGTCGCGCCCGCGCCGGGGATCAGGCCAAGGCTGACCTCGGGCAGGGAGAACATCGCGGACTCGTGGGCGATGCGCCAATGGGCAGCCAGCGCCAGCGCGCATCCCGCGCCAAGCGCCATGCCGTGAATGGCTGCGATCACCGGCTTGGGGCTGGCTTCGATCCGGGCGCAAACCCGGGTCAGCGCCTCTTGGGCCGCCGCATCCAGCGCCGCATCCAGCGCGCGCCCCGCCGAAAAGCCGCGCCCCTCGCCGCGCAGGATCACCGCGCTGACCCCCGGATCGGCCAAGGCCGCCTGAAGCCCCGCGGTCAAGGGCGCCTCCATCTCGGCGCGCCACAGGTTCGCTGGCGGATGGACCAGCACCAGCACAACCACCGACCCCATGCGGTCGACCCGCACCAGCGTGCCCAATGCCTCTGCCATCCAACGCCCCCCGTTTGTCAGGCCCATTAGACCGCGATTTTCCACCGCTTGTCCATGGGTTGTGGGGGCGGGGGGACAGCGCAGGCCTAAACGGGCAGGTTGTCGAAGTCCCGCGCCGGATGGGCGCGCTCCGCAGCAACCAGCCCCATCGTGGCCGGCAAAAGCCCCGAGGCGGACAGGACCGAGAACATCGCGGCCAGCCCATCCATTTCGGCCTTCAGACCGGCAAGGGTCATGTCCTGCGCCATCTGGTTGAAGGCCTCCAGGATCGGCAGATGCATCGCCTGGGTCATTTCGCGCAATCCTTGCAAAAGGGGGTAAAGGGCACGATGTCCAACCGCGCCTCCGAGATCGGGGCGCCGCAGACCTGGCACAGGCCGTAATCCCCGCCCTCGATCCGGGTCAGGGCGGCGGCGATGGCGCGCAGCTCTTGCGCGGCCTCTTGGCCCATGCCCTCCAGAACCTCATCGCCCTCGCGCTCGGTCGCAAGCTCTTCCCAGTCGGGCGTGTTGTGCGAGGTCAACTCGGCCTCGATCCCCCGCGCCCGCGCCTTCAGCGCCTCGGCCCGGGCCAGGAGTTCGGCCTTGCGTGCTGTGATCGTTGCCATGATGGGCCTCCTTTTGCGCCAGACTGGCCCAATCCCGCCCCGCCCGCCTTGATCCACGTCAACAGAAGTGCCACTCAGGCGAAAACAGGAGGATCAGATGCCGACGGACTGGATATGGGGCCTTGTGGGCGGGCTGATGATCGGCACGGCGGGGGCGGCCTTTTTGCTGCTGAACGGGCGGATCATGGGGGTCACGGGGGTTCTGGGCGGGCTGGTCGACGGGACCGAGCGGCGCGGCGCCCTGCCCTTTCTGGCCGGGCTGATCCTGGCCCCGGCGCTGGCGGCGGCACTTTGGGGCGGGCAAAGCCACCTGACCGGCAACCTGAGCCTTGTGGCGCTGGCCGGGGTGCTGGTGGGCTTTGGCACGCGGCTTGCCAATGGCTGCACCTCGGGTCATGGGGTCTGCGGCATGTCGCGCCTGGCCCCGCGCGGCATCCTGGCCAGCCTGACCTATATCCTGGCCGGAGCCCTTGTGATGGCCGTCCTGCGTCAGGGCCTGGGGGTCCTGTGATGCGCCGCCTGACCGAATTCCTTGCGGGTGCGCTGTTTGGCCTGGGGCTTTGGCTGTCGGGGATGACCGATACGGTCAAGGTCCAGGGTTTTCTGGACCTGTTGGGCGCCTGGGACCCGACGCTGGCCTTTGTCATGGGCGGCGCGATGCTGCCGATGGCCGCGGCCTGGGCGCTGGCGGCAGGGCGGACCCGCGCGGTCCTGGGCGCGCCCCTGCCCGGCCCCGCCCGGCGCGACATCGGGCCCGACCTGATCCTGGGCTCGGTCCTGTTTGGGGCGGGTTGGGCGCTGGTCGGGCTTTGCCCCGGCCCGGCGCTGGCCTCTTTGACCTATCCGGGCACGCGCCTCGCCGGTCTGGTCTTTCTTGTCGCGATGTGTGGCGGTATGCTTGCGGCCAAACCCCTGCGCGCCCGTTTCGCCGCCCCCCTTCAAGGAAGCCTCATGGACATCCGCCACCTGACCCCCGACTACGCCGTCTCGCCGCAGATCACCCCCGAGGACCTGCCCACGCTGCAGGCCCTGGGCTTCACCACGGTCATCAACAACCGCCCCGACGGCGAAATCCCGGCCGCCCTGTCCACCGAGGTCATGAAGGCCGCAGCCGAGGCCCTGGGCCTGACCTTTGTCATCAACCCGATCCGGCCGGGCGATTTCTCGGACACGGTGCTTGCGACCCAAGGCGCGGCCATCGCGACGGGAAAGGTCTTTGCCTATTGCGCCAGCGGCAACCGGTCGTCCTGCGCCTGGGCGCTGTCGACGCCCGAGGACCTGGACATCGACGCCCGCATCGCCATCCCGGCCGAGCATGGCTATAACCTGGAACCCCTGCGCGCGATGATCGCCGCCCGGGTGGGGTAAACAGGCGCGGCTTTTTGCAGGATCGGAACGGCCAGATGACGACGGAAGCTGACCTGGGGACACAGGTCCTGGCGCTGTTGACCGCGCAACCCAAGGACCGCCGGGCGCTCAAGTCGCTGCTGGCGCCTTGGCCCAAGGCCGAACAGATCGCGGCGCTGTTTGCGGCGCAGCACCGGGCCGGGCGGCTGTTCACGCAAGCCCTGGTCACGATCCTGGAGCTGGACGAGACCTTTGACAGCACCGTCTTTGGCGCGCTGCGCGAGGCTCATCTTGCGCATGACCCCGAACAGCGCGACCTGTCCCGGCTGTGGCAGGCCGTGGGCGCCGCCGCCCCCCTGCCCGACGACCTGACCTTTACCGCCGAGGCCGCGCGGGCCCATCATGCCCTGCGCGCGCCCGACTGCCACGTCCTGCGCCTGGGGCCGCGCAAACCCGAGGACGAGGCCTGGCTTGTCGAAATCGGCCTTGACCCCCAGGCCCTGCGCGCGCGCCTGGCCGAATTTCTGCGGCTGGACGAGGGATGGAAGGCGATCCTCGACGGCGCAAGTTTCGCCAGCTCCGAAGCCCGCGAGATCGTCACCCGCAACGAGGCCTTTTGCAGCTATCAGGACCGCGCCGTGGCCGCAGGCCATCTGGTCCTGCCCGACCCTGTCACAGGCCGGCCCCTGACCCCGGTGGACAGCTGCCTTCTGTTTGGGCGCAGCTGTTATTTCTTTCTGGGCGCCCAGCCTTTCTACCTGATCTGCGCCGGGGCCGGGGCCAAGGCGCTGTGCCTTTACTTCCCCCGCCATGCCACGCTGATCGACCTCGGCTCTGGCGTCAGCAAATTCCTGACGGTCGGGCTTTTCGCCAATACCTTCTCGCTCTTGTCGACCCGGTTCCTGCAGCACCGCGCGCTTTACAACGCCGTCCTGCAGGCCCCCTTGCCCGCACAGACCGCGCTGACCCTGACCACCCATCTGGCGGCCAATCCCGCCCATCACCTGTGGAACTTTTTCACCCCGCTGGAACGGATCATCCGCGCAGGCCAAGCCCACCGCGTCGCCCGCCTGATCACCGGTGGCACCGAATTCTACGGCAAGCTTGCCGCGATCTTTCCCGAGTTTGCCGACCGTATCCAGGACGACGCCAAGCCCGGTGTCCTTGATCCGCATCCGTTTGACCCCGGGCATCTGCTGCTGACCGTCGGCGGCTATTTCATCCCGCAAAGCCTCAAGGACCGGATGCGCGCCGTGGCGCGGGCTGCGACCCACCGCAGCTTTACCGAGGCGCAGATGGCAGAGCTGACCACGGGCGCCTTTCCCGTGGTCTGGATCGGGATGCGGCTGGGCGACAAAAGCTGGGCTGACCAAGAGGCGGGGATTCAGGCCCTGGCCGAGGGGCTCTTTACGCGCCATCCCCGGGCTCTGATCCTGCTGGACGGGTTCTCTTATCCGGTGGGCCGGGATGAGATCTCGGGCAAATGGGCGGCGGTGATTGCCGAGCTTCACGCCCTGGGCGCGCGCGTGATTGCAGCCCTGCCCGGGCGGGCGGTGGTCAATCTGGTGGGCACGACGCTGGCCGATGCCGTGCTTTGGGCCGAGCGAACGGATGTCTACCTGACCCCGGTGGGGTCGTCGCAACACAAGGTCGGCTGGCTGTCACAGGCGCCCGGCCTGGTCTATTCGCCCCCCCGCGGCGCGCGTCCCCTGGTGGCGGAAAAACTGCCGGGGTCCTGGGAGGCAGAGGGCTCGGCCCTGCCCGATTACATCATCGGCGCGCCCGTCGCCGCCGGTCAGCGCCGCGGCGCCCTGGACCGCCGCGCGCATCTGGACAATGTCGCCCTAGACCCTCAGGCGCTGTTGGAACGCCTCTGCGCCCTGATCGACCACATCCCGGCTTGTGCGTCAAAGGACCGCGGGACCTGAACCCAGAGGCGCTGTTGGAACGCCTCTGCGCCCTGATCGACCACATCCCGGCTTGCACGCCAAAGGACCGCGGGACCTGAACCCAGAGGTGCTGTTGGAACGCCTCTGCGCCCTGATCGACCGCCTCCCGGCATGTGCGCCAAAGGACCGAGGGACCTGAACCCAGAGGTGCTGTTGGAACGCCTCTGCGCCCTGATCGACCACATCCCGGCTTGTGCGCCAAAGGACCGAGGGACCTGAACCCAGAGGCGCTGTTGGAACGCCTCTGCGCCCTGATCGACCGCCTCCCAGTTCGCAGGCCAAAGGACCGCGGGATATGAAGCCAGACCCCGAGGCCAGAGCCCGGTCGGCCAGAGCCCGCAAAGGCCAAGCAGCCCAAGCTTTGACCGGATGGACAGGTGGAGTCAGTCCGTCCCGGTGGGAAG
Source organism: Stagnihabitans lacustris (assembly GCF_025950525.1). Lineage (GTDB taxonomy): Bacteria > Pseudomonadota > Alphaproteobacteria > Rhodobacterales > Rhodobacteraceae > Stagnihabitans. The sequence continues at coordinate 50,161 of NZ_JAPDGS010000004.1, read as the reverse complement.
GAATTCGCCCAAGGCATCGGCCCCCATGGCGGGGAAATCCATCGCCGGGAAATCGGCGCCCTCTTCAAGACCGGCCGACATGTCCACGGCCGCGAAGTCGAAATTGCCAAGGTCGGCGGCCATCGGCTCGGGCATCTCGAACCCGGCATCCCCCGCGGCCTCGGACCCGAAGCCGCCCAAACCTGACCCCAAGCCCGCACCAAGCCCCGCAGCCATGCCGCCGCCAAAACCCCCGCCCATGCCGCCAAGCGACAGGCCGCCCATTTCGCCCTCGGTCTCGCCGGTGGCTTTGCGCAGGCCCATCGCCTCGGCAATGCGGATCGCGCGCAGGCCACGGTTCTGCCCCAGCTTGCCATCGGCCACATGTTTGCCGTCCAGCCCCTCCAGCCGGATCGCATCCAGAGCCGCATCACCCAGGGGCACCACCGCGCCAACCTCCAGCCCCATGATCTGACCCAGCGACAGCGTCACCCGTGCCAGAACCGCATCGACCCGCGCTTGGGCATCCATCACCTTTTCGGCCAAAAGCGTCGCGAAGGCCGGCCCGTGGCTTTCAATCGCCGGCAAGTCATCGGCGGCAGAGGGCTGTTGCCCGCGCCCCTCTGCCGGGACGGCCAAGAGGATCGAGCCGACCCGCACGCCGCCCCCCAAAGACACCTCGGCCCGCAGCAGTTTCAGCGGCGCATCTTCCAGCAACAGGACCAAAGGCCGCGGATCATCCAGGAAAGAGGCATAGTGAAAGCCCCCCGCCCAAACCAGATCCGCCTCTTCGGCCAGCTGAGTTTCCAACCCTTCAAGGGCGGCGTCGATCACCGAGGCCACCATGGCGGCATCGGTGCGCGTCGGTTTGCGGGGAACCACCTCTTGCGACCGCAGGCGGCCGATCGTCTGCGCCTCGATAAAGCCGGTCAGGACGGGTTGGCTGACGATGATCGCCCCCAACCCTTCGGACGGGCCCTCCAGAATGGCGATCAGCGCGCGTTCGGGGATCAGTTCGGCCAATTCGGCCAAGCTGCGCCGTTCGATCGACAGGCTGCGCACATCCAGCGACAGTTTCAGGTGATCCTGAACCGCCCGTGCCAGCGAGACACGCCATGCCCTGTCGGCGCCCGGGCCACCCTCGGCCCGTTCCACCCGACTTGCGGCGAGTTTTTTGCGAATGATTCCTGCTTCTGCCATCGACACCCTGCCTTGACCTGAAGACTGGCGGAAAGCGGTTATCAAATGGTTAGGATCGCGGAACGAAGCGGGAATTTCAGAAGAATTTGCAAATAAAACAGCGCGCGAGTTGCCCCGCGCGCCGAAAGTCCCGGACTTGGCCCTTATTGCAGGGCTTTGTCGGTGATCTGGTGGGTCCAGGCGCCAACCGGCTCCTTGGTGATGACCGGGTCCGACCCGCCGCCCAAAAGCGTTGTCACGGTGCGGGTGTAATCGGCCTCGTCCAGCGCGCCGTTCGACCCGGCGGTCAGCTTGGCAACCTCGCCCATCATGAACTTCTGGTGCGCTTCGGTCTGGGCGCCGGTCTGGTCGGCCTCCAGCACGATCATCGCGGCCTCGTCGGGGTTGGCCTCGGCGTCCTTCCAGCCCTTCATCGAAGCGCGGACGAACTTGACCATCTTGTCCTCAAAGGCCGGGTCTTTCAGATTGTCTTCCAGCACATAAAGCCCGTCTTCCAGCGTCGCCACGCCCTGCTCTTCATACTTGAAGGTCACAAGATCCTCGGCCTTGATCCCGGCATCCAGAACCTGACCATATTCGTTATAGGTCATGGTCGAGATGCAAGCGGCCTGCTTTTGCAACAGCGGATCGACGTTGAAGCCCTGCTTCAGCACCGTCACTCCGCCGGCCGAGCCATCGGTTTTCAGGCCAAGCGCGCTCATCCAGGACAGGAAGGGATATTCGTTGCCGAAGAACCAGACGCCCAGGGTCTTGTCGGCGAAATCGGCCGGGCTGGTGATGCCGGTCTCTTTCAGGCAGGTCAGCATCAGGCCCGAGGATTTGAAGGGCTGGGCGATGTTCACGAGCGGCAGGCCCTTTTCACGCGCAGCCAGGGCCGAGGGCATCCAGTCGATGATGACATCGGCCCCGCCGCCCGAGATGACCTGAGCCGGCGCGATATCGGGGCCACCGGGAAGGATCTCGACCTCAAGACCCTCTTCCTTGTAGTAACCCTTGGCTTCGGCGACGTAATAGCCCGCAAACTGCGCCTGCGTCACCCATTTCAGCTGCAGCTTGACCGTCTCGGCCTGGGCCGTGCCCGCCGCGAAAGCCAGCGCCGCAAGCGCCGCGCCGCGAATCACATTTTGCATTTCAGACTCCCTGTCGTGTTTTGGAATTATAGGCTCATTCGGCGAAAACCCCGGGCCAAAGTCAAGTCCGGCGAAAGTCTGCGTCCGGGCTCATGCGATGCATGAGAAGTGGCGCCCAAATGATTGGCGACGCTGTGTTTTCACGACACCAACGCACAACATTGCTTCGCCCTCGCACGCAAGTCTTCGGCGCAAGAGGATTGACGGCATTGGCAAGGTCGGGACAGTGTTAACACTTCGTAAATGTCAGTTGGAGAATTTGATGAAAACCATCGTCCTCGCAGCAGGTCTGGCCATGGCTGCCAGCGCCGTTTCTGCCGCAACACTGGACTTGGCGACGCTGCCGCAGGGTCAATACCTGCCGACCACGGTGACTGTCAGCGGTGCAACCGTGACCAACACCCAAGGCTTTTCGCTTTTCGCTTTGCCCACCCCTGTTGGTCTTTCCATCTGTTCGGTGGATCAGTCGGGGTCGGTTTGCACCTCTGACCTGTCGATCACCTTCGGGACGCTGGTGTCGGGCCTGTCCTTCTACCTTTTTGGGAGCGACGCCGGTGACAACGTGGCGCTGTCGATCCTTGGTCAAGGCAACGCGCTTTTGGGGACCCTGAACCTCAGCACGCCGGACCAGTTGGTCAATCTCGCCTCTTATGGTTCGGTCAGCGGCTTGGTGTTCGACCAGTCTTCGACCGGGGCCGGCTATGGCTTTGCGAACTTTACCTTCGACGTGGTCCCCACGGTCCCCGTCCCCGCCAGCCTGCCGCTTTTGGCCGGTGCGATTGCCGGTGTGGCCGCGCTGCGCCGCCGTCGCAAGGCCTGAACAACGGAAACCCCCGGCCCATCGCCGGGGGGTTTGCTTTAGGCGCCGCGCTGCGAGGGGTGCCAGAAGGTCACGCGCGTCTCGATCCAGGAGACCAGCGCGTAAAACACCGACCCCGCCAAGGCCGCCACCGCGATCTCGGCCCAGACCAGGGGCAAATCCAGTTGCCCCACCGCGGTCGAGATGCGAAACCCCATCCCCAAAGTCGGAGAGCCGAAGTTCTCCGCCACGATGGCCCCGATCAGGGCCAAGGTCGCCGCGATCTTCAACCCGTTGAACAAAAACGGCATTGCGGCAGGCAGGCCCAGGTGGCGCAGGCGTTGACCCGCCGAAGCGCCCCAGGTCTCCATCAGGTCGCGTTGCATCCGGTCGGCGGCGGCAAGCCCCGCCACCATGTTCACCAAGACCGGAAAGAACACCATGATGACGACGACGGCGGCCTTGGACTGCCAGTCGAAACCGAACCACATGACCATGATCGGCGCCACGCCGACGATGGGCAGGGCCGCGACGAAATTCCCCACCGGCAAAAGGCCGCGCCGCAAAAAGGGCACGCGGTCGACGATGACAGCCACAACCACAGCCGCCCCCGCGCCGATCACATAGCCCGCAAGACCGCCCTTCAGGATGGTCTGGACGAAATCGGCCCAAAGGATCGGACCATTCGCCGCAATGGCGCCTGCGATGCGCGAGGGGGCGGGAAGCACGACCTCGGGCACGTTCAGCCCGGTGACGATGCCTTGCCACAGGCACAGAACCGCCAGGCCAAACAGCGTCGGGATCATCAGCCGCACGGCCCGCGACCGGGCAAAGCGGCTTTGCGCGGCCCAGGTGTTCACCCCCCAAAGCCCAAGCCAGATCAGGATGGCCAGTGTCAGGCTCATGTCCGCCCCCCCATGCGCTTGTTGATGGCGGTTTCAGCCGCGCGCAGGATCAGGATCAACCCGCCCGCCAGGATCGCCGCGGCAAAAAGCGCGGACCAGACGACGATGGGAGAGCCGAACTGCGACCCGATCAGCATCCGCGCGCCAAGCCCCTCGATGGCGCCGGTGGGCAATTCGCCCACGATGGCGCCGACCAGGCTGGCGGCGATCCCCACCTTCAGCGAGGCGAAAAGATAGGGCATCGAGGACGGCAGGCGCAGCAGCCGAAAGGTCTGCAGGTCCGAGGCGCCCCAGGTTTTCAACAGGTCCAGTTGCATCTGATCCGGCGCCCGCAACCCCTTGACCATACCGACCAGGACCGGGAAATAAGACAGATAGGCCGCGATGATCGTTTTCGACACCAGCTGGTTTTCGACGCCCAGACGCTCGCCAAAGCCCAGCGTGTTGGACAAGACCACGATCATCGGCGCGATGGCCACGACGGGAATGGTCTGGCTGATGACGGCCCAGGGCATCAAGCCCATCTCTGCCACCCGGCTGCGCACGATGACCACGGCCATGAGGCTGCCCAGCAGGGTGCCAAAGACAAAGCCCCAGAAGGTTGACGTCAGCGTCACAAGCCCATGATAGACCAGCGATTTCTTGGAGGTGGGCGCATAGGCGGTGAGGCCCTTCCAAAGCTCCGCCGCAACCTGGTGGGGCGGCGGCAGCACGGGACGTTCCTGCGCCATCGTATCGGACACAAGCGTGGCGAACGTCACCTCGGTGCCATCGCGCGCCGCCTGGTCATAGGTCCAGGCCGCATTCAGCCAGACCGTCGCGCCATACCACAGCACCAGGATCAGACCGATCACGGCAAGGACGGGGGCTGCGGTCCTCATGTCGCGCCCCCCTGCGGCCAGGCGATCAGGGCGATGGAGACCAACCCCAGGACGACGCCCGCCACTTGCAGCGCGCTGGGGCGCTCGCCGAAGAAGAGGAAGGCGATGAGCGTCACGGCCACGAGTTGGAAGACGAGGCTGAGGGCCAGCGCAAGGCCCAGGCCATTGGCCTGCATGACCTTGACCATCAGGAAATTCCCAAGGCAGAAGGCAGCCAGCGCCGCGATCAGAAACAGCGGCTTGCTGCCCGTGGCATAGGTCTTCAGCAGGCTGTTGGCCACCATGAAGACCCCGGTCGACAGGCCAAGATAGGTGAGGGTGACGGCGTTCATGCCTGCACCCTTGATTTTAGGGGAGAGCGCCGGGGGGCCAGCCCCCCGGACCCCCCGGGATATTTCTGAAAAGATGAATGAAGGGACGGCATTTCGGCGGCTCTCGGGTCAGTCATGGGCGTGACCGGCGCGCAGGCCCTCGCGCACGCGGTGGGCGATTTCGATGAAGGCGGGGGTGTCGCGGATATCCAGCGGGCGGTGGCGCGGAAGGGGGCTGTCGATGACATCGGTGATCCGCCCCGGGCGCGGCGACATGACGACGATCTTGGTCGAAAGATAGACGGCCTCGGGGATCGAATGGGTGACGAAGCCGATGGTTTTCCCGGTGCGGGCCCAGAGGGAAAGCAGTTCCTCGTTCAGCCGGTCGCGGACGATTTCATCCAGCGCGCCGAAGGGTTCGTCCATCAACAGGATATCGGCGTCGAAGGCCAAGGCGCGCGCGATAGAGGCGCGTTGCTGCATGCCGCCCGACAACTGCCAGGGGAATTTCTGGCCGAAGCCGCCAAGGTCGACGAGGTCAAGGACGCGCTGGGTGCGGGTCTGTTGTTCCTCTTTGGAAAACCCCATGATTTCCAGAGGAAGCGAGATGTTCTTGGCAATCGTGCGCCAGGGATAAAGGCCCGCCGCCTGAAAGACATAGCCATAGGCGCGTTTGCGCCGCGCCTCGTCGGGGGGCATGCCGTTGACGGTCAGCGTGCCCGAGGTCGGATGCTCCAAAGCCGCGATGGCACGCAGGAAGGTCGTCTTGCCGCAGCCCGAAGGACCGATGAACGACACGAAGTCGCCCTGGTTGATAATCAGGTTCACGTCTTTCAGCGCCTGGACCGGGCCGTCATTCGTCTGGAAGACCAGGTTGACGGATTTGGCCTCGATCACGGGCGATTGGGTGATGGGGTCGGTCAAAGGCTTCCTCCGAAGACGGCTTCCGCGTTGACGCGGGATTTTTTGATGGTGCGGGCCGCCATGAAGGAGGCCACGAGAAGGGGCAAGCCCAAAGGCGCATAAGAGATCACCAGCGCGCCGGTCAGGATGCCCGCAAGATTGGGGCCAAAGCTGCCGTCCTCCATCGCGATGAAGGCCGTGGCGCCGATGAAAGCGCAGCCCAGGGGCGAGAGAAGCAGGGCCAGGACGCGGGTGATCAGGGCGGGCGGGCCGAAGGCCTGCAGGGTCCAGAAGGCCAGGCCATAGCCGATGCTGGCGCTGGCCAGGTAATAGGCTCCGGCGGCGGCAAAGATCAGCAACTCGGGGCCCATGACGCCGAAATAAGTAATGTCCTGTCCGATGGCATTGATCAGGACGACCGCGCCGAGTTCCAGGATCACACCGCAGAGGACAACGACGACGGATTGGGCGTAGATGGCGTCGAAGCCGAGGCGGTCACGGAGGAGAGTGCGGAGGGTCATGGGGCTCGCACGTCCTTGGTAGGGGCGCTATCCGAATAGAGGTGGGGCACCAGAAGGCACATGACGACCATGCCCAGAAACCCCAATCCTGCCGTGTCGCGCAGAACGAGAGACCATGGGACCTCTTCCCTGCCAGACCGTGCCACAAGCGACAGGCACAGCGCCCCCGCCAGCGACAGCGCCCATGATGAGAGCAAGGCCGAAAGCCGCTCGTTGCTGCCCCTGGCCTGCGTGATGCGCCAGACCAGCGACCAAAGCCCAGCCCTGCCAAGGACGAGACCTCCGAAGGAGATGATCGCGACCAGGGGAAGGCCGCTGTAGTTTCCGGCAAACGTCATGCTGCTCAAGACGAGGGGAGCCAGCACGAAGGCAAGGCAAAGAACCAGAAACCTGCCATCGAGGCCTGATCGTGCCAGCCAGCTCCTCATCACACCCCCGTCGCAGGAATTCCCGTCCGCGCCACGGGACGCGGGGCGGTCAGGTCTTTCCAGGCGCTCAGCGCGCGGTTGACGGCCGGACGGGCCTCGCGGGCGACGAAAGCCCCGTGGCCCTCGCGGGTTTCGACCCTGCCGTCGTTCACCGCCACATGGCCGCGGGTCAGCGTATAGCGCGGCAGGCCTTTGACCTTCTGGCCCTCGAAGACGTTGTAGTCGATGGCGGATTGCTGGGCGCTTGCGGTGATGGTCTTTTCGCGCGACGGGTCCCAGACGACCAGATCGGCATCGGCCCCCACCAGAACCGCGCCCTTTTTCGGATAGCAGTTCAGGATCTTTGCGATGTTGGTGCTTGTCACCGCCACGAACTCATTGGGCGTCAGGCGGCCGGTGGCAACCCCATGCGTCCAAAGCATCGGCATCCGGTCCTCCAGCCCCCCAGTCCCATTCGGGATCTTGGAGAAATTGCCCACCCCGAAGCGCTTCTGGTCGGTGGTAAAGGCGCAGTGGTCGGTGGCCACGCAGGACAGCGACCCGCTTTGCAGACCCGCCCAAAGGCTGTCCTGGTGCTTTTTGTCCCGGAAGGGCGGCGACATGACGCGGCGTGCGGCATGGTCCCAATCCGGGTTCATGTATTCGCTTTCGTCCAAAGTCAGGTGCTGGATCAAGGGCTCGCCCCAGACGCGTTTGCCCTGTTGGCGGGCGCGGCGGATGGCCTCATGGGCCTCCTCACACGAGGTATGGACGACATACAAAGGCACGCCCGCCATGTCGGCGATCATGATGGCGCGGTTGGTGGCCTCGCCCTCGACCTGGGGGGGGCGGGAATAGGCATGCGCCTCGGGGCCGGTGTTGCCCTCGGCGATCAGGCGGGCGGTGAGTTCAGCCACCACATCGCCGTTTTCGGCATGGACCATGGCAAGGCCGCCGAGGTCTCCGACGCGGCGGAAGGACTGATACATCTCGTCGTCATTGACCATCAAGGCGCCCTTATAGGCCATGAAGTGCTTGAAGGAGGTCATGCCGGCCTTGACCGACAGCTCCATATCGTCCCAGACCTTCTGCCCCCACCAGGTGACGGCCATGTGGTAGGAATAGTCACAAGAGGCCCTGCCCGACTTGTTGTGCCACATTTGGGCGGCATCCATCAGCCCCTGACCCTGGCCCGGCAGGACGAAATCGACAACCATGGTCGTGCCGCCACTCAGCGCCGCCCGCGTGCCGGATTCGAAATTGTCGGCCGAGTAGGTGCCCATGAAGGGCATCTCCAGGTGGGTATGCGGGTCAATGCCGCCAGGCATGACATAGCAGCCGGTGGCGTCAAGCTCTTGGCCGCCCTTGAGGTTCGGCCCGATCTCGGTGATCACGCCGTTCTCGATGCGGACATCGGCCTGATAGGTCAGGTCGGCGGTGACGATGGTGCCGTTCTTGATGATGGTGGTCATGGTCCCTACCTCGTTGTGTGGAGCCAAAGTCAAAAGAAAGCTTCGGTGAGGTCCTACTCGCTAGGGACACCGAAATCATTCGCTGGGAAAAAACCGCTGACAGTTCCGACAGGTTTGTTGTCGATCAGAGTTGCGTAGTTTCCCTTGTTGATCGGGGCGATGACGACCTCACTTGACCCGCCACAAACTTCGTCCCAGCCCTCAACCTTAAGGTCTGGCCCAATTACCCCGACGACTGTTTGAGCGGGTGTTCGAACTGCGAATCCTCCGCGATCCACCGTTATCTCACCCAATATGGCGCCATAGGGTTTGTCGGGGTTGTCAAACGTGTCAGAGCGAACGATTGCCGTTTCATAGCCACCGTCAGGGTAGATGACTTTGTCTAACTTGATCGGGCCAAAGAGGATTTCCGCCACCTGGCAAGTTGACTGCGCGAAAACGGGAGAAGCCGTCAGAAAAGCCAGCACCAACGTGCTAAGAAAGAGCCTCACTCCACCACCTCCGCTACCTGCAAGACCGCATGGAGCATCACGTCCGTCCCAGCGGCCGCCCATTCAGGGCTGATGCTCTCGGCCTCGTTGTGGCTTAGGCCATCCACGCAGGGGCACATGATCATCGTGGTCGGTGCCACGCGGTTGATCCAGCAGGCGTCGTGGCCGGCTCCGCTCACGATGTTCATGTGGCTATGGCCGAGGCGTTCGGCCTGGCTGCGCACGATATCCACCAGGCCGGGGTCGAAGGTGACGGGATCGAAATGGCCGACGGCCTCGATCGAACACCCAAGGCCGAGTTCTGCCGCCACCGCCGCCGCCGCGCGTTCGACCTCGCCGCGCATCAGGGTCAGCTTCTCCAATTCGGGCGAGCGGATGTCGACGGTGAACACCACCTTCCCCGGGATCACGTTGCGCGAGTTCGGAAAGACCTTCACCTGCCCCACCGCGCCCACCGCCCCGGGTTGATGCGACATCGCGATCTGATGCACGCGCTCGGTGATCCGCGCCATGCCAAGACCCGCGTTCACCCGCATCGCCATCGGCGTGCTGCCGGTATGGGCGTCCTTGCCGGTCAGGGTGATTTCCAGCCACCAAAGCCCCTGCCCGTGGGTCACGACGCCAATCGTCTTGCCAGCCGCCTCCAGGATCGGGCCCTGTTCGATATGCAGCTCGAACATGGCCTTCATCTTGCGGGCGCCGGTGACTTCGGAGCCCTCCCAGCCGATGCGGCGCAGTTCCTCACCGAACAACTTGCCGTCCAGATCGCGGCGCGATTTCGCGTAATCCTCGGTGTGCAAGCCCGCGAACACGCCCGAGGCCAGCATGGCGGGGGCAAAGCGCGCGCCCTCTTCGTTCGTCCAGTTCGTCACCACGATCGGATGCTTGGTGCGCAAACCCAGGTCGTTCATCGTGCGCACGACCTCCAGCGCCCCCAGAACCCCCAGCACACCGTCGTATTTCCCCCCCGTCGGCTGGGTGTCCAGATGGCTGCCCATATAGACCGGAAGCGCCGCAGCATCGACCCCCGCCCGGGTCGCGAACATGTTGCCCATGGTGTCGACGCCCATGGTCATGCCGGCCGCCTCGCACCAGGACTGAAAGAGACGGCGCCCCGCGGCGTCCGCGTCCGTCAGGGTCTGGCGGTTGCAGCCGCCGGCAACCCCGGGGCCGATCAGCGCCATATCCTCCAGGCTCTGCCACAGACGCGCAGAATTGATGCGCTGGTTTTGACCAAGTCCCGCCATTTTCGTCTCCCTGTCGCCCAAAGGTCTTAACGCCCTTGCCGCGACTCTTTTCCTGACCTTATGGTCAGAGTGAACGCCCGACCTGACCAATCGGTCAAGATAAATCTGAAAGCCCGCGATGAGTGACGCAAAGACGCCCGCCAAACGCTCGGAAATCCGGCAGGCCAACGAGGCGCTGATCCTGCAGGCCGCCGAAAAGGTCTTTGCCGAGGCGGGCTTTGGCGGCGCCACGATGCAGGTGATTGCGGACCTTGCGGGCCTGCCCAAGGCCAACCTGCATTATTATTTCGCCACCAAAGAGGACCTTTACCGCCGCGTCGTGCGCAACATCTTTGAAATCTGGCTGAAGGCGGCCGAGGCGATGGATGTCTCGGATGACCCGGCCCTGGGGATCGGCGCCTATATCGAGGCCAAGATGGCCCTGTCGCGCGCCCATCCCGATGGGTCCAAGGTCTGGGGATTCGAAGTCATGCATGGCGCGCCGGTGATCCAGGATTACCTGGAAACCACCTTGCGCAGCTGGACCGAAGACCGGATCGCGCGGATCGAGGCCTGGATCGCGGAGGGCAAGATCAAGCCCATCTCGCCGCGCCATCTTTTGTATATGATCTGGGCCACGACCCAGCATTATGCTGATTTCGGCCATCAGACCGCGACGCTGAATGGCGGGGCCTATGGCGATGCCGAATGGCAAGAGGCGACCGAGGCGGTCAAATCTATCCTTCTGCGCGGCATCGGCGCCATTTGACTCCGCCACCCTTTCCGCCATTCTGGCGAAAAACCGGGGGGGACCATGGGCCAAGATATCGACACCGAACTGGCGGGGCTGGGGCTGCAGGCCTGGGGCGAGGATGTGGCGCTGGAGCTGGGGCACCTTCTGTTGGGGCTGGCGCGGGCGCGTGATCTGCCGGTGGTCATCGACATCCGCGACGCGGGGCGCAGCTTCTTTCATGCGGCGCTGCCCGGGTCTTCGGCGCAGAATGACAATTGGGCGCGGCGCAAGTCGAACCTGGCGCTGTATATGGGGCGGGCCTCGATGGCGGTGACGCTGGACTTCCGCGCCAAGGGGCGCGATCTGGCCACCGAAGGCCTGTCCGAGGCCGATTACGCGCTGTCGGGGGGGGCGGTGCCCTTGCGGTTGGGCGGCGCGATGGTGGCGGTGGCCACGGTCTCGGGCTTGCCAGAGATGGAGGATCACAGGCTGGTCGTCGAAGCCCTGGGGCAGTTGATCCGCGCATGACCAAGCCGCAAGCCAAGACCAAGACCAAGATCCAGGAGCGCAATTCGCGCGCCATCCTGGAGGCGGGGTTGGATGTGTTTTCCGCCCAGGGCTTTCGCGGCGCCACGCTGGATCAGATCGCCGAGGCGGCGGGCCTGTCGAAACCCAACCTGCTTTACTACTTCCCCTCCAAGGATGCGATCTATCTGGCGCTTTTGGAACAGCAGCTGCAAACGTGGCTGTACCCTTTGCGCGCCATGGACCCTTTGGGCGACCCCCTGGCCGAGGTCATGGCCTATGTCCGCCGCAAGCTGGAACTGTCGCGCGACTTCCCCCGCGAAAGCCGGCTTTTCGCCAACGAGATCCTGCAAGGCGCCCCCCGCCTGATGCCGGAAATCGAAGGCGCGCTGAAACGGCTGGTCGAAGAGAAATCCGCCATCCTGACCCGGTGGATGTCCGAGGGCCGCATCGCGCGCATGTCGCCGGTGCATCTGATCTTTGCCATCTGGGCCATGACCCAGCATTACGCCGATTTCGACGTCCAGGTCCGTGCGGTCCTGGGGCCGGGTCATGACCCCTTTGCCGAGGCCGGCAGCTTTCTGGAACAGCTGTTTCGCAAGCTTCTTGCGCCCTGAGGTCGGCGTTAACGGAATCCTGATGTTTCAGGCGAAGAATGGCCGACCTCACGCGGGGCTCACAGCGACGTTACGGCAGCGCTGGACGCCGGGCGCGGGGCGGTGTAGTCAGCGCCTCTGGACAGGTCCACGGCCAAGGTCATGAACGAAAAGAACCCGCAAGACGCGACGGTTGCTTCGGCAGAAAACTCTCCCGCAGACTCCGAGAATAACACCGCCAAGGCAGAGGGGCACACCGCCTCGGGCCATGGCAAACAGGCCAATCTGGCCAAGTTGATCCTTGGGTCGATCGGGGTCGTCTATGGCGACATCGGGACCTCGCCGCTTTATGCCCTGCGCGAATCGCTGCATTGGGCAAAGTGGGATGGCAAGACGGCCAGCGATGTTTACGGCATCGTCTCGCTGCTCTTGTGGACACTGGTGCTGATCGTGACGGTCAAATATGTGCTGTTGATCATGCGGGCCGACAACCGGGGCGAGGGCGGGACCCTGTCCCTGGTGGCCCTGGTGCAACAGGCCCTGGCGCGGCGTCCGGCCTGGCTGATCGGCGTCGGCGTCGTGGGGATCTCGCTGTTCTTTGGCGATGCGATGATCACGCCCGCCATGTCGGTGCTTTCGGCGGTCGAGGGCATGACCTATGTCGCCCCCGGCTTCAAACCCTTCATCGTGCCGGTGACGCTGGGCATCATCATCGCGTTGTTCCTGTTCCAAAGCCAGGGGACCGAGCGGGTCTCGATCTTTTTCGGCCCTATCATGGTCCTGTGGTTCGGGTCGATGGCGGTGATGGGGCTGATGCATATCGGCGACAACACCGAGATCCTGAACGCGCTGAACCCAATCCACGCGGTCGAATTCCTGACCGCCCATGGGCTGGCCAGCTTTTTCGTCATGGGCTCGGTCTTTCTGGTCGTCACCGGGGGCGAGGCGCTTTACGCCGACATGGGCCATTTCGGCCGCAAGCCAATCCGGCTGGCCTGGACCGGCCTGGTCTTTCCGGCCCTGTCGCTGTCCTACCTGGGTCAGGGCGCCTTCGTGCTGGCCCATCCCGAGGCCGCGCGCGACCCCTTCTTCCTGATGGTGCCCGAGTTCCTCTTGTTCCCCATGGTGATCCTGGCCACCGCCGCGGCGGTCATCGCCAGCCAGGCCGTGATTTCGGGGGCGTTTTCGATGATGCAACAGGCGGTGCAGATGGGGCTTTTGCCGCGTCTGGAGATTCGCCACACCTCCGAGACCCAGCACGGCCAGATCTATATGCCGCGGGTCAACATGATCCTGATGGTGTCGGTGATCATCCTGGTCGTGGCGTTTGAAAGCTCGACCCGGCTGGCCTCGGCCTACGGGATCGCGGTGACGGGCGACATGGTGATCACGACGATCCTGGCCTTTGTGCTGTTCCGCAAGGCGTGGAAATGGCCGCTGGTCCTGTGTCTGGCGGTGATCCTGCCGATCCTTGGGGTCGAGCTGCTGTTCCTGGGTGCCAACCTGATCAAGATCGTCGATGGCGGTTATGTGCCGGTGATCCTGGCCGCGACCATGTGCCTGGTGATCTTCACCTGGATGCGCGGAACGGCCCATGTCAAACACAAGGCGGCGGATTCGGCGATCTCGCTGACCAAGCTGATCGCGATGCTGGACAAAAGTCAGCCCATGGCTGTGCCCGGAACCGCGGTCTTCCTGACCCAAGACCCCGATACGGCGCCCTCGGCCCTGTTGCACAACCTGAAACACAACCGCGTGCTGCACAGCCAGAATTTCATCGTGACAGTGACGGTGGCGAACACGCCCACGGTGTCGGATGAAAAGCGCATCGTGATGGAGCGCCTGTCGGACCGCTTTGTCCGCATCGTGATGACCTTCGGCTATATGGAAACGCCGAATGTGCCCAAGGCGCTGTCCCTGGCGAGGAAACGCGGCGAGAAGTTCGACATCATGACGACCAGCTTCTTCCTGAACCGCAGGACCTTCCGGTCAGCCAAGCATCACGGATTGCCCTTCTGGCAAGAGCGGCTGTTCATCGGCCTGTCGAAATCGGCCGCCGATGCGACGGCATTCTATTGCCTGCCCTCGAACCGCGTGGTCGAGATGGGGCAACAAATGGCGATTTGACGGGGTCCCGTTGGTATCCGAGGCATGAAATGCCACGGATACCAACGGGAGGAAGCGGGGGGCTCGCGCCCCCCGCACCCCCGCGCCAAAGGGGAGCACGCTCCCCTTTGGAAACCCCGTGAGTATTTGGGCCAATGTGAAAGACTAGAATGGTCGGCAACTGCAGGCCGTTCTGCCTCGAAGGGAATGGCCCATCTTCTGTCCGCTGTTACGGGCACCACCGCCACCTTCACCCGATGCCTGCGCCGCGTTGGCATTTGGGGCCGTAGGGCGGGGTTAACCCCGCCGCTCCCCCCGCAAAGCCAAAGGCGCGCCCCCTTGCGACGCGCCTTTCTCATGCCGTGGGAGTGTCGCGCCGGTAGATCCAGTCGTGATCCGGGTCGTTCTGAAACCGCCAATTCCGCCGCGGCCCCGCCATCACGTTCAGGTAATACATCTCATAGCCATAAGGCGCGCCGCAGGGGTGGTGGCCCTTGGGCACCAGCGTCACATCGTGGTTCTTCACCGCCATGGTCTCGTCCAGCGACCCATCCTCGGTATAGACCCGCTGGATGCCAAAGCCCTGCCCCGGGTTCAGCCGCATGTAATAGGTCTCTTCCAGATAAGTCATGCGGGGGAAGTCGTCCTCGTCATGGCGATGGCTGGGATAAGACGACCAGTTGCCCTGCGGCGTGAAGACCTCGGTCACAAGAAGCGAGCCCGCAACGTCACGCCCCTCCATCGCGATGTTGTTGACCAGCCGCAGATTGGCCCCCGCGCCGCGCGGCAACAGCGATATCCCCTCGGGCCCCAGCCTTTGCGCCTGATAGTCGCCCATGTAGGGCGCCGTGCAGACCGCCAGCGTGCAAGCCGTGGTCGCCTCGGCCCGCCAATCGACTCCGCCGGGGAAATAGACGCAATGCGGCGGGGTCTTTTCGAAGACATCCATCCGCGCGCCCATCTCGCCGAAATCCTGCCCCGCGCCCGAGACACGCGCCTTGCCCTCGACCAGCACCAAGATGACCTCACGGTCGCCGGTCAGCTCGGCCGCCACATCCCCCGCCTCCAGCCGGTAAAGCCCGAAGCCGACATAGCCCCAACCGGCATCCGCGGCCGAGATGTCATGCACCTTGCCCCGCGTCCCCTTTGGTTTGCGCAACAGATCGACCATCTCCGCCTCTTTCTCTTTCATACTGGCTCAAATACCTCCACGGGGGTCCGGGGGTGTGAAACCCCCGGCGCCAACCGCAATCGCCTAGTTCAGCAGGACCTGGCGCTTTACCCCCGCCTCATAGCCCGCGCGCGCCGTCCGCACCTCGGCGCGCTCGGAGACTTCCGGCACCGCCACATCCCACCAGGTGCCGCCCGCGCCGGTCCCGGGGCCTGCATCGGTGTCGATCACGATGACCGTGGGAAGGGTCGCCGACTTGGCCGCCTGCATCGCGGCCTCCAAACCGGCAATCCCCGCAACCTTGACCACATTGGCCCCCATCGACCCGGCATGGGCCACGAAGTCCAGCTTGGCCGGGTTCACGTGATAGCTGTCGTCCAGCATGTTGTTGAACGGCGCGCCCCCGGTGCCCTGTTGCAGCCGGTTGATGCAGCCATAGCCGCGGTTGTCGGTCAGCACGACGGTAAAGGGCACGCCCATCATCACCGCCGTCGCCAGTTCCGAATTCGCCATCATATAGGACCCATCGCCCACCATGCAGACCACGTCCTTATCCGGAGCCGCCATCTTGATCCCCATGGCGCCGGCGACCTCATAGCCCATGCAGGAAAATCCGTATTCCATGTGATAGCCGCCCTGCGCCGCGCGCCACAGCACATGCAGCGCGCCCGGCATGGTGCCCGCCGCACACATGATGACCGAATCTTTCCCCGTGTTGCGCGCCACGGCGCCGATCACCTGGGCATCGGTCGGCAGGTCATTGCCCCCTGGTGCCGCAAACAGCGCATCGGTCGTGGCAAACCAGGCCTCGCGCGCGGCGAAATCCGGATCGGCGAAACGGTGATCCCCCAGCAAGGCCGAGATCTTCTCCAGCGCCACCAGCGCATCGCTGACCAGGGCCTGTGCGCCGCGCTTGCCCGCATCATAGCCGTGGATGTTGATCGACAGGATCTTGCGACCGGGCCGCGAAAACACCGTCCAGGACCCCGTGGTGAAATCCTGAAACCGCGTGCCCACACCGATCACAAGATCGGCCTCGGCCGCCAGCTTGTTGCCGCAAGCCGTCCCCGTGACGCCCGGAGAGCCGAAGTGCAAAGGCTCCTCCCAATCGACCGCGCCCTTGCCGGCTTGGGTTTCCACCATCGGGATGTTGTGCTTGCGGGCAAAGTCCACCAGCCTGGCCTCGGCGCCGGAATAGATCACCCCGCCGCCTGTCACGATCAGCGGACGGGTCGCAGCCTTGATCGCGGCCACAGCCTCGGCCAGTTCGCGGGCATCGGGCTCGGGGCGGCGGATGTGCCAGACGGTCGGGGTAAAGAAGGCGACCGGGTAATCATAGGCCTCGGCTTGGGTGTCCTGGCAAAAGGCCAGACAGACCGGGCCGCAATTGGCCGGATCGGTCATCACCCGCATGGCGCGGGGCAAAGCGGTCAACAGATGCTCCGGGCGGCTGATCCGGTCGAAATAGCGCACCACGGGGCGGAAGCAGTCGTTCGCGCTGACAGTGGCATCGTCGAAATCCTCGATCTGCTGCAGGACCGGGTCCGGCGCACGGTTGGCAAAGACATCGCCCGGGATGATCAACAAGGGCAGCCGGTTGACATGGGCCAAGGCCGCAGCCGTCACCACATTGGTCGCCCCCGGCCCGATCGAGGTCGTGACCGCCATGGCCCGGCGCCGTTTGTGCGTCTTGGCATAGGCGATGGCGGCGTGGGCCATGGTCTGCTCGTTCTGGCCGCGCCAGGTCGGCAGAACGTCGCGCGCGCCGTGCAAGGCCTCACCGATCCCCGCCACATTGCCATGGCCAAAGATCGCCCAGACGCCCTCGATGAAACGCTCGCCCTCGGGCGTCATCTGCACCGAAAGCCATTTCACCATGGCCTGCGCAGCCGTCAAACGGATCGTCGCCATCACTTCACTCCCCCGCGTGCCGCATCCCAGACGCCACAAAGCCCCGTATATCTCTCAACCATCATCGCCACGGCCTGATCATCCGACAAGGCCCCCGCCATCCAGCCCCGCGCCGCATCGCCAAAGATCGTGCGGCCGACGGCAAAGCCCTTGACCAGCGGATGCTTGGCCGCCAGCGCAAACGAGGCCGCCAGCTGTTCGGCCGGCGCATCCAGACCCAAGACCACCACGCCACGCACATGCGGATCGTTCCTTGTGATCGCGTCGCAAGCCTTGGCATAGGCGGCATCAGTCGCAAAAGGCTCCAGCTTCCACCAGTCGGGATAGACGCCGAGGTCATAGAACCGCTGGATGATCGCGGCTGAGGTGTCATCATTCACGGACGCCACCTTGGACGGAATGACCTCCAGCAGCATTTCCAGCCGGTTCCTGCGGCAGGCGTGGAAAAGCCGCACCACGGTCGCCTCTTGGTCGGCCTTCATCTCGGGCGTGTCGTCGGGGTGATAGAAGCACAGGACCTTGCAGACATGTTCCAAGGGCCATTCCTGCAAGCCGCCGAAATCGGGGCCAAGTTCGGGTTCCAGCGTCAGGGGACGCGAGCCCGGCCATTCCACCGGCCTGCCGATCCAAAGGCCGGTGCCCGCAGCCGCATAAAGCGCCTCACGGCCGAGGCGGCTGTCGCACAGGATGCCATAGCCCTGACGGCCCGCGCTTACCTGCAACGCCGCCTTCAGGCACAGCTTTTTAAAGGCGCCGATCTTGGCCGTCGTCGCCCCTTCCATCGCCTCCAGTTGCATCCGGTGGTCAAAGGCAAAGACCCGCATCGTCGACAGGTCCTTGTGGCGGTTGGTCGCCCAATGCACCTGCTCCAGCGCCTTGTCCTTGCGCAATGCGGGCTGCACCACGCCGCGCGCAAGGAAGAACTGCAGCTCCTCCCAGGACGGATAGGCCGGGGTGCAGCCATGGCGCGAGACGGCGAAAGCCCCGCAGGCATTGGCATATTTCAAGGCGACGGGCCAGGCCTCGCCGTCCAGCCACCCCTTGATCAGGCCGGACATAAAGCCGTCGCCTGCGCCCAGGACGTTAAAGACCTCGATCGGGAAACCGGGGCCGGACTGGCCTTCGTCCAGCGTGTCGGGGATGGCGCCGGTGAAGGCCACGGCGCCCATCGGCCCGCGTTTGCAGACCAGAGTCGCCGCACTGACCGCCCGCACCGCCCGAAGCGCGCCAATCGTATCGGTCGTCCCGCCGGCGATATGGAACTCTTCCTCGGTGCCGACGATCAGGTCGAACAGATGCAGCGTCGATTGCAGCTTGGCCGTGACAGCGGCCGACTCGATAAAGCGGCTCTCGCCATCGCCATGCCCCGCCAAGCCCCAAAGGTTCGGCCGGTAGTCGATGTCCAAGGCGGTCTGCGCCCCCGAGGCGCGGGCCAGGTGCAGCGCCTTCATCACGGCAGCTTCGGTGCGGGCATGCGACAGATGCGTGCCAGTGGCCACCACGGCGCGGGCCTCGGCGATGAAAGCAGGGTCAATGTCGTCTTCGCATAGCGCCATATCGGCGCAATTCTCGCGGTAAAAGATCAGCGGGAACTGGCTTTCGTCGCGGATGCCCAGCAGCACCAGGGCCGTCAGCCGCGCCGGGTCGGTTTTCACCCCCCGCACGTCAACGCCTTCGCGCGCCAGCTCTTCGCGGATGAACCGCCCCATGTGTTCGTCGCCGACCCGGGTGATCAAGGCCGACTTCAGCCCCAGCCGCGCCGTCCCAGCCGCGATATTGGTGGGCGATCCGCCGATATACTTCTGGAACGACCCCATGTCCTCCAGCCGCCCGCCGACCTGCGCGCCATAAAGGTCGACCGACGACCGCCCGATGGTGATGACGTCAAGCTTCTTCATGGCACTCCCCCCCAGCCGCTCCCGGGAATCGCCCGGGCCGTCGTGGAATAAATATTCCACGCCCAGTCAAAATGAAAGCCCCTTTCCAGAACCCCCCTGCAATTTCATCTGTCCAAAAATATCCACGGGGGTTCCAAGGGGGAGCGTGCTCCCCCTTGGTTGGGGGGTGCGGGGGGCGAAAGCCCCCCGCTACCTCCGGGTCGAGACAAGGGCGCTAGCCCGCAGGCAAGACCCGGACCTAGCCCCCCCCTTTTACAAAACCTCCCGCGCCGTCCCCACCGCGACGGCCAAAGCCATCGCCATGGCAATCGTCGCCGACAGCGACCGGAAGGCGCCGAAATCCACCTCCGGCACCGTCAATATTGCCGTCGCGTGCCGCACCAGGGGCGAGGTCATCCGGTCGGTCAGCGCCACGACCGGCAGCCCCCGGGCCGAGGCCTCGGCGGCCATCTGGATCGTCTCTTCGGAATAGGGCGCAAAGGTGATGGCCAGGACCGCATCGCCGGGGCGCAGGGCATGGCGATGCTCCAGCTTGCCAAGCCCGCCATGCAGCATCGCCGGAACCGCCATCTTCTCCAGCACATAGGCCAGATAGCTCGACACCGGAAAGGCCCGCCTGTAGCCCACCAGATGCAGCGTCCCCGCCGCCGCCAGGATATCGACCGCGCGGGTCAGGGCCTCTTCGTCGGCCTGCTTGGCCAGGGTTTCCAGCGACAACCGCCCCGCCTCGACGAACTCGGCCAGCAGTGCGGCCGGCGACCCCGCCTCTCCGGCCCGCAGGTTTTTCAACCGGGTGGAGTAATCGGGAAAGCCGGGGGAATAGGCGTCACGAAACAGCCGTTGCATTTCGGAAAAGCCCGAAAACCCAAGGATCTGGCAAAACCGCATCAGGGCCGAGGGCGGCACTTCCGCCCCCGCCGCAAGCTCTGCGACCGTCGACACCGCGATCCGTTCCGTATTGGCCGCGATGTAGTCGGCGCATTGCCGCAACCGGCGCGGCAGGTCGTCCAGCACCTCGGCCAGGCGCAGGCGGAATTCCTCCACCGTGGCGGGCGCGCGCATATCCTCGTCGGTCTCGACCATGTCCCTGCCCTTGTGTCGCGGCGCCCTTCTGCCGGGGTATGGAACAAGGTTCTAGCAAGCTGGAACGAAAATTCCAGTGCAATTCGGGTCAGGCGGGATCAGACGGGGTCCGTCAGGTCCAGATAGACCCCATTCGACCACCCAAACCCGTCTTGGAGCGCATATTCCCCGCCACCCGAAGGGCCGGTGGGGTCCATCACATTGTATTTCTCGACGAATTTGCCCGTGGCGCGGAACACGGCATCGCAGGTCGCCAGCCAGCGGCGGCGCAGGTCTTCGGCCTCGGCGTGATACCCATAGCGCCGCAGCCCCTGCAGCGCGATCCATTGCAAGGGCGCCCAGCCGTTCGGCGCGTCCCATTGCTCACCCGAGGTGACATCGCTGGTCAAAAGCCCGCCGGGGGCCCAAAGATGCGCCTTCATATGCGCCACCGTCTGCGCCGCCTGCGCCTGGGTCGCAGCCCCCGCCCACAGCGGAAACAGCCCCGCCGCCGAGGTGAAATCCGTGGGCCGCCCCGTCGCAATCTCGACATCGCGGAAGAACCCGCCCGCGAAAAACCGCTCTTGCAAGGCCTGACGCCGGGCCTTGGCGGCCGTGGCATAGACCTCTTTCCCGGTCGCCTCGAACAGGATCTCTTCGTTGACCAGCAGGATGGAATTCAGATCGACCGCCCAAAGCTCATGCGCGCGGATCGTTTCCAGCCCCCCCGCGCCATACCAGCGCGCCGAGAAGTCCCAACCGCTTTCACAAGCCGCCCGCAGGTTCAGGAAATAGGTGGCGCTGCCGCCGGTCGTCAGGTCATGGCCCAGCATCTCGACCCGCGGCGCCTGGGATTCGTCGGCATAGGCGGCAAGGCCATCCACATGGCGGCGGTCACGAAAAAACTGATACTCCGCCTCCATCTCGGGGCCGAATTCGGCATAGGCGGCGGTCAGGTTGCCCGTCGCCCGGCCATAATCGCGCACCATGGAGGGGAAAAACGGCGGCTGGCTGCGCGTCAGGAAATAGGTCCGAAAGCCGTTCGGGATATGGCCGAAGGTGCCAATCGACCAGGCGAAATTGCGCAGCATGTCGGCCACGAGCGCGTGACGCCCGGTCTTCAACAGCCCCAGTTGCGTGAAATAGCTGTCCCAGTAATAGGCCTCTTGGAACCGGCCCCCCACCACGACATAGGGATGCGGAAGCGGGATGCGACTTGACCTTTCGGTCCGGTCAGGACCCCGGGTCAGATGCGGCCACAGGGCCTGCAGGTGCTGCAAGGGGCCATGCGCCGGATCGGTCCGATAGGCCGCCTCTGCGCGTGAAACCGGCGCGAACCAGCGGGCGAAAAAGGCCTTCAGGTCGACCGCCCCCGCCCTTTGCGCCTCGTGATAGGCCCAGACGATCTGATCGGCAGGCGCCAAAAGCACGGCATCCGAGATCACCTTGCCATCGGGCCACAGCCCCGACAGATGCAGATCGGTGAACAGATCGCCCAAAGACTGGTCAGGATATTCCATGGCGCCCCCTTGTGGCGCGGTCTTACCACCCGCTGCGCCCAATTCAAAGCGCTTTGAGCCGATTTTTCGGATTGGATTGATACGGCTTCGCCCCAAGCCCCCGCTTGCGACCCCGCCCGATCCCTGTTCAACTGCCCGAAAATGGAGGGTCACATGGCACGGGTCGAACGCAACGGGTTGCAGGTCGATGACATTCTGGCGGGGTTCATCGAGACCCGCGCCCTGCCCGGTTCAGGCACCGAGGCCGCGGCCTTTTGGGCAGGATTTTCCGCGCTGATCCATGAGCTTGGGCCGAAAAACCGCGCTTTGCTGGCCAAGCGTGAGGCGCTGCAAGAGGCCATCGACCAATGGCATATGTCGCAGCGCGGCCGCACCCATGACCCCGCCGCCTATCTGTTTTTCCTGCGCCAGATCGGCTATCTGCAGCCCGAAGGTCCGGCCTTCCAGATCGAGACCGAAGGCGTCGATCCGGAAATCGCCAAGATCCCCGGGCCGCAACTGGTCGTCCCCGTCACCAATGCCCGTTACGCGCTGAACGCCGCCAACGCGCGTTGGGGCAGCCTTTATGACGCGCTTTACGGCACCGACGCGCTTGGCACGCCGCCCAAGGGCCCCTATGAACGCGGCCATGGCGCGCGGGTTGTCGCGAAAGCCCGGGTTTTCCTGGACGAGGCCTTTCCGATTGCGGGGGCCAGCCATGCCGATGTGCGGCGCTATCATATCCGCGACGGAGCGCTTCTGATCGACGACCTGCCCCTGATGCACCCGGCGAAATTCGCGGGCTTCAAGGGCAATCCCAAGGCGCCGGATTCGGTTTTGCTGGTCAACAACGGGCTGCATGTCGAACTGGTCTTTGACCGCGCCCATCCGATCGGCGCGCGCGATCAGGCGCTGCTGGCCGATGTGGTGATCGAAAGCGCGGTCTCGGCCATCATGGATTGCGAGGATTCGGTGGCCTGTGTCGACGCCGCGGACAAGGTGGGCGCCTATGAAAACTGGCTGGGCCTGATGCAGGGCACCTTGACCGCAAGCTTCGACAAGGGCGGCCATCCCATGACCCGCCGCCTGAACGAGGACCGGACCTTCACCGCCCCCGATGGCGGCACCAAGGTGCTGAAGGGCCGCGCTTTGCTGTGGGTGCGCAATGTGGGCCACCTGATGACCAACCCCGCCATTCTGGACCGTGAGGGGCGCGAGGTCCCCGAGGGGCTGATGGATGCCGCCATCACGGTGCTGATCGCCAAACATGATCTGCGCCGGACCGCAGGGGCGCGCAACTCGCATCGCGGGTCAGTCTATGTGGTGAAGCCCAAGATGCATGGGCCCGAGGAAGTGGCCTTTGCCGTGGAAACCATGGCCCAGGTCGAGGCCTTCCTTGGCCTGCCCGCCAATACGGTCAAACTGGGGATCATGGACGAGGAACGCCGCACTTCGGTCAACCTGAAAGAGTGCATCCGGGCGGCGAAATCTCGGGTGGCTTTCATCAACACCGGCTTCCTGGATCGCACCGGGGACGAAATCCACACCTCGATGGAGGCGGGTGCGTTTTCCCGCAAGGATTTCATCAAGCGCAAGTCCTGGATCGGCGCCTATGAAAACCAGAATGTCGATATTGGGCTGGAATGTGGGCTTTCGGGGCGGGCGCAGATCGGCAAGGGCATGTGGGCCGCGCCCGATCTGATGGCGGCCATGCTGGAGCAAAAGATCGACCATCCCAAGGCCGGGGCCAATTGCGCCTGGGTGCCCTCTCCGACCGCCGCCACGCTGCATGCGCTGCATTACCACCGGATCGACGTCTTTGGGGTGCAAGCGCGGCTGGCCAAGGGCGGGCGGCGGACCTATGTGGAAACCATCCTGGAAATCCCGCTGGCCGCCTATCAGAAATGGACGCCCGACCAAATCGCGCGTGAGGTGGAAAACAACGCCCAAGGCATCCTCGGCTATGTCGTGCGCTGGGTGGATCAGGGGGTGGGCTGTTCCAAAGTGCCCGATATCAACGACATAGGCCTGATGGAGGACCGCGCGACCTGCCGTATCTCGGCCCAGCATATCGCGAACTGGCTGCATCACGGGGTGGTCAGCGCAGGGGACGTCGAGGCCGCCTTGCGCAAGATGGCGCTTGTGGTCGACCGGCAGAACGCGGGCGATCCCCTGTATGTGCCGATGGCGCCCGCCTATAACGGTGTGGCCTGGAACGCGGCGCGCGATCTGGTCTTCAAGGGGCGCACGCAGCCTTCGGGCTATACGGAACCGCTGTTGCACGCCGCGCGCCTGGTGAAAAAGGGCTGAGACCCGGGCTGAGCGGTGGAAGCATGACCCTTCACGCTTTGGACGCGGCCCTGCGGGGGAAGTTTAGTAAAATTTTCCCACCCCTTTGGGAAACACTTGCCCTGACCGCGATGTCAGGGCAAAACTGCGCGAGCTAAAAGGGGGGCAGAATGAAACCTTGGATTGCCGTCGATTGGGGCACGTCGAACCTGCGGGCCTGGGCCATGGGACCCGATGGTCCCACAGCCCATGGCGAAAGCCCCAAGGGCATGGGCAAACTTGCCCCTCATGAATTCGAAGCCGCCCTGTTGGAGCTGGCAGAGCCCTGGCTTGCCCCCAAGGATGCCGGTGAAACTCTGGTCCTTGCTTGCGGCATGGTCGGCGCGCGTCAAGGCTGGCGTGAGGCCACTTACCGCGCCGTCCCCTGCACCCCCACCGATGCGCATGGCCTGATCCGGGTTGCGACCCAGGACCCGCGCCTGGATGTCCGCATCGCCCCCGGCCTGAGCCAATCCAAACCCGCCGATGTCATGCGCGGCGAAGAGACCCAGTTGGCCGGCGCCCTGGCGCTTTACCCCGGGTTCGACGGTGTCTTCTGCCTGCCCGGCACCCATTCGAAATGGGCCCATATCTCGGCGGGTGAGGTCGTCTCGTTCCAGACCTATATGACCGGAGAGCTGTTTGCGCTTTTGTCGGGGCAATC
Organism: Stagnihabitans lacustris; assembly: GCF_025950525.1. Taxonomy (GTDB): domain Bacteria; phylum Pseudomonadota; class Alphaproteobacteria; order Rhodobacterales; family Rhodobacteraceae; genus Stagnihabitans. The sequence goes on along the minus strand of NZ_JAPDGS010000004.1, from coordinate 25,443 downwards.
GGTGCTGCGTCACTCCATGGCGGATGGCTGGGACGACACGGCCTTTGATGAGGGCCTGTCCGAGGCCCTTTCCCGCCCTGACCGCATCGCGGCCCGGCTGTTTTCCCTGCGCGCCGAGGGGCTGTTGCACGCCCTGCCCGGTGCCCATGCGCGCGCCCGGCTTTCGGGGCTCTTGATTGGCATCGAACTGGCGGGCGCCAAGCCCTATTGGCTGGGCCAGCCGGTCAAGCTGATCGGGGCATCCACGCTTTCGGCCTCTTATGCCCGGGCCTTGGCCACCCAAGGCCTGACCGCCGAAATCCTTGACGCCACCGCCTGCACCCTTGCGGGGCTTGCGGGCTTGCGTCTGAACCTGGAGACCTGAACTTGCGCAACATCATCGCCATCCTGCGCGGCCTGACCCCGTCCGAGGCCCTGCCCATGGCCGAGGCGCTGATCGCCGCCGGCATCACCCGCATCGAAGTGCCGCTGAACTCGCCCGATCCGATGAACTCCATCGGCCAGATGGCACGGGCGTTCAATGCCCAGGCCCAGATCGGCGCGGGCACGGTTCTGACCGTGGAACAGGTGGCGCAGGTGCAGGACGCGGGCGGCACGCTGATCGTTTCCCCCAATGCCGACGCCGAGGTCATCGCCGCGACCAAGGCGCGCGGCATGGCAAGCTGGCCCGGCGTCATGACCCCAACCGAATGCTTTGCCGCGCTGAAGGCTGGCGCCGATGGGCTGAAAATCTTCCCGGCCAGCCTGATCGGCCCCGATGGCGTCAAGGCCATGCGCGCCGTCCTGCCCAAGGGCACGCAGGTCTATGCCGTCGGCGGCGCAGGCGCCCATAACTTCGGCCAATGGATCAAGGCGGGCTGCGACGGCTTTGGCATCGGCACCGCCCTTTACACCCCCGGGCTGACGGTGGCCGAAGTCACCGCCCGCGCCCGCGACATCGTCACCGCATATGATGAGGCCCTGAAGTGATCTACGACGACCGCATCAACACCCTGGGCGAGGGGATCATCTGGCACCCGTCGCAACTGCGCCCCTTCTGGTTCGACATCCTGGGGCGCAAGTTGCGCTCGGTCGATGGCAATGGGCCGCGCGAATGGGACTTCCCCGGCATGGTTTCGGCCATGGGGGCGGTGGGCTATTACATCTCGATCGTGGCGGCCGAGGATGGGGTTTACCTGATGTCGCTGGAAACCGGCGAGACGGAACTCCTGGTGCCCATCGAGGCCGACCGGCCCGACATGCGCAGCAACGACGGCAAGGTCGACCGTCAGGGTGGCTTTTGGATCGGCACCATGGCCAAGGCGGGCGACCGTCAGGGCAAGGGCGCGATTTATCGGCTGTATAAGGGCGATACGCGCAAGATCTATGACGGCGTTTCCATTCCCAATGCGATCTGCTTTGCCCCTGATGGCCGCACCGGCTATTTCGCCGACACGATGGCGCAGACGGTGTGGAAAGTGGCGCTGGACGAAGCGGGCTGGCCCTGTGCCGAACGCGAGGTCTTTCTTGATTTCACCGGCACCGAGATTTACCCCGATGGCGCGACCATCGACGCGGCCGGCAACTTCTGGAACGCGCAATGGGGGTCGGCGCGGGTCGCCTGTTACTCTGCTGCGGGCGAATTCCTGAGGGAAATCAAGGTGGATGCGCCCCATACCTCATGTTGCGCCTTTGGCGGTCCGGGGATGGCGACGCTGTATGTGACCACCGCGCTTGAAGACATGTCCCCCGAGGCTCTGGCCCAATATCCCGACGCCGGCAAGGTCTTTGCCTTTGAAGGCGTAGGCGAAGGCCTCGACGAACCGAAATTCCTGCCCTGAGGCCCTGATGAAACGCGCGCTTGGTGTCTGTTACTACCCCGAACAATGGGACGAGGCGGTCTGGCAAGAGGACGCCCGCCGCATGGCCGACCTGGGCCTGACCTATGTCCGGATCGCCGAATTCGCCTGGAGCCGGATGGAGCCGGAACCCGGCCGCTATGACTGGGACTGGCTGGACCGGGCGATAGAAGTCTTGGGCGCCAAGGGGTTGCGGGTCGTTCTTGGCACACCGACGGCGACGCCGCCGCGCTGGATGCTGGACAAATGGCCCGACATGCTGGCGGTCGATACGCTGGGCCATCAACGCGGCTTTGGCTCGCGCCGGCATTACGACTTTTCGCACCGCGGCTATCGGCAGGATTGCGCGAAGATCGTCACGGAAATGGCTGTTCGCTATGGGAAAAACCCCCATGTCGCCGCCTGGCAGACCGACAATGAATATGCCTGCCACAAGACGGTGCTGTCCTATTCCGACGCCGCCAAGACCGCGTTTCAGGACTGGCTGGCGCAGCGTTACCAATCGGTCGATGCGCTGAACCGCGCCTGGGGCAATGTCTTTTGGTCGATGGAATACCGCGACTTTTCCGAAATCGGCTTGCCGAACCTGACCGTGACCGAACCCAACCCGGCCTGGGTCATGGACTTCCGCAAATTCGCCAGCGAAGAGGTCGTCAGCTTTAACCGGCTGCAAACCGACATCATCCGCAAACACTCACCGGCGCCGATCTCGCATAACTACATGGGCCAAGTCACCGACTTCGACCATTTCGACCTGGGCGACGATCTGGAGATTGCCACCTGGGACGCCTATCCCATCGGCTTTCTGGGCGACCGGGGTTTTGCCAGCGATGCCCACAAGCGCCACTTCCTGCGCCAAGGCGACCCCGACTTCCAGGCCTTCCACCACGACCTCTACCGCGCCGTGGGGGCGCGGCGGTCGGGCAAGGACCAGGTCGGCGGCCGCTGGTGGGTGATGGAGCAACAGCCCGGCCCGGTGAACTGGGCGCCCTGGAACCCCGATCCCCTGCCCGGCATGGCGCGGCTTTGGGCCTGGGAGGCCTTTGCCCATGGCGCCGAGGTGGTCAGCTATTTCCGCTGGCGTCAGGCGCCCTTTGCGCAGGAAACCATGCACGCCGGTATCCTGCGCCCCGACAGCGCCCCGGCTCCGGCTTATGAGGAAGTCGCCCGCGTCGCCCGCGAGCTGAAAGACCTCCCCGATGTCGCAGGCGCCCGCGCCCAAGTGGCGCTGGTCTTCGACTACAAATCCGATTGGGCCTGGACCACGCAGCCCCAGGGCCGCGATTTCAGCTATTTCCGCCTGGCCTTTGACACCTACCGCGCCTTTCGGCGGCTGGGGTTGGACATCGACATCCTGGCCCCCGACACGACCGATCTTTCGGCCTATCAGATCGTGGCCCTGCCCGGTGTGGCGACCCTGACGCCGGCCATGAAGGCGGCCCTGGCCGACTACACGGGGCTGGTCCTGGCGGGCCCCCGGACCAATGCCAAGACGGAAAGCTTCGCCACCCCCCTCCCCCTGCCGCCCAATCTGCCGGGGCTGGAGGCGACGGTGGCGCGGGTCGAATCCTTTCCCCCCGATGTGACCGTGCCCCTCGCCTTGGGTGGCCATTTCAAACATTGGCGCGAAAAGGTGGAAACCGCCCATGTGGTCGAAATGACCCAAGACGGCTTTCCGGCCCTGGTGCGGCAAGGCAATGTCCATTACCTGTGCGGTTGGGCTGATGACGAGGCTTTGGACCGCATCGTCACCACGATGGCCAGTGAACGTAAGCTTAAAATCCAACACATGCCGCAGGGGCTGCGCCGCAGGACCTCTGGTGACTGGACCTTCCTGATCAACTACAATCCTCATGCCGTCACCCATGACGGTGTCACCATCCCCGCCGCGGATGTGCATTGGAGCCGGTCATGAGCCTTCCCGATCTCGCCACCGCCGCCGCCCTGGAATTGGCCCAGGGCGCAGCGGCCATCTCGGCCGCCGATTTCCGCATCCTGACCGAAACCATCGCGTCAGCCCGGAAGATCGTGGTCTATGGCTGTGGGCGGGAAGGGTTGATGATGCGGGCGCTGGCGATGCGGCTGTATCACCTGGGGTGCGATGTGCATGTGCAGGGCGACATGTCCTGTCCGCCTGTCGGGCGCGGCGACCTGCTGTTTGTGGCCTCCGGTCCGGGGCGGTTGGCGACGGTCAACGCCCTGATCGCCCAGGCGCGCGGCGCGGGGGCCAAGGTCGCCTGCATCACCGCTGAGCCCGACGGCCCCGATGCCCGGGCCGCCGATGTGCGCATGGTGATCCCGGTGCAGACCATGGCGCGCGACCAATCGGCGCCCTCGTCCATCCTGCCCATGGGGTCGGTCTTTGAAGGCACGATGTTCCTGGCCTTTGAACTTCTGGTCCTGACCTTGCGCGACCGCCTGCAACAGGGCGCCGACCAGATGCGCGCCCGCCATACGAACATGGAATAGGCAGGCCGGGGGCCTCGCGCCCTGCCCACAGGGTGCCGACAAAATAATCGCTTGCACAATCCCGCGGCCTTGGGTCAACTGCCTGAAACGGCAGAGACATGCCGGTGCGGGGAGTTCTGAATGACATCTGCGATATCGTCGCAGCCTGACGCCATCCGTGTGACTGGCTTGCACAAGAGCTTTGGCAGCCACGAGGTGCTGAAAGGCGTTTCCCTTACGGCACGCGAAGGCGATGTGGTGGCGATCATCGGCGGCTCGGGTTCGGGCAAGTCGACCATGCTGCGCTGCATCAACTTCCTTGAGACCCCCTCGGGCGGTCAGATCGAGGTTGCGGGCGAGGCGGTCAAGATGAAGCCCGATGGCGCGCCGGCCGACCGCAAGCAACTGGAACGCATCCGCCAGAGCCTGGGCATGGTGTTTCAGAACTTTAACCTCTGGACCCACAAGACCGTGCTGGAGAACCTGATCGAGGTTCCGGTGCATGTGCTGAAGGTCCCCAAGGATCAGGCGATTGCCCGCGCCCGCAAGCTGTTGGACCGCGTGGGTCTTGCGGCCAAAGAGGACGCCTATCCCGCCTTCATGTCGGGCGGCCAGCAACAGCGCGCCGCCATTGCCCGCGCGCTGGCCATCGACCCCAAAGCCATGCTGTTTGACGAACCCACAAGCGCCCTTGACCCCGAACTGGTCGGAGAGGTGCTGCAGGTGATCAAGGGGCTGGCCGACGAGGGCCGCACCATGATCCTTGTGACCCATGAGATGCGCTTTGCCCGTGAAGTGGCAAGCCATGTGATCTACCTCCACAATGGGGTGATCGAAGAAGAAGGCCCGCCCGAAGAGCTGTTCGGCGCGCCCAAATCGGAACGGCTGAAGCAGTTCCTGAAAACCGTGGGCTAAGGCCCCAAAAATCCGTCCAAAAGACGTCCAACAAGGAGACTCCCATGAAAAAGATCCTTCTCGCCACCGCCGCGGCCCTGGCTTTGGGCACCGCCGCCCTGGCCGAGCCCGTCAAGATCGGCGTCGCAGCCGAGCCCTATCCGCCCTTCACCTCGCCCGACGCTTCGGGCAACTGGGTGGGCTGGGAGGTCGATTTCATGGTCGCAATCTGCAAGCAGGCCGCGATTGAATGTGTGATCACGCCGACGGCTTGGGATGGCATCATCCCCGCCCTGACCTCGGGTCAGATCGACGTCATCATGTCGTCGATGTCGATCACGGCGGAACGCGCCAAGACCATCGACTTCTCGGACAAGTATTACAACACCCCGGCGATGATTGTCACCGCCAAGGGTTCTGGCATCACCGCCGATCCGGCCGGTCTGACCGGCAAGATCATCGGCGTCCAGGTTGCCACCACGCATGAGGCCTATACGCAGAAGTATTTCGCCCCGGTCGCGGCCGAGGTCAAAACCTATCAGACCCTGGACGAACACAATCAGGATCTGGCGGCGGGCCGTGTTGATGCGGTCATGGGCGACTCGATTGCCATGGACGCTTTCCTGAAGTCGGAAGCCGGCATGGCCTGCTGCGAAGCGGTCGGCGCCGTGGCCGATGACGCCGAGATCTTGGGTGCAGGCGTCGGCTTTGGTCTGCGCAAGGGCGATCCGCTGCTTGCGACGCTGAACGAGGCGATCAAGGCGATCCGCGCGGATGGCACCTATGACGCCATCTCGAAGCCCTATTTCGACTTCGACATCTACGGCAAGTAATGGCCTGTCCCCCTGTCTCGCAACTGTCAGCCTTTGACCTGCTTGGCCTCGGCGAATGTGGCTGGGGGGACACGCTGCTTCTGGGCTTTGGCAACTCGATCCTGATTGCGCTTGGCGCCTATGCGCTTGGCTTCGGGATCGGGGTGGCCGGCGCCTTTGGCAAGCTTTACGGCGGCCCGGTCACAAAGGACATGGCCGCCGTTTACACGACGCTGGTGCGGGCGGTGCCCGAACTGGTGCTGATCCTGATCCTGTATTACGCCGTGCCGGGGCTGTTGAACCAGGCGCTTGTGGCCATGGGCCGCGAGACCATCGTTCTGCCGCAGTTCCTGACCGGGGTTGTGGTGCTGGCCTTTGTGCAGGGCGCCTATCAGACAGAGGTCCTGCGCGGCGCCATCCTGGCCGTGCCCCATGGCCAGATCGAGGCCGCGCGCGCCATGGGCATGTCGCCCCTTCTGGTGGCGCGGCGGGTGATCTTTCCGCTGATGACCGCCAATGCCGTCCCGGGACTGGGCAACCTGTGGCTGAACGCCACCAAAGATACCGCGCTTTTGGCCGTCATCGGTTTTGCCGAGCTGACCAAGGCGACCTTTCAGGCCTCGTCGACGACCAAGGCGTTTTTCGTCTTTTATCCGGCCGCCATGGGCCTTTACCTGCTGATCTCGCTGGTTTCGATCCTGGGCTTCGGCCAGATCGAGAAATGGGCGCGGCGCGGCCAACGCGATGTGAGGGGCTGATGGCGGGGTTCTGGAAACCGCACCGGGTGGGAATGGCCGTCGTGGCCCTGGGTCTGGTGGCGCTTGCCGTGATCTATGGCCGCTGGGAGTGGCTGGCCAATCCGAAGTATCAGATGCTGTTCGTCAAGGGCATCTGGCTGTCGATCTGGCTGACGGTGGTGACGATGTGCGTCGGCATGGTGCTGGCGATCCCGATCGGGTTGGCCCAGGCCGTCGGCCCCTGGTATCTGGCCGCCCCCGCCCGCGTGTTCTGCACCGTGATCCGCGGCACACCGCTGCTGATGCAGATCTGGCTTTTGTATTATGGGCTGGGGTCGCTGTTCCCCGGCACCTGGGTGCAGAAAAGCGACCTCTGGCCGATCCTGCGTCAGGCCTGGCCCTATGCGGTCGTGGCCCTGTCGCTGTCCGTCGCGGGCTATGAGGGCGAGGTCCTGCGCGGCGCCTTCAAATCCGTGCCCCATGGCCAGCTTGAGGCCGCCAAGGCCATGGGCATCCCGCGCTTCACCCTCTTCCGCCGCATCTGGCTGCCCCAGGCACTGCAGCGCGTCTTGCCGACGATTGGCGGCGAGACGGTGTTGCAGCTGAAATCGACGCCGCTGGTGTCGACCATCACCATCATGGAGACCTATGCAGTCGCCGGCCGCATCCGCCAGGACACGTTCATCATCTATGAGCCGCTGTTGCTTTTGGCGGTGATCTATATGTGCCTGACCGGTCTGATCGTGCTGCTGTTCCGCTGGTTCGAGGCACAAACCCCCAGCCGCACGGCCTGAAGACACGCCGGGGCTCATGCCACTTGTTTCTCGAACCAGTGGCGAACCAAGCGGCATACCCCGGACCCCGCCTGGAGGTACCCACGGGCCCCCTCCAGACCTCCCCGTGAGTATTTATGTCAGTATGAAAGACGAAGGGCGCCCTTTCGCATCGGCGCCCCCGTCCATTCATCTTTTCCCAAATATCCACGGGGTTTCCAAAGGGGGATGTATCCCCCTTTGGGCGGGGGGTCCGGGGGGCTGCAAGCCCCCCGGCTTCCTCCGGGAGGTTTCGCAGGCATTTCATGCCTGCAAAACCTCCCGGACCCGCTCAGGCGATTTCGGCATCCGAGGCGCGGCGCCCTTCTTCTTCGCGGGCGGCCTCAAGTGCGGCCTGCCTGCGGCGGCGCAGTTCATAGACCAGCGCCGCAATCAGCGTCAAAGCGATCAGCATGAAGGCCAGCGCGTTGATCGAAGGCGTGATCCCCGAGCGCACCTTGGAAAACACATAGACCGTCAGCGTGTTCTGCGTGCCGCGGGTGAACAGCGTCACGTTGAAGTTCTCGATCGACTGAAAGAAGGCAATCGCCGCCCCTGCCCCGATGGCCGGGTAAAGATGCGGCAGAAGGATGCGCCGCAGCACCTGATTATGGGTCGCCCCAAGGTCCAGCGCCGCTTCCTCAAGGTTCTGGTCAAAGCTTTGCAACCGCGCCAGCACCAACAGCATCACAAAGGCCGCGATATAGCTTACCTGGCCCAGAACCGACAGATGCAGCCCCACCGGCACCGAAAGCTTGTTCCAGAACAGGATCGTCGAAATCCCGATCACGGCCCCAGGCGCCAGGATCGGCGCCACCATGAAGAAATACAGGACGGACCTGGTCATCCCCGTCACCGAGTTGATCAGGATCGCCCCCGCCGTCCCCAGCGGCACGGCCAAGGCCACTACCGCCAAAGCCACCCAGATCGTGTTGCCGAAGGACGTCCACATCGTGCCGTCGTTCCACAGCTCGATGAACCATTGCCAGCTGAAGCCCTTCCACGGATAGACCGAGGGCGTCTTGTTGTTGTTGAACGCCGCCCCCGACATGATCACCAAAGGCACCAGCAGATAGAACAGAAAGCTGCCCATATAGAGGTGATACAGGACCTTGCGCATTTTATCGGTCATCATCTCCCCTCCTTAGCGGGCAATGTCAGACAGCCGCACCTTGAACAGCCGCATGACGCCAAAGACGACCACGGTGCACAAGAGCAGGTAAAGGAAGGAATAGGCCGCGCCGGTGTTCCAGTCCTGGCTTTCCAGCATGGCTTGCTGGATCGTCTGGGTGAACCAGTTCGACCGCGTCGACCCCAGCGTCGTCGGCACCAGCAGCGATCCCGCCGCCAGCATGAAGACCATGACCGACCCGCTGGCGATCCCCGGTTTGGAATGGGGCAGCACGATGCGCAGATGGGTCTTCCACGCCGGCGCCCCCAGGTCTTGCGCCGCCTCGATCTGGTTGCTGTCCAATGAGGTCATGGCGTTATAGATCGGGAATAGCATGAACAGGATGTAGTTGTAGACCAGGCCGATCACGATGGCGTCGTAATTGGTCAGCACGCCTTGTTGCCAGCGCACCGCCTTTTCCAGCACGCCCATGCCGACCAGAACCGCATTCAGCGGCCCGTTCAGTGTCAGGATGATATACCAGGCAAAGGCCCGCAGCGCCTCGGAGACCCACAGCGGGATGAACAGCAACAGGATCAGCGTCGGCACCGACTTTGGCCGCACGACCTTGGCCAGATAAAACGCGATCGGATAGGAAAAGACAAAGGCCACCACCGTCACGATGATCGAATAGAACACCGTGTTGATGAAGGTCTGGGCCCGCAAGGGGATCGAAAGTTCCAGCCCGAAGATCGACATCGGCCCCGGGCTTTCAAAGAACTTCGCATAGTTGTTGACCGAATAGGTGTCCAGGGGCCCGCCCATGTCGACCACCGGCAAATAGGGCCGGAACGAGGTCTCGAACAGCGCCAGATTGGGCAGGATGATCAGCATCAACAGCCAAAAACCCGTCAGCAGGATGAAGGCGCCGGTCAGCGTGCCCCCATAGCGTTTCAGAAGCTCTCCCATCTCACTTGGCCCTCACGATGCCATCGGGCAGGATCGAGGCGCGTTCGGCCGCAAAGGTCATGAAGCCCTTTTGGCCGGCCTCGGGGATCAGTTGGCTGCCGTCGTTGCGCAGTTCGGCCACCAGGCTGGCGCCGCTGTCCGAGGTCGCATGGACGGAAATGAAGCTGCCTTCGAAGGCCACTTCCTGCACCGTGACGGGCACCGAGTTTTCGACCCCCGCATCGGTGGTGAACAGCGTGTGTTCGGGGCGGACATACAGCTTGACCGCCGCGCCGCCCGTCTCGCCCAGACGGGCGCGGAACTGGCCATGGGCGGTGTCAAAGCGCGCCATGCCAGAAGAGGTGGCGCCAACCGCACCGGTGAAAATGTTGTTTTCGCCCACGAAAGAGGCCACGAACCCGTTGACCGGGTTGTTGTAGATGTCGCGCGGATCGGCCACTTGCTGCAAGCGGCCCTGGCTCATGACGCCCACGCGGTCGGACATGGCCAAGGCCTCGCCCTGGTCATGGGTGATATAGATGAAGGTGACGCCGGTGCGCTTTTGGATCGCCCGCAGTTCCGCCCGCATGTGCTGGCGCAGCTTCAGGTCCAGCGCGGACAGCGGTTCGTCCAAAAGCATCACCTGGGGTTCGACGGCCAAGGCGCGGGCAATCGCCACGCGCTGCTTCTGGCCGCCCGACAGCTGGCTGACCATCTTGTCGGCCGCGCCCTGCAGATCGACCAGCGCCAAAAGCTCGTCGGCCTTGGCACGGCGTTCCGCACGGCCCATGCCGCGCATTTCAAGACCGAAGGCGATGTTCTCCCAGATCGTCATCAGCGGGAAAAGTGCCAGGTTCTGGAAGATCAGCGCGGTTGGGCGCTGATTGGGACGCTTGCCCAAAGTGGGCGCGCCGCCGATGCGGATTGCGCCCGAGGTCGGGTCGTTGAACCCCGAAATCATCCGCAAGATCGTCGTCTTGCCACAGCCCGACGGCCCGAGGAAGGAAAAGAACTCCCCCGGCTTGATCGAGACATTCACATTGTCGACGGCCCGAAAGCTGCCAAAATCGCAGACGACGTTATCAAGGTCGATCCCTGCACCCATAGGACCCCACTCCCTGTTCCCTTGCGGCACGGGTCATTGCCCTGCCGTCGTTTCATTTATCGCCCCCTGCGGGGCTTTGGTCATTTATCGCCCCCTGCGGGGCTTTGGTCATTGATCACCCCAAAAGGGGCTTTGGTCACGGATCACCCATGCGATTGTTCATCCACACGCATGGATGGCAAACGCCGGGTCAAGACGACCCGGCGTTCTTCGGTTCACCTGATATCAGGCGGCCTTGTATTTGTCGGCATATTCACCGCGCTTGGCGATGAATTCGGCCGACTGGTCGGGCCACCACCACAGTTTGCCCAGGGCGTCATCGTTGAACGTGCCGTTGTAATAAGCGGCCACATCCGGGTTCATCTTGTCGGCCGAGCCTTTGCCGACCGGGTTCGACGAGAAGGCGGTGGCCCACATCGCCGCGCCATCGGCGGTCGAGACCCACTTGGCCAGCTCATGCGCCTGGTCGAGGTTGGCGGCGTTCTTCATCAGGACGAAGCCTTGGTGCCAGGCAAAGGCGCCCTCGGCCGGAGCGACATAGGCATAGCCGTCGTTGCGCAGGTTGAAGCCGGTCGAATCCCAGCACAGGCCCACGGTCGCGCCGTTGGCGGTAAAGCCGGCGTTGGCCTCGTTTTCGCCCGACCAGAACTGAACGACATTGGCCTTGGCCTTGATCGCCTCGGCCAAAGCGATGTCCCACAGCTGGGTCATCTTGGCCATGTCGGTGTAGCCTTCCAGCCAGGGGAAGGGCAGCTTGCCGGTGGCGTCAAGGTAACGGCCCATGGCGGCCAGCGCCGAATGGGGACGCAACACGACCTGGTTGTCGGCCGAGAAGAGGTCGCCCAGCGAAGCAGGCGCCGACAGTTTCGCGCCGGCGGTGTTGACGACAAGCGCTTCGGTGCCCCAGTTCGACGGCACGTAGAACAGCTTGCCATCGGCATCGGCCGAACGCACGCCGGCCGCGCCATCGGCCAGACCCGGCAGATAGTTTTCCATCGCCAGCTTGGCCGGGTCAAACGACTGCAGCAGCCCGTTCGAGTTCCAGCCGCCCCAGCGGTCGATGGTCGGCTCGATCATGTCGATCCCGCCCGATTGCAGCGCAACCTTGGCTTGGGCGAACATCGTGTCCTGGTCGGGCAGTTCGGTGAAGTTGACCTTGATGCCGGTCGCGGCTTCGAAAGCCGGGAAGACTTCCGCCTTCAGCTTGTCGTAACCGGCCCAGCCGGTGAAGTTCAGCTCGCCCGACGAGGCAAGCGCCTTCGAGGAAATGATCGCCGGAGCGGCCAGGGCAGCGGTCGCCGCCATGAAGCCGCGGCGGTTGAGAGTGAAATTCTTGGTCACGTCAGTCTCCCTTGGTGAACCGCCTTGCGGCGGATTGGACCGGGGTTTGCCCCCGTTCATTTGGGTGTCTAGGCCGCGCGGATGACAATTCCACGACGGCCCGGGTATCCCTGTGCCGCAGCTTACGTCGCGGGGGGTAAGGCCTGTCAACTGCGCATCGTCCGGGCCCCGCCCAAGCCGCCCGGTTTTTTGTCACATTTCCTGTGATAGGGGGTTTTGCGCCGCTTTGCAGCCCAGAGCGACGCAAACTTTGCCCGCTATCCGCCCAGGGGCCCTGTGGCCGTGCCGCTTTTCGCGGCGCGTCGTCGGCCTGTGGTTCAAGGTGGAGAATGTCCTTCCCCGTCCCCTGCGAAAGCTGCAACCGGAGGCTGTCTTTCCGGCCCTGCGCCCGCCCGAGTCGGAAGGCCCCGCTGCGTCAAAAGGCTCAGCGGGTGGCGGCTGCAGCCAGGATCTGGCCGGGCCCTTCGACCTGCAAGATCACCACAACGGCCTCAGGGCCCGTGACCTCGGCCGTCAGGGCCAGGGGGGTCTTGCCGTCCCATTCACCCATCAGCGACCACGAGGTCACGACATTGGTGTAATCGACGAGGCGGCCGGCATTTTCCCCGGCCTCGATCATGACTTGCGTGCGGGGGATATAACGCACCAGCTGCACCCGCAGCGGACCCGCAGCCTGTGCCAGCGGATCGGCCGTCACGGTCAGGCGGTCGCCCTGCCGGTCAAGCCGCAGCTGCAGCGCCGGGGCCGGTTGATCGGTCAGGGCGCGGTCCACGGCCTCGGGGTTGACGCCCTCGATCCGGCTTTGACCGCCCACGATCATCTGGGGCGTATAGATGGTGCGCGACCCCTCTGCCCGCGCATAGGCCTTTTGCCGGTCGGTAAAGCGGGCCTGGCCAAAGCTGTCGGTCCAGCCGATGTAATCCCAGTAATCCACGTGTAACGACAAGGCGATAACGCCCGGACGCTGCGCCAGGTCGCGCAGGTATTCATCGGCAGGCGGACAAGAGGAACACCCCTGCGAGGTGTAAAGTTCGACCACCGTGCCGAACTGCACGGTTTCTTGCGACATCACACTTGTGGCCACGGCAGCCCAGGCCACCACGGCGCCGATCAGCGCAACTTTCATCGAAACGTCCCCTTGGTCTGGCATGGTTCTAGTCGCATTGCCGCACGCGGGCCAATCACCCTTTTGCGACCGCGGGCGTTTTGCGCGCCCCGGTTGCGTTGGATTTGACGGGTTCGCCTGCGCAGGGCTCTGGATTTTCGGCATACAATTGCATACAATGATTTGCAGGCAGATGATTCCTTGCCCCATCTGCCGCATTGCGGCAAAAGGGGGCATCCCACCCATGGAGGCCACGATGACCGTCACCGTCGGACATGACAGCGCAAAGACCCGGTCCAAACTGACCGCAGGCGGCGCGACCGTCGATTATTACTCGATCCCTGCGGCCCAGGCGGCCGGGCTTGGCGATTTCTCGCGCTTGCCTGCCTCGTTGAAGGTGGTGCTGGAAAACATGCTGCGCTTCGAGGATGGCAAGACCGTCACCATCGACGACATCAAGGCCTTCGCGCAATGGGGCGCCCAGGGTGGCAAGAACCCGCGTGAGATCGCCTATCGCCCGGCCCGCGTCTTGATGCAGGATTTCACCGGGGTTCCGGCGGTGGTTGACCTGGCCGCAATGCGCGATGGGATCATCGGGCTGAAGGGCTCGGCCGCCAAGATCAACCCGCTGGTGCCGGTGGATCTGGTCATCGACCATTCGGTGATGATCGACGAGGCCGGCACGCCCCGCGCCTTTCAGGCCAATGTGGACCGCGAATATGAGCGGAACATGGAGCGTTACGTGTTCCTGAAATGGGGGCAAAAGGCCTTCAACAACTTCCGCGTTGTGCCGCCGGGCACCGGGATTTGCCACCAGGTCAACCTGGAATATCTGGCGCAGACCGTCTGGACCGACCGCGACCAGACCGGCGCCGAAGTGGCCTATCCCGATACTTTGGTGGGCACCGACAGCCATACGACCATGGTCAACGGTCTGGCCGTTCTGGGCTGGGGCGTCGGCGGGATCGAGGCCGAGGCCGCGATGCTGGGCCAGCCGGTGTCGATGCTGATCCCCGAGGTTGTCGGCTTCAAACTGACGGGTGCGATGGTCGAGGGCACCACCGCCACCGACCTGGTGCTGAAGGTCGTGCAGATGCTGCGCAAGCATGGCGTGGTCAACAAGTTCGTCGAATTCTACGGCGAGGGTCTGGACCATCTGCCCTTGGCCGACCGGGCGACCATCGCCAACATGGCGCCGGAATATGGCGCGACCTGCGGCTTCTTCCCCATCGACGACGAGACCTTGCGTTACCTGCACATGACCGGCCGTGAGGAATCGCGCATTGCCCTGGTCGAGGCCTATGCCAAGGCCAATGGCATGTGGCGTGGGGCGGATTACGCGCCGATCTATACCTCCACGCTGGACCTGGACATGGGGACCATCGTTCCCGCGATTTCCGGGCCCAAGCGTCCGCAGGATTACCTGGCGCTGACCGATGCCAAGGCCTCGTTCGCCCGCGAGATGGAGGGGTCGTTCAAGCGTCCCCAGGGCGTCGAAGTCGCGGTTGAGGGCGCGGATTACACCATGTCCTCGGGCAAGGTGGTGATTGCGTCGATCACGTCCTGCACCAACACGTCGAACCCCTATGTGATGATTGCGGCGGGCCTTGTGGCGCGCAAAGCCCGCGCCTTGGGGTTGAAATCGAAGCCCTGGGTCAAGACCTCTTTGGCCCCCGGGTCTCAGGTCGTCAGCGAATATCTGAACGCGGCCAACCTGCAAGAAGACCTTGATGCCGTGGGCTTCAACCTGGTGGGCTATGGCTGCACGACCTGTATCGGGAACTCGGGTCCGCTGGCGGCCCCGATCTCCAAGGCGATCAACGAGGGCGACCTTGTGGCGACCGCGGTCCTGTCGGGCAACCGCAACTTTGAAGGCCGGATTTCGCCGGATGTGCGCGCGAACTACCTGGCCTCGCCGCCCCTGGTCGTGGCCTATGCCTTGGCCGGTGACCTGAACATCGACCTGACCACCGAGCCTCTGGGCATGGGCACCGATGGCCCGGTCTATCTGAAAGACGTCTGGCCGACGAACAAGGAGATCTCGGATCTGGTCCATGCCACCGTGACCCGAGCGGCGTTTCAAAAGAAATACGCCGATGTCTTCAAGGGCGACGAAAAGTGGCAGGCCGTGCAGATCACCGAGGCCGAGACCTATGATTGGCCGGCCTCGTCGACCTATATCCAGAACCCGCCCTATTTCCGCGGCATGGCGGCCACGCCGGGAACGATCTCCGATATCAACGGCGCCCGCATCCTGGGCATCTTTGGCGACATGATCACCACCGACCACATCTCTCCGGCGGGGTCGTTCAAGGCCAATACGCCGGCGGGCAAGTATCTGGTCGAACGTGGGGTTCCGGTGTCCGAGTTCAACTCTTATGGCGCGCGTCGTGGCAACCATGAGGTGATGATGCGCGGCACGCTGGCCAATATCCGCATCAAGAACGAGATGCTGGATGCGGTTGAAGGCGGCTTCTCCAAGGGGCCGGATGGGGTGCAGACCTCGATCTTTGACGCGTCGATGGCCTGGCAGGCGCAGGGCACGCCCCTGGTGATCTTTGGCGGCATCGAATACGGCGCGGGGTCTTCGCGCGATTGGGCGGCCAAGGGGACGGCGCTTTTGGGCGTCAAGGCGGTCATCGCGGAGTCGTTTGAACGCATCCACCGTTCCAATCTGGTCGGCATGGGCGTCATTCCGTTCGAGTTCACCGGCGGCGACACCCGCAAGACCCTGGGCCTGAAGGGCGACGAAGTCGTCTCGATCGCCGGTCTGGAAGGCGACCTGAAACCGCTGTCCATGGTGCCCTGCACCATCACCTTCGCCGATGGCACGGTGAAAGTGATCCAGCTGAAGTGCCGCATCGACACCGAAATCGAGGTCGAATACGTCGAACACGGCGGCGTCTTGCACTACGTCCTGCGCTCGCTGGCCTGACGGCCCGGCGCGCGACACGCGACGCAATAACGGGCAACCTGCCCAAGAAAGCGGCCCCTGCCCGGGGCCGCTTTTCTTTTTCCACCGGGAGGGGTCGGGGTTAACCCCTGCTTCATCCTGCCGCGCGCTTCTCTGGTCCCGTCATGCCACAGGAGCCCGCCTTGACCCTGCCCCAAACCGCCACCGCCCCGCCGTCAACCATCCCTCCGCCCACCAGCCCGCCGCCAACCATCCCCGACCTGCCCGCCATTGCGGCCGAAACCCGCGACTGCGCCGACTTTGCCCGCCGCGCCATCGAGGACATCGCCGAGATCACGCGCCAGACCAACATGCTGGGCCTGAACGCCAGGATCGAGGCCGCGCGGGTCGGCCAGCAGGGCGCGGGCTTTGCCCTGGTGGCCGAAGAGGTGCGCAAGGTTTCGGGCCAGATCGACCAGATCGCCGAGGCGCTGGGGCAGCAACTGGCGCGGCGGCTGGCGGGGCTTGAGGATATGGTGACGGCGCTGTCGCAGGCGGCGACCTCGCGGCGGCTGATCGACCTGGCCTTTACTGCGATAGATATCCTGGATCGCAATCTGTATGAGCGGTCCTGCGATGTGCGCTGGTGGGCGACGGATGCCGACCTGGTGGCGGCGGTGGCGGCACCGTCAGAGTCCAGCTTGGCCCATGCGAGCCGGCGGCTGGGGGTGATCCTGGACGCCTATACGGTCTATTCTGACATCTGGCTGTGTGATCTTGACGGGATGATCCTGTGCAACGGCCGCCCCGGGCGCTTTGCCATTGCGGGCCAGTCGGTCAAGGGCAGCCGCTGGCTGGACCCGGCGCGGGCGATCCGCGACGGCTCGGGCTTTGTGGCGGGCGATGTCGAGGTCTCCAGCCTTCTGGGTCAGCGCCCGACCATGGCCTGGGCCACGGTGATCCGGGCCGGTGGCGCGCAGGACGGCCGCGCGCTGGGTCTGATCGTGACGCAGTTCGACTGGGAGCCCCAGGCGCGGGCGGTGCTGGACAGCCTGCCCTTCGGCGAGACGCCGCTTTCGGCCGCGATCCTGGACGCGCAGGGCGTGGTTCTGGCCGCGCGGGGGGCCGATGTGATGGTTGGGCAAAGGCTGGGGCAACAGTTCGGCGGCGGCGATGTCGCGTCGGGGGCGCGGGTCGATCAGGGGTTGTTGATCGGCCACCACCGCGGCGCAGGATTCGAGACCTGGACGGGCAAGGGCTGGCAAGGCGTGGCCGTGATGCGCGCCTCGGCCGCGGGGATCGGCGGGCGCCTCGGCGGGGGGCGCAGCAAGACGGGCTGGTGAGGGGGGGATGGCAGGGGGTCCCATTGCAGTTGGCCATCCGGTCGGTTGGCCGGGCGTGCTCGTGCGGGGGGCCTTGGGGAATTGGACGGGTTGCCGGGGAATGAAGCCGCATGGATTGCGGCACAACATGTCGGGCATTTGACCGCGGGCGCGGTGCAAAGGACCAATGCAGGTCATTTCCACAGACCGCAGGGCCCCAAGGCTTGGGGCAACCAGATTGGGGCAACCCTGTCGCGGGCGCAGAGTCGCAGGTGCAACGTCGGGGGGGCAGAATTTGGGGGCGCAGAGTTGGGGGGCAGAGTTGGGGGGCGCCGGAATTAGACCGGACACTTGGAGCCGAAGACGTTAACCTTGTCTTCACACCCGCCTGTCAGTCTGAACGGATTGTTCCAGCGAGAGTCAGGCTCATGTCCCATCGCCCGTGCCGCCCGAATACCGCCTTGCACCGCCCATTGCGGGCACCCGGATCGCAGGGGGCAGGCAGCTCCCG
The DNA here is from genome assembly GCF_025950525.1 of Stagnihabitans lacustris. GTDB lineage: Bacteria > Pseudomonadota > Alphaproteobacteria > Rhodobacterales > Rhodobacteraceae > Stagnihabitans. Next base: position 7,566 of record NZ_JAPDGS010000004.1, on the reverse strand, counting down.
CGCCTCGACGATTGCCGGCCAAAGGCCTGCGCCCCTTTCGCGCAACCCGACCGCAGCCCGGGCCCAGGCCATTGCCCGCGCCTTGCCCGCCCCAAGCCTCTGGCTGGCTGATGTCCTGATCCTGGGCCTGGCCCTGACGCTTCTCCGCCTCTTCGCCTGACCTTTCCCCCGGCGCCACGCCGATAGGGGTCCGGGGAAAGGCCCCGCCTTTCCCCGGGCAGGGGAGCACGAGGGGGCGGCAGCCCCCTCGTTCCCCCGCCTGCCCCCCACTCCCCCGGATCAGGTCCAGCCCTCCCCACGACAGAAACCACCTGGCTGCCCCCTCGTTCCCGCGCCTGCCCCCCACTCCCCGGACCAGGTCCAGCCCTCCCCGCGCCAAACACCACCCGCCTGCCCCCGCGCCGGCAACCGCAAGCCCGAACCCCCGTTGACACCCCGCCCTTCTCCCCCTCCTGATGCCGCTTGGGGCCGGGATTGTCCGCTTGGGCCGACTCGGGCCGCCCCGCACAGGCCACCAGAAGGCCCGCCAAGGGCCCCCAAAGCAGCATCCGCCGTCATGTATCGCGTCTCCCCCCATCTCGACCGCCTTGCCCTTTCGCTTTTGGCCGGCGCCACGCTGGCCACCCTGGCCGTCAACCTGCGCCCCGACCTGTATTACGACCTGATCGAGACGCGGCTTCTGCCCGACAGCCCCTTCCTGCCGCTTTTGACGCCGCAGGTCCTGATCACCCAGGGGCTGATGGCGCTGTTCCTCTTCGTCCTTGGCAAAGAGTTCTTCGAGAGCCTGCGCCTGGAGGGGGGCCTTCTGGCCGCCCCTGCCGCGCGCCGCCTGCTGGCCCCCACCCTTGCCGGAGCCCTGCTTTTGCCCCTGGCGCTGTGGACGGTCACCGGGCAGATGGGCTTTTCCGACCTGCCGGGGATCGAGGGCTGGAGCCTGTGCCTTGGCGCCGATCTGGCCCTTGCCTGGACCTTTGGCCGCCGCCTGTTCGGCCAGGATCATCCCGCCCTGCCGCTGTTGCTGTTCCTCGCCGTGGCGCTGGACATGATCGCCGCCGGCGGCATCGCCCTTGAACGGCTGACGGCGGCGCTTTTGGCGCTTTTGCCCTCGCCCGAGGTCTATGACAGCGCCAACCGCCTCGCGGGCGCGGTCAAGCTCTTGTGGCTTTTGCCCGCGGCCCTGGCGCCCCTGATCTACCGCGCGACCTGGGGCCATCACGCGGTCCAAGACAGCCAGCGCCAGCACCGCCGCTCCGAGGCCCTGACGCCGATCCTGATCACGGCGCTGATCACCTGGGGCTCGGTCTTGATGGCGGGCCTGCCTGCGGCGTTGGCGCTGTTGCCGATGATCCCGATGATCCCCCATGCCCCGCGCAGCCTTGGCCTTTTCGCCGAGGCCGAGGCGCTGTTGCATGACCCGCTGAACCGGCTGGAGTCGCTGATCCTGCCCGCGCTGCCCGTGGTGGTGTTTCTGTTCGGGCTGACGGCGGGGGGCATCGACTTTGGCGCGCTGGGGCCGGATACCGCGCGCACCTTGGGCGCGCTGGCCTTGCGGCCGGTGGGGCTGGTGGCGGGCGCGGTCCTGGCCATAGGCCTTCTGGGCGCCAGCCTGCCGCAGGGGATGCGGGGGCGCGACCTGATCCTTGTGGCGCTGTTGCTGACGCCGGGGCTGACGCTGCCTCTGCTTGCGCTGGATCAGGGTCTGGGCGGCGGAGGGGCGGCTTCGGGCGCGCGGGCGGGGCTGGCGATGTCGCTTTTGTTCGGGCCGCTGGCGCTGTCGCTGGGCCGGCTTTGGCGGCACCGCTAGCAGCCCGGCCCCCCGATGCACCAGTTTGTTACCGCTGGGGCCTTATTCCTGACAGATTGCCGGGTATTGTAGCGCAGAACGGCAAGATCGGCGCTTTGCTTTCGGCCTCTGGCGGAAAGGGTGCGTTAAGGATAATGCGCTAGCCTTGGGGCGAGGCGGGGAATGACAGAAGGCGTGACCGGGACATGATCGAGTTCGAGAATGTCAGCAAGAGTTTCTGGACGCGGGAGGGGCGCAAGGTCATCCTGGACCGGGCCTCTTTTCGCGTCACCCTGGGCAATTCGCTGGGCATCCTGGCGCGCAACGGCACCGGAAAGACCACGCTGATCAACATGATGGCCGGTCTGGAAAAGCCCGACGAAGGGATCGTGCGCCGCACCTCGCGCATTTCCTTTCCGCTGGGCTTCATGGGCGGCGTGTTGCCCAAACACACCGCCAAGGAAAACTGCCGCTATATCGCGCGGATCTATGGGCTGGACCCCGATTACATCGAGGCCTTCTGCCGCTGGCTGTGCAACATCGGCACCTATTTCGACATGCCCGTCGGCACCTATAGCCAGGGGATGAAGTCGCGCTTCAACTTCTCGCTGATGCTGGCGCTGGATTTCGACATCTATCTGATTGACGAGGGGATGCCCTCTTCCACCGATGTCGAATTCAACAAAAAGGCGGGCGCAATCCTGCGCGACCGGCTGCAAAAGGCCACGGTCATCGTGGTCAGCCACCAGGCCAAGACGCTGGAAAAGTTCTGCCGATCCGCGGCGGTGCTGAAGGCCGGCCAACTCTATCAATTCGAAACCCTCGAAGAGGCGAAACAGCTTTATGACTATGAAGCTCAAAGTTGAACGCTATCGCCTGAGCCCGCCGGCAGAGGTCGCAGCCCCAGAGCTGCAGCCCGTGTCGCCCGCCCCCGCCGCAGCGGCGGCGCCCCGGGTGGTGCCCCAAAGGGTGGCGCCGGCGGCTTTGCGCCCTGCGAGCGGGCAGATCCCCGATGACGCCTTTGCCCCGGACCCCGACGAGGATGGCTTTGGCGCGCAAAGCTATTTGCCCGAGGCCAAGCAGACCGAAGCCGCCGTTTCGAACCCCGATGCCATGCCCGGCGAAGAGATCGACGTCATCCGCAAAGAGGGGCTGACCGGGCGCCAATTGCGCATCGCGCGGCGCATGGCGCAAAAGCACAACCTGCCCGCCACCTCGGATTTCGACGCGGTGCGGCTGTTGCGTCAGGCGGGGATCGACCCCTTTGGCCGCTCTGCCGTGCTGGAGCTGGTGGAGGGCGACGCCGAAGGCTCGCGCGCTTTGACCGTCCCGCCCGAGGGCGAGCGTCTGCCACAGACGATGAAACCCGCGCCCCTGCCCTCGACCGAGGTCAAGGCCGAGGACAGCCACCTGGCCGAGGTGCGCCGCATCCAGGCCGATCTGGTGGCGCGCAGGCGTCGCCGCTTTGCCTTGCTGTGGGCCAAGCTGGCGGTCTTTGTCTTTTTGCCGACGCTGATTGCAGGCTGGTATTTCTTTGCCGTGGCCACGCCGATGTATACGGCCACGTCGAAATTCGTGATCCAGCAGGCCTCGGCGACCTCCAGCCTTGCCGGGCTGTTCACCGGGACATCCTTTGCCACCTCGCAAGATTCGGTGGCGGTGCAAAACTTCCTGCAGTCCAATGATGCGATGCAAAGGCTGGACCAGGACAAGGGCTTTCGCGCGCATTTCTCGGACCCGTCGGTCGATCCGCTGCAAAGGCTGGAAAGCGACGCCACCAACTCGGCCGCCTATGCGCTTTACACCAAATTCGTCCGCGTCAGCTATGATCCGACCGAAGGGCTGATCAACATGGAGGTCTCTGCCGCCTCGCCTCAGGCCGCGGTAGAGTTCTCGACCGCGCTGATCGGCTATGCCGAGGAACGGGTGGACCAACTTTCGGCCACGTTGCGCGGCGACCAAGAGACCTCGGCCAAGGAGGCCTTTGCCGATGCCACGGCCAAGCTGAACGACGCGCAACGCCACCTGGTTGACCTGCAGACCAAATACAAAACCCTGTCCTCCGAGATCGAGGCTGGCCTTGTCACCAGCCAGATCGCCGCGCTGGATTCGCAGCTGACCCAGGAACGGCTGGCCATCGCCCAGATGGAGGCCAATGCCAGCCCGAACCAGGCCCGCATGGCCCCCGTCAAGTCGCGCATCGCCACGCTGGAATCCGAAATCGCCCGCCTGCGTTCGGGCCTGACCGAGGGCGAGGGGACGGGGCCGTCGCTGGCGACCGTGCAATCGGACCTGGCCATGGCCACGGCAGAGGTTGCGACGCGCCAGATGATGCTGGCCCAGGCCACGACCGCGATGGAAACCTCACGGATCGAGGCCGCGCGCAAGACGCGCTACCTGGAGCTGGCCGTGCGACCGGTGGCGCCCGATACGGCCTCTTATCCCAAGGCCTTCGAGGATACGATCGTCGTGATGTTGATCTTCCTCGGGCTTTACCTCATGGTCTCGATGACGATCGCGATCCTGCGCGAGCAAGTCTCGGGGTAAGACATGAAAGACGTGAAGATCGGCGGCCTGACGGTTTCAAACGACAGGCCGCTGTTGGTGATTGCCGGGCCCTGCCAGTTGGAAAGCCTGGACCATGCGCAGATGATCGCCGGGGTCATGGCCGAGGCCTGCGCCGCTGCGGGGGCGCAATATGTCTTCAAGGCAAGCTACGACAAGGCCAATCGGACCTCGCTGTCGGGCAAGCGCGGCCTGGGGCTTGAGGCGGGGTTGCAGGTGCTGGAGACGGTGCGGGCCTCGGGTCTGCCGGTGCTGACCGACATTCACGACGCGGCCCAGGCGGTCGAGGCGGCCCATGTCGTCGACGTCATCCAGATCCCGGCCTTTTTGTGCCGCCAGACCGATCTTTTGCTGGTGGCGGGCCAGACCGGCGCGGTGGTGAACATCAAGAAGGGGCAGTTCCTGGCGCCCTGGGACATGGCCAATGTGGCGGCGAAAGTTGCCAGCACGGGGAACGAGCGCATTTTGTTGACGGAACGTGGCGCCTCGTTCGGCTATAACGCTTTGGTGGCCGATATGCGGTCCTTTCCGATCATGGCGCAGACCGGCTATCCGGTGATCATGGATGCGACCCATTCGGTGCAGGCGCCGGGCGGTCAGGGCGGCAGTTCCGGCGGCGACCGGCGCTTTGCGCCCGCCATGGCGCGGGCGGCGGTGGCCTTGGGTATCGCGGGCGTCTTCATCGAGACACATGAGGACCCCGACCACGCGCCCTCGGATGGGCCGAACATGATCCACCTGAAGGACATGGCCCGGCTGGTTCATCTGCTGATGGACATCGACCGCCTGGCCAAGGCCGATCCCCTGCGGTTGTAAGGGCGGGCAAGCGCCTGTCCCTACGGGATATTTGCCAAACAAGGGAAAGGCGGCGTATTGGATCGTTAGCCAATATGCCGCTTGCCTTTCCCGGCCAGAAATTTACACCGCGTTTACCGTGCGGCCGAACCTTGGCCGCCTCTGGCAAAGCGAACAGGACCCATGACCTTCAAGACCACGGCTTTCGCAGCGCTTTTCGCGCTTGCGGGCCTTCCGGCGGCGGCCGATACCGTCACGAGCGACTTCCTTTACACCAATGCGGGGCTTGATGCGGCTGCGGCAAGCCGTTTGGTCTTGGCGTTGAACGCGGATGGCACGATTGCGGCCTCTTTGTCGGCCGGGACGCACAAGATCAACGGCTTCGGCTTTGACGCCCTGGGCAGCCCCTTTGTCCAAAGCGGGTTTTCGAACAACACCACCCCGGGCATGATGAGCCTTTGCGCCGCGGGCGGCTGTTTCAACCCGGTCTGGAACTTTGGCGCCAAGCTGGCCGCGATCAACTGGACGATCAGCCGCCCCGGTGGTTTCACTTCGGTGGCCCAGCTTTATGCGGGCACCGGATCGGCCAACTATGATTTCTTCCTTTGGGATCAGACCTATACGATCCACTACGCCAAAGCGGGTATGGTCGCGACGCCGGTTCCCGCCGTCCCCCTGCCCGCAACGGCGCCCCTGATGGTGGCGGGGCTTGGCGCCTTTGTGCTGGCCCGGCGCCGCAAGGCCTGATCCTGATTCCTGACCCCGGTTTCCCCCGGGGTCAGTGTGGCTTTGCAGGGCGGTCTAGATGACCTGCCCCGCAGCCCAGCCCGAAGACCAGGCCCATTGGAAGTTATAGCCGCCCAGCCAGCCGGTCACATCCACCACCTCGCCCACGAAATACAGGCCCGGCACGCCCTTTGCCTCCATCGTGCGGGCGTCCAATGCCGCGGTATCGACGCCGCCCAGGGTGACTTCCGCCGTCCGGTAGCCCTCAGAGCCGACCGGGGTCAGGCGCCAGCCATGCAAGCTTTGCGCCAGCCCCTCGACCGCCGCGTTCGACATGGTCGACAGCGCGGCATCGGGTGCCAGAAGCCCCGCCATGTGCCGCGCCAGCCGTTCCGGCATCAAGGGCGTCAGCGCCGCAGCCAGACCCTGACGGCCCTGCGTCCCGCGCATCGTCCGCAGATGACCCGCCACATCGACGCCGGGCAAAAGGTCGAACCGCACCCCCTGCCCCTCACGCCAAAAGCTGGAGATCTGCAGCACCGACGGCCCCGACAGCCCGCGATGGGTGAACAAAAGCGCCTCGGGGAAGGCCGGACCGCCCTCGGCCCGCGCCACCACCGGCAAGGAGACACCCGACAAGGGCGCCATCCACTCCAGCTCTTGCGTGGCAAAGGTCAGCGGCACAAGCGCCGGCCGCGTCTCGGTGACGGGCAGGCCAAAGGCCTCGGCGAGCTTATAGCCGAAAGAGGTCGCCCCCATCTTCGGGATCGACTTGCCGCCCGTGGCCACGACCAGGGCCGGCGCGCTGACATCGCCCCGCGCGGTCGAGACGGTGAAGCCCTCCCGCACCTCGCCCCCCCGCACTTCGCCCCCCCGCACTTCGCCGACCGCGCAGTCAAGCCACAGCTCGCCCCCCGCCTTGGCCAGGTCGCGCAGCAAAAGGTCGACGATCTGCTTGGCCGACCCGTCGCAGAACAGCTGCCCCAGCGCCTTTTCATGCCAGGTGATTCCCGCTGCATCGACCCTTTCGATGAAATCCGCCGGCCCAAACCGCTTTAGCGCCGAAAGCGCGAATCGCGGGTTCCTGGACAGGAATCGGTCCGCCGACACCGTCATATTGGTGAAATTGCAGCGCCCGCCGCCCGAGATGCGGATTTTCTCGCCCGCGGCCTTGGCGTGGTCGATGACCAACACGCGACGCCCGCGCCGGCCGGCCTCGATGGCGGCCATCAGGCCCGCCGCACCGGCCCCAAGGATGATTGCATCATACGTTTTCATGGGCCTCTGTTATGCCGCCCGGGGGCGCGGGGCAATCCTTTGGGCAACCATTGCATAAAGGGTAAGGAAAATCGTTACAGTTTTCGCGCCCTACCCCTTGCGGGGGACAAAGGCTTTGGGTAAATACCGCCGCACGGTTGGGGCGTCGCCAAGCGGTAAGGCATCGGTTTTTGGTACCGACATTCCCAGGTTCGATCCCTGGCGCCCCAGCCAATCTTCCCGCAATATCAAATGGATGCACACCGGACCCCGGGCCTTTGCCATGTGGTCTTGCCATCAGATTTCGACCACAACTTTCTGGCCCCTGACCGCTTTACATCGGCGACACGATTGCCTAAGACAGCCGCACGGTTGGGGCGTCGCCAAGCGGTAAGGCATCGGTTTTTGGTACCGACATTCCCAGGTTCGATCCCTGGCGC
>NZ_JAPDGS010000003.1 GCF_025950525.1 Stagnihabitans lacustris | reverse complement strand
TCGTATTCCACATGCGCGGTCGAGATCGTGATCCCACGCGCACGCTCTTCCGGAGCGCCGTCGATCTGGTCGTAGGCCCGGAATTCGCCGAAATACTTCGTGATCGCCGCCGTCAGCGTCGTCTTGCCGTGGTCAACGTGGCCGATCGTGCCAATGTTGACGTGCGGTTTGTTGCGTTCAAACTTTGCCTTTGCCATTGCGGCCACCCTTGTTTCGGGGGGCCGTCATGGGCCCCGATCTACACGCGCGGCGATGTATTCCGACGGCAAGGGAAAATCAAGGTCATCCGGCGACGGCCGGTTTTGCCGGCGCAGGCGTGGCCGCCTTGCCACCCTTCGGCGCCTCGACGGTCACGTCGCCCGCCGCGGCTGCGGCCTCTTCGGTCGGCATCTCCAGCCATTCGGGATGTTCCAGCATGTAATCCTGCACGGCCTTGGCAGCATTGCGCGCCAGTTTCTTCATCTGGGCCTTCTTGTTCTGCGTCCAGCCCGAGCCCACCAGGGTCTCGCCCGACGTCCCCTCCAGCACCGTGATCCGCTTGCCACCATCGACCAGCAACAGCTGTTTTGCATCGTCCCAGACGCTGACCGTGATGATCAGCGCAGACCGCGGCGAGGCGACGACTGGCACGCCCGGAGGCGCCAGGACAAAGCCGTCAATCGAAATGCCGAAATCGAACAGCTTACCCCCCTCATAAGAGCCAAAGCGTTCGACCATGGCCTCCTTCATCACCTCTTCCCATTCCTCGGGCGTGGCCTGGCGTGAGATCGGCACGGTCTGGGCGGTTTCGCCCACCACGACGTTCAACCCCATCTCGAACTTGCCCATCGGCTTTGGCGGGTCGCCAAAATCGGCGGCATCGCAGGCGGCCAGGGTGAAAAGGCCAGCCAAAAGGGCAAAGGCGCGGATCAGGGTCATGCGGGTCCTCCGTTTGCATCAGGGATAGGGGGGCTGGGGGCGCTTGTCCATGGCGGGGCTCTGGAAGGGGACCAAGTTGGCGCTATAGTGATCAGCATGAAACGCCAAAATCCCGTCCGCGTGGCGCTGGCCACCAAGCCGCTGGGCATCCTGGGCAGCCTTGCCGCAGGCCGGCGCAATGTGCTGGAGCTGGTGCCAGAAATCGCCACCCATGCGCCGATCCTGTCGGGCACGACGGGCAAGCGCTGGCATATGGTGATGGACCCCGGCGCGCTGCGCCACATCCTGCGCGACCGGGTGCAGGATTACCCGAAATCGGTGGTCACAAAGCTGATCCTGGAACCGGCCATCGGCAATTCGCTGTTCAATGCGGAAGGCCACGAGTGGCTGTGGCAGCGTCGCACCGCCGCCCCGGTGTTTTCGCATCGCAACATCACGGCGCTGGGGCCGGTGATGACGGCTGCGGCAGAACGAGCCAGCACGCGGATGACCGGTCTTGTGGATGTCTTCGACGCCATGGTGACAGCGACCTTCGAGGTGATTTCCGATGTCACCTTCTCGGGTGATCAGGGCTTTGATCGCCAGGCCGTCCACCGCGCAATCGAGACCTATATCGCGCAGACGGCGAAGATTTCGGTGCTGGATATCATCGGGGCGCCGGCTTGGGTGCCGCGTCCGGGGCGAATCTTTGGCGCCGCCGCCATGGCGCCGATGAAGCGGCTGGCCGACCGCGCGATCCAGGCGCGGCGCCAGCCCTTGCCCGTGCCGGACCTGTTGGACCTGCTGGTCCAGGGCGCCGACCCGGTGTCGGGGCGCAAGATGACCCCGGACGAGCTGCGCGACAACCTGTTGACCTTTATCGTGGCGGGGCATGAGACGACGGCGCTGACCCTGGCCTGGTCGCTGTATCTGTGCGCCCATGATCCACAGGTGCAGGACCGCGCCCGGGATGAGGCGTGGGGCGTGCTGGGCGACCGCGCGGCGGTGGCGGGCGACCTGCCCGCCCTGCCCTATATCCGGTCTATCATCGACGAGGCCTTGCGGCTTTACCCCCCCGCCGCTTTCCTGTCGCGCACCGCCATGGCGCCCGACACGCTTTTGGGCCGCGAGGTCCGCAAGGGCGATACGGTGATCCTGCCGATCTATGCCCTGCAGCGCCACCATGCGCATTGGGCCAATCCCGATGCCTTTGACCCCGACCGTTTTGCCGATCCCAAGGCGCCGCGCCCGGCCTGGCTGCCCTTTGGCGACGGCCCCCGCATCTGCATCGGCGCGGCATTCGCCGTGCAAGAGGCGGTGATCATCCTGGCGACCCTGCTGGCCCGCCATCGGTTCAGTCTGACCGAACGCCTGCCAAGGCCGGTGATGATCCTGACCCTGCGCCCCGAAGGCGGCGTCTGGCTGAAGGTAGACCCGGTCTAGGCCCCGCCGACGGAACGGCAGGCCCCCCGAACCCGCGCGGCCTCCGTCCACTGAAGGATCAGGTGAACTTGTTGTCGCGCGGGAAGCCCCTTGGGGCCATGGCACCCGTGGCGGCCCGGTTGCCCTCCCACATCCGCAGGTCGGTTTCGGTGCGGGTGCGCCCGGCCGGGTCCTTCCACGACAGGCCCTCGGCCTTGGTGAAGGTGATCGCGTCCGACAGCCCGCCATCCTTGTATTTCTGCAGCCGCACACCCTTGCCCTTGGTCATCTCGGGCACTTGCACCAGCGGGAAGACCAGCACCTTGCGGTTCTCTCCCACCACGGCGACCGAATCGCCCTTGATGCGGTGACACAGCGCGGTCTTGACGCCCTCACCCAGGGTCAGCACCTGTTTGCCGGCCTTGGTCTGGGCCAGGACCTCTTCGGAGGCCACGACAAACCCATCCCCCGCGGTCGAGGCGACCAGCAGCTTTTCCCCCGCCCGCCAGACCCGCAGATCGACGATGGCCGTGTCATTGGGCAGATCGACCATCAGGCGCACGGGCTCTCCCATGCCGCGGCCACCGGGCATATTGACGCCCATCAGCGTATAGAACCGACCGTTCGCCGCCACGATCAGGATCTTGTCGGTCGTCTCGGCATGGAAGGCAAAGCGGGCGCCGTCGCCGTCCTTGAACTTTTGCTCCACCGAAAGGTCCACATGGCCCTTCATCGCCCTGATCCAGCCCATCTGGGAACAGATCACCGTGATCGGCTCGCGTTCGATCATTGATTCGGCGCTGATCTCGACGGCCTCACCGGCCTCGGCAAAGGCGGTGCGGCGGCGGCCCAGAACCGTGCCCTTGCCGTAAAGCTTGCGGACCTCGTCCAGTTCCGTCCCGATCCGCGCCCATTGTGCGGCGGGGTCGGCCAGCAGCGCGGCCAGCCCCTCGCGTTCGGCCGTCAGCGCGTCACGTTCGGCCACAAGTTCCAGCTCTTCCAGCCGGCGCAAGGACCGCAGACGCATGTTCAGGATGGCTTCGGCCTGGATATCGGACAGCTCGCCCAGCTGATCCGGCGGCGCCTTGTAGTCGTTTTCATCCGTCGCGCGCTTGTGCTTTTTGCCCCAGCGTTCCGCCATCAAGGCCCGCTTGGGATCGGCATCATAGCGGATGATGTCGATGACGCGGTCCAGGTTCAGAAAGGTGATCAAAAAGCCCGCAAGGATTTCCAGGCGCGCGTCGATCTTGTCCACACGGTGCTGGCTGCGACGCTGCAGGACCTGACGCCGGTGGTCGATAAAGGCGCGCAGAACCTCTTTCAGGCTGCAAACCTTGGGAACCTTGCCGTCGATCAGCACGTTCATGTTCAGGCTGAACCGGCTTTCCAGTTCTGAATTGCGGAACAGCGCGCCCATCAGTTGATCGGCCTCGACCGTGCGCGACCGCGGCTCCAGCACGATGCGGATGTCATCGGCGGATTCGTCGCGGACATCGGCCAGCAGGGGCACCTTTTTCAGGTTGATCAGCTCGGCCAGACGCTCGATCAGCTTGGACTTCTGCACCTGGAACGGGATTTCCGTGACCACGATTTGCCACTGGCCGCGGCCCAGATCCTCGATCTCCCATTTGGAGCGGGTGCGGAAAGCGCCGCGCCCGGTCCGGTAAGCCTCGCGGATCGACTGCGCGTCCTCGACAATGACCCCGCCCGTCGGAAAGTCGGGGCCGGGGATCAGATTGACCAAAGCGTCATCGGTCACATCGGGATCGGCAATCAGCGCCTGACAGCCCTGGATCAGCTCGTCCAGGTTATGCGGCGGAATATTGGTCGCCATCCCCACCGCGATGCCACTGGACCCATTGGCCAAAAGGTTCGGAAAGGCCGCGGGCAGAACCACGGGTTCCTCAAGCCGCCCATCGTAATTCGGGCGGAAGTCCACGGCGGTTTCGTCGATGCCCTCCAGCAGGGCTTCGGTCAGGGCGGTGATCCGCGCCTCGGTGTAGCGGCTGGCGGCGGGGTTGTCGCCGTCGATGTTGCCGAAGTTGCCCTGACCATCCACCAGCGGATAGCGCATGTTGAAAGGCTGCGCCAAGCGCGCCATCGCGTCATAGATCGCAACGTCGCCATGGGGGTGAAAGTCCCCCATCGTGTCGCCGCTGATCTTGGCCGACTTCAGGAACCCCCCGGTGGGCGACAGCCGCAGCCGCCGCATGGCCCAAAGGATGCGACGATGCACGGGCTTCAGCCCATCGCGCGCATCGGGAAGCGCACGGTGCATGATCGTCGACAAGGCATAGGTCAGATAGCGTTCCCCGATGGCCCGAGAAAGGGGCTCGGTGACAAGAACGGATTCAACGGGCGCGGGCGGCGCGGGGGTGTCATCATCTTCAGCCATGCAGGGTGTCTAGTGGCTGGCGGGGCACGGGTCCAGAGGGTATCACGGGCCAAACCGAGCCCCCTTTGCTTTTGGAGATACCTTGCGCACGATCCTGATCACCGGCTGTTCTTCGGGCATCGGTTACGACGCCGCCCATGCTCTGGCCAAGCGGGGCTGGCGCGTGCTGGCAACCTGCCGCGCCGAGGCCGATTGCGAACGCCTGCGCGCCGAGGGGCTGGAGAGCTTTCGGCTGGATTACACCGACGAGGGTTCGATTGCCGCAGCCGTGGCGGGCCTTGACCGGCTGGACGCGCTGTTCAACAACGGCGCCTATGCCTGCCCGGGCCTGACCGAAGACCTGCCCCGCGGCGCGCTCCGCGAGATCTTTGAAACCAACCTGTTCGGCTATCACGACCTGACCCGCCGCGTGATCCCCTTGATGCGCAAACAGGGCCATGGCCGGATCGTGCAATGTTCCTCGGTGCTTGGCATCGTGGGGGCGGAATGGCGCGGCGCCTATGTGTCCACGAAATTCGCGCTGGAGGGTCTGACCGACGTCATGCGCCTGGAGATGCGGGGGACGGGCATCGACTTGATCCTGATCGAGCCGGGGCCGATTGGCACCAAGATCCGCCAGAACTCGATCCCGCATTTCGAAAAGTGGATCGACTGGAAGACCGCCGCCCGTTCGGCCGATTACGCCAAGCTTCTGGGCCGGCTTTACGGCGAAAAGACCGGCCCCGACCGGTTCGAACTGCCGCCCTCGGCCGTGACCAAGGCGCTGATCCATGCGGTCGAGGCGCGCCGGCCAAAGGCCCGCTATTACGTCACGATCCCCACCCATATCGCCGGGATTGCGCGCAGGCTTCTGCCGACGCGCTGGCTGGATTGGCTTGTGGCCTGAAGGGTTCCGCCTGCGCGGCAAGGCCGGTTCAGACGGTGAACCCGTAAAGGCTCCATTCCACATCCGTCACTTCGATGGCCAAGCGGTCATATTCCGCCCGCTTGATCGCCAGAAATCCGGCGTGGAACTCTGGCCCAAGGATGCGCTTCATGGCATCAGAGGTCTCGAACAGCCCGATCGCCTCGGCCCAATTGGCGGGCAAGGGCCGGTCATCATCGGCGCCCGCAGGCCCGGGGTCGGCCTTGGCCTTGATCCCGTCCAAAGCGGTGCCCAGGGTCACGGCGGCCACCAGATAGGGGTTGGCATCGACGCCCGCCACGCGGTGTTCGAAATGCCGGGTCTTGGCGCTGCCGGCCGGGATGCGCAGCGCGACATTGCGGTCCTCTTCGCCCCAGGTGTTCGAGGCGGGCGAATAAACCGTCGAGGCGAACCGCCGCCACGAGTTCAAGAACGGCGCCAGCACCAGCATGGTTTCCGCCATATGCGCCCTGATGCCACCGATGGCCTGAAGCATCAGGTCTCCGGTGGAAAACAGGTTCTGCCCATCCTTGGTCAACGACAGATGCAGATGCATCCCCGAGCCCGACCGCGCGCCAAAGGGTTTGGCCATGAAACAGGCCTCCATGCCAAACCGCCGCGCCGTCGCCCGCAAAAGCCGCTTGGCCAGGATGATATCATCCGCCGCCCGGGCCAGGTCGCGGTAACGCAGCGTCAGTTCATACTGACCGGCAGCATATTCGGAAATCAGGCTCTCCATCGGCAGGCCCAACTGCCGCCCGCCCTCATAGACCGCGTCGAAAAAGGGCGACATCTCGTCCAGCTCGTCGACCGACATGGTATTGGTGGCATGGCTTTGCCGCCCGGTCAGGGGGTAACGCGCAGGCTGGACGCGGCCTTGGGCGTCACGCTCGCGGTCGACCAGATAGAATTCCAGCTCCATCGCGCCCATTGGGGTAAAGCCCATCGCCTCGGCCCGGGCGATCTGCGCCATCAGCACATTGCGCGGCTCGGCGGGCTGGGGGTGATCGGCGAACATCGATACCAGCACCACCCCCCGCCCCGTCGCCGGGATCAGGCCCAGCGTCCCGGGCACCGGCCAGCACCGGCTGTCGCCGCCGCCATCGTTCTGCGTGGCCAAGGCGCCCTCGACGTCATCGCCGCTGATGTCCTGGGCAAAAAGGCTCGCGGGCATGCCGCGGCCCTGGGTATACAGGCTCTCCAGTTCATGCCGCCGGATGATCTTGCCGCGCCCGATGCCATGGGCGTCGGTCAGGACGATATCGACCGCCTGCACCTCCGGATGACGGGCCAGGAAGTCTTGCGCTTCGGACAGAAGGGAACCGGTCGGAGAGGTCATGTCGCACCCAAGGATTTGATCAAATCCCATAAGGCCCAAGGCGGCATCAGGCAAGAAAAAAGGGACGCCCGCAAGCGCCCCCGTTTCATCCTATGGCGTAGGGTGCGATTTAGCGCACCGCTTACAGCTTGCCCGACAGCTCCGGCACAGCGGTGAACAGGTCCGCGACCAGGCCATAATCGGCGACCTGGAAGATCGGCGCCTCTTCGTCCTTGTTGATCGCGACGATGACCTTCGAATCCTTCATCCCCGCAAGGTGCTGGATCGCGCCAGAAATCCCGCAGGCAACATAGAGGTTCGGCGCCACGACCTTGCCGGTCTGCCCCACCTGCCAGTCGTTCGGCGCATAGCCACTGTCGACCGCCGCACGCGAGGCCCCAACAGCGGCGCCCAGCTTGTCGGCCAGCGTCTCGATGATGGCAAAGGACTCTTTCGACCCGACGCCACGCCCACCCGAGACGACCACCTTGGCGGAGGTCAGTTCCGGCCGGTCACTGGCCGCCACGCGGTCCTCGACCCAGGCGGAAAGCCCCGCCTCGCCCGGACCCACCAGCTTTTCGACCGCGGCCGCACCGCCCGCACCCGCCGCCGCATAGGCTGCCGTGCGGATCGAGAACACCTTGGTCGCATCGCCCGACTTCACGGTCTGGATCGCGTTGCCGGCATAGATCGGACGCTCAAACGTGTCGGCGTCGATCACGGCGGTCACATCCGACATCACCATCACGTCCAACAGCGCGGCCACGCGCGGCAGGACGTTCTTGTTGAACGCCGTCGCGGCGCCGCAGATGTGGGAATAGCCCGCGGCCAAAGACACCACCAAGGCGGCAGTCGATTCCGCCATGCCATGACAATAGGCGTGATCCTCGGCAAAAAGCACCTTGGACACGCCTTGCAGGGTCGCGGCCTCTGCCGCCGCGGCGTCACCGCCCAGGCCCGCCACCAGCACATGAACCTCGCCCAAGCCCGCCACCGCGGTCAGCGCCTTGCCGACCTGATCGGTGGCCAAAGCGCCTTCATTCACGTCAGCAATCAGAAGAACGGCCATCAGAGGACTCCCGCTTCGTCTTTGAGTTTCGCGATCAGTTCGTCCACCGAGCCGACCTTGACGCCCGCCTTGCGGCCCGCCGGCTCGACGGTTTTCAGAACGGTCAGACGCGGGGTCACGTCGACGCCATAGTCTGCCGGGGTCTTGGCGGCCAAAGGCTTGGCCTTGGCTTTCATGATGTTCGGCAGCGAGGCATAGCGCGGCTCGTTCAGGCGCAGGTCGACGGTCAGAACCGCCGGCAGGTTGACCGAGATCGACTGCAAACCGCCGTCAACCTCACGCGTCACAACCGCTTTGCCATCGGCAATCGCCAGTTCCGACACAAAGGTGCCCTGCGACCAGCCCAGCAGCGCCGAAAGCATCTGCCCGGTGGCGTTCATATCGTTATCAATGGCTTGCTTGCCGCACAGGACCAGGCCCGGGGCCTCTTCCTTCACCACAGCGGCCAGCAGCTTGGCCACCGAAAGCGGCTCGATGTCGGTCTGAACGTCGGCGGTCGCTTCGATCAGGATGGCGCGGTCGGCGCCCATCGCCAGGGCGGTCCGCAGGGTCTCTTGCGCCTGTTTCACGCCAATCGAGACCACGACAACCTCGGTCGCGAGCCCCTTTTCCTTCAGCCGGATCGCCTCTTCGACGGCGATTTCGTCAAAGGGGTTCATCGACATTTTCACATTCGCCAGATCGACCCCGGACCCGTCCGCCTTGACGCGAACCTTCACGTTGTAGTCGATCACACGTTTGACAGGCACCAGGACCTTCATCGCGCAAATCTCCGAAATGGCCCCTTGGGGCGGACGCAAACTCTCAACCCTTGTTTACCCGCGCCGCGATGCGGAAACCAGACCGAAAACGACGCAGATTGTCGCATGGACGCCACGTTTGCGGAAATCGACAGAGGTGTCGATTCCCTTAGGCGGGGCGCGTCAGGCCGGGAACCCACAGGACATCGCGCCCCTCATTGGCGACGCGGCCCGCGACAAAGAACCAATCCGACAGCCGGTTCAGATACTTGACCGCAAAGGGGTTCACAGGCTCATGCGCGGCCAGTTCCACCACCAACCGCTCGGCCCGCCGACAGACCGTCCGGCACAGGTGCAATTGCGCCGCCAAGACCGTGCCACCGGGCAGGATAAAGCTGCGCAGCGGCTCCAGATCCGCGTTCATCGCGTCAATCTCGGCCTCCAGCCGGTCGACCTGAGGCCCGATCATCCGCAGCCGCGGGTAAGGCGCCGTCGCGTCGTTTTCCAGATCCGGCGTGCAAAGATCGGCGCCCAGGTCGAAAAGATCGTTGGAAATCCGCGCCAAAGGGTCGGCCATGCCATGAAGCCGGGCCAGGCCCACGGTCGCATTGACCTCGTCCACCGTGCCATAGGCCGAAACGCGCAGGTCGAACTTCGGCACCCGCGCGCCATTGCCCAAAGCGGTCTCTCCGGTGTCGCCGGTGCGGGTGTAAATCTTGGACAGGACGACCATCAGCGGCTCCTTGCCCAGGCGAACAGCACGATGACGCCGACCGCCAAGGCCTGCGCCACAATGCGCAACTGCATGAGTTTGTTGGCGTATTTCCGGTTGAACTCGCCGCCCTTGGCGAAACCGCCGATGCCGATGGCCAAGATGACCAGCACGGCCAAACAGGCCAGTGTGGCGATCAGAAAGACCGGGTCTTTGAACATTGCTGCCTCCGCGTTTTGCCACACATAGAGCGACGCGGCGGAAAAGCGAAGGGTCAGACGGAAGAAGGCCGGGCACGCGGACGCGCCCGGCCATAGAGACCCCAGCGGGGAGCGGAGGAAGCGGGGCCCTATTTCAGGATTTTCTCCAGCGCACTGGACAGAAGGCGCGACAGGTCGCGATGCACCTCCGGCCCCGGCATCCGCGCCGCAGCCGCCGATTCGTCGCGGGCAAAGGCCATGCCCGACAGGCCGCGGCCCCTTTGGTCAGAGCGTTCGACCGCCTCGACATAGGTGCGCACAAATGGCCGGACCGAGGCCACAAGCTCAGCGTCGATCAACAGCGGATCATGACCCAGCCCCTGCGCCTTGGACGGCGGCGCCTGGTCGGACAGCCACAACAGCACCGTCCGCTCTGGCAGGCGCTTCAACAGCGCCTCCATCTGCCGATGCCAGGTGGCGCGCAGGTCTTCGGCCACCGTCTGGAACTTTTCCGGCGAATGTTCGAACAGCGTCGCCAACAGATGCCGCGTGAAGCTGATTTCGGTGAAATCGACATCCCGATACAGCGTCCGCAGCAGCGGCGTCGGCCCGACAAATCGGTCATTGCGCCGCGGATGGACCTTGTAATACCGGTTCGAGAGATTACCCGCCCCCAGAACCTGCACCACAACCGCCTCTGCCCCCTGCGCCAAGTCGATCAGCGAGGGTTCGTTCAGATAGACATCCGGCCCCGCATTGGGAATCCCCAGATTGACCGCCCCATAGCCGACCTCCTCTTCGACAAGGTCAGGATAG
Source organism: Stagnihabitans lacustris (assembly GCF_025950525.1). Lineage (GTDB taxonomy): Bacteria > Pseudomonadota > Alphaproteobacteria > Rhodobacterales > Rhodobacteraceae > Stagnihabitans. The sequence goes on along the minus strand of NZ_JAPDGS010000003.1, from coordinate 510,339 downwards.
GGGTCGGGTATGAATTTTCCGTAAGTCTCGTTTCCGCCCAGAAAGACGATATAAGGCCGCTCCAGCGACCGTCGCGGACCCCGGAACGACATGTTGGACACACCATATCGGCATGGAAAATAATCCAATACGCCTTCGCTTGGCAAAGCATAGGCCATCTTACCCACCATCAGTTTTACACACCCAATGGAAACTGTGCCCGATTCCCGTTTCCAAAGAGTTGAAGTCGGGCTTTGCCTCAAATCCTTCCAACTGGTGAACGCCGCAGCGCAGCGGGGTTGAAGCAGGCGGCCTGCAGGCCTAAGCTAACCGCGCAATCAAAGGGGCAGGGCATGGACATTCGGCGCGTGGGCGTTGTGGGTGCGGGGCAGATGGGCAACGGGATCGCCCATGTTTTCGCGCTGGCAGGCTATGAGGTCATCTTGCACGACATCTCGGCCGACAGCCTTTCTGCCGCCGTGGCCACGATCGACAAGAACCTGGAACGCCAGGTCAGCCGCGGCAAGGTGGCCGCCGAGGACAAGGCCGCGGCTTTGGCCCGCATCTCGACCTCGCTGGACATCGCGCTTCTGGGCCCGACCGACCTGATCATCGAAGCCGCGACCGAAAAGGAAGACATCAAGAACAAGATCTTCGCCAGTCTGGCGCCGCATCTTGCGCCCCATACGATCCTGACCTCGAACACCTCGTCGATCTCGATCACACGGCTGGCCAGCCGCACCGACCGGCCCGAGCGCTTCATGGGGTTCCACTTCATGAACCCGGTGCCGGTGATGCAGCTGGTGGAACTGATCCGCGGCATTGCCACCGATGGGCCGACCTATGACACGCTGAAAGGCGTCGTCGACCGGCTGGGCAAGACCGCCTCCAGCTCCGAGGATTTCCCCGCCTTCATCGTCAACCGCATCCTGATCCCGATGATCAACGAGGCGGTTTACACGCTGTATGAGGGCGTGGGGTCGGTGCAATCCATCGACACGGCGCTGAAACTGGGGGCCAATCACCCGATGGGCCCGCTGGAGCTGGCCGATTTCATCGGGCTGGACACCTGCCTGGCCATCATGAATGTGCTGTATGACGGGCTGGCCGATACGAAATACCGCCCCTGCCCACTGTTGACCAAATATGTCGAGGCCGGCTGGCTGGGCCGCAAGACCGACCGCGGCTTTTACGACTACCGCGGCGAGGTCCCGGTTCCGACGCGCTAGATCGGCCCCAGCGTAGCCCGGGGTATACCCCGGGTTCACCCCATCAACGCCTGCCGCACCAGGTTCAGCCCGGTCAGGATCAGCAGGGCTTGCGTCCAGCGCCGAAAGGCCACCGCGTCCAGCCGGTCCTGCAGCCGGTTTCCGCCGATCTGGCCCAGCTGCGCCGCCAAGGCCAGCACCGCCGAAAAGCCCAAGGTCTGCGCGTTCAGCACCCCGGTCGCCAGATGCGCGCCACACAGCACCACGGCGCCCATCAAAAAGACCACGCCCTGCACGCGCACCGTCTCGGCCTTGTCAGCCTTGATCGACAGCAGATAAACGATCAGCGGCGGCCCCCAGATGCCCGAAACCCCGCCATAAAGACCTCCGACCGCGCCCAGCGCCCATTCCGCGCCGTGGCGGTGCCGCAGGGGCAGCGCCAGCGACAGGCCCATGACCTGCGCCACGGCAAAGGCCGTGACCGGCAGGCCAAGGCCCAGAAGAAAGGCGCGCTCGGGGATGACATGGACGAACTGCGCCGAGATCACGATAAAGACCAGCGTCGCCGCCAGAAACCGCCGATAGGTCCGCGCGGTCTGCACGGCGGGCGCGACGCCCTGGCGGAAGGCCTGGCTCAGGTTCGTCAGAAGCGTCGGCAGGATCAGCCCGGCCAAGGCCAGTTGCGGCGGCAAAAAGCTGGAAAAGGCGCTCATCATGATCAAGGGCATGGCAAACCCCGCCACGCCTTTGACAAAGCCCGCAAACAGCGTGACCGCCAAGGCGGCGGCGAAAATGCCCGGGGAAAGACCTGCCATCACATCCATGGCTCTTGCTAGCCGCCGCCACCGTCAAGGGAAAGTCTAAACGCCAAGGTCATTTTCATACGCCACGACGACTCGTGTTGAAATTATATTGCGCTGCGACTGCGAAGGGATTATCCCGGTGCCATCGGAATCGGAGGATGCCATGGCCGACGGACAAGACCTTTCCACCTCATTTCTGCCCGACCTGTTGTCCCTGACCGCCCCGGCCCTGGGCGAGGCTCAGGCCTTCCTGTCCCTGGCAAAGGCGGCCTTGGCGGCTCGTGTTGTGGTGGCGGGCCGCATCGACTCCGCTAGTCTTGAGGCGGATCAGACCGAGGCGCATGGCCTGGCCTGGATTGCGACCTATGTGCAGGCGCTGACCGAACTGGACGCTTGGGCGCGGGCGCAGACCCTGGGCGAGGCCGAGGCGCTGGTGATCCAGATCGGCTTTGGCGAATATCTGGCGCAACTGCAGGGCGGCATCCCGATGAGCCAGGGCGAATTCGCCCGCGGCTGTTGTGGCGTGACCTATGCCCCGGGTCCGCAGGCCCGTGCGTTGATCGCCGCGGCCAATGATGCGGCCAAGGCGCGGCTGGTGGCCCTGCTGTGCGACGGCGCGGTCATCGCCTCGGGTCTGGATGAGGACCTGGAGATGATCCGCGCCCAATTCCGCCGCTTTGCCGAAGAAGAGGTCATCCCCCAGGCCCAGGGCTGGCACCTGCGCGACGACCTGATCCCGATGGAGATCATCCAGAAACTGGCGGATATGGGCGTCTTTGGCCTGACCATCCCGGAGGAACACGGCGGTTTCGGCCTGTCCAAGGCCGCGATGGTCGTGGTGTCCGAAGAGCTTTCGCGCGGCTACATCGGCGTGGGCTCCTTGGGCACCCGCACGGAAATTGCCGCCGAACTGATCCTGTGCGGCGGCACGCCGGAGCAAAAGGCCCAGTGGTTGCCGAAACTCGCCAGCGCGGAAATCCTGCCGACCGCCGTGTTCACCGAGCCGAACACCGGCAGCGACCTTGGCGCCCTGCGCACGCGTGCTGTGCTGACGGGCGACACCTGGCACGTCACCGGCAACAAGACCTGGATCACCCATGCCGCCCGCGCCCATGTGATGATGCTGATGACCCGCACCGGGACCGAGGCCGATTGGCGCGGGCTGTCTTTGTTGATCGCCGAAAAGACCCCCGGGAGTGATGCGGACCCCTTCCCCACGCCCGGCATGAAGGGCAGCGAAATCAAGGTCCTGGGCTATCGCGGCATGAAGGAATACGAACTTTCCTTTGACAATTTCGCTGTGCCTGCTGCGAACCTTCTGGGCGGCGTCACGGGTCAAGGCTTCAAGCAGCTGATGCAGACCTTTGAATCCGCCCGCATCCAGACCGCGGCGCGGGCCATTGGCGTCGCTCAGGCCGCGCTGGACTGCGCCTTGCGTTACGCCATGGACCGCGTGCAGTTTGGCAAGCCGCTTGTGGACTTTCCGCGCGTCTCGGGCAAGCTTGCCATGATGGCCGTCGAAATCGCCATCTCGCGCCAGATCACCTATCACGCGGCGCGAGCCAAGGACGAAGGGCGGCGCTGCGACCTTGAGGCCGGGATGGCGAAACTGCTTGCCGCCCGGGTGGCCTGGGCTGCGGCCGACAATGGCGTCCAGATCCATGGCGGGAACGGCTTTGCCTGCGAATACCTCGCCTCGCGCCTGTTGGTCGACGCCCGCATCCTGTCGATCTTTGAAGGCGCAGCCGAGATCCAGGCCAATGTGATCGCCCGTCGTTTGCTGGAATGACCCCGCCTGCCGGAGTGATCTTGACAAGCGGCACAGGGCCGCATCGTTTGGGGCAAACGATCAAAGGATGACCCCATGCAGCTGTTGCGCGGCCTTCTGGCCGGAGCCGCCAGCCGGCAAGAGACGCTGGAGCGTCTGCTGGACCATATCAAACCGGCGGAAATGGTCGAAGTGGGGGTCTGGAAGGGCGAATTCTCGGCCTTTGCGCTGACGAAACCCTATCTGGCCAAGTTCTACATGCTGGACCCCTGGCGGCAGCTGCCCGAGTGGAACAAGCCGTTCAACAAGGACTCCGTCGCCTTTGACGCGGTCTATGCCGAGGCCGAGGCCGCCACCCGCTTTGCCGCCGACCGCCGCGTGATCCTGCGCGGGACGACGGCCGAGGTGATCCACCAGATCCCCGATGAAAGCCTGGACCTGGCCTATATCGACGGCGACCACACCTTGCGCGGGGTCGCCATCGACCTGATCGCGACATGGGGAAAGATCAAGCCGGGCGGATATCTGCTGGGCGACGACTTCGTGCCCTCGATCTGGCAACACGCGGCGGATTTCGAGCCGACCTTCGTCTTTCCCTTCGCCTGCTATTTCGCCGAGGCGGTGGGCTGCGAGATTGCGGCCCTGGGGCATGGACAGTTCATCATCCCCAAAGTTCCGGCGCCCTATCAGTTTCACGACTTCACCGGGCGTTACGGCAAGACCGCGCTTCTGCCGCAGCTGCGCAAGCACCTGTGATCAGGGCCAAGTTTCAGGGGCGAAAAGCCTCCGGGATTGCGTCCTGCCCCTGGATTGCATCGACCAAAAGCCGCGCACACAAAGGCGCCACGGCAAAGCCGATCTTGAAGCCGCCATTGGCGATGAAATGCCCGGGCCGCCCGGGCCAGGCGCCGATCAGCGGCTGACGGCTTTGCGCGCGGGGGCGGATGCCGGCCCAACGCGTGATCTCGGGGGCATCACGCAGCGCCGGCACCAAAGCCCGCGCCCGTGCCAGCAGGTCATCGGCTTGGGTGTCGGTGTCCTCGTGGTCATAGGTGTTTTCGGAGGTTGACCCCACCGCCACCGACCCATCCTCATGCGGCACAATGTATAGCCCATCGGCATAGACCTGCGGCAGATGCGCCACCCCGGGCAGGTGCAGCGACAGCGCCTGACCCTTGACCCCCTGCCCCATCTTGCGCCCCATCTGCGCGGTCAGCGCCTCCAGCCCCCGATGCCCGGTGGCCCAGACCACCGCGCCCTCATCGCTGGCCTCACCCACCGTCACCACAGCCCCCCGCGCCTGACAGGCCGCCACCAGGCTGGCCAGCGCCCGCCGCGGCGAGACCCGCGCCGTCAGCGTGTCATGGATCAGCAACCCCGAGGGCGACAGCGGCTGAAACTCCCCCCCCGCCGCGATCACACGCCATTCCGCCCGCCCCTGCCACAGCTCTGCCGCAGCCTGTTCGCGCGTCCGGGCCAGGGCCTCATCCGTCACCGGCTGCACCCGCCCGGTCCGCGCATAACCCGGCGAGAGGCCCGAGACTGCCGCCACCTCGGCCCAATGCGCCTCGGCCATCAACAGCGCCTGCAGCTGGAACGCCTTGCCCGCCGTCCATTGCTCCGGCGCATGGGGGGCCAAGGCGCCGACCAACCCGCCCGAGGCCCCGGCGCCGATCGCCACCGCCTCGATCACCTGCACCCGCAGACCGCGGCGCAGGGCCTCCCAGGCGACGCAAAGCCCCATGATGCCGGCGCCCCGCACCGTCAGATCGTGTCTTGCCATTCCCCGCCCCCATGCCCATGGTCCCGCCGCAAAAGGGCATAGGCGAAATGACGGGCAAGGAACAGGCAAGCTTGGCGTGGCGCGAGGGTATGATCCCCGTCTCGACCCGGTTCGACGACCCCTATTTCAGCCTTGCAGGCGGGCTGGAGGAAACGCGCCACGTCTTCCTGACCGGCAATGACCTGCCCGCCCGCCTGACCCCCGGCTTTCACGTCGCCGAACTGGGCTTTGGCACCGGGCTGAACCTGCTGGCGCTGCACCTGTGCGCGCCCGGGGTTCCGCTGCGCTATACGACCTTCGAAGGCTTTCCCATGACCGCGGCCGAGATGGCACGCGCCCATCAGGCCTTCCCCCAGGCCGCCGCAGTCGCAGCCCCCCTGGTTCACGCCTGGGGCCAGGGCGCCCGAAGCTTCACCTTCCACGCCATCGCGGTCACGGTGATCGAAGGCGACGTCCGCCAGACCCTGCCCACCTGGGAGGGCGCGGCGGACGCCTGGTTCCTGGACGGCTTTTCGCCCGCGAAAAACCCCGAGATGTGGAACGATGACCTGATGGCACAGGTCGCCCGCCACACCGCGCCGGGCGGCTCGTTTGCCACCTATACGGCGGCGGGCCATGTGCGCCGCGCCCTGACCGCGGCGGGGTTCCAGGTCGAACGCCGCGCGGGCTTTGGCACCAAGCGCCACATGTCGGCCGGACGCTTTGGGGGCCGGACATGACCCGGCAGACCAAGGGCATCTGGCTGATGATCGCCACCGTCGCGGGCTTTGCCGTGCAGGACGGATTTTCGCGGATGTTGGCCGGGGCCTATAACCCGTTCATGGTCGTGATGATCCGCTATTGGGTCTTTGCGGCCTTTGTCATCGCGCTGGCCACCCGCCAGCCCGAGGGCCTGGCCGCGCTGAAAACCCGCGCGCTTGGGCTTCATGCCTTTCGCGCGGCGCTGTTGGTGGCCGAGATCATCGCCATCGTCTATGGCTTCACCCTCATCGGCCTGATCGAGACGCACGCGGTCTTTGCCGCCTGTCCGCTGTTGGTCGTGGCGCTGTCCGGTCCGGTGCTGGGCGAAAGGCTGACGACGGACAAGCTGGTGGCCGTGGCCATCGGCTGTGTCGGCGTGCTGGTCCTGTTGAACCCCGGGGCGGATGTGTTTTCCTGGGCCGCGCTTTTCCCGCTCGCCTCGGCCTTCATGTTCGCGCTTTACACCGTGCTGACGCGCAAGGTGGCCGGGATCGACCCGTTTTTCCCGACCTTTTTCTGGACCCCTGTGCTGGGCGCCGTGCTGGCCACCATCGCAGGCCTGCCACACTGGGAGCCGGTGCAGGGTCTGGATTGGCTGTGGCTGTTGACCTATGCCAGCCTGTCCGTCCTGTCCTATTGGCTGATGCAAAAGACCTATGAGGCCGTCGAGGCCTCGACCGTGCAGCCCTTTGCCTATCTGCAGATCGTCTTCACCAGCGCCATCGCCATCGCCTTTTTCGACGAGGCCTTGACCCTGCATGTCATGTTGGGGGCGGGGATTGTCATTCTGGCGGGGCTTTATACGCTGACACGGGGGCGCAAAGCGTGACCAAGGGCCTGTCTGGCAACACCCGCGGCATCCTGTTCATGGTGGCGACGACGCTGATCTTTTCCGTCCAGGACGGGATCACGCGGCATATGACGACGCATTACCCGGTGCAAATGGTGGTGATGCTGCGGTTCTGGTTCATCGCGGTGCTGATGGGGGGCATCGCCTGGCGGCGCGGGCTTTTGCGCGGGATGCTGGCCAGCGGGCAAAAGCCGCTGCACATCGCGCGGGGGCTGCTGCTGGTCACGCAGATCTCGTTGTCGGGCCTGGCCTTCGCCAAGATCGGGCTGATCGAATCCCAGGCGCTTTTGACCTCTTATCCGCTGTGGGTCGCGGCCCTGTCGGGTCTGGTGCTGGGCGAAAGCGTCGGCTGGCGGCGGTGGAGCGCGATTGGCGTCGGTTTCCTGGGCATCCTGGTGATGCTGCGGCCGGGGGTGTCTGTGCTGTCCTTCTGGTCGGTCATGCCGCTGTTTGCCGCCCTGCTGTTCGGGCTTTACGCGCTGTTGACCCGGCTGGCCGCGCGCCAAGACAGCGCCGAGACCAGTTTTCTGTGGACCGGGATCGTCGGCGCGGTCGCCATGACCTTTGTCGGCCTGCCCGCCTGGGTGAACTTTCAGGCCTCCGATTGGGGGCTGATGGCGCTTTTGTGCCTGACCTCGGCTTCGGGCCACTGGCTGATGATCCGCGCCTATGACGCCGCAGAGGCCTCGGCGGTGCAGCCCTTTGCCTATCTGCAGCTGGTCTGGATCGCCATTCTGGGCGTGGCCTTTTACGGCGAGACTTTGCGCAGTGCGGTCATCGTCGGGTCCGGTCTGGTCGTCGCGGCGGGGCTTTTCACGCTGTGGCGACAAAGGGTCACGGGTCGCGGATAAGGCGGCAGGCGGTTAGGGCTTGCATGGCGGCGCGGGATGGCTAGTTTAGAACCATTCCAAACTGAGGCCCATCATGCTGTCATCCCTGACCAACCGCCGCCGTTTTTCCGACCTGTCGGAACAGGAAATCCTGGCGCTTGCCATTTCCTCGGAGGAGGATGACGGGCGCATCTATCGCAGCTATGCGCAGGGGCTGCGGGGCGAATTCCCCGGTTCGGCTGCGGTCTTTGACGGGATGGCGGCCGAGGAAGACACCCACCGCCAACGCCTGATCGACCTGCACCGCGCGCGGTTCGGCGAGGTCATCCCCTTGATCCGGCGCGAACATGTGGCGGGGTTCTATGCCCGCCGCCCGGTCTGGCTGACGCAGAACCTGAGCCTTCAGACGATCCGCGGCGAGGCGGCGGCGATGGAGGCCCAGGCGGAGCGGTTCTATCTGAAGGCCGCCGAACGCACGACAGACGCGGCGACGCGCAAGCTGTTGGGCGACCTGGCCGCGGCCGAGGCGGGGCATGAAAAAGCGGCACAGGGGCTGGAGGCCGCGCATCTGACCGGCGATGTGAAGGCCGACGAGGACCGCTCGGCCCATCGGCAATTCGTGCTGACCTGGGTGCAGCCGGGGCTGGCGGGGCTGATGGATGGGTCGGTTTCGACCCTGGCGCCGATATTCGCCACGGCGTTTGCGACGCAAGACAGCCATACGACGCTGTTGGTCGGCACGGCGGCGGCGGTGGGGGCGGGGATCTCCATGGGCTTTACCGAGGCCGCGCATGACGACGGGGTCCTGTCGGGGCGCGGCTCGCCGTTCAAACGCGGGGTGGCCTCGGGGGTGATGACGGCGCTGGGGGGGCTTGGCCATGCGCTGCCCTATCTGCTGTCGGATTTCTGGACGGCGACGGCTTTGGCGGTGGTCGTGGTCTTTGTCGAACTGTGGGCGATTGCCTGGATTCAGAACAAGTATATGGAGACGCCGTTCCTGCGCGCCGCCTTGCAGGTCGTGTTGGGTGGGGCGCTGGTCTTTGCGGCGGGCGTGCTGATCGGCGGCGGCTGAGAGGGCCCGCTTGACGCAAGTTGCGCGGTTGGCTAGCCGAGGTGGGGGGTTTCACACCCCCCACACCCCCCGTGGGATATTTATGAAAAGATGAAAAGGAAGCCGCGATGAAGGTTCTAGCCGAGAACAAGGCCTTTGGCGGGCGCCAGCTGGTCGTCAGCCATCCCAGCGCGGCCTGTGACTGCGAGATGACCTTCGGGCTGTATCTGCCCCCGGGTGAGGGGCCTTTTCCGGTGCTGTGGTATCTTTCGGGCCTGACCTGCACGCATGAGAATGCGATGGTCAAGGCCGGGGCGCAGGCCTGGGCCGCGCGGGAGGGGATCGCGCTGGTTTTCCCCGACACCTCGCCGCGCGGGCCGGGGGTGGCCGACGATGCCGCCTATGACCTGGGCCAGGGCGCGGGGTTCTATGTCGATGCCACCCAGGCGCCCTGGGCCGCGCAGTTCCAGATGTGGACCTATGTCACCGCAGAGCTTCCGGCCGTTCTGGCGGATTTCCCGCTGGACCTGACGCGCCAGGCGATCACCGGTCATTCGATGGGCGGCCATGGCGCCTTGACCATCGCGGCGACCTTTCCGGACCGCTTTCGCTCTGTCTCGGCCTTTGCGCCGATCTGCAATCCCACGGGGTCGGACTGGGGCCGCAAGCAATTCGCGGCCTATCTGGGGACCGAAGACGTGTCGGCCCATGACGCCAGCCTTCTGTGGGCCAAGGGCGTCGATCTGCCCCTGTTGGTCGACCAAGGCCAGGCGGACAAGTTCCTGGACCTGCTGAAGACCGAAACGCTGGAGGCGGTGGCCGGCCCCCGCGCCACGATCCGGCGGCAAGAGGGCTATGACCACTCTTACTTCTTCGTCTCGACCTTCATCGAGGATCATGTGGTCTTTCACGCCCGGGCCCTGAAGGCATGATCTATGTCGATGCCGATGCCTGCCCGGTGAAGGCCGAGGCCGAACAGGTCGCCACGCGCCACGGCGTCAAGATGGTTCTGGTCTGCAATGGCGGCATCCGCCCCTCGGCCAATCCCCTGGTCGAGGCGGTCTATGTCGGATCAAAGCTGGACGAGGCCGATATCTGGATCGCCGAGCGCGCCGGGCCGGGCGATATCGTCGTCACCGGGGATATTCCGCTGGCGGCGCGCTGCATCGAGGGCGGCGCGCGGGTCGTCAAGCACAATGGCGAAGAGCTGACCGCGCGCAACATCGGCATGGTTCTGGCCACGCGCGACTTGATGTCGGACCTGCGGTCTGCCGATCCTTTCCGTCAGGGCGGCGGCAAGGGATTCTCCAAGGCCGACCGGTCCCGGTTTCTGGAGGTGATGGAGCGCGTCATGCGGGCGGTCAAGGCGGGCTGATCGCAAGGGCCCCGGGTTCCGCAGCCCCACCAGAGCGACCGAATGACATCATGGGGCTCTGGTCCCACAGCGCAGCCCCGGGGCTGGGGCCGGTCATGCGATGCCTCTTGGGCGCGGGGTGAGGCGGCCCATGTCGTTTCCGGGACAGAATCCGGGCTGGGGAGGGGGATAGGGTCGCTCCCATGACCTCTCCGATGATTTCCTCCGAGGCCCTGCGCCGTCGCACGGTGCTTGGCATCCTGTGCGCGATCGGCGGCTCGGCCACCCTGTCGCTGAACGATCTGTGCATCAAGGCGCTGTCGGGGGCCTATCCGCTGCACGAGGTCATCCTCGTGCGCGCCTTTGTGGGGCTGGCCTTCATCCTGGGCTTTGCCTGGGTCACGGGTCAGGGCGCGATCTGGCGCACCACAAGGCCGGGGTTCCACCTGGGCCGGGCCATGATCGTCATGGTGTCCAATGCGACCTATTTCCTGGGCCTGGCCGCCCTGCCCATCGCGGACGCCGCGGCCATCGGGTTCATCGCGCCGATCCTGCTGACGCTGCTGTCGGTCGTCGTCCTGGGCGAGCGCGTCGGCCTGCACCGCTGGGGCGCGGTGCTGGTCGGTCTGGCCGGCGTCATCATCATGCTGAACCCCGAGGGCGAGTTTCGCTGGGCGGCGGTGCTGATCCTGATGTCGGCCTTCACCTATGCCACGACGCAGATCATGACGCGGTCGGCCCGGGCGACCGAGGGGGCGGCGACGATCAACTTTCACACGCAAGTCGGGTTCATCGTGACCTCGGTTGCCATGGGGGCCTGGGCGGGGGATGGGCATATGGCGGGGTCGTCGGATGCCTCGCTGGAGTTCCTGTTCCGGCCTTGGGTCTGGCCCGCCCCCGGCGACCTGTGGGCCTTTGCAGGCACCGGGATATCGGTGGCCGCGGGCGGGATGCTGATGGCGCAGGCCTACCGGATGAACGAAGCGGCCCTGGTCGCGCCCTTTGAATACACGTCGATGCCCCTGGCGGTGATCTGGGGGCTGTTGGTTTTTGGCACCTTCCCTGACGCGCGGGGCTGGCTGGGGATTGTGCTGATCGTCGGGGCCGGGCTTTATACGCTGTGGCGCGAGGCAGTGAGGCGGAAAAGATGAAGGCTGTGGTGTTCGATATCGGCAATGTGCTGACCTCTTGGCAGCCAGAGGCCTTTTACGACCGGGTGATCGGGGCGGATCGACGTGCGGCGCTGTTTGGCGCCGTGGACCTGCACCAGATGAACCTGGACGTCGATGCGGGCGCGCTGTTTCGCGAAACGATCTATGACTGGGCCTTGCGCCATCCCGAGTGGTCTGCCGAGATCCGCATGTGGTATGACCGTTGGGACGAGCTTGCCAGCCCCCGGATCGAGGGGTCGATTGCCCTGCTGCGGGCCTTGCGGGCCAAGGGCGTGCCGGTGTTCGCGCTGACCAATTTCGGGCGCTATTCCTATGACGAGGCGCGGCCCAAGATGGATTTCCTGTCGGAATTCGACCGCGAATATGTCTCGGGCCGGATGGGGGTGGTGAAACCCGACCCCGAGATTTACCGCATGGTCGAAGAGGATTGCGGGATCGCGCCCGGTGATCTGATTTTCACCGATGATCGGCCCGAAAACATCGAGGCGGCGCGGGCCCGCGGCTGGGGCGTGCATCTGTTCGAACATTGGCAGGGCTGGGCTGAACGTCTGGTCGCCGAGGGATTGTTGACCCGGAAAGAGGCAGGCTTGTGATGAACGCGGTGGGACCCGAATTTGTAGGACCCGAGGCCGAGCGCCTTTTGACCTGGGCCGGGCTGCTGCAGGCCTTTGACGCAGGCCATGCCCGCGGCAAGCCCGAGATTGCCGACCTGTTCCTGTATCGCGGTCAGGATGTGATGCTGGACCGCGCGGCCTGGATCACCGGGGTCGGCGCTTTGGTCAAGGTGGCGACCGTGGTTCCGGGCAACGCGGCCCGGGGCAAGCCCACGATCCACGGCGTCGTGAACCTGTTCGATGACGTCACCGGAGAGCTGACCGGCATCGTCGATTTCCACCTTGTGACCAAGTGGAAGACGGCGGGCGACAGCCTTTACGCGGCCTCTCGGCTGGCGCGCAAGGATGCGCGGCGGTTCCTGCTGGTGGGGGCGGGCACCGTGGCGCGGTCCATGGTGCAGGCCTATCGCAGCCTGTGGCCGGATGCCGAATTCAGCGTCTGGAACCGAACGCCTGCGGGCGCCGAGGCGATGGCCGCCGACTGCGGCATCGCCGTGGCGCAGGACCTGGAAACCGCGGTGCGCGCGGCCGATGTGATCTGCACGGCGACCATGGCGAAATCTCCGGTGATCAAGGGAGAGTGGCTGCAACCGGGTCAACACCTGGACCTGATCGGCGCCTATAACCCGCAAATGCGCGAGGTTGACGACACGGCCATGGCCCGCGCCCGGGTCTTTGTCGATGCGCGGGCGACGACGATCCACCATATCGGAGAGCTGATCGACCCCATCGCCTCGGGGGCGCTGCGCGAAGAGGACGTCGTGGCCGATTTTTACGAGGGCGATTACCGGCGCCTGGGAGACGAAATCACCATCGCCAAGAATGGCGGCGGGGCGCATCTGGACCTGATGACGGCGCGCTATATTCTGGACCAGTGGCGGGGACGCTAGCATCACGCGCGCCCTTCCGGTAAAGTTTTACTAAAAGGGAGGGGAGCCATGACCATTCTTGCCATCGACCAGGGGACGACCAGTTCCCGCGCCATCATCTTTGATGCGGCCCTGCGGCCCATCGCCAGCGCGCAAAAAGAGTTCCCCCAGCACTACCCGCATCCGGGCTGGGTCGAACATGATCCGCAAGACCTGTGGGACACGGTCTTTGAGGTCGCGCAACTGGCCATCGCCAAGGCGGGGCGGCCCTTTGCCATCGGCATCACCAACCAGCGCGAAACCACGCTGATCTGGGACCGCGAGACCGGCCAGCCGATCCACCGCGCGATTGTCTGGCAAGACCGGCGGACGGCGGATATCTGCGCGTCCTTGCGCGATCAGGGCATGGCGGGGATGGTCGGCGACCGCACCGGGCTGTTGCTGGACCCCTATTTCTCGGGGACCAAGGTCAAGTGGCTGCTGGACCATGTCGAGGGCGCGCGCGACAAGGCGCGGGCGGGGCGGCTGGCCTTTGGCACGGTCGACAGCTGGCTGATCTGGAAGCTGACCGAAGGTCGCGTCCATGCCACCGACGCCACCAACGCGGCGCGCACGATGCTTTATGACATTGGTCGCGGGGAATGGGACGCCGATATCTGCGCCGCGCTGGACATCCCGATGAGCCTCTTGCCGCAGGTCCGCGACTCTGCGGGCGACTACGGCGTCACCCGGCTTTTCGGCGGCGAAATCCCGATTTCCGGGGTCGCGGGCGACCAACAGGCGGCGACCGTGGGCCAGGCCTGCTTTACGCCGGGGATGATGAAATCGACCTATGGCACCGGCTGTTTCGCGCTGTTGAACACCGGGGGCGAACGTGTGACCTCGCATCACCGCATGTTGACGACGATTGCCTATCAGCTGAACGGCAAGCCGACCTATGCGCTGGAAGGGTCGATCTTCATCGCGGGGGCCGTGGTGCAATGGCTGCGCGACGGGCTGAAGATCATCAAGCAGGCCTCGGAAACCGCAGCCCTGGCCGAACAGGCCGAGGTGGCGCAGGGCGTGCTTTTGGTGCCGGCCTTTACCGGCCTGGGCGCGCCCTATTGGCGGCCCGAAACGCGGGGCGCGGTCTTTGGCCTGACGCGCAACACGGGGCCTGCCGAGATGGCGCGGGCGGCCTTGGAATCGGTGGGCTATCAGACGCGGGACCTGCTGGAGGCCATGGCTCTGGACTGGGCGGGGGCCAAGGGCGGGGTCCTGCGGGTCGATGGCGGCATGACGGCCAGCGGGTTTGCGATGCAATACCTGGCCGATATCATCGGGGCTCCGGTCGACCGGCCGGTCGTGACCGAAACGACAGCCCTGGGCGCGGCCTATCTGGCGGGTCTGGCGCGCGACCTGTGCCCCGCGCCAGAGGTCTTTGCAAAGCAATGGGCGCTGAACCATCGGTTCCTGCCGCAGATGGACGAGGCGACGCGGAACGCGAAATACGCAAGGTGGAAACGGGCCGTCGAGGCGGTCATGATGGTGTGACGCCCTTCCGGGGTCAGCCGCAGGGGCAGAGCGATCGTCCGGCGCCTTTGCCTCTGGCGAGGCGGGCGGCTTTCTGGCATGATTGTTTGATGTAAAAGGAATTCATCATGGCCAAAAATACGATCTGCCTGTGGTATGACAGCGGCGCCGAAGAGGCTGCGGCCTTTTACGCCGCGACCTTTCCGGACTCGGCCGTGGGGCGGGTGATGCGGGCCCCGGGGGATTACCCCAACGGGGCAAAGGGCCAGGTCCTGACCGTCGACTTCACCGTCGCGGGTGTGGCCTGCATGGGGTTGAACGGCGGACCGATGTTCCCGCAGTCCGAGGCTTTTTCCTTTCAGATCATGACCGAGGATCAGGCCGAGACCGACCGCTATTGGGACGCCATCGTCGGACATGGTGGCTCCGAAAGCCAATGCGGCTGGTGCAAGGACCGCTGGGGGATTTCCTGGCAGATCACGCCGCGCGCTCTGACCGAAGCCATGGCCGAAGGCGGCGCGGTGGCCCAAAGGGTCTTTGCCGCGATGATGACCATGGGCAAGATCGACGTCGCCGCGATTGAGGCGGCACGCGGCGGGTGACAACCAAAAGCTTTGGCGAAAGCTTTTGCCGCGGTTAGGGGCTGCAGGTTTGCCGGCGATATCTTGGGGATTTGCGGGAAACTGGTCGGAGTGAAAGGATTCGAACCTTCGACCCCCTGCTCCCGAAGCAGGTGCGCTACCAGGCTGCGCTACACTCCGACCGTGAGGCGGGAGTTACCCCGGCCCCACAGGATTTGCAAGGGGGGCCGAGGGCTTGGCGTGAAGATTCCCGCAAGGCCCTAGGACAGGTCGTTGCGGTCCTCGCGGGTCAGGCGCGCGGGCAGGCGCGACCACAGCGACAGGCGCGGCAAGACGCCCAGTTCGAAGCGGCCCTTGGTCTCGGACACCACGCGGTTCGATTGCACCGTCGGCGTGCCCTCACGCATGACGATCCAGATGCCCGAGGCGATGATGATCGCCGTGCCGATCAGCTTGCGGGTTTCGAATGTGTCGTCAAACAGCAGCACGCCAAAGACCGTGGCCCAGATGATCTGCGAATATTGCATCGAGGCCGCCACAGCCGCCTGGGCCCGACGATAGGCCGCCACCGAAAGGATGCCGCCAAAGAACCCGGTCAGCGCGATGCCCGCCAGAAGGCCCAGGTGGGTGATCGGCATCGGCTCATAAAAGAAGGGCAAGGCCAGGCCCGTGACGATCAGGTTGGCGAACATCGGATAGATCATCAGGACGACGGTCCGTTCCTCACCGCCGGTTTTGCGCATCAAGACCGAGTTGAAGGCAAAGATCACCGCCGCCGTGATGGCCGCGACATGGCCGATGCCAAAGCCCGCCTCACCGGGGCGCAGGGCCACCACGACGCCGATCAGGCCCAGGGCCACGGCCGCCCCGCGCTGCCAGCCGATCTTTTCACCCAGCATGGGGATGGCGAACAGCGTCACCAGAATCGGGGCGGCAAAGAAGATCGGATAGGCCTCGGACATCGGCAGATAGGCAAAGGCGGTGAAGCCGGCCAGGATATTCACCACCCCCAGGATGGACCGCAGCGCCATCAGCCCGGGCTTTTTCGGGATCAGATTGCCTTCGCGCCCATCGCCGGCCAGCATGACCGCGACCAGGGGAAAGCTGAACAGGCAGGAAAAGAAGATGTTCTGAAAGGGGCTATAGGACGCCCCCATATATTTCACGATGGCATCGCCGCTTGCGTAAATGGCGAAGGACGCAAGGGCAAGCCCTGCGCCGTGAAGGTTGTTTTGACGGGGAGCCATGATGGACCTGAGCTGGAAAGGCCTTGGGTGTCGCGCCCTTTGCAGACCTATGCAAGGGCAAAACCGTCAGGCGAGGGATTTTCGGAAGGCAGGGGCGCGGCCATTGACCCACAGCATCAAGAGCCCCGCCGCGATGATGACCGAGATGCCCGAAATCGTCGCGGCCTTGGGGATCTCGGCGAAAAAGATCACGCCCAGCGCACTGGCCCAGACGATCTGTGAATACTGCATCGGCGCCACGACAATGGCGGGCGAACAGCGGTAGGCCGCGATAATCAGCACCCCGGCCAAAGTCCCGATCGCGCCGATTTGCAGCCCGATGGCCCAGTCCTGCAGCGTCAGCGGCTGCCAGACGCCATAGGCCAGAAAGGCCCCGACCCCGGCCTGAAACAGCACCGGATACAGCAGGATGACCCCCGACCTTTCGCGGTGGCCGATCTTGCGCAGCAACAGCGAGTTCAGGGCCCCGGTCACGGCGCCACAGGCCGCAATCAGATGCGCGAACTGGAAATCGGTCGACCCCGGCCGCAGCGCGATCAGCACGCCGGCAAAGCCCAACAGGATCAGGACCCCACGCCTGGCGTCGATGGGCTCTCCCAGCAGGGGCCAGGCCAGCAGAGTGATCAGCAAGGGCATGGTGAAAAAGATCGCGTAACATTCCGCGATGGGCAGATGGGTGAAGGCATAGGTCACAAACCCTGACCCGCACAGCGTAATCAGCCCGCGCAACAGCGTCAGCCCCGGCAGGGCGGGACGAAAGGCCGCGGGCGAAAGCTCTGCCCGGTTGGTCCAGAGGATCTGGCCCAGCACGAAGGGCAAGGTGCACAGGGCCGACAGGAACGCCACCTGAAACGAGTGCAGGTTCGCAGCCCCCAAGGCCTTCAATGAAATGTCGCAGCACGCATAGCCGCCGAAAGAGGCAAGCGCCAAAAGGCTGCCACGCAGGGAAGGAGATTGGATCATGATGATGCAACCTCTGGCATAAAGGTAAATATATCCTGCCATATTCCGCCAGACACGGGTCGTTTTTCCCGCGTTCACGTTTTTGTGGGGCGGTTTTGCCACCCGCTCTTGCCGGGCGCTTGGCCTGCGCCCAAATTTCTTGCAAGGATCGGGCAGATCGGTCATGGGCTGATCGTCCTGCGACCGCTGAAAAAGGGAACGCATGTCCGGCACGGGCCTCTTGCCCTTGGGCGTCTACCCGCCCGAGCTGACCGAAGCGGCTTGGGCTGCCAAGACCGGGGGGCGCCCCTCTGCGCTGGGGGCCGAACTGGCGCAGGCCGAACGGCTTTACGCCCGGATCGACCCCGCGGCGCTGTTGCCCTCGACCCGCCAGCCGCAAAGCCTGACCGCGCTGGAGCTGGCGGTAATCGACTGCCACAGCCACCTGACCGCCCGCGTCCTGCCGCTTCAGGATCAGCTGATGAGCCTGGCCCGCATCGCAAGGCGCATCCTTGCGGAATACAAGCGCAGCCGCCAAGGTCCCGGCCCCGCAGCCGCCGAACTGGGCGACAGCGCCGCAGCTTTCGCCCAGGCCTGCGCCGCCGTCGACTGGAGCCAGGATTACGAGGACACCCGCGCCCGGATCGAGGCCGCCAGCGACAAGGCCGACCTTATGGTGGACGATGCCGCGGCCCGGCTGATCCGCGCAGCCCAGACCTATGAACAAGGCCCCCAGCGCGCCGCCGACTGGCAAGCCCTGATCCGCCCCGAGGGCCACAGGCTTAGCCAGATCGTCTCGGCCCTGCCTGATTATCGCGCGCGGTTCTGGCACAAGTTCAAGATGTTCCAAAGCTTTGACATCGACGCCCTGAAACTGGAGGGCACCGAAGAGATCGACCGCACCAAACGCCTTGCCGTTCTGGGCCAGGCCGTCCGCCAGACCGAGGCCATCGCGGATCACGAACCGGACGAGCCGGGGAAAATCACCCAAGCTTCCCCCTTGGCGGATTAAAAATGCCGCGTTAACTTTTCGTCATCCAAATTAAGGGAAGGCATCAATGGCGGGCATCAACGTTTCCTACTTGATAAACTACCCGGTCGAATTGACCGACAAGGATTGGCAAAAGAAAAAGGGCCTGATGGCCAAGACGGTCAAGACCGGCCTGAAGGCCGAGTTGGACAAGGGCGAGAAGCTGCACAAGCTGATCGACACCGCCAGGCTTTTGCCGACGGTGAATTCGCCCAAGACGATGGAGGATCTGGCCACAGGCATCAAGGAAGCGAAGTCCAACTATGCCAAGATGGTCGAGCCGCTGATCAGCCAGTTGAAAACCATTGTCGCGACCGCGAAAAAGGCCGAAATCGCCCTGACCAAGGCGAAATACACCGACGCCGCCAAGGCCGCCGCGACGATTGCCAAGACCGCCGATCTTTTCGCGGTCACGTGCAAGAGCATCACCTTTGAAGACGAGGTCAAGGAGGCCGAAAAGCGCATCAAGATGCGCGTCGACCTGGCCGTCAAAGAGCTGAAACCCTCGATCGACAAGTTCCGCAAGGGCGCGGGCGACTATGTGGACTCGCCGGGCACCAAGACGGATTGGGACACGCTGGTGAAACAGCACGGCCGCTCGGTGTCGAATTGCGTTTCGACCATCGAGATCTATCGTAAGGAATTCTGGAAGGATTTCGAGAAGTTCAAGGGCTTTGACTCCGATACGCTGAAGATCGGAAGCGAGGACCCGAAACATGTGACCCTGCGGCTGAAGGTGCTGCAACTGGCCCTCGCCAAGGTCAAGGAAATCGCCGACTTCAAGCCGAAATGACTTGGGGGCCCAAGTGACTAATGGGCCCAAGTGACCTGGGGGCCGAAATGACAAAGGGCCGGGGAGGACCCCGGCCGCTTGATCGCAAAGGCGCCCCGGACTTGATCCGGGGCCTCTGTTTTACAGGCTGGCGTCCAGCGCGGCCAAGACCGCGTCGCCCATCTGAGCGGTCGAAACCGGCGTGCCGCCCTCGGGGCCCATCAGGTCGGCGGTGCGCACACCATCGGCCAGCACCTTTTCCACGGCCTGCTCGACGCGGGTGGCCTCAGAGCCCAGGTCAAAGGAATAGCGCAATGCCATCGCAAACGACAGGATACAGGCGATGGGATTGGCCTTGCCCGTGCCCGCGATGTCGGGGGCCGAGCCGTGGACGGGCTCATACAAGGCCTTCGGGCGGCCATTGGCCTGCGGCAGACCCAAGGAGGCCGAGGGCAGCATCCCCAAGGACCCGGTCAGCATGGCGGCCATGTCCGACAGAAGATCCCCGAACAGGTTGTCGGTCACGATGACGTCGAATTGCTTGGGCCAACGGCACAGCTGCATGGCGCCGGCGTCGGCATACATATGCGACAGCTCGACGTCGGGATATTCCTTGTCGTGGATTTCCTGGACGACTTCGCGCCACAGGATGCCGGATTCCATGACATTGGCCTTCTCCATCGAGCAGACCTTGTTGTCGCGCTTGCGGGCCAGTTCAAAAGCAGACCGCGCCACGCGGGCGATTTCGCTTTCGGTGTAGCGCTGGGTGTTGATGCCCACGCGCTCGTTGCCCTCGGTGAAGATGCCGCGGGGTTCGCCGAAATAGACACCCGAGGTCAGTTCGCGCACGATCATGATGTCCAAACCGGCCACCACGTCCTTTTTCAGCGACGAGAAATCGGCCAGCGCGTCAAAGCACTGGGCCGGGCGCAGGTTCGAGAAAAGGTCCATCTCTTTGCGCAGGCGCAGAAGGCCGCGCTCGGGCTTCACACTGAAGTCCAGCTTGTCATATTTCGGCCCGCCGACGGCGCCCAGAAGCACGGCGTCGACCTCTTGGGCGCGCGCCATCGTCGCATCGGTCAGGGGCGTGCCATGGGCGTCATAGGCGCAACCGCCGACCAGGTCTTCGCTGACGTCGAAATGGATGCCGCGCTTCGCGCCCATCCAGCCGATGATCTTTTTCACTTCGGCCATGACTTCGGGGCCGATGCCGTCACCGGCGAGGATAAGGATGGAAGGGTTGGCCATGTTCGCCTCCTGAATTGGTCGCGGTTGGCCTAGCCTTTGACAGGCCCCGGGTCAAGGTGGCCAGGGTCAAGCAGGCTTAGGAATTCGGCGGCCAGATGATCCAGCACGCGGCGGATGCGCGGGGTGTGGCGCAGGGCTTGCGGCGCGGTCAGCCAGACCGGCAGAGCGGGCAGCGCCAGAAAGGGGGCGGCGGGCTCCAGCAGCGGGTCGGCATCACCGATCAGCCGCAGAGCGCCGCCAATGCCAAGCCCCGCGCGGATCAGGTTCAGATAGACCAACTGGTCGTCGCAGCGCACCGGGAAATCCGCACGTTTCAGCGGCACCTTCAGGAAATCCAGCATCCGCTGCACAAGGTCGGATCGGTCCATCCCGATCAGGTCATGGGCGGCAAGGTCCGGCGGAGCCTGGGGGCGACCCCGGCGGTCCAGGTAGGTTTTCGCCGCATAAAGCCCCATCGGCAGGTCGATCAGGTGGCGGGCAAAGGTGCCGTCCTGATCGGGGCGGAACATGCGCAAGGCGATGTCGGCCTCGCGGAACAGCAGGTTTTCGGGCGTGTCCGAGGGCACGAGCTCGATTTCGATGCCGGGCTCTGCGACCCGCAACCGGGCCAAGACCCAAGGCAAGACGTGATGCGAGATCACGCGGCTGGCCGTCAGCCGCACCGTCCCTTGCAACCGGTCCGAGGCGCCCGCCGCCGCCAGTTCCAACCGGGCGGCGGCCTCGCGCATCTGACGCGCGGCAGGCAAGAGCGCAAGGGCGGCGTCGGAGGGTTCCAACCCGCGAGCGCTGCGGGTGAAAAGCGGGGTCTGCAATTGGACGGACAGTTCGGTGATGTGGCGGCCCAGTGTGGGCTGGGTCAGGCCAAGCGCGCGGGCGGCGGCCGACAGCGAGCCATGGTCGGCCACGGCCAGGAAAGAGCGGATAAGGGTCCAATCCATACATTCATGTATAGGGGATCGCCGGATTTCGACAATCCCCATGCGCCTATTTATGGGCGAAAAGGAGGCATCACAGGAGGTGCATGATGAAAGTTCTGGTTCTGGGGTCCAACGGAAATTTCGGCGCGGCGGCGGCGGCAGCCTTTGCCGCGGCGGGACACGAGGTCTTGCGGTTCACGCGCGGGGGCGACATGACGGCGGCGGCCATGGGCTGCGATGTCATCGTCAACGGGCTGAACCCGCCGAAATATCACGACTGGGCGCGGACGATCCCCGCCATCACGGCCGAGGTCAGCGCCGCGGCCAAGGCCTCGGGCGCCTTTCTGATCGTGCCGGGCAATGTCTATAACTATGGCGTTCAGCCCGGCCCATGGGGACCCGGGACCCTGCAAGCGCCCTGCTCCCGCAAGGGCGCGATCCGGGTGCAGATGGAGCGCGACTACCGCGCGCTTGCGGCTTTGGGCGTCAAGGTCGCGATCTTGCGGGCGGGGGATTTCGTGGGCGACGGACCCGGGACGATCTGGCGCATGGTCATGCTGAAGACGCCGGGCCGCGTGGCCGCGATGGGGCGGGGGCGCCGGGCCTATGGCTATCTGCCCGACCTCGGGCGGCTTTGCGTCCGGCTGGCCGAGGCGCGCGACACCCTGCCCGGCTTTACCGACCTGCCCTTTGCGGGCTTTACCCTGTCGCCCGACGACCTCGCCGCACGACTGGCAGCCCTTGGCGGTCAGCCAGTCCGGGTCGTCGGATTTGCCTGGTGGGCCATGACCCTGGCCGCGCCCTTCTGGGAACTGGCCCGAGAGCTGCGCGAGATGCGCTATCTGTTCGACCATGACCACAGCCTTGACCCGGCGCCCTTGCAAGCGCTGTTCCCCGACTTTCGCGCGACGCCGCTGGATGTGGTGTTGCGCGATCACCTGCCGGGTCACGGCGCGATGGTGATCCAGACCGGACGGTGAGGCGAGGCCAGGTCCAGCACCGGGGCGATTGGATCAGAGGCCGCGGGCCACAGCACCCCGGCCCCCGTCACGGTGATATCCTTCGACGGCAAGATCATGTCGACCCGCAGCCCCTGCCCGGATTTCAGGATCGAGGTGTCCAGCGCGGGATCACCCTTGCCGCCATCGGGCGGGGCCATGCCGCGGGGCTTGGGGTCTTGCAGCTGCGCCATCAGGGCAAGCAGGCTGGCCGGCATCCCGTCGCCATCGTTGGGGTCCAGGTTGGGCTTGCCGATCACCACGAAGGGCGGGGCGGGCGGCGTGCCCAGGCTGCCATCCAGAAGGCGCGACCACACAGCGGTCTCATCGGCATTGCGGCGGCCGTTGCGGTCTTCGGGCCCGTCAAAGACCGGCGGGGTCGCGGCATAGGCCAAAAGCGTCAGGGTCCCGGTCCCCAGATCCAGCGGAATGACATAATGGCCCGAGGTCGACAGCGGCAGAACAGCGGCCTCGTCCTCGGTCAGGTCGGGGGGCAGGTTGGCGCCGGGCAGGTCGCGCCACAACAGGTCGGTCAGGCTTTGCGGCGTCCCGATGGGCAGGCGGGACAGCAGGGCCATGCCGGAATGGCCGGGGTAAAGCCCATAGGCCAGCGCATCGCGCGGCCCGGCAAGCGCGCCGTCGTGGTTCAGGTCCAGACCCGACGGGATGCCGGTGTTGGGCTTCAGGCCCATGACATGCGGATAGGGACGGGCAAGGCGGGCGTTCAGCGCGGCCAAGGCCTCGGCGTTCAGGTCCCAGTCGATATCGGTCAACAGCAGGACATCGGCATCCAGCGCGTCGATGACCTGAAGGCTTGCCTCGATCTCGGGGCGGTCCTTGCGGGTCAGGCGGTGCAACAAAAGGCCGGGGCCGGTCTGGGACATGCCGCTGTCCCAGGTCGCAAGCTTGATATCGGCCAGCGCCGGAAAGGCCAGAAGCAGGGTGATCAGGCCGGCTGCGGCACAAGCGCCGGGACGGCTTGCGCGATCTCGCGCCGTTCGCGGATCATGTCGGCGACGCGGCCCATGGCGATGCCACGCATGAAAAGGCTGGCTGGCAGGAAAGCCCATAGGGTCATGGTCCAGATCAGGGTTTGCGGGCTGGTGGCGTTCAGCGGCTGGAAACCCGACTTGGCGATGAAAACCACCGCGGGGGTCAGGAAGGGCAGCAGGAAGCCGATGGCGATGTTGACGCGGGCATCGCGGGTCAGGCGGGCGACCACATCCCCGCCCGAGGTCGGATCGAAGGTCGGCAGGTTCACCCAGACGTTAAAGGGCGCGCCCTTGCGCGGCCAGCCGCCCAGCTTCACAATGATAACGAAAATCGTCAACGACAGCAAAGAGATAAGATAGGCCATCCCCGCGGCGGTGCGCACGGCGCCCATCTGCGCCTCGGTCCCGCCCGAGGCCATCATGAAGGTGGCCAGCCGCACGGGCGAATAAGGGAAGTCCATCGACATCCCGATCAGCGCGCCGATGGCATGGATCAGCTCGGTCATCGTGGTGGGGGCGATGCGGCCGCGCTCGATCGCCGACAGGCAAAACAGCGTCAGGAACAGCATCCCAAAGCGCAGCCGGTTAAAGGGCGGCGCGTCGCGGAATTCGACCAGCGAGGGGAAGGCGGAGTTGTATTCGACAAAGGTCAGCACCCCGGCGCACAGCGCGACCAGGGCCACGACCTGCTGGCTGTCAGTGCTGACATCGCCCAAAAGGACGGTCGGCGTGGCGATGGCAAGCATCACCAGAAGTGACCGCACTGCGGCCCCTGTTAGACGCGAAACCACAGCGCCTGCCCCTTTTGCCCAGACGGTCCCGGTGCTTTGCCGGTCCCTTGTTCCAGTATTGCCCCAGATTTGCTGGGAGATTGCCTCAATCTTGCCCAATTTCTGCCTTCTTTCCTGAAAGCTCGCAACAGTCTGTTTACTTAATGCCGGGTTAAGGGCGCTTTGACGGCCCAACTGTTGCAGGATTGAACCAAATTTTGGACTTTGGCGCGGCGCTCTATGGGGGTATCTGGGGCCGGACACCAGATGTGGAGTTCCGCGAAGATGCCGTTTTTGCTCATGGTTTTGGTGGTGGCTGCGGCCGGGTGGCTTTGGCTGGACCGGGGCGGCTTGGGCGCGCGGACCCTGCTTGGCGCGGTGGAGTCCCTGCGGCAGGCGGGCCGGCGCCTTGGCTTGGCCGGGCCGGGCCACCTGCATCCGGTCGACAGGGTGACGGACCCGCGCGTGTTGACGGCGATGATCGCGATGGCCTTTGTCGAGCTTGACGGCCCGCCGCGGCGCGCACAGGTGGCCAAGATCAGCGCAAGCCTGGCACAGAACAACCTGATCACGCTGGATGACAGCGACGACCTGGTGATCCTGGCGGGCTGGCTGCTGGGGCAATGCGGCGGCGCCGGGCCTGCCATTGCGCGCGGGGTGCGGCGGCTGCACGGGCTGCGCGGCGCCGAGGATCTGGCGGGGCTGATGGACCTGCTGCAAGACGGGGTCCTGGCGGGCAGCGGCAGCCTATCGCCCCGGCAAAAACAGGCGCTGACCAAGATCGCAAGCGGCCTGAGGCCGTAAAGGCCGCCCCCTAAGGGACGGCCCGAAGCGTTACGCCCAGGGGAAGGCCTGCGCGGCCTTGGCCTCGTAAGAGTCGATGGACGCCGCCTTTTCCAGCGTCAACCCGATGTCGTCCAGCCCGTTCAGCAGGCAATGCTTGCGGTGGCTGTCGACGTCGAAAGAGAACACGCGGCCATCCGAGGTCGTCACGGTCTGCGCCTCCAGGTCGACGGTCTGACGGGCATTGGCGCCCTTTTTTGCGTCTTCCATCAGCACATCCACGGCATCCTGGGGCAGGACGATCGGCAAGATGCCGTTCTTGAAGCAGTTGTTAAAGAAGATATCGGCAAAGGAGGTCGAGATCACACAGCGGATGCCGAAATCCAACAAAGCCCAAGGCGCATGTTCGCGCGAGGAGCCGCAGCCGAAGTTGTCGCCCGCCACGATGATCTGGGCCTCACGATAGGCGGGCTGGTTCAGCACGAATTCGGGGATTTCCGATCCGTCGAGGTTGTAACGCATCTCGTCGAACAGGTTCACGCCCAGGCCCGACCGCTTGATGGTCTTCAGGAACTGCTTGGGGATGATCATGTCGGTGTCGATATTGACCAGGGCCATGGGGGCCGCGATGCCGGTCAGTTTGGTGAACTTGTCCATTTTCTGTCCTTTCGCACTTCAGGCGATGACTGACATTTCAAGGCCCACCGCATCCCGCGATGGGACCGGGGGGAAGGTTTCGTGTTTGCCGCGCGCATGGCGGTCGGCCGACCACCACAGCGCCGCCGCGTCCAGGATATCGTCCGGCGCCATCTGACCCTTGATCTGCGCCTCCAAAAGCGCCTTGGCGGGCAGGCCCTGCGCGGTCAACAGCGCGACACGGTCGGCTTGCCCCGCCGCCTCGCGCTTTTTCGACCGCACCGGAGCCCCCGCCATCAGCGCGAAAGAGGCCTCAGGATGCCCCTCGCGCAGGGATTTCTGGCCGATCTCGCGCACGATCGCGTCCAGTTCCCGCATCTTGGGGAAGATCATGTAGCTTTGCTTGGGCAGCGCCGATCCCAGGACCTGCACATTGATCGCACAGGCCTCGGCATAGGTCTGGGCCACAA
This sequence comes from Stagnihabitans lacustris, assembly GCF_025950525.1. Classification (GTDB taxonomy): domain Bacteria; phylum Pseudomonadota; class Alphaproteobacteria; order Rhodobacterales; family Rhodobacteraceae; genus Stagnihabitans. Next base: position 484,419 of record NZ_JAPDGS010000003.1, on the reverse strand, counting down.
GCGCCTGACGGCAGGGTGTGGGAAAGACCGAAGACCCCTTGCCCTTCAGCCGATCCCGCAGCGCCGGTTCGACGTCGCGGGTCTTTGGCCCCGCGACGAAGCCCACCGGCATGTCGATCAGCGCGAAATCCACCAGGCCAAGGAAAGCCGGCAAATCCGTGACATGGATCAGCCGCGCCGAGGCGGGTTTCCCCACTTCGCCCACGACGGCGACCCAGCCCGTCTTGCAACCGTCGATCCCGGCCAGCTGCATCACATCAGCTCGCGGACGTCGGTCAGGTGGCCGGTCAGCGCGGCCGCAGCCGCCATCCCCGGGGACACAAGATGCGTGCGCCCGCCGCGGCCCTGGCGGCCTTCGAAGTTGCGGTTCGACGTGGCCGCACAGCGTTCGCCCGGAGCCAGCTGGTCGGGGTTCATCGCCAGACACATGGAGCAGCCCGCCATCCGCCATTCGAAACCGGCGTCGATGAAGATCTGGGCCAGGCCCTCTTCCTCGGCCTGGGCGCGGACAAGGCCCGAACCCGGCACGACCATGGCGCGTTTGACCTTGATCTTCTTGCCTTTCAGGATGGCCGCCGCCGCCCGCAGGTCTTCGATCCGGCCATTGGTGCAAGACCCGATGAAGACCGTGTCGATGGCGATATCGGTCAGCTTTTGACCCGCCGTCAGGCCCATGTAGTCCAAGGCGCGCTGAACGGCCTCGACCTTGCCACCGGTGAAGTCGGTGGGCGCAGGCACAACGCTGGTGATCGGCAACACGTCCTCGGGCGAGGTGCCCCAGGTGACGACCGGGGCGATGTCTTCGCCCTTCAGCGTGATGACCTTGTCGAAATGCGCGCCTTCGTCGGTGAACAGCGTCTTCCAATAGGCCAAAGCGGCTTCCCACTTGGCGCCTTTCGGTGCGTGCGGGCGACCCAGGCAATAGGCGAAGGTCTTTTCATCGGGCGCAATCAGGCCGGCGCGGGCGCCGCCTTCGATGGCCATGTTGCAGACCGTCATGCGGCCTTCCATGGACAGCTCGCGGATCGCCTGGCCGCAATATTCGATGACATAGCCGGTGCCGCCCGCGGTGCCGGTGGCGCCGATAACGGACATGGTGATATCCTTGGCGGTCACACCCGGGCGCAAGGACCCGGTGATTTCCACCTTCATGTTCTTGGACTTCTTCTGGATCAGCGTTTGCGTGGCCAGAACGTGTTCGACCTCGGAGGTCCCGATGCCATGGGCCAGCGCGCCAAAAGCGCCATGCGTGGCGGTATGCGAGTCACCGCAAACCACTGTCATGCCCGGCAGGGTCCAGCCCTGTTCGGGGCCGACGATATGGACGATGCCCTGACGCACGTCGGACACGGGATAGTAGTTGATCCCGAAGTCCTTGGCGTTCTTGTCCAAGGCCTCGACCTGGATGCGGGATTCCTCGGTCATGGTCGCGGCATTGGCGCGGTCCGTGGTCGTGGGCACGTTGTGATCCGGCACCGCGATGGTCTTTTCCGGCGCGCGGACCTTGCGGCCCGTCATGCGCAGACCCTCGAACGCTTGGGGTGAGGTCACTTCATGGACCAGGTGGCGGTCGATATACAGCAGGCAGGTGCCGTCTTCGGCCTCGTGGGCCACGTGATCGTCCCAGATCTTGTCGTAAAGCGTGCGGGGAGCCATGGCTCTCTCCTTGCAGGTTGGCTGTGGTTTGATAGCTGTTCCGGGGTAGGGTGCGTGATCTCACGCACCTCTCGCTTGATGAGGGCGCTTAGGCGCGTGCGAGAACCGACCGCGTGTCGCGGGTAAAGCGCCAAGGCAGGCGCGCATGGTCATCCATGTCGAAAAATCGCATCATCAGCGCCGGATACAGCGGAATCAGGCGCGGTTCAAGGATTCCTTGGGGCCAGCGCTTGCGGAAAGTGGCCAATGGGTCTATCCGCGCCCTCTTGAGATTCGCTTCCCTTTCGGCTTGACTGCCCGAAACCCCCGCCCCCAAAACGCTCCAAGGAGGGCCCTGCCCTGTCTGACTTCGATCCCAAGACCGGTCTGCCGACCGGCGCACGCGCCCCCCGGAGCGCAGAGCCCGATTATTCCTCCGAAGACGTTCTGGCCGCCGTGCTGGAAAGCCTGGATGACGACAAGTCCGAAGAGGTCGTGCAGATCGACCTGCGCGGGCGGTCGGATGTGGCCGATTACATGGTGATCTGCTCGGGCCGGTCCTCGCGCCAAGTGGCGGCGATTGCCGAACACCTGGTCGACAAGATCAAGGAAAAGTTCGGCTATTCCTGCAAGATGGAAGGCAAAGAGACCGGGGACTGGGTCCTGATCGACACGCGGGACGTGATCGTTCATGTCTTCCGCCCCGAGGTCCGCGACTTCTATCAGTTGGAAAAGATGTGGCTGCCGGGCGCGGCCCACAGAGGCGCTTAAGGGGCGGGGCGTGAAGCTGACGCTGATCGCTGTGGGCAGGCTTCGGTCTGGACCCGAAAAGGCGATGGTCGACGACTATCTGTTGCGGTTTGAACGGACCGGGCGGGCCTTGGGGCTTGGCCCGGTTTCTGTTGTCGAGGTCGAGGACAAGAAGAACCTTGGCATGGGCGCCGAGGGCGAGTTGATCGCCCGCGCCTTGCCGGCCGGCGCGGCGCTGGTGACTTTGGATGAGCGCGGGCGGGTGATGACCTCTCCCGAATTCGCCGAGGTGTTGGCGCGGTTTCGCGACACGGGGCGCGATATGGCCTTTGTGATCGGCGGGGCGGATGGGATCGACCCGGGGCTTCGCGCGCGGGCCGAGGTCTCGGTTTCCTTCGGGGCGATGGTCTGGCCGCATATGCTGGTGCGGGTGATGCTGGCCGAACAGCTGTATCGGGCGGCGGGCATCCTGGCCGGGACGCCTTATCACCGGGTCTAAGCGCTGGAGGGGCTGCCGGCCCCTCCAGCGCAAAGGGAGTATTTGGATCAGTATGAAAGACGCGAGGTCAGTGGACGGGGCAGGGTTGCGGGGATAGAACCGGGGCAAGCTGAAGGAGTTTGCCCATGCCAGTCGGAACCTTGCCCAACCCGAAACCTGTCGTTCTTTGCATCCTGGATGGCTGGGGGATTGGTGCGCTGCCGCAGTATTCGGCGCCGGCGCAGGCGGCTGTGCCGAATTTCAACCGGATCTGGGCGGACTGTCCCCATGCGACCTTGACGACTTTCGGGCCGGATGTCGGCCTGCCCACGGGGCAGATGGGCAATTCCGAGGTGGGGCATACCAATATTGGCGCCGGGCGGGTGGTCGCCATGGACCTGGGCGCGATTGATCTGGCCATCGAGGACGGGTCATTCGCGCTGAACGACGCGGTTCAGGGCTTTGCCGCCAAGGTCAAGGCCGCGGGCGGGGTGGCGCATCTGATGGGCGTCGTGTCGGATGGCGGGGTGCATGGGCATATCAATCATGTGCTGGCGGCCTGCCGGGCCTTGACTGCGCTGGGTGTGCCGGTGGCGCTTCATGCGATCACCGATGGGCGGGATGTGGCGCCGTCCTCAGCGGCAGAGTTCGTGGAACAGCTGGGGATTTCCTTGCCGGTGGGGGCGCGGGTGGCGACGGTCATCGGGCGCTATTGGGCCATGGACCGCGACAACCGCTGGGACCGGGTCGAGCGCGCCTATGCCGCGATGATCCGCGGCGAGGGGGCGGCGTTCGGGACAGCCTCGGAGGCGGTGGCGGCGTCTTATGCCAAGGGCGAAACGGATGAGTTCATCGCGCCCTCGGTCATCGGCGGGTATCGCGGCGCGCGGGATGGCGATGGGTTCTTTTGCCTGAACTTCCGCAGCGACCGCGCGCGCGAGATCATGGCGGGCGTCGGCGCGCCGGACTTTGCCGATTTTCCGGTGGCAGGGCGGCCGGTCTGGTCGGCGCTTCTGGGCATGGTGGAGTATTCGACAGCCCATTCGGAATATCTGGCGACCGCTTACCCCAAGCGCGACATCCGCAACACGATCGGCGAATGGGTGGCGGCCAAGGGCAAGACCCAGCTGCGCCTGGCCGAGACCGAGAAATACCCCCATGTGACCTTCTTCCTGAACGGCGGCCGCGAGGTCCCCTTTGCGGGCGAAGAGCGCTATATGGCGAAATCGCCCAAGGTCGCGACCTATGACCTGCAACCCGAGATGAGCGCGGCGGAAGTGGCGGCGCAATTGGTGGTGGGGATCGAAAAGGGCTTTGATCTGATCGTCGTGAACTTTGCCAATCCGGACATGGTGGGCCATACCGGCAGCCTGCCCGCCGCCATCAAGGCCTGTGAGGCGGTGGATGCCGGACTGGGCCTTGCCTTGCAAGCGCTTGAAAAGGTTGGCGGCGCGATGATCGTCACCGCGGACCATGGCAACTGCGAGCTGATGACCGACCCGGTCACGCTGCAACCCCATACCGCCCATACCGTCAACCCGGTGCCGGTCATTCTGGTGGGCGGACCTGCGGGCGCAGCTTTGCGGCAGGGTGGGCGGCTGGCCGACCTTGCGCCGACGCTTTTGGCGCTGATGGGGCTGGACCAGCCCGCCGAGATGACCGGGCGGAGCCTGCTTCTGGCATGAGATGGCTTGCGGTCGTTTTGCTGACGGCTTGGCCCGCCTGGGGTCAGGACTCTTTGGTCGCCAATCAGGCCGCTGAGGCGGCGGAGGCTTTGCAGGATTCGGTGGCCGGGCTGCAGGCCGCCGAAACCTCCAAGGACCGGGTCGCGGCCCTGACCAAAACGATCCGCGCCTATGAGGCGGGCTTGGGCGCGCTGCGCGAGGCGCTGCGCCAGGCCGACCTGCGCGAGTCCGAGTTGACGACGCAGTTTCAGGGCAAGCGCCAAGAGGTCTCGCAGCTTTTGGGGGTGCTGGCCAATCTGGAGGCCGACCCGGGGCCCTTGTTGCTGCTGCATCCGACGGGGCCGCTGGGGACGGTGCGGTCGGGGATGATCCTGACGGATGTCGCCCCCGCCCTGCAGCGTCAGGCCGAAGCCCTGCGCGACGACCTGGCAGAGCTGCGCGACCTGCGCGACCTGCAGACCAAGGCGGAACGCGTGCTGGCCGAAGGGCTTGGCGTGGTGCAGACCGCGCGGGCCGACCTGTCGCAGGCCATCTCGGACCGGACCGACCTGCCCTTGCGGCTGACCGATGACCCGGCGCAGCTGGCGGCGTTAAGCGCCTCGGCCACGACCCTGGGCGACCTTGCGGCGGGCCTGGCGCCCGATCCGCAGGCCGATCCGGGCTTTGCCGATCAACAGGGGCTTTTGCCTTGGCCGGCCTTGGGTCCGGTGATCCTTCGGCCCGGCGAAACCGATGCCAGCGGCGTGACGAAACCCGGCGTGACGCTGGCGACGCGGCCTCTGGCCCTGGTCAGCGCGCCCTGGGCCGCGACGCTGCGCTATCGCGGGCCGCTGGCCGACTACGGAAATGTGATGATCCTGGAGCCCGGAGAGGGCTATCTCTTGATCCTGGCGGGCCTGGATCAGGTCTATGGTGACGTGGGCGAGGTGGTGTCAAAGGGCGCGGCCCTGGGTCTGATGGGGGGGAGCGAGGGTCAGGCCTCGGACATCCTGTCGACCAAGGGGGCTGGTGCAAGTGACAGCGAAACGCTTTATGTGGAATTGCGCAAGGACGGAGAGCCCATCGACCCGATGGCCTGGTTCGTTCCGGAGGGAGAGTAAGAAGGCATGAACAAGGTTCTGATGGCCGCTCTGGGCGGAACGGTGGCGGGGGTTCTTTTGACGACGCAATTCGTCGGACCCCTGGTGGCGCAGGATGGCGGCAAGGACATTGGCGTCTATCAACAGCTGGACATGTTCGGCGACGCGTTTGAACGCATTCGCGGCCAATATGTCGAGCCGCCCGACAGCCAGAAGCTGATCGAAGCGGCGATCAACGGGATGCTGTCCTCTTTGGACCCCCATTCCAGTTATATGGCGGCGGCCGATTACAGCGACATGCGCGAACAGACCAAGGGCGAGTTCGGCGGTCTGGGCATCGAGGTCACGCAGGAAGAAGGCTGGGTCAAGGTCGTCTCGCCCATCGACGGGACGCCCGCCGACAAGGCCGGGATCGAGACCGGCGACATCATCACGGCGGTGGATGGCAAGAGTCTTTCGGGCCTGACGATGGACCAGTCGGTCGACATGATGCGCGGGCCTCTGGGATCGGAAGTCGTGATCACCGTGGTGCGCGAAGGCACGCCCGAGCCCTTCGACGTGTCCATCATCCGCGACACGATCAAGGTGGCCGCGACCAAGGGGCGGCTGGTCGGGAATACCGTGGTGCTGCGGATCTCCAGCTTTACCGAACAGACCTATTCGGGACTTGAATCCGAGCTGAAGAAGGCCGCCGAAGAAGCCGGCGGTCTGGACAAGATCAACGGCGTCGTTCTGGATTTGCGCAACAATCCCGGGGGCTTGCTGATGCAGGCCGTGGCGGTGTCGGATGCGTTTTTGAACGAAGGCGAGATCGTGTCGACCCGCGGACGCAACCCGCAGGACAACGAACGCTTCAACGCCGAAAAGGGCGATCTGACCGAGGGCAAACCGGTGGTCGTGCTGATCAACGGCGGCTCGGCTTCGGCCTCCGAGATCGTGTCGGGCGCGCTGCAGGACCATCACCGGGCGATTGTCGTGGGGACGAAAAGCTTCGGCAAGGGCTCGGTTCAGACGATCATCCAGATCAAGGGCGAGGGCGCGATGCGGCTGACGACGGCGCGTTATTACACGCCCTCGGGTCGGTCGATCCAGGCGCTTGGGGTCATGCCCGATGTGGTGGTGAACCAGCCGGTCGTCGATCCCGCGGTGGCGGAAAAAGAGGCGCCCAAGCAGCTGTCCGAAGCCGATCTGACCGGCATCCTGTCGAATGACTCGATGAGCGAGGAAGAGAAGAAGCAGCTGGAAGAGGAACGCGCGCAGATGGAGGACTCGGCCAAGCTGCGGGTCGAGGATTACCAGCTGGCCTATGCCGTGGATATCCTGCGCGGATTGGCGGCGGTGGCCCAGTGAGCGGTGATACCGTAAGCGACCTGCCCTATCGGCCCTGCGTCGGCGTCATGTTGATCAACCCTGCGGGGTTGGTCTTCGTGGGGCAAAGGCTGGACGGCGGCCAGGCCAAGGGCGGGGCCGCGGCCTGGCAGATGCCGCAAGGCGGGATCGACGCGGGCGAAAAGCCGCGCGAGGCCGCCTTGCGCGAGCTGACCGAAGAGACCGGGGTTTCGGCCGATCTGGTCGAGGTGCTGGGCAAGACCGAGGACTGGTTGACCTATGACCTGCCGCCCGAGCTTTTGGGCAAGGTCTGGGGCGGCAAGTATCGGGGGCAAAAGCAGAAATGGTTCCTGATGCGGTTTCTGGGGACGGACGATCAGGTCCAGATCGTCCAGCCGCACCAAGAGTTTGCGCAGTGGCAATGGATGCACGCCGATGCAATGCTGGCCGAAATCGTGCCCTTTAAACGCGCGGTTTACGAGGCGGTCGTGGCCGCCTTCCGCCCGCATCTGACCTGAACCGCCACCCCGGCGGAGCGCCTGCATCGCAAGATCATGTCCCGCCTTCGGGGTTTTGCTTGGATGGGTGCGGTCAGGGTTGGCGGTCGGGGTCGAGACCCAGTTTCGGCCGCCACCAGGCCCGGCGACAGATCGTCTCATGGCCCTGATGATAGGCTTTGCGCAAGTCGTCATAGGCCCAGGCCGTCCGCAGGCTGAGGGTGACAAAACGGGTCAGCGCCCAGAGCCCCTTGGCCGTCGATTTCCGCGTCGTATAGCCCTTGTCGCCCGCGATGTTCAGGAAGGTCAGCTGCGTCGCCCCCCAGACGGCGCCGAGATTGCCACGCTCGGCCGCGGGGATGATGCGATGGGCGCAAAGCCGATGCGCAAAGGGCAGGAAATGCCCGTTCAGCGTGGCGAAGCCGAGAAGCCGGCGAAAGCGGCGGAAAGGGTCGAAGAGCCCTTTGCGCGGCACCGTGTCGATCTGCGATAGCGGCTTGAAGGCCTCTTGCCGGACCAGGGCCTTGATCGCGGCCCTTGGCCCCGCGGCATCGGCGCCTTGGGCAAAGACATCGGGCCCTTTGAGCACGTCTTCCCAGGCAAGATAGACGGCCTCTAGCGATTCATACTGGAATTTCGCGATGTTACGCTTAAAGAACGACAGCGCCATCTTGATCAGGCCCAGCCGCCCGACCTCCATCCGGTCCAGCGACAGGTGATGGACCATGTGGCTGCGCAGGTCGAGATACCAGTTCAAGGGCGTCTCTTTCTCGGTGAAATCCTCGCCAAAGGTGACGACCCCGTTCAGCGTCGTGATGGCGAAATCATTGGACAAAGAGAAGTTGACGTCGTCGCCCCGCACGAAGAAGGGGAAGGGATAGTGCTTCACCTGGGCCACCGGGAAGGCGAAAAACCACCAGCCGGCATAGGTCTTGTCGGGGGTGGTGCGGGCGCTTTGCCACTCCATCTGGAAGACCGGATCGCGCTCGCGCAGGTCGGTTCCGGCATGCAGTGGCCGGCATCCGCGGTCAAAGACGGCGGCGTTTTCGGCCATGCGCCAGCGCGCGGTCGTGGTGATCATGGCGCCCGCCACCGCGGCGCGCGGATCGCGGGCCAACGCGAGGAAAGCATAGGTGCGGTGCAGCGCCTCCATCGGGATCGAGGCGTCGTCATCCATGAAAAGCACATGGGAGAAGCCCTGCGCCTCACCCTCGATCAGGCCGCGGGTAAAGCCCCCGGCGCCGCCAAGATTTTCGTTGCGGATCATGCGGATACGCGGGTGGTTCGGGACCTCCGCCGTATGCCCGTTATCGACGATCAACGCATGGATCTGGGACGCAAAATCGCAACCGTCCAGATAGCGGGCCAGGCGGCGAGCGGTGTTTTCCACCTGCGCCTCACGCCGAAAAGTGGTGATCGACAGCATCAGCCGCCGGTCCAGATCCGGCCGCGCCGCGGTCATGAAGCGACCAGCGGTCAGCGTGGTCGGCGACAGGGCCTGGACCTCGTAATAGATGACGCCATCGGTGGCGACCTCGGGGTAGTGCGACAGGTCGATCAACAGGTCCGCGGTGGGCGAGAGATTGGCGATGCGGGTCGCCAGACACTCCCAAGACCGGTCGGGGATGGCGTGATAGACCTTGACCTCGACCCGCCCTCGACCGCGCAGGCCAAGCCAGAGCCCCTCCAAGGCGCAGGCGGCATGCCATTTTCCGATGGAGAGGCTGTTGAAGAACGTGTCGAAAAAGACCTTGGCGCCGGCGTCCAGCACCACAGCATCGGCGACATCGTCATGGGTGACGGCGCCTTTGAGGTTGAAATACAGCCGCTGTTCCGTGCAAAGCCCGCGTTCGGGCAAGATGGTATTTTGCAGCGCAGTCAAGCCCTTGGACGGGTTGCCCGAATGTTCTTTGCGCAGGATCAGCCCGGGCAAGGGTTGCGCCCGCAATTGGCCGGCTGCGATGCGCAAAACAGGCTCGGCCCCGGCGCGGGCCACAGTGACGGGGCAGTCGATCCCGTCCAGCGCCGACAAGGGCAGGCCGAGGGCGGCCGCATGGGGGACCAGGCGCCCTTCGGAGGCGGCGTGAAGCGCGGCCTCGGCCGCGGAAAGGCAGCCCGCCAGCCCGTGCAGATCGGTCAGCGCCGCAATGGGGGTCAGACCGCGCAGACCGTCGGTCAGCCCCAGATCGGCCAGGGTGGTGGCCTCCGCAGGATCAAGCCGCGCGCCTGCCAGCAGCAAAGGCGCCGATTGCAGCGCCAAAGCAGAGGCCGCGCGGTCGAGGAATTCGGCCGAAATCAGCGTGTCATGTTCGAGGATCAGCGCGTGGGAATGGCCGTGCGCGCGGGCCAAAAGGTCGGATAACACCGCATCATGCCCCTCGGCCCGGTCGGGGTCGATCTCGGCGGTCAGGACTGTGGTCTTGTGCGCCCGCGCCGTGGCCCATGCGGTCAACAAGCCGGCAAGCCGGTCCGTCCCCGCCGTCATCCGCAAGATTGCCAGCGAAAACCCCGTCTCGCCCCGCAGATCGGTCAGGAAGCGGCCGCCAAAAAGCACGGCCTCTTCGGCGGGAAGGCCCAAGGTCGACAGCTCGACCCACAAAAGCCCGTCGCGCAGGATCAGGTGGTCGGGGTCGATCTCGATCACCGTTTCGCGCCCCGGTTCCAGCGTCACGACATCGGTCAAAAGCCGCTCTGCGCTGCGGTTCGAAAAGGCCTGGTGCAGGGTCACTTCAAACCGCCCCGCGCCATGCAGTGCCAGCGCCAGCCGCCCCAGCCGGCAGGCCCGGGCCAGCGCGCCCAGCGCCAGAAGGTTCATCGCCCCATCCAGCCGGACCGCGCCGCCCCCCATGATCCGCAGGCCCGACGACGAGGCACCAACCTGGCGCAAGTGGCGGGAATGATAGAACAAATCCGGCTCGGTCGAGACGGGGTAGTCGGTCAGCAGCAGGTTTTGCAGCGTGGTCCAGCCCGTCACCTCTTCGGCCTTCAGGCGCGGGGTCGCGGGCTTTGGCAGAACCGGGGCGTGAAGATCATATTGATGCAGATGGGCGGACACTGGGACACCTCAGGTTTGGGCGAGACGGAAAATCGATTCGGAGGGACGCGACAGGTCGCGCAAGAGCACATCGCGCAGCGCGAGCCGCCAGAGTTTCAGGTATTTCGCGCGATCCGCCCCGGCGTGGCGCGCCCGCAGCCGCCATTTGACGGCCGCCAGCACAAGGACCGGCCAAAACAACACCGGCCCCGCAGCCAGGCGATAGGCCAGCAGGCTGTTGCGATAGTTGTAATAGACCTTCCACAAGGGGCGGTAGATGTCGCCGCCCTGGGCCACATAGGTCGAACAATCATGCTCGAACCCGATGGCCGAAAGGAAGGCGATCTTGGCCCCGCGCTTGACCAGGTTCAGCGTATAGATGACGTCGTCGCCATAGATAAAAAGCCGCGCATCGGGCAGGCCGCCGCGTTTCAGCCCGGCCCGCGACAGGAAGAACCCCACAAAGGAGGTCGCGTCGATCGGCTGCGGGATCGGCGCCAGCGCGGGGGAATAGGCCGCGTCGGTGACATGAAAGCCCTCGCGCCCGCCCGTCACGGTCCGCAGGAAATCCGCCATATGCCAGAAGGGGTTGCGCGACGGCCGGTTCATGTCGCAGATCCGGCCGTCGGGATAGAAGACCCCCGCGGCGATAGCCTCGAACCCCTCGGCGCGAAGGCCCCCCTCGCGCGCCATGAAGGCCGCACAGGCGCCGGAATGGGGCCGCGCATCGTCATCCATCAGCACGAACCAATCGGGGTCAAAGCGCGCCGCGGCCTCGGCCAGGCCTGCCGCAAAGCCCCCCGCCCCCCCGGTGTTCGACCCCAGCCGCAGGACATGAAGTCGCGGATCGGACAGGCTCGCCAACCAATCGGAGGTCCCGTCGTCACAGGCATTGTCGACGACGACCAGCGCATCCACCGCCTCGGTCAACAGCCGCTGCACCGTGATTTGCAGTTGGGCCAACCGGTTATGCGTCACAACGATGGCGGCCAGGCGCGTCATGCTTTCACCGTGAAGGCGGGCATCGTCGCGCCACGGGCCAAGCTTGTCTCGAACCTTCGGGCGCAGTCCAGCGCCTCACGGATCGTGACATCCATATCAAGGTAGCGATAGGTGCCCAGGCGCCCAACGAAGGTCACGCCAGACTCGGCCTCTGCCCGGGCGACATAGTCGCGCAACAGCGACTGTTCGGCCGTCAGACGGATCGGGTAATAGGGGATATCGTCTGGCCCGCAAGCCCGCGAAAACTCACGGTAAAGCACCGAACCCTCATGCGTCTCCCAAGGCGAGAAATGCTTGTGTTCGGTGATCCGCGTCCAGGGCACCGAAACCTCACCGTAGTTCATCACGGCCGTGCCCTGATAATCGCCCTGGTGGGTGAATCGTTCGAAATCCAGCGTCCGATAGCCCAACCGCCCCAGGTCATAGTCATAAAACCCGTCCAGCGGCCCGGAGTAAAAGACATGGTCCCACTCCCTCGTCTGATCGCGGGTGAACCGCGTGTTCAGCTTCACCGTGATCCGGTCATGATCCAGGATGCGCGTGACCATGTCCGTATAGCCATCCCGCGGCATACCCTGGAACTGGTGGAAGAAGTAATTGTCGTCGTAATTGAAGCGCACCGGCAGGCGTTTCAGGATCGAGGCCGGAAGCTCTGACGGGTGAACGCCCCATTGCTTTTGCGTGTAACCCTTGAAGAAGGCTTCATAAAGCTCTGCCCCGACAAAGCGCAGCGCCTGATCTTCAAAGGTCTGGGGATCGGTGATCGACGTGTCGGCCTTGGTGTCGATGAAGGCCCGCGCCTCGGCCGGAGCCATGGTCGCGCGGAAAAACTGGTTGATCGTGTGCAGGTTCACCGGCAGCGAAAACACCTCGCCGCGGGCGATGGTCTTGACCCGATTCTTGTAGGGCATGAAGGTCTGGAAGCGGTTCACATAATCCCAAACCTCGGCATCGTCGGTGTGGAAGATATGCGGCCCATAGACATGGACCATGACCCCCGTCGCGGCATCGCGTTCCGTGTGGCAATTGCCCGCGACATGCGGCCGCGTGTCGATCACCGTCACATCATGGCCAAGCTCTGCCAGGTGGCGCCCAATCACCGCCCCGGAAAGCCCTGCCCCAACCATGAGAAAATTCTTCGCCACGTCCCGCACCCGTTCCCGCTTCGTTCGGCCTGTAGACCGGACACTATGGTTAAGGGCTTAACAGAACCTTTCCGCTGGTCCAACAAAGCGAAGAATTTTGGCAAGGCCTCGGCAAGGGTCAGCCTTGCCGAAGGCTCTCGGGCCTTGCCGAAGGCTCTTACGCCTGACCCAGAATCTCGCGCACGCGCGGGATCACCTTTTCCCCATAAAGCGCCAAGCAATCCACCAGGGCGCCATGCGGGATCGGCCCCGTCGTGTATTTCATGTCGAAACGCTGCAACCCCAGGTCCCGGACGGTCGCGGCGATCTTTTGCGCCACGGTTTCTGGCGCGCCGATATACAAAGAGCCGTTCTCGACCTCGTCGATGAAGCGCGCTTTCGTCGTGGGCGGCCAGCCGCGCTCGCGTCCAAGACGGCCGAACATCTCTTGATAGGCGGGCCAGGCAAGCTCACGCGCGGCCTCGTCAGTTGCGGCAACGAAACCGGGGGAATGGACCCCCACCGGGCGCTTTTCGCGGTTCAGCTGCACGCAGGCGCGGTTGTAAAGGTCGACATAGGGGGCAAAGCGGCGCGGGTCGCCGCCGATGATCGCCAACATCAGCTGCAGGTCATGGCGCACCACGCGCACCACCGATTCCGGAGAACCGCCGACACCGACCCAGACCGGCATCCCCTTGGGACCCAGGGGCGGCTGGACGCGCGCCTGGGTCAGACCGCTGCGGGTCTGACCCTCCCAGGTGACTTCCTCTTGCCGCACAAGCTTGGCGAAAAGGTCGAGGCGCTCTTCGAACAGCTGGTCGTAGTCCTCCAGTTCGAACCCGAACAAAGGATAGCTTTCGGTAAAGGAGCCGCGGCCCACGATGGCCTCGGCGCGACCGTTCGAAACGGCATCCAGCGTCGAAAAACGCTGAAAGGCGCGGACCGGGTCGTCGGTCGACAGGACGGTGACTGCGGTCCCCAGCCGGATGCGCGCGGTGCGACCGGCGATGGCGGCCAAGACGATCTCGGGGGCAGAAATGGCGAAGTCGGTGCGGTGATGTTCGCCCAAGCCTATGAAATCAATGCCGGATTGATCGGCGACCACGGCCTCTTCGACCACGTCGCGCAAGACCTGATGGGCGGGTTTCAGGGCCCCCGTCTGATCCCGAGAGATATCCCCGAAAGTATCAACGCCAAGTTCGACCATCATGTTCTCCTTTGGTGCAGATATGGCGGCAAAATTGGCGCGGGGAAAGATGCAGGGGCGCAGAGGCCCCCTGCAGGGATGCGCAAAGCGGGGCCCGGGGGCAATCCGGGGGCAATCCAACGGCGATCCGGGGGCAAATCTTTTCGAAATCTTAGCAAAACCATGATGGCATGGGCACAAAGAAGGAGTCACCCCCTGCGCCCCCATTCCCCCGATCCGGCCCCAAGGCTGTGGCATCTGGCGCTGCGGCTTGGCGCCACTTTGGCGACCGTGGCACTGTGCCTGTGGTTCCTGGCCACGCGGCTCGGGCCCTTTGATGCCGATGCCATCGCGCAAAGCTTTGCGGCGGTGCGGCCGGTGCAATGGGCTTTCGGCATCGCGGCGGTTTTCGTGGCTTTTCTGGCAGTTGGCCGGCAAGAGCGGGTGATTCTGCGCCATTTCGGCATCGCGTTGGACCGGCGCCACCTGATGACAGCGGCCATGGCGACGGCAGGGGTCTCGCAATGCGTGGGCTTTGGCCCGGTGGTCGGCGCGATGATCCGCGCGCGACTTTTGCCCGAACTGGGGCTGCGACAAAGTTTCATGGTCTCGGCGGCGACGACGGTCGGGTTCTTCAGCGGCGCGGCCATGTTGGCGCTGGTCTTTCTGGGGCTGAACGGGTCGGCCTTGGCCGGGCTGGCAGCGGCGGGCGTGCTGGGCGCCATTGCCGCGCGCAGCCTTTGGGGCGATATCGGCTGGCGCGGGATCGAATTGCCGCGGGCGGCGGCGATGCTGGCGCTGCTGTTCTGGGTCGGGCTGGACCTGATGGGCCTGTCCTTTGCCTTTTGGGTCCTGTTGCCGCCGGGGCATGGGATGGACTGGGTCTCGGTCGTGGTCTCTTTCACCCTGGCGCTGACCTTCGGGCTGATGTCGGGCAGTCCCGCCGGCACCGGCCCCTTCGAGGCGCTGGTTCTGCTTCAGATGCCCGATATCGCCCCTGCGGCGCTGGTGGCCGGCCTTTTGGCCTTTCGCGGCGTGGCCTATGTGGTGCCCGCGCTTTTGTCGGGCCTGTGGATTATCGTCGGCCATCGCCTCTTGCGGCCGCCGATCCCCCTCCCGATGGAGCCCGTGGCCCCCCAGGCCCTGCTGGCCAGCCATGACCGGGCCGAGGTGCTTTTGGCGCGTCAAGGCGATCTGGACTTGCGGCGCGACGACCGCGGCCAGGTCTGGGCCATGACCGTGCTGGGCCGCGCGCGGGTCCTGGTGGGGGAGCCTTCTGCCCCCAAGGGCTGGCATCGGCGCAGTCTGGACCCAGCTTTGGACCTCTGCCGTGCTGAGGGGCGGGTGCCGCTGTTCTACAAGATCGGGCCGCGCCAGGCGACCGAGGCGCGGCGGCGGCGCTTTGCCCTGTTGCGCATCGCCCTGGAGGCGGTGATCGACCCCAAGTCCCATTCGACCGAGGGGCCGCGCCACGCCAGCCTGCGGCGGAAGCTGCGTCATGCGGTCAAGGCGGGGGTCGTGGTGCGCGACGGCGGCGCCCTACCGCTGGACGAGATGCAGGGGGTGGCCGAGGATTGGGCGCGCCGACACGGCGGCGAACGCGGGCTGACGACGGGGCGCTGGGGCGCGGAATATGTGGCCGGGCAAAGGGTTTTCCTGGCCCATGACACCCAAGGGCGGCTTTTGGCCTTTGCGACGTTCCACGTCACCGCCGAAGATTGGGTGTTGGACCTGATCCGCTTTGGCCAGGACACGCCCGATGGCACGCTTTACCTGATCGTCCAGACCGCGATCGAGGCCGCGCGCCGGGCCGGTGCCGCGCGCCTCAGCCTCGCCGCCGTTCCCTGCGAAGGGTTCGGCGTCAAGGGCGCGCTGGGGCGGCGCCTGCGCCCGCTCAGCGCCAAGGCGCGCGGGCTGTTCCAGTTCAAGGCGGCCTTCGCCCCCCGGTGGGAGCCACGTTATGCCGCGGCCCCCGGCTGGCTGGGGCTTAGCGTCGGGCTCTTGCTGCTGGCGGCGGCGATCAGGTTGAAACGGGTGGAAAAGCGGCCAAGGCCGGTGGCGGCGGGCGCGTTGCGGCTTTGGGTGGCAGAGGGCAAAGTGTCCCGCCTGCTGCGCCCCGACCGGCCCGACGACGCCGAGGACCGGCCCGCGCGGCGCAAACGACGGGCAGGCGGCTAGGCCTGCTTGAAAATCGCTGCCGCTTTGCCCGAATTTTGACCAAGTTCCCTGCCAGAATTTGCAGAATAACCCTGCAGAGAAAGACGCCATGGAACTGGTCGCGGCTTGGCAGCTTTTCATCCTTCTGACCCTGACGGCGGCGCGCCGGAGTTCTCCGCTTGCGCTTTCGGGTCTTGCTGGCGCCTGGGCGCTTTGGTCGGTGCTGACCGCCCCGCCCGAGGTGCAGGTGATCCAACTGGGCACGATCCTGCTGATTCTCTTGCAGGATGCAAAACCTGTAGTCTGGCCGCATATCGCGGCGCAAACCGCGACGCCCTCGGGCGCGGGTGCCCTGCGCGACCTCTCTGTGACCGGGTTGCCGCATCCTGACCGCGGTGGTGCGCCCGAGCCCGACCGCAGCCGTGCCGCCTTCGAGGCGCAATTTGCCCCGCAACGCGCGGCGCTGCGGGCGCATCTGGCCATGGCCGAGGCTGGCGCCCGGCTGCAAAGCGAAAAGGACGGGCCCGACCTGCGCGCCATGCTGGAGCGGCTCAAGGCCGAATGGGTGCGCGGCGCCGAGGCCGCCCAAGCGACGCTGTTGCCGCCGGGGCCTGCGCGGCTGACATGGCCTGCCGACCGGGTCTGGGCGCAAGACTGGCTGCGCAACCATCTGAACGCGCTGACGGAAATCCGCGCGCGTCTGGATCGCGACCATCTCTTGATGACCGGCCTGCTGAAAATCTGCGGCACCGGCTTTTTGATCTGGCTGGAGCAGGAAACCGACCGCACGCGCGGCTTTCTGGGCATCGCCAAGCCCGCGCCGGCCATCCGTATCATCCAACGCCGGATCGAAATCGCGCCCAATCCGATCCTGACCCGCCCTGCCACGCAGCGCCCCCCAGCCGACCTGACGCGCGCCGCTGCGCTGCGACGGATCGCGATTGCCCGCGTGATCCCGCATCTGGCTCACGTGACCCCGGTCCGCAACCTGCCCGCGATCTTGCGCGACGGGATATTGCCCGAGGCGGGCGAGCGGATCGCGACCTCGATCACCTTTCCCGACGACTGCGCCTTCCGCCTGGCCCGCAGCCAGACGCCCGGAGAGCCTTGGGTGGTGCTGATCCTCGCGCGCCACATCCTTTGGACCGAAGACTGTCTCTTTGCGAACCCGGGCCACCCCGCCAGCCCCGATCCCGAGGCGTTGCAGGCGCTGTTTGCCGGCCCGGACCGGCCCACCCACTTGACCCAATGCGACCCGACCGACCTGCGCGCCCAGGTTCTTGTGGCTGGCCGAATCCCCCCCGACCTGATCGAGACCCTGGCCTTCGAGACCCCCGAGGCCCTGCGCGCCCACCAATCGCTTCTGGCCGCCCGAGAGGCCTTTGCCTGCGGCCCCAACAGCGGCCTGTTCGGCCCCGCACAACGCTGACCATCAAGCCGCACGAAACGACCAGGGCCCCTGCTTTGCAGCACGCGCCCTTGGTGATGCTGGTGAGCCGGTCCATTTGGGCGCGGCCGGGGCGTTTGCCTGAACAGGCTTCCCACGGCAAAGAGCCGTCGAGGGGCCGGGGTGTTTCCTGCCATTTGGGGGTGGACGCAGCCATGAAGTGCCCCCTGTTTCTCAAGACATCCAGGTGATTTCGAAGTCGGGGCGGCGCATCTGACTTTGGCAGAGGCGGCGCATAAACCGCCTGATGCGCTCGGCCTGGCACCCGAAGGGCTGCACGCTGCCCAAAGGTCTGGGCGCGATCTTTCGCCTGATGCGGGCAATATCGGATGAGGATCGGGCAGCGATATTGGCGTAAGGTCCGGCAATCTCCAAGCGCAGGACGCATTCCTGAACATCTGGACACCGAATGACACCATCAACATTCAAAAGCAGTTGACCAGCGACCTCTGGCGCCTTTTTCCCCAACAGCAAAGCGCGGGGGGCCGAACAGGGGGCGCAAATGCAGTCCTTCCCGCCTGACCGACGGGTTCCGAGATCAAGGCAGCCTGCCGCATGCTGGCTTGCAAAAGGGGGCGCCTCGCCGTGGCGCATCGAAATTGCGGCCGTGGAAAGCAGCGCCGAGGTCCATCAGCGCACCGGCAAACAGCCCATCCGACGCGGCAGCGCGAGCCGGGCCCAAGCCTTGGTCGATCCAGGCGTTCTGATCAGCCCACGCCAGGCTTGCAGTCCGTGGCCAGCCCGGGCGCCTTGGCTGCCAGACAACGCGGGCTTCAGCTGGCTTCGGCGTCGGCCTCCTCACCCTCTTCCGGGGCAATTTGCAGGATCTGATGGCCGGTGGCTTTCTGGATCAGACCCAGAAGCTGGCGTTCGCGATCGGCCATGAAAGCGTCGAAGGCATCGGCGCGCAGCATACCAGGGGCGATCAGGTGGCTTTGCAGATAGGAGTCCAGCACCTCGGGTGCGATATCCAGCGCCGGCCCCGCCTCGTCCTCGGCTTTGCCGCTTTCCAAACGCCGCAGGTAGGTCGAGGGCGCATGACCGCCGATGATCCGGTTGGTCCGGGCGGTCAGCGGCGTCTTGTTGATGACGCTGTCATAAATCGCTTCGGGGAGCCCCGTTTTCTTGCACCAGGCCTGGGGGAAGATGTGGTGGATGTCGACATTGTCGTCAAAGAAGCTGGCGGCTTCAAAGGTCTTGCCGGTCCGGAAATCGCGGGCATTTGCCCCCATCAAGAGGGCGTGGATCCCCTTGTAGGCGGCCGACAGACGGGAGCGCATGGTTTGCAGGCGGTCGGGGCGGAAGCGTCCGTCGAAAATCGTGGCGGGCTCCGGCCCTTGGCCCAGCGCCCAGGCGGGCACCTCCATCAGGTCCTTGGCAAAGCGGGTCTCGATGGCAGAGCCATAAAGCTCGCCAAAGATGCCGCACCAGAACCAGCGGGCAAGACGTTCGCGCACCGTAGTGTGTTCGGCCTTATCGCCCAGAGTGGCGAAGATGGCGGCCATGGGAACCAGTTGGCCCTGATAGGGCAGGTCAAGAACGCGGTAAATGTGGTGTTCGCGCAGGAAGCGGGCCGCGGCCTCGAAGCCCTTTTCGACCGGGTCACGCCAGGTCAGATAGGCGTCGAGCGGCAATTCCAGAAGCGAAGCTCGCGTGGCGCGGACCGGCGGCAAATCCTTGTCCGTCTTGTCCTGAGCTTCGGCCTTCTGACGTTCGCAAGCCGAGTGCAGGAGAGCAATGGCCTGCAAGACATCGGTGGGTGCAAGCTTTTCCAGCACACCGAACTTCTGACCGGCGGCATGACCAAAGGTGGCAAGCCGGGTCTGCATCCCCGGCGCGCCGGACGCCCCCAACCAGTCGTCGCGCAGCCGATGCCCTTTGGCGGCATAGATTGCCGTCACCAGCTCGAAGGCATCCAGCGGCTTGCCACCGGTATTGACCTTCTCGAAGACGAGGCAGACCGCCTCGTGGGTCGTATCGGCCCCCAGCGTGATGACCGGCACCTGATAGGCCTTGAAGCTTTGCAGGATCTCGTTCTTGAAGGTCCGGAACAGGGTTCGGGTTGCCGTGTCGCCCTTGCCCAGCCAGTGCATGTCGAAACCGTCTTGCCAGTTGTCCCAGTCGAAGACCTGGTTCAGCGGAAACATCAGCTGTTCGTATTCCAGCGCGGGCGAGGACAGGTCCAGCTTGGTGACCTTGTCGAAATCAGCCTTGATCTTGCGGTCGGCAGGCACCGAGACCACCGCTTCCACGCGGTCGGCTGCCGGGTCAAGGCATTTGCGGATATCCAGGTAGAACCACCGATCCACCAGCTTTTGCCGAGCGGTGACGGTGCGCACGACCTCGCCCCGCAGGCAAGTTTGGTAGATCGAGGTCATCCGCTGTTGGCCATCAAGGAGCAGCTGTTCGGGCGTGAAACTGGCAGCCTCGGGCGCCGCGCCCTGGACCGGGCGGCGGGCAAAGCCTGTTCCCGTGCCCGCCTTGACGTCCAATGTCATCAAGGCGCCAACCGGGAAGGCCTGCGAGATCGAGGCGATCAGGCCCTTGATCCGATCCTCGTCCCAAACCCAGCTGCGTTGGAAATCGGGCAACTGGATCTTGCCCGCGCCACAGGATTTCAGCAGTTCTTCGAGGGCGATGGGATTGGTCTTGAACGTGGCAACGGGCATCTGAAATCTCGGGAATGACAAGGGTGCGACTTGGCTAACATGCGAAGACGCAATCCTTCAATCCTCAAGGCGTGCGCTTGCACTTTCCGTGGCGCTCTGCTGAAACGCCATGCAAGCGCCTGATTTCGGTTGGATTGCAACCGAAGGAGGCAATGGCTCTTTCTTTCAGGTTTTTACCCATGGAACTCATTCTCGGCTGGCAGCTCTTGATCCTTGCCACTTTGGTCATTGCGCGGCTGTTTTCGACCACAGCCCTTTCGATCGTGGCTATCCTCTGGACACTTTGGACGCTGGCGATGCTGTATTTCGGCCCGCTGGTCCTTTTGCAACTGGCGACGATCTGGATTCCTGTGGGCTTGATGCTGCCAAAAGAAACCGTCGCAGAGGCTGAACCTGTGGCGCTCTCGCTCAAGGCCGAGCGCGCAACGCCCGCAGCTGGATTGGCCGCCTTCGTATCGGTGATCGAAAGCGGGGCAGAGGCCGTTGAGGCGGCGATGCAGGAGGCCAAGGCTAAGGTCAGCTTCTCTGCCCAATTTCAGGATCAGCGATCACATGTCGAAGCAACCTTTAGGGTAGCCCGGCAATCGGCCGACATCGAAAGAAGGTTAAAGGGTAGTTTGCGCTTTCGCCAAATATACAGCGAGGTATTGGCGAGGATGGAAGAGGCGTCGGCATCAGAGACGGAACGTAGCCCTTGGCCGCGGCTCGTGGAAAGACAAACGCCAATCCGCTTGCCCAACAATTCCGCCATTCGCTCTTGGGCTTTCGATGAACTGGCCGCCTACCGCAAGGAATTCGTGGCGGCGGTAAAGGCTGTGACGGAAGACCCGCTGCTGCGGGCCGAAGTTCTCAAGCTGGCTGGCCCGGAATTCCTCACCTGGCTCGAGGCAGAGATCGTAGCCGTGACGCCATTTCTTGCGCGCAACTAGCCCGCGCCAGCGACCGACTTCATTGCGCAAATCGTCTGACGGCCGCACCTTTGCTTTTGGGGGACTGCCTTACCCAATGACCTTCGTGAAATGGATGTCGAGGGCTGTGAGGCGTTTCAGGAGAGCGATACGAACCTTGATCGCCCCGAGAAGTCAATCCATTGCCAAGCCGGAGCGCTCTTGCGCTTCGTAGCCATGTACCGAAGGGGCATCCGGGAAGACACGTTCGCGCACCGGAGGCCTGTCTTTCAACAATCACACGAGCAGCCATCAGCAATGCCGGGCAAGATGCCCTGATCCAAGCCCGCCCAGGCCTTGGGTGACAGAAACGGTCGCACGTTCCGCGCGGCCTTCAACGAGGGGTTGCGCGGCGACCGGCTCTGGGCTCATATCCCAGAGGGGATTGATATCTGGGGGATTTTACCGTGAAGGCCTTTGACCTCGACCGCAAGGTCCTTGAGAGCTACCAGGGCTTCTCCCGCTCTTTCAGCACGATCCGCGCGCCCGACATCGCCTCCGCCGTCGATGCACAATATGCCGAGGGCCGCTTTTGGCCCGACGCGCTCTTGTCGCTGAACCCGGCCTTCAAACGGGGCAAAACCTCGGATGAACTGGCCGATTCTGGGGTGATCCTGCCCGAGACGGCGCAGGTCTTTCGGGCGGGCGGCGCGCCCTTTACCTTTCACCTGCATCAGGAACAGGCGATCTCTACCGCGGCACAGGGGAAAAGCCTTGTGGTGACGACCGGCACCGGCTCGGGCAAAAGCCTGTGCTTTTTCGTGCCGATCATCGATGCCTGCATCCGCGCCCGCAAGGCCGGCGAGGGCGCCAAGACCCGGGCGATCATCGTCTATCCGATGAATGCCCTGGCCAACAGCCAGCTGGGCGAGGTCAACAAGTTCCTGACCGAGTCTGGCCTGCCCGACGACATCCGTCCGACCGT
Source organism: Stagnihabitans lacustris (assembly GCF_025950525.1). Classification (GTDB taxonomy): domain Bacteria; phylum Pseudomonadota; class Alphaproteobacteria; order Rhodobacterales; family Rhodobacteraceae; genus Stagnihabitans. Next base: position 462,475 of record NZ_JAPDGS010000003.1, on the reverse strand, counting down.
CGCCCGCTATACCGGCCAGGAGAATGCCGAAGAACGTCAAGCCGCAGCGGCCAATCCGCCCGATATCCTGCTGACGAACTTCATGATGCTGGAACTGCTGCTGACCCGGCAAGATGCGCAGGATAAGACCGTCATCGCCAATGCCAAGGGCCTGCGCTTCATTGTCCTGGATGAACTGCACACCTATCGTGGCCGCCAGGGGGCGGATGTCGCGGTCTTGGTGAGGCGGCTGCGCGACCGGACCGGGGCAAAGGCGCTGTCGATCGGGACCTCTGCCACCATGGCCAACGAAGGACGCGAGGTCGAGATTCAGGCCACCGTGGCCGCTGTCGCCTCCAAGATCTTCGGCGCCGACATCGGCGTGGATGCGGTGATCGGCGAAAGCCTGCGGCGAGCAACCGATGACGCGATCTCGCTGGAAAAGGTGATGCCCTACCTTGCGGCGGCCATGGGTCCCCTGCCCGATCACTTGCCAGATGCGGTCTTGCGCCAACACCCCTTGGCGATCTGGTCCGAAATGGCGCTGGGTCTGGACAATGACGGCGCGTTGAAGCGGCGCAAACCGGTGGCCTTCGGGGACGCGGTGACGCTGCTGTCCCAGGCCTCGGGCATCCCGGCCCAGACCTGCCGACCCGCGCTTGAAGCCTTCCTGACCCGCGCCTCGCTGCCAGAGCACGCCCGCGGTGGCACCCATGACCGCGCCTTCCTGGCCTTCAAGCTGCACCGTTTCATCTCGGGCTCGGGCGAGGTCTTCACGACCCTGCGGCCCGCGCCGCGCAACGTTTACCTCGAAGGGCAGCTGAACGACCCCAAGGCGCCGACCGACCGCCTTTATACTGCGCGTTTCTGCCGGGAGTGCGGCCAGGAATTCTACCCGGTCACCCGCGCCGAAGAGGACGGCCAGGCGATCTATTTGCCCCGGCCCATCGACGAAGAGCCCCGCAACGACGGAGAGGTGGTTGCGGGCTATCTGATGCCCAAAGGCACGGAGGACCAGCTTTTCGACGGCTCTGCGACCAGCCTGCCCGAGGATTGGCAAGAGCTCCGCCCCTCCGGCCCGGCGGTGAAACCCTCCCGCCGGGACCGCGTGCCCTTGGCGCAGAACGTCACCCCCGACGGAAGGATCACGGATGAAGGTCAGCCTTTCTGGTTCCTGCCCGGCCGCTTTGCCTTTTGCCCCGCCTGCCACGACCAGCCCTCGCCCAATTCCCGGGAACGTTCGAAACTGGGCGGCCTCTCGGCCGAGGGGCGCAGCTCTGCCACGACGACGATTGCCACCGCGATCCTGGAGGCGTTGAACGATCCCGACCAAGCGATCCCAGAGGCCAAACGGAAGCTCCTCGGCTTTACCGACAACCGCCAGGATGCAGCGCTGCAGGCGGGCCATTTCAACGACTTTCTTTTCGTCAGCCTGTTGCGCGGCGCTATCCTGCGGGCCGTTCAGGATACAGGGGGTCTCGAGCCCGAGGACTTCGGCCGGCGTGTCGCCAAGGCGCTGGGCTTCACCAGCCAAAATGCGGCCCGGCGCGGCTATTGGATGGCTGAACCCGAAAAACTCGGTCAGGCGCGGCTGGATGCCGAAAAGACGCTGACCCGCGTCCTGTCGCACCTGGTCTGGACCGACCTGCGGCGCGGCTGGCGCTTTACCAACCCCAGCCTTTCGGTCCTGAAGCTGATCGGGGTCGACTACCCTGCCTTGGCTGACCTGTGCCACGAGACAGCACGCTTTGACGCGGTTCACCCGGCACTGGGCGCGCTGAAGCCCGAGGCCCGCAAGGCATTTTGTCGGGCGGCGCTGGATGTCATGCTGGAAGCCTTGGCCGTGCAGACCGAGGACCTGAACCCGCTGCATCTTGACCCCTTGGCGCAGAAATCCCGCCACGAACTGCGCAGCCCTTGGTCGATGGAGCGTGACCAGGACCCGCGCCAGGCCTCTGCGCTGATCCTGAACCCGCCCGGCAAGGCCGATACGCGGCTGCGCGACGAGGTGACGATCCTGCGTGGCGGGGCAAGGTCGCGGATCGGCAAGGCGATCAATCAGGCGAAATGGTTCGGCGAAAAGCTGAAAGCCGACGATTACCTGGACATGGTCGAGCGCCTGCTTGCGCTTCTGCGCGAATATGGCCTCTTGACCGATGTCATGACCGGCCTTGACCTCCCGGGCTGGCAGTTGGCCCCCTCCGCGGTGCGGCTGGTGCCCGGGCCAGCGCTGGCCGATCCAACCACCAAGGGCAACGCCTATTTCCATGACCTTTACACCGGTATCGCAGGGGGGCTTGGCCGCGGCGAAGAGCGTTTCCTTGGGTTCGAGGGTCGGGAACACACAGCCCAGGTCACGCAAAAGCTGCGGCAATGGCGTGAGGCGCGGTTCCGCCGCGAGACCGCCGATCTTGCCTATCTGAAAGACCCCAAGAACCTGGCCGAACTGGCGCCCGACCGCGAGGCCGAAAGCTTCCTTCCCGCGCTCTTTTGTTCGCCCACCATGGAGCTTGGGGTGGATATCTCCGCCCTGAATGCGGTCTATCTGCGCAACGTGCCGCCGACACCGGCCAATTATGCCCAGCGCGCAGGTCGGGCCGGGCGCTCCGGCCAGGCGGCGTTGGTCGTCACCTATTGCGCGGCGCAAAGCCCGCATGACCAGTATTTCTTCAACGACCGGCAGGCCATGGTTGCGGGCTCTGTCCGGGCGCCCGCGTTGGACATCACGAACGAACAGCTGATCACCTCGCATCTGCATGCCGTGTGGATGGCCGAAGCGGGTCTGGTCCTGGCCGCCGACATCCCGCATATCCTGGACCTGACGCTTCCCGGCGCCCCCCTGCGCGCCGAGATCGCAGCAACGGCCCAGGCGCCCGAGCTTCCTGCCAAGGCGATCCCCGCCATGACCCGCGTCCTGACCCAGGTGATGGGCGAGACCCTGCCGCCCTGGATGGAGGACGCGCAAGCCTTCGTGGCCCGGGTGGCGGCCGAGGCGCCCAGGATGCTCGACCACGCCTTCGACCGCTGGCGCGGGCTTTATGGCAGCGCCCAAGAACAGTTGAAGCAAGCCAACGACCGGTCGATGCAGACCGGGCTTTCGGGTGCCGACCGCCAAAGGATCAAGGCGGCCCAGGCCCAGGCCAATGAACAGCTGGGGATCCTGGAACAGGGCAAGCAAAGCAATGGGTCGGATTTCTATTCTTACCGCTATCTTGCAACCGAGGGCTTCCTGCCGGGCTACAACTTCCCCCGCCTGCCACTTTACGCCTGGGTTCCCGGCGCGGGTGGCGCAGGTGCCTTCTTGCAACGCGCCCGCTTTTTGGCGATTTCGGAATTCGGACCTCGCAGCCTGATCTATCATGAAGGCCGCGCCTACCGCGTGCACCGCGCGAAACTGGCGCCCGGGGCGGCTTCGGATGACGGGACCTCGCTGTCGACGCAGCGGATCATCATTTGCCCGGAGTGCGGCGCCGCGCATGAGGACGACCGCGAGCTTTGCCACGCCTGCGGCACGCCGTTGGTCGGCGCGCCCGAGATCAAAAAGGCCCTGCGCATCGACAATGTCGAAACCCTGCCGGCAGATCGCATCACCGCCAACGACGAAGAGCGTGTCCGCCAGGGCTTCGAGATCCAGACCGTCTTCGCCTGGGCCTTGCGCGATGGGCGGCGCGACACCTGGAAGGCGCAGGTCCATGCCGATGGCGCGCCGCTTTTGGCGCTGCAATATGGCCAGGGTGCCGAGATCAGCCGATTGAACCTCGGCCTGAAACGGCGCGCCAACAAGGACCTCACGGGCTTTGGCATTGATCCGCAATCGGGCCGCTGGGTGGCCCTGCCCGGCGAAGGCGAAGAAGAACCTGCCGCAGCTCCCGACCAGGCCAAGGCGCTGCGCATCGTCCCCATCGTCAAGGACAACAAGAACGCGCTGCACCTGCGGTTTGCCGGCAAACCGCCCTCGGCGGGGGTCATGGCGACCGTGCAACAGGCGCTGTTGCGCGCCATCGAGCGCAGCTTCCAGCTGGAAGAGGGCGAGATGCTGGGCGAGCCTCTGCCCGCCCGCACCGACCGCCGGGCGCTTTTGTTTTACGAGGCGACCGAAGGCGGCGCCGGTGTCCTGGCGCGTCTGGCCCAGGACCCTTCCGTCCTGCCCGCGCTCGCCCGCGAAGCGCTGAAAATCATGCACCTGGACGGGATCGAGGCGGCCATCGCGGCCAAGGATGCCAGCCTTTTGGTCGAAACCGATGTGCCCTGCGTCAAGGGCTGCTATCGCTGCCTTTTGTCTTACTTCAACCAGCCCGATCACGAGTTGATCGACCGCACCGACACCGAAGTCCGCGCCTTGCTGATCGCTTTGGCGCGGGGGGACCTGCGTCCCGAGGCCAAGGCGGCCCCCATGGGCGATATCCCCCCGCCTGACAACAAGCCACTGACCCTGGCCGGGCTCTCGCTGACGGCCTGGCGCAGCCACCGCCTGGCGCTTTTCCCCGCCCCGATCCCGCCCGAAGCCCAGGCCGAGGCCGACGAGCGCGGCTGGACACTTCTTGCCCAGACCGGGGATGACCTGCCCCCCGGCCTCGCCGATCTGTTGAAGGACTGACCCATGGGACATCGTTTCTCGCCTGGAGACCTGGTTTTCGCCCGTGGCCGCGAATGGGTGGCTTTGCCCTCGCCCGCGGATCACCTCTTGGCGTTGCGCCCCCTGTCGGGCAGCGAAGAGGATGCCGTTCTGTTGGACCCAAGGTTGGAGATCACCGAGGTCAAACCCGCCCGCTTCGACCTGCCGGTGGATGCCATCCCCACGAGGTCGGAGCGTGCTGGACTTCTGGCGGATGCCTTGCGCCTGACCCTGCGGCGGGGCGCGGGTCCCTTCCGCTCTGCCGCCCACCTGACCTTCGAGCCGCGGGGCTATCAGCTTGTCCCCCTGATGATGGCGCTGCGCCTGCCCGTGCCGCGGCTGTTGATTGCCGATGACGTGGGGATCGGCAAGACGATCGAGGCGGGGTTGATCCTGCGCGAGTTGATCGACCGGGGCGAGGTAGATGCCTTTGCCGTCCTGTGTCCGCCGCATCTGGTGGAACAATGGGTGCGAGAGCTGAAGAACCGCTTTGGCATAGATGCGGTTGCCGTGACCTCCTCCTCCGCCGCGCGGCTGGAGCGGGGCTTGCCACTGGATCAGACGCTGTTCAGCGCCAATCCCTTCACGGTCGTGTCGCTGGACTACATCAAGGCGGAAAAGCGCCGCGAGGATTTTGCCCGCGCCTGCCCGGATTTCGTCATTGTCGACGAGGCGCATTCCTGCACCGGCACGACCCAGGGTCGCCACCAGCGATTTGCCCTGTTGCAAGGTCTGGTGCGAAAGGAACAGCGCGCCCTTCTCCTGCTGACCGCCACGCCGCATTCGGGCGACGAAGAAGCCTTTTCGCGCCTTCTTTCGCTGATCCATCCCGATTTCGCCGTGGCGCGTTTCGACGACGCGAAATACCGCGAACGCCTGGCCCGCCATTTCGTCCAGCGCCGCCGCGTCGATGTGACGACGCCGGAATGGGACGAGGGCCGCACCTTCCCGCGCCACATGTCCACCGACGCGCCCTATCGTCTGAACGCCGATCACCGGCTGTTTCACGAAGCGGTGCTGGATTACTGCCTCGGCGTCGTGAACCGCGCGGGCGAGGGCCAGCGCGAAAGACGCCTCGCCTTTTGGGGGACGCTCGCCATCATGCGCTGCGTGGGGTCTTCGCCCGCAGCCGCGCTGTCGGCGCTGCGCACCCGGGCGGGGGCCGAAGAGCGGCTTGAACCGCAGATCTATGACGACGAGGACGATGAAGACGGGACTGATGTCGAACCCGTGCCCTTTACCGGCGATGCTGACCTTTCCCGTCTCCTGTCCCTGGCCGAGACCCTGAAAACCGCTCCCGACCCCAAGGTCCAGGCGTTGGTCTCGCTGTTGAAACCGCTGATCGCCAAAGGCGCCAACCCTGTCGTCTTCTGCCGCTTTATTGCGACGGCCGACCACGTGCGCGATGCGTTGCGCAAGGCCTTTCCCAAGCTGGAGATCCAGGCCGTCACAGGCGCGCTTACCCCTGACGACCGCCGCGACCGCGTGGCTCTGATGGGCGAGGCGCCGCAGCGCCTGTTGGTCGCCACCGATTGCCTCTCCGAGGGCATCAACCTGCAACAGCATTTCGACACGGTCGTGCATTATGACCTGTCCTGGAACCCGACCCGCCATCAACAGCGCGAAGGCCGCGTCGACCGCTTTGGCCAGGCGGCCGAAGAGGTCCATTCGCTCCTGATGTTCTCGCCCGACAGCGCCATCGACGGGGCGGTGCTGGACGTCATCCTGAACAAGGCCCGCGCCATCCAAAAGGCCACGGGCGTCACCGTCCCCCTACCAGACGAGCGTGGCCCAGTGACCGATGCGCTGATGGCCGCCATGATGCTGAAACGGGGGCACAAACAGATGGCTTTCGACCTGCGGCTGGAGGATGGAACCCAGGCCATGGCGGTTCGCTGGCATGACGCGGAGGAAAAGGAAAAACGCTCCCGCACGATCTTTGCGCAAAACGCCATGCGCGCCTCCGAGGTCCTGCCGGAATGGCAAAAGGCCCGAGACCTTATGGGCGACGGCGCGGCGGTTCTGGGTTTCGTGGGCTCCGCGCTGAAACTCTTCGACGCGCCGATGACGGCGCGCAAGACGGGCTTCGAGGCGCCCTTGCCCCACTTGCCGCAAACTCTGCGCGAAAGGCTGGAAGAACGCGGGTTGAAAGGCACCAAACGGCTGGCGGTATCCGAGCCCTGCCCCTCGGATGCCACGCTTCTGACCCGCACCCATCCCTTGACCGAATGTCTGGCCGAAGCGCTGGTCGAAGGCGCTTTGGACCCCAAGTCGCTGCCCGACCTGGATATGGGCCGCATCGGCGCCTGGGAGACGGCTGCGGTATCCCGCCTGACCCGCGTCGTTCTGCTGCGCCTGCGCTTCAAACTGACGATCCACGGGCGGCGCGAACGCCTGCTCTTGGCCGAAGAGGCCGCCATCGTCGCCCTGCAAGGCGCCACGATCATCGCCACCGCAGACGCCGCCCGCGCCTTGATCGCCGCCCCGGTCAGCGGCGAGATCGCCCCCTCGGCCCGTGACCGCCAAATGGCGCTATCCCATGCCGCCCTGGCCGAGCTGATGGCCCCCATCTCTGCCCATGCCCAAGCCAGGGCCGAAACGCTGCTTGAGGACCACGGCCGCCTCCGCCAGGCCCTGGGCGTCACCCGCGTGACCGTCGAACCTGCCCTCCCGCCCGATGTCATCGGCCTCTTTACCCTTCTGCCGTCCGAGGACTGACCATGGCCCGCAAACCCTCTTCCGCCATCGTCTGGCCCTCCCTGACCCTCGAAGGCAACCTCATCGCCCCCGCGATGCTGGCCGAGATCACCGACCCCGAAACCGCAAGCGCGCGCGCCGAAAGCTACGGCCTGCGCAAGGGCTTGACGATCCGTGAGGAAATCTCCCTCGCTTTCCGCATCGGCCAGGCCCATTTCGACGACTTCGCGAAACTGTCCCTGCCCGCGCCCGAGGCCACAACCCGCTTCCTGAAAGGCCTGCTCTCCGAGGCCTTCGGCTTCCACGACCTGACCCCTGCCGCCTTCCCGCTGGCCTTGACCGCCGGAGAGGGCCGCGTCCCCCTGGCCGTCGTCCCCCCCTCGGACGCGCTCGACAAACGCTCCCCCTGGCTGTCCGAAGACCGCCCCCGCTCTGCCGCCTTCGCCGTCCAGGACCAGCTGAACGCCCATGACGAGGCGCTTTGGGGCCTCGCCTCCAACGGCCATACCCTGCGGCTGATGCGCGACAATGCCTCGTTGACCCGTCCCGCCTATGTCGAAGCCGACCTCCGCCAGATCTTCACGACCGAAGACATCGCCTCCTTCACCGCGCTTTGGCTGTTGATCCACCGCTCCCGTTTTGGCGCAGCCCAAACCCCCGCCCCCGACTGCGCCCTGGAACGCTGGCGCGACGAGGGCACAAGGGCCGGCGAAACCGCCCGCAACCGCCTGGCGGGCCAGGTCGAAGAGGCGCTGAAACTGCTCGGCACCGGCTTCCTCGATGCCAATCCCCAGCTGCGCGCCGATGTCCTATCGGGCAAGATCCCCCTCACCGACTGGTTCAACGAGCTCCTGCGCCTGGTCTACCGCCTGATCTTCGTCATGGTGGCCGAGGACCGCGACCTGCTGCACGCCGAAGCCACCCCCCAAGACGCCCGCGACCTTTACCTTCAAGGCTACTCCCTCACCCGCCTGCGCAAGCTTGCCACCCGCCGCGCCGCCTGGGACCGCCACACCGACCGCTATGAGACCACCCAGATCGCCTTCCGCGCCCTCACGCGCGGCGAACCCCGCCTTGGCCTTACCGCTTTGGGCGGCCTCTTCTCCCCCCTCGCCGAACACCACCTGCGCGGCGCCAAACTGCAAAACCGCGCCTATCTGCACGCCCTGTGGAAGCTCTCCTGGCTCTCAGACGGCAATGCCATGGTCCCCGTCAACTGGCGCGCCATGCAGACCGAGGAGCTGGGCTCGGTCTACGAATCCCTCCTTGAACTGCAACCGCAGCTGGACGGCGCCCGCCTGACCTTTGCCACCGAAGCCGCCGAGACCCGGGGCAACCAGCGCAAGACCACCGGCAGCTATTACACGCCCGACAGCCTGGTCCAGGCCCTGTTGGACACCGCACTGAACCCTGTCCTCGACGCCTGCTTTGCCAAGCCCGACCCCGAGAAAGCCCTGCTGGACCTCCGCGTCATCGACCCCGCCGTGGGCTCGGGCCACTTCCTGCTGGCCGCCGCCCGCCGCATCGCCACCCGCCTTGCCCGCTACCGCGCCGGGGGCACCCCCTCCGCCGCCGACTTCCGCCACGCCCTTCGCGATGCCGCCCGCGCCTGCCTGCACGGCGTCGACCGCAACCCCATGGCGGTCGAACTCACCAAGGTCGCCCTCTGGATCGAGACCGTCGATCCCGGCAAACCGCTTGGCTATTTCGACGCCCAGATCCGCTGCGGCGACGCGCTGCTGGGCGTCTTTGACCTGAACGTCCTGCAACTGGGCATCCCCGACGAGGCCTATGCCCCCCTTGCCGGCGACGACAAACCCACCGCCAAATACTACGCCAAGGCCAATCGCGATGCCAAGGACGGCCAGGGCGACCTTCTGGGCGCCTCCCGCCGCCTGCCCGCCACCCGCCCCCTCGCCACCGAATACACCGGCTTTCGCAACCTGACCGAAGACACCGTCGAGGAAGTCGAGGCCAAGTCCCGCCGCTATGCCCAACTGCGCGCCGACCCGACCTTCCACAAATATGAGACCGCCTGCGACCTTTACGTCGCGGCCTATCTTCTGCCCAAGACCGGCGGCCCGCCGCCCTCACGCGGCGCCCGCCTGGTCCCCACCTCGGAGGACCTCTGGCAGGCGCTGGACAACGGCGCCGTCTGGGGCCCGCTTCTGGGCCAGGCCTCGATCGCCCGCACCGCCCGCGCCTTCCACTGGCCGCTGGAATTCCCCGACGTCTTCGCAAATGGCGGCTTCGATGCCGTCCTGGGCAACCCGCCATGGGAGCGGATCAAGCTGCAAGAGCAGGAATTCTTTGCCACCCGCTCTCCGGCCATCGCGGGCGCCGCAAACAAGGCCGCGCGTGAGACGCTGATCAAGGCCCTGGCCCTGGCCCCCGAGGGCAGCCCCGACCGCGCGCTTCACGCCGAATTCGTCACCGCCAAGCGCATCGCCGAGGCGACCTCCGCCTTTGCCCGCACGCCCGAGGTCGAGGAATTCGTGGGCCGCGACCGCAAGGTCACCACCCGCCCCGTCGGCGGCCGCTTCCCCCTGACCGGCCGGGGCGACGTCAACACCTATGCGCTGTTTGCCGAACACTTTGCCCGCATGACCGGACCCCAGGGCCGCGCCGGGGTCATCGTGCCCACCGGCATCGCCACCGATGCCACGACCGCGCCCTTCTTTGCCCATCTGGTCGCCAAGCGCCGCCTGGCCCGGCTGGTCGATTTCGAGAACCGCGCCGGCCTTTTCCCCGCCGTCGACAGCCGCATGAAATTCTCGCTTCTGACCCTTGGCCAGGACGAGGGCACGGCGCGCTTTGCCTTTTTCCTGACCGACCCCGCCCAACTGGCCGAGCCCGAGCGGAACTTTACCCTGACCCCCGGCGCCATCGCCCGCCTGAACCCCAACACGAAAACCGCCCCGGTCTTCCGCAGCCGCAAGGACGCCGAACTGACCGCCCAGATCTACGAGGCCGCCCCGGTCCTGATCGAAGAATCCAAGGGCGAGGCGGGGAATCCGTGGGGTTTCACCTACATGACGAAAATGTTCGACATGGCGGACAGCAGCCACTTGTTCCGCACCGCCACGCAGTTGCAGGCCGAGGGTTTTGCCCGCGAAGGTGCCAATTGGGTGCGCGGGTGGGTGCGTGAGGATCACGCACCCTACGAGGCCCCGCCGCTTGAAACCTGGCTTCCCCTTTTCGAAGCGAAGATGGCGCACCAATTCGACCACCGTTGGGCAGGATATGACGAGTCCGGCGAGATGGTCGAATTCGATGTCCTGAAAAAGGCCTCACCCGATTTCGAGCCCCCGCCCCGTTATTGGATCGACGCCGCCTTGCGGGACGCCCGCGCGGAATCGATGGGATGGCGGCGGAAATGGCTCACCGGATGGCGAGACATTGCCCGCGCAACTGACGAACGCACCCTGATTGCCTCATTGGTTCCCGATGTTGCGGTGAACCACAAGATCCGGCTGTTTTTTCTTCCGGCGGCACCGCAGGTTCAGGCGGCCTTCACCGCTTGCCTGAACTCGCTTGTGGTTGACTACCTCGCCCGCCAGAAGGTCAGCGCGACGACCCTGGCCGTTTTCATGATGGCACAACTCCCCATCCTGCCCCCCAGCTTCTACACGCCCGAGCGGTTGGCTTTCCTCACCCCCCGGGTGTTGCGGCTCACCTATACCTCCCACGCGCTGGCGCCCTTTGCCCGCGACCTGGGCTATGACGGCCCGCCCTTCGCCTGGGACGAGGCCAATAGGGCAAATCTGCGCGCCGAGCTCGACGCCTTCTTCGCCCGCGCCTATGGGCTGGCCCGTCAGGACCTGGCCTATATCCTCGACCCCGCCGAGGTCATGGGCCCCGACTACCCCTCCGAAACCTTCCGCGTCCTGAAGGAAAAAGAGACCCGCCACCACGGCGAATACCGCACCCAAAGACTGGTCCTGGCCGCCTGGGACCGGATGGTGTCGGATGGATCATTTGCAAAACTGGAGTTGTGACAATGAACGCACATACCGTCCCAAAAGGGTTTCGGGAAATCATCGCCGAGGTCGACAAGAATGTTGAACCGACACGCACGGTCAGGGTTCTGTTGAGCTGGTTCGACGCCAAACGGCGTCGCGACAATGTGGTGTCGCGGATCAAGGCGGAGCTTGCGAAAGCCGGGCTTTGCACCGACCCTTACTTTGGGACGGCGTGGATTGATGCCGAGATCGTGTTCAAGAAGGTTATCCCTCCGGCGAAGGCCACGAGTTCCGTCGCAGCCTCGGCGATCGACGATATCCAGGATAAAGGACAAAAGCATTTGGTCCGAATGCTGGCGGCCGCGAACCGCAAGGTGGTCTCGGTGGCACCAAGCGACACAATCGCAAAGGCCATCACTCTGATGATGTCTTATGATTTTTCACAGCTGCCCGTGATCGAGAAAGAGCGCGACCTCAGGGGTGTGATCAGCTGGAAAACAATCGGCAGCCGGATCAGCCAGGGAAAGCGTCCCGAACTTGTGTCCGAGGTCATGGATCAGAAGCCGATCGAGGTTTACCAGGACGACGATCTTGCAGAGGTTACGCCGAAGATCATCAAATCCGACTATGTCTTCGTCCGCGCCAAGGACAAGAAGATTGTCGGAATCGTCACAGCGACCGACCTGAGTGAGCGGTTCCAGGAGCTATCCGAGCCGTTCTTGTTGATAGGACAGATCGAACACCACATCCGCCTGATATTAATGGAAACTTTTGACACCCCGACACTGCGGGATGCTTGTTTTGATGGCGACGCCGAAAGAAAGGAGCAGTTGACCGACGCCTCACAAATGACATTCGGTGAATACAAGCGCGTTCTGGAAAAGCCGGAGAACTGGGACAAGTTGAAGTTCAATGCCTGTCGCAAGACGTTTTGCGAAGGATTGGATTCGGTGCGGGAGTTGCGCAATAGCGTGCTGCATTTCCACCCTGACCAACTGGAGGAAACCGAACTGGAGACGCTTCGGCAATTCCTGCGTCTTCTTGAAGGATTGAGGCGGCTTTCACGGTGAAAGGGCGCAGGATGGCAAATGGCGCTCTGTGGGATGACGGCGTGTCAAACTGCGTGCGACTCACCGTTGACTGGGATTGCTGGACAGAATGATTGATGTTTACCACGCGATGGCCTGCCAGAAGGCGGCGCTGGACACCGGCTTTACCGTGGAACTGGGCGGGGAGCCGATGGGGTTCCGCGCCCCTGTGGCCGAGGGGACGATCTGGCTGACGGGGGCGGCGGGCCTGTTTTCGCTGCGGCTTGACCATCTTGCGGCGGCCGAGGCGATCGGGGCCAAGGGCGGGTCGCTGACGATCACAGGCGCGGGCGACTTGACCGCGCTGTTGTTCAAGCTTCACGGCCTGATGAAGACCCTGCCCTTCGATGCTTCGGCGGCCTTTGATGCGCGGGTTGCGGGTCTGCCTCAGACGACCGAGGCCGAGCGCCTGGTGGTGCAAAGGATCGGACAGGATATCTTCCGCGCCCGTCTGGTCAGCCGCTGGGGGCCTGCCTGCCCGATGACAGGGATCACCGACTCGGCCCTTCTGCGGGCCAGCCACATCAAGGCCTGGGCGGATTGCACGACGACGGCCGAGCGGCTGGACCCGGAGAACGGGATACTTCTGTCGGCCTTGTGGGATGCGGCTTTCGACCGTGGGCTGGTGGGCTATTCCGCCCAAGGGCAGGTGCTCTACGCCAACGCGCTGACAAAGAGCGCGCGCCTTGCCCTTGAGGCACGCATCACTGAGGCCCGCGCGCTGCCAATGTCGGAGGGACGAGCCCTCTATCTTGCCCAGCATCGGACGAAATGGGGGCTGGACTGATATGGGCGAGCCTTGACGCCCGATGGCATAAAGGGTCACTCCATAGTTTGACGGTGATGAAAATTTATTGCCCGCCCCGGGACTGCGCATGATCGGACGCCACAGGGCTTCCCTTCTGTCGACACGACAGGGTCGCATTCCTCGGATCAAGTCGATCCCGGAGGTTGGGTGAAATCCCATCCGGCATTCCCCATGCAGACAGTCCGAGGCATTTTACTTGAACAATTGGTCGGCCTTTCAAAAAGAAATCGGTGTTGCTTTGGCGGCGTTCCTTTCCAGGACCCTGCCTGACATCGGCGGACCCCGCTGGTGGAAACTTTATGTTCTTGATCAACTGAACCCCTATCAGTCCCAGCGGATGCAGAAGGCCGGGGAAGCGTCACTGGGACAATTGGACCTTGCAGCGCTGATCCGGGTGGCCTTGGCAAGCCGCGATGAGATGATCCTCAAAAAGCGGGCGCCCGCCGCTTGGCCCCCTTTGCTGCAAGAGATGAAAGCCATACGGAATCGGCACGCCCATGCACCGGCCGATGGGGTCCCCGTCGCGGTGGAGATCGGCGACCTGCAAACCAGCGCCGCATTCATTGGCTGCATCGACCCCTCCTCCGCTCTGCCAGACCAAATGCGTCAGGCGGCCAAGGAGATGGCGGCGCGGGCCACAGTTCGGCAACCGGCTGCACCACCATCGTCCGGCAGTGGGCTTGCGGTCCTTCGGCACCCGCGACCGCTGCTGGACGAAAAGTCTCTTGCAAGGCGCACCTACCTCGGGATGGACTTCGGCACGTCAACCACGGTCGTCAGCGCGGTTTCGATGGGGGCGGTTGGCGAAGAGGTTGCCGCCTTGGTGATCGAACAGCCCGACCAATATGGCGTCACGACCCGTCACCACCTGGTCAACACTGTCATCGCCTATGTCGGCGACCGCCTGATCTTTGGGCGCGAGGCCTATCGGCAAAGGTCCCTGCTGCACGACGGACGCAATGTGTTTTCCTCTTTCAAGATGCGGCTGGGTGTCGACATCGGCCCCACCTACCCGGAAACGGCCCTGCGCAGCGGTGTGCTGAAATCCGGCAACAAGATCGAATCAGCGCAAGATGCGGCCGCGATGTTCTTCCGTTTCATCAAGCTTGGCACCCAAAAGGCGATCGAGGCGGCCAGCCTGCCCAAAACGGCGGAATGGTGCGTCTCGGTGCCGGCCTCTTTCGAGGCAAACCAGCGCAAGGACCTTGAAGTCGCCTTGCGCGAGGCTGGCATCGTCTCGACCCACGTGGCCCTGATCGACGAACCGAACGCGGCCTTTCTGTCCTATCTGTTCGAGGCCGCGCAGGGGAAGTCCGATGCCAAGCTCTTGACGCTTCTGCAAGACCGCCCCGTCAATGTCATCGTCTTCGACTTTGGCGCGGGCACTTGCGATGTCTCCGCCCTGAAACTGGAGCGGCGGCCAGAGGGGCTCGAATCGCGCAACCTTGCGATTTCGCGGTTCACGGCACTGGGCGGCGACGATATCGACCTGGCCATCGCCCGAAAGGTCTTGTTGCCGCAATTGCTGGAGGCCTCCAGCCCGGCGGTCCCCTCGGAACGCGACATCGAAGAGCGTATTTTGCCACGCCTGCAACCGACGGCAGAGCTTTTGAAGATCCGCCTGTTGGAGCATGCCCGCGACAAGAACATCCAGACCATCGCGGCTTTGCGTCAGGCGACGGACCTGCGGGTAACGGCATTGGACATCGAGCCATTCCGGATCGGCGAAGACGAATTCCAGGTGCCGAAGCCGGGGGCCACCCTGATCGACCTTGCCAATGCGCTGGAGCCCTTCACCCGCTTTCCCCTGCCGACCGATGATCGGACCCCCCATGTCTTCGCCCCGGTTCAGGACGCGTTGGAGAAGTCCGGGCTTGCGGCCGACGACCTTGACGCCGTGCTTTTCATCGGGGGCAGCAGCGAAAACACCATCGTCCGCCATTGCATCATGACGGCGCTTGGCTCTGGGGTCGAAGCCATCGTGCCAAAGGATTTGCGGAGTCATGTCTCGAAAGGGGCAGCCCTGCATTCCTATTGGTTCCACGGCTGCGGCTTTGACTTCATTCAGCCGATCACCTCCGAACCGATCTTGGCGCTGGCGCGCGGTGGTGATTTCAAAACCATCCTGCCGTCATCGACCCCCTTGCCCAGCGGCGAGATCTTCAGCGAGGACCTGATCGTCCTTGAGGATGGCCAAAAACGCATCGAAATCCCGATCTGCGTGTCGTCGCCTGACAAGCTCCTGGGCGTGCTGGTCATTGATGCGCCCGAGGCGTCTGGCTTCCGGCGCGACACCCGCATTTCCATTGCCGCCCGCATCTCACGCGACAAGCTGTTGCAAATCGAGGCAAGGGTTGGCGACCAGATCGCCAAGAGTGTGCTGCTGGATCCGATGGCAAACCGCCCCCTCAGCGAAATCGAAGCGCAACTCTTGAAGGCCAAGCAAGAGTTCAACCAGGCGCTGTTGAAGCACGGCCGTCGGCTGCCGGTTTCGTCGGTGATCGCCTATGCCAACGCGGCACAAAGCGCGGGCGACCACCGGCTTGCGGCAGAGTTGTTCCAGAAGGCCGAGCAGATGGAGCCATCGCGGAACTTTGCCGTCGCGATCACCTATAACTACGCCATGGCCGGAAAAGACGCCCTCTCGGAACTTTGGGCGCGCAAGGCCTATGAGCGCGAGCCCTCGGCGGCCTCCGCCTATAACCTCGCTCTGGATGTGACAAACAGGGCCGAGAAGGAAGCCTTGTTGCGGGAAGCCTTGCGCCACGATCCCGACTATTCCTCGGCCCTTCTGTCGCTAGGCCGCCTTTTGCAGGCAGATGGGAAACCCGAAGGCACCCTGATGCTGGAAGCTCTGGCTGAAAAACTGGGCAAACGCCTGAACAGTCACAGGATCGACGAAAGCGGTTGCCGTATCCTGACGACTGTGTCGCGCGATTTGGGCCAGACCGATCTGGCACGCGAGGCGGAGGCCCGTGCAAGAACCTTGGCCTCGCCTCGATCGACATCGGCCGCCTATAGCGAAGATAACCTTGCCGGTCTTGCACGGCCTCCCCTTCAAGGAACCTGACGATGGGTTGGTATATCCCCCAAGGCCACCTCAGCCAAACGCAACTCTCTGTGGTCGAGGCTGTCACCCGGCAGATCGACACGGCCAACCACTTCATCTGCGGCTTTGCAGGCAGTGGCAAATCTGTGGTCCTGACCCATGTCCTGGAACGGCTGATCGCCGACAGGCAGACGGCGCGCTTTGCCTTCCTCAGCTACACCCATGCGCTGGTCGGCATGGCACGCGAGGCGCTGGCGGGATCCGGTCTACGCGAAGCTCACCTGAACTGCATCCAGTTCTCGACGGTCCATGGTTTCATGTATGGGAACCATTCGGCAGACATCGTCTTTGTCGACGAGGCGCAGGACTTGCAGCAAGACTGGCTGGACAAGATTCGCGGGCGGGCGCGCCGCGTGGTGCTTGCCGGTGACTATGAACAGACGATCTATGGTGAAGCCGCCAATCGGACCGAGATGCAGAACTGCTTTGCCCCTGTCGTGCATGAACTGAGGGAAGTTTTCCGCCTGACCCCATCGCTGAAAGAAGTGGCACTGGCGATCAACCCCTCGGCCCGCAATGTGGTCGAGGCCGAGGCGGTCAACACGACGGATGCCCAGATCCGCGACGTCGTGTTTGACAAGATCGAGGACGAAGTTGCCTGGGTCGCAAACGAGGCGCAGCAAAGAGCGCGGGCGGGAAAGCCCTCGGCGGTGCTTTTTCACCATCATCGCGATCTGCGCGCGTTCTACGAGACTTTGTTCCGAACCAAGGCGATAGAGCTTCCGACGGATCATCCCGGAAACCTGACCGAGCGTTACATCGGCATGAATGACTCCATGGCTGCGGCGGGTGTGCCTCTGAGTTACTACGGCAACAGGGTCGGGACCTTGCGGCATGGCGAACGCGGCGCCCATGTCTATCTGATGACGATGCACAGCGCGAAAGGCCTGGATTTCAAGAATGTCTTCCTGCCGACCTTGCGCCGTGAGCCGACCAAGGCCGTGCCGCACCTAGAGCCATTCCAGGACCGGGTGTGTTACGTCGGGGTCACGCGCACCTTCGAGAACCTTTTCCTGAGTCACCTGGAAGGTCCGATGGAAGCCCCGTTCAACAGGCTGCCTCAGGGGGTCGTGACGACCATCGCGCCCGGGCGTCCGACGGCGGCAGCCGAAGACATCTTTTTCTGAACGGGGGCCGCGATGGCGCGACATCTCTTTGTGCTGACCTTTCTGGAGTGGCTTGCCTGGTGCGGCAAGGGCGAGCTTCGCGTGGCCCCCGGACGTCTGGTCTGGGCAGCACCCGACCACGAGGCCGTCAGATGCTCTCTGAGCTTTGCCCCGGACCTTGAACCGGCAGATGATGGCTTTCTGCTGGCGGAAGTGATCTTGCCGCCCAGGGTGGCCGAAGCGGGCCAGGTGTGGCTGTCCTTCGAGGGAGCGCGTTTTGAAGCCCTGTCCGAACGCAGTTTCCGGCTGCTGTGCTCTGCCGCGGAGCGTATGCATATCCCCTTTCATCTGGCGTCAGCCGATGTCCAAGCGGTTTGGTCGGCTTGGAAAGACAACCACCGCGTCGAAACAGCCCATCTGCAAGCAAGGCGGCTATGGTGCTGGGCGCTCGGCGCGGACTGGCCAGCGGGCAAATCCACCCCCGAGGTGGCAAGCCTGGGCCGCGCCAGCGGTCTATGGGAAGAGATGACAGCCCTTCTTTCCAGCGAGGCAGACTTGCGCGTCAAGATTGCCGGCACCTCGATGGCCGCCTGGATACCCATGGTCCGCATGGCAGAAAAGCAAGGGCTGCTCCCCCAGGGGGAAACAGCCCCATGGCGGCCGGCAACGCGGCCCTATTTCAATGCCAGCTGCGCGGCGCGCAGGCCTGCCCCTCACTTCATTGCCTGGCAGGATCCATTATGCCACGAAGCCTTGGACGCACTGCCCTTGGACCATGGGGCCATGGTCGAGCTGATGGCAGTGGCGACCGGTGCCCATCACGCCCTGCGCGTCAGCTCGGGTCAAGAGCCAGACATCGCGGCTTGGACCGAGGACCTGCAAAATCTGCAGGCCATGGCGAAGAAAGCCAAAGGCTTCGAAGCCCGACAGGCCTTGACCCTGGCCCTTGTGTCCCTGGGGCAGTTGCTGCCCCAATCTGCGGTGGCAGCCCTTGTTGCACAGGGTAAAGTCCCCGCCGGTTGGGCCGTGGCATCCCCTGTGCCACAAAGGCACGCCACCAATCCCAAAGGCACGCCGCAGCCTGCCGCCCCTGCAGAGGCCGAAGCAACGGAGACCGCCATGGGACGGCTGTCTTGCGAGGCGCCGCCCTCGCTGGTCCTGGAAAGCGAAGTGCCGGCTGCCAGAAAAGGCAGCACAAAAGTCAAAGGGCCAGGGCGGCGGAGCGTGGTAACGGCAAGTGATCCCAGCATGTTACAGGGCACTGCCCCAGGGACAGAGACGTCAGATCCATAGGCCGGCACGCGTTGGCGCGGAAACCTCCGGCATGTCCCGCACGGATGCGTGAAATCCGTGTGGCACGGCAAAAGGTTCTCCCATCGTCCTGCCCAAGCCGGATGCGGAAACCGGGCCCCTTGCCGTCGCAGCTTTGGCGCCAGATCTGCACGATCTGGACATGCAGAGCTTTGTGATTCGCGCCCGTCTGCGGGCCATGGCGGCATATAAAACGTCACGGGCGTGCGGCGCTGCGCCCAATATGCCCTGAAAACCATGCTCGCCAGTGGCTCACGCGCAAAAACGAAGGGCCTGGGTGTTGCCACCCAGGCCCTTGTATTTAATGGTGAGCCGGTCGGGATCCGAACCCGAGACCTACTGATTAAAAGTCAGTTGCTCTACCAACTGAGCTACCGGCCCTCACGAGGCGGTGACTATGACAGGCTGCGGCCAAGGTCAACCCGATTTCCGAACGAATTCGACAGGAAAATTAACAAAGCCTCTGACAGAGACGCCCCAAAGGACGCGGATTGCCGGGCAGGGGATTTTGGGGGATTTCACACCGCATGGTGAGCCGTGGCGGGTTCGAACCGCCGACAAGCTGATTAAGAGTCAGCTGCTCTACCAACTGAGCTAACGGCCCCATGCGGTGTGGGGGCCGTTTAGGACGGGCGGCAGGCAGGGTCAAGGGGGCACTCCCACAAAACTGTCATGCTCTGGCCGAATCCCTTGCAAGGGGTTATAGGGGCGCAATGGACAGAAATGCGACCAGGGGCCTGCCCTTCATCAAGATGCATGGGGCGGGAAATGATTTCGTGGTGATCGATTCGCGCGGGCGCGAAGCGGTGGTGACGCCTGCCTTGGCCCGCGCTTTGGGCGACCGCAACCGCGGCGTCGGATTCGACCAGCTGGCCGAGATCCGCTCCAGCCAGGACGCTGATTTCGCTTTGGATTTCTGGAACAACGACGGGACCATGGCGGGCGCCTGCGGCAATGCCACGCGCTGCGTCAGTGATTTGGTGATGGCGGATCTGGGCCGCGATCAGGTCGAGCTGATCACCGCCCGCGGCCGCCTGCAGGCCCGGCGCGAGGACGGCCGCGTCTCGGTCAACATGGGCCATCCACAGCGCGACTGGGACCAGGTGCCGCTGGCCCACCGCGTCGATGTCATGCATCTGCCCCTGCCCGGCGATCCGGTGGCGGTCGGCATGGGCAACCCGCATTGCGTCTTTTTCGTCCCCGATGCCGAGGCGGTGCCCCTGCGCGACCTGGGCCCCAAGATCGAACATGACCCGCTGTTTCCGCACAAGACCAATGTGGAATTTGCCTCGGTCATCGGTCCCGACCACCTGCGGATGCGGGTCTGGGAGCGGGGGGCCGGCGTGACGCTGGCTTGCGGTTCGGGCGCCTGTGCCACGGCGGTGGCGGCGCATCTGCGCGGGCTGACCGGGCGGCGGGTGACGCTGCAGCTGGACGGCGGTGTGCTAGAGATCGACTGGCGCCAAGACGGCGTCTGGATGACCGGTCCGGTGGCGCGGGTCTTTGACGGGATGCTGTCTCCCGCATTTCTGGCCGCGCTATGAGTGTTCCGATTTTCGCCACCCTGGGCTGTCGGCTGAACGCCTACGAATCCGAGGCGATGCGGGAACTGGCCGAGGCTGCGGGCCTGCAAGGCGCGGTGATCGTCAACACCTGCGCTGTTACAGCCGAGGCCGTGCGCAAGGCCAAGCAAGAGATCCGGCGGCTTTCGCGGGAAAACCCCGGGGCGCCGGTGATCGTGACGGGCTGCGCCGCGCAGACCGAACCCGAGACATTCGCCGAAATGCCAGAGGTGACGCGCGTCGTCGGCAACCATGAAAAGATGCAGGCTTCGACCTGGGCTGACCTTGCGGCGCCCGACCTGATCGGTGTGACCGAAAAGGTTCAGGTCAACGACATCATGTCGGTGCGTGAAACCGCGGGCCATCTGATCGACGGCTTTGGCCGCCAGCGCGCCTATGTTCAGGTCCAGAACGGCTGCGACCACCGCTGCACCTTTTGCATCATCCCCTTTGGTCGGGGAAATTCGCGTTCTGTCCCCGCGGGTGTGGTGATCGACCAAATCAAGCGCCTGATCGACAAGGGTTTTCGTGAGGTCGTCTTGACCGGCGTCGACCTGACCTCTTGGGGCGCTGATCTGCCGGGTACGCCGCATCTGGGCGACCTCGTGCAAAAGATCCTGCGGCTGACGACGATCGAACGGCTGCGGATTTCGTCCATCGACTCGATCGAGGCCGACCCCGCGCTGATCGAGGCGATTGCCTCCGAACCCCGGCTGATGCCGCATCTGCATCTGTCCCTGCAGGCGGGCGACAACCTGACGCTAAAGCGGATGAAGCGGCGGCACTCCCGCGAGGACTCGATCCGCTTCTGCATGGACACGCTTTCGGCGCGCCCGGATATGGTCTTTGGCGCCGATCTGATCGCCGGTTTTCCGACCGAAACCGAAGAGATGTTCGCGAATACACTGGCGCTGGTGCAGGATTGCCGGCTGACCTTCCTGCATGTCTTCCCCTATTCGCCGCGCAAGGGCACGCCCGCCGCCCGGATGCCGCAGGTCAAGGGTCCGCTGATCAAAGAGCGCGCCGCAAGGCTTCGCGCTGCCGGGGAGGCCGCTTTGCTGCGCCACTTGGCCTCGCAACAGGGCGCGACCCACCGGGTTCTGGTGGAAACGCCCCGCCTTGGCCGCACGCCGCAGTTCACCGAAGTGGCCTTTGCGACGGATCAGACCGAGGGCGCGCTTTTGGACGTCACCATCCAGGGCCACAACGGAACGCAGCTTTTGGCGTGAAGGCAGGCGCCTGCGCAGCGGGGTGGGTGGGTGGGAGCTGTGCAGGCGACTGCCGGCCTGCCGCAAAAGCTACCGCTGGCGGATTGTGTCGCCCGGTTGCAGGGTCGGGAACAATTCCACCACCTCGGGCCCGATATCGGGATCGGCATTGCGGCCCGCGATGATCTGCGCCGCGCGGGTCCCGATCTCTAGCCGGCAAGCGTCCATCGTGGCCAACCTGCGCGGCAAGCCGTCCAGAAGTTCCACCCCGTTGAACCCCGCAAGCCCCACGCGGCCCGGCACGTCGATGCCCTGATCCAGGCAATACAAAAGCCCGCCCGCCCCGATCATGTCATTGGAATAATACAGGAAATCCACCTGAGGCGACCGCCGCAGCACCGCCGCCGTCATCTCGCGCCCCTTCAGCAAAGCCGAGCCGCCGTCATAGAACTCGCGGTCGACCAAGGACAGGCCGCCGCGCCGCAGGGCCTCTTCAAAGCCCTCCAGCCGCTTTTTCGCGCGGAAGTCGTTGGGCATCTGTGTGCCCAGAAAGGCGATGTTGCGATAACCCGAGGCCACGATCGCCTCGGCCATCTGCCGCCCCGCCCGGCGATGCGAAATCCCCACCGCCGAATCCACCGGCTGACCGTCGATGTCCATGATCTCGACCAGGGGCACGCCCGCCTGACGCAGCATGGCACGCGAGGCCGCCGAATGTTCCAGCCCCGCCAGGATCAGCCCCGAGGGCCGCCAGGACAGCATCTCGTAGACAACCTTTTCCTCACGCTCGGGCAGGTAATTGGTAACGCCGACAACCGGTTGCAGGCCGGTATTCTCCAGAATGGCGGAAATTCCGGTCATCACCTCGGGGAAGACCATGTTCGACAGGGAGGGGATCACCACCCCCACCAGGTTCACCCGCTGCGACGCCAAGGCGCCTGCGATCTTGTTGGGCACGTAACCCAGTTCCCGCGCGGCCTTCAGCACGCGTTCACGGGTGGCCTCGGAGACATCGCCGCGCTGGCGCAGCACGCGGCTGACCGTCATTTCAGAGACCCCCGAGGCCTCCGAGACATCGCGCAAGGTCAAGGTGCGGCGTGGATCGTCCGAGCCCATGGGTCCCCCTTTTTGCCCTGCTTACAAGCAAATCTCCCGCTTGTCCAAAGGAGGATTTGCCGCTATGTTACCGCTAACGGAACTTCGGTTCCGGGCCTCTCTTCTGCGTCCTGCAAGCTCTCAACCCGGACGCAGGGGAAGCACGGGGGAGTGGTGGGCCAAAATTCACTCCCCCTTCTCTTCCCACCACAGAACCTCCCCAAAGCCGTTGCCAAAACACCGAAATTGCGCGACAAGCCACAGGCTGGCCTAAGGGCCCCGTAGCTCAGGGGATAGAGCGGCCGCCTCCTAAGCGGCAGGTCGATGGTTCGAATCCATCCGGGGTCACCATGCTTGGGGTGAACATGCGCGATCTGGCGATTGACCGATTCCTGACCCTGGCCGAGGCCGCTTTGGCGCGTTGCACGGGCCCGGCCAAGGATCTGGCACAGACCGTCATCACCCGCTGGCAAAGCCCCGCACCCGCAACCGAAGCGGCTGCGACCCTGCCCGTCTGCGCCCATCTGCCGCCGCCACAAACCGACCTGGCCCTGGCCTTTGCGGCCCTTGCCCCGCGCCTGACCTGGGCGCGCCGGGGGTCGGCCACGCCGGACCAAGCCTATTACGATTCCCATGCCAATGCAGTGATCCTGGGGCCAAAAGGGCTGGAGCCGCGGGACGACCTGTGGATCGGCGCGACGGTCATGGCGCCGGGGACGCTTTACCCGGATCACAGCCACGCCCCGGCCGAGGTCTATATTCCCCTGACCGCTGGCGAATGGTGGAACACGGACATGCCATGGACCGACCCCGGCCTGGACGGCTTCATCTACAACCCGCCCGGGATCACCCATGCGATGCGGGCGGGCGCGGGGGCTTTCCTCGCGCTGTGGTTCCTGCCGCTGTAACGCAAGAGGCCCCCAGTCGCCTGAGGGCCCCCATTGATTTGGCGCAGGGCAGAGTTCACCCCGCCGCGGCCTTATGCGTCAAGGTTTTCCACACTGAGGGCATTGGCCTGGATGAACTCGCGGCGGGGTTCCACGACGTCGCCCATCAGCTTGGTGAAAATGTCGTCGGCCTCGGCGATATCGTCCACCTTGACCTGCAGCAGAATCCGCGCATCGGGGTCCAGCGTGGTTTCCCACAGCTGTTCGGGGTTCATCTCGCCCAGACCCTTGTAGCGCTGCAGGGTCAGGCCCTTTTCGCCTTCGGTCAGGATGGCTTTCAACAGGTCCAGCGGCCCATGGACCAGGTTTTCCCGCTCCTTGCGCACCAGGCGGGCGACGCCGGAATAGACCTCCTTGTGGGGGGCCGAGACCGAGGCCAGGCGCCGCGCCTCACCAGAACGCAGGACCGCGCCGTCCAGCGTCCGAAGCTCTTCGACGCCACGCAGGATACGGCTAAGGCGGATGCCGTGGTCCTGGGTGATGCGCCCCTGCCAGCCCTTTTCGAACTCGGGCGCGACCAGATCCAGACGGGTGGCGACCAAAGCGGCCACGCGCGTCAGGTCGGCATCCGCGCTGCCCGGTTCAAAAGCGCCCGCCAAAGCCGCCTGCTCCAGGATCGGGCGCGGGTAATGCGTGGGGAAAGCGTCCAGCACGCGGCGGAAGGCGCGCGCGCCCTCGATCACGCGCAACAGGTCGGCGCCGGCCAGTTCCTCGCCCGAGGCAAGGCGCAGAACCGCGCCCTCAACCCCTTGTTCGATCAGGTATTCGTCCAAGGAGGCCTGGTCTTTCAGGTAAACCTCGGACTTGCCGCGCGCGACTTTGTAAAGCGGCGGCTGGGCGATATAGAGGTAACCACCTTCGATCAAGGCTGGCATCTGGCGGAAGAAAAACGTCAGCAGTAGCGTCCGGATATGCGCGCCGTCCACATCGGCGTCGGTCATGATGACGACCTTGTGGTAGCGCAGCTTCTTGATGTCGAACTCGTCGCGGCCGATCCCGGTGCCAAGCGCCATGACCAAATTGCCGATCTCCTGGCTTCCCAGCATCTTGTCGAACCGCGCCCGCTCGACGTTCAGGATTTTCCCCTTCAGCGGCAAGATCGCCTGGTTCTTGCGGTCGCGCCCAGTTTGGGCGGAGCCACCGGCGGAGTCACCCTCAACCAGGAAAATCTCGGACTTCGACGGGTCCTTTTCCGTGCAATCCTTCAGCTTGCCGGCCAGGAAGTTCACATCCATCGCCGTCTTGCGCCGCGTCAGGTCGCGGGCCTTGCGCGCGGCCTCACGGGCCAAAGCCGCCTCGATGATCTTGCCGACGATGATCCGGGCTTGCTGCGGGTTCTCTTCGAACCACTCGCCCAGCTTTTCGTTCACCAGGTTTTCGACCGCAGGCCGCACCTCCGAGGACACCAGCTTGTCCTTGGTCTGGGACGAGAACTTCGGGTCCGGCACCTTGACCGACAGCACGCAGGTCAGGCCTTCGCGCGCGTCATCGCCGGTGAAATCGACCTTTTCCTTTTTCGCAATCCCCGAGGACTGCGCATAGGCGTTGATCGTGCGCGTCAAGGCGCCACGAAAGCCCGCCATATGGGTGCCGCCATCGCGCTGCGGGATGTTGTTGGTAAAGGGCAGGACGTTTTCATGGTAGCTGTCGTTCCACCACATCGCGACCTCGACACCAATCCCGCCGCGATCACCGGTGATATAGATCGGCTCGGCCATGATCGAGGTCTTTGACCGGTCAAGGTATTTCACGAACTCCCGGACGCCGCCGTCATAATACAGCTCGGTGCGCAGGGGCTCGGCGGGGCGTTCGTCTTCGATGATGATCCGCACGCCGGAATTGAGGAAAGCCAGCTCGCGCAACCGGGTTTCCAGCGTCTTGAACTGGTATTCCAGGTTGGAGAAGGTGCCATCCGGACGGTTGGTCTTGGCGCTGGCCAAAAAGCGCACCTGCGTGCCCTTCATCCCAGGGGCAGGCCCGACGGGATAGACATGCACCACGCAATCGCCAAGTTCGAACCGGGCGCGGTATTCGGTGTCGTTGCGCCAGACGGTCAGTTCCAGCCATTCCGACAGCGCGTTCACCACCGAAACGCCAACGCCATGCAACCCGCCCGAGACCTTGTAGGCGTTGCCACTTTCGTCGGTGTTGTTGAACTTTCCGCCCGCATGAAGCTGGGTCATGATGACCTCGGCGGCCGAAACGCCCTCTTCTTCGTGGATATCGACCGGGATGCCGCGCCCGTTGTCACGCACCGAAACCGAGCTGTCGGCATGGATCTTGACGACAACTTCGGTCGCATGGCCCGCCAAGGCCTCGTCGATGCCGTTGTCCACGACCTCATAGACCATATGATGCAGGCCCGACCCGTCATCCGTATCGCCGATATACATGCCCGGGCGCTTGCGCACCGCATCGAGGCCTTTCAAAACCTTGATTGCACTGGCGCCATAGCTTTCGGTCATTTCGGCCATTTAGGTCCCCTTTTCTCGCGCGCGAGTCATACCGCGCGCGCGCAGGAATGTCACGCTTCATGGGTCAGGGGCCGGGCCTCACGGGAAGCCGGGGCCGAATCGTTGAAAATTTCCGGGTTTGGCGTAGCGTGGTTTGGTTAATGTCATTTTGGAGAGTAACATGAAGTCCCTTTACGCACTTCCCTTCGCGGCTTTGCTGGCCCTGCCAGCCCAGGCCGCAACCACCGTCACCTGGGCCGAGTGGGAGCGGATCGACGCCGACAGCGCCATCGCCTCGTTCTGGACCGGCGACCATTTCGTCACCGTGACGGCCGACAGCACTTTGGCCTTCCGGGCGGTCGAGGCGACGGGGTCGCCCTATCTGAGCGGCCCGGCCTATACGCTGGGCAGCGTCGCGAATTCGCCGGCGGGCAAAGACCTGATCCAGATGGCAAACGGCGGCCGGTTGACCTTTACCTTCTCCGAGATGGTCGACGATATCTACATGGCCTATGTCAGCTGGAACGGCCAACCGCCGGTGACCTTCTCGACCCCGGTGACCGTGGATTCCAACGGCGCAGGCTTTTGGGGCACCGGCACGGCCGTGGCCAGTGGCGGCGTCGTGACCTTTGGCGGCGAGGCGCATGGCGTGCTGAAGATGGCGGGGGTCATGTCCTTCACGATGGATCATGGATTCGAGGATTGGCACGGCTTCACCCTCGGCATCACGCCCGTCCCCCTGCCCGCCTCAGCCCCGCTTTTGGTCGGCGCCTTGGGGGCCATCGGGCTGATCCGTCGCCGCAAGGCCTAGACGAAGGGGATCACGCAGGCCACCAGGATCAACAGCGCGCCCGAGGCCCGGTTCAGCATCTGGACCCTCTCGGGCGCGGCCAACAGGGTGCGCACCCGGTCCAGGAACAGCGCCAGGACCAGATTGCCCACCAGCGGCACCGCGACGGAAATCGCCAGAATTGCCGTGATATCAAGCGCCTGCAGCTTGGACAGGTCGCCAAAGAACCCCGGCAGGACCGACATGTAGAACAAGATGGCCTTGGGGTTGCCGATCACGGCCGCCACACCGACCAGAAAACCCGCCAGCCGCCCGGGCTTGGTCAGCTTGCTGTCCGCCCCCATCAGCGCGCCGGATTTGCGGATCAGCATGACCCCCATCAGAGCAAAGACCACGGCCGCGCCCCAGCGCAAAACCACCAGCGCATCGCCGTAAAGGCCAAGAACCCAGCCCATGCCAAAGATCGCCAGCGCTGGCCACAGGCAATCGCCCAGCGTGACGCCAACCGCCAAGGGCCAGGCCGAGGCGAACCCGCCCGACAGCGTCCGGGCCAGAAGGGCCACCCAAACCGGCCCCGGCACAGCCCAAAGCCCCGCCATGCCAAGGGCGTAAAGCCCCAGCTGCAATCCCGTCAACGTCATCAGAACAGGTTCCCCAAAAGGTCCAGCTGCGCGGTCTCGTCCCAGCTGCCCTTCAGCGGCAGGACCATCAGGCTTTCGGCGGGTTCGCGCATGATCTGGCCAGTGACGGCACCACGCATCTCGCACCACAAGATCGTATTGCGCATCGGCCGGAACCCGGCGGCGGCATAAAGCGGACGGTCGCCGAACAGCAAGAAGAACTCGGCCGGGCTGGCCTTGGCCAGGGCAATCGCCTCGGCCAACAGCGCGCCCGCCAAGCCCCGCCCCCGGGCAGCCGGATCGGTCGCGACATCGCCCAAGCCCGCCACTGTGATCAGCCTGTCACCCAGCCGCATGGCGCGAAACTGCACCGCCATATGGGCCAGG
This sequence comes from Stagnihabitans lacustris, assembly GCF_025950525.1. Taxonomy (GTDB): domain Bacteria; phylum Pseudomonadota; class Alphaproteobacteria; order Rhodobacterales; family Rhodobacteraceae; genus Stagnihabitans. The sequence goes on along the minus strand of NZ_JAPDGS010000003.1, from coordinate 434,738 downwards.
ATCGGCCCCTCGCGATGCACAAGCCGCAGATGCTGGCGCGTCTGAAAAAAGCTGCGCCCGCCGAAATCGGTGTCGAAACTGCGCGCCAAAAGGCCCGCGATCTGGGCCTCATCCGCAGGCGTCAGCGCCCATTCGGGAATGATCTCAGCCATTTACATCGTCACCGCGCCGGTATCAGACAGCGTCCAGAACGGGTTGAAGGCCACTTCCCAGACATGGCCATCGGGATCGGCATAATAGCCGGAATAGCCGCCCCAAAAGACCTTCTCGGGCGATTTCAGCGCCTTGGCCCCCGAAGCCAAAGCCAGGGCAAAGGCCGCATCCACCTCGGCTTCGGTGGCAAAGCACTGCGCCAAAGTCACCGCGCCACGGCCCAGGTCCGCCCCCTTGCGGCCCTGATCCTCGGCCAGGGCCGCGATCCCGAACAGGGACAGGACCTGCCCCTGCATCTGATAAAAGGCCACGCCGGGTTGCGACCCATGCTCGACCCAACCCAGGGCCGCGTAAAAGGCCTTGGAGGCCGCCAGATCGGCCACGCCCAAAGTGATCAGACTGACGCGCTGTGGTGTCATGTGATGAAACTCGCTCCCCCGGCCTCGGCCAAAATGAAATTTTGCGCCCGCGCGCCCAGACTGTCAAACAGCCCCTCTTCGGTGCCGGTCATGATGGCCTGAGCGCCAAGCGCGCAGATCTCGTCATAAAGCGCCGCCCGCCGCCCCGGGTCCAGATGCGCCGCCACCTCGTCCAGCAAGATCACCGGCGCCCGCCCCAGATCCTCGGCCAAGGCGCGGGCATTGGCGAGGATCAGGCTGATCAGCAAAGCCTTCTGCTCACCGGTCGAACATTGATCGGCCGGCATCCCCTTGGCGGCATAGGTCGCCCGCAAGTCCACGCGGTGCGGCCCGTGCAAGGTCCGTCCCGCCGCCATATCCGCCCGCCGCCCCTGGGCCAAGGCCAGCCCCAGGTCCTCGACCTCGCCGTCCAACGCCAGCTCTGCCCGGGGAAAAGCGCCTTCCCCCTGCGCCGCCAAGCGGGCCAGCGCGGCGCGCCGGTTCAGAGCGATCCGCTCCCCGGCATCCGTCATCTGCGCTTCCAGCGCGGCATACCAATGCGGATCGGTGACGCCATCCTTCAACAGCCGGTTGCGGTCGCGCATCGCCTTTTCATAGGCCAGCGAAACGTCCCCATGATCGGGGACAAAGGACAGGACGATCCGATCCAGGAACCGCCGCCGCCCCTCCGCGGCCTCGATCCACAGCCGATCCATGGCGGGCACCAGCCAAAGCACCCGCAGAACGCCGCCTAGCGCGGTTTGCGTCACGGCCTTGTCGTCGATCCGCACCTCACGCGGGCCGGTGCCATCCGACGTCGTCTCGACCAGGTGGCTGCCCGACAGACCCCGCACCTCGGCGCGCACCCGCCAGCCCAAAGCCTCGGGCCGCCGCGACAGCTCGCCCACCGCAGCCCGCCGCAGCCCCCGCCCCGGAGACAAAAGCGACACGGCTTCAAGGATATTGGTCTTGCCCGCCCCATTGGCCCCGGAAATCGCCACGGGTCGCCCGTCAAAGGCCAAGTCCGCCGCCCTATGGCTGCGAAACATCCCCAAGGTCAGGCGCGTGATTGCAAGCCCGCTCACACCGCCCCCCATTCATCTATTCATAAATATCCCGGGGGTCCGGGGGCAGCGCCCCCGGGTGCTGTCACACACGCATCGGCATGACGACATAGGTCGCCGACATGTCATTGCCTTCGCGCATCAAGGTCGGATCGCCCGAGCCATTGAACAGGAACACGGCGTTCTCGCGGTCCACCTGGCCCGCGATTTCCAAGAGATACTTGGCGTTGAAGCCGATCTCCAACCGGTCGGCGTCATAGGCCACCGCCAGCTCTTCTTCGGCGGCACCCGAATCCGGCGCATTGACCGACAGGATCAGACGGTCGTCCTCCAGCGTCAGCTTCACCGCGCGCGACCGTTCCGACGACACCGTCGCCACCCGGTCGACCGCCTTGGCGAATTCCGCCGCATCAACCTCCAGCTTCCGCGTGTTGCCCTGCGGAATGACGCGAGAATAATCCGGGAAGGTCCCGTCGATCACCTTGGACGTCAGCGTCACCTGAGGCGTCGCAAAGCGCACCTTGGTTTCACTGACCGAAACCGCGATCTGCGCCTCGTCATCCTCCAGCAGCTTGCGCAACTCGCCAACCGTCTTGCGCGGCACGATCACGCCCGGCATGGCCGCGGCGCCTTCCGGCAAGGGCGCGTCGATCTGCGCCAGACGGTGGCCATCGGTCGCCACGCAGCGCAAAACCGTGCCCTCGGGGCCGCGCGCCACATGCATATAAACGCCGTTCAGATAATAGCGCGTCTCTTCGGTCGAGATCGCAAACTTCGCCTTGTCGAACAACCGACGCAGCACCGGAGCCGGCGCACCGAAATTCGTCGCATATTCGGAACTGGCCATGACTGGGAAATCCTCACGCGGCAGCGTCGCCAGCGAAAAGCTTGACCGCCCCGCCGTGATCGCCAGACGACCCGCCGCGATATCGGCGGTCAGCACGACCAAGGCGCCATCGGGCAGTTTCCGCACAATCTCATGCAGCATCACGGCCGAAACCGTGGTCGCCCCGGCGCGTTCCACCATGGCCGGCGCACGGTCCACGACCTCGATATCCAGATCGGTGGCGCGAAAGGACACGGTCGCGCCCTCGGCCTCGATCAGGACGTTGGCCAGAATCGGAATGGTATTCCGCCGTTCGACCACCGATTGCGCCTGCGCCAGTGCCTTGAGCAACACGGCCCGTTCGATCGAGAGTTTCATCGTCCATCCCTACATTCTATAGACACGCAGCCCGGGAACCCGACCCTAGCGGGTTTCTGCCCAGACTCAACCCTGCAAGAGCCGCTTCAAGAGCTGCAGATCGTCATTCAATTGGCTGTCCGTCATGATCAGCTCTTCGATCTTGCGCACGCCATGCATGATCGTGGTGTGATCGCGCCCGCCAAAGCGCCGCCCGATTTCCGGCAGGCTGCGCGAGGTGAGGTGCTTGGCCAGATACATCGCCACCTGACGCGGCCGCGCGATGTTGCGCAGACGCTTCGGCCCGATCATATCGGACAGGCGGATGTTGTAATGCTCGGCCACCTTGCGCTGGATTTCCTCGACCGTCAGCTTGCGATCCGAGGCGCGCAGGATATCAGCCAGGCAGTCCTGAGCCAGTTCCAGGGTGATTTCGCGGCCAACCAGGCTCGCAAAGGCGAACAACCGCGTCAACGCGCCTTCCAGCACGCGGACGTTGGTCGTGATGCGATGGGCGAGGAACTCCAGCACACCGGGGGCAATCTGCAAGCCGCGGTATTGGCTGCGATAGCCCTCGGCCTTGGTTTGCAGGATGCCCAGACGCAATTCGTAATCGGTCGGATGCAGGTCGACGACCAGGCCGCATTGCAGGCGCGACTTGATGCGTTCTTCCAGGTCCTTGATTTCGCCCGGCGCGCGGTCGGCGGAAATCACGATCTGCTTGTTCTGATCAACCAAGGCGTTGAACGTGTGAAAGAACTCTTCCTGCGTCGAATCCTTGCCGGCGATGAATTGCACGTCATCGACCATCAGCACGTCGACCGACCGGAAAATCTCTTTGAAATCCATGATCTGACGTTCGCGCAGGGCCTGCACAAAGCGATACATGAACTGTTCCGCCGACAGATACAGAACCCGCAGCTCGGGCGACCGCGCAGTCAGCTCATGGGCGATGGCGTGCATCAGGTGGGTCTTGCCCAGACCGACGCCGCCATAAAGGAACAGCGGGTTGAAGGTCACAGGGCCGCCCTCGGCCACGCGGCGGGCGGCGGCATGGGCGAGTTCATTGGGCTTGCCCACAACAAAGGTGTCAAAGGTGAACCGCGAATCAAGCGGCGCGCCCGGCAGGGCTTCGGCGGGCTTGGGGGCTGCGGGCTTGGGCGCGGCCTTTTTCAGCTCGGCCGACAAGCCCACGACGGTGAATTCCACCCGGCTGACATCGGCGCCCGAGGCGCGCAGCTCTGACAGGATCTGGTCGGTGTAATTGCGGCTGACCCAGTTGCCGATAAAGGACGACGGCGCCTCGAACTGCGCCACGCCCGCCCCAAGGGCCGAGAGCTTCAGAGGTTCGATCCAGGAGGTGTAGTTGTGGCGCCCCAGGCTGGCCACCAGGTTTTCCCGAATCTGTCCCCAAGTCTCTTGCGTCATATTATCCGTTCGGGAACGCCCCCGTGCAGCCGGGGGGCTCCGCCTTTCATGTTGTCTTTCCTGATCCACAAACGGACCGGAAGGCCGAAAACACCAATGGCCCGGAAAACTCCGGCCCCTACGGCGCATCTCGGGCAGTGGCGCATCAAAGGCCGGGGCGGTTCGCCGGCCTTTGCCTGAGTCGTTCGGGTCTTCTGCCCGTGTTGACCTGCCAATGCACTGTTCTGGAAGCTATTTTTATAATCCGACGACCAAAGCGGCAGCAGCAGTCATCAAATTTTCCAGCCCAGAATCCCTGTCGTCCCCCAAGTCGATGTGAATCGCAGTCTTACGTTATCGCCCCGCGCGCGCCCGTTTCAACCGATCTATGCGCTTGACACGAAGTCCGTCACCGCGAATCCCACCCCCTCTGGCAAAAGAGCAACGCATGCCATTTTCGGCGCCAGGCGGGGGGTGAAAAAGCAAAACGCACCCCTTTTGGGGGTGCGTTTCAAATCAATGACCTGACAGGTTTCAGGCGGTCGCGGCGAGACCCAGCGACTTGACACGGTGGTTCAAGCGCGAGATTTTCCGGGCGACGGTGTTCGCATGCAGCACGCCCTTGGTGACGCCACGCATCACTTCGGGTTGAGCGGCTTTCAGCGCGGCAGCGGCCGCATCCTGGTTGCCGGAGGCCAGAGCCTCTTCGACCTTGCGCAGGAAGGTGCGGATCCGCGAACGGCGCGCCTTGTTCACATCTTGACGCGCGACAGCCTGGCGGGCGCGCTTCTTGGACTGGGCGGTATTTGCCATATCGGGTAGGGTCCGTTTCGCATGTATATATGTTCTGAGGCCGGGGAACTAATGGTGTAACAGCCCCATGTCAACCGGGAAACATCAGCAATCCTTGAAGCTGGGCGGGCGTTTCTCCAAAAAGGCCTTCATTCCTTCGGTTTGGTCCTCGGTCGCGAAGGCTGCATGGAACATCCGGCGTTCAAAGCGCAGGCCTTCGGACAGCGGAAGTTCCAGCGCGCGGCCCACCGATTCTTTCACCGCCCGCACCGCAAGCGCCGATTTCGCGGCGATTCCCCCCGCGACCTTCAGCGCCTCGGCGACCACATCGCCCTCGACGATGCGCGCGACAAGGCCCGCGCGCTCGGCCTCGGTGGCGTCGATCAGGCGGCCGGTCAGGTTCATTTCCATCGCCTTGGCCTTGCCCACCAGCCGCGTCAGCCTTTGCGTGCCCCCCATCCCGGCATTGATGCCAAGGTTGATCTCGGGTTGGCCGAATCGGGCCGAGGGCGCGGCCAGGATGAAGTCGCACATCATCGCCAGTTCGCAGCCGCCGCCCAGACAATAGCCCGACACCGCCGCGATGATCGGTTTGCGGATGCGGCCGATCGCCTCGGACTCGGGGCCGTAAAGATCGCAAGCCGCCACTTCCGCATAACTCATTTCCGCCATTTCGCGCACATCCGCGCCGGCGGCAAAGGCCTTGTCGCTTCCGGTGATGACGATGCAACGCAGGCCCGCATCGGCCTCCGCCTCGGCCAGGGTCTGCGCCAGTTCCCCCATCAGCTGCCGGTTCAGCGCGTTCAGCGCCTCGGGCCGGTTCAGACGGATCAGAAGGACCGCGTCGTGACGTTCCAGGATCAGCGTGTCGGGCATGTTTACCTCTGGCATTGCGGGCAAAAGAAAGAGGACCGCCCCGACTGGACGATCCTTGCGATGGGGGTGGCGCAGGTGGTGCAGGGCTCCGCCTCGCGGTCATAGGTGCGGAAGGTGTGCTGGAAATAACCCAGCTCGCCATCCGCCTGACGATAATCGCGAAGCGAAGAGCCCCCGGCCTCGATGGCCTCGGCCAGAACCTCGCGGATCAGGGGGACAAGGCGGGCGACCTCGGCACGGGTGACATCGCGGGCCAGACGCATGGGCGCGATGCCGGCCCGATGCAGCACCTCGCAGACGTAGATATTCCCCAGGCCCGCGACGTTCTTTTGATCCAACAGCGCGGATTTGATCGGCGTCGCCCCCTTCAGCCGATGGGCCAGCCAGATCTCGTGGAAGTCGTTCGAAAGCGGCTCGGGTCCGATCCCGTCCAAAAGCTTGTGCCCCGCCCCCGTGGCCAGCAGGTCCATCGCGCCAAAGCGGCGCGGGTCGTTGAAGGTCACGCGCGCGCCGCCCTCCATGTCCAGGATGACATGGTCATGCTTCAGCGGCTCGGGATGTGCGCCTTCCAGGGCCTGCACGGGCAATCCCGTGCCATGGTGAAACGCCCCCACCATGGCGCCCGAAATCAGCATCCGCCCCGACATGCCCAGATGAATGAGCAGGGTTTCATCCGTCGACAGGTCCGCCAATATGTATTTCGACCGCCGTCGCAGCGCGGTCACGGTCGCCCCGGTCAGCCGTTCGGCCATGCGCGGCGGAAAGGGAAAGCGCAGGTCCGGCCGCCGCACCTCTGCCCGGGCGATCCGCTGACCCTCCATCACCGGGATCAATCCGCGGCGAACGGTCTCGACTTCTGGCAGTTCCGGCATAATTCCCTCGGTTGAGGATGTGTCCTCACGCGCCTATAAGGTGGGCGGAATACGAGGAAGGGCAAGAGCCATGAATTCTGGAAGCGCCGATCAGACCACCCATTTCGGCTATCAGACCGTGCCGGAGACCGAAAAAGCGGGGCTGGTTCATGGCGTTTTCACCAGCGTTGCCAGCCGTTACGACATCATGAACGACCTGATGTCGGGCGGCGTCCATCGGCTGTGGAAAGACGCGATGATGGATTGGCTGGCGCCGCGGCCGGATCAAAAGCTGCTGGATGTGGCGGGTGGGACCGGCGATGTGGCCTTCCGCTTTCTGGCCCGCGCGCCCGGCGCCACGGCCACTGTGCTGGACATGACGGAATCCATGCTGATCGCAGGCCAGAGCCGCGCCGAGGCGCAGAATCAGGCGCTGACCTGGGTCGTGGGCGATGCCATGGCGCTGCCCTTCGCCGACAACAGCTTCGACGTCTATACGATCTCTTTCGGCATCCGAAACGTGACCCGTGTGCAAGATGCGCTGGCCGAGGCCTTTCGCGTGCTGAAGCCCGGCGGGCGGCTGATGGTGCTGGAGTTCAGCCAAATTCCGAACGAGATGATGCAAAAGGCCTATGACCTATATTCCTTCAACGTCATCCCGGCGATGGGCAAGATGGTGACGGGCGACCGCGACAGCTATCAGTATCTGGTGGAATCAATCCGCAAATTCCCCGACCAAGAGACCTTTGCGTCGATGATCCGCCAGGCGGGCTTTCAACAGGTCAAGTATCGCAACCTGACCCTGGGTGTCGCGGCGCTGCACTCTGGCTGGAAGGTCTGATGCGCGGCCCCCACAACCTGATCCGGCTGATCCGCACCGGGGCGACCTTTGAACGCACCGGGGCGATGGACACTGTGCTGGAGGGGCTTTCGGCGCCCTGGCAGCTGCGGGCGCTGGTCCGGGCGCTGGGGTATCCGTTCAAATGGCTGGGGCTGCGGGGCGATCCCGCGCTTCCGCCCGTGGTGCGGGCGATCACCGCGCTGGGGCCGGCCTATATCAAATTCGGCCAGATTCTGTCGACACGGCCCGACATTGTCGGCGACGACATGGCCCAGCAGCTGAAATACCTGCAAGACCAACTGCCGCCGTTTTCCACGGACATCGCGCGCGACATGGTGGCGGCCGAGCTTGGCCAGCCGGTCGAGGCGCTGTTTGCCGAATTCTCCGAGCCTGTGGCCGCTGCCTCGATCGCGCAGGTCCACAAGGCGCGCCTGGCCGAGGACGGCCGCCTGGTCGCGGTGAAAGTCCTGCGGCCCGGCATCGAACGCGCCTTCCGCAAGGACATCGACGCTTTCTATTTCGCCGCCCGCCTGTTCGAGATCTTTTTGCCCGGCACCCGCCGCCTGCGTCCGCTGGATGTCATCGCCCATTTCGAAGGCGTGGTCATGGCGGAACTGGACCTGCGGCTAGAGGCCTCCTCGGCCTCGGAATTTGTCAGCAATATCAAGGCGGGTGACGGGATTCAGGCGCCCGAGCCTCTGTGGCGCCTGTCGGGTCGCAATGTCCTGACCATGGGTTGGGCCGAGGGGATCAACCTGGCCGACCTGCCCGCGCTGGACCGCGCCGGGATCGACCGGGTGGCGCTGGGGGCCAAGGTGCTTCAGGTTTTCCTGTCCCATGCCCTGCGCGACGGGTTCTTTCATGGCGACATGCACCAGGGCAACCTGAAGGCGGCTGCGAACGGAGACCTGATTGTTTTCGACTTCGGCATCATGGGCCGCATCGACGCCTATACGCGCCGGGTCTATGCCGAAATCCTGTATGGCTTCATCCGCCGCGACTATCGCCGCGTGGCCGAGGTGCATTTCGAGGCCGGTTATGTGCCCGCCGACCGCGATGTCGAGGCCTTTGCCATGGCCTTGCGGGCCGTGGGCGAACCGATTTTCGGGATGGAGGCGAACCGGATCTCGATGGCCAAGCTTTTGGCCTATCTCTTTGAAGTCACAGAACGTTTCGGGATGGAGACGCGGACCGAGCTGATCCTTTTGCAACGCACCATGGTCGTGGTCGAGGGCGTGGCGCGGTCCTTGGACGCCAATATCAACATCTGGCAGGTCGCTCAGCCGGTGGTCGAGGGCTATATCCGCAGCCATGTCGGGCCGCTGGCACTGGCACGCGACTTGGGGGCGACCTTGCAGGTCCTGGCGCGGTTCGGTCCGAAACTGCCCAAGCTGGTCGAGGATGCCTTGATCGCGCAATCAACGCCCAAAGCACCGCCGCCACGCCGGGTCTGGCCTGTCGCGCTGGCTGTGCTGGCTGGGGCCCTTGGCTTGGCCGTCGGGCTGCTGATCTAGACCAAAGGCGCCCCGCTCAGGCGGCCTGGGTGGATCGCGCCTCGGTCAGGATGGCATGAAGCTTGTCCGGGTCGGTATTCGCGCGCAGTTTCGCGCAGATCCCCGCGTCGCGCATCGTGCGGCTGACCAAAGCCAGCGCCTTCAGATGTTCGACCCCAGAATCCTTTGGCGCAAAAAGGCCAAAGACCAGGTCGACCGGCTGGCGATCGACCGAATCGTAGTCCAGCGGCTTTTCCATCCGCAGAAAGACCGCCACGATCCGGTCGATGTCGTAAAGCCGCGTATGGGGCAGCGCGATGCCGTGGCCGACACCGGTCGGCCCCAGGATTTCGCGCTCTTGCAGGCCATCGGTGGCGGTGGCGGCGTTCAGGCCGTAAGCCTGCGCCGCCATTTCTCCAAGCTCCTGAAACAGGCGCTTTTTGCCGGTCAATTGACCGACAACCCGGACAGCCCCGGGCATCAACAGCTTGGAAAGTTCCATCGTCACCTGCTCAGCACCCTTGGGCGCTTATTTCACATTGTTGGGGTCGATCCAGCCGATGTTCCCATCCTCGCGGAGGTAGACGACATTGACCCCACCGTCTTTCTCGTTGCGGAAAACCAGGAACTTCAGGCCGCTCAGCTCCATCTGCATCACCGCCTCGCCGACCGAAAGGGTGGAGATCTTCTTCTCCATCTCGGCCACGATGACGGGCTGCAGCGGCGCGTGGTCGCCCTCATCCGGCTCTTCGCTGGGTGCGAGGATATAGGCCGCGGACATGTCGAACTCAACAGGCGTCGTGCGGGTGTGGTGGTGATTGCGCAAACGCCGCTTGTAGCGCCGCATCTGCTTGTCCATCTTTTCGCGGCAGGATTCAAAAGCCGCATAGATTTCAGAGGAATGGCCCTCGGCCTTGGCGGTCAGCCCGGTCGACAGATGGATCGTCGCCTCGCACACATGTTCATGACCCGCCCTCGAGAACACCACATGCGCATCGGTCGGCCGCTGCGCATATTTTTCGATGATCTCGCCGATTTCCGCCTTCACATGGGTCTGGAGCGCCTCGCCAATGTCGATTTGCTTGCCAGAGATCTGATACCGCATGTTTCGCCTCCTCTGCGATGAAACCCGTCCTTGGGGCGGGTCGAAAAACTGGGGGGTTTTGGGCAAACCGTCGTCCAGCCGCGGTGCCCCATCTGGGGCCGCATGGGGCCGAAAGAACTGGCGGTTCCTGCCTTCATCCCTCTCATTTGGGGATCAGGCCAGTGACTTGTCAACAACCGGTTACGAAACTGTCAGATGATCCGAAAATTCTCGCCCAGGTAGACACGGCGCACCATCTCGTCGGCCACGATTTCCTCGGCGGTGCCGGATTTCAGCACCTGGCCATCATGCAGGATATAGGCGCGGTCGACGATCTCCAGCGTTTCGCGGACGTTGTGATCGGTGATCAGCACACCGATTCCCCGCGATTTCAGGTCATGGACCAGGTGCCTGATCTCGGCCACCGCGATGGGATCGACGCCGGCAAAGGGCTCGTCCAGAAGCAGATACAAGGGGTTGGCGGCCAAGCAGCGGGCGATCTCGGCCCGGCGACGTTCCCCCCCCGACAAAGCCAGCGCCGGCGCGCGGCGGATATGGTCGATCGAGAATTCCGACAGCAGCTCTTCCAGCCGCTCCCGCCTGCGGGTGCGGTCGGGTTCGACAATCTCCAGCACGGCCAGAATGTTATCTTCGACGCTAAGCCCCCGGAAAATCGACATTTCCTGCGGCAGATAGCCGATTCCCAACCGCGCGCGGCGATACATCGGCAGGCCGGTCACATCGCGCCCGTCGATCAGGACTTGGCCTGCCTCGGGCTGCACCAGGCCCGCGATGGAATAGAAGGTCGTCGTCTTGCCACAGCCGTTCGGGCCCAGCAAGGCCACGACCTCTCCGCGGGCCAGGTCCAACGAGACATCGCGGATCACCAGCCGTTTCTTGTAGCTTTTCCGCAGGTTACGGACCGCGAGCCCCCCCGAGACCATCAGCCGCCCTTTGCCTTGGGGGCGAAGGTCGTGGTCACGCGCCCCTCCATCCGGCCAAGCCCCGTGGTCAGGTCCATCACCAGACTTTGCCCCGCAATCGTGGCGCCACCTTGGGTCAGCAGCACATCCCCCGTCATGGTCAGCGCCGACTCCGAGGGGCGATAAACCGCCTGCGCTGCCTGGGCTGCGTCCTCTCCGGCCGCCAGTTGCACCCCGCCCGTGGCCGTCATCTGGGCAATCGAGGCGCCATCGGCCGCATAAGTCACCTCGATCCGGGCCGCAGACAGGCGCATCGTGCCCTGAACGACCAGGACCGAGCCTTCGAAAACCGCCAGCCCATCGGCCTGGTTGATCGACAGCCGGTCCGAAGTCACCTCGACCGCGGCTTCGGGATCGGCCTTCAGCCCGCCCAAAGTCACGCCGGTTTCCTGCGCCAAAGCGGCAAGGGGCAGCAATGTCAGGATCAAAACGGCCAATCGCATATCAATTCCCCTTCGGCGGCAGGTATATCAACCGCACGCCCAAGGTGAAATCCAGAATATAGGCCCCGGCAGCATCCTGCCCCAGATGCATCCCCCCCGCCTCGATCCGACCAAGCGGCCCCGAAGCCAGAACTGCCCCCTGGCTGGTCACATCGGTCTGGTTCAAAGCCACCGCAGCCCCGGGCATCGTCAGCCGATAGCCCGTGGAGCTGGTCAGGCTGACCCCCTCGGTCAGGATCACCCGCGCCGCGGCACTGTCCAGACGCCCCGCCCCCGCCATCATCGTGGCCGTCCCACCCAAGGGCATCTCGATCAGCCCGCTGATTGCCGTCGCCTCGCCGGCATCGTCAGACCCCGCCACGCCAGGCCGCGCCTCAGCCGCCTTGATGGTCAGCGCGGCGCCATCCTCGGTCATGCCGGCATATTCCGGCTGGGTCAGGCGCGGCGTGCGCAAACGGTCTTCGACATCGACGCTGGCATAGGGGATCGCATCCTCTGGCCGCACGGTGCGGCCCAAAAGGAACAGGGTCGCCAGCAACCCCAAAGCCACCAGCGGCAGCGTGATCTTCAGCCACAACACAAGGCGCGAGTGAAAATTATCTTTTCGCGCCAAGGCCATGTCAGACAACACCCGCCCGCAGAAGGTCATGGATATGCAGGATGCCGCAGGGGGTTTCGCCGTCCTTGACGAAAAGACAGGTGATCTTGCGGTCGTTCATGATGGCCAAAGCCGCCTCGGCCAAGGCCTCGGGACCGATGGTGCGGGGGTTCGCGGTCATCACCTCCGCGGCGGTATGGGACATCAGCCCGTCCATGTGGCGCCGCAGGTCGCCATCGGTGACAATGCCGCGCAGGGTGTCGCCCTCGGTCACGCCCACCACGCCGAAACCATAGCGGGTGATGGTCAAAAGCACCTCGCTCATCGGGCTATCCGCGGCGATCAAGGGGAGGTCAGTGTGCATCAGGTCGCGGACCTTCAGCAGCTTGGCGCCCAGTTTGCCACCCGGATGAAAGACGCGGAAATGCTCGGGCGTGAATTTCCGATGCTCCATCAAGGCCACGGCAAGGGCATCGCCCAAAGCCAGCGTCATGGTGGTCGAGGTCGTGGGCACAACCCCGGTCTGGCAGGCCTCGGGCGCGGCGGGCAGCAGAATCGCCACATCGGCGTTGCGCATCAAGGTGCTGTCAGCGCGCGAGGCGACACCGATCAGCGGAATGGAAAACCGCCGCGTATGGGCCAAAAGGTCAGCCAATTCAGGGGTTTCGCCTGAATTTGACAGGACCAGGGCCACATCCGCCGCCGTCACCATGCCCAGGTCGCCATGAGAAGCCTCGGCCGGATGCACGAAATGCGCCGGCGTGCCCGTGCTGGCCAGGGTCGCGGCGATCTTGCGGGCGATATGGCCGGATTTCCCCATGCCCGAGACGATCACCCGGCCCTTGGTGGCCAGGATTACTTCGACCGCGCGGGTGAAATTGCCGTCCAGGCTCGCGCCCAGCGCGGTCAGCGCCTCGGCCTCGGTGGCGATGACGCGGCGCGCGGTCGCCAATGCCTCAGTGGTGGAAGAGGTCATTTGGCTCATCCCACCCCAGAAGGTCCAGCTCGGACCGGGTCGGCAGGAAGTCAAAACAGCGCTGTGCCAGATCGAGCCGATCTTCGCGGACCAGAATGGCTTCCAGCGCGTCCTTCAACTTGTGCAGATAAAGCACATCCGAGGCGGCATATTCCTTCTGCGCCTCGGTCAGCGTGACAGAACCCCAATCCGAGGTCTGCTGCGCCTTGGAGACATCGACGCCAACCAGTTCATTCAACAGGTATTTCAGCCCATGACGGTCGGTAAAGGTGCGGATCAGCTTGGCCGCAACCTTGGTGCACCAGACGGGCGCGGTGCGCACGCCAAAGGCCTTTTGCATCGCGGCAATGTCGAAACGCCCGAAGTGGAAAAGCTTGACCACCTTCGGATCGGTCAAAAGCCGGGTCAGGTTTGGCGCCGTGGTCTGGCCCTTGGCGATCTGCACCAGATGGGCATGACCATCACCCGCCGAAAGCTGCACGACGCAAAGCCGGTCGCGCCGCGGGTCCAGACCCATGGTTTCGGTGTCGATCGCCACGACGGCGCCAAGATCAAGCCCATCGGGCAGGTCGTTCTGGTGAAGATAGATGGTCAAGGGCTGATCCCGCTGCTGTTTCAACCGGGCTTAGCCGATCTTGCACCGAAAGGGAATTCCGGCCTTCCCTCAGTTCACCGCCTCGCGGATCGCGGTCACGGCAGAGGCCGCAACCTCGGTCCCATTGGCGAGGAAAAGGTTGATCCCGCCGGTCCCGCTGCGCACCTCTGACACACGCTCGTAATGCGACAGCGTGTCGGTGCCCAGTTCACCCGTGGCCGAAGAGCTGACGAGGCTAAGGGCATATTGCCCCTTGGGCAGAGGATTGCCATTGGTATCAAGCCCTTGCCATTCGTAGGTGCCTGCTTTGACCGCCACTTCGGTCTGGCTGACGATGTTGCCAGCCCCGTCCTTGGCAACCAGAACCGCCTTGGTCGCCCCGGTGCGCGGCGCCAGTTCGACGTCAACCGGCGTGCCACCGTCGAAGGCAACAGGGGCGGAAACCTTGGCCTCTTTGCCGACCCAGCCCACCATTTGCCCCATGGCGCCCAAATTGTTCTGCGACACCATCTGCGTCAAAAGGTCATTGGTCTTGGTCTGTTGTTCGACCTGCGAGAAGGTCGCCAGCTGCACGGCCAGCTGATCCGAATCCATCGGGTTCAGCGGGTCCTGATTCTTGATCTGCGTCGTCATCATCTTCAAGAAGGTCTCGTAATTCTTCTTGTTGTCCGCCGCCGTGGTCGACGCCGTGGTTGCGGGGGTGGTGGTCGTCGTCGGGGTTGATGTGGTCGCGGTCACGGCCATGGGAAGTTCCTTTCACAATCTGAGGTCAAGCCCGCCTGCCACGGCCCGGCGTTCGGGCGGCAGGGGGGAGAGGAGGGGGGCGGCCGTCTCGAATCCGGGTTCGGCGCCATCTTCGGTCATCTGGGCAAACCCGCGGTCATCGCGCGGGCCCTGCCCCCACTGGCCAAAGTTCATCGCCCCGGTATCCAGCCCGGCCGCACGGAATTCCTGGCGCAATTCAGCGACATGGTTGCGCAACAGGTCCAGAGTCTCGGGTCGTTCGGCCGTCATGTTCACCTCGACCCTGTCGCCCTTGGTGACCAGTTCAAAGCGCAGTTTGCCCAGTTCGGCGGGCTCCAGCACGATTTCGGACTTGCTCTGACCGGTTTCGGCGATGCGCCGGACCAGGCGGGGAGCAAAGTCGCGGGCGGTTTCGACGGCTTTGCGGGTCAAGCCGCTGGCCGCTGCGGCCTGAAGGGGTGCTGCCGTCGCAGCCGAGGCCGTCACCGGAGCGGTGGCATGGGCCGCCGGGGCGTCAGCCGGTCGGTCATTGGTCGGAACCGCGGCGAGGGGCGGGGGCTGTTCGACCGGGGGGGCCTGATCTGGCAGAGCGGGTTCTTTCACAGCGGCCGGCGGCGTCGGGGCCGGCGGCGTCGGGGCTGGCAGCTCGCCCGTCACACGTTGCGGCGCGACATTGCGTCGGGCCTCTGGTTCGGGCACCGCGGCGCCCAGAGCACGCGCCATCCGGTCCGGACGACCCTGCCCACGCCGGATCGGATCGGGGCCAATCGGCCGTTCCGCGGACGCTGCTTGCGGAACCACCGCTGGCAAAGCACCCGCTGCCGGCGGAGTGCCAATCATCCCCAAACCTGCCGGATCGGCTGGCAACACCTGCGGTGCCACCGAAGTCGCAACCCGGGCGAGAGGACTGGGTGTGAAAGGTCCCGAATCGGGTGCCAGGGCTTGGGCCGGCTGGGCCGGGGCGGGCGCCGTGTCGGCCAGCACCTCGGGCGCCATCCCGCCGGGCGCGACTTGAGCCACCACAGTCGCAGGAGGCGCGGTCGTGGCGGGCGCAACTTGGCCGGACAGGGCTTGGGGGGCCACGGGCTCCAGCGGTGGAAGTTGCACGGCGCGCGGGTGCGCCACCCCCGCAGACGGCAAGGTGGAAAGCGGGGCCACCTTGGGCAGGGGCTCTGCGATGGTGGGCAGGGCGACGGGGCTTTGGGGCTTCTCGTCCGCGTGAGTGGCAGTTTGCTTTGCCTGCGGTAGAGCTTGGGGCGCAAGGGGCCGCAAAGCCTGCAAAAGCCTTTGCATCGGAGAGTCGCGCGGCGGCAGGGCGGCGGGCTGGGCCAAGGCCGCCGGTGGATCTTGTGGGCGCGGGGCAATGGCGCCCATGGCTTGCACCGGAGCGGGAGCGGGGCCTTCCGTGGGGGACGGCAGGGACTGTGGACTGCCGGGTGACGGCACGCCGGCTTCAGGCGCTGCGCGCGGCAAGGAAAGGCCGATAAGTGGCACGTCCACCACGCTTGGCGCGACACTTTCGGCCTGCGCGAGGGCCGGGACAGGCTGCGTCGTGGAAGGAGGGGGAATCGGTGCGGGGGCAACCTCTGCCGTCAGGTCGGCCGGAGGGAGGGCGGCCACAGGCGCGACTTCGGCCAAGCCCAAGGGAACATCATGTGCCAGAATGTCTTGAGGCGTGCCAGCTTGTGGCAGGGCATCCTGCGTCGGCCCCGCGTTCGGCATGGGGGGCGCTTGACGGAGCGCCTCGGCGGGCATCGACGCCAGGGCATCGGTCATGGCACCAGTCATGGCAGGCTCTGACGGGAGGCTGAACGTGACCGTGACGGGCGCCGCAAGCTCGGTCGGCGCATCGGTCACGACCAGTGCGGGTGCCATGTCAGCAGGCCTTGGCATCGTGGGGCGGATCGGCGGCGACGCCTCTGACAAGGGCGCGGCAATCGGGTCAGGCGCAACCGCGGCCTGGGAAGAGGGTGACGGGGGGCGCGCAGCTTCGGGGGCGATCTGGGGGCCGGGCGAAGTGGCTTGGCTGCGCACAAGAATAACCGCCTCGCCCAAGGAGGCAGGCAGGGACGGCGCGCCAAGCTTGGGCTGGGAGACGGGCGCCGTAACCTGAACGGGTGGGGCCTGCACGGGTGGGGGCTGGTTGATCACAGGTTCGGCGGTCGCGGGCTGGGCAAGCACAGGTTGGGCGGACCTGTCGGGAAGGTCGGCAGCCATGGCGGGCGGCGGCGAGGTCACATCCTCGGCGGCAGGCGTCTGGAGCGGGAGGGGCTGACTGCCAAGGGAGGGGGGCGCCTCGGTGCGGACAGCGGGCATCAAATCGAAGGCCTGACGCGCCGCGTGATAGCCCGACGCGCTGCGAAAGGACTGCGGAGCCGTGGCAATTGCCCCCTCGGGCACAGTGACAGCCTTGGGCACAGTGACAGCCTTTGGCGCAGCGGCCGTCTCGACCGGCGCGGGCTGGGGCGACTGGAGCTGCGACTGGGGCTGCACGGGTAGAGTGATTCGTCCGGGCGATGCCACCGGCTCTGGCGCATCCGCGGGGGGAAAAGCGGACGCCAAAGACGGCGCATCGGCGGGTTGCGCCTTGGCCGCATCCGGGGCCTGAACGGCAAGGTTTACCCCTGCCTCGGGTGAGGCCATCGGCAAAGGCGTGACCGGAAGCGGCAGGGCGACCATCAGGGGCAAGGGCACCTGCGCTTGGGGAAGGTCGATCTCGGCCTCTGGTTCGGCCGGCACCTCGACAGGCAGATCGTCAGAGGTTTCCTCTGTGATATCAAACCCTTCCACCATGACATCCGGCAGGACCACGACGTCTTCCAACGGCGCAACAACGGGTGCCGCGGGCCCTGACTGGACCACATCCGGCAAGGCAAGGGCCACCGGGGGCAAGGTGGGAGCATCGGCCATCGGAACATCCGGCGCGACGACAGTCCCTTCCATGGCCCCAAGAAGTTGCGCGAAACCGTCGTCCTGCGGCACATCCTGCACCGAGGTCGCGGACTGCGTTCCCATGGGAACGGCTATGATATCTATTCTGGTCATCTGCGCCCGACTTCTGCCGAAACTTCAGGAAAGATTGCGCGGCAAGAGTTACCACTTGTTTACCCGCATCCCCGATAGTGCAGAAAATCCGCATGATCGGAGAAACCGATGGAATTGCCGCTGAACCGGCCCGCACTCGCCCCCCTCACACCAGAGCGGGAGAAACTCTTGCGCCAAAAGGCACAGGAGCTTGAGGCAGGATTTTTGTCCGAAATGCTCTCTTATACCGGGCTGAACGACACGTCCGACTTCGCCGGCGGCAGCGGAGAGGACCAGTTCTCTTCCTTCCTGCGCGAGGAACAGGCCAAGGCCATGGTGCAGGCGGGCGGCATCGGGTTGGCAGAAACCATCTTCAAAGCATTGGCGAAACGCGATGACACCCTTTCCTGATCCCAAGGCCGCGGTCCTTCTGGACGAAATCCACGGCGCGATTCTGCGGCATGACTATGGCGCCCTGGGCGCTCTCGGGCAGGCGCTGGAAGCGGAGTTGGACCAGCCCAGCCAAAAGCTCGATG
Organism: Stagnihabitans lacustris; assembly: GCF_025950525.1. Taxonomy (GTDB): domain Bacteria; phylum Pseudomonadota; class Alphaproteobacteria; order Rhodobacterales; family Rhodobacteraceae; genus Stagnihabitans. The sequence continues at coordinate 416,697 of NZ_JAPDGS010000003.1, read as the reverse complement.
CCCGCGCCGTCCTGGTGATCCGCGCCAGGGCGGATCGCAATGCGGCGACCCTGCAGGCCACGACGCGCGGCATCCGCGCCGCGCTGCGCCGCATGGCAGAGGTGCGGCAGGCCGCGCGCGGCATGGTCACCTATGACCGCAGCGGCCGGCACGAGACGCCCGACCCGGGCGCACCGCTTGGACGCTTCTGATCTGAAACGATCTTCAATCAAATCGCTGGGAAATGGGGCTTGGCGATTAGGAAACTCTTAGAGCTTCGGGCGTTTTATCGTCCTTGCATCCCAGGTGGGGTGGCGCGTCCCGGGTAGACCGGTCGCATTGGATAGAAAGCCCTACGGCCATCTTAAATGATGGTGCAACAGGCCGGGCGCAAAGCGTCGGCTGACCGCAAAGGAAACGGAAATGTCGTCCATTCTGACCAATACCAGCGCGATGGTGGCTCTTCAGACCATGAAGAGCATCAACATGAACCTGAGCCAGACCACCTCGGAAATCTCGACCGGCAAGCGCGTGGGCTCTGCCAAGGACAATGCGGCCGTTTGGGCCATCTCGAAAGTCATGGAATCCGATGTGTCCAGCTTCAAGGGCATCTCGGACAGCCTGGCCCTTGGGTCGTCGACCGTCGCCGTGGCCCGCCAAGCCGCGGAGACCGTGACCACGCACCTGACCTCGATCAAGAACAAGATCGTTGCGGCACAAAACGCCAACGAAAGCGATCGTGGCAAGATCGAAACCGATATCACCGCGTTGAAAAACCAGATCGACTCGGTTGTGAACGCGGCGCAATTCAACGGGATGAATCTTGTGAAGATCGACGGCCTCGAAAACTCGGTCGAAATCTTGGCATCGCTTGATCGCACGGCCACCGGGACAGTGTCCTCCAGCTCGATCACCGTCGCCAAGGCGGACCTTCAGACGGGGGCCTATGTAGCCCGCGACGTGCTGACGTCTTCGGTGGCGACCAATGTGTCGGCCGAAGGCGATGTGGCGGGCTTCTTCCTCGACTCGGGGACCGGCACTGGCGATTTCACCATCGCAACGCCAGCCAACTTTTCGGCGGGCGACAAGATCGCTGTGACCATCGGCAGCAAGACCGCAAGCTACACCATCCGCACCGAAGATCTGGCCTCAACGACGGTGACGCCGGCTGACGTCATTGCCGTGGCGCTGAAGCAGTCTATCGAATCCCTCGGTATCGAGGATTTGACGGTGGGCTACGATTCCGCCACAGCCACCGGCAAGCTGGAGTTGACCAACGGCGGCGCGGTGGGCCTTGCCGTTGGCGTGCAGATCACCAACAAGGGGTCGGGTGGTCTGGGCGGACTTTCGACAATCAGCGTTGCCGGCACCGACCTGACCAATGCGCGGAACTCGCTGGCCAATATCGAGGGCCTGCTGAAAACCGCGATCGACGCTTCGGCGGCCTTCGGTTCCAGCCAGACGCGGATTGAAACCCAGCAAAGCTTCGTGGGCAAGCTGGTCGACTCGATGAAGGCCGGCATCGGTTCGCTGATCGACGCCGACATGGAGGAGGCCTCGGCCCGCCTCCAGGCCCTTCAGGTGCAACAACAGCTGTCGACACAGGCTTTGTCGATCGCCAACCAGCAGCCGCAAGCCCTGCTGTCCCTCTTCCGGTAAGCGACTGATCCGGGGGGCTTTCCGGCCCCCCGGGCTCAGCTGCGCAACCCCACGCAAGACCGGAAGGATAAATCGTGTCCACTGCTGTTTCGAATGCCCGCGCGGCCTATGGCCGCCGCGAGGCCCCCGCGCGCACGCCTCGTGCCCACGAATACGACTTGCTCGCACGCTGCACCCAGAAATTGTCGATGGCCTGGATGCGCCGGAAGGAAGACTTCCCGATGCTGGCCACGGCGCTTACCGAAAATTTGCAACTTTGGTCGGCCCTGGCCGCCGATGTCGCCGAAAAGGGCAACGGCCTGCCGCCCCCGCTGCGCGCCCAGCTTTTCTACCTGTATGAGTTTACCGCCGGGCACACGCGCTCGGTCCTGGACAGCCGGGCCAGCGTCGAGGTGTTGATCGACATCAACACCGCCGTGATGCGCGGCCTGCGGGGCGATGGGGGCGCATCATGAGCGGCCTTGTCCTGAAACTGGGGCCCCACGAACGGGTCCTGATCAACGGCGCGGTGGTGGAAAATGGCGACAAGCGGTCCCGCTTGGCCATCATGACCCCCAACGCGAATATCCTGCGCCTGCGCGATGCGATCCATCCGCAAGAGGCGAACACGCCCGTCAAACGGGTCTGCTATGTGGCGCAGCTGGTCCTGACCGGCGATGCCACGGCCGATGACACCCGCCAGCAGCTTTTGCGCGGGATCGAACAGTTGAGCCAGGTTCTGACCGACCACGACAGTCGGACCATGCTGAACATGGCGACCAAGGCTGTGCTGGATGACCAACATTACCAGGTGCTGAAGGCTCTGCGCGCGCTTTTGCCCCGCGAAGAGCGTCTCTTTGCTGCCGCAGCCTCCCGCGAGGGGGGCGAGCCGTGACCTACAGCCCAGTCCTGCCGCTGTCCGGCTATGCAGGCTGGGCCCTTTTGAACCGCACCAAAACGGTTCAAACCGCCGCCTTCAACAAATCGCCCGAGATCGTCCGCGACACGGATTATTTCAAGGCGAATATCTCGAAGGTGAAGACGGCGGATGCGCTCGTCAACGACCGAAGGCTTCTGCGCGTCGCGCTGGGGGCCTTCGGGCTTGACGATGACATCAACAACAAGGCCTTCATCAAAAAGATCCTGACCGATGGCACGCTGACCGACAAGGCGCTGGCCAACCGTTTGACCGACAAACGATATCTGGAAATGGCAAAGGCTTTCGGCTTTGACCTTGGCACGCCGTCGACCCAGATTTCGACCTTTGGCACCCAGATCGTCACGGCCTTCAAGGACCGGCAATTCGAAAAGGCTGTAGGCGAACAGGATGACAATCTGCGGCTCGCGATGAATGCGACGCGGGAAGTGGCGGCTTTGGCGGGCAAGACCTCGTCCGAATCGACCAAGTGGTTCACGATCATGGGCAATTCGCCCTTGGCTGCGGTCGTTCAAAAGGCCTTGGGAATTCCCTCCAAGGTGGCCAGCCTCGACGTCGACCAGCAGCTTTCGATCTATCAGGCCAAGGCCCAGGCCATCTTCGGAAGCAGCAGCGTCAGCCAATTTTCCGACCCGGCCCAGATGGACAAACTCGTCAAACGCTTCCTGACCCGTGCCCAAGCCGATGAGATCATGGCCCAGACCTCATCGAGTTCCATAGCGCTGACGCTGTTGCAAAGCCGGCTACGCTGATTTCCGCCCCAAAGCGGCGCGCAGGCGGCGGAAACTGCCCTCAGATCCCTCGGCCGGGGCATCCTCGCCGATAAAGGCGTCCAAGGCTGGCCAGACCTTGATCGACATATCGACCAACGGGTCCGAACCCTTGGTATAAAGCCCCGCCTGGATCATCAGCTCGGCCCGATCATAGGCGCCAAGAAGCTTGCGCGCCTCGTTGATCGCCTCGTTTTCCTCCTTGCTGGCCGCCCAAGGCAGGCTTCGCGACACGCTGCGCAGCAGGTCGATCGCCGGATAACGCCCGCGTTCGGCAATTTTTCGGTCCATCACAACGTGCCCGTCCAGCACGCCCCGCAGGATATCGGCAATTGTCTCCTCCATATCCGACCCCGCCACCAGAACCGAGAAGATCGCGGTGATATCCCCCGAGCCCTCTGCCCCCGGCCCCGCACGTTCGGCCCAGGCCATGATGGCCGGCGCGACCGAGGGCGGATAGCCGCGCAGGCTGGCCTCCTCTCCCCCCGCCAGGGCCACTTCGCGATGCGCCTCGGCAAATCGCGTCACCGAGTCGGCCAAAAGTAGCACATGCAGCCCCTGATCGCGAAAATGTTCGGCCACGGCCATGGCCGCCCAGGCACAGCGCCGCCGCACCAGAGGCGATTGGTCCGAGGTCGCAGTGACCACGACCGCCCGTTTCATCCCCTCAGGCCCCAGCACGGTTTCGATGAATTCCCGCAGTTCGCGGCCCCGTTCGCCGATCAGCGCAATGACCACGACATCGGTCGAAACGCCCCGTGCAAACTTGCCCAAAAGCGTCGATTTCCCCACGCCAGAGCCCGCGAAAAGACCGATCCGCTGCCCGCGCACCAGGGGCAACATCGTGTCAAAGACCGCAACCGAGGTCTCGAGTCTCTCCCCCAAACGCCGCCGCGTCGAGGCCGAGGGCGCCGCCGCAAGCAGCGGTCGCATGCGCGGACCCTTGAAAATAATGCGTCCGTCCAAGGGGTTGCCGAAAGGGTCGATCACTCGACCGATCCAGGAATTGTCCGGCGAGATCCCCGCCTGCCCCATCAGCCGCACCGTCGTGCCGATGCCCAAGCCCTCTGCCATGCGGTCGGTCAGAACCGTGATTGCATCGGCGCGCAGCGCCACGACCTCTCCGCCGAGGTTGACGCCGATCATCACCCGGTCGCCCAGCGTCGCCGCATCCTCCAGCCCCGTAACCACCACGGTGCCGCGGCCGATCTCGGCCACACGTCCTAACCGGGACTTACGGGAAACCGTAGAAATTTCGGAAACCAGTGCATCAAATATTCCAGCCACGGGATTCTCCCTCTGTTCTCTTGAACCCTTTCTAAAGGAATCACCCTTAAGCCTTGGTTTATGAAGGTCGAGGGAGAAGCCCGAGATGTTAGAGAACCTGAATATCACCCGCATGGCTGGCGCCTTGGCCGAACACTCGTCCAAGCGCCTCGGCCTTGTTGCCAAGAATGTCGCCCAGGCCGCAACGCCCGGTTACAAGGCGATGGACCTGCCCGAATTCTCCGCCGTCTATCAAGACAGCGCGGCGGGCAGCATGCGTGCCACCCGTCCTGGCCATTTTACCTCCGCAGGCAGCGTGATGACCGAGGTCCCCGTGGCCTCCAGCGCTGGCGCCTCGCCCAATGGCAACACCGTTTCGGTCGAGGAAGAGATGGTTAAATCGGTCATGGTCCGCAAGGATCACGACATGGCCTTGGCCGTCTACAGCAATGCGCGCGATATCCTGCGCGCCAGCCTGGGGCGGAAATAAACCATGACCGACCTGATCTCCTCGCTGTCTTACTCGGCCTCCGGCATGCAGGCGCAAGCGAACCGCCTGCGCCATGTCTCCGAGAACATCTCGAACGCCGACACCCCCGGCTATCGCCGCAAGCTGGTGTCGTTCCACGAAAACATCGACAACGGCACGGTCGAGACCGGAAGGGTGCAGCTGGACAGAAGTCCGCTGGACAAGGTCTATGATCCGGGAAATCCGTTGGCCGATGCAACCGGCCACTATGATGGATCGAATGTCGATCTGGTGGTCGAAATCGCTGACGCGCGCGAAGCGCAGCGCAGCTATGAGGCGAACCTCAAAATCTTCGACCAGGCCCGCTCGATGACGCAGGGCCTGTTCGACCTGTTGCGGAGGTAATCCAGAATGGATGTCAGAACGTCCTACGCAGCCGAGCTTTATGCGAAGGCGCGCACGGCGGCGGCGGCAACGCCGCAACCGAATACTGCTGAAAGCGGGTTGGCGAAGTTTGCGCAGTCTTTCGCAGACACCCTCGCCCGGGGCGAAGAGACGGCGAAGTCGGCGATGACCGGCGGGTCCGATCCTCATGCCCTGGTCGAGGCGCTCGCCAACTCGCAGCTGGCGGTCGAAACCGTCACCACCCTGCGCGACAAGGTGGTGGAGGCCTACCAGGAAATCCTGAGGATGCCGATATGAACGAGGCCATTCTCTTTGACGCGCTGCGCGAGGCGCTTTGGATTTCGGTCAAGATGTCGATGCCGCTCTTGGGTGTCGGCCTCGTGGTCGGTTTGGTCATCGGCCTGTTTCAGGCCCTGACCTCGATCCAGGAACAGACCCTGACCTTCGCGCCCAAGGTAGGGGCGATGATCCTCGTTTTCTGGGTCTCGATGAGCTTCATGACTTCGACCCTCTTGACCTTTTTCAACGGGTCGATCCTGCCCCTGATCGCGGGAGGATAAGATGGACTCCACCGGCTATATCACGCTGTCGCGGCAATCGGGCCTTTTGAACCAGATGGATGCGATCGCGAACAACATCGCGAACTCGACCACGACGGGGTTCAAACGCGAGGGGACGCTCTTTTCCGAATGGGTCGCCAAGACCGGTGACAGTCCTTCGCTGTCAATGGGTTACGGCAACACCCGCGTGGTGGATATCATGCAGGCCGGCCTGTCGCAAACCGGCGGCGCCTTCGACCTCGCGGTCGAGGGCGACGGGTTTTTCATGGTCGAGGGGCCGAACGCGCAACAGATGCTGACGCGGGCGGGCGCCTTTGTCACCGGGCCGGATGGCACGCTGCAAACCAATGACGGCTTTCCGGTTCTGGACGAATCGGGCAGCCGCGTCTTCATTCCACCCGACGCCGGCAAGGTGACCATCGCGCAGGATGGCACCCTGTCGGCCAATGGCGCGCCTCTGGGCCGGATGGGGCTGTTCACGCCGACCGATCCCCTGACCATGACCCACCAGCAGGGCACCTTGTTTTCCGCCAGTGGCTATCAGCCAGTGACGGGCTCCAAGATCATGCAAGGCTATCTGGAGGAAAGCAACGTCAGCCCGATCAACGAGATCGCCTCGATGATCTCCGTCCAGCGGGCCTATCAGATGGGGCAAAGCTTCCTTGACCGCGAGGATGACCGCGCGCGCAACGTCATTCAGACCCTTGGCCGATAGGAGGCATAGATGAACGCGCTGCAAATCGCCGCGACCGGCATGTCGGCCCAGCAAATGAAGGTCGACGTCGTCTCGAACAACCTGGCGAACATGTCGACCACGGGCTACAACGCCCGCCGCGCCGACTTCGCCGACCTGATGTATGAACAGGTGCAAAAACCCGGCTCGATTTCGTCGCAGACCGGGACGATGCTGCCGACCGGGGTTCAGCTGGGGATGGGCGTGCGCCCGACCTCGGTTTCGGTCGTGCTGAAACAGGGCTCGCCCGCGCAAACCGGAGGCGACCTGGACTTCGCCATCGACGGCACCGGCTATCTTGAGGTTGAATTGCCCTCGGGTGGCACGGCCTATACCCGCGACGGGGCCTTGAAACGTTCGGTCGATGGGCTGATCGTGACCTCGGACGGCTATCAGGTGAACCCGGGCATCACGATCCCCGCCGATGCGAACCGGATCGCCGTGAACGCCAATGGCGAGGTCTATGCCTATTTCGACGGCGAAATCGAACCGACGCTCTTGGGCCAGTTCACCCTGACGACGTTCACCAACGAAAAGGGGCTGGAGGCGACGGGGTCGAACCTCTTCCTGGAAACCACCGCTTCTGGCCCGCCGATCACCGGCACGCCCGCCATCGACGGGTTTGGCAACCTGCGCCAGGGCTACCTGGAGGAAAGCACCGTCGATGCCGTGGCCGAGATCACCGAGTTGATCAAGGCTCAGCGCGGCTATGAATTGAACGCCAAGGTGATCACCGCCGCCGACGAGATGATGGCCACGACAACGCAGGTGAAATGATGCGTTGGCTTGGCCTGCTTCTTGTGCTGACCGCCCCGGCGCTGGCCGACAGCCTTGTCGCAACCCGCACGATCAAAGCGAAAACCGTCATCGCGGCCGAGGATGTGGCCCTGGTCGCGGCTGCGATCCCGGGTTCTGTCGCCTCGCCCGAAGAGGCGGTGGGCAAGGAAGCGCGCGTCACGCTTTATGCCGGACGCCCGATCAAGGCCGCAGATTTGGGGTCCCCGGCCCTCGTGGACCGCAACCAGAAAGTCACCCTTCTCTTCCAGACCGCCGGTTTGACCATCCGTGTCGATGGCCGCGCGCTCGACCGGGGGGGGGAGGGCGATCCGATCCGCGTGATGAACCTCGCATCACGCCAGACCGTCACCGGATTGGTCGCCGCCGACGGCACGATCCGCGTGGGCAGCAGCCAAGGAATGAACGAATGAAAAAGACACTCGCCGCCTGCCTGCTCCTTGCTGGATGCGGCAATCTTGACCATGTCGGCCGCGCGCCGGAATTCTCGCCGATCGACAGCAGCAACGAGAGGGCGGCGATGTATTCCGCCCTGCCCGAAAGCAGCGATCCGACGACGGCCACCAGCGCCTCTTCGCTGTGGACGGCGCAACGCTCGTCGCTATTGGGCGATCATCGGGCCGGGCATCGCGGCGACATCCTGACGGTCGTGGTCGAAATCAACGATCAGGCCACGCTGAAGGACAGTTCGGGCCGCACGCGCAAGGCCAGCTCGACCGCAGGTATTCCGCAGCTTTTGGGCATCCCGCAGATTCTGGATGCCGGCGTTCTGCCGGGCGGGGCGACCTCGTCCAGTCTGGTGTCGGCCAACACCAGCTCGACCTTCTCGGGCACCGGCAATATCTCGCGGAACGAGAAAGTGACCCTGCGCCTGGCCGCCACCATCGTCGAAGAGCTGCCCAACGGTGTCCTTCGGATCGAGGGGATGCAGCAGGTCCTGGTCAATGACGAGATGCGCGACCTTCTGGTTTCGGGCTATATCCGGCCCGACGACATCTCGCGCCAGAACGAGGTGGCCTATGACAAGATCGCCAATGCGCAGATCTCCTATGGCGGGCGCGGCATGATTTCGGACATCCAGTCGCCGGGCTGGGGCCAGCAGATCACCGACCAGATCATGCCGTTCTGATCATGGTGAAAAAGCTCATCCCCGTCATTCTGGGCATCATCGGCCTTCTGATCGGGGCGGGCGCCGGGTTCTTCCTGCGTCCCGCCCCCGAACCCGCCGCCGAAGGTGAGGCCGCGGCCGCCGATGCCCATGCCGCAGAAACCCCTGCCGAGGGCGAAGCCGTCGTCCTGCCGGAATTCGCCAAACTGCAAAACCAGTTTGTCGTCCCGGTGATGGAGGGCGGCAAGATCTCGGCCATGGTGATCTTGTCCTTCAGCCTCGAGGTCGAAACCGGCGCCTCGGTCGAGGTCTATGCCGTCGAACCCAAGCTGCGCGACATGTTCCTTCAGGTTCTGTTCGACCATGCCAATGCCGGCGGTTTCGCCGGGGTCTATACTGATGGCGCCAATCTGGTGATCCTGCGCGAAGCCCTGCTAGAGGCCGCGAAATCTGTCCTGGGCGAGAAGGTCAAGGATGTCTTGATCACCGACCTCGTCCGTCAGGACAGCTGACCCTTTAGCCGGTTCAAAACCTGATTGCGACCGAAGGCGCGGGAGGCATCCTCCCGCGCCTCGATCCATTCCGCGGTCTGGCGTGCCAGCATCGTATTGATTTCCCTGCGTTTGTGGTCGGCCCACAGGGCGTGCCGCAGGGCGATTTCCTGCGCTTGGATCAGGGGCAGGTCGGCCGCATCCATCGGTCGATCCAGCTCTGACAGGCGGTCGAGGCTGGATTGCCGCGCCCGCGCCGCACGTTCCAGCACGAACATCTTCTGATCGAACAGCAGCTGGCTGATCTCGGTCAACCGGCCCAGCTTTTCCTTCTCGCTCATCCACGTCTCCTGGCGCGTTTGCGCATTGCTTCGGCAAAGCGGATCGCCGCGGCGACGGCCTTGTATTGCTCGGGTCGGATCGGATTGCCGACCTCGACCGTGGCATGAATGGCCCGGGCGGTTGGCGGATCGCGGTGGATCGGCACGCCGCTTTCGATGGCCTTTTCGCGGATGCGGGCGGCCACCTCGTCGACGCCCTTGGCCAGAAGCACGGGCGCATTGCGGTCCCCCCGCTTCCATTTCAGCGCCACGGCATAATGGGTCGGGTTAACGATGATGACATCGGCCGTGGCCACCGCCGCCAGAACCTGGCTCATCGCCATTTCGCGGCCTTTTTGCCGGCGCTGCATCTTCACATGGGGATCGCCTTCCTGATCCTTGTGCTCTTCGACGGCCTCTTGCCGGGTCATCATGTTGCGCTTGCGGTGCTGCAGCCACTGCCAGCCATAGTCCAGCCCCCCGAAGACCAGGGTCGCCAACAGCGACAGGATCAGGAATTGCACCACGATTTCCATCATCAGCGCCGAGGCTTGCCGCGCGTCCTGGCTGGAGGTCGCCAGCACTTTTTGCGCATAACCCGGGATCATATAGGCCACGATGACGCAGACGACGATCATCTTGGCCAGGCCTTTGAAGAACTGGAACCAACCCTCGCGACCGAATTTCTGGCCCAAAGCGGCAAAGGGGTCGATGCGGTTGCCCTTCATCGCGATCTTGTCGGGGGCGAGGATGAAGCCTCGCTGCGCGGCAATTGCCAGGACAGCAGCCAGCATCGGCAAGATGAAGATCGGCAGGAAGGGCAGGCCGAAGGCCAAGATCAGCTCGCGCGAGGCCGCCCGCCCGCCATGGGTCAAAAGCTGCGAGAGGCGATCAGATTGCTCGATCACCCCCATGGCCGAACTGCCGAAGCTTTCCACCATCCAGGCGCCAGAGACGAGAATGGTTAAGACCGCCCCGCCATAGACCGCCGCGGCCGACAGATCCATCGACCGCGGAACGTCGCCCCGTTTTCGGGCCTCTTCCAGCCGTCGCTGGGACGGCTCGTGACTTTTTTCGGCGTCATTGTCCTCGCTCATGGTCCCAACCTTGTCGGTTGGGCCAAAAAGCCGTGGAACTCATGAAGCCAGATGCCGAGGATGATCGGCGAAACCACAGCCATCAGGATCAGCGCCCCCGCCGTCATCGCGGGCGCGCCCACCAGCGAAACCGGCATCTGCGGCATCGCCTTGTTGATGACGCCAAGCGCGAGGTTATAGATCACCGAGGCGATGACGAAGGGCGCGGCCAGCGAAAAGGCCAGCACGGTGGCATGCACCGCGTTTTGAAGGCCCCAATCGGTGATATCCGCAATCAGCGGGAATCGGCCGGCCGGGAAAGCCTGATAGGACAGAATCAAGAGGCTGGCCGCCCGCACATGCAGCCCCGTCGTCACCGCAAGCGCCAGGGCCGCCAAGGTCAGCAGATTGCCGAAAGCCGGTTGCGGTTCGGGCGAGGCGCCGCCGAACATCTGCGAAAGCGAAGTGCTTTGGGCCGCGATTGCCGCTGCGATTTGCAAGGCGAAGATGAAAAACCGCATACCTATCCCAAGGCAGAGGCCGGCAATCACCTCCTCTGCGGCAGCGATCGGCAGGGAGGTCAGGTCCGCCATCAGGGGCGAAACCGCGGGAAAAATCACCGCGGTGAAGGACAGCGCAATGACCAGCTTGACCCGTTGCGGAACGGATTGCTCGCCAAAGGCGGGCATCAGATAGACCGCGGCCGAGACCCGCAAGAAAATCAGCGCGGCGACCCAGATCAGATCCTGCAGCGGGGTCAGGAAAGCCATGGCCTGGTCAATGATGGCGTTCATGGCGGCACGACCCCTACCAGCGCCGGCCGCGCCTCCATCCCGATTTCTTCATAGCTCAGCACCGGCGCGGTCAGACCTTTGGCACCCATGACCGTATGCAGGAACCGCCGTCGCAGGGTCGAGGTGACAAGGGCTGGGAAAGTCCCACTTTCTGCCGCCTTGTTCAGCCGTTCGGCCAAGCCATTGGCAAGACGCGAGAAAAGATCAGGCGGCAGAGCCACATCCCGATTGCCCTCGATCTGGTGGGCGGCGAAGGCCTTTTCCCATTCGGGGGCAAGCTGGATCAGCGGGATCGTGCCATCACCGCGCTTGAGCTCTGCCACCAGCTGGAAGCCAAGGCGCTGGCGCACATGTTCGCAGATCGCCTCGGGCGCCCCCAGACCGCGCGCCTCTGCCGTGGCCTCAAGGATCAGCGGCAGGTTGCGGATCGAGACCCGCTCTTCCAGCAAAAGCCGCAGGATCGACATCAGCGTATCGACCTGAATCTTTTCGGGAATCAGCTCATCCAACAGGCGCTTGTTCTGCTCGGCGCGCTGTGGATCGGTAACGCGGGTGAATTCGTCCATCAGCCGCCGCATCCCGCGCAGGGTCAGAAGCCGGGCGAGATTGGCCTTGATGATTTCCAGCAGATGGGTCGCGAGAACCTCGGGCGCGGAGACGACGGTGAGACCCGAGATCGCAGCCTCTTCGTGCTGTTCGGTCAGGATCCAGCGGGCTGGCGCGCCATAGACCGGCTCAGACACGCCGATGCCATCGGGCGCCGAAACGCCGTCCGCCAAAAGCACCATGACCCTTTCGGGCAAAAGCTTGTCGCGCACCTTTTCGACGCCCTGAAGCTTGATGACATAGGTTCCTGCACTCAAGCTCGGCTCGTCCGTCAAACGGATTTCGGGCAGGATCAGGCCATATTGCGCCGCGACATGGTTGCGCATGTTGGTGATCCGCGCATCCAGTCCCGTGGCCGGGTCCAACACCATGTTCACCAGGTTGGGGGCGAATTCGATGTGGATCTCGTCAAAGTCCAGGACGTCGGCGATGGTTTTCTTTTGCGGCGCGGTGGGTGCCGGGGCCGCCTCTGGCGCAGGCGGTTTGGTGCGCGCCCGCCACGCCGCCCAAGCCAAAAGCGCCGCCCCCCCCATGAAGGGAAGAAAGGGCATGCCCGGGATGACCGCGATCAACCCCATAAGCGCCGCAACCGTGCCAAGCGCGCCCGGATAGCGCCCCAGCTGTTCAAAGAAGGATACATCCGCTGCCCCGGTGGCCCCGCCCCGCGCCAGCAACAGCGCCGAGGCGACCGAGATGATGACAGCGGGAATTTGGCTGACCAGACCGTCGCCGACGGTTAGAATTGAATAGGTTTCAAAGGCTTGCGCCAAAGGAAGACCATGAATGAAGACCCCCATGATCAGGCCCATGATCAGGTTCAACGCCGTGATCAACAGGCCCGCGACAGCATCGCCCTTGACGAATTTCGACGCGCCATCCAGCGAGCCGAAGAAGTTCGTCTCTGCCAGTTCCTTTTCGCGCCGCGATTTCGCCTCGGCATGGGTGATGGCGCCGGCGGCCATGTCGGCGTCGATGGCCAATTGCTTGCCGGGCATCCCGTCCAGGGCAAACCGCGCGCCCACTTCCGCCATCCGGCCTGCGCCCTTGGTGATGACGACGAAGTTCACGATCAGCAGGACGAGGAAAATCACCAGGCCCAGCAAGAGGTTGCCGCCCATGATGAAGGTCGCGAAACCCTCGATCACGTGACCTGCCGCATCAGTCCCGGTGTGCCCCTGTCCAATGATCAGCTTGGTCGAAGACACGTTCAGCGACAGGCGCAACATCAGCGACGCCAAGAGGATCGTCGGGAAGGCCGAAAACTCCAGGGGCCGCTCGATGAACAAGGTCACGGTCAGCATCAGGATGGCCAGCGCGAAGGAAATCGCAAGGCCCACATCCATCACCCAGGCCGGGATCGGCAGGACCATCATGAGAATGATCCCCATCAGCGCAAGCGCGAGGAGGATCGTGGGTTTGTAAAGCGTGGCGCTGTCGAACTTCAAAGGCTTAGCCCCCAATCAAGGGGGCGACGGCCCCCATCAAGGGTTGCAATCCCCCGGTTTGTGGCACGATCGAGCCAAACATGCCCGGATCGCCGGCCTGCAACAGCGGGAAAGCGTTGATCCGGGGCACAGGCTCTGCCGCGGCCTGGGCGACTTCGGGGCCCTCGATCACGGATTTGACCTGATCGAGATAAGCCTCGGCCTTGTCAGGCGTGCGCGAGTGATAGGCCGCGACCGCATCGGCCCAGTTCCCCATCTCGGCATAAAGCTGGTTCAGGAATTTCGCCGCATAGCGCGCGTTCGACAGGGGATCGAACATATCGTCAAGATCGGTAAACTCTTGATTGTGATAGGAATAGTTAATCTGAAAACAGCCGGTGTCGAAAGTGCCGGTGCCATCGGTCAGATGGGCCGTGGCGGCAGCGACCGCCTCTTCCTTGTTGTCATAGAAAGCACCCGCGCCATCGGCATTGATCGTCCAGGGCCAGGGGGACAGGACACCATCCTGAGACCGGCCGGTTTCGACCCGCGAAATCGCAAGCAAAATATCAATCGGAACGCCCGATTCCTCGGCCGCCATGGCTGCGGCACGGTCGCACAGGCCCGAAGGATCGGGCGCAGCAAACGCCACCAAGGGCGCTAGAAGCCACGTGGCCAAAAGCCCGCGCAGCCAGAAAATGATTCGTCCGGGTTTCACCCTATCGCCCCCCATTCTGTCAGGCTTGCTGACAGGTTAGCGGGCAATCCTTACTCAAAGATGAGCGTCACTGACTTGGTTGACCGGGAACCTGCACGGAATTCAACAGGTTGGTGATGGCATCCCGGGTCGTGGCGCTTTCATCCAGAAGCAGCCGGTCTTGCGCCAGCGGACCGTCCAACAGCGGATCAACTGGCACGGCAGGTGGCGTCGCACCCGTGACGATGCCGGCGACAGCCTTCCACTCCTCCGGCCCCTCTTGCGAGAGGGCGTCCCAGGATTGCGCCGAAGTCAAAAGCGACCACTGCTGATCGGCCTTGCCCAGCTCCTGGTAGATTTTCGCAGCACCCTCTTGATCCCCCAGATAGATCAAGGCCTGGGCCTTCAGATGCAGTGCCCTTTCGGATGTGTCATCCTTGACCAGGTCGATCGCCGCCTGGGCCTGACCATTGGCAAGGGCAATCCGCGCCTGCAACAGGGCGGGGGACCGGGGCGCCAGTTGCAACCAGCGTGCGGCCTGATCCGCCAGACCCAGGGTCAACATGCGGTCGGCGATGATGCCGGCCGAATCGCGCGCCTCTTCCGGGGCGGGCTGACCCTCGGCCAGGGTGGCATGGGTCAAAAGCGGCGTATCGCCCCCGGCCTGAGCCAGAAGCCGCCAGATCGAACGAAGGGTTTCGGGGTCGTCGGTTTCAGCAAAGGCGGCGTCATATTGGCCCGAAGCCGCCTTGGCCAGAACAAGTGCCGTGCGATAGCGCGCCTCATCCGCGCTGCCCTCCCGCTCCTTCAAGGCGGCCTCCAGGGTCAGGACCTCTTCATGGCTGACGGTTTGGCCAACCATGGCACGATGCTCGACAAGGTCGACCAGGGCATCGGTCGACGAGGGTCCGGGTGCCGCCGCCAGAGGTTCAAGCTTGGCCTCGGCCTCGCCGATGTGACCTTGGGCGCGCGCCATATCGGCCTGCATCATCACAACTTCGGGGCCCGGATCGCCCGGCGCGCGCAGAACCGCTTCGGACAGGGCCGTGGCAGAGGCGATGTCGCCCGCCTCGAGATAGGCATCCACCAGGCGCGGCCCCAGAAGCCGACGCAGCGCGGCCGGCAGGGCCGAAAAGCTGCGGGCGACGGCTGCGCGCCCAATCTCGTCTTTGGGAAGGGATTTCGGTTCGCTCAGCACGGCCCAAAGCGCGGCAGGCGTGTCGCAATCCTCCATCCCCGTGAAGACGCCGGCGGGGTCCGATTCGCCATCCAGCAGATGGGCCATCGCGCTCCACATCGGGGCCTCTTCGAAGAGATCGGGATAAGCGCGCAACAGGCTGCGCGCCTCGGCGCCAAAGCCGATGAAAAGATAAAAACGGACCACACGCTTGATGGCCTCGGCCGAGGGCTTGTCGAACTCACCGATCATCCCCTGGCGCACCGGTCCGAACTGGTCCGAGATCGAGCGATCGGCCCCACCCCAGGCAGCAAGGTCCAACTCCTCTTCGGGGAAGCATTTTTCGCCATCCGCGGTCAGGGCGGGGCGCTGTTCGCCCACGTCGCGCATCTGAATTTCCGGCGTCTCGCCCAAGTGGGCGCGCATCGTGTTCTGTTCAGTCTCGGTCGGGGCGCCGTGGTCGGTCGTGGCACTATGGTCGGTCGCATGATCGACAGGGGGTTCAGGTGCGGAGGCGTGGTCGGACGCTGGCTTGTCCGGTGCGGCATGGTCGGGGGCCGCATGGTCCTCCGTGGCCAGGGGCTCTGCCTCCGACTTCGGGGGCGGGGCAAGGTCGATCAGGCCTGCCGTCGCGCCCGCACCCATCTCTTGCACAAGAGAGGCGCGCAATTGGTCCAGATCAGGGTCCAGGCTTTGCGGAACAGGCGTTTCGGGCAGGTTCCGGGCGGCCTGCACCGGCTCTCCAAGGTCAACGCCCATCTGTTCCAGCGACAGGCGGGTCCAATCATATCCACCCACCAAAGTCTCGGCATCCGGAGTGATCGTTTCGGGCGTCACCGCATCGCTGGCCAGCGGATCGACAGCGGGAGCGGGGGGCGCGCTTTGCGGCGGCAAGGGCCGTTCGAAAGAAGACCCAGCGGGCGGCACGCCGTCATAAAGGTCGACGACCACAATGCCCGGGCGAAACTCGAACGGCATGGCATAGCAGGCGCAAGCGATACCCAAGGCCAGATCGCCCGTCACGGGGTCCCGCTTCAGCCCGGCCAGGCGGGTCTTGCCAATCAGGTCAAAGGCCCGGCTCAGGTCATAGTCCAGCGACTGTCCCGGCACGCGCAGCGCATAGCCGTCCAGCGTTCGGCCAAATTCCCATGACGGCTGGCCCTCGAATTGCAGAACCACGCGCGTGAAATCGCGATGCTCGCCCGAGGTGACGACCACGGGCGCAGCCCAAGCCGCCATGGCCGAAACCAGCAGCAGACAAAGGGCGTAGGCCAGCCTCATGCGGCATTTTCCTGTTTCAGACCGCGCAGCACCTCTTCGACCTCGGCGAAAGAGGGGCGCACGTGGTGGGGAGTATTCTGCCGGCCGACCTCGATGCAGATATTTGGCGGGTGGCGGTGCAGGTTGGCCACCAGAACCTCGCGGATCAGCTGGAAGAAATAGGCATCCTCGTCGACCACGGCCTTGATGCGGCTGGCCATCGGGCCGATGAACCCATAGGCCATGAACACGCCCAGAAAAGTCCCGACCAGAGCACCGCCGATCATGCCGCCCAGGATCGAAGGCGGCTGGTCGATCGACGCCATGGTCTTGATAACGCCAAGCACGGCGGCCACGATCCCGATGGCGGGCATGGCGTCGGCAACGGACTGCAAGGCGTGGCTGGAGTGCAGCGCATGGTGATGGGCCTCCTCCATCCGCTTGTCCAGAACCTCTTCGACCTGATGGGGGTCGTCGTAGTTCATGGAGGCTGCGCGCAACGTGTCGCAGATCAGGTCGACAGCCTCATGGTCGTGCTGGATCTTGGGATAACGGCCGAAAATCGAAGATCCGTGCGGGTTTTCGACATGCTCTTCCAGGCCGACCGGATTCGACCGCGCGATCCGCACGAGGTCGAACAGCAAGGCCAGAAGGTCGCGGTAATCAGCTGCCTTCCATTTGGGGCCTTTGACGACCTTGCCCAAGTCCTTCATCGTCATCTTCACGGTGGCAAAGTCGTGGCCAAGCATGAAAGCCCCGGCCGCCGCGCCACCGATGATAATCATTTCATGCGGCAGGGAGTGCATGATGATGTCCATCTTGCCCCCGGCGGAGACATAGCCGCCAAAGACCATCACGAAGATGACGATGATACCGACGATAGCGATCATGGTTCCAACCCCATTGCGACTTCCACCCCCAGCTTTGCCACGGCCAAGTTAAGAAAGGCTGATCCGATCAAGTCGACCCGATCAATTCTTCGGAGCATTTGCATTGCGCCCGGCCAGAAGCACCGAGACTTCATAGGCCTTTGCCGGGTCCATCCCGGTCATGATCGCCGCCGCCGCAGGCGCCTGCATGCGCCCCAGAAAGCCAGCAGCAAATTCCGGCGCCATGGTCTGGAACAGCGCCGCCGCATCGGCAGGCTTCATCGCCTCATAGACCGCGGTCAACTGCGTCAGATCCTTTTCCGAGGCACCATCGGCGATCGCAATGGTCTGCTTCAACTCTTCCTCAGCCAATTTCAGCTCTTCGAGCCGCTTGGTGATCGCCTCATCCGCCAGGTTCAGCGCCGAAAGCCGCTGCGCCACGGCGTCCTCCTTGGCTTTCACCTGCGCCTCGCGCGCGGAAAGCGCCGAGGCGAGGGCCGCGGGTGGCACCGGACAGTTCAGTGGCACATCGGCTTCACGCGCATTGTTGGCCATGGCAGAGCCCACGCCAACGCCCAGCCGCAACGCCCCGCCTGCGGCAAGGATCACCGCAAGAATCACCAAGACCCGGCCCCCGGACCGGACCGGGGCCGCCTTCCCCCGCGCCACGGGCTTGGGCGGGGCCTTCGTGGCCGCCGGTTTGGCCGCTTTCATTCCGCCGCCTCCAGGTCATTGCGCGAGGATCGCCGGCGGATGAACCGCAATTTGCGATCTTGGTCATCTTCGGGCTCGGGCGCGGCTGCGACCGGGGGCGCGACACGCGGGCCCGGGTCGGGAAGGTCATGCATCGAGGCCAAAAGCAGTTCGATCCGCGCCGCGACCGACTCGGCGCGCGTCGTCAGGCCATCCAGGCTCGTGGCCGAGCCAGAGGCCGAATTCCGCGCCTTTTCCAAGGCCTTGGTCATGTCGTCTACCTGCACCGACAGGACGGCAATCGCGCTGCCCATGCCGTTTTCCAGAGCGGTGAATTTCTTCAACCGCGCCGACAGCACATAGCAATAGATCGCCGCCCCGAAGGACCCCGCCGCCATCAGAATGTCTGCGATCAGATTCATCGCCGCCTCTCAATCCAAAACGAATTCCGTGACCAGAAGGTCACGCACATAGCCTTCGCCCGTCACCATCTGGATGCGTCGCAGCATCTGGGAGCGCAGGCGCACAAGGGCATCAGGTTGCTGAAGATCGGTCTCTTCCAGCGCGCGCATATAGCCGTTCAGCACGTCCAGGATGCGCGGCATCAGCTCTTCGACCTTGGCAGAGCGCGCCTTGGCCACCTCCAGCTGGGCGGTAAAGCGCAGGTGTTTGTTGTCCGAAGGATTTCCCAACGAGATCGTGACCGAAGGCACGGCGACAAAGGCGAAATCGTCGGGCAATTCTTCATGCGCGGGTTCGGCGTGGGCCCCACCCTCGGGTGCGGCCGGGGCAAGAATCAGCCCGGAATAGACGGCAAAGAATCCTCCGCCCCCCATGACCAAAAACAGCACAAGGCCAATGATCAAAGGCAGTTTCGACTTCTTTGCGGGTTCCGCGTCCTGCGGGGCTTCGGCTTCGGCCAAGGCAAATCTCCATCCTGAGATGGGGCAAAGATAGAACGATCATCCTAACCGATTGTTAAGCCCAACAGATCATTCTGCACCGATACGGCAGAAGCCGAACGGAGAAAGTCTTGCAGAATCTCTTGTCGATATGGGCGGGTCTCAACAACAGCCGGCGATTGATCGTCATTGGCGCCACGATAGCCATGTTCATGGCGATTCTGTCGGTCGCACGAATATCGGGGCAGGGCAGCAACGCGCTTTTGTTCTCGGGCCTCGACCAGGCCTCGGCCGGTGAGGTCATCACCGCGCTGGACCAACAAGGTGTGGCCTATACGGTCGAGGGCTCGGCAATCTATGTCGATTCGGCGCTGCGCGACGGGCTACGCATGACGCTGGCCTCGCAGGGGCTGCCGACCTCCAGCGGCGCAGGCTACGAGCTTTTGGACAACCTTTCAGGCATCGGCACGACCAGCCAGATGTTTGACGCCGCCTATTGGCGCGCCAAGGAGGGCGAGTTGGCCCGCACGCTTCTGGCCATGCCAGAGGTCCGCACCGCCCGCGTCCATATCGCCGAGGCGCCAGGCGAATTGTTCCAGGCCAAGGCGCAACCCACCGCCAGTGTCACGATCACGACCAAGGGCACGCCCCTGACGGGCGATCAGGCGCGGGCGATCCGCCACTTGGTCTCTGGCGCCGTCGCCGGGATGAGCGCGGATGACGTCGCCGTCATTGATTCGGTCGCGGGTCTGATCCCGAACGAAGAGGCCGATGGCGCGATCAATCCCTCGGGCGACGCCCGCGCGGCTGAAATCAAGAAGAATGTCGAACGCCTGCTCGCCGCCCGTGTCGGGCCGGGGAATGCCGTGGTCGAAGTGGCCGTGGACGTCGTCACCGACCGCGAGGAAGTGACCAGCCGCACGCTCGACCCCCAGGGCCGGATTGCGATTGCCACCGAAACCAGCAGCAAATCCGATTCGTCGCAGGGCAATGACCAGAATGTCACCGTGGCCTCGAACCTGCCCAATGGACAGGCGGGCGGTGGCAGCAACCAAAGCTCCTCCAACGACAGTTCGGAGCGGGTGAATTACGACGTCTCGGAAACCAAAAGCCTGCTGACCAAGATGCCCGGCGCGGTCCGCAAGCTTTCGGTCGCCGTTCTGGTCGACCAGGAGCGGATCGTGGCCGATGACGGCACCGTCACCTTCCAGCCGCGGACCGAGCAGGAGATGACCGACCTCAAGGATCTGGTCGCTTCGGCGGTCGGCTATGACGAGGCGCGGGGCGACGTGCTGACACTGAAGTCGATGCCCTTCCAGCAGCCCCTGTCCGAGGGGACCGTGGCGGAATCCTCTCTGATGTCGGCTTTTGGGCCGATCAACGCCATGTCCTTGATCCAGCTGGCGGTTTTGTCGATCGTCGCCCTGATCCTTGGCCTTTTCGTGATCCGCCCGATCCTGTCGTCGGGCCGCGCTGCGCCGGCCTTGGAGTCGGACTCCATCCAACTGGCCCTGCCCTCGGGCCTGGCCGGTCTGAACACCGCCTCCGCCCTGAACGGCGAGATCGACGACGGCATGTTCCCGATGCCCGCCATGGCCGATTTCGCCGAACAAGAAGCCGCCATGACCGGGATCGAGACCGACCCCGTCGCCCGCCTGCGCCGCCTCATCGAAGAGCGCCAGTCCGAATCGCTGGAGATCCTGCGGTCCTGGATGGAACATGACGAGGAGACCGCCTGATGGCGCTGAAACTGCCGATCTTCGATACCGAGCCCAAACCGGTGAAGACCGACACCGTGGTGCTGGACCGCTCTTCGCTGGAGGATGAAAAGCTGGCCTCTTATGAACAGGGGTTCAAGAACGGCTGGGACGATGCGACCTCTGCCATGAACGAGGAACAGTCGCGGGTGCGCGCCGACCTTGCGCGGAACCTGCAGACGCTGTCCTTCACCTATCACGAGGCCCGCGCCCACATCCTGAAATCGGTGCAGCCCCTGTTGTTGCAGGTCGTCACGCAGCTTCTGCCCGAGATTGCCCGCGAAAGCCTTGCCCCCGCCGTGCTGGAGGCCTTGATGCCCCTGGCCGAAAAACTCGCCGATGCGCCGGTAACGCTGGTGATCAACCCCGCCTCGCGCGCCCCGGTCGAAAGCGTCCTGACCCAGGCCACCGGCTTGCCGATCGAGGTGCTGGAGGAACCCACCCTGGGCGAGGGTCAAGCCTTCCTGCGCTTCGGCTCGGTCGAGGCCCATGTGGACCTTGACCAGGCCACCGCCGACATTGCCGCCGCCGTCCGCGGCTTCTTCGACACCCCCGAAAAGGATCGCCCAAATGGATAATCCCGAAAGCAACCCCTTCGCCCAAGTCCCGATCGAGGTCACGATCTCTGTTGGCAAGGCGCGCCCCCTGGTGAAAGACCTGCTGCGGTTGGGGCGCGATGCCATCCTGCCGCTGGATCGTCGCGTCGATGACCCGGTCGAACTTTACGTGGGCGACCGCCTGATCGCCCGCGGCGAGCTGCAAGAGATGGAGGGCGACCAGGCCGGCCAGCTTTGCGTCCGCCTGACCGAAGTGGCCAATCTGCGGGGCGGCCTGTGACCGGGCAGTTCGTGAAATTCCTTCTGCCTTTTCTGGTCCTTGCCCTGACGGCCGATGCCGCCTTGGCGCAAGACCTGTCGCTGAATTTCGGCGACACCGGCTCGCTTGCCAACCGCTCGGTCGAGATCATCCTTCTTGTCACCTTGCTCAGCCTCGTGCCCGGGCTGGCGGTGATGGTCACGTGCTTTCCCTTTGTCGTCACCGTCCTGTCGATCCTGCGCCAGGCGCTTGGCCTGCAGCAGTCGCCGCCGAACATGGTCATTGTGTCGCTGGCCTTGTTCCTGACCTGGTTCGTCATGGACCCGGTCCTGACAAAGGCCTGGACCGATGGCGTGCAACCCCTGACCGAGGGCCGCATCCAGGTCGAAGAGGCGATCCCCCTGGTGGCCGAACCCTTCCGCGGCTTTATGGCGAACCGCACCGACCCCAAGACCTTTGCCGAACTTCAGGCGCTGCGTCCCGGCGAGGCGACCAGCCTGCAGGATGCCCCCTTCTCGCTCCTCGTCCCCTCCTTCATGCTCTCCGAGATCACCCGCGCCTTCCAGATCGGCTTCCTGATCTATCTGCCCTTCCTGATCATCGACCTGGTCGTCGCGGCGATCCTGATGGCCATGGGGATGATGATGGTGCCACCTGCCGTCGTCTCGCTGCCCTTCAAACTGGCGTTCTTCGTCGTGGCGAATGGTTGGACGCTGATTTCCTCGGCCCTGGTGCGCAGTTACCTTGGCGGGTAGGGCGCAAAAGGTTAACCTGTCCGCCCAAGGCCAGGAAACAGATGACCCCGGACACACCCTTCACCTGCCGCGTCTACTACGAGGATACCGACCTCGCCGGCATCGTCTATTACGCCAACTATCTGAAATTCATCGAAAGAGCGCGGTCGGAATGGGTGCGCGCCCGGGGCATCGACCAAGTGGCGCTGAAGGCCCGCGGCCTGGTCTTTGCCGTCCGAAGGGTCGAGGCAGATTACCTGAAACCGGCCCATTTCGATGACCTTCTGACGATCCAGACCCGGGAAACCGCCCGGACCCCGGCGCGATTGACACTGCTGCAAACGGTCTTGCGCGATCAAGTCTCGCTGTTCGAAGCCAAGGTCACGCTGGTTTGCCTGAAAGAGGACGGCACGCCCACGCGTCTGCCGTTTCAGGAAACCCGGCCTCGGGGCCCAATTGTCGAAACGCCCGTTTCAACCGACCCATAGATGGCGAGGCAAAGGTGGGATCGGGCGCCTCAACCCCAGCCGGACCCTGCGCATGAAACCGAACACGGCCTTTGCAGCCGGTCGCAGGTCATGGGACCGGCACTTTGTTTCAGGATCGGCACGCGTCCTGCGACCTTACTGCAAAGATATTTGCGGGAAACGCGACGCAACACACCGCTGACCCGGATACGGCAAGCCCTAGGCATGCGGGCAATCCGGCGGCGCAGGGTCACAGTCAAAACAGTGGAACCACCGCGCGCACCCCGCTTGCACGGATCAAACCTCGGCTCGACCGCAATCGGCCAGGTCTGGCGCGCGGGGACAGCGTCGGTCACGGCCCAATCGGACAGGCTGGCGTGGCGCCAGACCTCTTGCACGCGCTCTGAAATCACCCCCAGCGCGCGGCGCGCAACAAGGCCGCCCGCCCATCCCTCTTCACAATCCGGCGACAATGCGCCGCCCGTAAGGGGACTGTTGGCTTTTCCGCTTGAATCCGTGTAGACTAACGACAACAGGGGCAAAAGACCCCGATAACGCACGAGCAGGCCCCATGTTTCAGACCTTCCTTGCCCTCGCGCAGGATGCGACCGATGTTGCGACCACCGTCGCCCCCGCCGCAGCCCCCGAGGCTCTTGATTTCTCGCTGACCGCGCTTTTCATGCGGGCCACTGTCATCGTCAAATTTGTGATGATCGGGCTGATCGGCATGTCCTTCTGGTCCTGGTCGATCGTCATCCAGAAGGCCATCCTTCTGCGTGCCGCCCGCAAGGAGGCCGCGATCTTTGACCGCGCCTTCTGGTCCGGTGAGCCGCTGGACGAGCTTTACGAGACCATCGGGCCGACCCCCGAGGGGGCCAGCGAAAAGATCTTCGCCGCCGGCATGCTGGAATGGCGCCGCAGCCACCGGCAGGACGGCGGGCTGATCGCCGGCGCCCAGGCCCGCATCGACCGCGCCATGGATGTGGCCATCTCCCGCGAGGCCGAGATCCTGAACAAGGGCCTCTCTTTCCTCGCCACCACCGGCTCGACCGCGCCCTTCATCGGGCTTTTCGGCACGATCTGGGGGATCAAGCATTCCTTCGAGGAAATCGCCATCAGCCAGAACACCTCGCTCGCCGTCGTGGCGCCGGGCATCGCCGAGGCGCTTTTGGCCACCGGCATCGGCCTGATCGCGGCCATCCCGGCCGTCGTCGCCTATAACAAGCTGAACGCGGACAGCGAACGCATCCTCGGCGGTTACGAATCCTTTGCCGACGAATTCGCGACCATCCTGTCGCGCCAATTGGACGCCTGACCATGGGAGCCGGTGTCGCCAAGAAATCGGGCGGAGGCGGGCGGCGCGGACGGCGGCGCGGCGCCTCGGCCGCCATGTCCGAAATCAACGTCACGCCCTTCGTCGACGTCATGCTGGTGCTGCTGATCATCTTCATGGTGGCAGCCCCCATGATGACCGTCGGCGTGCCGATCAAGCTGCCCGAGACCGCGGCCAACGCCCTGCCCACCGAGGACGAAGAGCCGCTGACCATCACGCTGACCGCCGATGGGCTGATCCTGCTGAATTCGACCGAGATGGCGCAAGAGGACCTGATCCCCAAGCTGGAAGCCGTGGCGGCCGAACGGACCTCGAAGAAGGTCTATGTCCGGGCCGATGGCGCGGTGCCTTATGGCGATGTGGCCGTGCTGATGGGCGCGCTGAATGCGGGCGGATTCAATGACATCGGGCTTGTGACCGACCCCGGCGGGCCAAGCATGGGCGCCAACGACCAGGCGCCGTGACCATGATGAACAAGGGCACACTCTATTCGGGCATCGGGCATGGCTGCCTGATCCTCTGGGCCATGCTCGGGGGTCTTTTCCAATGGGAGACGGAAACGCCCGAAGTGCCGGTGACGACGGTGTCGCTGATGACCTCGGCCGAATTCGACGCGATGAGCGCCGCCGCCCCCAGCGCCGATACGGCCGCCGCCACCCCGGCGGCCCAGCCCCAGGCGGCAGAGCCCGCCCCCGAACCGACCCCGGAGCCCGCCCCCGAACCGACCCCCGCGCCCGAGCCAGCCCCCATTCCGGAGCCCATCCAGGCCCCTCCGCCGCGCCCCGAACCGGAACCCGAGCCTGTCCCCGAAGACGTGGCCCCCCCGGCGCCCGAACCCGTGACGCCGCCCACCGAGGCGCCGCCCGCCGATATCCCTCAGCCCGTCGAAGTTCCACTTTCGACCCAGCGGCCCAAGCCCCGTCCCGCCCAGCGCATCGCCGAAACGCCGACGCCCGCCGAAGACGCGCCGTCCGAGGCCGACACGCCCACCCCCGCGACCGAGGACACGACCGAGCCCACCCCCGCAGAGCCGCCGCCCGAAGAGGCCGCCGCCCCCGAAGAAACTGTCACCAACATCACCCCCGAGGCCCAACCGGTCGAGGAACAGGCGCCGACGCTGGCCCCCACCTCCTCGCCGCGCCCGGCCTCGCGTCCGCGCAACCTGGGCCAGGCAGAGCCCGAGACGACCTCCACCGCCTCGTCCGACAATGCAGAAACCGACAGCGCCCAACAAAGCGCCGAGGACACCGCTGCGGCCACGGATCAAAGCAGCGATACAGACGCCATCGCCGCCGCTTTGGCCGAAGCCAATGCGACCGATGCCGAAGAGGCCTCCGCCTCGACCCAAGGCGAAGGCGGCACGGGGTCCGAGGCCTCTGGCCCGCCGCTGTCCAGTGGCGAGATCGACGACCTGCACCAGGCCATCGAAAAGTTCTGGAACATCGGCTCGCTGTCGACGGCGGCCACCGGTGTCACGATCACCATGCGCGTCCGCCTGACACAGGATCAAAAGGTCCAGTCGATCGAACTGGTCGAGTTCACCGGCGGCTCTCAGGCCGACGCCAACCAGGCCTTCGAATCCGCCAAGCGCGCGGTTTACCGTGGCGCGTCGAACGGGCTCGGCCTGCCGCCCGAGAAATATGAGACCTGGAAGTCGATGCTCTTCGTCTTTGACCCGTCACAAGGGGCGCTGCGGTGAACGTCCTTGCAATCTCCCTCTTCGCCCTCGCTCTCTTCGCAGGCGTGCCATCGCAGGCACGCGAGCCTGTTCCCGAAAAAGCGATGGACGCGGCGACACCCAACAATGTCCGTGCAAGGGCCCTAAGTGAGGCGGCACCCGCCCCGGCCCCGGCTGCAGTCCGAGCCGATCCCCTGCCCGAAGGCCCGGCATGGGCTGCCGATAGTCGCAAATCCATCACCCAGGCTTGGAATGTGGGTGTCCTCCCCACGGCGTCGCTGGATATCGTTGTGACCCTGTCCGTGACCATGACGCCTGACGGACAGGTCGATGGGATCACCTTCGTTGACCACAGCGGATCTGACACAGCCGCCCGACCTGCTTTCAAGGCCGCCCAGCGCGCGGTCTATCGCGGGCTGGGCAGGCTCGCCCTTCCCGCTTCCGACTATTCCACCTGGAAATCCTTCCTTCTCACCTTCGACCCTTCCCAAGGGACGGTGCGATGAGCCATCCGAAGAGGACCGCATGAAACACCCAATCCTTGCCGCCGTCTTGCTGGCGCTTGCCAGCCTGACCACGCCCGCAATCGCGGAGCCCACGATCCGCTTCGACAACCCGGTGATCGAGCCGATGCCCTTCGCCCTGCCCACCTTCCTGGGTGGCAGCGAAGAGGCGGCCAATATCACGCAGGTCATCTCCTCGGACCTGACCGGCACGGGGCTGTTCCGCGAGATCCCGGCCTCGGCCTATATCTCGGGGATTTCCGCGTTCGGCGGGCCGATCAACTATGCCGATTGGCAGGCGATCAATGCCCAAGTGCTGATCACCGGAGAGGTCCAGTCCTCTGGCGGCAAGATCGTGGTCAAATTCCAGCTCTATGACGTCTTTACCGGCCAGGCGATGGGCGAAGGTCTGCAGTTTGCGGGCTCCGCGAAAAGCTGGCGGCGCATGGCCCACAAAGTCGCCGATGCGGTCTATTCCCGCATCACGGGCGAGGGCCCCTATTTCGACAGCCGTGTCCTGTTTGTCAGCGAACAAGGCGCCAAGGATGCCCGTCAAAAGCGTCTGGCGGTGATGGATTACGACGGCGCCAATGTGAACTATCTGACCGACAGTTCCTCGATCGTGCTGGCACCGCGCTTCTCGCCCGATGGGTCGCAGATCGTCTATATTTCCTATGAGTCGGGTTTCCCGGGCGTCTATCTGATGAACACCCGCGACCTGTCCAAACGGTCGATGGGAGAACAGCCCGGCACAATGACCTTTGCCCCCCGCTTTGCCCCCGATGGGCAAACCGTGGTCTTCACGCTGGAAAAGGACGGTAACTCCGACCTTTACGCGCTGAATACCAATTCGGGCAGCCTGAGCCAGCTGACCAATGCGCCGTCCATCGAAACCGCGCCCTCCTTCAGCCCCGATGGCGGTTCGATCACCTTTGAATCCGACCGTTCGGGCAACCAGCAGATCTATGTGATGCCTGCGGGTGGCGGCGAGCCGACGCGGATTTCGTCCGGAAAGGGCCGCTATGCCGCCCCGGTCTGGTCGCCCCGCGGCGACTTCATCGCCTTTACCAAGATCGCCGATGGCCGGTTCTATATTGGCGTGATCCGCCCCGATGGCAGCGACGAGCGGCTTTTGACCTCGTCCTTCCTGGATGAAAGCCCGACCTGGGCGCCGAATGGCCGCGTGATCATGTTCACCCGTCAGGGTGAGGGCGCGGCCGGCAATGCGGCGATCTTCTCGGTCGATGTCTCGGGCCGCAACCTGCATCAGGTGCCGACACCTTCGGGCGCCTCGGATGCCGATTGGTCGCCTTTGCTGCCCTGACCCGTCACGGGCGATTCACAGCCCGTGACACATCTGCTATATTGGCCGACAATCGAGCCCCATAAACGGAAATATCCCATGCGCACTGCAGTTGCCCTGAAAGTTCTGATGATCGTTTCCGCGCTGGCCCTGGCGGGCTGCCGCAACCCCGGTGGCGGGGATGGCTTTGGCTCGGATGGCTATGGCGCCAATGGGGCGAATGGCGCGAATGGGATCGGCACCGACGGGATTTCCTCGGGCGCTTTGGGCGATCCGTCGAACCCGGCCTCGATTGCCTATTTCCAGCAGTCGGTCGGCGACCGCATCCTGTTCACCGTCGACCAATCGACGCTGAATGACGATGCCAAGGTGATCCTGAATGGTCAGGCGCAGTGGCTGGCGACCAACCCGGATTACGCGATCATCGTCGAAGGCCATGCGGACGAGCAGGGCACGCGGGATTACAACTTCTCGCTCGGCGGGCGCCGGGCGGATTCGGTCAAGAACTACCTGATCTCGAAAGGGGTGGCCGGGTCGCGCATCCAGACCGTGACATATGGCAAGGAACGCCCGATCTCGCTGTGTTCGGACGAAAGCTGCTATGCGCAGAACCGCCGCGCCGTGACGGTGCTGTCGATGGGTTCGGGGGCGTAAATGAAGCGCCTTCTTCTCGTTGGTCTTCTGCTCGGCAGTCCGGCACCCGCCCAAGACAAGGCGCAGACGCTGGCCGATGTGAAGGCGGAGCTGGCGGCGCTGGCGGGACAGCTGGTGTCGCTGAAGCAAGAGGTCGTGGCGTCCGGCGCCGCGACCAATGGCACGGCCGGGGCCGATCCCCTAAGCCGGATGGACGCGATCGAGGCCGCCTTGCGGTCGCTGACCGCCCGCACCGAAGCGGTCGAACAAAAGGTCAATGCGGTGGTGTCCGATGGCACCAACCGCATCGGCGACATCGAATTCCGGCTGTGTGAGCTGACCGAGGGCTGTGACCCCGGCGCCCTGCCCCCCACGCCCGATCTGGGCGGCATGGCGGGTGGCACGCCCGCCCCCGTGGCGGAACCCGCAGCCCCGGCGACGGCCCCTGATACGACCTCGGGCGATCAACCTGAATTGGCCCTGAACGAACAGGCAGACTTCGACCGGGCCAAGGGGGTGCTCGATTCCGGTGACTTTCCGGGCGCCGCTGACCTCTTTAAGACCTATGCCCAATCCTTTCCGGGCGGGCCGCTAGTTCCCCAGGCCGACCTGTATCGTGGCGATGCGCTGACCCAGGCAGGCGATACGGCCAATGCCGCCCGCGCCTATCTGGACGCGTTTTCCGCCAAGCAAGACGGGCCTTTGGCCGGTCAGGCCTTGGTGAAACTGGGCACCGCTTTGGGCAAGCTGGGCCAAGGCCCCGAGGCCTGCGTGACCCTGGCCGAGGTCGGCAAGCGCTTTCCCGGCTCGGCCGACGAGGCCTCCGCGGTGGCCGCGATGCAGGCGCAGGGCTGCCAATAGGTGACTGAAGCGCGCCCCTCGCCCCCAGGAGGCCCCGGGTCAAACCCGGGGCAGCCCACCGCGGGGGACGGGCTTTTCCTGCGCCTGACCCAGGCCCTGCCCGTCACCCGCGGGCTGGGCCTTGCGGTTTCTGGTGGCGGCGACAGCATGGCGATGCTGCATTTGCTGGCCCCCCTGCGTCCCCGGGTTGCGACCGTGAACCACAACCTGCGCCCCGAGGCCGCGACCGAGGCCGCGATGGTGGCCGCGACCTGCGCCCGCCTTGGCCTGGACCACACGACGCTGGACTGGCACTGGGACGGGCGGGGCAACCTCTCGGATGCCGCCCGCCGGGGCCGCCGCGACCTTTTGGCCGCCTGGAACCCTTTGGTTCTGCTGGCCCATACCCAGGACGACGTGGCCGAAACCTTCCTCATGCGGTTGATGCGCGGGGCGGGGGTCGATGGGCTGGCCGCCATGGCACCGCTGTTCCCGCATCACGGCGCGACCTTTCTGCGCCCCCTGCTGACCACCGCGCGCGCCGAACTGCGCGGCTATCTGACGCAGGTCGGCGCGGCTTGGGTCGAGGACCCGTCCAACCAGAACCCCCGCTATCTGCGCGCCCGCACCCGCACCGCCCTGCGTGATCTGCCCGGCGCGGCGATTGCCGCCTCTGCCCGCCACCTGGCCGAGGCCCGCGCCGCGCTGGATGCGCTGGCCGATGCTTGGGCGCCGCGCGCCCTGACGCCTGACCGTGGCACGCTGCTTTGGCATCCCGCGCTGTTCGACGCCCCGACCGAGACCCAGCGCCGCCTTCTGACCCGCGCGATCCTGACGCTTGCCCCGGCGCCCTATCCCCCGCGCGGCGCGGCGCTGACACGGCTGCTGACCGCCCTTGCCAGCGGACACCCCGGCACCCTCGCCGGCGTCCGCTTTGCGCAGGGCCGCGCCTTTCGCGAGGCCCGCAGCCTGCCCGCCGAGGTTCCCGCAGGCCAAATCTGGGACCGCTGGACCGCCACCGCCCCCCCGGGCTGCACCCTGGGCGCGCTTGGCCCCGATGTCCCGCCCACCTGGCGCGACACCGGCCTTCCCCGCGCCGCCCTGGCCGCCAGCCCCGCAATCCGACACGAGGGCGCGATTATTTCCGCCCCTTTTGCCGGTGTTAACCACCCGGAAACCACAATCCGACCATGCTTCGCCGAACTCATCACGGTCACAGCCGCGTTATCGCATTGAACCGGCCGAACAACTGTCTATTTTATACTGCAAGGCAAGGCGCATCCCCCGGCGCCTCGCAGTTCAAGGAGTTCCGGTTTGGGAAACGCACGTAACATCGCCATCTGGGTCATCCTGCTTTTGCTGGTCCTGGCGCTCTTTCAGGTCTTCAACTCGCAGGCCAATTTCACGGCCCAGTCGGTGTCCTATTCCGAGTTCATCCAGAATGTGAACGACGGCAAGGTCAAGTCCGTCACGCTGAACGGCGAACAGATCGTCGTGCAGCCCTCGGATGGTGCCAGTTACACGGTCATCAAGCCCAGCGGAGAGCAGGTCACTGACCGGCTTTTGGGCAAGGGCGTCGACATCAACGCCAAGCCGCAGGAACAATCGTCCTTCATGACGATCCTGATCTCTTGGGCGCCGCTGCTGTTGATGATCGGGGTCTGGATCTATTTCATGAACCGCATGCAGGGCGGCGGCAAAGGCGGGGCGATGGGGTTTGGCAAATCCAAGGCCAAGCTTCTGTCCGAGAAAAGTGGCCGCGTGACCTTTGACGATGTGGCGGGCATCGACGAGGCGAAAGAAGAGCTTGAGGAAATCGTGGAATTCCTGCGCAACCCGCAGAAGTTCTCCCGTCTGGGCGGCAAGATCCCCAAGGGCGCTTTGCTGGTCGGCCCGCCCGGGACAGGTAAAACGCTTTTGGCCCGTGCCATTGCCGGCGAGGCTGGCGTGCCGTTCTTCACCATCTCGGGCTCTGACTTCGTCGAAATGTTCGTCGGCGTCGGTGCAAGCCGTGTCCGCGACATGTTCGAACAGGCGAAAAAGAACGCCCCCTGCATCGTCTTCATCGACGAAATCGACGCGGTCGGCCGGGCGCGTGGCGTCGGCATGGGCGGCGGCAACGATGAACGCGAACAGACGCTCAACCAGCTTCTGGTCGAGATGGACGGGTTCGAGGCCAACGAAGGCGTCATCATCGTCGCCGCGACCAACCGCAAAGACGTGCTGGACCCCGCGCTTCTGCGTCCGGGCCGCTTCGACCGTCAGATCTATGTGCCCAATCCCGACATCAAGGGCCGCGAAAAGATCCTGAACGTCCATGCCCGCAAGGTCCCCGTGGGTCCGGATGTCGACCTGCGCCTGATCGCGCGCGGCACGCCCGGGTTTTCCGGCGCCGACCTGATGAACCTGGTGAACGAGGCCGCCTTGATGGCCGCCCGCGCCGGCCGTCGCTTCGTCGCGATGGAGGATTTCGAAAAGTCGAAGGACAAGGTCATGATGGGCGCCGAGCGTCGCTCGATGGTCCTGACCGATGAGCAAAAGGAAATGACCGCCTATCACGAGGCCGGCCATGCCATCGTCGGCATCCACCTGCCGAAATGCGATCCGGTTTACAAGGCGACGATCATCCCCCGGGGTGGCGCTTTGGGCATGGTGATGAGCTTGCCGGAAATCGACCGCCTGAACTGGCACAAGGACGAGTGCAAGCAGAAGATCGCCATGACCATGGCCGGCAAAGCCGCCGAGATCATCAAATGGGGCGAAGAGGCGGTCTCGAACGGTCCTTCGGGCGACATCCAGCAGGCCTCGGCTCTGGCCCGCGCGATGGTCCTGCGCTGGGGCATGTCCGACAAGGTCGGCAACATCGACTACGCCGAGGCGCATGAGGGCTATCAGGGCAACGCCGGTGGTTTCTCGGTGTCCGCCGACACCAAGATCATGATCGAAAACGAGGTCAAGGCCTTGATTGACGAGGGCTACCAGACGGCGCGCCGGATTCTGGTGGAAAACCCCGAAGAGTTCGAACGTCTGGCCCAGGGGTTGTTGGAATACGAGACCCTGACCGGCGACGAGATCAAGAAGGTCATGAAAGGCGAGGCGCTTGGCGGCGACGAGCCCCCCTCGGGTGGCACGACCTCGGTCCTCTCGATGCCCAAGACGCGGACGCGTGTCACCCCCGACGCCACGCCCGAACCGCAAGTGTAACGGCGCAACCAGCGCCAAAGGAAACGCCGGAGGCCCGATGCCTCCGGCGTTTCCATTTCCGGGTCCGGGGTGCCCCCCAGGGCTACGCAGCCCGACCAGAGCCCCGAGCTTGACCCGGGACCTCGACCCATATGCCCCGCACCTTGGCCATGGGTGCCCGGCGGGGACCGCCAACTTGACAATGCGACAAGATGCACAAAAATGCTCTGACCCTGTTCCGAAAGTCCTTGCGATGCCGAATTCTATTTCCGAAACCTTGCGCCGGACCGACCTCCTCCTGAGAGAGGCCTATGATCACTTGGGCTTTGTCGAAGGCCCAGATGACGCCTTTCAGACCGGCAACCTCCCTCATGTTTCGCCCCTCGCCTATCTCTGCACCCGATATCCAGGTCTGGACGATCAAGGCCTCCTAGCCGCAGAAGAGGAAGCCGGTGGCTATGTGCCAGAGCCATACCGCGCCCTGCTTTCCCATATGAACGGCGCCAGAATTCTTGGTATCTCGCTTCTTGGTGCAACCGGGGGGCTTCTCCATCGCTCGGTCCAAGGGATCGGTCAGCCGATCAGCCTGCGCTATTCAAACGTCGTGGAACGCCCGGCCTATATCCCTGCGGGCTCCTTGGGGATCGGGGCGATTAACGGTCCCTCATATTCGCAAGGCCATCTCTACCTGGCCTCTACCGGAGAGGTCGAGCTCTATAACGCAGCGCTCGACCGGGTTGGTGCCAGGTGGGCATCCTTGGCGATCTTTCTGGCCGAAGAGATTCCCCGCCGCATGGCCTTCCATGATGATCGGGGCCACCGATTGGCAGGTGCCAAATTGCTCCCCGGAGATACGGAGGATTGGGAGGATCTGGCCAAAGCGGCAAGGCAGCAGGATGAACCAAGGGGGCTCCTTGCCCGCCTGGGGGGATTGTTGCGCCGCAGATGATGCGCCGCTGCATCGTGACGGGTCGCGCGCATCGCTTGCCCATGCGCGACACGCTCTTGCCAAGCGCCGCTCGCTCCGCCACCTAAGCAAAAACGGAGCCCCCCCATGCCCATCCTCAAACGCACCCAATACACCGGCCGCATCACCTTCCTCGGTCGCATGGCGAACTCCCATGACCCGATCCATGCGGAACCTGCCGACACCCTTACCGCCACATTCGACGGGATCGAGGGCGAGACCCATGCGGGCGCCACGGTCCCCTCTTGCTCTCGGATGATGCCGCTTTACCCGCGCGGCACCCAGATCGCCAACACGCGGCAGGTCTCGATCCTTTGCGCCGATGAGCTGGCCCAGATCGCCGCACAGATGGACCTTGAAACCCTCTCCCCCTCCCTCCTCGGCGCCACAATGGTGATCGAGGGCCTGCCCGACCTTTCTTACATCCCCCCCGGCTCCCGTCTGCAGGGGCGCCAAACCACGCTTGTCGTAAACCTGAACAACCGCCCCTGCACGATCCCGTCCAAGGCCATCGAGGCGGCCCACCCCGGCAAGGGCAAGCTGTTCAAACCCGCAGCCGAAGGGCGGCGCGGTCTTGTCGCCTGGGTGGAACGGCCCGGCGCACTGACCTTGGGCGAGGAGATCGCGCTTTTCATCCCCGATCAGCGCCCATGGATGCCGCCGCGTCTTCTGTGACCCCGGCCTTCAAGTTTTGCGGCCCCCCCACGCTGGCAGGAGTGATTCGGCCCAAGCGCGCCACCCAATCTGCGAACCACATGTTCCATTTCTGGAATTTTCCCCGACCACGTTCCATTATTTCCGATCGGAAACAGCGGCTGGCGAATTTGGTGGCAGGCTGGTCGCAAAAGCGACTTCCGCTGGTCGCATCCGGCGATACACCTTAGGTCAAAGCCCCTTTGCCCCTCGGGAGAGTATCATGGCCTTCAAGACCGACATCGAAATCGCGCGTGAAGCGACGAAGAAACCGATCCTTGAGATCGGCGCCAAGCTTGGCATCCCGTCCGAAAGCCTGCTGCCCTATGGCCATGACAAGGCCAAGGTCAGCCAAGAGTTCATCGAAAGCCTGGCGGGCCGTCCCGATGGCAAGCTGATCCTTGTGACCGCGATCAACCCGACCCCGGCGGGTGAAGGCAAGACCACGACCACCGTGGGTCTGGGCGACGGTCTGAACCGCATCGGCAAGAAGGCCGTAGTCTGCATCCGCGAAGCCTCCCTCGGCCCGAACTTCGGGATGAAGGGTGGCGCGGCTGGCGGCGGTTATTCGCAGGTCGTGCCGATGGAGGAGATGAACCTTCACTTCACCGGCGACTTCCATGCGATCACCTCGGCCCACAACCTGCTTTCGGCGATGATCGACAACCACATCTACTGGGGCAATGCGCTGGACATCGACGCGCGCCGCATCGTGTGGCGCCGCGTGATGGACATGAACGACCGCGCGCTGCGCGACATCGTGGTGAATCTGGGCGGCGTCTCGAACGGCTTCCCGCGTCAGACCGGGTTTGACATCACGGTCGCCTCGGAAGTCATGGCGATCCTCTGCCTGTCCAATGATCTGAACGACCTGCAGAACCGTCTGGGCTCCATCGTGATCGGTTATCGCCGCGACAAGACCCCGGTCTATTGCCGCGACATCAAGGCCGATGGCGCGATGACCGTTCTGCTGAAGGACGCGATGCAGCCGAACCTGGTGCAGACGCTGGAGAACAACCCGGCCTTTGTCCATGGCGGCCCGTTTGCGAACATCGCGCATGGCTGCAACTCGGTCATCGCGACCAAGACCGCGCTGAAACTGGGCGAATATGTCGTGACCGAGGCTGGTTTCGGTGCCGACCTGGGTGCCGAGAAGTTCTTTGACATCAAGTGCCGCAAGGCGGGGCTGAAGCCTGCCGCTGCGGTGATCGTGGCCACGGTCCGCGCGATGAAGATGAACGGCGGCGTGGCGAAAGCCGATCTGGGCACCGAGAACGTGCCGGCGGTGCAAAAGGGCTGCCCGAATCTGGGCCGCCACATTGCCAACGTGAAGGGCTTTGGCGTGCCGGTCGTCGTGGCGATCAACCACTTCTATTCCGACACCCAGGCCGAGATTGACGCCGTGAAGGCCTATGTGGCTGAACAAGGCGCCGAAGCGATCCTGTGCCAGCACTGGGCCAAGGGCTCGGAAGGCATCGAAGAGCTGGCGAAGAAGGTGGTGAGCCTGGCCGAGTCGGGCGCCTCGAACTTTGCGCCGCTGTATCCCGATGACATGCCGCTGTTCCAAAAGATCGAGACGATTGCCAAGCGGATCTATCACGCGTCGGAAGTCATCGCCGACAAGTCTATCCGCGATCAGCTGAAGGCCTGGGAGGCCGCCGGTTACGGCAATCTGCCGGTCTGCATGGCCAAGACGCAGTATTCCTTCACCACCGATCCGAACATGCGTGGCGCGCCGACGGGCCACACGGTTCCGGTGCGCGAAGTGCGGCTTTCGGCCGGCGCGGGATTCATCGTCGCGATCTGCGGCGAGATCATGACCATGCCGGGCCTGCCCAAGGTGCCCTCGGCCGAAGTGATCCGGCTGAACGATCAGGGCTTCGTCGAAGGCCTGTTCTAAGCGGACAACCCGGGAGGGTTTCACACCCTCCCGGACCCACCCGTGGAATATTTTTGTCAGTATGAAAGACCTTTTCCGGGGCATGTGCTTGGCCTATGTGAGGCCTGAACGGAAAAGGGGGCTGCGATGAAGGCGGCGGATTGCGTGACGATGGCCGAGATCCGGGCCGAGATCGACCGGCTGGATGCGGCGCTGGTGGCGCTGTTTGCCGAGCGGGCGGGCTATATCGACCGGGCGGCGCAGATCAAGGTCGGGGCGCAATTGCCGGCGCGGATCGAGGCCCGCGTTGAGGAAGTCGTTACCAATGTCGGCGATCATGCCCGGGCAGCGGGGCTGGACCCGGACCTGTATCAGGCGATCTGGCGCCAGGTGGTCGAATGGTCCATCGCGCGGGAAGAGAAAGTTTTGGGCAAATGACCGCTACGCTGATCGACGGGAAGGCCATTGCTGCACGGATGATGGCCGAAACGCGGGCCGCGGCCGAGGCTTTGGTGGCTGCGGGCTGGCAGCCTCGGTTGGTGTCGGTGTCGGTTGGCGATGTGGCGGCGGCCGAACTTTATGTGCGCAATCAGCAACGCCAGGCCGAGGCCGCGGGCGTCGCCTTTGAGGCGCGCAATTACCCATCGGAAATTTCGCTGGAGCAGTTGGTGGGCGTTCTGCAGGGGCTGAACGCCGATCCCCGGGTCAACGGGATCATCATCCAGCGGCCCTTGCCAGCGCATATCCCGGTGAAAACGCTGCAAAAGGCGGTGCATCCCTTGAAGGATGTCGAGGGGATGCATCCCTCCTCGATCGGGAACATCGTTTACAACGATCTGGCGCTGGGTCCCTGCACGGCGGTCGCTGCGGTCGAGATCCTGAAGACCCTTCCCCTGCAGATCGAGGGGTTGAATGTCTGCGTGATCGGCCATTCCGAGATTGTGGGCAAGCCGATTGCCTTTTTGATGATGGGGCTTGGGGCGACGGTCACGGTCTGTCACCACATGACGCGGCAGGTGGCGGTTCACTCGCGCGGGGCGGATGCGGTGTTCGTGGCGGTGGGCAAGCCGGGGCTGGTGACGGGCGCGATGCTGAAGCCCGGTGCGGCGCTGATCGACATCGGGATCAACCGGGTCGAAGGGCGGACCGTGGGGGACGCCGATTTCGCCAGCTGCGCCGAAGTGGCGGGCTGGATCACCCCGGTTCCGGGCGGCGTGGGGCCGGTGACGGTGGCCATCCTGATGAAGAACGCCGTCCTGGCGACAAGCATGCAAAAAAACCATTACGCGGCGGCCTTTGCGGTCGCCTGAACCAGAACAAGAGCCCTCGCGGGTCCTGACGGAGGAAGACATGACCAAGGTGATCGACGGCAAGGCCTTTGCCGCCAAAGTGCGCGCAGAGGTGGCAACCCATGTGGCCGCCCTGAAAGAGAAGGGCATCGTCCCGGGGCTGGCGGTCGTGCTGGTGGGCGAGGACCCGGCCTCCAAGGTCTATGTGAAGAACAAGCATGCCTCGACCGTGGAA
This sequence comes from Stagnihabitans lacustris, assembly GCF_025950525.1. Classification (GTDB taxonomy): domain Bacteria; phylum Pseudomonadota; class Alphaproteobacteria; order Rhodobacterales; family Rhodobacteraceae; genus Stagnihabitans. The sequence continues at coordinate 379,418 of NZ_JAPDGS010000003.1, read as the reverse complement.
GTGGGCATGAATTCCTATGAGCATCGGTTGGATGCGGGCACGTCAGAGGCCGATTTGCTGGCGCTGATCGACCGGCTGAATGGCGATGCTGCGGTGCATGGCATCCTGGTGCAGCTGCCCTTGCCCGGGCATCTGAACAGCGAATTGGTGATCAACCGGATTGATCCGGCCAAGGATGTGGATGGGTTCCATATCTCGAACGTGGGGCTTTTGGGGACCGGGCAGAAGTCGATGGTGCCCTGCACGCCCCTTGGCTGCCTGATGATGCTGCGCGATCATCATGGGTCGCTGGCGGGGCTTAATGCGGTCGTGGTCGGGCGGTCGAACATCGTGGGCAAGCCGATGGCGCAGCTCTTGTTGGGCGACAGCTGCACGGTGACGATTGCCCATTCGCGGACCAAGGACCTGGAGGCGGTCTGCCGGGGTGCCGATATCCTGGTGGCGGCGGTGGGACGTCCCGAGATGATCACCGGGGCTTTCGTGAAGCCGGGCGCCACGGTGATCGACGTCGGCATCAACCGGATCGAGCGCGACGGCAAGGGCAAGATCGTGGGCGATGTCCATTACGAAAGTGCTGCCGCCGTGGCGGGGGCGATCACTCCGGTGCCGGGTGGGGTTGGGCCTATGACCATCGCTTGCCTGCTGGCCAATACCCTGACCGCCTGTTGCCGGTCCAATGGGCTGGCCGAGCCGAAAGGGCTGACGGCCTGAGGGATTGCGCTTGGCGGCGCCTGGCGGGCGAAGCCCTTGGCCCTGCGGCGCCCGAGGCGGGGCTGCCGCCCCCCGCTTCAAAGGGCCCCATGCCACTGGTTTCTTGAACCAGTGGCAAACCCCTTGAAAATCCCCGTGAGTATTTGGGCAAATGTGAAGGGGCTTTAGCCCTTCATCGGGCGGGCCAAGCACGTTTTGCCCGTCAGCACGGCAAGCGCGTCCGGCGCCATGAGCGCGCGAAGCTCGGGCGCATCGCTCCACAACCCGCCGGTATAGGTGCCAAAGGCCGGCAAGATCACCCTGTCCGTGTCGATCAGGAAGCAGGGCGCCACCCGCCCCGGAAGCCGCGCCTTGGGGTGGTAATGGCCCGAGACCTCTGCGACCGCACCGGTGCAGATGTGCCGAAACACCAGCCCGCCCAAGGCCACCTCTGCCCGATGCGCGCCCGGAAGCATCAGCGGCCCCGGGTCATGGTTGCCCTCGACCCAGGTCCACTCCCGGCCCGCCATCAGCCGCAAAAGCCAAAGCCGATCCGCCTCGTCCATCTCGGCCTCGGAGGCCAGGTCGTCAAAGGAATCCCCCAGGCAGATGACCCGGCGCGCGCCCGTGGCCTCCAGATCGGCATCCAGCCGCGCCAAGGTCGCCCGTGTCTCATAGGGCGGCAACAGCACTCCACCTCGGCGGGCCAGGCGCTCGGACTTGCCGAAATGCAGGTCTGACACCACCAGAAGCGCCGCCTCGGGCGCCCAGAGCGCACCGGAGGGAAGGGCCACAAGGGCGGCGCCTTGCAGGGAAAAGCGATAGTCCATGTCCACAGGCTTGGAAGACCAAGCGCCAGATGGCAAGCCCTTCACGGGCCGAAATGGGTGCGGACCGCCTGCGCAAGGCCGGGAAAGGCCGCGATCCTGCGCCGTCCCTCAGGCCCCAGGGTCTCGACGAAACCAGCCCGCACCAAGCCCGCGACCGCATCGCGCTCCTTCGCGCACGCCTGGTCCAGGTCTTGCAAAAGCTCTGGCGACAGCGCGTCCGTCTCAAGTCTCTCGGCCAATTCCGACATCCAAAGCCAAGGCATGGCTTCCCCCGACCAGAACTCCAGGTGATCCTTCAGCCGCGCCATCGCCTGGGGAAGGCGATGCGCCATCCATCCTATGAAGGCAAACCTCTCAGCCTGACCCATCCTCTCTCCCTCTTTCATACTGACCCAAATATCTCTCGGGGGTCCGGGGGGCGAGCCCCCCGGCGCTCACCGCAGCCCCGCCGCCCGAAGCATCTGGTTCGCCGCATCCTCGGCCAGCCTCTCGCGCCCGGCGCCCTGGATCGGCACCCGGCCCGGCTCCAGCATCAGCGGCGCGGCCAAAGGTGAGACCCTGTCCAACCGCACCAAGTCCACCCGGTCGCCGACGCGGTCCAACAGCGCCTCGATCCGGCCAAAGTCGACCAGCCCCCGCATCGCCTCTTCGCGGGTGATCTCCAGCAGCAGGTGCCCCGGGTCAAACCGCCGCAGCGTGTCGTAAAGGATATCGCTGGAAAACGTCGCCTGCCGCCCCGATTTGCGCCGCCCCTGGTGGCTGCGCTCGATCAGCCCCGCGATGATCGCCGTCGACCGGAAGGTCCGCTTCATCACCGCATTGCCGGCAAGCCAGGTCTCCAGCCCGGCGCGCAGCCTGTCGCGGTCCAACTCCAGCGCCGTCACCTTCTCCAGCCCCCAGATCAGCGTGGCATAATCGGTGGCCACAAAGCCCAGAGGCGCAAGGCCGCGCTCTTCCATCTCTTTGGTCAGCAACAGCCCCAGCGTCTGCTGTGCATTGCGCCCGGCAAAGCCATAGACACACAGGTGTTCGCGCCCGTCATGGGGAAAGCTTTCCATCAAAAGCCGCCCCGGTTCGGGCAGGCGGCTGACCTCGCGCTGCAGGTTCAGCCAGTCGGCGGTGTGATGCGGCAGGTCCCAACCCTCCTGAAACATCCGCAAGATACGCTCCGACAACTGGGTCGAGGTCGCGAACTTGGTCCCGTTGAAGACCGCCACCTTGGGCGGCCGCCCGGGGTCGCGTGTCACTTCCACCGTCATCTCGCGCAACCCGTGAAACCGCACGACCTCGCCGCCAATCAAGAAGGTATCCCCGGGCGTCAGGGTGGCGGCAAAGGCCTCTTCGATCTCGCCCAAAGGCGCACCACGACCGCGCAGCGAGACCTTCAGGGTCTCGACCTCGATGATCGTGCCCAGGTTCTGCCGGATCACCGAGGCCGTCCGCGGATCGCGCAGGGTCCAAAGCCCGCCGCGCAGCATCAGCCTTTGCCAGCGGTCATAGGCCCGCAAGGCATAGCCCCCGGTGGCCACGAAATCGAGGCAAGCATCAAACTCGGCCCGCGTCAGATCGTGATAGGCCCCGACCGAGGCGACCTCGGCGTAAAGCGCATCCGCCGCAAAGCCCGCCGCGCAGGCCGTGGCCAGGATATGCTGGCACAGCACATCGCGCGGCCCCCGGCCCCGCGGCTCGCCGTCCAGATCGCGCGCCTTGACCGCATCCAGCGCGGCCTTGCACTCGACGACCTCCATCCGGTTGGCGGGCACCAAAAGCGCCTTGGACGGCGCGTTATAGCGGTGGTTCGCCCGCCCGATCCGCTGCACCAGCCGCTTGACGTTCTTGGGCGCGCCGACCTGGATCACCAGATCGACATCGCCCCAGTCGATGCCAAGGTCCAGCGACCCGGTGCAAACCACCGCCCGCAAGGCGCCAGCCGCCATCGCGGCCTCGACCCTTTCGCGCTGCTCACGCGACAGGGACCCGTGGTGGATGCCGATCGGCAGGTCGGTGTCATTGGCCATCCACAGGTTGCGGAAAAAGATCTCCGCCTGCGCCCGTGTGTTGTGAAAGATCAGCGTCGTCCGGTGGCGCTTGACCTGTTCCAGGATCGCCGGAATGGCATAGCGCCCGCCGCCGCCCGCCCAAGGGGGGGCGCCCGCCTCCAGCATGGCGATGTCCGGATCGGGCCCCGGATCGGCCAGCAGAACCCCGGTCCCCGCCCCCAGCCAATCGGCCAGCGCGGCAGGGTCCTCGACCGTGGCCGAAAGCCCGACCCGCCGCAGACCCGGACACAGGGCCTCCAGCCGCGCCAGTTGCAACATCAGCTGATCGCCGCGCTTGCTTTCGGCAAGGGCGTGGATCTCGTCGACGATCACCCGTTGCAGGCCGGCAAAAATCCGCGGCGCATCCTCATAGGTCAAGAGCAGCGCCAGGCTCTCTGGCGTGGTCAACAGGATATGCGGCGGGTCCGCCCTTTGCCGCCGCCGCGCGGTATAGCCGGTGTCCCCGGTCCGATCCTCGACCCGGATCGCAAGCTCCGCCCCCTCCACCGGTCGCCCCAGATTGCGCCGGATGTCCGAAGTCAGGGCCTTCAGCGGCGAGATATACAGCGTGTGCAACCCCTTGCCCGGGCTGACCCCCAGTTCCGCCAGCGTCGGCAGAAACCCCGCGAGCGTCTTGCCCCCGCCGGTCGGTGCGATCAACAGCGTGGACCGCGCGCCCGCCCGCGCCAGCATCTCGCGCTGATGCGGATGCAAAGCCCACCCCTGGGCCGCGAACCACTTTGAAAGCTGCACAGGCAATTCCATCGCCCCAAGATAAGCCCCCCCGCGGCCAAGTCCATGGCCCGCCACGGTCATCCCTTCGGTAAATGATCCCCGGCTTTCATACGGGCCCAAATACGCCCGTCTGCCCCTTTCATACTGACCCAAATATTCCCGGGGGAGGTCTGGAGGGGCCGGCAGCCCCTCCAGCGGCGTCACCAGATGTCGCGTTCAGGATTGCAGAGCCCCGCCCCAAAGGATAACGCCAGCTCATGCGTATTCTTTTCCTCGGCGATGTCGTCGGCAAAACCGGGCGGGTGGGCATCACCGACCGCCTTCCCAAGCTCCGCACTGATTGGGGCCTCGATTTCGTCGTGGTCAACGGCGAGAACGCGTCCAATGGCGCCGGTCTTACGGCGGAACATGCCAAGGGCATCCTGGCCGCCGGGGCCGATTGCGTCACCTTGGGCGACCATGCCTTCGACCAAAAGGACATGATGCAGTTCATCGAAACCGAACCGCGCATCATCCGGCCCCTGAACTTCTCGAAAATCGCCCCCGGCCGGGGCGCCAAGGTCTTTGAGGCCACACAGGGCCGCCGCGTGCTGGTCACGCAGGCCTTGGGTCAGGTCTTCATGAAGCGCCCCTTCGATGACCCCTTTTCCGCCGTCTCCGAGGTCTTGAAAACCCACGGCGGCGGGGTTCAGGCCGCCATCGTGGAAATCCACGCCGAGGCCACCTCCGAGAAAATGGCGATGGGGCATTGGGTCGACGGCCAGGCCTCCCTTGTCGTGGGCACGCATACCCATGTCGCCACCGCCGATGCCATGATCCTGAACAAGGGCACCGCTTACCTCACCGATGCCGGCATGTGCGGCGATTACGACAGCGTCATCGGGATGCAAAAGCTGGAACCCCTGCGGCGGTTCATCACCGGCATGGCCTCGGGCCGGTTCGAGCCTGCCGAGGGCGAGGCCACCCTTTCCGGCGTCTATGTCGAAACCGACGACAAGACCGGCCGCGCCACGCGGATCGAGATGGTCCGCCAAGGCGGCAAGCTGAAGCAGTCCGGGCCACTATGAGCCACTCCGTCAAGGAAGTGGCCCTCGTCCTCGGCCTTGGCGCCGGTTGGGGACTGACGCAACCCCTGGGCAAGATCGCCACATCCACCGGCCATCCGGCCTTTGGCCTGGTCTTCTGGCAACTTGTCACCTGCATCCTGGTGCTGGGCGCCATCACCCTGGCCCGAGGTCGCGGCACCGGCTGGACCCGCGCGCATTTGCCGTTTTTCGTCGTCGTGGCGCTTTTGGGCACGGTGATCCCGAACTTCACCTTCTATACCTCGGCGGCCCAGCTGCCTTCGGGGATCATGTCGATCATCATCTCGACCATCCCGCTGATCGCCTTTCCGATCAACCTGGCGCTGCGGATGGACCATTTCGACACCAAGCGCGCCCTTGGCCTGGCGCTTGGCCTGACCGGCGTGCTGATGATCGCCCTGCCGCAAAGCTCCTTGCCCGACCGCGCCATGCTGGCCTTTTTGCCCATCGCGATGATCGGGCCTTTGTGCTATGCGCTGGAAAACACCTATGTCGCCCGTTACGGCCTTGGCGGCCTGGATGCGATTTCGGCCATGCTGGGGGTGTCCCTGGTGGCCTCGGTCATGGTGGGCGCGCTGATGCTGGCCACGGATCAGGCCTATATCCCCGGCGCCACCTGGCCCGATGCGGCGCTTGCCATCTCCTCTGCCCTGCATGGCCTGCTTTACGCGACCTTCGTCTGGCTGGCGGCAAGGACCGGAGCCGTCTTTGCCAGCCAGTCGTCTTATGTCACCACAGTGTCCGGCGTCACCTTTGCCATGATCCTGCTGGATGAACGCCCCTCGTCCTGGATCTGGGCCGCCATGGTGGTGCTTTTGGCCGGGATGACCCTGGTGAAACCGCGGAAACAGACGGTTTCCGCTTAAGACGACCGGTTTTGTAGAATATTCTTGTCGCTGACCTAGAATCACGGCTATCCCTATCGTGATAAGTCGGAGGTGGCCATGTTCGGTCTGGAAATCGCATCTGCATGGCATCCTTGGGTGGCCTTGGCCATCATGGCGGTGATGTTCGCCCTGTTCATCCGCGAGACCTTTCCGATGGAGGTCGTGGCCATCGGCGGCGCGGCCACCATGCTGATCACCGGACTTCTGCCGGTGTCAGAGGCCGGGGCGGTCCTGTCGAACTCGGCCCCCTGGACGATTGCGCTGATGTTCATGGTCATGGGCGGCCTTGTGCGCACCGGCGCGGTCGAGATGGTGATCGGCCTGGCCGAATCCCGGGTCGAACAAAGCCCCAGGCTGACCGTCCTTGTGCTGTTCTCGTTTATCGCCGTGGCATCGGCCTTCATGAACAACACGCCTTTGGTCGCGGTGATGATCCCGGTGGTCATCCAGATCGCGGCGAAACTCGGCAAGGCGCCGTCGAAATTCCTGATCCCCTTGTCACATATGACGGTGATGGGGGGGATGATCACGCTGATCGGCACCTCGACCAATATCCTGGTCGATGGCGTGGCCACCAAAGAGGGCATGGCGCCCTTTACCCTGTTCGAACTCGCGCCCCTGGGCCTGGCCATCACCCTGATCGGCGGCATCTATATGCTGATCGCGGCGCCGCGCCTGTTGCCCGACCGTCAGTCGATGACCGCCCTGATGGGCGACCGCAAAAAGCGCAAATATTTCACCGAAGTGGCGATCCCCGAGGATTCGGTGCTGATCGGCAAGCGCGTGCTGGATGTCCAGCAGTTCAAGCGCAACGGCGTGCGGGTGATCGACGTGTTGCGCGGCGATGCCAGCCTGCGGCGCAACCTGGCCCCCGTCGTGCTGGAACAAGGCGACCGCGTCGTTCTGCGCACCGAGATGTCCGAACTGCTGGAGATGCAGAATCGCACCGACATGCGCATCGCCGACAAGCTGTCCTCGGTCGAAACCGACACGGTCGAGGTTCTGATCACCCCCGGCTGTCACATGGTGGGCCGGACGCTTGGCGCGCTGCGGTTGCGGCGGCGCTATGGCGTCTATCCGCTGGCGCTGCACCGCAAGGACAAGAACATCGGCCGCCAGATGGACGATGTCGAGGTCAAGGTGGGCGATACGCTGCTTCTGGAGGGCACGTCCGAGGACATCAAGCGGTTGGCGGTGGATATGGAGATGGTCGATATCTCTCGCCCCTCGGCCCGGGCCTATCGCCGCACCAAGGCGCCGATTGCGATTGGGGCGCTGGCCTTTGTGATCCTGCTTTCGTCCTTTGACATGGCGCCGATCCAGATCCTCGCCTTTCTGGCGGTGGGGATCATCCTTGTCACCCGCTGCATCGACAGCGACGAGGCTTTGGGCTTTGTCGATGGCCGGTTGATGGCGATGATCTTTGCCATGCTGGCGGTGGGGGCGGGTCTGGATGCCTCGGGCGGGGTCGAGATGATCGTGACGGCGGTCAAACCCTGGATGGAGGGGCTGTCGCCCTTCATGCTGATCCTGGCGATTTACCTGATGGGCCTGATCCTGACCGAGTTCCTGTCGAACAATGCGGTGGCGGTGATTTATACGCCCATCGCGATAGAGCTGGCGAACCAGTTGGGCGTCGACCCAAGGCCCTTCGTCGTGGCGGTGATGTTCTCGGCCACCTTGGCCTTTGCGACGCCGATTGGCTACCAGACCAACATGATGGTCTATGGCCCGGGCGGGTATAAGTTCCTGGACTTCACCCGGATCGGAGTTCCGTTGAACATCATCACCTGGCTGGTGGCCTCGGCCCTGATCCCGCTGATCTGGCCGCTGTATCCCGTGCTGGCGCCCTGATTTCGCCGGAATCGTCGGGCAATCTGGCGCGATTAACTGCCCCGGATTGCCCGATGACCAACCCTGTTGCCCTTCTGATCGACGCCGACAATGTGCCGGCCGCGCGCTACCCTGAAATCCTGGCCCAGGCCAAGGCGCGTGGCGAGGTCGTCATCCGTCGCGCCTTTCTGGATGCCACGCGCTGCGCCGAGTGGAGCCAGGTCCCCGGCCTGCGCCTCGCCCATGCCGGATCGGCCAAGAATGCCGCCGACCTGTTGATGACGGTCGAGGCGATGGAACTGGCCCTGCATGGCAAGGTGGAACACTTTGTATTGGCAAGTTCGGATGGGGATTTCAGCCATCTGGCGCTGCGGTTGCGGGAATATGGGCTGGAGGTCCATGGCATAGGAGAGACCCGCGCTCCCGCCCGCTTTCGCGAGGCTTGCACGGGGTTTCACGAGCTGGCGGCGGTAAAGCCGGTGGTTGCGCAGGTTCCGCCAAAGATGGAGAAGCCTGCCAAGCCGCCCGCTCCCATCGTCGAGCCGACCAAGGCGCCCCCACCGCCACGAAATTGCAGCCAAGTCGATCTTGAGCGCGAGGTTTGCCAGCTGATCGCGGAAAAGGGCGGCCGTTTGCCCTTGAACCAGATCCAGGCCGAGATTCTTCGGCGGACGGGAGTGACGATCTCGACCCGCCCCGAGAAAAACTGGCGCGCCTATCTCACGGCGCATCCCAAGCTGTTTGCGCTCGACCCGAAGGGCCCCGAGGCCTGTGTGCGTCGTCTTTCCTGACCCCAGACTTGCGGCCCCCATGGCGTCTGGTGTAAGGGGCTTCAACTTCTGAAAGAGGATCGGTGTCATGTCGGGACATTCCAAATGGTCGACCATCAAGCACAAAAAGGGCAGAACTGACGCGGCGCGCTCCAAGACGTTTTCCAAGCTTAGCAAGGAAATCACCGTCTCGGCCAAGATGGGGATGCCCGATCCGGACATGAACCCGCGGCTGCGGCTGGCGGTCAAGGCGGCCAAGGCGGTCTCGATGCCCAAGGACGTGATCGACCGCGCGATCAAGAAATCCCAGATGGGCGATGCGGCGGATTACGCGGAAATCCGCTATGAAGGCTATGGCGTGAACGGCATCGCCATCATCGTCGAGGCCCTGACCGACAACCTGAACCGCACCGCCAGCAATGTGCGCAGCTATTTCAGCAAATGCGGCGGGAACATGGGTCAGACCGGGTCGGTCAGCCATGGCTTCGACCGGATGGGCGAGATTTCCTATCCGGCGGCGGCGGGCTCGGCGGATGATGTGATGATGGCGGCCCTGGATGCTGGCGCCGATGACGTCGAAAGCGACGAAGAAGGCCATTGGATCTATTGCAAGGTCGAAGAGCTGAACGCCGTCTCGGAGGCCTTGGAAAAGGCCCTGGGCGAGTCGCTGGAGGCCAAGTTCATCTGGAAGCCGCAGGTCCTGACCACGGTGGACCTGGAAACCGCGCAAAAGCTGATGCGTCTGGTGGATCTGTTGGAAGAGGATGACGACGTGCAAAGCGTCACCCACAACTTCGACGTCCCCGACGAGGTCGCAGCCCAGCTGTAAGATCCGGGGGCGCATGGAAAGGCCCGGACTTGTGGAACAGACCACAGGTCCGGGCCTTTCCATGCGCGGGGGGCCCTGCCGACGGACAGCGCGTGTCAGGCTGGCAAAGGTCGCCCCGCCGACTGAAAATTCGGGACAAGGTCTTCACGTGCGCCGCGGCGCTCCGGGCTTGACCCAGAGCCTGCTGGGTCAAGGCCTGCTGGGTCAAAAAGCGCGGCTGTGTCCGACCAAGCGATCCCGGACCGGATCGGCGTTTCGATCCTAGCCAAAGCGCCATTCGGTGACTTGGGTGACGTCCTCGCCCGGGCCAAGGTCGATGGAGGGGAAGCCCGCGTGGTTGGGGGCATCGGGCCAGGCCTGAGCCTCGATGGCCAGACCCTCGTGGAAACCCCGCCCCGGACGCGCCGCATTGCGGGCATCATAGACCTGGATGCCGGATTCGGTCGTGGCCACGGTCAGGGTCAGGCCCGAAGCGCCCCTCAGCCACAGCACGTCGCGCAGCGGCTGGCGCCCGCCCGACAAGCAAAAGTTCGTGTCCAGCACGGTATCGGCAGGCGTCACCACGCGACCGCGGCGGAAGTCCATGGCGCCCGCGACCGGAGCGATTTCGCCGGTGGGGGTGAAGTCCTCGGTCGTCGGCAAATAGTGGTTGGCCGCGATGCGCAGGCTGTGGCCGGCCCAGGTTTCCGACCCGTCCAGGTTCCAATACGAATGGTTGGCCGCGTTGAACAGCGTCGCCTTGTCGGTGGAGGCCGTGACCTCCATCCGCAGCGCGGGCCCCGGCCCGATCGACAGCCGCGCGCGGATATGCCGGTTGCCGGGAAAGCCGCCCTCTCCATCGGGCAGACGCAGGCCCAGGGTCACATGGGTCTCGGTCAGCTGCTCCACCGTCCAGACCTTGTGCTGGCCCCCCGCCGCCCCGCCATGCAGCGTGTGCTTGCCCGCCTGGTTCGGCTCGAACGCATGTTCGACCCCGGCGATCCGGGCCCGCGCGCCCGACAGGCGATTGACGACCGGCACCACAAGGGACCCGTGGTGGCGCATCTTGCCCTCATAGTCCGTCAGGCTTTCGGACCCCAGGGTCAGGTCATGGCCCACACCCTCCAGCCGCACGGACTGCAGCGTCACGCCCTTGGTCAGGAAGGCCGCCGTCAGCCCATGGGCCTGCAGGGTGATCTTGTCCACGGCCACTCCGGCGGCGGTGGTTCCGAAAGGCGTCTGGGTGATCATCGGGGCTCTCCTTTGCCCCTTAGTCCCCCGCGCCCGCCTTCCGGTCAAGCCTTAGCGGCAAGTGGCGATGCCATCGGCCAGCCGTGTCATCAGAGTGGCCCAAGCGCCGGGCACCGGGTCAAGGTCGGACCCCACCGGGTCCAGCGCCGGACCCATCTGCGCCCCGGTCGCCGCCAACAGCGCCGGGTCATGCTGCGCCTCGGGGAAAAGGCAGGCGACCTCACCCTTGGCCACCCGGTCCTGAAGCGCCGCAACCGAGGCCGCGCCGGGGTCATGCGCCTCGCCCGAGGCCAGACCGCCCTGATAGGGCAGCGCGTAACTGGTGGCGAAATAGCCATAGGCGTCGTGCCAGGTGACAAAGGGCTTCAGCCCGACCAGCTGCGCCTTCAGCCGCGCATCCAGCGCATCGACCTGCGTCTGGGCCTGTGCGGCATTGGCGGCATAGGTCGCGGCATGTGCGGGGTCGATTTCGGACAGGCGGGCGGCGATCAGGCCAAGCCAGGCCTTTGCCACAGCGGGCGACAGCCAGGCATGGGGGTTCACGCCGCCGTCCGCATAATCCTGCGTCTGGGTTTCGGCCAACAGGCCCAGCTTGGGGACATCGACCGCCTCCAGCGCATGACCAAGCTCATGGGTCAGGTCCTCGCCCACCCAGACCACCAGCCCCGCGCCCGAGATGGCGCCCATCTGGCTGGGCTTCAAGGCCAGCTCGTGTTCGTCGCCGCCCTTGTCCAAAAGGACCATCGGCGCCCCAAGGTCGCCCATGACCTGCGCCACAAGCGACCCCACCGGCGGGATATCGGTGACGACCGAGGGGACTTCGGCAAAAGCGGGGGAGGCAAAGGCGGGGGAGGTGCAGAGCAGAAAGGGGAGAAGGCGCTTCATGGGGGTTTTCACCGGATCAGGAATGTTATACTGTAACGTTGATAGAATGTGATACTATAACATGTCAAGGCCCTGATGCACGACACTTGCCCCGGTTGCCAGACCCCCGGCCTGGCCTTTGCCCCCCATGACCACGCGCGCTGTGCGGGCGATGTCATGGCCTTGGCCGAAACCCATCTGAAGGCCGCGGGTCAGCGCCTGACCCCGGTCCGCCGCCGCACGCTGGAAATCCTGCTGGAGACCCATCGCGCTCTGGGGGCCTATGACGTGCTGGAACGCCTTGCCGCCGAGGGCTATGGCCGCCAGCCGCCCGTGGCCTACCGCGCGCTGGAGTTCCTGGAGGAACATGGCCTAGCCCATCGCATCCGCCGCCTGAACGCCTTCACCGCCTGTATGCATCCGGCTGAAACCCATGCCCCGGTCTTCCTGATCTGCAGCGTCTGTCATTCCGTGGCCGAGGCCGATGGCGGCGCGGTCTTTGGTGCCCTGACCCAGGCGGCGGGCAGCTTTGCGGTCGAACGCGCCACGGTCGAGGCGCTTGGCCTGTGCCCCGCGTGTCAGGGGGGCGCCGATGCTGCTTGAGGCGCGGGGATTGGCGGTGACACTTGGCGGGACCAAGGTCCTGACCGGGGTGGATTTCACGATCCAGGAGGGCGAGATCGTCACGGTCCTGGGGCCGAATGGGTCGGGCAAAAGCACGCTGATGCGGGCGCTGTTGGGGATGATTGCGGCCGAGGGCCGGGTGACGCGCAAGCCGGGGCTGCGGGTGGGCTATGTGCCGCAGAAGCTGGCGCTGGATGCGTCCTTGCCGATGACGGTGCGGCGGTTTCTGTCGCTGCCGGTGCGGGTGGCGGACACCGAGGCCCAGGCCGCGCTGACCCGCGTCGGCATGGAGGGCATGGGCGCGCGGCCCCTGTCCGGCCTGTCCGGCGGGCAGTTGCAACGCGTGATGCTGGCGCGGGCTTTGTTGGGCGATCCGCAGCTTTTGGTGCTGGACGAGCCGACCTCGGGGCTGGACCAACCCGGAGAAGCGGCGTTTTACCGCCTGATCGCCGAGGTTCGGGCGCAGACCGGGACTGCGGTGCTGATGGTCAGCCATGACCTGCATGTGGTGATGGCGGCCAGCGACCGGGTGATCTGCCTGAACCACCACATCTGCTGCGAGGGGACGCCGCGCGTGGTCTCTGCCGCGCCGGAATACCGGGCGCTGTTCGGGCTTGGGACCCAAGGCGCGCTGGCCCTGTATCAGCACCGGCATGACCACAGCCACGACCACCCTGGGCACGACCATCATGGACATGACCACGGCGATCATGGGCACGGGGGGCACGACCATCCGGTCGAGGCCCCGGGTCAAGCCCGGGGCGGCGCAGAGCTTGGGGCCACAGGCCATTCCGATGCGGCAAAAGGGGCGCGCGATGCTTCCTGATTTCCTGATCCGGGCGGGCCTTGCGGGGCTTGGCCTGACATTGGCGACCGGGCCTTTGGGGTCCTTTGTCCTGTGGCGCCGCATGGCCTATTTCGGCGATGCCACGGCCCATGCCTCGATCCTGGGGGTGGCCTTGGCCCTGGCCTTTGGCCTGCCGGTGGGGCTGGGAACGCTGACGGTTGCGGTGGCCATGGCGCTGACCGTGGCCACTCTGTCGGCGCGGGGCTGGGCGGTGGACACGACGCTGGGGGTGCTGGCCCATGGCGCGCTGGCCGTGGGGCTTGTGGCGATTTCCTTCGTCAAGGGCGTGAATGTCAGTCTGGAAAGCTATCTGTTCGGCGATATCCTGGCTGTGACCTGGGGCGATGTCGCTGCGGTCTGGGCGGGCTCTGTCGCGGTGCTGGCGCTGTTGGTCTGGCGCTGGCAGGGGCTTTTGACCTCTACGCTGGACCCGGACCTGGCCCGGGCCTCTGGCATCGACCCCGACCGCGAGCGTCTGTGGCTGACCCTTGCGCTGGCCGTGGTGATCGCCGTGGCGATCAAGCTGGTGGGGGCGCTGCTGATCGCGGCCATGCTGGTGATCCCCGCCGCCAGCGCCCGCGCGCTGTCGCGTGGGCCAGAGCAGATGGCGGCGCTGGCCTCGGCGCTGGGGGCCTTGGCGGTGGTGGCGGGGCTTGCGCTGTCGCTGTCCCAAGACACCCCCGCCGGGCCGTCGATTGCGGCGCTGGCGGCAGCGACCTTTGCCCTGGCCGCCCTCTTCCGCCACAAAGGCTGAAACGGGGGGCTGAGAGGGGCATGGGGAGCGGGGTGGGTGGGCGGGAGCTCCCCATGCCCCTCTCACAGGTCGGTTTTTACGCCCCATGTCGTTTTTCGCCGGGTCCCGTCGCGCTGACTTGCCCAAGGCCCGCCGCATCAGGCACATATGGACCAAACCTTTCGCGGAGTCCCCCTGATGAAAACCCATGTCAAAGCTCTGGTCGTCGGCGGTGGTGCCGTCGGCAATGGCATCGCCTATCACCTGGCCAAGGCGGGCTGGGATACGATGCTGGTGGAACGCGACGAGCTGACCTCTGGTTCGACCTGGCATGCGGCGGGCCTGCTGCCGCTGTTCAACATGTCTTATGCCACCACCCATATCCACAAATACTCGGTGGATTTCTACAAGGGGCTGGAGGCCGAAACCGGCCTGAACCCGGGGTTCTATGTGGTCGGCAACCTTCGCATGGCGCAGCGCCAAGAGCGGATGGATGAATACATGCTGTATTCCTCGGTCGCGGAAACCGCCGGGGTCTATCACGAATTCCTGACGCCCAAGGAGATGAAGGACCGCTGGCCCTTGCTGCGCACCGATGATTTGAAGGGCGCGCTCTATCACCCGCAGGACGGTTACATCAATCCGGCCGACGTGACGCAGGCCATGGCCAAGGGCGCGCGGCAACTGGGTGCGACCATTGAACGCAAGATCCAGGTCGACGGCTATCGCTGGACCGGGTCGGAATGGATCGTGTCCTGCTCGCGCATGGTGGAAACCGGGGGGCGTCTGGTCGCCTCGGACGAAAAGTTCGAAATCACCGCCGAACATGTCGTGACCGCGACGGGCAACCATGCTCAGCGGACGGCCAAGCTGTTGGGCATCAAGATCCCCGCCATCCCGGTCGAGCATCAGTATATCGTGACCGAGCCCGATCCGATGCTGGTCGAATACCGCAAGACCAACCCGGAACACCCGGTTCTGCGCGATGCCGATGCCAAGTGGTATGTCCGTGAGGAACGCGGCGGCTGGATCTTGGGCCCCTATGAATACGGCGCCCCGGCGCGGTTTGAATATGCCGTGCCGGAGTCGTTCCGCGCCGACCTGTTCCCGCTGGATCTGGAGCGGATCGAGGCGGAATACATGTCGATGATCCACCGTCTGCCGTCCTCGGAAACCGTGGGCCTGAAGGACGATTACAACGGTCCGATCTGCTATACGCCGGACGGCAACCCGCTTGTGGGTCCGGTCCCGGGTCTGCGCAACATGTGGATCGCGGAAGGCTTCTCGTTCGGGATCACTGCTGCGGGTGGCACGGGCCATTACCTTGCGCAGTTGATGACGCAAGGTGAGGCCGAGATCGACATGGCGTCGCTGGACCCCAAGCGCTACGGGTCCTGGATGACCACCGAATACGCGGCCCGCAAGAACGAAGAGTGCTATAACCACGTCTTCATCCTGCACCACCCGGACGAAGAGCGCGAGGCCTGCCGCCCGCTGCGCACCGCCCCGGCCTATGACCGCCAGAAGGAAATGGGCGCGCAATTCGGCCAGGTGAATGGCTGGGAGCGTCCGAACTACTATGGCCCGAAGGATGCGCCTGCGTCGTTCGACCATGATGCGCGGTCGTTCCGGCGCGGCGGCTGGTGGCAATATGCGGTCGAAGAGGCCAAGGCGGTGCGGGAAACGGTGGGCCTGATCGACGCGGCCGCCTTTACCAAGCATCTGGTGCGTGGCCCGGGGGCGACGGCGTTCCTGGACCATTTCACCTGCAACAAGCTGCCGAACGTGGGCCGGATCAACCTGACCTATGCGCTGACCGACCATGGCACGACGCGGACGGAATACACCATCGTCCGGTTGAAAGAGCATGAGTATTACCTGATCTCGGCCGGGGCCTGGACGGCCTATGATGCCGACTTCATGCAGAAGGCGGCCGAGGACTGGATGGCGGCGGGTGGCGGCTATATCGACATCCATGACGTGACGACCCAGTGGGGCGTCTATGCCTTGGCCGGCCCGAACGCCCGCGCCCTGTTGCGCGACCTGGTCAAGGATGCCGAACCCGATACCGTCCTGGGCAACAAGCGCTTCCCCTGGCTGAGCTATCGCGACATCGAACTGGGCATGTGCCCGGTCCGCGCGATCCGTGTGGCCTATACCGGCGAACTGGGTTGGGAGCTGCATTACCCGATCGAGTTTGGCCGTTATCTGTGGGACCTCTTGTGGTCGGTCGGCGAAAAGCACGGGCTGAAGGCGGTCGGCGCGCGGGCGCAGAACTGGCTGCGCCAGGAGAAGTCGTATCGCGCCTTCGGTAACGAGTTGGGCCGCGATGCGACGCCCTTGGAGGCCGCTTTGGACCGCTTCGTGGACCTGTCCAAGGAGTTCCGCGGCAAGGCGAAGATGCTGGAAACCGGGGTGCGCTCGCAATGCGTGACCGTGCTGATCGACGGGCCGTCGGATGCGGACCCTTGGGGCAAAGAGGCGCTGTTGGTCGATGGGGTCAAGGTCGGTCGCCTGACCTCGGGCGGGTATTCGGTGGCCTTTGGCAAGCAGATCGGCATGGGCTATGTGCGGCCCGATCTGGCGGTGGTCGGCACCAAGCTGAAGGTCAAGATGCTGCGGCAGGAATGGGATGCGGTCGTCGTCGAGGACAGCCCGTTCGATCCGAAGAACGAGCGCATCCGCAAGAACGACTGAGGGATTGCGCCGCGGGGGCTGCGGGCTTGCGCCCTTGACCCCGCGGCGCCCAATCGGGGGACTGCCGTCCCCCGAACCCCCTGCCTCAGGGGCTTTCACAGCCCCTGAGAACCCCGTGGGACGGTTGCGAACAGATGACACGGGGACGTCTTGTGCCCTGACATGACAAAAGGCGGCCCGGGAGCGGGGCCGCCTTTCGCCGTTCGGCAACCGTCGGAGGGGACGCCTTGGGCTGCCGCCTCATGCGGGCTCATCTGCGCGGGTGTCCGTCAGGACACTGGCGCAGGCGCTGCAAGCCGGGGCGCCTTCCTGCGCAAACCAACGGCAGGTGCCGCGGATCGTGCAGGGGTGGAGCGTATCGGGGGAGACGGTCTCCGGCGCCATGGCTTGCAACACACGGGTGATGACCCCGCAGGAAGTTCCGGTCCACTGCCGACAGGCAGAGGTCTCACATCTGTGGGTGAAGCGCATCCGCGCTTCGGGGCGGCCGGCCGCGCGGGCGGTGGCCAGAAACTCTGCATCGACCTGCATCAGCGTGCGCAAAAAGGCGATGCGGCCATCCGGTCCCGCCAGGCCCAAAAGCCCGGCGCCAGGGCTGGCGGGGGCCGAAGGGCAGGCGAGATCCGGGGCGGCACTCTCTCCGCCCCGGGACATCACATCCGGCCCGCGGTCTGCAGAAGGCCCTTCTCCAGCGCCTTTTGACCGTCAAGGATGCCCTCGAAGTCCTTGCGCAGGATAAAGCCCCACCAGTCGCGCGGAAAGCGCAGAACCCAGGGCTTGTCCAGTTGCAGCCCGGCGATATGCGACAGGGCCACCTTTTGCAGATCGGCGTTCAAGGCCATCGTGGCCTCTTTCGAGAGCGGAACATCGCCCAGGTCAATCACGAAACGGGTCATGGAAATCCTCCTCTGAAACCGTGGTCCCGGGGGATCGGGCCACGGTGTCAGACTGCGCCCCGGCCCTGTGAAACCGAAGTGAAAGAAGCGTCAAGCCCTGTGAAATCAGCGCGCGACCCAGGCGGCAAAGGCCCGGGGCGAGCCCTGAAAGGCGTTCAGGTCCACATCCCCCGCGATGCCCGGCACCTGTCCGGTCGCGCTGTATTGCCAGATCAGCCAATGCTGGCCCGGAAAGCTGTCGGACGGGTGTTTCGCCGTCGACCGCAGCCAGAAATCGACGCCTTGCAGCTGCCACAGCTGGTTGTCGGCATAGAAATCGACCGTCGTATACAGGATCGGGCGGCGGCCCTGGGCGATGGCGTCAAGGAAAATCCGGGCCTCGGCGCGGACCTCGGCTGCGGGGCGGCGACCCGGGCAGGTGGGGGAATGGGCGTTCCACTCCATATCCAGGACCGGAGGCAGCGCAAGGCTGTCGCGCGGGACATGCGACAGGAACCAGCGCGCCTGTTCGATCGCCGGGCGGCAGTGGTAAAAGAAGTGGTAAGCGCCACGCGGCACGCCCGCCGCACGTGCCGCCGCCCAGTTCTGGCGGAAGGCGGGGTCGACGCGGTCGCCGCCCTCGGTCGCCTTCAGGAAGGCGAAGTTCACCCCGGCGGCGCGGGCCGCGCGCCAGTCGATCTGGCCCTGCCAGGTCGAAACGTCGATGCCATGGACCGGATGCGTTCGCGGCGCCTGACCGCGGGGCCAGTCCACCGGGTCGCGGTCGCCAAAGGCCGGGGCGGTGACAGAGGGATTGGGTCCACCGGCGCGGGGGGCGCAGGCGGTCAGGACGATCAGCAGAATCAACAGGGCGCGTTTCATCGGGTCAGTGTCGCGCATCATGGGGGCGGCGTCACCCCTTGGCGCGGGGTCTTTGCCGAGGCCGCACCCAAACCCTGCACCCAAACCCTGCACCCCGGGCCTTGGCTGCGTTCAAAACGGTTTGAAGCCCCGCGCGGCTTGGCTATGCTGGCTGCGAATCGTGGAGGATGGCATGGCGGAATGGTGGCGTGGCTCGGTGACCTATCAGGTCTATCCCCGAAGCTTTCAGGACGACAATGGCGATGGGGTGGGCGACCTGCAGGGGATCACGCGGCGGCTGGACCATATCGCGTCCTTGGGCTGCGACTGCGTCTGGCTGTCCCCGATCTTTACCAGCCCGATGAAGGACATGGGTTACGACGTCAGCGACTATAAAAACGTCGATCCGGTCTTTGGCACGCTGCAGGATTTTGACGCTTTGGTGGCGCGGGCGCACGCGCTGGGGCTGAAGGTCATCATCGACCAGGTGCTGAACCATTGCTCTGACCAGCATCCGTTTTTCACCGAATCCCGCCGCGACCGCACCAATCCCAAGGCGGATTGGTTCATCTGGCAGGACCCGCGCCCCGATGGCACGCCGCCGAACAATTGGCTTTCGGTGTTCGGAGGCCCGGCCTGGCAATGGGACGCCCGGCGCAAGCAATACTTCATGCACTCTTTCCTGCCCGAACAGCCCGAGCTGAACTTCCGCAACCCCGATGTGGTCGATTACATGGAGGGCGTCTTGCGCTTTTGGCTGGACCGGGGGGTGGATGGGTTCCGCTTTGACACGGTGAATTACTTCTACAAAGACGCGCTGTTGCGCGACGATGCCGCCGATTACCGGGTGAAAAAAGAGCCCGAGGGCAATCCTTACGGGATGCAATACCACCTGTTTTCCAAGAACCAGCCGGAAAACCTGTTGTGGATGGAGCGTATCCGGCGGGTGCTGGATGACTACCCCGACCGCGCCTCGGTGGGGGAAATGGGGGAAAGCCACCACGCCATCGCCATGATGGGCCAATATACCGCGCCGGGGCGGCTGCATCAGTGCTACAGCTTTGAAATGATGGGCTATGATTACACGGCCGAGTTCTTCCGCACCCGCATCAGCGACTTTTTTACCGATGCGCCAAATGGCTGGCCGATGTGGGCCTTTTCCAACCATGACGTCGTGCGCCATGCCTCACGGTGGGCGAAACATGGGGTTTCCCAAGACGCGATTGCCAAGCAGGCCGGGGCGCTGCTGTTGTCGTTCGAGGGCTCCATCTGTCTGTGGCAGGGCGAAGAGATCGGCCAGACCGATACCGAGCTGGCCTTCGAAGAACTGACCGACCCGCAAGGCATCAACTTCTGGCCGGAGCCGATTGGCCGCGATGGCACGCGGACGCCGATGGTCTGGGATGACAGTGCGGCGGGCGGGTTCACCACGGGCAAGCCCTGGCTGCCGGTGAAACCGCCGCAGCTGGCGCGGAATGTGGCCTCGCAGCAGGGCGCACAGGGCTCTGTGCTGGAACATTACCGGGCGATGATGGCCTTCCGTAAGGGCTCGGCTTTGGCCCATGGCAAGACCACGTTCCTTGCGACCCCGGAACCGATCCTGGCCTTTACCCGCGGCGACCTTCTGTGCGTGTTCAACCTGTCGCCGGAAGGCCGCAGCCTGGGGGTCGAGGGCGTGGGCGCGCCGACCGGCCCGTCGATGGGCGGCGTGCTGGCGGGGGCCAAGCTGGACCTGGCCCCCAATGCGGCGGTTTTCCTGCCCGTGACGGGGGCTATTTCCCTCGGATAAGATCGGCCCCCCGCCAGCCCAAGGCCATGGCGGGGGCATTGGTATTGCCCGCGATCAGGTTCGGAAAGGCCGAGGCGTCACAGACCCTTAGCCCCTCGACCCCGCGCACGCGCAGGTGGTTGTCCAACACGCCCTCGCCCTCGGGCGCCATGCGGGCGGTGCAAGACGGGTGATAGACCGTCCCCGACCTTTCGCGGAAGTCCTGGATCATATCGGTATCCGAGGTCACGGAAGGCCCCGGCCGCAATTCCTGTTTCACCCAGCGCGCAAACGAGGGCTGCGCCGCGATGGTGCGCAGGTAACGCACCGCAAGCAGCATCTCGGCGACGTCCTTGTCGGTGGAGAAGGCGTTCGCCACGATCTGCGGATGAGCAAAGGGGTCCGCGCTGCGAATATGGATATGCCCGCGCGAGGTGGGGCGGCAGTTCGACAGCCCGATCGACAGGCCCTGGAACGGGTCGGGCGTCAGCAAAGGCCGCTCGCCATTCCGCGGGATCAGGGTGGAAAACGCCTGGAAATACAGCTGCATGTTGGGCCGAGGCTCATCGGCCGAGGTGCGGAAGAACCCGCCACCATGGTTGATCGACTTGGCCAGCGGCCCGCCCCGGGTCAGCAGATATTGCAGGCCGACAAGCGCCTTGCCCCACCAGGGCCGCAGGATGCCGTTATAGGTCGCGACCTTCATTTCCCAGGTGTAGTTGATGCCTTGGTGGTCGTTCAGGTTCCGCCCGACATGGGGGTTGTCCACCAAGACCGGAACGCCCGCCTTGGACAGAACCTCTCCGGGTCCGATCCCCGACAGCTGCAACAGCTGCGGCGAGTTGATCGCCCCGCCGGACAGAATGACTTCGCGTGCCTTCAGCGTCCGGGTCTGACCGCCCTGGACATACTCGACCCCCACCGCCCGTTTGCCGTCAAACAGCACGCGTGTGACATGGGCCTTGGTCAGAACCTGCAACGTATCGCGCTTCATCGCCGGCCGCAAAAACGCCCGCGCGGCCGAATTGCGCCGCCCGCCCTTGATCGTCATCTGATAGGTCCCGGCGCCCTCTTGTTCCGCGCCGTTGAAGTCGGGGTTATAGGGCAATCCCGCCTCGCCACAGGCCTTGATGTAATCCTCGACCAGCCAATGGAGGCCGCGCCGGTTGCGCGAGATGAACAGCGGCCCACCTTTGCCGCGGAAATCATCCGCCCCCGCCTCGTTGTCCTCCAGCGCGCGATAGGCCGACAGCATGTCGTCCCAGCCCCAACCGGGCGCCGCCTGCCCCCATTCGTCGTAGTCCGCCCGATGCCCGCGGATATAGACCATGGCGTTGATGGACGAGGACCCGCCCAGCACCTTGCCGCGCGGCCAGTGGTCGCGGTTGCCAGCCAGCCCCGGATCAGGCTCGGTCTGATACATCCAGTTCACGGCGGGGTCATAGAACAGCTTGCCATAGCCCAAAGGCAGCTGAACATAAGGCAGAAGGTCGCTGCCTCCCGCCTCCAGCACCACGACCCGCGCGGTCTCGGACAGGCGATTGGCCAGAACCGACCCCGACGAACCCGAGCCCACGATGATGTAATCGACGTCCATGCGCGTCCCCTTTTTCGCGCAATCTAGCAGCCTCTTCACGGATCGTTGTGCAATTGGCGACAGGATATGTCGGGCACAGTCTGGACTTCACCCCGGCCTGTCATTACCCTGTCACACAGGAAAACGTTTTCCGCCTTACAGCTCCCCGGACGGCCATGACCTCGATACGCTATGTGCTGCGTCACCCGACGCTGCGGTTCATCTCTTTGGCGCTGCTTTTGTTCGGCGCGCAAAATGCCTCGCTTTACCCCTATCAATCGGTCATCGCGATCAAGCGGATCGGCCTGACGCCGACTGAGTTTTCCTGGCTGTTGACGCTGGCTTCGGTGGTGGCGGTGGTCACATCGGTGCTGTTCGGCGTCCTGGGCGACCAATACGGGCGGCGGCGGGCGATTGCGCTGACCGCGGCGCTGGCCTCGACGCTGGGGATCGGGCTGATGCTGGCCTTTCCGGGCAAATGGTCGCTTCTGGCCTTCAATGGCGTGCTTTTGCCCGTCGCCTCCAGCCTTTACGGCCAGTTCATCGCGCTTGCCCGCCTGGCCAGCCGCGAGGGTGAGGACCGCGACGCCGTCCTGGGCACGCTGCGGTCGAACCTGTCCTTTGCCTTTTTGGGCATGCTGATCTTCTGGACCTTTGCCTTCGGCTTTGGCCTGTCGGAACTGTCGGTCTATGTCACGGCGGGCATCGCAAGCCTTGGACTGACCGTGATGATCTGGGCGCGCTGGCCCAAGGATGGCGGGCTTGCCGATCAACGCTCGGGCCTGCGGCTGCATCAGGCCCTGGTCGAGATCATCAAGCCGCATGTCTTTTTCCGGGTCGTGCTGATGGGGATGATGTCTTCGGCCGGCAATCTTTACATGGTGCTGGTGTCGCTGGTCTTTGATGCGGCGCCGCTGCGTGATGCGGCCGATGTGGCGCTGTATGTTGGCATCGTCGCGGGATGGGAGGTGCCGGCCATGCTGATCCTGCCGCGCTTTGCCGGGAGGATCTCGCGGTTGGGGATGGCCGGGATTGGGGCGGGGCTTTACGCGGTGCATCTGGTGGCGCTGCCGCTGTGGGCCGATACGCCCTGGCTTTGGGTCGGGACGTTTTTCGCCGGCGTCGGGGGCGCGATCATCATCACAACGCCGATTGCCTATTATCAGGACCTGATGGCGGGGCGGCCGGGAACAGCGGCGGCGATGCTGGCGGTGCAAAAGCTGGCGTCCGATGTCGTGACGGCGCTGGTCTTTGCAATCGGCACCGGGGTCGCCGGGTTCGAGGGCGCGGCGCTGATCGGCGCCTCGGTCAGCCTGACGGGCGCGCTGGCGCTGTGGCTGGTCGACCGGCGGGCCTGGCTCCGGTGGCCCCAACCCGCCTCCGAGACGGCCCATGTCTAGCGCCGCGCTGATCTGGCGCGATCCGGTCTTGCGGATGGTGGCGGGGCTGATGCTGCTCTTGGGCGCGCTGGCCTGTTCCTTCGGGCCCTATGTGCCGGTCATGGCGGTGCGCGACTATGGGCTGGGGGACGGAGGTTACGCGGGCCTGATGGTGGTCTCGACCCTGGTGTCGGTGGCGGCGGCGCTGGCGGCGGGCATCCGGGCGGATCAGACGGCGAACCGGCGGGGCATCGCGCTGGGGGCCTGCGGGCTGATCGTCGCGGGCGGGGCGGTGATGACTCTGGCGCCCTCGCTGACCGGGTTTCTGCTGGCACAGGCGCTGTTCTTTCCGGCCAACACGCTGTTCGGTCAGCTTTTTGCCCAGGGCCGCCTGGCCGCCCTGCCCTATGCGACCCAGCGTGAGGCCATCCAGGCGACGATCCGCGCGCTGTTCGCCCTGCCCTTCCTTGTGGTCCTGCCTCTGTGGGCCTGGGCGACAGAGGCCGGGCTTCCCGCCCAATCCATCTATCCCGTGGCCTTGGGCCTGGGGCTGACCATGCTGGCGATCACCTGGGCGGCCTGGCCCTCCAGCATGGCCGAAGACCGCCCCTCCGGCCTGTCGCTGCGCGCGGCCCTCGGCGAACTCGCCACCCCCGGCCTGCCGCGCCTGATCCTGGCACTGGGCGCCGTCACTGCGCCCGGAGCCGTCTATTGGGCCGTCCTTGGCCTGTCGCTGACCCAGGCGGGCCATGGCGCCGATGCCGCGCTTTATGGCGGCCTGGTCGCGGGGCTGGAGGTGCCCTTCATGCTGGCCCTGCCCCTGGTGCTGCGCCTGCCGCGCCCCTGGCTGATCGGGATCGGAACGACCCTCTACGCCGTGCATCTGGTTGGCATCCCGCTGTTGGCCGGCACGCCATGGCTTTGGCTCTTGCCCCTGCCCGCCGCGATGGGAGGCGCGCTGACCCTGACACTGCCCATCGCGATGCTGCAAGACGCGCTGGCCACAAGGCCTGGAACCGCCTCGGCCTTGATGGCGCTGATGAAAGTCAGCGGTGACGCGATGGCCGCCGCCTGCTTTGCCATCGGCACCGCAGTGCAGGGCTATGCCACGGCGGCAATCCTCGGCGCCGCCCTGAGCCTGGCGGGCGCCGCGCTGATCCTGAAACCGCGGCGCGGGTGATGCGGTCCTAGCCTCCGGCGGGAATATTTGGGTCAGTATGAAATCGAAAGACCTGCTTTGCTTTCATACTGACCCAAATATCTCCGGGGGGCCGAAGGCGGGGGCGGCGCCCCCTCAACCAAAGAAGCCGGGACCCGCCTTGGCCAGAAGTTCGCGGGCAAGGTCGTCCCCCATGGCCGCGCCATCTGTGGCAGGGCCGCGCCGCTCTCCGGCGATGGCGGCAGAGCCGTCGGGGCGCAGAATCTCGCCGCGCAGCCAAAGGCCGTCCCCCAGCAGGGCAAGCCCGGCGATGGGGGTTTGGCACGACCCGTCCAGCGTTTTCAGGAAGGCACGCTCTGCGGCCAGGCGAAGGCCGGTGTCGCGGTCGTGGATCGCGGCCAGCAGGGCTTCGGTGCGGGGATCGTCCAAGCGGCGCTCGATGCCGATGGCGCCTTGGGCCAGGGCCGGAAGCATCTCTTCGGGCGCAATCGCGGTGCGCGGCACATCGGCCATGCCCAACCGGTTCAGCCCCGCCATGGCCAAAAAGGTCGCATGGGCGACGCCGTCCCCCAGCTTTTTCATCCGGGTCTGCACATTGCCGCGGAACTCGACCAGCTGCAGGTCGGGCCGCCGCAGGGCCACTTGCGCCCGCCGCCGCAGCGAGGATGACCCCAGCACCGCGCCTTGCGGCAGATCGGTCAAGCCGCGCGCCGTCAGCGACACGAAGGCGTCCCGCACATCCTCTCGCGGCAAATAGCAATCCAGCGTCAGCCCCGCCGGCTGATCCACCGGCATGTCTTTCATCGAATGGACCGCGATGTCGATGGCGCCTTCCAAAAGCGCCTCTTCGATCTCGCGGGTGAACAGGCCCTTGCCGCCGATGTCTTTCAGCGCGCGGTCCTGGATCGCATCGCCCATGACCTTGATCACGACGATTTCGAAGGCCTCGGGCGGCAGGCCAAAGCTTGCGGCCAGCCTGGCGCGCGTCTCATGCGCCTGGGCGAGGGCCAGGGGCGAGCCTCGGGTGCCGATCTTGAGGGGTTCTGCGGGGGTGGGCCATGTCAGGGTCATGTGACAGTGTTAACGGGTGAAATCGCTTGCTGCAATCACCTGCTCTTGACAGATGCGCATCGGACGGCAAGGCATGGGGCCATGACGATCTTTCTTTCCATAGCGCTTGCGCTCTCCGCCGCTGTCCTTCTGATCGCCCATGCGATGGAGGCCCAGGCCATCCGGGAACAGGTCTCTGGCGCCAATGGCTTTGTGCTGTTCATGGCCTTTTATCTGTCGGCCGGGGGATCGGTTCTGGTCGCCCTGATCGCCTGGATCTTTGGCAGCTTTGGCCTGGCGCTTGGGGTGCTGGCTTTCGCGGTGATTTGGCATATCACTGTCTTCAAACTCTCGACTTGGGCCCTGCAACGCCTGATCGACTCTGGAAAAAGGGCCTGAACGTGACCGACAAGACCATCCTGCGCGCCCTTCGCGGTGAACGCCTTGATACGCCGCCCGTCTGGCTGATGCGCCAGGCCGGGCGCTATTTGCCCGAATATCGCGCCACCCGGGCGCAGGCGGGCGACTTCCTGAAACTGTGCTACAACCCGGAACTGGCCGCCGAAGTCACGCTGCAACCGATCCGCCGTTTTGGGTTCGACGCGGCCATTCTGTTCGCCGATATCCTCTTGTTGCCGCAGGCTTTGGGTGTCCCCCTGTGGTTCGAAACCGGCGAAGGTCCGCGCCTGACCCCCGTCACCACGCCCGAGGGTCTGGCGCAGTTGCGCGCCCCCGCCGATGTCCATGAGACGCTGGCGCCGATCTATGAGACGGTCAAGATCCTGAAACGTGAGCTGCCGAAGGACACCACGCTGATCGGGTTCGCAGGCGCGCCCTGGACCGTGGCCTCCTATGTCGTGGCGGGCCGCGGCACGCCGGGGCAGGAACCGGCCCATGCCTTGAAGGCGCAGGACCGGGCGACCTTTGCCGCCCTGATCGACCTGATCACCGAAGCGACGGTCGAATATCTGTCTGCGCAGGTCGTGGCAGGCGCCGAGGTCATCAAGCTGTTCGACAGCTGGGCCGGCACGCTGCAAGGCGCCGATTTCGACGATTTCGCCGTGGCGCCGACCCGCAAGATCATCGCCGCGCTGAAGGAACGCCATCCCGGTCTGCCGATCATCGCCTTCCCGCGTGAGGCCGGTGCGCGCTATGAGGGGTTCGCCCGCGCCACCGGGGCCGATTGCGTCGCGCTGGACAACTCGGTCAGCGCCGATTGGGCCGCGACGCATGTGCAAAAGGACGGCTGCGTCCAGGGCAATCTGGACCCCAAGCTGATGGTCGAGGGCGGGCCGCGCCTGACCTCCGAGGCGAAGCGGATCGTTCAGGCCTTCAAGGGTGGCGCGCATATCTTCAACCTGGGCCATGGCATCACGCCAGAGGCCAATCCGGACCATGTGACGCAGTTGATGGAAGCGATCCGGGGTTGATCTGGGCGCTTGTGACGCTGATCGCCGCCGCCGCCCAAACCGGGCGCAACGCGGCGCAACAGGGGCTGACACGGGCGATCGGCACGCTGGGGGCGACGCAGGTGCGGTTCCTGTTCGGCCTGCCCTTTGCCTGTCTGTTCCTTGTGGGGGTGGTGCTTGCCACGGGTGAGGCGCTGCCGCATCCAGACTTTGGCGTGCTTGGCTTTACCCTGATGGGCGCCGCGGCGCAGATCGGCGCCACGGCCCTGATGCTGGTCACGATGAAGCGGGCGAATTTCGCCGTCACGACCGCATGGCTGAAAACTGAACCGGTGTTGGTGGCGCTGGTCTCGGCGGCTTTGCTGGCCGAGGTGCCTGGCCCTCTGGCCATGGCCGCGATTGCGGTGGCCGTGGCAGGCGTGCTGGTGATGACCGTCAAGCCCGGCACAAGGTTGGGCGACATGCGGGCGGCCGGAACCGGCCTGGTGGCAGCGGGGCTGTTCGGCCTGTCCGCCGTGGCCTTTCGCGGCGCGATCCTGGGGCTGGAGGGCGGCTATCTGATCCGCGCCTCCTCGGTTCTGGTGGTCTCGCTTGCGATGCAAACGGGGATGCTGCTGATCTGGCTGGGGATGTTCAACCGTCAGGCGCTGATGGCGTCCTTCAGCGTCTGGAGGCAATCGCTGACCGCGGGCTTCCTGGGCGCCTTTGCCTCGCAGTTCTGGTTTCTGGGGTTCTCGCTGACCTCGGCGGCGAATGTGCGGACCTTGGCCCTGGTCGAGGTGATCTTTGCCCAGGCGCTTGCGATGCGGATGGGGCAAAAGACCACCAAGCGGCAGATGCTGGGGATGGCGTTGATCCTTGGCGGGGTCGCGGGCCTCTTACGCCAATAGGCCAAGGATGAACCCGATCTCGGCCGCCTGTTGCACCGCGCCCATGCAGTCGCCGGTATAACCGCCCAGCCGCCGCATATACCACGACCGGATGACCCAGGCGCCCAGGCACAGGCCCAAGGCGGCAAGCGCAACCTGCGCCAGCGGCAGGACAAAGACCATGGGCACCCAAGCCAGCGCCACCGTCCCCGCCGCCACCCGGACCGTGGCCGCGTCGATGCCGCCAGCCACGGCGCTGCCCGCCCCGCTTGGACGGGCATAGGTGCTGGTGGCCATGGCCCAGACCATCGCCCCGCGCGAGGCCGCAGCCCCCGCGATCAAAACCCATGGCAGGGCCTGAACCTCGGCATAGCCCAGACCCCGCAGGGCCAACGAAAACACCAAGGCCACGACGCCATAGGTCCCGATGCGACTGTCGCGCATGATCTCTAGCGCGCGGTCCTTGGGCCGCACGCCGCCCAGGCCGTCGAATGTATCGGCCAGCCCGTCCTCATGCAGGCCACCGGTCAGAGCCACCATCACCGCCAGGGTGACAAAGGCGCTGACCAGGGGCGGCCAGGGCGCCAGCATCCAGACGCAAGCGCCGATGCCCCCCACGACGACCCCCGCCGCCGGATAGAACCGCGGCGAGGCCTCCATCGCGGCCTCGGAATACTCTGGCCTGACCGGCAGCCGCGTCAGGAACTGCACCGCCAGCAGAAAGGCGTTCAGTGCCATTTCGCCATCGGCGGCAGGCTCATCAGCACGGCATTGGCGTCATGCCCGGTTTCCAGTCCGAACTTGGTGCCGCGGTCGTAAACCAGGTTGTATTCGGCATAAAGCCCGCGGTGGATCGCCTGGGTCTCGCGGTCGGCATCGGTAAAGGGCGTGTCCATCCGCGCCCGGGTGATCGGCAAAAAGGCGGGCAGGAAGGCGCGGCCGACGTCCTGGGTAAAGGCGAAATCCCGCTCGAAGTCGCCGGTGTTCAGGTCGTCATAAAAGATCCCGCCAACACCGCGGGCGCGCTTGCGATGCGGGATAAAGAAATATTCATCCGCCCAGGCTTTCAGCTTGGGGTAAATCTCGGCGCCATGCGGATCGCAAGCGGCCTGCAAGACGCCATGAAACGCCGCGGTGTCTTCGGCGTATTCGATGCAGGGGTTCAGGTCGCTTCCACCGCCAAACCACCAGGCGCCCGGGGTCCAGAACATCCGGGTGTTCATATGCACCGCCGGCGCATGGGGGTTTTGCATATGCGCCACCAGAGAAATACCCGAAGCCCAAAAGCGCGGGTCTTCCTTCATCCCCGGCACACCCCGCGCGGCCATCGCGGCCTGGGCGCGGGGGGCAAGCTCTCCGTGAACCTGGCTCCAGTTGACGCCGACCTTTTCGAAGACGCGCCCACCGCGCAGGACCGACATAATCCCGCCGCCGCCATCGGGGCGACTCGTGGGGGTCACTTCGAATCGCGTGCCGTCCAGGTCCTCGAACGCAGCCACGATCTGGTCGCGGAGGCTTTTGAACCAGGCGCTCGCGCGCGCCTTGTTGTCGTCGAAATCGGCCATGGCTTTCTCCCTTTGGCCTAGTGCTAGCAGGAAGGCGCGCCACGCTCAACGCAGGCAATCCGGGCGGGCTGATATGGCCTATCAAGGGCCGCTTGCCTATGCTGCGGCGATGGAGGTGCCGATGAAACGTGTTCTGATCCTGCTTGCGCTGGCCGCCTGTGGCACGCCGCAAGAGCAATGTATCCGCGGGGTGACGGGCGATCTGTCCACGCTGGACCGGCTGATTGCCGAGACCGAGGGCAATATCGCCCGCGGCTTCGGCTATGAGACCCGCGTGGTGACGATGCCGCGCTGGCTGGATTGCACGCCGCGCCCGACCGCGGCCGATCCCGAGCCCAAGTCACAGATGTGCATGGAGGATGTCGCCGAAGAGGTCCGCCGCCCGGTTGCGCTGAACCTGACCGAGGAAACCGCCAAGCTGGCCTCGATGCGCGACCGTCGCGCGCAGATCGCCAGCGCCATGGCGCCCGCGGTCGCGGCCTGCCAGCAGCGCTATCCCGAATAGGCCTAGCGCGCCTTGGTCAGGCCCTTTTTGTTCGGATAGGCGGCTTTGCTGACGCGGAAGCCGCCTGACCCGCCGATCTCTTCGACCTTGTGAAAGAGGGTGGTCAACAACGGCTCGTAGGGCAGATGGCGGTTGGCCACCATATACAGCGTTCCATCGGGGGCCAGCCCCTGATGGGCCGTGCGTATAAAGGCCTGACCCAGCGCGATATCGGGCGTGCGTCCGGCGTGGAAGGGCGGGTTCATCACAACGGCGCCCCACAGCCGGGGAGCCCGGAAGCTGGTCGCATCAGCCCAGTGAAAGACCGCGCGGGGGTCGTCGATGTTCAGCCGCGCGCAGTCCAAGGCCAGCGATTCGGCCTCGACCAGGTCCAGCGACTTGACGCCGGGACGTTCAAGGATCGCGCGGGACAGATAGCCCCAACCCGCGCCCAGATCGCCCACCTTGGCGGGCAAATCCTTGGGCAAAGCCTGAACCAACAGCCGCGAGCCCTCGTCCGGGCCATCCGCCGAAAACACCCCGGCCTGGGTAAAGAAACCACCAATGTCACGGGGTTGCGCCGCCCATTCCGCAGGCGCGGGGCGGGACGGGAAGGTCGCCAGCTTGCCATGCGCCTTGGACAGCGTCTCGGACAGCTGGAACCCGGCGGCCCGCAGCTCACGCGCGATGCCGTCGAACCCATCGGTCTTTTGCCCGTCGATGGCGACCAAGGGGGCCAGCGTCACAGCCTGCGCGACCATGGCCAGGGCGAGGTCCTTGGCGCGGGGCAGGCAGATCAGCACGGCCTGGGGGGCCTGGATCGGGGACACATGGGCGGCGAAATGGTCATGATCGGGGCGAAAGCCCGTCAGCACCTGCACGCGGCCCAGCGAAGACAGGTCATCCCCCACCCGCGGCCGCATGACCACCACCGACTCAGGCGCAAAGAGCCCTTCGACCCGGGCAAGGTCCAGCCGTGACGAGCGCACTTACTCTTTTTCCATCGTGCATTGCAGCGGGTGTTGGTGACGGCGGGCGAAATCCATCACCTGCGCCACCTTGGTCTCGGCCACTTCGAACGAGAAGACCCCCACCACCGCCAGGCCCTTTTTATGCACAGTCAGCATGATTTCAAAGGCTTGGGCATGGTTCAGGCCAAAGAATCGCTCTAGCACATGGACGACGAATTCCATCGGCGTGTAGTCGTCGTTCAGGAGCATCACCTTATACAAAGGCGGGCGTTCGGACTTGGCTTTGGGCTTGGTCAGGAGCGTCGTATCCTGACCGGGGACTTTATCCCCATCGGACATCATGTCAGGAAATGCGGTCAAGGCCGGGCTCCGGGTTCAGCTTTGGGTGTTTGTGCAATATAAAGCATTTTCGAACCGTTAAAAGGCCTCGCGCGACAGGCTGGTAAAGGAAGACGATGATCACCTGCATTGGCTTTGATGCCGACGACACGCTGTGGCAGAACGAGAGCTTTTTTCGCCTGACCGAAGCGCGGTTCATCGACCTGTTGGGCGGTGATCCGGGGCTGACCGAACGGCTGCACGAGGCGGAAAAGCGCAACCTGGGGCATTATGGATTCGGGGTGAAGGGGTTCACCCTGTCGATGATCGAAACCGCCATCGAAGTGACCGAGGGCCGCGTGGGCGCCCCGGTGATCGCGCAAATCCTGGACATGGGCCGCGAGATGCTGCGCCACCCGATCCACCTGCTGCCCGATGTGCAAGAGGTCATCACCGGGCTGGCCAAGGATCACCGGATCATCGTCATCACCAAGGGCGACCTGTTGGACCAAGAGCGCAAGCTGGCGCAGTCGGGCCTGGGCGACCTGTTCCACGGGGTCGAGATTGTTTCCGACAAGACTGCAAAGACCTATGCCACGGCCTTTGCCCGCCATGGCGCCGGGGCCGATGCGGCGATGATGGTGGGCAACAGCCTGAAGTCCGATGTCATCCCCGCGCTGGAGGCCGGCGCCTGGGGCGTCCATATTCCGCATGAACACACCTGGGCCTATGAGCGCGCCGATCCGCCGACCACCTCGGCGCGTTTCCGCGCGATAGACAGGCTGGCGGAATTGCCAGCGTTGGTTAACGGGCTGTTTACCCACAATAGGTAGACATTTACCCGAAATTAACCACCATATATGCCGAAAAGGCAAAAGTGCCACGGTGAAGAATTGCCGTGAACCCCCGGAAATCTTTGGGTTTTCCTCTTCACACCGCCGTGTTACTCTGTTTCATAAGAATGAACAGTGACCCTCGCAAAGGGGGCGCGACCAAGTCGAGGCAGAAATTGGCACATCCTTTGGCGGGCTTGTCCTTGGGGCATTTGCGTGGGGTTTTGGCGGCGGCTTTGCTGGCCGTCCTGATGGCGGCGCAGGCGCAGGCGGCGACCTTTGCCGCGCATATGATGGATGCCCGCACTGGGGAAACCCTGTTCGAAAAGAACGCCGACAAGCCCTTGCCGCCGGCCTCCTTGACCAAGATGATGACGCTTTACATCGCCTTTCAGGAGATCGAGGCCGGGCGCGTCAGCCTGGACACGATGATCACTGTTTCGCAAAACGCGGCCAATCAGGACCCGTCGCGGCTGGGTCTGCGGGCCGGGCAAAAGATCGCCCTGCGCTATCTGATCCGCGCGGCGGCGGTGAAATCGGCCAATGATGCGGCGGCGGCCATCGGGGACTACTTCTCGGGCAGCCCGCAGAAATGGGGCAAGCGCATGACCCAGACCGCCAAGGCGCTGGGGATGAAGCACTCGACCTTCAAGAACGGCAACGGCCTGCCTGCCAAGGGCCATGTGTCGACCGCGCGCGACATGTCGACGCTGGGGCGGCGGCTGTTCTATGATTTCCCGCAGTATTACAACATCTTCTCGCGGCGGTCGACCGATGCGGGCATGGCCAAGGTCGCCAATACGAACCGCAAGTTCCTGGACGCCTACAAGGGCGCCGACGGGATCAAGACTGGCTACACCCGCGAGGCCGGCTTCAACCTGACCGCCAGTGCCGAACGTGGCGGGGTGCGGCTGATCGTGACCGTCTTTGGCGAAACCTCGACCGATGCGCGCAACCGCAAGGTGTCAGAGCTGCTGGACATGGGATTTGCCAAGGCCAAACCGGGCGCGGCGGTGGAACAGCCTCTGGCCGCGGATCAGGAGATGATGAGCGCGGACGAAAACATACCGGCAGAAGAAGAGGGCGAGATGGTGGCGGCGCTGACGACCTCGCCGCGGCCCAAGCGCAAGCCTGACGCGGGCCTGGACCTGACGGGGATCGAGGACGCCGTGGCCCTGGCCGCAGCCGAGACCGGAGAGCTGGTCGTGACCGCCAAGGCCGCCGAAGAGCCGCAGACGCTGGCGGCCGGGGCCGAACGTCCCAAGGCCCGCAATGCGCCGGTTTACACCGATCAGAACGCGAAACTCGCCTCGGTTTCGGCGGCGCCCGAAGTGGTGACGCGGGTTTCGACCTCGGGCGGGGCGGGCGGCTGGGGGATCAACATCGGGCGCTATCCGAATTCGATGGTGGCCGAAAAGGCGCTGATCCAGGTGCGGTTGCTGGAAAGCGCGGCGCTGGATGGCGGGACCTCCAAGGTCGTGTCGCGGTCGAACGGCTTTGACGCGGTGGTTTTGGGCCTGACCCGGGACAGCGCGGACCTGGCCTGTCGCAAGCTGCAGGCGCGGGCGGTGCAATGCTTTACGGTTGGCGAGTAAGCCCTTCGGTTGCCGTCGAGGGCGGCGGGCGATTTGCCGTCCGCCGGATCTTTTGTGTCGGTCGCAACTATGCCGACCATGTGGCCGAGATGGGGGGCGACCAGCGCGACCCGCCGTTCTTTTTCACCAAACCCGCGGATGCCCTGGTCTCATCGGGCGAAGCGATCCCCTATCCGACTGCGACCCAGAACCTGCACCACGAGGCCGAATTGGTCGTGGCCATCGGCCTTGGCGGCGCTGATATCACCGATGCCGCCCCCCATGTCTTTGGTTACGCCGCGGGCAACGACCTGACCCGCCGCGACCTGCAAGCCGAGGCAAAGGCGCTGCGGCGGCCTTGGGACATGGCCAAGGGCTTTGACAACTCTGCCGTGATTGGCGCAATCCGACCGGGGCCCTTGGGCGATGCGCGGCTGGCGCTGACGGTGGACGGGGAGGAGCGGCAGTCGTCGCTTTTGTCGATGATGATCTGGTCGGTGCCCGAGGTGATCTGTCACCTGTCGCGGCTGGTGCGGCTGGAGGCGGGCGACCTGATCTATACCGGGACGCCTGCGGGGGTTGGGCCCCTGCTGCGCGGTCAGACCTGCACGGTGACGGTGGCGGGGCTTTCCCCGGCGACGGTCACGGTTCTTCCGTGACCGCCGGCTTGTCGTCGTAATCCGTCAACAGGATGCGGCTGGCGTCGCCCTGCATATCCTCGAACTGGCGGGTGCGCATGGCCCAGATGAAGGCCAATAGCCCCAAGGCGCCCAGGATCAGCGACACCGGAATCAGGATCGTCAGGATTTCCATTGGCGCAACCTTAATGCGTTCAGCGATACGGTGATCGACGACAGCGACATGGCCAGCGCCGCAGCCAGGGGTGTCGCGGCCCCCATCAGCGCCAAAGGCACGGCCACGACGTTATAGGCGGCAGATATCCCGAAGTTTTCCACCATCCGGCGGCTGGCCTGACGCGCGATATGGACCGCATCGGCAATCGCCGACAGGTCGCGGCCCAACAGCACGATATCGGACGCCACCCGCGCCGCATCCAAAGCCTGCGCCGGAGAGATCGAGACATGGGCCGCAGCCAGCGCCCCCGTGTCGTTCAGCCCGTCGCCCACCATCAACACGCGCCGCCCCTGCCCGGTCAGGTCCTGCACCAAGGCGGCCTTTTCCGCAGGCAAGGCGCCCGCGACCCAATCCGGGATGCCAACCCTGTCGGCAAAGGCACGCACGGCGGCTTCG
Organism: Stagnihabitans lacustris; assembly: GCF_025950525.1. Lineage (GTDB taxonomy): Bacteria > Pseudomonadota > Alphaproteobacteria > Rhodobacterales > Rhodobacteraceae > Stagnihabitans. Next base: position 344,783 of record NZ_JAPDGS010000003.1, on the reverse strand, counting down.
GTATCGCCCGACACCAGACGCACCGTCATGCCCTGCGCCCTTAGGCCCGCAATCGCGGCCTCGGCGCCCGGGCGGATTTGGTCAGCGAACCCGATGGCATGGGTTTGACCATCCAGCGCCAGATAGGTCGCCGTCAGGGCCAAGGGCGCGGCGCCCACCCATTCGGCACGACCCAGACGCACCGGGCGGCCGTGATAGAGCCCCTGAACGCCGTAGCCCGGCACCTCGTGCAGGTCCGTGACCTTGGCCGGGGTGTCGGTCCGCGCGGCCAAGGCCATGGCAAGGGGATGGGACGAGGTCCGGGCCAGCGCCGCCAGAACCGACAGCGCCTCGGGCGGCAGGGCGTCCAGCCCAAGCGGCTCTGGCGTGCCCATGGTCAGGGTGCCGGTCTTGTCGAAAACCACGGTATCGACCTGGGCCAGACGTTCCAGCGCGGTGCCGTTCTTGATCAGCACCCCCTTGCGGAACAGCTTGCCCGATGCCGCCGTCACCACGGCAGGCACCGCCAGCCCCAGCGCACAGGGACAGGTGATGATCAGCACGGCAGCCGAGATATTGACCGCGAACCGGATATCCCCGCCGGTCTGCCACAGCCAGAAGCCAAAGGCGCTGAACGACAGGATATGCACCAGCGGCGAATACAGCGCCGAGGCGCGGTCGGCCAAAGTCGTATACCGCGTGCGCGCGGATTCCGCGACGGCAACCAGATCGGCCATGCGGTGCAGCGACGAATCCCGCCCCGCAGCCGTCACTTGCACCGTCAGGGGGCCGGTCAAATTGACCTCTCCGGCGCTGACGACGGAACCGGGGCCGGCAAAGACCGGCAGGCTTTCTCCGGTCAACAGCCCGCGGTCGGTCTCGGAGGTGCCAGCGACCACAAGGCCATCGACCGGCATCCGGCCACCGGGGCGGACCAACACCAGATCCCCCACCGCGACTTGGGCGATGGGAAGGACGACCTCGCGACCATTGTCCAGCACGATGGCGCGGGGAACCTCCAGCGCGGCCAGTTCCTCGGCCGCCGACCGCGCCAGCGCACGGGACCGGTGATCCAGATACCGCCCGATCAGCAGAAAGAACGACAGCATGACAGCGGCGTCGAAATAGGCCTTTTCGCCGGAATGAAGTGTTTCATAGACGGAAATGCTGGAGGCGAGGATCAGCGCCAGCGAAATCGGCACATCCATCCCCAGCTTGCCCCGCCGCAACGAGGCCCAGGCCGAACGAAAGAACGGCTGGCCACAAAAGATCACGGTCGGCAGGGCGATGGCGCCCGAGATGAAGTGGAACAGGTCGCGCGTCGCGGCCTCGGCCCCGGACCAGACCGCGACCGACAAAAGCATGATGTTCATCATCGAGAAAAACGCGACGCCCACCCGCATCAGCAGCTCACGCCCTTGGCGGTCGGTCTCTGTCATCGACAGCATCCCGGGGTCCAGCTCATGCGCCTCATAGCCCACGCCTGCCAGCACGGGGATCAGGTCGGCGGCGACCAGATGCGGATCGGCCTCGATCACCACGCGGCGCTGGGTCAGGTTGACCCGCGCCGTCCGCACCCCCGGAAAGGCGCGCAAGACGCCCTCGACGGTCGAGATCGCCGCGACCCCCTCGGCTCCGGGCAGCGACAACATGATGCGCGCCGCCTGGGACCGGATCGCCGCAACCCTGTCCGACGGAGAGACCACGACACAGGCCGGACAAGCGGCAAAGCTGGCGTGTTCCTCGATCAGGGCCATGTCAGTCCCTCACGTAAAAGGTGCTGCGACCCTGATACAGCGTGCCGTCCTGCGCATGGGCGGTGATCTGCATCATCCATTTGCCAAGCGCCAGATCCTGACCCGCGACATAGGTCCCGTCTGGCGCGGCTGCGAAGGTCGGGGTCACGTCATGGGCCTGGGTCGTCGCAAGCCCCACAAGGACCTCCAGATCGGCCAGCACCACCGGCGCCCCGGTCCGGTCGGTGATCCGGATGCGCAGCTGGCGCGCGGCGGCGTCAAAGCCGGGAACGACGGTCCAGCCCAGCGCCTCTTGTGCCAGCCGCAGCCGGTCAAAGCTTTGGCTTTCGGCATAGGACGAGGCCACGACCGGCCCGGGAAAGCCCGAAATGGCGCGGTAGGCCATATAGCCATTGACCCCGATGATCACGGCAAAGAAGGTGGAAGCAAAGCCCAGCATGTGCCAGCCGGTCCAGGGGCGCGCGGTTGTGGTCATGTCAGTCAGCCTTTCCATGGAAGACCGTGTCCTTGTAGACGCGTTCGGCCTTGGGGATTTCGGTGGCAGCAGGCAGGGTCGGACCCTCGGCATCGGTGATCCACAGCCGCAACGGCAGACTGTCGGTCTTGGCCGCAAGCGTGCCCGATTTCGCGGTGATGTAAAGCCGTTGGTCGCGGGTCTCGTTCGCCTTGACCAGGACGCGGAAGTCGTCGGCCCCCTCTAGCGCCAGGGTCACATCGGCGGGGGCAAAGGCGCTGAAGGAAAACCAGCGGTCCTCGCCATGCTTGTTGCGCAACCGCAGGTCATAGGTGTTGCGGATCGACCCGTCCGACAGCGTCACATACATCGGATTGCGCACGGGACTGACCGAGACATCCAGGTTGGCCCGCAGGAACAGCGCCACGACCAGGCCGATCCCGATGGCAGACCAAAGGACGGTGTAAACGATGGTCCGCGGCCGCAGGATATGTTGCCAGATCGGCTTGTCCTTCAGGCCCTGACGCTCTAGCGGCTCGTCGGTCAGCGCAAGGTAGCCGATCAGGCCCCGCGGCTTGCCGATCTTGTCCATCATCGCGTCACAGGCGTCGATGCACAGGCCGCAGGTGATGCAGGCCAGCTGCTGACCGTCGCGGATGTCGATGCCCATGGGGCAGACGTTGACGCAGGCCATGCAGTCGATGCAATCGCCGTTGCCCTCGGTGGTCTGCTTGCCACGCGGCTCTCCGCGCCAGGACCGATAGCCGATGGTGATGGTTTCCTCGTCCATCATCGCGGCCTGGATGCGCGGCCAGGGGCAGGCATAGATGCAAATCTGTTCCCGCGCAAAGCCGCCAAAGAAAAAGGTCGTCGCGGTCAGGACGGCGATGGTCGTCCAGGCAACCGGATGGGCGCTGCCCGAGGCAAGACCCATGGCCAAGGTCGGCGCATCGGTGAAATAGAACACCCAAGCCCCCCCAGTGGCCAGACCGATCAACAGCCACAGCGTCCATTTGACGGCGGATTTGCGGATCTTTTCGGCGTCCCATTTCTGGCGGTGCAGGCGGATGCGGGCGTTGCGGTCGCCCTCGACCCAGCGTTCGACCAGGATGAACAGGTCGGTCCAGACGGTCTGCGGGCAGGCGTAGCCGCACCAGACCCGCCCCGCCGCCGAGGTGAACAGGAACAGCCCCAGCCCCGCCATGATCAAAAGGCCCGCGACGAAATAGAACTCGTGCGGCCAGATCTCGATCGAGAAAAAGAAGAAGCGCCGGTTGGCCATGTCGACCAGGACCGCCTGATCCGGCATCGCAGGGCCGCGGTCCCAGCGTATCCAGGGCGTCAGGTAATAGACGCCCAGCGTCACCGCCATGATCCACCATTTCAGCGTGCGGAAGTTGCCCTTCACGCGGCGGGGGAAGATCGGCTCACGCGCGGCATAAAGCTTGGGAGATTCGGATTCTTGCATATGACCCATCCTGTTCGCCTTGATCTTCTGCACTGCGGCAAGGGTCGGGGCCTTGACCTAAGTCAAGCGGCGGCGAATTCGCGGCCCTTTGCCAGTCATCTGCCTGGGTTCAGAGTGGGCGCCAAAGGGCGGCCTGTCCAGCCCTGGCGCAAACGGATCAAGCGGCCCGGGGAAGGACCGCTTGAGAGGGGAGAGCAGGGAAAAGGCCGGGGGTCAGGCAGAGGGGAGGGGAAAGACGGCACCGATACCCCAGGAACCGCGCGAACAGGAGGGTATCGGTGCCTGCCGGAAAGCTCCCCGGCACAGTCATATTCGCCGATTCGGGGGCGGGTTTCCTTGACCTGTGTCAAACAACGAAAGTTTTTCCGCTTGATCTGGGTCAAGTCGGGGGGGGCGCAAAGCAAAAGGGGGCCCGAAGGCCCCCTTTGGTCGATGTGAAAGGGCTTACTCGCCGCCGCCAAGCGAATGGACATAAACGGCAACCGAGCGGATCTGATCCTCGGTCAGGCGCGGGGCCAGACCTTCGGCCGCATAGCCCCAGGCCGGCATGACACCCTGGCGGCCGTTGTTCAGCGTGGCGGTCAAGGTCGCCTCGTCGCCGCCATAAAGCCAAACGGCATCGGTCAGGTTGGGCGCACCCATGTCGCGGTTGCCCTTGCCGTCCTCGCCATGGCAGGCGGCGCAGTTTTCGGCAAACAGCGGCGCCCCGGCGGTCGCCTTGGCCTCGTCCGCGGTTTGACCCGACAGCTTCAGCACATGGTTGACGACCTGGCCCACCTGCTCTTCGGTGAACTTGGCCGAAGCCGCATCGGCCAGCGCGCCCACGGCCTTTTCAGACCAGGCCGGCATGACCAGACCGACGTTGCGCGCATCCGGATCGACCGTGTTGCGCACGCCATGGGTGATCGTCGTGTGGATCGCCTCGACGTCGCCCCCGAACAGCCAGTCGTTGTCCAACAGGTTCGGATAGCCCTTGCCCGCAACCCCCGCCGCACCCGAGCCGTGGCACTGGGCGCAGTTGTTCATGAAGATCGCCTTGCCGGACTGCTTGGCATAGGCCACCAGCTCTTCGTTGCCCGGGATCGAAGGCAGGTCGGCCGCCACCAGCTTGGCCTTGATCGGCCCGTTCAGGTCGTCAAAGCGCTGGATTTCTGCCGCGACATCGGCCCGCATCGAGGCACCCAAAAGCCCCGGCGTCGCCCCGGTGATCAAGGGCCAGGCCGGATAGGCCACGACATAGCCTACGCCCCAGATGATCGTCAGGTAAAACACCCAGACCCACCAACGCGGCAGCGGGTTGTTCAGCTCTTGGATGCCGTCCCATTCGTGACCCGTCGTGCCGACCTTGTCGGACTTGGGGCCTTCCTTGATTGGTTTGGCCATTGCCTAAACCTCCTTGGACTGGCCGGGCACTGGCCCGGGGTTCTTGTCATGCCGGAAGATCATGGTTGCGGCCTCTTGGTGCAGCTTTCCGCTGCCGGGGCGAAAGATCCACAGGACCATCGCCACAAAGAAGGCCATCAACCCGACCACGGCCCAGCTGCGCGCGAATTCGGCGAGAAGATCGTAGGTCATCATTCCCCCCTTACCGGCTTGCCACGGGCGTGAAGGTCGAGAAGTCGACCATCGTGCCCAGGACTTGCAGATAGGCCACCAGAGCATCCATCTCGGTCAGCTCGGGCGCGCCGTCGAAATTGGCGACCGTGACCTTGCCGTAACGCTCCAGCAGGCCGGTGGTGTCGGCATCCGGATTGGCCTGAGCCGCGAAGTCTTCCTTGGCTGCGGCCATGTCCTCTTCGGTATAGGGCACGCCCACCAGCTGATTGGCCCACATGGAGTCCGTGATGTATTCCGCCGTGATCGGGCTGGTCGCCAGATAGGAATACTTCGGCATGATGGATTCCGGCACGACAGCTTGCGGATTGCTCAGGTGATCCACGTGCCAGGTGTCGGAATATTTGCCCCCCACCCGGGCCAGGTCGGGCCCGGTGCGCTTCGATCCCCATTGGAACGGGTGGTCATATTTCGACTCTGCCGCCAGCGAGTAATGGCCGTAACGTTCGACCTCGTCGCGCATCGGGCGGATCATCTGGCTGTGGCAGACATAGCAGCCCTCGCGGACATAGATCTGCCGGCCAGCAAGCTCCAGCGGGGTATAGGGCCGCACGCCCTCGACCTCTTCGATGGTGTTCTGCAGGTAAAAGAGCGGAACGATTTCCACCAGGCCGCCGATGGTGACGACCAGGAAGGACAGCACCAAAAGCAGCGTTGCGTTGCGTTCGATCAGCCCGTGTTTGTCAAGAATTCCCATGTCCTGGCCCTTTCATTCGGCCGGGATGGCGGCGACAAGGCTCGGCGCCTTGGCAGGCTGCGCCCGCACCGTCATCCACAGGTTATAGACCATGATCAGCGCGCCGGTCAGGAACATCGCTCCGCCCAGGCCCCGCACCACATTCATCGCGAACTTGGCGGAAACCGTGTCGGCAAAGGCGTTGACCAGATAGCCGTTGGCGTCGACTTCACGCCACATCAGGCCCTCCATGATCCCGGACACCCACATCGAGGCGGCGTAAAGCACGATCCCGATGGTGGCCAACCAGAAGTGCCACGAGACCAGCTTCAGGCTATACAGCCCCTGGCGGTTCCACAGCCGCGGCGTCAGGAAATACAGGACCGAGAAGGTGATCATCCCGTTCCAGCCCAAGGCGCCAGAATGGACATGGCCGATGGTCCAGTCGGTATAGTGGCTGAGCGAGTTGACGGCCTTGATCGACATGACCGGGCCTTCAAAGGTCGACATGCCGTAAAAGCCGATGGCGATGACCATCATCCGGACGACCGGATCGGTGCGCAGCTTGTCCCAGGCACCCGACAGCGTCATCAGCCCGTTGATCATGCCACCCCAGGACGGCATCCACAGGATGACCGAAAACACCATGCCAAGGGTCGAGGCCCATTCGGGCAGCGCGGTATAGTGCAGGTGGTGGGGGCCGGCCCAGATATACAGGAAGATCAGCGCCCAGAAGTGGATGATCGACAGCTTATACGAAAAGACCGGGCGTTCGACTTGCTTCGGCACGAAGTAATACATCATGCCCAGGAAGCCCGCGGTCAAAAAGAAGCCCACGGCGTTGTGGCCATACCACCATTGCACCATGGCATCCTGGACGCCGGAATAGACCGGAACCGAGATCGACGACAGGATCGACACCGGGATGGCCGCGTTGTTGACGATATGCAGCATGGCCACCGTGACGATCATCGACAGGTAGAACCAGTTGGCCACATAGATATGGGGCTCGCGCCGCATCACCAGGGTGCCGACAAAGACGGCCAGGAATGCCACCCAGACCACGGCGATCCAGATGTCGATATACCAGACGGTCTCGGCGTATTCCTTGCCCTGCGTGCCGCCAAGGATATAGCTGGAGGCGGCCAGGACCACCATCAACTGCCAGCCCCAGAAGACGAACCAAGCCAGGTTGCCGCCCCAAAGCCGCGCGGCCGAGGTGCGCTGCACCACGTAAAACGCCGACATGATCAGCGCATTGCCACCAAAGGCAAAGATCACCGCCGAGGTGTGCAAGGGCCGCAGCCGGCCAAAGTTCAGGATGCCTTCGGTGATGGCGCCCAGGTTCAGGCTGGGAAATGCCAGCTGAAAGGCGATGATCACGCCCACAAGGAAGCCCACCACGCCCCAGAAGGCGGTGGCGATAACGCCGGCGCGAACCACGCCGTCGTTGTATTCGTTCATATTCGTCTTGGCTTTGACCTCTCCCATACCGCGCAACACCACGATGAAGGTGATCGCCGCGGCGAGCATCACTTCGATGGCATTGACCATATAGGGAAGATCATGTGCGTAATTGGCGGCCAGAGCGGCGAGGAACCCCACCGCCGCCAGCACGATCAATTTGGCGTAATCCCACATTTTCTTGTCCCTTCGTCCCTTGACCCGATTCCCTGCGGCGGCAGCGTGCCCCCCGGGGGACGGGTTTCTGACCCGCCAGACTTCGCAGTCGCAGCGCGATTTTACCTTGATCCATGTCAACCGGGGGTGCGGGCCTTCATGATCCGCATCAAGGCGGCGGCCGACCCCACACGCGATAGTTGCACATCGTCTCCCGCCTGTGGGAGGAAAAATGGAGGTTCGCATGGGCTTTAAATCCATCCTGACCGTTGTGACTGACCCCGCGACGGCAGAAGCTTCGGTGACGGCGGCGGCGCGGTTGGCCCTTGGCTGTGACGCGCATCTGGATGTGCTGGCTTTGGGGGTCGATCAGGCGCAGTTGGGTTACAGCTATATCGGCGCCGGAGCCGTCCTGTCGGAATATGCGCTGGAAGAGGCCGAGACCGAGGCACGGGCGGCCGCGCGGGCGGCCGAGGCAGCGCTTGGCGAGATGGACCCCGCCCTGCGCTGGGGTCTGGACACCGCCGTGGCCGAGATGGGCGGGCTGACCGCCGTCATCGGCAATGCGGCGAGTTTCGTGGATGTCGTGGTGCAGGCGCGGCCCTATGGCTCGGGCCAAAGCTACCGGGCCGAAGCCGCGGTCGAGGCGGCTTTGTTCGAGGGGCGCTCTCCGGTGCTGATCGTGCCTGTGGGGATTGCGGGCAATGCCGCGATGCTGGCCAGCCTTGCGGCGCCAAAGCGGGTGTTGCTGGCGTGGAATCAGTCCTCCGAGGCGCTGGCCGCCGCCAAGGCCGCCCTGCCCCTGCTGAAACTGGCCGAGTTGGTCGATGTGACAGTGGTTGACCCACCCGCGCGCGGACCAGAGCGGTCGGACCCGGGCGGCCTGCTGTGTCAATATCTGGTGCGGCACGGGATCAAGGCCCAGGTCTCGGTCCTGGCCAAGACCCTGCCCAAAGTGTCAGAGGTCCTGGCGCGCCATGCCCGCGACGAGGGCTGCGACATGATGGTGATGGGCGCCTATGGCCATTCCCGCCTGCGCGAAGCGGTGCTGGGCGGCGCCACGCGGGCCGTGCTGGAAAGCGCGGAAATCCCGGTCCTGATGGCGCATTGATCGCCTTGGACCCTGAGGGTGCGGCGGGGAGAAAAGCCCCTCCGCACCTTTTTTCATTGGCCCCAGAGGGCCTTGCCCCCTTAGAACGCCTTGAAGGTCATCGTGGTCAGGGTGCGCACGATGCCGGGGATGTCGAACAGGCGTTGCGCCAGATAATGGCCGACATCGGCATCATCGGGGATATAGACCTTGGCGATCAGGTCATATTCGCCAGAGGTCGAGTAAAGCTCGGAGACCACCTCGCGGTCATAGATCGCATCGGCCACCGCATAGGTCTGGCCGGGGGTGCAGCGGAACTGGACGAATACGCAGGTCATGACGGGCTCCTGTTGACGCCGCTGGGGGTTTTCCACCCCCAGACCCCCGAGAGATATTTGAGCCAGTATGAAAGCGAAAGGGGTTACTCTTCGCTTTCGAGGCTCAGCGGCGCGGGGCGAGCGATGAGGTCGGCGATGCCCAGCGGGGATTTCGGCAGGGCCAGGCGGTTGCGGACCACCCAATGGAGGCGGCTTTCCGCGCGGGTGATGGCGACATAAGCTAGGCGCTTCCACAGGGGGATGCCGGCCTCGGTTCGTCCGGCCTGGGCTGCGGCGAAAAGGTCGGGGGCAAAGACCTGCACGTCGCTCCACTGGCTGCCTTGCGCCTTGTGGATCGTCACCGCCGCGCCGTGCAGAAAGGCCGCGCCCATCGTGGCGGCCGAGGGGATGAAGGGCTCTTCCTCGTCCGGTTTTTCGATCTTGATGATGCTTGCGGCCGAGACCTGGGGTTCCTCGGCGCCGACGACGTGAAGTTTGGCGAACCCCGGCTTGTTGCCCGGGGCAAGGTAGATGACCTGCGCGCCTTTGATCAGGCCGCGGGCCTCCAGGTCGATGCGTTTTTTCCGGTGTTTCAGCGGCAGTTCGATGCCGTCGCAGATCAGCGGCTCGCCGGGCAAAAGTTCATCTTCGGGCGCACCATGGGCGGCGCGAAAGGCTTGGATCAGCTTGATTCGCGTGACATTGCGCCAGACCAGAACGGGGGACCGCGCCATAAGGTCACTGGACACACGCTCGGCCCATTGCACGCGGTCATCGCGGCGGGCGGCGTCGCGGATCATGTCCTCGAAGGCGTCAAAGGTCAGGCGGTCATCGGCGAGGGCATGGGCCAGGTCCAGGATCGGATTGTCCTGCGTTTGCCGATGGATGCGCGACAGGGTCAGCTTGCGCGTGTCGCCCAGCTTGTCGAAAACCATGCCGTTCGATTGCACCGGGGCCAGCTGCGCCGGGTCGCCGAACAGGACCAAGGTCGGGAAAATCTCGCGCAGATCGTCGAACTGGCGTTCGTCCAGCATCGAGGATTCGTCGATGAAACCGACGTCCAGCGGCTCTTCGCGCCGCTTCCAGCCCTTGATGAAATCGCTGCCCCGCAGGCCCGCCGCGGCAAGGGCGCCCGGGATCGACGGCATGGTCTGGTAAAAGGCATGGGCGCGGTCGAGCGCCAGATCGGTCAGCTCTTCGGCCTTGGGGCGCGGCAGGTTGCCCGCCAGCCATTCGGCAATCGCCTCGTATTGCGGGTCATAGAGCGGCGTATACAGGATGCGGTGGATCGTGGTCGCAGGCACCCCGCGCAAGCGCAGCACCGAGGCCGCCTTGTTCGTCGGCGCCAGAACCGCCAGCGACCGGCGGTCCTTTTTCTTGCGGCTTTCATAGTCGCCCGAGACGATTTCGACGCCCGCTTCGCGCAGGTCCTTGTAAAGGCTGGCCAAAAGCATGGTCTTGCCCGACCCCGCCTTGCCCATCACCGCCAGGACAGAGGTCCGCCCCTCTGGCATCTCGCCAAGGCCGCCATGGTCCAGGTCGATGCCAGAGGCCATGAGTTCGGCCGCGACGCGGTCATGCGCCTCGGCCTGGTCGTCAGAGAAGGTGATCGCGGGCAGATTCATCAGGCCGCGACCCTAATGCTTTGTCACGTCAGAGGCCAGCCCGCCCCTAATGCAATTGCTCGGGCCCGGGTCGCCTGTCGGCGGGCTTGTCGTCGCGGGCCTCGATCTCGGCCTTGGCAGTGGCCAGCGCCTCTTCGGCCTTATGTGCCAAGGCGGGCATGTCATTCGCGGCCGCAAATGATTTCAAGTCTCGCAAGACGTCGAATATCCATTCCAAACCCATATGCTCCCCGGGCTTATTGTTTCCCATGTCGCAACAATCCACTTGATCCTGTCAGCTTGCAACGCCAGTTCAACATGGATTTGGTTAATTTTCCGTCGGGAAAATGCAAAACCCGCCCCTGAAATCCAGGGGCGGGCGGATTTTTTCCGAAAATTCAACGCGACTGGCTGGCCTCGACCGTGTCTTCAAAGGTGCGCAGACCAGAGCGCGGGGATTGCACCAGAACGGCCATGTTGCCGGGTTTGTGGACGTTTTTCAGCATCTTCATATGCGCGGCAGGGATATCGGCCCAGGCAAAGACCTCGGACAGGCAGGGGTCAAGACGACGTTCGATCATCAGCTGATTGGCGGCGCTGGCCTGTTTCAGATTGGCGAAATGGCTGCCCTGCACGCGCTTTTGGTGCATCCACAGATAGCGGGCGTCCATCGTCAGGTTATAGCCCGTGGTCCCAGCGCAGATCACCACCATCCCGCCGCGCTTCACCAGGAAAACCGAGACCGGAAAGGTCTGCTCGCCCGGATGTTCGAAGATCATGTCGACATTGTTGCCCTTGCCGGTGATGTCCCAGATCGCCTTGCCGAATTTGCGGACCTCGTTGAACCACTCTTTATACTCGGGCGTGTTCACGGTGGGCATCTGACCCCAGCAGTTGAAGTCCCGCCGGTTGATCACGCCTTTCGCACCCAGCGACATGACGAAATCGCGCTTGTCCTCGTCGGAAATCACGCCGATCGCATTGCCGCCCGCGGTGTTGATCAGCTGCACCGCATAGGACCCAAGCCCCCCCGAAGCGCCCCAGACCAGCACATTCTGACCCGGCCGCAACTCATGCGGTTTATGGCCGAACAGCATCCGGTAGGCGGTGGCGAGCGTCAGGGTATAGCAGGCGCTCTCCTCCCAGCTCAGGTGACGCGGGCGGCGCATCAGCTGTTGCGCCTGAACCCGGGTGAACTGCGCAAAACTGCCGTCCGGCGTCTCATAGCCCCAGATCCGCTGCGAGGGCGAAAACATCGGATCGCCGCCGTTGCACTCTTCGTCGTCGCCATCGTCCTGGTTGCAATGGATGACGACCTCGTCGCCGACCTTCCAGCGTTTGACCTTGTCTCCCACCGCCCAGACGATGCCCGCGGCGTCGCTGCCCGCGATGTGATAGGGCGCACCATGGCCGTCAAAGGGCGAAATCGGCGTGCCCAGGGCCGCCCAGACGCCGTTGTAGTTGACCCCCGCCGCCATGACCATGACGAGGACTTCGTTGCTGTCGATCCGCGGCGTTTCGACCACCTCGACCTGCATCGCCGTATCGGGATTGCCGTGCCGTTCACGCCGGATGGCCCAAGCATACATCTGTGCGGGCACATGACCCAGCGGCGGCATCTCGCCCAGGGCATAAAGGTCTTTCACCGGCGCATCATAGGCCCGCGGGATTTGCGCATCGAGTGCCATAGGCTGCCTCCCAGATCATGCCGCGCCGCAGAATCGCGGGGCGTTGACGTCTGGGATATAAAGTTGCGCGCACGATTGCAACCAAAAGCCGCGCAACTTTGTAATTTTATTTCTGCCGCGCCGCAGCGATCAGTTGACCTCGACCGTCGAGACCGCGCAAACGTCGATGCCGCTTTCGACCACCGAGGACCCGTCGGTGAAGACCGCAAGGAAGTCGAAGGAGCAATAGCCCGACCCGTCCTCAAAGTTGATGTCGACCGAAGAGCCCGAGGCCAGGACGTCGGAGCCCAGGATGTCTTCCTGCCAGGACGAGGTTCCGGCATTCGACCCATAGAACTCGCGGATCGTCTTGCCGGAATTGTTCACGACGAGGACATGTTTGTTATAGCTGGAAGAGGAGGAGGTTTCCTCGACGCAGGCGGTCAGCGACAGGGCCGCGATACCCGCGAAAAGGATGGCTTTGATGGTCATGGCTTATCCCTCATTGAAATGTCCGGTTAACCCGGTGCGGGCAGGCTAGGCAGCGCGGGGCCCGGGATCAATCTGCCTTTTCGCCAAGGATGACAGTTTCGTGATCCTGTTGCAGGGAAGCGGCGTAATACGCCAGGACCGCGGATTTTTCGGGAACCGGGGTCAGGCCACGGATCAGGCCGCGGCTTTGCAGGATGGCCAGGGCCTCGGTCACGGTGGCCTCCATCCCCTGCGGCGCAAGGCGGATTTCGCGGCCCTGGGCCTCTAGCGTCGCTAGCCGGGCGCGGCAGGCCGCCACCAGCGCCGCGCGGTCCGGCGCAGGCAGGCAGGCGGCGACCAAAGGCACGGGCAGGACGGGGATGGCCTGGGCGATCTCGGCCATCAGCCGGGCGCCAAGCGCCTGGGGCGAGGGGTCGACGCCCTGACGAAAGGCCCGCAGCGACACGGGCCGGCCAAAGGCCGCGGCGGCGGTGCCCAGGCTCCAGACCCCCGGAAAGATCAGCCGCCGCACCCCGATCAGCATATAGGACAGCGCCCGCAGCGGCCCAACACGGAAACGGCGACTGCCAGAGGTCGCGGCCTCGGTCAGGATCTGGTCCTCCAGCACGCGGTCATAGGACAGGCCGACGGGGACGAAAACCACGTCGCGCGGGGTCTCGGCCTGCATCAGCCAGGTCACAAGGCCCAGACGAGGCCGCGCCAGCCTGCCATCCAGCGACAACCCACCCTCGGGGAAAATCGCCTGGGTGTTGCCCTCTTCGGTGGCCATCTGGACGTAACGCGCTAGGACCTTGCGATACAAAGCCCGAGAGTTCCCGCGCCGGATGAAATAGGCCCCCATGGCGCGGATAAACCGTGAAAACGGCCAGACCCGCGCCCATTCCCCCACCGCATAGGAAATCGAGGCCTGACCTGACACCAGCCAGGTCAGCAGAACGTAATCCATGTTCGACCGGTGGTTCATGACGAAAACCACCGTGGCCTGAGGGTCGATGCGGGCCAGCACCTCTTCGACCCGGCCAAACCGCACCCGATACAGCTTTTTCGTCAGCCAGCGCGCCACCCGGATCGAAACGCCGAAATACAGCGTCGCCGAAAAGCCCGGCACGATCTCACGCGCATAGGCGCGGGCCTCTTGAAAGACGACCTGCGGCGGGGTCCCGGTTTCGGCCGCCTGTTCGGTGACGGCCTGCAGGACGACCGGGTCATAGGCCAGCCGTGCAATCCGGTCCTGCCGCTTGGCCAGTTTCAGCACGTCGATCGGCCGGGCAAGCCTTTGGTTCAGCCGGGCGATCCCGGCCTCGATCCTGCGGCGAAAGAACCAGCGGACCGAGGGGAACAGGAAGTTCGACGCAAAAGAGGTCGCCGCAAAGGCGAGGATCAACAGCAAAAGCCAAAGGGGCAGCGTAATCGGCTGGGTCATGCCCCCTGATGGCACGGGCGGCGGAAGGGCGCAAATTCTGATGCTGCAATGCGGCGATTGACAGGGGTGGAATATTTCTGGCAAGAACTACGCAGCGCAACAAAATTGCGCAGCAGAATCGAGGCCGTGATGAAAGACCAACCCTGGCTGATCCGCACCTATGCCGGCCACTCGACCGCCGCGGCGTCCAATCTGCTGTATCGCGGCAACCTGTCGCGCGGGCAGACCGGGCTTTCGGTGGCCTTCGACCTGCCCACGCAGACCGGCTATGACGCCGATCATGTGCTGGCGCGGGGCGAGGTCGGCAAGGTTGGCGTGCCGATCAGCCATCTGGGCGACATGCGGGCGCTGTTCGACGGGATTCCCTTGGGGCAGATGAACACCTCGATGACGATCAACGCCACGGCGCCCTGGCTGTTGGCGCTGTATGTGGCGGTGGCCGAAGAGCAGGGGGCCGATGTCAGCAGCCTTCAGGGCACGGTGCAAAACGACCTGATCAAGGAATACCTGTCGCGCGGGACCTATATTTCGCCGCCCAAGGCCAGCTTGCGGATGACGACCGACATCGCCGCCTGGACAGCCCGGGCGATGCCGAAATGGAACCCGATGAACGTCTGTTCCTATCACCTGCAAGAGGCCGGGGCGACGCCGGAACAGGAACTGGCCTATGCCCTGGCCACCGCCATCGCCGTGCTGGACGACCTGCGCGCCAAGGTGCCGGCAGAGGATTTCCCGGCCATGGTTGGGCGGATTTCCTTCTTTGTGAACGCCGGCATCCGCTTTGTCACCGAAATCGCCAAGATGCGGGCCTTCGTGGCCCTTTGGGACCAGCTTTGCCTTGACCGCTATGGCATCACCGAGGAACGCCACCGCCGGTTCCGCTATGGGGTTCAGGTGAACTCTTTGGGCCTGACCGAGCAGCAGCCGGAAAACAACGTCGCCCGGATTTTGATCGAGATGCTGGCCGTGACGCTGTCCAAGGGCGCCCGTGCCCGCGCCGTGCAGCTTCCGGCCTGGAACGAGGCTTTGGGTCTGCCGCGCCCCTGGGATCAGCAATGGTCGCTGCGGATGCAGCAGATCTTGGCCCATGAAAGCGACCTGTTGGACTATGGCGACCTGTTTGACGGCAATCCGGTGATGGAGGCCAAGGTGGCCGAGTTGATGGCGCAGGCCCGCGCCGAACTGGCGCAGATCGAGGCCATGGGCGGCGCGGTCGCGGCCATTCCGCATATGAAGGCGCGGCTGGTGGAATCCAACGCCCTGCGCCTGGCGCGGATCGAAAGCGGTGAACAGATCGTCGTGGGGGTGAACCGCTGGGCCGAGGGGGAACCCTCGCCCCTGACCACCGGCGCCGCGGTGCTGGAGGCCGACCCCAAGGCCGAGGCCGATCAAATCGCAAGGCTGCATGACTGGCGCGCGACCCGCGATGGCGTGGCGGTGAACCGGGCGCTGATGGCCCTGCGTCAGGCGGCGATCAGCGGCGAAAACATCATGCCGCCCTCGATT
This sequence comes from Stagnihabitans lacustris, assembly GCF_025950525.1. Classification (GTDB taxonomy): domain Bacteria; phylum Pseudomonadota; class Alphaproteobacteria; order Rhodobacterales; family Rhodobacteraceae; genus Stagnihabitans. Next base: position 329,116 of record NZ_JAPDGS010000003.1, on the reverse strand, counting down.
GCGGCCGCCAAGGCCGGGGTGACGACCGGGGAATGGGGCGCGGCGATCCGCGCGGCCTTTGGCGAATATCGCGGGCCGACGGGTGTGTCGCTGGCGCCCTCGAACCGGACCGAGGGGTTGGAGCCGATCCGCGCCCGGGTCGATGCAGTCTCGGCCCGGCTGGGGCGGCGGTTCAAGCTGATGCTGGGCAAGCCGGGGCTGGACGGCCATTCCAACGGCGCCGAGCAGATCACCGCCCGCGCCCGCGATTGCGGCATGGCGATCCATTACGACGGCATCCGCCAGACCCCCGCCGAGATCGTGGCAGGCGTGATCGCGCAGGCGCCGGATGTGCTGGGGCTGTCGATCCTGTCGGGGTCACATCTGGCCCTGGTGGCCGATGTCATGACGCTTTTGGCAGAGCGCGGCCTGTCGGTGCCCGTCGTGGTCGGCGGCATCATCCCACAGGACGACGCGGCGGCCCTGCGTCAGATGGGCGTGGCGGGCGTCTACACGCCCAAGGATTTCGACCTGAACCGGATCATGGGCGACATCCTGGACCTGACGCCCGGGGCCATGGCGGCGGAGTGATCAGCCCAGGGTCTCGGGCAAGGAGAACCCGCGCAGCAGGTCCAGCACCGAGGCGGGCTTTTTGCCCTCGCGCTGCGCCTGGACGATCTGCACCGCGCCCGTCCCACAGGCGATGACCCCGCCCCCCAGATGCGCGCCGGGCGCCCCCTGCCCCTGTGCAAGCCGCGCGCGCAAAAGCTTGACCCGCTCGTCCCCCGCCAGGCACCAGGCGCCCGGAAAGGGCGAGAGGCCGCGGATCAGGCGGTCAACCTGCTCTGCCGGGCGGGTCCAGTCGATCCGCGCCTCGGATTTGTCGATCTTGGCGGCATAGGTCTCGCCTTGGGCCTGGGGGGTGGCGGGGGGCATGGTGTCCAGCGCCTCAAGGATCATCTGCGCGCCCAAATCGGACAGGCGGTCGTGCAGGTCGGCGGTGGTTTCCTCGGCCCCGATGGGGATGGCACGGCGCAGGCGGACGGGGCCCGTGTCCAACCCCGCCTCCATCTGCATGATGCAAATGCCGGTTTCCGCATCGCCCGCCATGATCGCGCGGTGAATGGGCGCCGCCCCCCGCCAGCGCGGCAGAAGGCTGGCGTGGATGTTCAGACAGCCCAAGCGCGGCGCATCCAGGATCACCTGCGGCAGGATCAGCCCATAGGCCACGACGACGGCGATATCGGCGCCAAGGGCCTGAAACGCGGCCACCGCCTCGGGCGTCTTGAAGTTGACCGGGTGGCGGACGGGAAGGCCCAAGGCCTCTGCCGCCTGCTGCACCGGACTTGGCCGGTCCGCCTTGCCGCGCCCCGCGGGCCGGGGGGGCTGGGAATAGACGGCGACAACCTCATGACGCGCGGTCAAGGCCCGCAAGACGGGGACCGAAAAGTCCGGCGTGCCCATGAAGACGACCTTCATCCGCGTTTCGCCAGCTTTTGCGCCTTGGTGATCAGCATGTTGCGCTTCAACGGGGAGAGGTGGTCAAAGAACAGCTTGCCGTTCAGGTGGTCGATCTGATGCTGCACCGAGGTCGCCCAAAGCAGGACGAAATCCCGCTCTTCGGTTGCCCCTTCGGCGTTCAGAAACCGCACCGTCACCGCACGGGGCCGGCTGATCCGCGCCGACACGCCGGGCAGGTTCGGGCTGGCCTCTTCGTGGTCGCGCATCTGGCCCGAGGCGTGAAGAACCTCTGGGTTGGCCATCAGCACGGCCTGACCGCGTTCCGTGCTGCAATCCACCACGGCCAGCCGCAGCGAATGGCCGATCTGCGGCGCGGCCAGGCCATAGCCGGGCATCGCCTCCATCGTATCGACCATGTCGCGCCAGATCGCGCGGATTTCGTCGGTGATCGCGGGCACCGGGGCGGCCACGGCTTTCAACACCGGATGGGGAAAGGGCAGGCAAGTGCGGATCATGTGGGGGCCCGGTTCAAGGTGACGATGCCGTTCAGGTGGTCAATCTCGTGCTGGGCGCAGATGGCGCGGAACCCGGTCAGCTTTTGCGCCGCAATCGCGCCATCCGGCATGGTCCAGCGCAGGATGATGGCCTGCGACCGCGTCACGGTGACGTCCTGACCGGGGATCGACAGACAGCCTTCGGTGGACGGCTGCGTCTCGGGCGAGGACCAAAGCACTTCCGGGTTCAGGAAGATTTCCGGCGTTTTCTCACCGGTCTTCCAACTGGAATCCATGACGAAAACCCGGGCGAGGACCCCCACCTGAGGCGCGGCCAGACCGCGGCCATAGGCGGCATACATGGTCTGAAGCATATCCTCGGCCAGGCTGAGGGCGGCGGCATCCACCGGCACCGCGCCGCAGACCTGCGACAACACCGGATCGGGCCAAAGGCGCAGGGGAAGGATCACGAGCGCGCCCGTTCTCGTTTCAGCTTTTCCATCTTGCGGGTGATCAGCTGGCGCTTCATCATCCCCAAGTAATCTATGAACAATTTGCCGTTCAAGTGGTCGATCTCATGCTGGACGCAAGTCGCCCAAAGGCCCTCGAAGGTCTCTTCCCGCGCGGCGCCTGTTTCGTCCATCCAAGCCACCGTGACCGAGGCCGGGCGGCTGACATCGGCATATTGGTCGGGGATCGACAGGCAGCCTTCCTCATAGGTCGAAACCTCGGAAGAGGACCAAATGACCTGCGGATTGAACATGATGACAGAGCGCGGGACCTCGGGCGCCTTCATGCAATCCATCACGATCAGCCGTTTGCTGACCGCGATTTGCGGCGCGGCCAGGCCGATGCCCGGGGCCTCATACATCGTCTCCAGCATGTCGCGGGCGAGGCGCGACATTTCCTCGGTGACTTGCGTCACCGGGTCGGAAACCTTCTTGAGGCGCGGGTCGGGGTGGATCAGAATGGAGCGGATCATGCGCCAAGGGTTTAGTATCTGGACCGGGGTCGCGCAAGGGCGATGGCGGGGCGGGATGGAGTTCTGTTTTATCGGGCCGTATTGGCACAAAGTTCTGATTTTGCCGTTAAATTCAGAATGACTTCCCGTTTAAATTGCGATACTTGGAACAAAAGACCACGGATAGCCCATCAGAAAGGCGCACCCATGAATTTCGACGAACCCATCAACCGCATCGGCACACATTCCGTCAAGTGGGACGGGATGGAGGCGGCCTATGGCGTCTCGCCGCAAGATGGCCTGGCGATGTGGGTGGCCGACATGGACTTCCGCCCGCCGGCCTGCGTGCAAAAGGCGGTCGAGGCGATGGCGGCGCATGGGGTCTATGGCTATTTCGGCGACGATGCCGCCTATCTGGAGGCGATCCGCTGGTGGATGCAGACCCGTCACGGCTGGGCGCTGGACACGGGCGATATCTTCACCACCCATGGCCTTGTGAACGGCACGGCGCTGTGTGTCGAGGCCTTTACCGCGCCGGGGGATGGGGTGGTTCTGATGACTCCGGTCTATCACGCCTTTGCCCGCGTGATCAAGGCCGCGGGGCGGCGCGTAGTGGAATGTCCGTTGAAAGACAACGGCTTAGACTTTGACGCCTGGGATGCGCAGATGGATGGGACGGCGAAGATGCTGATCCTGTGTTCGCCCCACAACCCCGGCGGGCGGGTCTGGTCGCAGGCAGAGTTGCAGGGCGTGATGGCGTTTGCGGACCGGCACGGGCTGATTTTGGTCAGCGACGAAATCCACCATGACCTGGTGATGCCGGGGCATCGCCATATCCCGATGGCGACCCTGACCGACCGCGTCGTGATGATGACGGCCACGACCAAGACCTTCAACATCGCGGGCAGCCATATCGGCAATGTGATCATCAAGGACCCGGAATTAAAGGCGAAATTCGCCGGGGTGATGAACAAGATGGGGATTTCGCCCAACTCTTTCGGCATGCATATGGCGACCGCCGCCTATTCGCCCGAAGGCGCGGCCTGGGTCGACGCTTTGGTGGCCTACCTGGATCACAACGCCAGAGTGTTCGACGCGGGCGTCAACGCGATTCCGGGGGTGCGCTCGGTCCGGCTGGAGGCGACGTATCTGGCTTGGGTCGATTTCTCGGGCACCGGGATGACTCAGGCCGAGTTCGTGACGCGGATCGAAAAGGGCGCGCGAATCGCCGCGAACCATGGTGGCAGCTTCGGGACCGGCGGAGAGAGCTACTTGCGCTTCAACCTGGCCATGCCCCATGCCCAGATCGTCGAGGCTGTGACACGGCTGCAGGCGGCCTTTGCCGATCTGCAGTAGTCACTTCGGCAGATAGGCCACGGGGCCGGTCTCGTCGCGCCAAAAATCCAGCGCGGCGCGGTCGGTCACAGGGGTCAGGCGTTTGAATTCACAGGTGATTTCGTCGCCCTCCCCCGTGGTGGCGACGATCAGGCATTGAAAGACATGCCGCGAGCCGTCGTAAAGATCGACCAATCCGCGCAGTTTCGGCGAGAGCTTGCCATCCAGCACGCAGCCATCGTGCCAGAAACGCAACACCGGATAGACCGCTTCGCCCACCTGAATCCGCAGACGGGATTGTTTGCGTTCCCGCGTCTTCCGGGCAGACTCCAGCCCGGCAAGGACTTCTTTCGAAAGGAATTCCAGCATCAGCGCCTCCATTCGGGACAGTCTGGCCGATCACGCGTTAAAGACAAGTTAGCACCCGACTTAACACCGACATGTGGCAGAGATGCGAAGCCCGCGTGGCAGGTCCGCCACAGTCATGAAGGTTCCCCTTTCGCACAGCCCGCGCTATGCTTTCGCCGCGAATGTGGAGGGTTTCATGCGTCTGGTTCTGGCATTTCTTTTGGCGTCGGCTTTGCCCGCCGTTTCCGCGCCTTGTGGTGGCGATTTCAATGAGTTCAAGGCCGCCATGTCCGGCGAGGCGCGGGCCATGGGCCTGTCGGATGCGGCGATCCAGGCCTTCATGAAGGGCGGCCAGATCGACAAGGCTGTCCTGAAAGCCGACCGCGGCCAAGGATTTTTCCGCAAGAATTTCATCGAATTTTCGCAGGCTCTGATCTCGAAAAGCCGGCTGCAGAACGCTGGTGTCTATTCGAAAAAGCATGACGCCAGTTTCGACGAGGCGGCGCGGCGCTTTGGCGTGTCGCGCGGGATTATCCTGGCGTTTTGGGCGTTTGAGACCGACTTTGGCGCGGTGCAGGGCGATTTTGACACCCGCAATGCGCTGTTGACCCTGGCCCATGACTGCCGGCGGCCAGAGCTGTTCCAGCCTCAGGTCTTGGCTGCTATCGCCTTGACCGCAAAGGGCGATTTCGACCCCGGCGTGACGCAGGGCGCCTGGGCCGGAGAGATCGGCCAGGTCCAGATGCTGCCCCGCGATATCCTGGAGCGCGGCGAGGATGGCGACGGCGACGGGCTGATCACGCTGAAGACCTCGGCGCCGGATGCGATTCTGTCGGCGGCGCATATGTTGCAATACCACGGCTGGCGTCCGAACGAGCCCTGGCTTCAAGAAGTTGTGGTGCCCGACCAGATGGACTGGGCGCAATCGGGGATCGACAAAGAACTTTCGGCCAGCCAATGGGCCGCGATGGGCGTCACGGCGCGGGAAGGAAGGCTTGCCAACCTGCCCGCGTCCTTGCTGCTGCCGATGGGGCGCAAGGGGCCGGCCTTCCTGGCCTATCCGAACTACAAGGTCTTGTTCGAATGGAACAAAAGCTTTGTCTATGTGACGACCGCGGCCTATTTCGCCACAAGGATCGAGGGGGCCGCACCCTATGATGCGGGCAAGCCAGAGGCGGGGCTATCGGCCGATCAGATGAAGGCGCTGCAACAGACCCTGCAGGCGCGCGGCCATGATGTCGGCAAGATCGACGGGGTTCTGGGCGCCATGACACGGGCCGCGGTGCAAAAGGAGCAGACCCGGTTGGGCCTGCCCGCCGATGGCTGGCCGACGCCGGGTCTGCTTGGCAAGCTGTAACCTCAGATCGCGGCGGCGCGGACCTCGGCGTCGATGAAGGGCAGATATTGCGCGAAGTTGGCCGCGAACATCGCCATCAGTTTCGCGGCCTGCGCGTCATAGGCCAAGGGGTCGGCCCAAGTGCGGCGCGGGTCCAAAAGCGCCTCGTCCACCCCCGGCACCGCAACCGGCACGTCAAAACCGAAGTTCGGATCGCGGCGGAAGGCCCCGCCCGCCAGCGAGCCATCCAGCGCGGCGGCCAGCAGCGCCCGCGTGGCCCGGATTGGCATCCGCCGCCCCGTTCCATAGGCGCCCCCGGTCCAGCCGGTGTTCACCAGCCAGCACGACGCCCCATGCCGCGCGATCTTGTCGGCCAGAAGTTGGCCATAGACCTCGGGCCGTCGCGGCATGAAGGGGGCGCCGAAGCAGGTGGAAAACGTCGGCTGCGGCTCGGTCACGCCACGTTCGGTCCCGGCCACCTTGGACGTAAAACCGGACAGGAAGTGATACATCGCCTGCGCCGGGGTCAGCCGCGCAATCGGCGGCAGGACGCCAAAGGCATCGCAGGTCAGCATGACCACATGGCGCGGATGGCCGCCCAAACCGGTCGCCGAGGCATTGGAAATCGCCTCAAGCGGATAGGCGCAGCGGGTGTTGGCGGTCAGGCTGTCATCGGTGAAGTCGATTTCCAGCGTTTCCGGGTCGTAAACCATGTTCTCGACCACAGTGGCGAAGCGATGGGTCGTGGCGTGGATTTCGGGCTCGGCCTCGGCGCTCAGGTTGATCGTCTTGGCATAGCAACCGCCTTCGAAGTTGAAGGTGCCACGGTCGCTCCAGCCATGTTCGTCATCCCCGATCAGGATGCGCGAGGGATCAGCCGAAAGCGTGGTTTTTCCCGTGCCCGAAAGCCCGAAAAACACAGCCGTATCAACGGGATTGCCGATGGCGTGGTTGGCCGAGCAATGCATCGCCATCACGCCCTTTTCCGGCAAAAGGAAGTTCAGAAGGGTGAAGACCGCCTTCTTGTTCTCGCCAGCATAGGCGGTATTGGCGATCAGGATGATTTTCTTGTCGAAATTCAAGGTGATAACCGTCTCGGTCCGACAGCCATGCCGCTTGGGGTCGGCCTTGAACGAGGGGCAGTTGATCACCGTCCAATCGGGGGTGAAAGAGGCCAGCTCGGCCGGTTCGGGACGGCGCAAAAGATGGCGGATGAAGAGCCCGTGCCAAGCCAGCTCTGTCACCATGCGCACATCGACGCGGTGGATTGGATCGGCGCCGGCATAAAGGTCCTGAACGAAAACCTCTTGGGATTTCAGATGGTTCAACATGTCGGCCTGCAGGAGATCGAAATCCTCCGGGTCCATCGGCGCGTTGTTCTCCCACCAGATCTTGTGTTCGACCGAAGGCGTGCGGACGACGAACTTGTCCTTGGGAGAGCGGCCCGTAAAGGCCCCGGTCTCGCACAGAAAGGCGCCGCCAAGGCCCAAGCGGCCCTCGCCCTTGCGGATGGCGGCCTCGACCAAGGCGGGCTCCAGCAGATTATAATAGCCGCGGGCGACCTCGATGCCTTGATGGGTCAATGTCATCGACGGGTTCACGCGTGCCATGGTCATTCTTGCAAGCTCCTTGCGGGTCATGGGAGATGGGCGGCCGGGCCAGAGGCTGCCACCACTTTTGGAGTGGTCTTTTTGCTATAACATCAAGATTTCAAAGGCGAAAAGCACTGATTTCCCCTGTTAGCGCAACCATTGCCAGGTTAGCGCAACCAAATGACGGCCAAGGCCAAAGGTGAGGCATATTAGCCATTTCTTCAGGTTTTTTGGGCCCACTGGGGGGGCGAATGTCGGTGATTCGCACTTGAGTATTGATTCTGCGGGGTCAAACCGTGATGATGTGGAAAAAATAAGACCGAGCAGTAAGGACACGCCAGTATGGCCAGGATCGCCCTTGTGGACGACGACAGGAATATCCTGACGTCCGTATCTATGACTTTGGAAGCCGAAGGCTTCGAGGTCGAGACTTTCAACGACGGACAATCCGCCCTTGATGCCTTCAACCGACGCTTGCCCGACATGGCGGTGCTGGACATCAAGATGCCGCGGATGGACGGCATGGATTTGCTGCAGCGTTTGCGCACCAAAACCCAGATGCCAGTGATCTTTCTGACGTCGAAAGACGACGAAATCGACGAGGTTCTGGGCCTGCGGATGGGCGCGGACGATTATGTGAAAAAGCCGTTTTCTCAACGGCTTCTGGTCGAACGCATCCGGGCGCTGCTGCGCCGTCAGGATGCCATCGTGACCGGCGAAGTGGCCGTCACCGAAGAGACCAAGATCATGGAGCGGGGGAACCTGCGCATGGACCCACTGCGCCATTCGGTGCTGTGGAAGGGCAAGGATGTTTCCTTGACCGTGACGGAATTCATGCTGCTGCAGGCCCTGGCGCAGCGGCCCGGCTTCGTGAAGTCGCGCGATCAGCTGATGGATGTGGCCTATGACGATCAGGTCTATGTCGACGACCGCACAATTGACAGCCATATCAAGCGCTTGCGCAAAAAGATGAAGGCGGTCGACACCGATTTCTCGGCGATCGAAACGCTTTACGGCATCGGCTACCGCTATAACGAAGAGTGAAATGACGGCGATCCCGCAACTCCGCATGTCGCAGAAAAGTGACCCCAAGGGCGAAGACACGCCCGGGGACTTGCTTTTGGGCGAAGACTGGGAGGCGCCCGAAGGAGCCGTCGAGCCTTCGTTGCGCGACGGGCGCAAGAAGCGCGGGCTGATCTCGCTGAACCATTCGCCCTTGGCGCGCAAGATCATCGTCTTCAACCTGATGGGGCTGGTGGTTCTGGTGGCGGGGGTTCTGTTCATGAACCCCTCGCGCGACAGCCTGGTCAATCAGCGTGAAGACGGACTGGTGAACGAGGCACGACTGATCGCCGACGTGATCTCGGCCGGGCTTTCGCCCAGCGGAGAGGACCTGGCGCAACGGCTGGAAGATGCCTCCATCGCGCAGGGATCTGCCGCCTATCTGTTTGATTCCTCAGGCAAGCTTTTGGCCCGGGCCATCGGCGCCCCGCGAACCGAGCCGAGGACCGGTCCCCATTCCACCGTGATCACCGACTTCCTGAACATGGTCTGGGACGGGATTTCCTCGCTGCTTTCCGGCGGTCAGGCCCAGCCCGGCGCCAAATCGGGCGAAGAACTGGTCCGCGGCCTTTTGGGCACCGCCCAGGCCGATGGGATCGCGAAAATCTCCGCCCAAGGGCCCGAAGGCGGCACGCAATTTGCCGTGGCGACGCCGATCCTGGTGAATGGCTCTGTTGTGGGTCTGGTCGGCGTGACCTCGGCGGAAGGCGAAATCGACCGTCTGGTGCGGGACGAGCGGGAACAGATCCTGCAAATGTTCGTCGTGGCGATCCTGGTGTCGATCGGCCTGTCGCTGGTCTTGGCTTCGACCATCGCCAACCCGCTGTCCGACCTTGCCGCCGCCGCTGAAATCGGGCGCGACCGTGACAGCCGCGCCATGGCACCGGGACGGGTCCGCATCCCCGACCTTTCGGCCCGCCCAGACGAGATCGGGCGCCTGTCCATCGCTATGCGCGGCATGGTTTCGGCCTTGTATGATCGGATCGACGCGAACGAACAATTTGCCGCCGATGTCAGCCACGAGATCAAGAACCCGCTCGCGTCTTTGCGCTCGGCCGTAGGGTCGCTTCGGATGGTAAAGAAGGAAGAGCACAAGGAAAAGCTTCTGGACGTGATCGAACATGACGTGCGGCGGCTAGACCGGTTGGTGAGCGACATTTCCAACGCCTCCCGGCTGGATTCCGAACTGGTGAAAGAAGAGGAAGAAGAGTTCAACCTTCTGAAAACCCTGACCAACCTGACCGAGTATCTGGGCCAGCAGGCGGGCGAAAAGGGCGTCGAATTCATCACCGACTTTCCGCAGGACCCGATCCGCGTGACCGGGCTTGAGGCGCGCTTGGCTCAGGTTTTCGTCAACCTGATCACCAATGCGATCTCGTTTTGCGAGGATGGCGACGCGGTCCGCGTCTGGGCCCGCAAGCGCGACAACCGCGTCCTGATCGTGGTCGAGGATACCGGCCCCGGCATCCCCGAACAGGCCCTGACCAAGATCTTCAAACGCTTCTACTCCGAACGCCCCAAGAACGACTTCGGCAACCATTCCGGCCTTGGCCTTGCGATCTCGAAGCAAATCATCGAGGCCCATGGCGGCGTGATCTGGGCCGAGAATATCCGCCCGACCCAGGCCGACATCACCTCCGAACCCCTGGGCGCGCGTTTCGTGGTCGGCCTGCCGGTCTGATGCGACAGGACTTTGGCACTGCAAAACAGCCCGGGACCCAAGCGGGGACCGGGCCGCTTGCATATTGGGCCTGCCCCAAACCGCGACCCAAGGCCCCAGGATGACCGAGACCCTGCACGCCTCCTGCATCTCCCTGGGGGACAGGGGCCTGCTGATCCTCGGCCCCTCTGGCGCGGGCAAATCGGCCCTTGCGCTGACGCTGATGGCCCATGGCGCCGAGTTGGTGGCCGACGACCGCACCCTGATCCGCGCGGAGAACGGCCTTCTCATCGCCTCTGCCCCCGACCCGCTGCAAGGCCTGATCGAGGCCCGCGGCATCGGCCTTCTGCGCGCGCCCCACCGTCCGCAAGCCCCCCTCACCCTCGCCATCGACCTGGGCCAGATCGAACCCGACCGCCTGCCCCCCCATCGTCACATCACCGTGCAGGGCATCGACCTGCCCCTTGTGCTGACCCCGCCGCATCCTCATTTCCCTTTTGCGATCCTGTGCTATCTCAAGGGTTCCCGCTTCGCCTGAGGTTTTCATGCAGACGTCCGACGCCGCGCCCACCCATCGCCTGGTCCTTGTCACCGGGCCTTCCGGCGCGGGCCGTTCGACCGCCTTTCACGCGCTGGAGGATCTGGGTTACGAGGTCATTGACAACCTGCCGCTGCGGCTGATTCCCCGCCTGCTGGACGGACCGCCGCTGGATCGGCCGATTGCCCTGGGTCTGGATGTCCGCAACCGTGACTTTTCCGCCACAGCCGCGATCGAGCTGGTGGATACGCTGACCCGCAATCCGGCTGTCGAATTGCAGGTCCTGTATCTGGACTGCGCGCCCTCGACTTTGGTCAGCCGCTATAACCAGACCAAGCGCCGCCACCCGATGCCCGAGGCCAATACCCCCACCGAGGGGGTGGAGCGTGAGATCGACCTTCTGGCCCCGATCCGCGTCCGCGCCGACCACCTGATCGACACGAGTGACCTGACGCCCCATGACCTCAAGGCCGAAATCGGCCAGTGGTTCGGCAAGGGCGCTACACAAAGTCTTATGATTTCGGTGCAAAGCTTCAGCTACAAGCGTGGTCTGCCCCGGGGCATGGATATGGTTTTCGACTGCCGATTCTTGGCGAATCCCTATTGGGTGCCCGCCCTGCGGGACAAGGATGGCCGCGATCCCGCCGTCGCCGCCCATATCGCAACCGATACAAATTACGCCGATTTCATCCTGAAGTTGCAAGACCTTATCCTGTTTCTGCTTCCGGCCCAAATGGCCGAGGGCAAGGCCCACCTGACCCTGGGTTTCGGCTGCACCGGGGGGCAACACAGGTCTGTTGCAGTTGCAGAAAAAATGTCCAAACTGCTTGCGGAATCCGGCTGGCAGGTGTCAAAACGACATCGGGAACTGGAACGGCGGGCAAGTGCCCAGCCAGATGGGGTCATTCGCGCGTGATCGGCGTAGTCATCGTAGCCCATGGCGGATTGGCGCGAGAGTATCTCTCGGCGGTCGAGCATGTGGTGGGTCATCAAGAGGACATGCAGGCCATCTCGATTGAGGATGACTGTGACCGCGGCCAGAAACAGGCCGAGATCTGCGCCGCCGCCGACGCGGTGGACAAGGGCGCGGGCGTGGTCGTCGTGACGGATATGTTTGGCGGCTCTCCCTCGAACCTGTCGCTTCTGGCCTGCACCGCGGGGTCCGAACGCCGGATCATCTATGGCGCAAACCTGCCCATGCTGATCAAGCTTGCCAAATCGCGCGCCTTGTCGATCAATGATGCCGTGGCGGCCTCGCTGGATGCGGGTCGCAAATATATCAATAGCCTCGATTTGGGCGGCGGCGCATGATCCAGACCTTGAAGATCGTCAATGAAAAAGGGCTTCACGCCCGCGCCTCGGCCAAGTTCGTCGAGGTCGTCGAAGAGTTCGACGCCAGCGCCCAAGTCACCCGCGAGGGGATGACGGTGTCGGGCGACAGCATCATGGGGCTTTTGATGTTGGCAGCCAGCCGGGGAACGACTATTGAGGTCGAAACCAGCGGCGCCCAAGCGGCGGACCTTGGGGCGGCGCTTGCCGCTCTGGTGGCCGACCGTTTCGGCGAGGACCGCTAAAGCCCAGGGTTGGACGTGACCGAGACTGACAGCACGCGGATTGTGGCAGGCGATCCGACCCGCGGGGTCGGGCGCAAATATGACATGCGCCGCCTGTCCTATGCCGGCACCTTCAAGAACCCGGTCAAGGTCTGGACCATCCGCGCGCTGGAATGGGTGACGGCCAAGGTCACGCTCTTGCAACTGATCCGGTCGTTTGAAAAGTCCGGCGCCCCGGTGGGCGTGGCCTTTTGGGCCAAGGCCGTGCGCCACATGGGCATCCGCATCGACACCCCGGCCGAGGAAATCGCCCGCATCCCCGCCACGGGCCCGGTCGTCGTCGTGGCCAACCACCCCTCCGGCTTGGTCGATGGCATGGTCATGGCCGAAATGGTCAGCCGCGTGCGGGGCGATTTCAAGATCCTGACCCGCTCGCTTTTGACCGGCATCCCTGAAATCGAAGAGTTCATGATCCCGGTCCCCTTCCCGCATGAGGACAACGCCCGCGAACTTGGCCTGCAAATGCGCGACGAGACCATGGCCCATCTGGCCGCGGGTGGGGTCATCATCCTGTTTCCCGCCGGCCGCGTCGCCTGTTCCGAGACCTACTTCGGACCCGCGATCGAGGCCGAATGGAACGTTTTCACCCATAAGATGATCTCGAAATCGGGCGCGACGATCCTGCCGATCTTCTTTCCAGGGCAGAATTCGCGGCTGTATCAGATCGCAAACCTGGTATCCGCGACCTTCCGCCAGGGGCTTTTGCTCTATGAAATCCGCCGCAGCCTGTTCAAGCCGCAACGCCCGATCATCGGCGCGCCCCTGTCCGCCGAAGAGCTGTCGAAGTGGAAGGGCAACCCGCGTGGGTTCCTGTCCTGGCTCCGCCAGCACACGTTGGACCTTGGAAAGCTTCGCTAAAGCCGCGTAGCCCGGGGCATGCCCCGGGGTTCACGCCACCAGCGCCTCGGCCCGTTTCAGATCGACGCTGACCAGCTGGCTGACGCCCTGTTCCGCCATCGTCACGCCGAACAGCCGGTCCATCCGCGCCATCGTGACCGCGTGATGCGTGATGACCAGGAAGCGCGTCTCGGTCCGCTGCCGCATCTCGTCCATCAGGTTGCAAAACCGCGTGACGTTGGCATCGTCCAATGGCGCGTCAACCTCGTCCAGCACACAGATCGGCGCGGGATTGGCCAGAAAGACACCGAAAATCAAGGCCATGGCGGTCAGGGTCTGTTCGCCCCCCGACAGCAACGACAAAGTGGACAGCCGTTTGCCCGGCGGCTGGCACATGATTTCCAACCCCGCCTCCAGCGGATCATCGCTTTCCACCAGCACCAACCGCGCCTCGCCGCCGCTGAACAGATGCGTGAACAGCGTCCCGAAGTTCGCGTTCACCTGTTCAAAGGCGGTCAAAAGCCGCTCGCGCCCTTCGCGGTTCAGGCCCGCAATTCCGGCGCGCAGCTTTTTGATCGCCTCTTCCAGGTCGACCTTTTCGGCGACCAAGGTGTCGTATTCCGTGGAAACCGCCTTGGCATCCTCTTCGGCGCGCAGGTTGACCGCGCCCAAAGCCTCGCGCCCGCGCCGCAGCCGGGCCACGTCGACCTCCAGGGCCTCGACCGTCGGCATCCGGTCGGGGTCAAAGCGCAGAGTGTCCAAAAGCTGCTCCGGCGTGCCCTCGGTCTCTTCCGTGATGCGTTCAGCCGCAAGACCAGAGGCCGCCTTGCTGGCCTCGACCCGCGCTTCGGCACGGGCGCGGGCCTCGCGCGCCTCACCGGCCGTGCGTTCGGCGTCGCGCTCGGCCTCAAACGCAGCCCGCAAGGCCGCCTCGGCAACCGACAGCGCATCCATGGCCCGCGCGCGGCGCGCCTCGGCCTCGGCCATGGCATCGGCCAGTTCCTCACGCTTGGCGGCGATTTCCTCGGGGACCTCCATGGCCTCGGCAAGCTCTTCCTCGGCCTCGGCCCGGCGTTCGGTCAGTTCGGCCATCCGCCGCCCCGCCGTCTCCAGCCGGTGCTTCCAACCGGACAGCTCTTTCATCGCCTCCTGCCGGCGCTTGACCCGCGCTTCGCCCTCGCGGCGCAGCTCGTCCAGGGCGGCGCGGCGGGTCATCATGGCGATCCGCGCGCCCTCGACGGCCAGCTTCATATCTTCGACCAGCGCGCGCGCCGCGCCAAGGTCGCCCAAGTCCCGCTGCGCCGACTCCGCCTCGGTCAGCCGCAACCCGGCTTGCAAAGCCTCTTCCTCGTGCCGGCCCACCGCCAGCCGCGCGGTCTCCAACCGCCCCTCGGCCATGGACCGCTCACTGTCGGCACGGCTGGCCGCCCGGTTCGTTTCGGTCACACGCGCATCGGCCGCGCGCCGGGCGTCGCGCGCCATCTGATCCGCCCGCGTCAGGTCGGCCAGGCGCGAGGCCAGGGCCTCATGCGCCTGCGTGGCCCCCTCGGCCTTGGCCGCGGCCTCTTCCAGGTCGCGCTTCAGCTGCACCAGCCGGTTCAACTGCCGCAGCCGCGCCGCCGCAGCCGAGGGCGCATCCTCCGACCCCGCGCGGAACCCGTCCCAACGCCACAGATCGCCTTCCAACGACACCAGCCTTTGCCCCGGCAGTAGCCGCGCCTGCAGGGCAGACCCCTGTTCTGCCTCACAAATCGCAATCTGCGACACGGCGCGCGCCAGGACCTCGGGGACGACGACATGACCGGCCAAGGGCATCAGACCCGCGGGCAAGCCCTGCTCCAACTCGTCCAGCAAAGCCCAACCCGAGCGCGCGTCAGCCGCCACTTCGGGCGCGCGCAGATCATCGCCCAAGGCCGCGCCCAAGGCCGCCTCATAGCCCGGCTCGACCTCGATCCGGTCCAGGATCGCGCCGCCGTCACTGGTTTCCCGCGCCACCAACCGCGCCAGCGCGCCAACCTCGGCCCGCAAAGCCGCGGCCTCCCCCTCGGCCCCCGACCGCACCGCCCGCGCTTCGGCCTCGCGCGCCTGGGCGTTGCCCCGCGCCTCTTCGGCCATGTCCAGCGCCTCTTCGGCGGCCTCGGCCAGGTCCACCGCCTCGGAGACGGCCTCGGCCAGCGCCTCCGCGGTTTCCCCGGCCGCAGCCAGCACGGAAGTGGCCGCAGCCACCGCATCCCGCGCCCGAAGCGCCTCACCCTCGGCCCGTTCGACGACACGGCGGCTGTCGGCGATCAGGCGTTCAGCCGATTGATGCCGCGCGCCCAGACGGGCCGCATCCTCGGTGGCCGCGGTTTGCTCGGCCTCGCGCGCGGCCAGCTCCGCGGCCGAGGCGCGGGCAAGCTCCCCCGCTTCGGCCAGACGCTCGTCCTGGCCTTCACTGGCGCGCAGAAGCTGGTCGACCTCCCAGTCCAGCCGTTCGATCATCTCGACCGCGTCGCGGTTCAGCCCCTGTTCACGCTCGGCGTCGCGGCCCATCTGCAGGATGCGGGCCTTCAGCGCCTCGATGGCAGCCAGGGCGCGGCTCTCCTCATTGCCCAAAGCGTCGCGCTGCAACGTCAGGCGTTGCAGGATCGCGGCAGCCACCGCCTCTTCTTCGCGCCGCGGCGGAAGGGCATCTTCGGCCGCCTCGCGCGCCTTGCCCGCCGCCCGCGCCGCCACCTCGGCCTGACCCGCCAGAACCAGCCTTTGACGCAAGGCACCCTCGGCCTCGGCCCGGGCGATCTCGGCCTCGCGCCAGCGGCGATACAAAAGCATCCCCTCGGCCCGGCGCAATTCCGTGCCGATCTCGCGGTAGCGCGCCGCCTGTTTCGCCTGCCGCGTCAGGGTGGACAGCTGCTGCGCCAAGCCCTCCAACACGTCATCAACGCGGGTAAGGTTGCCCTCGGCCGCGGTCAAACGCAACTCCGCCTCATGCCGCCGCGCATAAAGCCCCGAGATCCCCGCGGCCTCTTCCAGGATCACCCGCCGCGCGCGGGGCTTGGCGTTGATCAGTTCCGCAATCTGCCCCTGCCGCACCAAAGCGGGCGAGTGCGACCCGGTCGAGGCATCGGCAAACAGCATCTGCACATCGCGCGCCCGGACATCCTTGCCATTGGCCTTGTAGGCCGAGCCCGCATCGCGGGTGATCCGCCTTATGACCTCGATCTGGTCGGCGTCGTTGAAGCCCGCAGGCGCCAGCCGATCGGAATTGTCCAGGATCAACGAGACCTCGGCAAAATGCCGCGCCGAACGGCTGCCAGAGCCGTTGAAGATCACATCCTCCATCCCCGAGCCGCGCATCGCACTGGGCCGGGTTTCCCCCATCACCCAGCGCAAAGCCTCCAGCAGGTTCGACTTGCCGCAGCCATTGGGGCCGACAACACCGGTCAGCCCCTCCAGGATCATCAGATCGGTGGGATCGACAAAGGACTTGAAACCATTGAGGCGAAGGCGGTTCATGCGCATCCCGCCATCTTGCCGCCCGGGCGCGCTTAGTCAACCTGCCCCGGAGTTATCCCCAGAAGCACCCCATGGCTTTCATCTTTTCATAAATATCCCACGGGGGTGCGGGGGTGTGAAACCCCCGCTTCTTCGTCTTGGGCGTAGGGGTGTGCCCCCCCCGCCCTAGCCTCAAGCCCCCAGATCCTGCATCGGCAAAAGCTGGACCGCGTCGATCAGCCAGCCCTTGGGGCCTTCGATCATGCGGTAATCCAGATACCAACCGCGCCCCATGGCATCGGCGACCCGCACCCGCTGCCACAGCGCGCCCGCCACGGTCCGCAGCTCCATCATCTGCACCGGCCCGGGGTTCCAGA
The DNA here is from genome assembly GCF_025950525.1 of Stagnihabitans lacustris. Classification (GTDB taxonomy): domain Bacteria; phylum Pseudomonadota; class Alphaproteobacteria; order Rhodobacterales; family Rhodobacteraceae; genus Stagnihabitans. The sequence goes on along the minus strand of NZ_JAPDGS010000003.1, from coordinate 312,049 downwards.
CCATCGGATAGCCCTGTTCGACCATCTTGCCAAAGTTTTCGGGCGTGCCGAAAATCCCCTGGATCAGCGGCGAGGCATAGGCAAAGGCGCCCACCACATCCTGACCGCGGAAGGCCTCCATCTGACCATTGATCGTTTCGGCAATCTCGACTTCTTGCGCAAAGGCAGGAGCGGCCATCACGGCCAAGGCAAATACGGCGTAGCGCATCGTCACCTCCATCTGATGAGGATGATACGCAGAAAAAGGCCGCGTGGTTTCACGCGGCCTTGAATTTTTCCACGGCGCGGCCCGGCCTCAGGCGCAAAGCTCTCCGGCCAAGGCACGGTCGATAAGCGCCACGGTCTCGGCCACGCCATAAAGGGCGATGAACCCGCCAAAGCGCGGGCCTTCGGACGCCCCCATCAGCACCTCATACAGGGCCTTGAACCAATCCCGCAGCGGCTCGAATTCATGTTCCTTGCCAACGGCATAGCAGATGTTCTGCAAGGCCTCGTCGTCGGCCGCGCCTTCATAGGCCACCAGCCGGCCCCGCAGGTCCAGGATTGCGGCGCGTTCCTTGTCCGACGGCAGGCGATACACGCGCGAGGGCGCGATCTTGTCATTGAAATAGGCCAGCGCATGACCCGCCGCAGCGTCCAGATCGGGGTTCGCCTCGGGCGACGCATCGGGGGCATATTTCTTGATGAAGCCCCAAAGCCCCGCCGCATCCTTGGCCCCCGCCACCGAGGCCAGGTTCAACAGCATCCCAAAGCTGACCACCATCTTGCTTTCGGGCACATTGCCCGAATGGATGTGCCAGACCGGGTTGTTGACCTGCGCGTCGATGTCTTGCGACGGATAGGCCCGCAGCTGTTGGTGATATTCGTCCACCGCCTTGGGGATCACATCCCACCACAGCCTTTTGGCCGTCTTGGGCTTTTGATACATGAAATAGGACAGGCTTTCGCTGGCCGCATAGGTCAGCCATTCGTCGATCGTCAGCCCGTTGCCCTTGGACTTCGAGATCTTCTGACCTTCGAAGTCCAAAAACAGCTCATAGCTGAAATGGTTCGGCTTGCGGCCCCCCAGAACCTCGCAGATGCCGTCATAGATCGGCGTGTTGGTGGAATGGTCCTTGCCATACATCTCGAAGTCGACGCCCAAAGCGGCCCAACGCGCGCCGAAATCCGGCTTCCATTGCAGTTTGACATTGCCACCGGTGACGGGAAGCGTCCATTCGCGGCCATCCTCGTCGTCGAAAGTGATCGTGCCGTCCTTGGCGTTGACCTCTTTCATGGGCACATACAGGACGCGGCCGGTCTCGGGATGGATCGGCAGGAAGCAGGAATAGGTCTGCTGGCGTTCCTCGCGCAGACTTGCCAGCATGATCGCCATGATCCCGTCATACCGCTCTGCCGCCAGCCGCAAGGTGTCGTCAAAGGCGCCGGATTTATAGAACTCGGTGGCCGAATAGAACTCGTATTCAAAGCCGAACGTGTCCAGGAACCGCCGCAGCATGGCGTTGTTGTGCCCGCCAAAGCTGTCGTATTGGCCGAAGGGATCGGGAACCGAGGTCAGCGGCTTTTGGATATTCGCCTTCAGCAACTCTTGCTGCGGCACGTTCTCCGGCACCTTGCGCATCCCGTCCAGGTCGTCGGAAAAGCAGATCAACCGCGTCGGGATATCGCTGATCACCTCAAACGCCCGGCGGATCATCGTCGTCCGCGCGACCTCGCCAAAGGTGCCGATATGGGGCAGGCCTGACGGGCCGTAACCGGTCTCGAACAGGACATAGCCCTTCTTTGCCGCCCCGGCCTCTGCCCGTTTCAGAAGTGCCCGTGCCTCTTCAAAGGGCCAGGCTTTCGACTTCATCGCAGCATCGCGCAAGGCGGTCATCGCAATCTCCTATGGGCGGCCCCATGCCGCCCTGCGGCATCGTCTATTGAACAGGGGGGGTGGCGTCAATATTCTAAGGGAAATGCAAAGGAATCCCGATGTCCGAACCCATGCTTGCCTCGCTCTCTCCGCAGGATGCCCTGATCGCCGTGATGATCGCGGTTTCCGCCTCGGATGAACAGATGCGGACCTCTGAACTGGTGGCGATCCAGAAGATCGTGGGCCACCTGCCGGTGTTCTCCGATTATGACGGCGACCGAATCCGGGTGATTGCCCAGACCGTCTTTGACCTGTTCGAGGAAGAGGACGGGTTGGCCGCCCTGTTCGGCCTGATCCGCGATGGCCTGCCCGAGAAACTGTATGAGACCGCCTATGCGCTGGCCTGTGATGTGGCCTCGGCCGATGGGTCGGTGCGCGAGGCGGAATTGCACATGCTGGAGGAGGTCCGCGAAGAACTGTCCATCGACCGCCTGCACGCCGCCGCGATCGAATGGGGCGCCAGGGTGCGGCATCTGCGGCCGTAACGGTGCGTGCAAGCACACACCCTACCGCATCGCGTAGGGTGCGTGATCTCACGCACCTTTACACCGCCGCCCACCGGGCGATCAGCTCGGCCTGAAGGTTGCGCGCGCGGCCAAGATAGGTCTTGACCCCAGGCGGGCCCTCACGCTCGGCCAGGGGGACGGCCTCGCGCCGCGCCACATCGGCGGAGAACACCGCAAAGCACAGGTCGCCTTGCGGTCTTTCGATGAAGCCCGCAAGGCCCGACACGAAGTTCAGCGTCCCCGACTTGGCCACACAGCGCACCGCGCCGCCCTTGGCCTTTTTGCCATCCGCGCCCAGCACGCCCTGTTCCTTTAACAGCCCGCGCAGCCCCGGCTGGCGCCTCTCGCCGGCCAGCAGCGCCTGAACCATGCCCTCGGGCGTCACGCGGCTGGCCGCGCCCAGGCCCGAGTGGTCGACAAACCGCCCCCGCATCCCCAGCGTCCCCTTGGCCCATTCCGTCATCGCCCCCGCCGAGCCGCGCAAATCCGCGGCCCCCGATGCGGCCAGACCGACCGTCTCGGCGGTGATGTTGGTGGAAAACTTCAGCATGTCGCGCAGGATGTCCGGCAAGGCATCGCTTTTGCGTTCGGCCAGGACCGTGGCCTGGGGCAGGGTCACGATCCGTTGTGGCGGGGCCAAGTCGATGCCATGGGCCAAGGCCAGGCGGGCAAAGACCTCGGCCGCGTGATCGGCGACATGGCGCACCGGAAGCCAGCGGCTGCCCGCCTTGGCCAGCGCCGATTGCGCCACGGTCCAGGTCTCGGCCCCCTTGTCCGAATAGCTGAAAACCGGGGTCTCGCGCGCGGCCAGCTTGACCTTGATCCCGGCGACTTCGGGCACATAGCGTTCGCCCCGTGCCAGCATCTGCGGATTGGCCCCGCCCTTGCCCCATTCAAAGCTGACCCGGTTGTAATTCAACCCCAAAGCCGAGATGCCGGGGTTATAGCCCACCTGTTCGGGCTGCTCATCCGTGATCCGGGCCAATTCCGGCAGAACCGAGGCGCAGACCAGGAACCGCCCCTCGACCTTTTTCACCTGACCCGCCAGCTGCGCCACAAGGTCGCCCAGCCCGTCGGTGTCCAGCGTCGGATCGGCCCCACCCAAAAGGATCAGGTCGCCCTTCAGCCGCCCCTTGACCACCGGCCCCGTCGCAAGCACCTGGGTGCGAAAGCGGTGGTCGCCCAGATGGTCCAGCGCGAAAAGCGTCGTGATGGCCTTGGCCACCGAGGCGGGCGGCACCTCGGCCCCCGCGTTCAGGCTTTCGACCACCTGGCCCGTGCGCACATCGGCCACGACAAACCCCGTGGTGCCCGACAGTTTCGCCGCGGCCACCAGGTCCTTGATCCCGCCCTGCGCCAAGGCCGGAGCCGCCAGGGCCGCTCCCATGCCGGCCAGAACCAGGCGTCGTGTCAGATGGGTCATTTGGTCCCCCGCCAGTCTCCCCGCGCCCGGATCGCGGTCGATGAGGCCGCATTCAGCGGCATGTTGATGAAACACCAGGCCGGGGCCGGGCGCAACAACGCTTCGGGACGGGCCACGCGGGCATGGGCATAGGCCCGCGCCGCCACCGACAGCCGCGCCGCAAGCCCCGCGCCGGGCCGCGCCATGACGGCCACCGGCACGCGGCCCATGATCTGGCGCCAGCGCGACCAGCGGTGGAATTGCACCAGGTTGTCGGCGCCCATGATCCAGACAAAGGTGACACCGGGATAAATCGCCTGAAGCCGTGTGATCGTGTCCACGGTCGCCCGCGTGCCCAAGCGCGCCTCCAGGTCGGTGACGGTGACGCGGGGGTCGTCCATCAGGGCGCGGGCGCGGGCGATGCGGTCCGCCATCGGCGCAGGCGCCCGCGATTTCAACGGATTGCCGGGTGACACCAACCACCAGACGCGGTCCAGCCCGATCCGCCGCATCGCCTCGCGGGTCAGCTGCACATGGCCGTCGTGGGCCGGGTCAAACGACCCGCCCAATAGTCCCACGACCATGCCGCGATAGGCGGGTGGAAAGCCTTGATGCACCTGAAACCCCGTTTTCCCCTGTGTCGGGGCGCGATGGGGCCGAAGTCAACCCCACGAGGCCTTAGCCCCAGCGGATCGTGACATCCGGGTCGCGTGAGCCGCGGGTGACACGGCGGATGTTGGGCATGTCGTTGCCGTCGATCCAGGCCCGCGCCTGGACCGGCGTCTTGCCGTAAAAATCCCAGCGCGCCAGAAGGCGGCGGTCCAGTTCCTCTTCGGGGACGTCGATCATCACGGTCAGGTCAAAAAAGGCGGCCAAGTCGGTCCAGGGCGCTTCGTCCAGCAGCAGGTAATTTCCCTCGGTCACAAGGATGCGGTGATCCTGTGTCACCAGATCGGCCGACCCGCGCGACAGTTCCAAAGACCGGTCAAACACCGGGATGGCCACCTCGTCCTCTTGGGTCAGACGGGTCAGCAGATGGCGATACCCCGCCACGTCAAAGGTTTCGGGCGCGCCTTTGCGGGCGCGCATCCCCCGGGCGTTCAGGATCGCGTCGTCGAAGTGGAAGCCGTCCATCGGCACCACCCGCGCCGAGGGGCCAAGCAGACCCACCAGCGCCTGGGCCAGGGTCGATTTCCCCGCCCCCGGAGGCCCTGCGAGGGCCGCAATGAAGCGGCCCTCTTTCGCGCTGGCCTGGTCCAGGATCAGTTCTGCCAGCGCTTGCGGTGTCATGCGGCCTCGGTCACGCCATCGGGAACTTTCGCCCCGGTCATATAGGCCACCGCATCCGACATCGAGTGCTGCTTCGGGTCGATCACACAGAGCCGGCGGCCAAGGCGATGCACATGGACGCGGTCGCAGACCTCGAAGACATGCGGCATGTTGTGGCTGATCAGGATGATCGGGATGCCGCGCTTGCGGACATCCTGGATCAGCTCCAGCACGCGACGGCTTTCCTTGACGCCAAGGGCAGCCGTCGGTTCATCCAGGATCACGACCTTGGACCCAAAGGCCGCAGCCCGCGCCACGGCAACCCCCTGACGTTGGCCACCCGAGAGGGTCTCCACCGCCTGGTTGATGTTCTGGATCGTCATCAGCCCCAGTTCCGACAGCTTTTCGCGGGCAAAGGCGTTCATCCGCGCCCGGTCCGTCATGCGGAAGACCGAGCCCAGGATACCGGGCTTGCGCCACTCACGCCCCAGGAACATGTTGTCCGCAATCGACAAGGCCGGCGACATGGCAAGCGTCTGATAGACCGTCTCGATGCCCGCGCCGCGTGCCTCTTCGGGACCGCGGAAGTGGACGGCCTTCCCCTCCAGCTCGATCGTGCCATGGTCGGGGGTGACGGCGCCCGAAAGCGCCTTGATCAGGGTCGACTTGCCCGCCCCGTTGTCGCCGATCACGCCCAGGATCTCGCCGGGGTAAAGGTCGAAATCGCAGCCGTTCATGGCGACAACCGTGCCATAACGCTTCATCAGGCCACGCGCTTTGATGATGGGTTGGGTCACTTCGAAGCCCTCCGCATATATTGATCCAAAGCCACGGCGACGATGACCAGACAGCCCGCCGCAAAGGTTTGCCAATAGTCGTCCACCCGCACCGCGACCGACAGGCCCGTGGTGAACAGCTGCACGATGATGGCGCCCAGAACCGCGCCGACGACAGATCCGCGCCCGCCGAACAAGGACGTCCCGCCGATCACCACAGCCGTGATCGAGGCCAGGTTGATGTCCCCGAAGGCAATCGGCGAGACCGAGCCCACACGGCCAATCGCCACCCAGGCGGTCAGGCCACAGATCGCACCGGCGGCGGTATAGACCGTGATCAACACGCGGTCGACCTTGATCCCCGACAGCATCGCCGCATCCGGATCATCGCCAATCGCATGAACATGGCGGCCCCAGGCGGTGCGGTTCAGCGCGAACCAGACCACGGCGGCCAAAAGAACCAGGCCGATCATGCCATAAGTCACGTTGAACGTGCCGAACTTGAAGCCCTGGCCAAAGAACAGCAGCGACGGCGCCTTGGCCTCGATATCGACATTGCGCACCGATTCCGAATGGGAATAGGCCAGCTTCAGCGCGCGGAAGATCGACAGCGTCCCCAGCGTCACGATGAAGGGCGGCAGCTTGATCTTGGTGATCAGAATACCGTTGAACAGCCCCATCAAGGCGCCGATCCCAACCCCCGCCGCGATGGCCAGGGGCGCGGCAAGACCCGGAACCTCGGGGTTTTCCGGGTTCACGCCCAGGTTTGCCATGATCAGGGCGGACATGATCAGGATCTCGCCCACCGAGAGTTCGATGCCCGCGGTCAGGATGACCAGGGTTTGCGCCAGGGCGATAAAGCCCACGACGGTCATTTGCTGCAGGATCGTCGACAGGACCGTGCCGCGGAAAAAGTTGCCATGATCCATGGCGAAAGCCGCCAGACCAAAGGCCAGATAAGAGATGATCAGCACCGCCGCCGGGATCAGCGTCGGATTGCGCCGCAGCACGCCTTTGAGGATGTTGAAGGTCGACCGGTCATCCGCCTGAAACTGAGCGACGGTCTTGTCGGCCTCGGCCAACTTGGCCTCGAAATCGGAAATCGTTTTGGTCGGTGTCTCTGGACTGCTCATCGCACGGTTCCCCCCCCGGTATGAAGAAGGGCGAGAGTAACCTCGCCCTTCCATTAATCAAGTCAGAGAGCCTGACTTGGCTGAAACCAGGCTTAGCCCCAGCAGAGCTCGGTGCCCTTGGCCGAGTCGATCGACGGCACGCCTTCGGCGGGCTTGTCGGTGACAAGGTTCACACCGGTGTTGAAGAAGGACAGGCCTTCCGACGTGGCCGGCTTGGTGCCGTCTTTGGCGAAGGCCACGATGGCCTCGATGCCCTTGGACGCCATCAGCAGCGGGTATTGCTGCGAGGTCGCGCCGATGACGCCCGACTTGACCGAGGCCACGCCCGGGCAGCCGCCGTCAACCGAAACGATCAGCGCTTGGCCTTCTTTGCCAGCGGCCTTCAAGGCCTGATAGGCGCCTTCGGCTGCGGGCTCGTTGATCGTGTAGACCACGTTGATGTCGGGGTCTTTTGCCAGCAGGGTTTCCATGCCCTTTTGGCCGCCTTCGGGGTTGGCGCCCGAGGATTCGTGGCCGATCACGCGGGGATCGGTTTCCGAACCCATGACGGTCAGATCCGGAACTTCGATGCCGAAGCCGACCAGGAACCCGGTGTCACGGGCGACGTCGACCGAGATGTTGTCCTTGTTGATGTCCAGCATCGCGATCTTGGCGGTGGCCGCCTTGTCGCCCAGCTGGGCAGCAGCCCACTTGCCGATCAACAGACCTGCTTCGAAGTTGTCGGTCGCAAAGGTGATGTCCTGTGCGTCCTTGTCCGCCAGGGGCGTGTCCAGAGCGATGACCAGGATGCCAGCCTCACGAGCGGCCTTCAGGGCCGGCCCGACCGAGTCGTTCGATGGGGTGATCAGGATGCCCTTGGCGCCAGCGGTGACGCAGTTTTCGACGGCGGTGATCTGCGGGGCGGCGTCGCCGTCCACTTCACCGGCATAGGCCTGGAAGTCCAGACCGGCGTCGGCGGCGGCCTTCTCGGCGCCTTCCTTCATCTTCACGAAGAAGGGGTTGGTGTTGTTCTTGGTGATCAGGCAGGCCAGGTCGGCAGCCGAGGCAGAGCCTGCAACCAGAGCAAGCGCAGCAGCGCCCAGAAGAGCGGCTTTGAACGTCATGGATATTCCTCCCAAGGAATGTGGACTTGTCGTCCGGTTCATCCCGGGGCGATCTCCCTCTCCCCGGCGATGGCGGCAGAAAACCTGATTCCCAAAGCCTCGTCAAGATAAATAAATCAGTGTGATTTATTATTGACAGTCGCGCGGTGGCGCCGCAGTCTGCCGCCATCTTGCTGGCTCGAGGAGGAGGCGGCAGGAGATTCACAGCTTGGGGACCTCGATGCTGATCGGTATTCCGCCCATCTTGGGGCCTGACCTTTTGTTCACGCTGCGGTCCATGGGCCATGGCGACGAAATCGCCCTGGTCGATGCGAATTACCCGGCGCAGGAACATGCCCGCCGTCTGGTGCGGGCCGATGGTCATGGGGCGCTGGATCTGGTGCGGGCGATTCTGGCGGTGATGCCGCTGGACCGTTCGGTTCCCCATGCGGTGATGCGGGCGGCGCTGAACAACGATCCGGCGCAGGCGGGCGATTTCCACCAGGGCTTTGATGCGGCGATTGCCACGCTGGCGCCGGGCTTTGCGGTCCTGCCGTTGAAGGGGGCCGATCTTTACCCCCGCATCCGCGCGGCCCATACCATCGTCGCCACGACGGAATCCGCCTTGTTCGCCAATGTGATCCTGCGCAAAGGCGTGATCGACGCGAATGGAAGACCGGCCTGAGGCGGCCATGCAGAACACACCCGAGCCCACCGACCGACAAGAGGCGCCGCGCGGCACGAACCAATCCGGGATGCGCGCCTATAACGAACGTCTGGTGCTGTCTTTGGTCCGCCAGCACGGCGCGCTTGCGAAATCCGACATTGCCCGCATGACCGGGCTTTCGGCCCAGACCGTCAGCGTGATCATGCGCGCGCTGGAACAGGACGGGCTTCTGATGCGGGGCGAACCGGTGCGCGGTCGCATCGGCCAGCCCTCGGTGCCGATGTCGCTGGATGCCGATGGGGCCTTCTTTCTGGGGCTGAAGGTCGGGCGGCGGTCGGCCGATCTGGTGCTGGTCGATTTCCTGGGGACGGTGCGCGGGACCCACCGCCGCATCTACCGCTATCCGACGCCGCAAGCCGTGGTGGGCTTTGTCGCGGGCGCCCTGCCCGGGCTTTTGTCCACCCTGCCAGTTGACTTGCGCAGCCGGGTGGCGGGCCTGGGCGTGGCGATGCCCTTTCAGCTTTGGTCCTGGGTCGAGGCGCTAGGCGCCCCCCAGGACGAGATGGACAGTTGGCGCGACCATGACATGCGCGCCGAATTGGCCGACGTGACCGGCATGGCCGTCTATGTGCAAAACGACGCCACCTCGGCCTGTGGCGCCGAACTGGTCTTTGGCACCAAAGAGCGGCCGAAGGACTTCCTGTATTTCTACTTCGGCACGTTCATCGGCGGGGGGCTTGTGCTGAACGGCCAGCTGCATCTGGGGCGCACGGGCAATGCGGCGGGCGTCGGCCCCATGCCGGTGCAGGGCCCCGATGGACGGATGCGCAGGCTTTTCGACAGCGCCTCGCTGTCCGTTCTGGCCGAGATGATGGAGGCGGCGGGCGAAAGCTCTGACCACATCTGGGAACAGCCCGAGGTCTGGCGCGTGTCGGACGCGGTGCTGGACCGCTGGATCGCCTTGGCGGCCGAGGGTCTGGCGGGCGCGATCCTGTCGGCCGCGACGCTGCTGGAGCTGGAATCGGTGCTGATCGACGGCTGGATGCCGACCTGGGTGCGCGCCCGGATGGTTGCGGCCACGCAAGAGGCCTTCCTTCGCCAGGACCTGTCGGGCATCGCCCCCCCCCTGCTGCGCGAAGGGTCACTTGGTGCCCAAGCGCGGTCGCTGGGGGCCGCGGCCATCCCCCTGTCCCAACGCTATCTGATCGACCAGAACGCCGCCGCCCGCGAGGCCTGAGGCCCCCGTGCCCCGGAGCCTGGCTCCCAAAGCCGCCCCTTTCAGACCGAGGCCCCGGGTCAAGCCCGGGACGCCGCCGCGAAAACAACCAGGTCGCCCCCCGATCACCCGCCCGTCAAAAAGGGCGCGACCTGCATCGTTGCGGGCACAGGCACCCCCAGCCGAGCCAGGATCGTCGGCGCCAAAGCCAGCTGATCCAGCAGCACATCCTTGGCCGGCCCCTGCCCGTCACCAAAGTAATACAGCGCGAAATCCCTTTGGTCGTCACTTGCCCCGCCATGATGGCCCCGCGCGTCCTGACCATGGTCGGCCGTCACGATGACCTCGTATCCCGCCGCCCGCCAGCGCGGGATAAAGCCCGCCAAGGCCTCGTCCATCCGGTAACAGCCGTCATCCATCTCGGCGCAGTCGTGAAAGAACCGATGCCCCAGGGAATCCAGCGTGCAGGTATGCAGGATGCCGTAGTCGATCCCTTTGCGCTCACATAGCAGGGTCAGCGTGGCGAACAGGTCCAGATCGGCGGGCGTCATCTGGTTATACGACGAATCCCCCGTCATCGTGTGAAACCGCCCATGGGTGATCGGCCCGCCGGGTTCGTCATATTCGATGTCGCCGACCATATCGAACGGCGCGCGGTTAAAGAACTCGGACCAGAAGGAATGTGTCACCGCCCCGGTCGTCAGCCCGGCTTTGACCGCCTCGGAGAACACATCCGGAAACGCCAACCGCCGCCGCGTCGCATTGCCCCAGATGCCATGAACCTGCGGCGCAAGCCCGGTGTGAATCGACGCATAGCAGGTCCCACTGGTCGAGGGCAAAACCGACCGCATCCGCCAAACTCGCGCCTCGCCATGGGCCACCCAGCCCTCCAGATTCCCAAACAGCCGCCGCCAATTCCGCCACGGCACGCCATCCAACAGGATCAACAGAACCTTCGCCATACCGCCCCCATTCATCTTTTCAAAAATATCCCACAGGGGGTCTGGGGGACGTGAAGTCCCCCAGGGTGGGGTCAGTTCCCCGCGCTTTCCATCCTGCGGCTGCCCAAAACCTCTTCCAGCCAGCCAAGCCGCATCTCGGGCACCGAGGACAACAAGAGGTCAGTATAGGCATCGAAGGGCGGGGCCAGGACCTCGGACTTCGCGCCGTAACGCACCACCTCGCCGCGGTACATCACCGCGATCTTGTCGGCGATGGCGCGCACCGTCGCAAGGTCATGGGTGATAAACAGATAAGCCACGCCCTCTTGCGCCTGCAAGGCCAGCAGCAGCTTCAGGATGCCATCGGCCACCAGCGGGTCCAGCGCCGAAGTGACCTCGTCGCAGATGATCAACTTGGGCTTGGCCGCCAAGGCCCGCGCGATGCAGACGCGCTGCTTTTGGCCGCCTGACAATTCCGCCGGATAGCGTTCGGCGAACCCCTTGCCCATCTCGATCTGATCCAGCAACTCCGCCACACGGCGGGCCTTTTCAGCACCCTTCAGGCCGAAATAGAACTCCAACGGTCGGCCGATGATCGTGCCGACGGTCTGGCGCGGGTTCATCGCGGTATCGGCCATCTGATAGATCATCTGCAACTCGCGCAGATCGTCGCGCGACCGCCCAGCAAGATCGGGCGACAAGCGACGCCCGGCAAAGGTCACAGCCCCCTGATGCGGCGGCAAAAGCCCGGTGATCGCCCGGGCCAGCGTCGACTTGCCGGACCCAGACTCGCCCACCACCGCCAGGGTCTGCCCCGGTGCCACATCGACCGACACCCGCTTCAGCACGTCGAAATTTGTGCCGCGATACCGCGCCGTCACCGCATCGACCGTCAGGATCGGCGCCGCGGGGGGCTTTTCGACATGGGCAATCTCGCGGACCGAGACCAGCGCCTGCGTATAGGCCTGCCCCGGGCGGTTGATGATCTGATCGGTCGAGCCGTATTCGACCGTCTTGCCATGCCGCAGCACCATGATGTCGTCGGCCACCTGCGCCACGACGGCAAGGTCATGGGTGATATAGATCGCGGCCACCCCCTGATCGCGGATCGCCTCCTTGATCGCGGCCAGAACCTCGATCTGGGTGGTCACATCCAAAGCCGTGGTGGGCTCGTCAAAGATCACCAGGTCGGGCTTCGGGCACAAAGCCATCGCCGTCATGGCGCGCTGCAACTGCCCGCCCGAGACCTGATGCGGATAGCGGTTGCCGAAACTCTCCGGGTTGGGCAGGCCCAGCTTGCGGAACAGGTCGACCGCGCGGGCCTGAGCGGCCGGGCGGGTCATCACCTTGTGCAGAAGGCAGGTCTCGATCACCTGCTCCATCAGCTTTTTCGCCGGGTTGAAGGCGGCAGCGGCGGATTGGGCGACATATGTCACCTCGCGCCCCCGCAGCGCGCGCAACGTCACCGGCCCCGCGCCCCTTATGTTGCGCCCGTTCAGCAGGACCTCGCCCCCGGTCAGCCGCACACCGCCGCGTCCATAGGCCATGGCGGCCAGGCCAATCGTCGATTTCCCCGCCCCGGATTCGCCGATCAGGCCCAGAACGCGGCCCTTCTCCAGGCTGACCGAGACGCCATCGACCAGCACCACCTCACGCGGTTTCTCGCCGGGGGGATAAGAGGTCGCCTCGATCTTCAGGCCCTTGATTTCCAGCAGGTCAGCCATGGAGTTTTTAGCCATTCCGGCCTCCTTTGAGCGAGGTCGTCCGCGACAGGACCCAATCCGCCACCAGGTTCACCGCAATCGCCAGAACCGCGATGGCAATAGCCGGCACCATGGCCGCCGATTTGCCATAGATCAGCCCGTCCTTGTTCTCCCGCACCATGCCGCCCCAATCCGCAAGCGGCGGCTGGATGCCAAGGCCAAGGAAAGACAGCGTCGAGATGAACAGCACCGCAAAGATGAACCGCATCCCGAATTCGGCGACCAAGGGCGACATGGCGTTGGGCAGGATCTCGCGGAAGATGATCCAGACCTGACCTTCGCCGCGCAGCTTTGCGGCCTCGACATAGTCCATGACCGCGATATCGGCAGCGACCGCACGGCTTAGGCGGAAGACGCGGGTGCTGTCCAAAACGCCCATGACCAGAACCAGCGTGGTCAGCGTCAGGGGCAGGACCGACAGCACCACAAGGGCCACGATCAGCGAGGGCACCGCCATCATCACATCAACCAGCCTTGAAAGCCCGGTGTCGATCCAACCGCCGCGCACCGCCGCGAGGAACCCGAAAAACGCCCCCATCGAAAAGGCCAAGGCCGACGACGCCAGCGCGACAAAGATCGTGACAGCGCCCCCATAAACCAGCCGCGAGAAGATATCCCGCCCGATCGTATCGGTCCCCAGCCAGAACTGGGCCGAGGGGTTCTCCCACACCTTGCCCACCGTCTCGTTCAGCCCATAGGGCGCGATCAGGGGGGAGAATATGGCGGCCAGCACCATCAGCGCGGTCAGGCCAAGGCCCAGCATGGCCGAAAAGGGAATTCTCATTTCGGATGCCTCAAGCGCGGATTGGCCACGATGCCCACGACATCGGCGAATATGTTCAGGCCGATATAGACAGCGGCAAAGATCAGACCGACGGCCTGCACGACCGGCAGGTCTCGCTTCGACACATGGTCCACCAGGTATTGACCAAGGGCGTTATAGGAGAACACCACCTCGACCACGACGACGCCCACGACCAGATAGGCCAGGTTGATCACCACGACGGACACGATGGGCGCGACCGCATTGGGCAAGGCATGGCGCCAGATGACCTGCATCGGCGACAGGCCCTTCAGCTCGGCGGTTTCGATATAAGGCGACTGCATGACGTTCAGGATCGCCGCCCGCGTCATGCGCATCATATGGGCCAGCACCACCATGACCAGCACGATGACCGGCAAAGCCACGGCGTGCAGGCGTTCCAGAAAGGTCATACCCGGAAAGACCATGGAAACCGGTTGCAGGATCGGGATGACCTGGGTCAGCAGGTAAATGACGAAATAGGCCGCGACGAATTCTGGCAGGGAAATGGTCGCCAAGGTCACGCCGGAAATCAGCTTGTCCGGCCAACGCCCGTTGTGGCGCGCGGCCAAAAGGCCAAGGCCGATGGCAAAGGGCACCGCAATGACGCCCGCACAGGCGGCCAGGAACAGCGTATTGCCCAGCCGCTGCCCGATGGCCTGGGCGATGTCCATCTTGTTGGTCAGCGCCTTGCCGAAATCCCCGGTCAGCGCATGACCCAGCCAGGAGAAATACCGCGTCAAGGCGGGCTCGTTCAGCCCCAGACTCTCGCGCATGTTGGCCAGGGTCTCGGGCGTGGCGCCCTGGCCCAGGATTTGCTGCGCGGTGTCACCCGGCAGGGCCTCGACGCCCAAAAAGATCAGCACCGAGACCGCCAGAAGCAATATCAGGCCCAGCGCAATGCGCTGGACCACCAGGATTATCAGCGGATGCATCAGCTCAGGCTTCGAGCCAGCACTTCACCAGCGCCTTGCCATCCATCAGCGTCCCCGCCGGATTGGCGACCCAACCGCCGACTTCGGCGCGACGGCCTTCGACCCAATCGTTGAACATCGGGCAGATCAACCCGCCGGTGTCGCGCAGGATATTGGCCATCTCCGAATACTGCGCCTTGCGCTTGACCGGGTCCAGCTCGCCACGGGCGGCCAACATCAGCTCGTCGAAATGCGCATCGACGAATTTGGTGTCGTTCCAGTCGGCGGTCGACAGGTAAGCCGTCGAATACATCTGATCCTGCACCGGACGCCCGCCCCAATAGGACGCACAGAAGGGCGCGACGTTCCAGACATTCGACCAATAGCCGTCATCGGGCTCCAGCTTGATGGTCAGCGGAATCCCCGCCTCATTGGCCGAGGCGACAAACAGGTTCGCCGCATCCACAGCCCCCGGGAAGGCCGCGGGCGCCACCTGCAACACGATCGGAGAGCCGTCATGGCCCGAGGCCTTGTAATGTTCGGCCGCTTTGGCCGCATCAAAGGCCCGCTGCGGGATCGCATCATCAAACAGCGGATAGGCCGCGTTGATCGGGAAGTCGTTGCCGACAGAGCCCATGCCGCCCAGGATCTTTTCCACCATCTCGTCACGCTTGATGGCCAGCTTCAAGGCCATGCGCAAGTCGTTGTTGTCAAAGGGCGCCTGGGTGCATTGCATGATGAACACGTAATGCCCCGGACCGGCCGCACGCTCGATCACGACGCCTTCGGCACCGGCCAGCATTTCCGCAATCTTGGGATCGACCCGGGTCATCATGTGGATCTGGCCCGCGGTGATGGCCGCGGTCCGGGCGGTGTTGTCGTTGATCGACAAGACCTCGACCGTGTCGGCAAACCCGCGCGAGGTGTCCCAATAGGTCGGGTTCTTCTCCATCACGCAGCGCACGCCGGGCTCGAATTCCTTGACGATATAAGCGCCGCAGCCGATGCCCGCAGCCGGATTGTCCACGCCGCCGCCGGGCTGGATGATCAGGTGATAATCGGCCATCAGGAAGGGCAGGTCGGCATTGGCCGCAGCCAGCTTCAGCGTGACGGTGTCGCCCTCGGCGGTCATCTCGGCGATGCCCTTGACCAGGCCTTGCGCGCCCGACTGCGCCTTGTCATCGGTGTGCCGCTTCAGCGTCGCCACGACGTCCTCGGCCGTGACCGGCGCGCCATTGTGGAAGGTCATCCCCGCGCGGATCTTGAACTTCCACTCGGTCGCATCGGCGTTCGAGGTCACTTCCTCGGCCACGCGCATCGACAGGACGCCACCCGGCTCCAGCTCCACCAGGGTCTCACCCCAGGTCATGTTGATCATGAAGGGCACATCGGACGCCGCCAGCGCCGGGTCCAGCGAGTCGGTCGACTGCCCACCCTGAACGCCCGCCCGCAGCACGCCGCCCTTCTTGGCTTGCGCCTGGGCCACCATCCCGAACATGGAACCGGCGACCGAGGCCGAAAGCCCCAGGGCCCCCATGCGCCCGACAAAAGCGCGGCGGTTGATCTTGCCGCTGGCCGCCAGCCGCACGAGGTCTTTCATTTGGTCCGACATTGTCTTCTCCCTGTTGTCCCGTCTGATGCGGGTTGTCATTGGTGGTATCAAAGCGCGAAACCGCGCCAAGACAAAGCATTATTTCAAACGACGCGGCCCCCTAGACAAAGCGCCGCGCGACGCTGTCATCCCACTCGCGGCGGAAAACCTCGGTGTCGCCCTCATAGGCCACCAGCCGCGCTTTCATCCGCAGATGAGTGGCGGTGCCGGTCATCTCGGCCCAGGCCTCGGTCCGCACCCGCCAATCGCCACGGGACAGCCGCTGCTCCCAGGTATGGGTCGCCACAGCTGATAACGGACCCGCGCCGATCTCCCAGCGTTCCGTCATCGTCTCGCCCGTGCAAAGCCCATGGGTCAGGTTCTCCACATCGCCGAGGTCATCCACGACGACCATGGCCCGCGTGCCCGTGATCATGTCCCGTTCGACCTTGCGCGTGGTCTTGCCCGGGCGGATCACCCGATGCTTCCATGGCGCGGCATGGGCCACCGCCGGGGGCTCCCAGGTCGCCCCGCCCTCATGCACCGGCAGGTCCAAGGACCCCGAAACCACGGTCAGGCGCCCAGCCTCGGGTGAGGGCCAGACAAAAGGCCAATAGGCATTGGACAGCGCCAACCGCAGGTGATGGCCCGCTGCCACGCGATAGGCCATCTGGTCCAGATCAAAGGCCAGATCATAGACCTGACCCGGCACCAGGACCTGCGGCGCCTCGGCGCTGTCTCGGTGGCACAGGTTCAGCATCCCATGCGCGATCCGCGCCGAAGACCCATCGGGCGCCACATCACACAATCGCGCCACGACAAAGCCCAAAGCCTTGTCCGACGACAGTCGCAATGACACCCGCGCCGCCCCCATCAAGGCCAGCGGGCTATCCAGCACCGCCCCATCAAAACACAGCGACAAGGCATCATCCGCCGCCTGATCCCCCGGCATCTCGCCATTCAGCCCCATCGGAAAGAACTCGCCCGCATCCATCCCCAGATGCATGGGCGAAGCGATCACCCCCAGCCTTTCATCTTTTCCCAAATATCCCGCGGGGGGTCCGGGGGGCGCGAAGCCCCCCGGGGCCAGCGGCCAAACCTGCCGCGACACGCCCTCGGTCAGCCCGCCCGCCACCCAACGCCCCGCCCGGGCCTTCGCAGAGGCATCCGGAGCCTCGGAGTCCATCATCCAGACCCGATACACCGGGTCCGCATCGGCGCCATTCGGAACCCCCTTCAACCAGCGATCCCACCAGCGCAAAGCCTCGTCCAAAAACCCAACCGCAGGCCCCGGCACCGCCGTGTGCGGATACTGATGCACCCAAGGCCCGACGATCCCCTTGGCCCCCGGCACATTCCCCACGATCTTGGCGACCGTGTTCATGTAATTGTCGGCCCAACCGCCCCAGACCTGGATCGGAACCACGTTCTGCGCCCAATCCTCGCCGATAGAGCCGTGCTTCCAATAGTCCGACTTCTCCTGGAACTCCGCCCAGCGTGGCGCAAGCCAGGGCTCTGCCTCCAGCCGGGCCATCCACATCTCGTGCCAGTCCGGGCGCAACAGCGGGTCCGGCGGGCGACTGGAATAGGACAGCATCACCGCCCCCCAGCCGAAATTCTCGCCCAGCAAACAGCCGCCCTTGTAATGGATATCATCGGCAAACCGGTCAGAGGTCGAACAGACCGACACCACCGCCTTCAACGCCGGAGGCTGCAGAAACGCCGTCTGCAGGCAGTTGAACCCGCCCCAGGACTTGCCCATCATCCCCACCGCGCCGCTGCACCAGGGCTGCGCGGCCAGCCATTCGATCACCTCGCAGGCATCGGCCAGCTCTTGAATCGTATACTCATCCGTCATCAACCCTTCGCTGTCGCCATTGCCGCGCATGTCGACGCGCACCGCCGCATAGCCATGACCCGCGAAATAGGGATGCATCATCTCGTCCCGAGGCAAGGTGCCATCCCGCTTGCGATAGGGGATATATTCCAGCACCGCCGGAACCGGGTGCGCCGCCGCATCCTCGGGCATCCAGACCCGGGCCGACAGCCGCACCCCGTCGCTCATCACGATCCCCATGTCCTCGGTTTCGACGACCTTGAAAGGGAATTCGGTGCGACTGGTCATTGGGGTCTCCGTTTTGACCATTGGGCAACGGGAAGCGCGGCAAACCCCGCCCAGTTCCGCCGCTTTGCCACCCAAAACCGACAAAGCCCCATTCCGCCGCCAAATCCCCCCTTGCCAGCCCTGCCCCACGCGCCTTAGCCATTTCGCAGGCCACAGGAGACCAAGATGACCAAGCGCCCGAATATCCTTATTGTCATGGTCGATCAGCTGACCGGGACGCTGTTTCCCGATGGTCCGGCCGACTTCCTGCATGTGCCCAACCTGCGGGCGCTGGCCGAAAATTCCGTGCGCTTTGCCAATGCCTACACGCCCTCGCCTTTGTGCGCGCCTGCCCGCGCGGCCTTCATGTCGGGGGCTTTGCCGCGCCGCACGCGGGTCTATGACAATGCCGCCGAATTCGCCTCGGACATTCCCACCTATGCCCATCACCTGCGCCGGGCGGGCTATCAGACCGCTCTGTCGGGCAAGATGCATTTCGTCGGCCCCGACCAGATGCATGGGTTCGAAGAGCGCCTGACCACCGACATCTACCCCGCCGACTTCGGCTGGACGCCCGACTACCGAAAACCCGGTGAGCGGATCGACTGGTGGTATCACAACCTCGGCTCCGTCACCGGCGCCGGCGTGGCGGAAATCACCAACCAGCTGGAATATGACGATGACGTCTGCCATCAGGCGGTGCAGAAGATCTATGACCTGTCGCGCGGCCTTGACCCCCGCCCCTGGTGCCTGACCGCCAGCTTTACCCATCCCCATGACCCTTTCGTGGCGCGCAAAAAGTTCTGGGACCTGTATGAAGGCATCCCGGAGCTGGAGCCGCCTTCGTCGCTGGCCTACGAGGATATGGACCCCCATTCCCAGCGCCTGATGGATGCCTGCGACTGGCGCGGGTTGGAGGTCACGGCCGACCATATCCGCCGCGCCCGTCAGGGCTATTTCGCCAATATCTCTTATGTCGATGCCAAGATCGGTGAGATTTTTGCCGCGATGGAAGCCTCGCGCCAAGAGGCCGTGGTGGTCTTTGTCAGTGACCATGGCGAGATGCTGGGCCGCAAGGGCCTGTGGTTCAAGATGAATTTCTTTGACGGCGCGGCGCGCGTGCCCCTGATGATTTCGGCCGAGGGGCTGACCCCGGGGCTGGTGGAAACGCCCGTCTCCACCATCGACCTGACGCCGACTTTGTGCGACTTGGCGGGGATTTCCATGGAAGAGGTCATGCCCTGGACCGATGGCGAAAGCCTGGTCCCTCTGGCGCAGGGCACCCCGCGCACGACGCCGGTTGCGCTGGAATATGCCGCCGAGGGCACGATCACGCCGATGGTCTGCCTGCGTCAGGGCGCCTGGAAATACATCCGCTGCAAGGCCGATCCGGACATGCTGTTCGACATGGCCTCCGACCCCGACGAAGAGGTCAACTTGGCCTCCGACCCTCGCGCCGCCGAAGTGCTGGCCCATTTCCAGGTCATGGCCGAGGACCGCTGGGACCTTGACGCCTATGACGCCGAGGTCCGCCAATCCCAAGCCCGCCGCTGGGTCGTCTATGAGGCTTTGCGCAACGGCAATTACTACCCCTGGGATTACCAGCCGCTGAAGCTCGCGTCGGAACGCTATATGCGCAACCACATGGATTTGAACGTGCTGGAGGACAACAAGCGCTTCCCGCGGGGGGAGTGAGCGGCGGGAACCAACCGAGCGGCGGGATCAATCCCGCCCTACCCGCGCCCGTCAGTCGCTCTGCATCAACAGCGTAGCCCGGGGTATGCCCCGGGTTACTTGCCGAACCACAACCCGCCGTCAACCGTCACCGACACCCCGGCGTAATCGCGGATCGCATGGTCGGCCACCTGCGCCTCGGTGCCCAGGATCTGCATCACCACAGCCCCCGAAGCCCGCCCCGCCGCGATCCCGGCATGGGCATCCTCGAACACCATGCAGGCCGCCGGATCGACGCCCATCCGGCTGGCCGCCAGCAGATATCCCATCGGGTCAGGCTTGCCCCGCGTCACATCGGCCGAGGTGATGAAGACCTCTGGCAAGGGCAGCCCGGCCGCCCTGACCCGCGAGGCCGCAACCCGCGGCGTGGCCGACGTCACCAGGGCCCAACGCCCCCGCGCGGCCTCCAGCACGGCTTCGATCCCCGCGATGGGGGCGATGCCGCCGATATCCCCGGCCTCGTAGTCGTCCAGCCACAGGGCCTCGGCGTCGATGGCCTGGGCGCTGGCGCCGGGCATGAAATGGGTGATCGTGTCGCGCGCGCGGCGCCCGTGCATATAGGCCATGACCGTCTCGGGGTCGGTGCCCACCCGCGCGGCCCAGGCCCGCCAGGCCCGGTCCACCGCGGCAATCGAGGTCAGGATCGTGCCGTCCATGTCGAACAAAAAGGCCTGAAACGGCCCCAATCTACCGGTGAATTCCATGCGCGCCTTCCCGAAATCCCAATATCTTTCAGGCGATCATGTAGCCGCCATCCACGGGAAGCGAAACACCGTTCATCATCGAGGCCGCATCGGACAGCAGGAAAAGCACGACCTCGCCCACCTCTGCGCTTTCGGCGAAACGGCCCAGGGGGATGCGGTTCAACATGCCCGCGGATTTGGCCGGATCGGACCAAGCCTTGACCGCCATGGGGGTCAGCGTCACCGTCGGGTTGACGTTGTTGACCCGGATGCCCTGCGGCCCCAGTTCCTTGGCCATGACCCGCATCAGCCCATCCACCCCGGCCTTGCTGGCGCAATAGGCGGCATGGTCGGGGATGCCCACGAAGCTTGCCACAGACGAGACGTTCACAATCGCCCCCTTGGCCCCGCGCGCGATCACGTCCCGCGCATATTCCTGCGCCACGATCATCGGCGCCCGGGTGTTGACCGCCATCAGGTGATCAAAGGCCTCGGTCGTCGTCTCAAGAAAGCTTTGCAGCTCCGTCGTCCCCGCGTTCGAAATCAGATAATCGCAGGGGCAAGCCGCCCGCGCCGCAGCCCTTGTCGCCACCGCATCCGCAAGGTCGACCTGATGCGCCTCGGCGCCCATTGCCCGCAGTTCGGCCACATCGGCGGCGGACCGCGTCAAGGCCACGACCACAGCCCCCCGCGCCAAAAGCATCTCGGCCAGCACCCGGCCGATCCCCTTGCCCGCCCCCGTCAACAGAACCCGTTTGCCCGTGAAATCCATCTTTATCTCCATGTTGATACGGGTCGCGCCTCCTGCCAAGGCGCGACCCGCTGTCCCGGAGGGGTGACCGCCCCTCCGTTGGGAGGACGCCTAAAGACGCAGGCCCGTGGCCGCGTCAAACAGATGCACCCGCGCAGG
The DNA here is from genome assembly GCF_025950525.1 of Stagnihabitans lacustris. Taxonomy (GTDB): domain Bacteria; phylum Pseudomonadota; class Alphaproteobacteria; order Rhodobacterales; family Rhodobacteraceae; genus Stagnihabitans. The sequence goes on along the minus strand of NZ_JAPDGS010000003.1, from coordinate 290,641 downwards.
GTCCAGCACAAAGGACAGGTCCTGCCCCGGCTCGGCCTCGATCCGGTCGCGGATCACGGCGTCGATCCTTTGCGCGCCCAGATGCGCAAAGATCAGGGTTTCCGACCCCGTCGGCTCCAGGATGCCGACCTTGACCCGATTGCCACCCGGACCCACGCCAATATGTTCGGGGCGGATGCCATAGACGACCTGACGGCCTGCGGGCGTATCGGGCGCAGGAAGGGCGATACCGTCTTCGGTCATGACGACCGAAACCCCATCACGCGTGGCCGTCACCCCCTTCAGGAAGTTCATCGCCGGCGACCCGATGAAGCCCGCGACAAACAGGTTCCCCGGCCGGTCATAAAGATCCAGCGGCTTGCCCACCTGTTCGACGCGGCCATCCTTCATCACGACGATCTTGTCAGCCATGGTCATGGCCTCGATCTGGTCATGGGTCACATAGATGATCGTGGTCTTGAGCCGGCGGTGAAGCTCTTTGATCTCCACCCGCATCTGGACGCGCAGCTTGGCATCCAGGTTCGACAGCGGCTCGTCGAACAAAAACACCTGAGGGTCGCGGACAATCGCGCGACCCATCGCGACGCGCTGCCGTTGCCCGCCCGAAAGCTGTTTGGGAAAGCGATTCAACAGCTTGGTCAGGTCAAGGATTTCCGCCGCGCGACCGACTTTGGCGTCGATTTCCGACTTTGGCGCGCCCTTGATCATCAAGGAGAATCCCATGTTTTCGGCCACGGTCTTGTGGGGATACAAAGCATAGGACTGGAAGACCATCGCGATGTCGCGGTCCTTGGGCGGCACGTCGTTGACGACGCGGCCGCCGATGGCCATTTCGCCGCCGGTGATCGTCTCCAGCCCCGCGATCATGCGCAGCAGGGTGGATTTCCCGCAGCCCGAAGGCCCGACCAACACGACGAATTCGCCGTCCTTGATGTCCACGGAAACGCCATGGATGACCTTGACGTCGCCATAGCCCTTGACGACTTGCCTGATACTGACTTCGGCCATTGTGGTTCCTTACGGGAGTTCGATTTGCATTTTCACCTGACCTTTGGGCGCGGTGGCGGCGACCTCAAAGGCGTGGACGGAGTCCTGGAAGGCGAATGTGCGGGTGATAAGCGGTTTGACGTCGATGGCGCCGCTTGCGATCAGGCCGACGCAGCGCGGAAAGACATGGGCATAGCGGAAGATCTGTTCGACGCGGGCTTCGCGGACCATGGCCTTGCCAAGGTCATAGTGAAACGGCTCGACCGGGATGCCGACAAAGACCACGACGCCACCGGGGCACAGCGCGTCAAAGACCTGACCGGCGGCGCGCGGATGGCCCGAACATTCAAAGACACATTCGACGCCCCAGCCCTCGGTGGCCTTCAGGATTTCGGCGGTGGCGTCCTGGCGGGTGATGTTGATCGTGGTGATGGCACGCGACAGGGCGGCGCCGATCTCCAGTTTCGTGTCATCCACATCGGTCAGGAACACATGGGCGCAGCCCGCAGCCAAGGCCGACAGCGCGGTGACAAGGCCGATGGGGCCAGCACCCTGCACCAAGGCGACGTCCCCCGGCTTGACCTTGGCCTTGGTCGCGGCATGGACGCCGACGGCCAGGGGCTCGACCATCGCGGCCTCGGCAAAGGAGACATTGTCGGGTAGTTTGAAGGTGTAATCCGCCGGATGAACGACCGAGGGCCGCAAACAGCCATGCACCGGCGGCGTGGCCCAGAACCGCACGGCGGGGTCGATGTTATACATGCCCAGCCTGGATGCCCGGCTGTTAGGATCGGGTATCCCCGGCTCCATGCAAACACGGTCGCCGACTTTCAGGTTGGTGACATCGGCGCCGACTTCGGTCACGGTCCCCGAGGCCTCATGCCCCAGGATCATCGGCGCCTTGACGATGAACTGGCCGATCCCGCCATGGGTGTAGTAATGCACATCCGACCCGCAGATCCCGACCGTATGGATGCCGATGCGCACATCGCGCGGGCCCAGGGGTTCGTCAATCGGGAAATCCCGCAAGGACAGTTTCAGTTTTTCTTCCAGAACGAGCGACTTCATCGCTATCTCCATTTGGGGCCGCATCAGCCGCGGGTGAGGATCAACAGAGCCACAGCCAACGAAAGCAGATGGGCGAAAGTCAAGGGCACGAAGGCCTCCAGGAAGCGCAGCCAGAACAACTCTATGGCAACCCAAAGGTAGATGCCGATGAAAAGTCGGTCGAACCAGTTGGTGACGATGGGCAGGAAACCGCGTTTCTTCATGTTCATTCCTTCACGGCGCCAAAGGTGAGACCGGCCACGATATGCCGCTGCACGACCGAAAAGATGACAAGCGCCGGGATCAGGGTGATGATGGCGATGGAGGCCATCTTGCCCCATTCGGTGCCGGTGGTGGTCACATATTCCGACAGCCCCGTGGTGATGGTGCGGGCGTTGAAACTGGTCAGCGTCGCGGCCAGAAGGAACTCGTTCCAGGCGAAGACCCAGGTCAGGATCAGCGTCACGGCCAAGCCCGGGGCAGCCAGCGGCAGAACCACATGGCGGATCACGGTCCAGGTCGAGGCGCCGTCGACGGTCGCGGCCTCGTCCAGCTCTTTCGGGATGCCGTCGATGGTGGGCCGCAGGGTCCAGATCGCGAAGGGCAGGTTAAAGGTGCAATACAGCAGGATCATGCCCAGATGGGTGTCGTAAAGCTTCCAGTCCCCAATGGCGAAGACCTTGGTGAACAAAAGGAACAGGGGCAGCAGAAACACCGCAGCAGGCGCCATCCGGTTGGTGATGGTCCAGAAAAAGATGTTCTCTTTGCCGCCGATGTCGAACCGCGACAGGGCATAGCAGGCAAAAAACGCCAGGACCGTGACCAGAACCGCATTTCCGGTCGAGATGATGACAGAGTTCAGCATATAGCGCCGCAAAGTCTCGTCGTGGAAGATCTCGGCGTAGTTGGTCCAGATCGGGTTTTCGATCAGGATCGAGGGCGTGGAAAACAGATCCACCGCGGGCGTGACCGAGATGACGAACAGCCAATAGATCGGGAACAGCGTCAGGAAGGACAGGGCCAGCCAAAGCGCCAGTTGGGACAGGGGACCGCGCATCAGAGGGCCTCTTTCTTGGGACGGGGGGCGACCAGCGCCACGTAAAGCACCCAGCACATCATCAGCGTCAGATACAAAACAATGATCGAGATGGCCGAGCCATAGCCGTAGTCGGTCTTGGGAAAGACCACCTTCCAGATGTGCAGGCCGACATAGCGGGTGGCATCGCCCGGGCCGCCTCCGGTCAGCATCCAGACCTCGTCCACCGTGCGCAAGGCGTCCATCATGCGGATAAAGACGGTGGCCAGGATCGCCGGTTTGATCATCGGCAAGGTGATGTGCCAGAAGATCTGGCGGCGGTTGGCGCCGTCGATTTCGGCCTGTTCAAATGGGTCACGCGGCAGGGCCAAAAGCGCGGCCAGCAGGGTCAGCGTGACAAGCGGCGTCCAGTGCCAGATGTCCATGATGACGGTCATCAGAAAGGCCGTGCCCGGATCGCGGCCCATGTTCATGTCATAGCCGAAGATGTTGTTCAGATAGAAGGGGATGATCCCGATCGACGGCGTGGTCATCAAACGCCAGACCGAGCCCACGACGATGGGCGCCACGATCAAGGGCAGGGTGTGGATGGTGCGAAAGAAGGCCTTGCCCGGGAAGTTCCGCATCAGCAGCTGGGCCAGGAAATAGCCCAAGATCACCTCGGAGCCGACGGCAAAGACCGCGAATTCCAGCGTGTAAAGGACCGCAGTCAGGAACTCGTTGTCAAACACAAGGCGGCGGAAGTTCTTGGCGCCGTTATAGACCATGTCCGGATTGGCCCCGAACGGGTTCCAGCGGTGAAAGGCCACGTAGACGACATAGATAAACGGCAGAATCCCGAACGTGCCCAGGATGGCCAAAGTCGGCGCCAGCATCAGCCAGCCTGTCTTGTTGGATCGCATTGTCCCCTCCCCCAGGGAGCCCCGGCCGTTTCCGGCCGGGGTCTTGATATTATTGACGATACCCGAGGTTGGTCAGCTCTTCTTCTGCCTTGGCCGCCATGGCGTCCAGGCCCTCGTCCGGACCGATTTCGCCGGTCAGGATCTGATAGAAGATCGGCGCGGTGGCCTCGCGGACCTGGGCGTGGAACGGATAGGCCGGAGCCCCCGCAAACAGTTTGCCCTGATCTTTCAGCATCGTGTAATAGCCGCCCAGCGTCGCATCCATCGCCACGACCTTGGGGTCGTCATAGGTGGCGGTGTTGGTGATGCGCGGCGCGGCGACCGCCCAATCCGGCTGAACCTCGTTCTGGCCGATGAATTGCAGGAACAGCAGCGCCGCTTCCTGGTTCTTGGACGTCACCGGCAGACCAAAGGCGCCGCCGTCGTAATAGCCGATATAGCCCGTGCCGGCCTCTGCCGCCGCCATCACGCCATCAGCGAGCGGGGGAAGCGCGAAACCAACCTGGCCCACGACTTTCGACTTGGTGGCATCGGACGCGATCCAGGCGGCGTTTTCGCCGTAGATCAGGCCCTGCGCCGCACGGCCCGCCGCAAAGGTCGTCGCGGTTTCGGTCCAGGTCGACTGCGCCGATTCCGGCGGAGCGATGTCGCGCAGGTGCAGCCAGTATTTCATGGCGGCCTTGGCTTCATCCGAGTTCATCCGGCCGCCATTCGCGACCGAGGCCGCATAGTTGTTGGCCGGGTCGATGCCCCAGTTATAGACGCCAAAGGTCGGCGCAATCGACTCGTAGTATTCATACCAGGACGCCGCATGGCCGGTATGGGCCTGCGCGGTGGTGCCCCACAGCTCCATCCCCTTTTCCTTGCCGTATTCGGTGAAGAATTCGGCAATGGCGGTATAGTCTTCATGGGTCGTGGCAGGCATCAGGTCCTTGCCGGTCTTGGCCTTGTAGGCGGCCATGATGTCCGGGTTCTCGAACAGGTCCTTGCGATAAAGGTAAAGCTTGATGAAAGCTTCCATCGGCACGCCGAACAGATGACCGTCCGCGTTCTTGAAGTAGTTCGCAAAGGTCGTGAAATTGGCGTCGTCATAGGTCGGCGCCTTCAGCTCGGGCTTGTCGGTCAGCGTCTGGGTCATGTCGACCAGGAAGTTGCGCGACAGATAGGCGTAGATGATGTCCTGTTCGATATAGACCATGTCATACAGGCCGGTGCCGGCCTCCATGTCCTTGATCGCCTTGTCATACATCTGGTCCCACGAGGTCGTCTCGATCTCGACCTTGATGCCGGTGGCGGCCTCGAACTGCGGCGCCAACACGTCCTTGATATAGACCGAAGGCGGAGAGCTTTCGGTGACGCCGTGCAGCACGACGCCCTTGTATTTCGCGCCCGCATCCGACCAGAAGTCGGCGAAAGCCGGGAAAGCGGTGGTCATCAAAACGGCCGCGATGGCCGTGATCTTGGACTTCATAAACATCCATTCCTCCTTGCTGGATTGTTTTCGTCTTTCCCACGCGCAGGGCGCAGGTTTCAGGGCCCGGAAATCGCGCCTCCTCTCGCGGTTTCGGACATAATTCGCCTGACTTCCCATAGGCTTGCCGGAGCCCGGGCAGGTGTGGCGTAACTTTACGTTAGGGGGCTTGGCGGGGTTGCGCTACGTGCAGACCGCGCCAGACCTAACCTTTTCGGCCTGAAAATCGTTTCTGCGGGGGCGAAAACTGTTCTGTGGGCTCGCGTCCCTCGGCGGCGATTCTATGCGCCGCGCGCCGGTAATCCGAAGGCGTGCGGCCGGTGATCTTCAAAAACTGCCGGTTGAAGTTGGCAATCGAGTTGAAGCCCACATCAAAGCAGATCTCGGTGATCGGCGCATGGCTTTGGGTCAGCGCCGTGCAGGCGGCATAGACGCGGGTCATCACCAGGTAACTGGCGAAGGTGTGTCCGGTCTGGCGTTTGAAGGCGCGCGAAAAGGTCTGAGGCGTCAGCCCAGCCTTGGCGGCGGCGGTGGAAAGGTCGATCTCTTCGGACAGGTTTTCGTTCAGGAACCGCATGGCGCGGTCGACCTGCCCGGGCAGGGCCGCGGCCTCCAAGGGCGCCTGGCGCGACAGGCGGCGCCGGTCGGCAGGGTCGCGCGACAGCGTCTCCAGCAGGCGCAGGAACAGGAAAAACCGGTCGGGGCCGGTGGCGGTTTGCAGCTCTTCCAGCATCCGCGCGCCGTCCCGCGCGGTGGAGCCAGTGAACTCGACCCCCCAGGCGGCATCGTCGAACAAGGCGCGCAAGCGGCCCAGTTCAGGGCAAAGGCCCGCCAGCTTTTCCGCCCAGTCCGGGGTGAACTGGATCAGCATGTCGCGGGTGGTGATCACCTCTCCGGGGGCAATGTTGGACACCCAGTTGTGCGGCACGTTGGGCCCGGTCAGCACCAGATTTCCGGGGCCGAAATCGCCCAGATAGTCGCCCACCATCATCGTCCCCGAAGATATCCGGTTCAGGTGCAGTTCATATTCCGGGTGGTAGTTGAACTTGGCCAGATGCCAGGGGTAATCGTGGCTATACCAGCGAAAGCTTTCCTCTGGCGGGCAGACGATCACTTCGTAATGCGGCACAAGGCGCAGCTGCGTTTTCATCCTCGCCCCTTATGTTGCTTTATACAACAAATCACCCTGACGGCGAGTCGTGTCAACCGGTTATTCTCGCTGCGGCTGCATTGCTGCGGGGCGCCGATCCGCGCTGCCCCCTTGACAGACGGTGGATTCGGGATTTTGTTTGGACGTGCAACATATAGGGGGCCTTGATGGCACGGCTTGGGATTCACTCTTTCGTCTGGACCGGTGGCACAACGCAAGAGGGGCTGGAGATGGCGATGGACCGCTCTGCCGCGGCGGGGTTTCAGGCCATCGAACTGGCCTATCTGCGGCCCGAGAAGTTTGACCTGGATGCCCTGGCGCGGCGTGCGCAGGCCTTGGACCTGGGGATAACGGTGACGATGGGCCTGCCGGTTTCGGCGGATGTTTCTTCGACCGACCGCGACAAGGTGGCCGCCGGAGAGGCGCTTTTGGCCAATGCGGTGGCGGCGGTGCGCGACATTGGCGGCGTCCGGCTGGGGGGAATTCTTTACTCGGCCCATACGAAATACAACGCTCTGCCCTCGGCTGAGGGGCGCAGGAATTCCGCCGAAGTCATCGCGCGGACGGCGGAAAAGGCCAAGGCCGCGGGCGTGGAAATCGTGCTGGAGGTGGTGAACCGCTTCGAGACCAACCTTCTGAACACCACGGCGCAGGGGCTGGAATACCTGCAGATGGTCGGGCGCGATGATGTGCGGCTGCATCTGGACACGTTCCACATGAACATCGAAGAGGCCAATCCCGCCGCCGCCATCCGCCTGGCCGGCGACCGCCTGGGCTATTTCCATATCGGCGAGTCGAACCGGGGCTATCTGGGCGATGGGGTGATCAATTTCGACCTGCAATTCGACGCCCTTTTGGACATCGGCTATGCCCGCGACATCACCTTTGAAAGCTTTTCGGGCGCGGTGGTGGATGAGGGCCTGTCGCTGGCCTGCGCGATCTGGCGCGACACCTGGACCGATTCTGTGCCGCTGGCCGCCCATGCGAAATCCTTCATCGACCTGAAGCAGGCCGAGGCCGCGCGCCGTCGCGTCACCAATGCCCGGCCCTGACCAATGCCCGGCCTGGACCGAAGCCGCCTTGACCAAAGCCCCCCGCGGGCCAATTCTGCCGTGATGCACAACGCCCCCCGCCTGCCCGATCTGCCCAGCGAAAAGGCCGCGCTTCGTGCGATTTATGAGGCCGGGCGGCTGTCGCGCGCCGATTTGGCGCGGGTTTTGGGGCTGAACCGGTCTTCTGCGGGGCATATCATCGCGGGGCTCCTGGACCGCGGATTGGTGCGCGAAACCTCAGAGCCCGCGCCGACACCCGGTCCGGGGCGGCCCGGCATCCTGTTGGACCTGATCCCCGAGGCGATGCGGTTTCTGGGTCTGGAAATCGGGGTCGAGCATATTTCGGTGGTCGAACTGGACTTTTCCGCCCGGGTTCTGCGGGCCGAGACCCTGGATTTCGACGGCGCCTCGCCCGAAACCGGCCTGGCCCGGGCGCTGGACTTGGCGGGGCGGCCGCCGCGGCTTGCGGGGATCGGCATCGCGGTTCCGGCGCAGATGGACCGGACCGGAGGGCTGCGGCTGGCGCCGCTTCTGGGCTGGCGTGACCTGGACCTTGCGGCGCTGGCGCGGCAGGTGGGGCGGCTGCCGGATGCCCTGCCGCTGCAGGTGGAAAACGACGCCAACGCCTTTGCGCTGGGGGTGACATGGGGCCGCCGGATGGCCGCGCCGGGGGTCACTTTGCTGGTCAACATGGAGACCGGGGTGGGCGGCGGCATCCTGATCGACGGGCGGCTGTTTCGCGGCGGCGGTGGCCTGGCCGGCGAGATCGGCCATATGCAACTGGGGCCGAATGGTCCCGGCGTCGAAAGCCGTCTGGGCCTGGGCCGGTTGATGGCCGACTATGGCGGCGGCCTGCCCGCCTTTCTGACCGCCGTGGCCGACCGAGAGCCCCGCGCGGTGCTGATCGCCGAGGATTGGGCGCAGACCCTGGCTTTTGCGCTGACCCAGACCTGTCGGATCATTGACGCCGACCGCGTGATCCTGGGCGGGTCGGTGGCGGCGCTTTATCCCTTGGTGGCGGCGCGGGTTCAGGCGCATCGGGTGGCGGCGCAGTCGCACAGCTTTGCCCTGCCGCCCATCGACCTGGCCCCGGACAGCCCCTATGGCGCGGCCTTTGGTGCGGCTGCGATGATGCATCAGCGCGCCCTGACCGGGGAAGCCACCCCATCGTGACGGGATATGTTGCACGTCATGACAAATCCGGCTACCGTGACGGCGAATCATAGGGTTGCCGGACCCCACCCGCCGCAAGGCGCTTTTTGGACCCGGCCCCATGCTCTCTTCCGACACCCTCGGCCCCACCATCACCTTCGGCGAAATCCTCGTCGAGATCATGGCAACCACCCCCGGCCACGGCTTTGGCCAGGCCCTTGACCTGCGCGGCCCCTTTGCCAGCGGGGCGCCTGCCATCTTCATATCGCAATGTGCGCGGTTGGGCGGTCAGGCGGGGATCGTCGCCTGCGTCGGTGATGACGACTTTGGCCGGCTGAACACCGACCGCCTGCGCGCGGATGGCGCCGATGTCTCGGCCGTCAGCATCCATCCGACCTTGCCCACCGGGACGGCCTTTGTCCGCTATCGCCCCGACAAAGGCCGGGATTTCGTCTTCAACATCGCCCATTCCGCCGCCGGTCAGATCGCCATGACGGACGCGGCCCGGGCGCTGGTGGCACGCGCGGGGCATCTGCATGTCATGGGGTCGGCCTTTGCCATCCCGCATCTGTGGGCGCTGCTGCAAGAGGCCATTCCCGTGGTCAAGGCCCGCGGCGGCAGCCTGTCGCTGGACCCCAACCTGCGCAAGGAACTGATGACGCCTGACACCGCCGCCCGCCTTGCGCAGGTCGTGGCGCAGGCCGATCTTCTGCTCCCCTCGGGGTCCGAACTGCAACTGGCCGCGGGCCTGCCAGAGGCATCAGAGGCCGAGGCGGTCGCGGCCCTGCTGGCCGTGGTCCCGGAAATCGTGCTGAAACGCGGCGATCAGGGGGCCACGCTGTTCACCGCCGACACGCGCATCGACCAACCCGCCTTTGCCGTCACCGAGGTCGACCCGACCGGCGCGGGCGACTGCTTTGGCGCGGCCTATCTGACCGCCCGCCGCCTGGGCCTGGCCAACCCGCTGCAACTGGCCGCCGCCGCGGGCGCCCGCAATGTCACCTGCCTTGGCCCGATGGAGGGCGCGGGCACCCTGGCCGACCTCACCCGCTTTATCGCTGAAAAGGACCCCACATGACCCTGACCGCCAAGAACATCGCCATCACCGGAGCCGCCTCGGGCATCGGGCTTGCCTGCGTCAAGGCCTATCTGGCCGAAGGCGCGACCGTCGTCCTGATCGACCGCGACGAAGCGGCACTGGCACAAGTCTGCGCTGACCTGGGGCCGAAAGCCCTGCCGCTGGTCGCCGACCTGCTGGACCCGGCCTCGATCGACCAGATCTTGCCCAAGATCCTGGCGCAGGTTCCCCATCTTGACGTCTTTCACGCCAATGCCGGCGCCTATATCGCCGGTGAGGTCTGGACCGGCGATGCCGATGCCTGGGACCGGATGCTGTATCTGAACATCAACGCGGTCTTCCGCTGTATCCACCGCATCTTGCCCCACATGATCGAGCGCGGGACCGGCGATATCCTTGCGACATCCTCGGTTGCGGGTCATACACCGGTGGTCTGGGAGCCGATCTACACCGCCTCGAAACACGCCGTCACGGCCTTTGTGAACGCCGTGCGGCGGCAGGTGTTGAAGCATGGCATCCGGGTGGGCGAGCTGTCGCCGGGGCCGGTGGAAACCGCGCTGTTGAAGGACTGGCTGCCGGAACGTCTGGCCAAGGCCAAGGCCGATGGCGCGCTGTTGGGCGCCGAAGAGATCGGCGCGGCCGCCGTCTTTATCCTGTCGCGCCCGCGGACCGTCACGATCCGCGACATCATCATCCTGCCCGCAGCCTTTGACATCTGATGTATCTGGAACGCTTTCGGTTGGAGGGAGAAACCGCCCTCGTCACCGGTGGAGGCCGCGGCATCGGCCTTGCCTGTGCCGAAGCCCTGGGTGAGGCCGGCGCGCGGCTGGTGATCCTGGAGCCCCGGCTCGAGGACGCCGAGGCCGCGGCAGAGTCGTTGCGCGCCAAGGGGATGCAGGCCCGCGCCATTCAGGGCGATGTGACCGACCCCGCGCGGATGGAGGCCTGCGCGGCGGAACTTGCCGGGGTTACTTCTGAAACCGGCGCCCCTTCTGAAAACTGGGTGCCCAGCATCCTGATCAACAACGCCGGTGTGGGGCGCAACGGGACCTCGGCCCAGGACCTTTCCGACGCGGAATGGCGCCTGATGATGGAGGTCAATGTCAACGGCGTCTTCTGGTGCGCCCGCGCTTTTGGCCGGGCGATGATCGCCGCCAAGCGCGGGGTCATCGTCAACATCGGCAGCATGTCCGGGACCATCGTCAACCGGCCCCAGGCGCAGACGGCCTACAACACCTCGAAGGCGGCGGTCCATCACCTGACGCGCAACCTTGCGGCGGAATGGGCGCCGCATGGGTTGCGGGTCAATGCCGTGGCGCCGACCTATATCGAGACGCCCATGGTTCTGGCCGTGGCCGAGAACCAGGCGCGCATCCCGGTCTGGCTGGCCGATACGCCGATGGGGCGGATGGGGCGGCCGGACGAGGTGGCGGCGGCGGTGCTGTTCCTGGCCTCTCCGGCGGCCAGCCTGATCACCGGGGCGGTGCTGGCGGTGGATGGCGGGCTGACGGTCTGGTGAACCCCGGCTTGACGGGGGCCGCCGATCTGGCCGTTACAGCGTCACGACCTTGGTCAGGTGGCGGGGCTGCGACGTGTCCAAGCCTTTCAGCAGCGCCACCTTCTCGCCCAACAGCTGCAGCGCGGGCAGAACCTCGACCGCCCGCGCCGGGCCTTTGGAGGCCAAGGCCACCGACAGATCGCCCGGCCCGCCAAAGCCGATCACCCGTGCCCCCTTGGCGCGGACGTCGGCGATGACCTTGGCCTCTTCCTCTGCCGTTTCGGCGGAATACAGCATCACGACCAAAGACCCTTCGTCGATCAGCGAGATCGGCCCGTGGCGGTATTCCAGCGGGTGAAAGGCCTGGGAAAAGCTGATCGACATCTCCATCAGCTTCAGCCCGCCTTCTTGTGCCGCGCCATACATCGCCCCGGCGCCGAGATAGACAAAATGCGTCCGCCCGCGCAGCAGGTCATCGGCGCGCTCGACCGCGGCTAGGGCGGTCGCAGCTTCCGCCGCCCGCGCCGGGGTGATGCCCGCCAGCCGCAGCCCGGCAATCAACATCAGGCTGGCCGAAACCGACATGACGATGCCTTCGTCCGCATGGGTCGGCAGATAGATCGCCCGGTCGGCGGCCTGCAGGATCGTCGACCCCGCCTCGCAAGACACGGCCAGCGTCGGCAGGCCCGCAGCCCGAGAGGCCTGGATCGCCTGCACCGTTTCCGTCGTGGTGCCCGACCGCGACAGGCCGATCACCAGCGTATCGGCGCGGTCGGCAAGATAGCTTCCCATCCGCCGCGCCCATTCCGCGCCGGGCACGGCGATGGCACGGCGGCCCTGTTCGTTGAACCCCGCCGCGATGGTCTGCGCCAGGTAATAGGACGTGCCGCAGCCCACCACGACCACGGTTCTTTGCGTGATCTCGGGCAGGGGTTGGCTTGCAGCCCCCGCCCAAAAGGGGAACTGTTCGCGGATGACTTTTTCGGTGACGTTCATGGCAGGCTCCGGGTCAGGATAGGGTCAGGATCAATTGGGGACCGGCGGCGCGGATCGCGGCGGCAGTCTCGGGGGGCAGGTCGGTCGAGATGATGCGTGTCAGGGCGCCCGCCCCGGCAAACCCATAGGTCAGGCGCGGCCCGAACTTGGACGGGTCGGCCAAAAGCGTCGCCTGCGCGGCCCGGGCGATCATGCGAGCGTTCAACCGCGCCTCGGATTCATCGGCCGACGACAGGGTCAGGTCATCCGAAATCGCGCCACAGCCGAGGAACAGGTGCTGGACCCAAAGGCTCTCCAGCATGGCTTCGGCCAGCGGTCCGGTGATCGAGGCATTTTCGGGCCGATAGGCGCCCCCCAGCAGAGTGACCTTGACGCCCGGCGCCTCGGCCAAGGTCTGTGCGATGGGCAGGCAGTTGGTGAAAACCGACAGGGCCAGAGGTTCGGCGCGGATGCGGCGGGCCAGTTGCAGGACCGTCGTCCCCGCGTCCAGAAAGACCGTGGCGCCGGGGGTCAGCAGGGCATGGGCGGCGGCGGCAATGGCACGTTTCTCGGCCAGGGCCTGGTTCTCGCGCGCTTCGAACGCCGCCTCGCGCAGGTGGGTTTCCGCCAGCGCCGCCCCGCCATGGTCGCGGGTCACGATGCCCTGTTGCGCCATCTCGGTCAGGTCGCGGCGCAGCGTCGGCAGCGACGCGCCCGTCGCCTCGGACAGAGCCGCAAGCGAGGAGGGGCCGTTTTCATGCAGGTAGCGGCGGATCAGGGCGGCGCGGGTGGGTTTCATGGCGTCAAGGATAGGGGCAAGATGATCCTTGTCAATCGTATTTCTGATCGTTACTGATCGTTACAGGAGGTTCCCATGACTCATCCCTTTCTGATGTCCCTTCCCCAGAACCGTGGCGCGCTGGGGATCACCTCGGTCTGTTCGGCCCATCCCCGCGTGATCGCCATGGCGCTGCGGCAAGGCAGGGGTCGCCCCGTGCTGATCGAGGCGACCTGCAACCAGGTCAACCAGGACGGCGGTTATACCGGCATGACGCCTGCGGACTTCCGCCGCTTTGTGCTGGACATCGCCGCGGTCGAGGGCTTTGACCCCGCCGATCTGATCCTGGGCGGCGACCACCTGGGACCGAACCCGTGGAAGCACCTGCCGGCGGATCAGGCGCTGGATCGCGCGGCGGTGATGGTGGCCGATTACGTCACGGCGGGCTTCACCAAGATCCACCTGGATTGCAGTATGGGCTGCGCGGGCGAACCCGAGGCCCTGCCCGACGAGATCACCGCCCAAAGGGCCGCCCGTCTGGCCGCCGTGGCCGAAAAACATGGCGCCCCCGCCTATGTCATCGGCACCGAGGTCCCGATCCCCGGCGGCGCCTTGCATCATGTGGACAGCCTGGAAGTGACCTCTCCGGATGCCGCGGCCCGGACAGTCGATATCCACCGGGAGGCCTTTGCCAAGGCGGGGCTGGGGTTCGACCGCGTGCTGGGCCTGGTCGTCCAGCCGGGAGTCGAGTTCGGCAACCAGAACGTCGTCCCCTTTGCGCCCGCCAAGGCCGAGGCTTTGTCGGCGCGGCTGAACACCCTGCCTGGCATGATCTACGAGGCTCATTCGACCGACTACCAGTCCGAGGCGGCCTTGCGCGCCCTTGTGACGGGCGGGTTCGCCATCCTCAAGGTCGGCCCCTGGCTGACCTTTGCCCTGCGTGAGGCGCTGTATGGGCTGGACCTGATCGCGGCAGAGCTGGACGGGAAACCGCCCGCCATCCAACCCGCGATGGAGGCGCTGATGATCCAGGACCCGAAGCATTGGGCGAAATACTATCCCGGCACGCCCGCGGAACAGCGGCTGATGCGGCATTACTCTTATTCCGACCGCATCCGGTATTACTGGGGCCAGGCCCCTGCGCAACAGGCGGCGCGGGCGGTGCTGGACCGGCTGGGGGATCGCGACATTCCGGAAACCCTGGTCAGCCAGCACCTTGGCGCGGTCTGGTCCGAGGGGCTGTCGGCCGCCAAGGCCGAGGGGCTGCTGGATGCGGCGGTGGGGCGGGTTCTGGCGATCTATGACGGGGCGGCAAGGGGGGGCGGCAAAGGGGGCGGCGGGGTGAACCCCGCCCTACGCAAAACCCCTTCCGTATGGCCAAGATCCCGCCCGGGCCCCATGGTGTAGGGCGGGATTCATCCCGCCGCGCCGGAGTCCTGCGCCAGTGGGTCCTACGCGCTTTGGTCTTGCGCCGCGCCGTCATGCAGGGCGCGGAACTTGCCACCCTTGGCCAGCAGGTCGTCAAAGGTCCCGTCCTCGACCACCCGCCCGCCTTCAAGAAAGCAGATCCGGTCGGCGTGTTGGATCGTCGACAGGCGGTGAGCGACCACGATGGTCGTTCGCCCCTCGGACAGGGCCGCAAGCCCATCGCGCACCCCACGTTCCGAGATATTGTCCAAGGCGCTTGTCGCTTCGTCCAAAACCAGGATCGGCGCGTTCTTCAGCACCGCCCGCGCAATCGCGATGCGCTGCTTTTGCCCGCCCGACAGGAAGGCGCCATTCTCGCCCACCGGGGTCTGATAGCCGGCGGGCAGCAAGTCGATGAACTCATGCGCCTGGGCGACCTTGGCGGCCGCTATCACCTCGGCATCCGTGGCATCGCGGCGACCCAGACGGATGTTCTCCATCAGGCTGGTCGAAAACAGGAAGGTTTCTTGGCCGACATAGGAAATCGCCCCGCGCAGGCTGTCCAGTTGCGCCTGACGCAGGTCCAGGCCGCCGATCCGCAGCACCCCGGTCGTCGGGTCCTGCAAGCGCAGGATCAGGTTCAACAGCGTCGATTTCCCCGACCCCGAAGGCCCGACGAACGCCGTCGTCTTGCCCGCCGCACAAGTCAGCGTCAGGGGATGGATCGCGACCTTGTCCCCATAGGCAAAGCCCATGGCGTCAAAGGTGATCTCCAAAGGCGCAGGCGGCAGGGGCTTGGCGTCGGGCGCCTCGGTCAGAGGTTCGGGCCGGTCCATCAGGTCAAAGATCATGGCCACGCCGGCCATGTTGCCCTCGATCTGCACCCGGGTTTGCGACAGACGCCGCGCCGGGTCATAGGCCATGAGCAGCGCCGCCACAAAGGACATCAGCTGCCCGGGCGATGTCACCGTGCCCCCCAAAAGCGAGGTCGTCGACACCAGAAGGATCGCCGCAATCGCCATGCCCGCCAGGATATCCAGCATCGGCACGGTGATCGCCCCGACCCGGGTCATGGCATTGGCGCGGGCTTCGGTCTCTCGCACGGCCTTGACCATGCGGGCGTTCATCAGATCCTCCAGGGCAAAGGCCTTGATGATGCGGATGCCGGCGGCGGATTCCTGCAGCACGCGGTAGACATCGGCGATCGAGGCAAGCTCTCGCCCCGCGATCCGCCGCACGGCCTGCAGCACCAGACGCAGGCCGATGGCCGCCAGGGGGCCGATCACCAGAAACATCAGAGACAAGATCGCATGCTGCCACAGCATGACCGACACAAGGCCCACAAAGGTCAAAAGGTCGCGCACCAGACCCACGGCCAGCTGGTCGATCATCGCCCGCGCCGCCGTCGCGCCCTGGGTCAGGCGCATCAGGATGTCGGAACTTTCGGTGGCCGAGAAAAAAGCATAGTCCTGCCGCATCAGCTTGGCGAAGATCCGGGTCTGGATATCGGCCACCACCCGGTTGCCCGCCTTGGCCAGAAGCACCGCCTGCAGGAAGGTAAAGAGTCCCCGCGCCAGGAAGATCACCGTAATGGCGCCGGCCACCATCCAGATCTGACCGCGGTCCTCGGGCTTGGCCACGGCGTCGAAAAAGCTTTGCATGATCCAAGCCGAGGCGGCGGTGGCCGCGGCCACCCCCATCATCGACAGGCCCGCGCCGATATAGGTCCATTTCTGGGCCGGAACGGACAGAAGGATCACGCGCCCCAGGGGGCCGCTGAAATAACGGGAGACAATCTTGCTGCGCAGGGACACGTCGGGTTCCAGATCTTTGCCCAGCACCTAACGCGAAAGCGTGGCCTGCGCAAACCACGCTTGACGCAGGTCAAGGCAGACGGCGGCTCTCTGCCGCAGGCTTGCAGGGAAAGGAGACCAAGATGTCCAACACCCCCCATGAACTGCACGAGGAATTCCCCGCCAAGGCCGAGGCGATCCACGCCCTGCGCGCTTCGGATGACCATTTCCGCAAGCTGGCCGACAGCTATCACGAGGTGAACCGCGCCCTGCACCGGGCCGAAACCCGGGTCGACACGATTTCCGAAGAAGAGGAAACCCGCCTGCGAAAGCAGCGACTGTCACTAAAAGATCAGATCGCCAAGGCTTTGGCTTGACACCCCCAGCGGGGGCCTTGATTTGGCCCCCGCATTCTTGCATACAAAGCCTGCTACGTTGTCTTCGACCTGTCCGCCCAATCGGCCCGACTTTCGAAAAGCTGACTGAGCCGAGCCGCCGCATTCCGCGGGCGGGTTTTGACAGGAGTGATCACGATGGCCAAGGGCACCGTGAAATGGTTCAATGAAACCAAAGGCTACGGCTTCATCGCCCCCGAAGGCGGCAAGAAGGACGTGTTCGTCCACATCACCGCTCTGCAACGCGCTGGCCTGACCTCGCTGAAGGACGGCCAACCGGTCGTCTTCGATATCGAATCGGGCCGCGACGGCCGCGAATCGGCGATCAATATCTCGCTGGCATAAGCCGCGACACCCATTCGGGAAAAGGCGCGAGGGGCCCTCGCGCCTTTTTTCATTGCCGCGGCTCTTGCGCCCCAGTTCTGCGACCCCGATTCCCTGGTGGCCTCACTGCAAGTCGACGCGGTCGCGCAGGGCATGTTCATAGCCCACCTTCAGCGACACTGCCGACAGGGGCGCACGCAGTTGCACCGGGTCGAAGCGGTCCTCGGGAAAGCTTTGCCGCGGGAAGTCGCGGGAAATCAGGATCATCGGGATCGCCCGCCGCGTCTCGGAGATGACATGCAGCGCCCGGCGCACCGTCTGTGCGCCCTCCATCCCGATCGTGTCGCAATCGACCACGAAAAGCCCCAGGCCCTGCGGGTCTTCCAGGATGTCGGACAGCGCGGTGTAAAGCTCGTCGCGGGTTTCGACCCGGGCGCCCAGGGCCTCCAGCCGGCGGGCGATGGGCTCGGGCTGACCGGACAGCAAAAGCACCCGAACGCCCGATCCGACCAGAAGACCGGGATGAGGAAAGGCGTGGATCAGTTGCATGACGTGCTCCTTAACATTTCAATCAAAATCACCAAGAATGCGGGCGGAAATGGGGCGCGGGGCTGGCCTCATGGCGGCAGGTCGGGGCAGAGTGGTGGCATGGATTATTCAAAGCTGATCGACGAAGAGACCTGGGCCTTCATCCGCGCCACCGATGCGGCCTATCCGGCGGATGCGGTGGACCTGGATAGCGCCGGGCAAAGGCGGGTCTATGACGCCATGTGCCGGGTGTTTCACCGGCCCTATGCGACGCGCCCGGTCGATCACCAGATCGCGGGCGTTCCGGTGCGCGATTTCGCCGGGGATGCTCCGGCCGTGGTCTATCTGCATGGCGGAGGCTTTGTGGTCGGCGGCCTGAACAGCCATGACGATGTCTGCGCCGAGATCGCGGCCGCCACAGGCCTGCGGGTCGTGCTGGTCGACTACCGCCTGTCGCCCGAACACCGCCACCCCGCCGCCCTGGAGGACTGCCTTGCCGTCGTGCGGGCGCTAGGGGATGTGGTTCTGGTGGGCGACAGCGCCGGTGGCAACCTTTGCGCTGCGGTGGCAGCCCAAGTTCCGGTGCGCGGCCAGGTGCTGATCTATCCCGGCCTTGGCGGAGACGTGGATCGCGGCAGCTACCTGACCCATGCCCATGCGCCGATGCTGACCCGGGCGGATGTGCTGTTCTATGCCGGCATCCGTCATGGCGGCGAGGTGCCGGCGCCGGACCCGACGGTTTCTCCGCTGCTGGGGGATTTCACCGGCCTACCGCCCACGGTCGCTTTTGGCGCAGAATGTGACCCGCTTTGCGATGATGCTGAGGCCTATGCCGCGCGGGCTCGGGCTGCGGGGGGGCGCGCGGTCAGCTTTACCGAAGCGGGCCTGGTGCATGGCTATCTGCGCGCGCGCCATTCGGTCGGGCGGGCGCGCGACAGTTTCGGACGAATCGTGGCGGCGGTCTCCGCCTTGGCCAAGGGCGATTGGCCTTATGGAGGGTAACATGAACGAACGGGCGAATATCACCCATTGGGCCGATAGGGTCGACCTGGCCGCGGCCTTCCGCTGGACCGTGCGGATGAACCTGCATGAGGCGGTGGCGAACCATTTCAGTCTGGCGGTGAACGACAGCGGCTCGCGGTTCCTGATAAACCCGAACGGGCGGCATTTCGGGCGGATAACGGCCTCGTCGCTGGTGGAAATCGACGCCAATGATCCCCGCACGATGGAGCGTCCCGACGCCCCCGATCCGACCGCCTGGGGCCTGCATGGGTCGATCCACCGGGCGCTGCCCCATGCGCGCTGCGTGATGCATGTCCATTCGATCCATGCGACGGTTTTGGCCTCGTTGGCGGATTCGGTCCTGCCGCCGATCGACCAGAACTCCGCGATGTTCTTTGGCCGCCAGGTGGTGGACGCGCATTACGGCGGCATGGCCTTTGACGAAGAGGGCGCCCGCTGTGCGGCGATGCTGGCCGATCCCAAGGTGATCGCCATGGTGATGGGCAACCACGGGGTGCTGATCATCGGGCGGACCGTGGCCGAGACCTTCAACCGGTTGTATTATTTCGAACGCGCCGCCGAGACCTATATCAAGGCCCTGCAAACCGGTCGGCCCTTGCGGGTGCTAAGCGACGAAGTCGCCGAGAAAACCGCCCGCGAATGGGAATCCTACCCGGATTTCGCAAACTTCCACTTCCGCGAGATCAAGGCGCTGTTGGATGAAGAGGGGGCGGGGTATGCGGGGTGAGGGGTCCAAACCTCAACCGGGGCTACAGGCACTGTCGATCTGATTCTTGACCTTGTTTAGGAATGAAATTGGCGCTTGCTTGGACTGCTCATGCAGCTTGGCAATTGCATCCGCATAAATTCCAAACTCTGCTTCGCCCTCTTTCCGACGCGGAAGCGTGTCAAGATAGATCTCCAACCCGTCCATGCCAAGGAAACCAACCTTCAGGAAAAGAGCACCATGGGGTCCAGCAAGCTTGCTGGCTTTACTCTGCAGAAAATCCTTCAGGATGTCCTGAGCACGCCCAATCGCATAATCATCGGAAAACGGCTTGCCTGTAATCGCCTCTTCCATCACACGAGCCTTGAGAGCATTGGCCTCTTTCACGACTGCCTCAAAGGCCTCCCAATCCTGCACGGAATAGGCGTCCTTGAACGTCTGGGGAATCGCTTCCAAACCACGATCTGCCAGCAGGTCAAAAAAGATGAATTTCGCCGCAGCGGCTGCCATTCTCTTCTTCATTTCATCAGTTGCAGCATCATAGATCGACTGTGACTGATCTCGATAGGTGGCAAACTCGGTAATAGTGGCGTCGATCCTCGCTTCGAACTCGGGATCATATGAGTCGATATTGGCACTTAGCATCTCAAACAGCGTTCCATCTCGATATGCCACTGCCTGATAACAGTCCGAGAAAAAACCAAGGTCTGTAACGACTACGTCTGCCTTTGCCTGCAGATCAAAGCCGCAAATTCCTATCGCGCAAACCAGCGCCCCAACGAATTGTTTCATGACCGCACCCTATCAATTCAAGAGCAATCATAACACGCACTCGGACAAAAATCAATAATTCAACAAAAGGGCTCCGCAAAGCTAAACCGCTGAAAACTCAGCGCAGCCAGCTAACTGCAAGTGGAGCTTTAGTCCCTAAGTTTAAAGGGCGGGGTTTCCCCCGCCCCTTCAACTCACCTCGTGAACTTCTTGTGCTTCACCCGTGTCGGCTCGATGCTGTCCGGCCCCAACCTACGCACTTTGTCTTCCTCATAGGCCTCGAAGTTGCCTTCGAACCATTCGACATGAGCATCACCCTCAAACGCCAGGATATGGGTGCAAAGCCGGTCCAGGAAGAAGCGGTCGTGGCTGATGATCACGGCGCAGCCGGCGAAGTCTTCGATGGCGGCTTCAAGCGCCTGAAGCGTTTCCACGTCCAGGTCGTTGGTCGGTTCGTCAAGCAGCAGCACATTGCCGCCCGATTTCAACAGCTTGGCCATGTGGACGCGGTTGCGCTCACCGCCCGACAGCGTGCCGACCTTCTTCTGTTGATCGGTGCCCTTGAAGTTGAAGGCACCGCAATAGGCGCGCGAGTTCACGTCGTAATCGCCCAAGTGGATGACTTCCGCCCCGCCCGAGATCTCTTCCCAAACCGTCTTGCCCGGCTCCAGGGCATCGCGCGACTGGTCCACATAAGACAGCTGCACCGTCGTCCCCAGCGTGATCGTCCCGGCGTCGGGCTGCTCCTGCCCGGTGATCATGCGGAACAAAGTCGATTTCCCGGCGCCGTTCGGGCCGATAACCCCCACAATCGCACCCGGGGGCACCACAAAGCTCAGGTTCTCGACCAGAAGCTTGTCGCCCATATGCTTGGTCAGACCCTCGACCTCGATCACCTTGCCGCCCAGACGCTCGCCGTTCGGGATGATGATCTGCGCCGAAGTCGCGCGTTCGCGGACGGTCTGCGTCGCCATCTCGTTATACTTGGTGATACGGGCCTTCTGCTTGGCCTGACGGGCACGGGCACCGGCGCGGATCCACTCCAGTTCCTTTTCCATCGCCTTCTGCTTCGACCGGTCTTCGCGGGCCTCTTGTGCGGCGCGCTTGGCCTTTTGCTCCAGCCAGGCGGAGTAGTTGCCCTCGTAAGGAATGCCACGGCCGCGGTCCAATTCCAGGATCCAGCCGGTGATGTCGTCCAGGAAGTAGCGGTCGTGGGTCACGACCAGGATCGTGCCCTTATAGGCCATCAGGTGCTGTTGCAGCCAGGCGATCGACTCGGCGTCCAAGTGGTTGGTAGGTTCGTCCAGAAGCAGCATGTCAGGCGCCGCCAGCAGCAGTTGGCACAAGGCCACCCGGCGACGTTCCCCGCCCGAGAGGTTTTCGACCGCCCAATCGTCGGGCGGGCAGCGCAGGGCCTCCATCGCCACGTCGATCTGGCTGTCCAAGTCCCACAGGTTTTCGGCGTCGATCTCGTCCTGCAAGCGGCTCATCTCGTCGGCGGTGTCGTCCGAGTAGTTCATCGCCAGTTCGTTATAGCGGTCCAGCTTGGCGACCTTTTCGGCGCAGCCCAGCTTGACGTTGCCCCGCACGTCCAGCGAGGCGTCCAGCTGCGGTTCCTGCGCGAGGTAGCCCACTTTGGCGCCCTTGGCGGCCCAGGCCTCGCCGGTGAAATCCTTGTCGGTGCCGGCCAGGATGCGCAGCAGCGTCGACTTACCGGCGCCGTTCACGCCGACCACACCGATCTTGACCCCCGGCAGGAAGTTCAGGTTGATGTTCTCGAAGCACTTCTTGCCGCCCGGATAGGTCTTGGAGACGTTCTGCATGTGATAGACGTATTGATAGGCTGCCATGACGCTCTCCTGATTCCGGGTTGCAGCCATTTAGCGGCATGGGGGCGCATAAGCAACCTTAGCCCTGCGGCGTCACGGCGGTCTGTTCGCGTTTCAGCCCCAACTGGCGTTCGCGCCAGATGATCAGGATGCCCGCCAGCACGACCAGAGTGGCGCCCGCCAGCATGGTCAGGGTCGGCACCTCGGCGAAAAAGAACCAGCCGATGCCCAGCGAAAAGATCATCGAGGCATAGTCAAAGGGCGCGATCAACGAGGCGTCGCCATAGCGGTAGGACGAGGTCAAGAAGATCTGCCCCACCCCGCCCAGGATGCCGCATGTGACCAGAAGCGCGGTCTCGAACGGGGTGGGCCAGACCCAGCCGAAGGGGATGGTCAACAGCGACAGAAGCGTGGACGAGGTCGAGAACCAGAAGACGATGGCCGCGGTCTTTTCCGTCAGCACCAGTTTGCGGACAAAGACTTGCGCCAGCGCTGCGCAGATGGCCGAGATCAGCACGACCATGGCACCGAAGGCCTCTTTCGTGCCCGCGGCCTCGGTCACGGACAGGCGGGGGGCAAGGACGATCAGCACGCCCGTCAGGCCCAGCGCGACCATCGACATGCGAAACAGCCGCACCTGTTCGCCCAGGAACATCGCGGCAAGGATCACGACCAACAGCGGCGAGGCATAGCCGATGGCCGTGACCTCGGGCAGCGGCAGATAGGCCAGCGCCGCAAAGCCCATCCCCATGGCGCAGGTCCCCATGAAGCCGCGAAAGAAATGGCCCGCGATGTTGGTGGTGCGGATGACGCCCGCGACCTCTCCTTGCAGAGCCAGCCAGGCAAAGATCACCGGAATGGCGAAGAACGACCGGAAAAACACCGCCTCGCCCGCCGGGACATGGGAGGAGGTTTCCTTGATCAAGGACGACATGACGATGAAGACCAGCACCGAAGCCAGTTTCAGCAAGATCCCCCGCAGGGGATTCGAAAAGGGCGGCTGTTCCATGGCGGCGAAAGTGGCAGGGCGGGGGCGCGGGGGCAAGAGGGGCGCGGCCCTGCGGGAGGGGCTTTGCGCCAAAGGAACCAGCGGGGGCGCATCAACGGCTGGACGCGGGCGGGGATTTGGACGGTGGAAAGCGGGGCGCTGGACGGCAGGCGGGTTTGCGGCTTTGATTGCCCGAAAGGAGTCGTCCCATGGATATCGCGCCCAAAGCCCCCCTATCCGCCCGCATCGCCCAAGGCCGCGGCGCGGTTCCCGCCGACCTGGTGCTGAAGGGCGGCCGGGTTTTTGACCTGATCACCGGGGATCTGGTGGACACCGATGTGGCGATTTGCGGCGACACGATCGTGGGCGTCTTTGGCACCTACAGCGGGCGGCGCGAAATCGACCTGACCGGAAAAATCCTGGTCCCGGGCTTTATCGACACCCATTTGCACATCGAAAGCAGCCTTGTGACGCCGCAAGAGTTCGACCGCTGCGTGACGCCACATGGCGTGACAACGGCGATTTGCGACCCGCATGAAATCGCCAATGTCTGCGGCACAACGGGCCTGCAGTATTTCTTTGACTGCGCCGGCAAGCTCTTGATGGACCTGCGGGTTCAGGTCAGCTCTTGCGTGCCCTCGACCCATATGGAGACGACGGGGGCGGTGCTGGGAGCGGCGGATCTGGCGCCCTTCAAGGACCATCCGCAGGGCATCGGCCTGGCAGAGTTCATGAATTATCCCGGCGTGCTGATGCAGGATGCGGGCTGCATGGAAAAGCTGGCCCTGTGGCAGGGCGCCCATATCGACGGCCATGCGCCCCTGCTGCGGGGCAATGACCTGAACGGCTATCTGGCGGCGGGCATCCGGACCGAGCACGAGGCGACGGGGTATGACGAGGCGCTGGAAAAGCTGCGCAAGGGGATGCGCGTCTTGATCCGCGAGGGGTCGGTGTCCAAGGATTTGCGGGCGCTGGTCGGGCTGTTGACCGAACGTCACGCGCCGTATTTGTGTTTCTGCACCGATGACAGGAACCCTTTGGACATCGGCGAGCATGGTCATCTGGACTGGATCATCCGGACGGCGATTGCCTGGGGCGCGCCGGTGCTGGCGGCTTACCGCGCGGCCAGCCTCTCGGCGGCGGAGGCCTTTGGCCTGAAGGACCGCGGGCTGATCGCGCCGGGGCGGCGGGCGGATATCGCGGTTCTGGGCAGTCTGGAGGCCTGCGATGTGCAGGACGTGATTGCAGGCGGGGTCTGGGTCGATGCCGCGGCCTTTGCCGGGCGCCCTCCGGTCGAACCGGTCGCGCGCCATTCGGTCAAGGCGCGTCAGGTCAGCGCGGGGGATTTTCGCACCGGAGGCAACCGGGTGGAAACCCCGGTCATCGGGGTGATCCCCGGCAAGATCATCACCGAACATCTGACGTTTCAGATTGCCCCGGTGGATGGCGACAAGCGGCCGGATATCTCTCGCGATCTGGTGAAAATCGCCGTGCTGGAGCGGCACGGCAAGAACGGCAACCTCGCCACCGGCTTCGTGCAGGGGTTCGGGCTGGAACGCGGCGCCATCGCCTCGACCGTTTGTCATGACCACCACAACATCGCCGTGGTCGGCGCGGATTACGCGGATATGGCCCTGGCCTGCAACCGGTTGGGGCAGATCGAGGGCGGCTTTGTCGTGGTCGAAGGCGGGCGGGTGCTGGCGGAATTGGCGCTTCCGGTGGCGGGGTTGATGAGCCTTGACCCCTTTGAAACCGTCCGCGAAAAGCTGGTGGCCTTGCGGGCTGCGGCGCGGTCCTTGGGTGTCGTGCTGGAGGAACCCTTTCTGCAGCTGGCGTTTTTGTGTCTGCCGGTCATTCCGCATCTGAAGATCACCGATCACGGGATGGTGGATGTCGACCGGTTCGAGGTCATGCCTTAGGCGGGTGGACCGCGTCGAGGGTTTCAGCCCCCGGACCCGTTGAAAAGCCGGGGGTTTCACACCCCCGGACCCGTTGCAAAAACCGGGGGTTTCACACCCCCGGACCCGTTGCAAAAACCGGGGGTTTCACACCCCCGGACCCCCGTGGAATATTTAAGTCAGTATGAAAGACGCAAGGTCGCTTTGCGGCAGGGCGTGACGCAAAGCGGGTTGGACGCTTTGGCGCGCTTCTGCTAGGTCGGGCGCAAAGAGGAGTTTCGCCATGGTACATCTGTGGGTTCGGGCCGAGCAGCGCCCGCACGAAGAACGCGTGGGTCTGACGCCCGAGGGCGCGGCGGCGCTGGTGCGCGCGGGTGTTCGCGTGTCGGTCGAGCAGTCCTCTGTGCGGGCGATTGGCATCGAGGGCTATGCTGCGGCCGGCTGCGAGATCGTGGGGGAGAACCTGTGGCCGCAAGCGCCCCGGGATGCGATCATCTTCGGGCTGAAAGAGCTGCCCGAGGATGGCACGCCCCTGACCCATCGCCACATCATGTTCGGCCATGCCTTCAAGGGGCAGCCGGCGGGGCAGGTGCTGTTGCGGCGCTTCAAGGCGGGCGGTGGCACGCTGTATGACCTGGAATATCTGGTGGGCGAGGATGGCCGCCGCGTCGCGGCCTTTGGCTATTGGGCGGGCTTTGCCGGAGCGGCCTTGGGCTTGAAATGCTGGGCGGCGCAGCAGCGTGGCGGCATCTGCGGGCCGGTGTCGGTCTATCCGGGCCGCGCGGCCCTGGTGGCAGAATTGGAGCGTGAGTTGCACGGCCTGCGCCGGCCCTCGGCTTTGATCATCGGCGCCTTGGGGCGGGTTGGCACCGGGGCTGCGGATTGCCTGCAGGCCATGGGCGTCACGCCGACCAAGTGGGACATGGCCGAGACCGCCAGCGGTGGGCCTTTTCCGCAGGTTCTGGCCCATGACATCTTCCTGAACTGCATCCTGGCCCGGCCGGGGTGCCCGGTTTTCGTGCCTGCCTCGGCTGCCACGGAACCCCGGGCGCTTTCGGTCATCGGCGATATCGCCTGTGACCCGACCTCGGATTTCTCGCCGATCAAGGTTTACAATCAGGCGACCGATTGGGATGCGCCCGCCCTGCGGGTGGCGGAACCGCCGCTGGATGTGACCGCCATCGACAACCTGCCGTCCTTGATGCCGGTGGAATCCTCGGTGGATTATGCGGCGCAATTGTTGCCCTCGCTTTTGACGCTGACCGATCTGGATACGGGCGTCTGGGGCCGGGCCAAGGCGGATTACGACCGCCATTCTGCCAATCTTTAAGGAGACCAACATGACGATCCATTGGTGTGGCACGGGCTTGTCCTCGGGTCCTGGGCTTCGGCGGCTGATCCAGTCCGGCGAAAAGGTCGTGGTCTGGAACCGCACGGTCGAAAAGGCCCGCGAAGCCGTGGGCGACCTGACCCAAGATATCCGCGCCTATAGCCTGGACGACCTGACGGCGGCCTTGGCGCCGGGCGATGTGGCGATTTCCATGCTGACGGTGGATCACCATGTGGGCATCGCACAGGCCTGCCTGGATAAGGGAGCGCATTTCGTGTCGTCCTCCTATATCTCGCCCGAGATGAAGGCGCTGGACCCGGTGTTCCGTGACAAGGGCCTGGTTTCCATCAACGAATGTGGCCTGGACCCCGGGATCGACCACCTGATGGCGCATGACTTGGTGGCGCGCTATCGGGCGTCGAAGGGCTATGACGCGGGCAATACCCTGTCCTTTGTCAGCTATTGCGGCGGCGTGCCGAAGATCCCCAACGCGTTCCGGTATAAGTTCTCTTGGGCGCCGGCGGGCGTGCTGAAGGCGCTGCGTTCGCCCTCGCGCAGCTTGCGGAACTTCAGCGAATTGCGCGTGCAGCGCCCTTGGGATGCGATCACCGCCTATGATGCGCCCTTGCCGCAGCCGGAGTCGTTCGAGGTCTATCCGAACCGCGATTCCTATCCGTTCATGGCGGATTACCACTTTGACCCCGCCTGGAAGGTCCGCGATTTCGTCCGTGGCACCATCCGCCTGAACGGCTGGGCCGAGGCCTGGACCCCGATCTTCCGCGAGATCGAGACGCTTCAGGGCCCCGAAGGCGACGCCCGCATCAACGAATTGGCCGCTGAGCTGCTGAAGGAAAACACCTATGCGCCGGGCGAGCCCGACCGTGTGGTGCTGTTTGTCTCGCTGAAAGCCGAGCGGGAGGGGCGGATCGTCCACCACGAGACCTGGGCCATGGATGCCTGGGGCGATGAGCGCGGCAGCGCGATGGCGCGGCTGGTGTCCTCGCCCGTCAGTTTCGCCGTGGAATCGCTGATGGCGCGGGAAATTCCGGCGGGCGTCCATGCCGCCCCGCATGACCCCAAGCTTTACACCAAGTGGTTGGGTCAGGTCCGCGGTCTGGCACAATATATGGAGCGTATCGACCACCTTGGTTGATGCGCCCCAAGGGGCTATGCTGCCCTGAAAACGGGGAGAGCAGGCATTGGGCGAGGGGCTTTCAGGCTGGCGGAACAGGCTTGCCCTGTGGCGGGCGGCGCGCATCGCCCCCGCCACGGGCTTTTCCCGCAGGCCCGAACCGCGGTCCATCGGGCTTTATGCCCGCGGCAAGCAGATGGTCGCGGGCAACTTCATCGCAGGCGTGGCCAGCGTCGAGGCGCCGGGGCGGCCGATCTGGGATGTGCCCTTTGCCGATCCGCACGCCCGGGTCGAGGTGCATGGCTTCACCTGGCTGGATGACCTGGCGGCCTTTGGCGACATCCGCGCGCAGGAGCGGGCGCAGGCCTGGACCGAGGCCTGGATCGCCCGCTTTGGCCGCGGTCAGGGGCCGGGTTGGGCGCCGGACCTGATCGGGCGGCGCATCACGCGCTGGGTGATGCAGGCGGGGATGCTGACCGAGGGGCGCGACCCCCTGCCGCTGCTGGCCAGCCTGTCGCTGCAGATCCACTACCTTGCGGGCCGGGCGCAGGGGTTCGAGGCGCTGTCGGGGCTGATCATCGCCGGGCTCGCCCTGGGGATCGAACACCCCGCCGCGTTGAAGGTTCTGGCTGCCCTGTGTGACACCGAGATCGACATGGGCGGCGGCATCGCCAGCCGCAACCCCGAAGAACTCCTTGAAATCTTTACCCTCCTGACCTGGGTCAGCCTGTCCTTGGGCGAGGCGGAACGCGCCCTGCCGCCAGAGCTTGCCGCGGCGATGGAGCGGATCGCCCCCACCCTGCGGGCGCTGCGCCATGCCGATGGCGGGCTGGCGCGGTTCCATGACGGGGGGCGCGGGGCCGAGGGGCGGTTGGACTCTGCCTTGGCCAATGCGGGCGTCCGGCCGATGGGCAATGCGGGTATGGCGATGGGTTACGTGCGGCTGCATGGCGGGCGGACCACGGTGATCGTCGATGCCGCCCCGCCGCCGCCGGGGGTGCAGGGCCATGCCTCGACCAATGGGTTTGAACTGACCTCGGGGCGCAGGCCTTTGGTGGTGAATGTCGGCGCGGGCACGGCCTTTGGCGCCGAGTGGCGGCAGGCGGGGCGCGCGACGGCCAGCCACGCGACGCTGGCGGTGGAGGGCTATTCCTCCTCGCGGCTGGGGGCCTCGGGACAAGGGGATTTCACGGAACGGGCCGAGGTCACGACGCTGCGCGTTCTGCCGGGCGAGAATGGCGGCGGGGTGCATCTGGTGCACAACGGTTGGGCCGCGACCCATGGCCTGTCGCATGTGCGCGACCTGATGTTGACCAGCGACGGGCGCCATCTGACCGGGATCGACCGGCTGGCCGCGGTGACGACCACCGACAAACGCCGGTTCGAGCGTCTGGCCCAGGGCCGCCGCTTTCAGGGCGTCAAATTCGCCATCCGCTTTCACCTGCACCCCGATGTCGAGGCGCGGGTGGACCTTGGCGGCGCGGCCATCAGCCTGACGTTGCGATCCGGCGAAATCTGGGTCTTTCGCCATGACGGGGCGACCCGGATGACGCTGGACCCCTCGATCTATCTGGAGAAGTCCCGCCTGCGCCCGCGTGAAAGCCTGCAAATCGTGCTTTCCGGCCTGGCAAACGACTTCGACACGCAAGCGGGCTGGACCTTGGCGAAGGCGCAGGATACTCCGCTTGCCATCAGGGATCTGGAGCGGGACGACCCCGCAGGCCAGATCTGACTCACGAGGGGGCCTTTGCCATGACCAATCTCGTTCCGATCGGCCGCGCGCTGATTTCGGTGTCCGACAAATCCGGTTTGATCGAACTGTCGCGCGCTTTGGCGGGTTACGGGGTCGAGCTGATCTCGACCGGGGGCACGTCGAACATGCTGCGCGCCGCGGGGCTGAAGGTGCGGGACGTGGCCGAGGTGACGGGCTTTCCCGAGATGATGGATGGGCGGGTCAAGACGCTGCATCCGAACATCCATGGCGCGCTTTTGGCGCTGCGGGACGACGACGAGCATCTGTTGGCCATGGCCGCCCATGGGATCGAGCCCATCGACCTGTTGATCGTCAACCTTTACCCCTTTGAAGAGACCGTGGCCAAAGGCGCCGACCACGCCACCTGTATCGAGAACATCGACATCGGCGGGCCTGCGATGATCCGCGCGGCCTCCAAGAACCACCGCTTTGTGACCGTTGTGACCGATCCGTCCGACTATGGCACGCTGATCGACCAGCTGAAGGCGCATGATGGGGCGACCTCGCTGGGCTTCCGGCAGAAACTGGCGCTGACCGCCTATGCCAAGACGGCGGCCTATGACACCGCCGTTTCGACCTGGCTTGCGGGTCAGATCAAAGAGCCCTTCCCGCGCAATCGCAGCTTTGCCGGCACCTTCCGCCAAGGGATGCGCTACGGCGAGAATCCCCACCAGCGCGCGGCCTTTTACACAGACGGAAGCCGCCGTGAGGGCGTGGCCACGGCCCGCCAATGGCAGGGCAAAGAGCTGTCCTACAACAACATCAACGACACCGATGCGGCGTTTGAACTGGTGGCGGAATTCGCGGGCGGCGCCCCGGCCTGCGCCATCATCAAACACGCGAATCCCTGTGGGGTCGGTCAAGGCGCCTCGCTGCGTGAGGCCTATTTGCGCGCCTATGCCTGCGACCAGACCAGCGCCTTTGGCGGGATCGTCGCGCTGAATCAGCCGCTGGACGCCGAGACGGCGGAAGAGATCGTCAAGATCTTTACCGAGGTCGTGATCGCCCCCGGCGCAAGCGAAGCCGCGCGTGAGATCTTTGCGGCCAAGAAGAACCTGCGCCTGCTGACCACCGGCGGCTTGCCGGATGCCAAATCTCCGGGCTGGGCCTTCAAGCAGGTGGCGGGCGGCTTCTTGGTCCAAGACCGTGACTTCGCGGGCCTGCCGGACCTGAAGGTCGTGACGAAAAAGGCCCCGACGGCCGCGCAGATGGAGGACCT
This sequence comes from Stagnihabitans lacustris, assembly GCF_025950525.1. GTDB lineage: Bacteria > Pseudomonadota > Alphaproteobacteria > Rhodobacterales > Rhodobacteraceae > Stagnihabitans. The sequence continues at coordinate 260,419 of NZ_JAPDGS010000003.1, read as the reverse complement.
TCTTTTCGCCTGGAAGGTCGCCAAGCATGTGAAGTCGAACGCCATCGTCTATGTCAAGGACGGCGCGACCGTGGGCGTCGGCGCGGGCCAGATGAGCCGCGTGGACAGCACCCGCATCGCCGCGCGCAAGGCGCAGGACATGGCCGAGGCCCTGGGGCTTGCGGCCTCCCCCACCATCGGCTCTGTCGTGGCCTCGGATGCGTTTTTCCCCTTTCCGGACGGGCTGCTAACAGCGGCAGAGGCGGGCGCGGTGGCGGTCATCCAGCCCGGCGGCAGCATGAACGACGACAAGGTGATCGCTGCGGCCGACGAGGCGGGGCTTGCCATGGTCTTTACCGGCCAGCGGCATTTCCGGCACTGACATGCGGCGGATGTTCCTGACTGCGTTGGCGATCTTTGCCCTGGACCAGGTTACGAAATACCTGGTCGTCATCGCGCTGGACCTGCGCAACTTGGGCGAATTCGACGTCGCCCCGCCTTACCTTGTCTTTCGGATGGCCTGGAATTACGGCGTGAACTTCGGCCTTCTGGCCGGGGGCGACATGATGCGCTGGGTCCTGATCGCGGTGGCCTTGGCCATCTCGGCCTGGGTGGTGATCTGGGCGCGGCGCGAGGGCGGCAAATGGGTCCACCTGTCGGCCGGGCTGCTTCTGGGCGGCGCCTTGGGCAATGTCGTCGACCGGGTGATCTATGGCGCGGTGGCCGATTTCCTGAACATGTCCTGCTGCGGGATCGACAACCCCTTCAGCTTCAACGTCGCCGATGTGGCGATTTTCTTCGGCGCCGTCGGCCTGATCCTGTTCACCGGAAAGAACCCGCGTGACGGGCGCGCCAGCTTGCGCTAAGACGGGCCGAGGGTCAGGGAGTAAGCGATGCGGAAGGCAGGGCTGGTTTTGGCGGGTGTCCTCTTGGTGGCGCTGGCGTCCTGCGGTTCGCGCGACAAGGTGCCGCAACTGATGAACCTGCGGTCCGGCACCAATGGGCCGGACGAATTCTCGATCCTGCCCGCCAAGGGCCTGGAACTGCCCGAAGATATGGCCGCCCTGCCCGAGCCTACGCCCGGCGGTGGCAACCTGACCGATCAGAACCCGCAGGCCGATGCGATCCTGGCTTTGGGCGGGTCGCCCGGCGCCGGTGCGAACGACAACGCCCTGGTGAGTTATGCCGCGCGCCATGGCACCGATCCGGCCATCCGCACGACCCTGGCCGCCGAGGACCTGGCCTTCCGCAAAAAGCACCCGGGCCGCCTTTTGGAACGTGTCCTGAACCTGACCACCTATTTCGCCGCCTATCGCGACAGCTGGCTGGACCAATACCGCGAGCTGGCGCGGTGGCGTCAGGCCGGGGTGGCGACGCCCTCGGCCCCTCCGCCGGCCAGTTCGGTCGAGGCGCCGCGGTCGAACCTCGGCGGCACCAACTCAGAAGACAAGTTCCTGCAATAACGGGGCCTCACTTCCGCGTGGGGGCGGCTATGCGCGGGGCGCATGGCAGGCTAGGTTACACGCTGTGTCCCGATGGAGAGCCCATGCGCAAGTTCCTGACTGTTGCTCTGACCCTGCTGGCCCTGCCTGCCTTCATGCTGCCCGCCTTTGCCCGCCCCGTGACCACCTACAAGCTGGACAACGGGCTGGAGGTCGTGGTGATCGAAGACCACCGCGCCCCGGTCGTCGTGCATATGGTCTGGTATCGTATCGGGTCCGCCGACGAGCCGCGCGGCCATTCCGGCATCGCGCATTTCTTTGAACACCTGATGTTCCAAGGCACGAAATCCGTGGCCCCCGGCGCGCTGTCCAAGATCGTGGCCGCCCAGGGCGGGTCGGACAATGCCTTTACCACGCAGGATTATACCGCCTATTTCCAAAGGGTTGCCGCCGACCGGCTGGATCTGGTCATGGGGCTGGAGGCCGACCGCATGGTCAACCTGAACCTGACCGTAAAGGACGTCGAGACCGAACGCGAAGTGATCCTTGACGAGCGCAACCAGCGCACCGACAGCGACCCGGGGTCCCTTCTGCAGGAACAGATGGGCGCGGCTCAGTATCTGAACCATCCCTATGGCACGCCGGTCATCGGCTGGCGGTCGGAAATCGCGGGCCTGACGCGGGAGGATGCCCTTGCCTTTTACCGCGCCAATTACGCGCCCAACAACGCCATCCTGGTCGTGGCGGGCGATGTGACGCCCGCCGATGTCCTGGCCTTGGCGCAGAAAAACTACGGGCCGATCAAGCCCTCTGACGCCATCACCCCTCGTATCCGCGCCGCCGAACCGCCTCAGCTTGCCCCCCGCCGTCTGGTGATGGAGGACGCCCGCGTCGCCCAACCCTATGTTGTGCGCACCTACCTTGTCCCAGAACGCAACCCGGGCGACCAGAAACAGGCCGCGGCGCTGACGATTTTGGCAGAGCTTCTGGGCGGCAATCCCTCGACCTCGGTCCTGGCGCGGGCCTTGATGTTCGACAAACCCGTGGCGACATATGTGTCGGCCAATTATGACGGCGTGTCGCTGGACCCCACGACCTTCGGCCTGGTGGTGGTGCCGGCCGCGGGCGTCGGCCTGGAGGATGCCGAAAAGGCGATGGATGCGACCCTGGCCGAGTTCCTGAAAAAGGGCGTCGATCAGGCCGAATTCGACCGCATCCAGGCGCAGTTGCGCGCCAAGCAGGTCTATGACGAGGACAACACCCAAGGCGCGGCGCACCGCTATGGCATGGCGCTGGCCTCGGGGCTGACGGTGCAGGATGTGCAGGACTGGCCGGGGGTTCTGACCTCGGTGACGCCTGCGGATGTGATGGCGGCGGCGGCGCTGTTGGATGCGCGCCACTCTGTCACCGGCTGGCTGCAAGAGGAGAAGGCCCAATGATCCGCGTTCTTGTCTTTCTGGCCCTGATGGTTTCGCCCGCCTTTGCCGAGATCAAGATCCAAGAGGTGACGTCCAAGGGCGGCATCAAGGCCTGGCTGGTGGAAAACCACGACATCGCCTTTACCGCGCTGGACATCCGGTTTCAGGGCGGGTCCTCGCTGGATGCACCCGGGAAAAGGGGTGCGGTCAACCTGATGACGGCGCTGCTGGAGGAAGGTTCGGGCGCGCTGGACGCGCAGGGCTTTGCCGCCGCCCGCGACGGTCTGGCCGCCGATTTCCGGTTTTCGTCGGATGTGGATGGGGTCGATGTCTCGGCCCGGTTCCTGACCGAAAACCGTGATCAGGCGCTGGCGCTGTTGACCGGCGCGCTGACGGCGCCGCGCTTTGACGCCCCGGCGGTGGAACGCGTTCGGGGCCAGGTGCTGCAGATCATCGCCTCGGACACCAAGGACCCCGAGGCGATTGCGGGCGATCTGCTGAACACGGCGGCCTTTGGCGACCATCCCTATGGGTCGAACCCAAATGGCACGGTGGAAAGCGTCACGGCGCTGACCCGCGACGACCTTTTGGCGGCTTGGAAGGGCACCATGGCGCGCGACCGGGTCTATGTGGCGGCGGCGGGCGATATCACGCCTGCGGAACTGGGCGCGGCGCTGGATCAACTGCTGGGCGGATTGCCTGCCAAGGGCGCGCCCCTGCCTGCCGATGTCGCGTTGCAGGTGCCGGGCGGCGTGCAGACCCAGGCCTTCCCGGGGCCGCAGACCACGATCCTGTTCTGGCAAAAGGGGCTGCGCTTTCAGGACCCGGACTATTTCGCCGCCACGATCGTGAACGAAATCCTTGGCGGCGGCGGGTTTTCATCTCGGCTGATGGACGAGGTCCGCGAAAAGCGCGGGTTGACCTATGGCATCGGCACGGGGCTTGCGATTTACGACCATGCGGAGTCGCTGCAGGGGTCGGTTGCGGTCGCAAATGACAAGGTGGCCGAGACGATTGCGGTGATCCGCGAGGTCTGGGCAGGCCTGGCCAAGGGCGTCTCGCAGCAAGAGCTGGACGACACCAAGACCTATATGACCGGGTCCTATCCGTTGAAATTCGACGGCAACGGGCGGATTGCGGGCATCCTGGTGGGGATGCAGATGCTGGGTCTGCCGGTGGATTACCCGGCCACGCGCAATGCCAAGGTCGAGGCCGTGACGCTGGAAGACGTGAACCGCGTCGCCGCCCGGCTGCTGACACCCGAAGCGCTGAGCTTTGTGGTCGTGGGCGACGGCAAGCCCTAGAATCGGTGGCGGGGGCGGGCGGTTCCCGCTATAATTGGTGGAATGAACAGCCCCGCCCCCAATATACGCCCCGTGATCCGCCTCTTGGACGAGGCCGCCATCAACCGCATCGCGGCGGGTGAGGTCGTCGAACGCCCGGCCTCGGCGGTGAAAGAGCTGGTGGAAAACGCGCTGGACGCCGGCGCGCGGCGCATCGCGGTGGATTATGCGGCGGGCGGCAAGCTGCTGATCCGGGTGACGGATGACGGCTGCGGCATGGGGGCTTCGGACCTGCCGATGGCCGTGGCGCGGCACGCGACCTCCAAGATTGACGGGACCGATCTGCTGAACATCCGCAGCTTTGGCTTTCGCGGCGAGGCGCTGGCGTCCTTGGGTTCCGTGGGTCGGCTGTCGATCACGTCGCGGCCGCGCGGCGAAGAGGGGCATCGGCTGGTGGTCGAGGGCGGGCGGATGGCGCCGGTCGTCCCCTGCTCTGCCGCGCCCGGCACGGTGATCGAACTGCGCGACCTGTTTTACGCGACGCCTGCGCGGCTGAAATTCCTGCGGACGGACCGATCCGAGGCCGGCGCGATTGCCGAGGTCCTGCGGCGTCTGGCGATGGCCGAACCTTTGGTCGGTTTCACCCTGTCCGAGGTGTCAGAGGGGGAGCCGCCACGCGTCATCCTGCGCCTTGACCCCGAAAACGGCGACTTCTTTGACGCGCTGCAGCGGCGGCTGACCCGGGTTCTGGGCGCCGATTTTACCGCCAATGCCCTGCGCGTCGATGTCGAACGGGACGGCCTGCACCTGTCGGGCTATGCTGCCCTGCCGACCTATTCTCGTGGCACCTCGGTTCAGCAATTCCTGTTCGTGAATGGTCGCCCGGTGCAGGACCGCTTGCTGTATGGCGCGCTGCGGGTGGCCTATTTCGACGTGCTGTCGCGCGACCGCCACCCGGCCGCCGTGCTGAACCTGAGCTGCGATCCCGAACGAGTGGACGTTAACGTTCATCCGGCAAAATCCGAGGTCCGGTTCCGCGAACCCGAAGCCGCGCGCAGCCTGATCATCACCGGGTTGAAGTCGGTTTTGCTGGCAGGCGGGACAAGGGCGTCCTCGACCGTGGCTGGGGCAACGGTGCAGGCGCTGCGCCCCGAAGCGCCGCGGATCTATCAGATGGACCTTGGGGCGCGGCCGTCGTTTACCACGCTGGCGCGCGCTTATGAGGCGCAGGCCCCCGGCTTTGCCGAAGCGCCCTCGGCCCGGGTCGAGCCGGTATCCGAGCCCACCGCGGCTCCATTGGGCGCGGCGCGCGCGCAGGTCCACGAGAATTACATCATCGCCCAAACTGCGACGGGCATCGTGATCGTCGACCAGCACGCCGCCCACGAACGCCTGGTCTATGAACGACTAAAGGCGCAGCGTGATGCGACGGGGATCACCACGCAGGCCCTGTTGATCCCTGAAATCCTTGAGCTTTCTTCGGCCGATCATGGGCGATTGATGGAGGCCGCAGACGACCTTGCCGCCCTGGGTCTGGTGATTGAACCCTTCGGTGGCATGGCGGTTGCGGTCCGCGAAGTGCCCGCGATCCTGGGTCAGGCCTCGGCCAAGGCGCTGCTGGCTGATGTGCTGGACGAACTGACAGAGCAGGGTGACGCGCCTTCGCTTTTGGCGCGGATGGATGCGATCCTGTCGCGGATGGCCTGCCACGGCTCGATCCGCTCTGGCCGTCAGATGCGCGCCGAAGAGATGAATTCGCTTCTTCGCGAGATGGAGGCGACGCCGCTTTCGGGTCAGTGCAACCACGGGCGGCCGACCTATGTGGAGCTGAAACTCTCCGATATCGAACGCCTGTTCGGCCGGACATGACGCTGTTCGGCCAAAACTATCACTGGACCTCGCCCGAGGTTCTGATCCTGTGCGGGGTCCTTTTCCTTCTAGTTTTAGGGATTTTCTTAACCCTTCGCGCCTCACGCCCAAGCCCCTTGATGCTGCAAGAGATGGCCTGGCTAAGCCAACGCGTGCAGGGTCTGGCCGAGGGGCAAGAGCGTCTTGCCGGTGGCCTGACGCATGTTTCGGAATCGCAAATCCATTCTCAAACATCAATGCTGAAACTGATGGAGACCCGCCTGGCCGAGGTGCAAAAAGGCATGATCGAGACGCTGCAAGGCACCTCGATCCGCACGGCGCGCAGCTTGGGCGACCTGCATCAAAGGCTGGAAACCATCGACAAGGCCCAGGCCAATATCGAGAAGCTGTCGGGCAATGTTCTGTCGTTGCAAGACATCCTGTCGAACAAGCAAACCCGCGGCGCTTTCGGGGAAATCCAGCTGCATGACATCGTGTCCAAGGCTCTGCCGCCCGATGCCTATACGATGCAGGCGACCTTGCCCAACGGTCGCCGCGCCGATTGCCTGATCCACCTGCCCAAGCCCCCCGGCCCCATCGTGATTGACGCCAAATTCCCGTTGGAGGCCTATGAAGCGCTGCGCCGCGCCGACAATCCGCGCGCGGTGCAAGAGGCCTCTGGCGCTTTCCGCACATCCGTTCGCATACACCTGCGCGCCATCGCCGAACGCTATGTGCTGGACGGCGAAACCGCCGACGGCGCGCTGATGTTCCTGCCGTCCGAAGCCGTCTATGCCGAGCTTCACGCCAACTTCCCCGAGCTGGTCCGCGAGGGTTTCGGAATACGCGTTTGGATTGTTTCACCCACGACCTGCATGGCCACGCTGAACACGATCCGCGCCGTGCTGAAGGACGTCCGGATGAAGGAACAGACCGGCGCGATCCGGCGCGAAATGGCCGAACTTGCGCGCGATCTGGACCGTTTGGGCGACCGCGTCGGCAACCTGGACCGCCATTTCTCCCAAGCCGTGCGCGATGTCGAGGAGATCCGGACCTCGGCTGAAAAGGCCGGAAAACGCGCCCGCAGGCTGGATAATTTCGACTTCGAGGAGCCGCAAACGTGATCCATCTGACCGCCCACGACTTCCGGCCGATGCCCTGGGCCAATGGCAAAGGCACCACGATCGAGCTGTATCGGCAAGAGACCGACCACCTGCAACTTCGCCTCTCCCGGGCGCAAGTGGTTGAGGATGGGCCTTTTTCCCTCTTTCCCGGCATCCAGCGCAACCTGACGGTGCTGACCGGTCCCGGCTTTGACCTTGTGGGGACCACGACCTTTCAAGCCCGCCCGCTGCAGCCGATTGCCTTCCCCGGCGACCTTGTCCTTCGCGCCATCAACGTCACGGGCCCATCCGAGGATTTCAACGTCATGCGCGCGGCCCACCTGCCGGCGCCGCGCGTCCGCGTCACCCAAGGCCCGGCGAAAGGCGCGCTTCTTGTCCTGGCTGCCGCCCCCGGCTTTGCGCTTTATGACCTGATCCTGACCGAGACGGAAATCACCCTTCCTGTCCCGGTCATCGAGGTCAGCTGAAGGCCGCTTCCAAGGCGATCTCGACCATGTCACCGAACGATTGTTCGCGTTCACTGGCGGGCAAAGCCTCGTGAGTGACCAAATGGTCGGAAATGGTCAAAACGGCCAGCGCACGCCGCCCATACCGGGCCGCCAGAGTATACAGCTCCGCCGCCTCCATCTCGACACACAGCACACCGTGGCGCATCAACTGCGCACCCAGGTCCTCGCGTTCGTCGTAAAACGTGTCGCTGGAGTAGATCCCGCCGACATGACACGCCACCCGCCCCTGAGCCGCCGTCCAAGCCGCCGAAAGCAGTCCAAAATCCGCGGCAGGTGCGAAATTCATCTCGCGAAAGATCGTCCGCGACGGCGAACCGACGCTTGACGCCGTCTGCGCCAAGACCACGTCGCGCAGCTTCACCCTCTCTTGCATCGCCCCCGCCGAACCAATCCGAATAAGCGTTTGGGCACCGTAATCCCGGATCAATTCGTTGACGTAAATCGACAACGAGGGCATCCCCATGCCAGAGCCCTGGATCGTCACCCGCTCACCTTTCCAGGTGCCGGTATAGCCCAGCATCCCGCGCACCTCATTCACCAGGACCGCGTCCTTCAGGAACTTTTGCGCCGCCCAACGCGCCCGGTAGGGGTCGCCCGGCAGCAGAACGGTTTCGGCAATTTCTCCGGGCTTGGCCCCGATGTGAAAGGTCATGGCTCTCTCCTTTTGCCCCAGCCTAACGCCGCCCACGCGCCTGACAAGGCCCAATCTATAACGTTATAGCTTGCCTTTTGCGCCCAATTCACGCATCCAAAAGCAAACGGAGGACCCTATGACCATCGAAACCATGCTTGATGCCATGTCCCTTGAGGACCAGGTTCACATCCTTTCCGGCGCGTCCTTTTGGTCGGTCGAGGGCGCCGGACTGGGCACGTTGCGCGTGACCGACGGGCCGAACGGCGCGCGCGGCGGCGGGTCTTTGGTGGGCGGCGTCAAGTCGGCGGCCTTCCCGGTTGGCATCGCGATTGGTGCCACCTGGAACCCGGAACTGGCACAAAAGATCGGCCAGGCGATTGCGCAAGAGGTCAAGTCCAAGGGCGCCCATGTGTCGCTGGCGCCGACGGTGAACATCCAGCGCTCTGTCACGAATGGCCGGAATTTCGAGTGTTATTCCGAGGACCCGATCCTGACCGCGGCCCTTGCCGTGGGCTATGTGAAAGGCCTGCAGGGCGAGGGAATTTCGGCCACGATCAAACACTTCGCCGGCAATGAATCCGAGATCGAACGCACCACGATGTCGTCCGATATCGACGAACGCAGCCTGCGCGAAGTCTATCTGATCCCCTTCGAGGCGGCAGTGAAAGAGGCCGGGACCTGGGGGATCATGTCGTCCTACAACCGGCTGAACGGCACCTATACCGCGGAATCCGAGTGGCTTTTGACCAAGGTTCTGCGCGAGGATTGGGGCTATGACGGCATTGTCATGTCCGATTGGTTTGGCTCCCGGACGACGGCGCCGACGGTGAATGCGGGGCTGGATCTGGAGATGCCGGGGCCGACGCGCGACCGCGGGGCCAAGCTGGTTCAGGCGGTCAAGGATGGTCTGGTCAGCCGCGAAACCGTGCGGGAACGGGCGGCCAACATGCTGCGGCTGATGGCGCGGGTGGGCTCTCTAACGGATCACCGGGCGCATGTCGAAGTGGCCGACGACCGGCCCGAACACCGCGCGCTGATCCGTCGCGCGGGGGCCGAGGGCGCGGTTCTGCTGAAGAACGACGGGCTCCTTCCCCTGTCCGAGCAGCGCATCGCGGTCATCGGGCCGAATGGCGCCGTGGCACAGATCATGGGTGGCGGCTCGGCGCAGTTGAACCCGCATTATGCCGTGTCGCCGCTGGAGGGTCTGCGCGCCCGCGGCCTGGATGTGACCCATGCGGCGGGCTGCACCAACCACCGGTTCGAGCCGCTTTTGCAGGGCGTTTTCACGGCGGAGATGTATTCCGACCGATCCTTCGGCAACCTTGCCGCGACGGTGCCGATGGACAGCCTCATGGCCTTCTGGTTCCCGCCGATGCCGGGTGGCGTCGACCCGGTCAACTTCTCGGCCCGCATCCGCGGCACCGTGACGACCGAGGCCGGACTTCACCGGCTTGGCGTCTATGCCGCTGGATTCGCCAAGGTTTTCCTCGACGGAAATCTGATCGCCGACGCTTCGGAGGGCAAGTGGACCAAGGGCCGCACCTTCTTTGAAGAGGGCTGCGACGAGGTCGTCGGCGAGGTCAATTTGACCGCTGGTGCCCATGAGATTCTGGTGGAGTTCGTGTCGAAACCCTCGGATAACCTGGCCTTTGCGGCCATGTCCGTGGGGCTTGGTCGTCCGATGGGGGATGCCGAAATCGCCGAGGCCGCGCGCATCGCCGCCGATGCCGAATGTGCGGTCGTTTTCGTCGGTCGCAGCGGCGAATGGGACACCGAGGGCTCTGACCTGCAGACCATCCGCTTGCCCGGACGGCAGGACGAATTGGTCGCCGCTGTGCTGAAAGCGAACGCCAATACGGTTATCGTCTTGCAGACCGGCGGCCCGGTCGAGATGCCTTGGCTGCCGCAAGCCCGCGCCGTGTTGCAGGCCTGGTATCCGGGGCAAGAGGCGGGCAACGCCATCGCCGATGTGCTGTATGGCGCCGAGCCTTCGGGGCGGCTTGCCCAGACATTCCCGAAGCTTTGGTCGCATAACCCGACGCACTCTCAGGACCAAGAGATCTATCCCGGCCTGAACGGTCATGTGCGTTACGAAGAAGGCGTTTTCATCGGCTATCGGCACTATGACAAACAGGGGATCGACCCGCTTTTCCCCTTTGGCCATGGGCTGTCCTACACCAGCTTTGACCTAAGCGACACGGTGGTCGCGGCGGGCAATGGGCGCGCCTCGGTGACGACGACCGTCACCAATACCGGCGCGCGGCGGGGGGCCACGGTGGTTCAGGTCTATGTCGGCGATCCGCAAGCCTCGGTCCCGCGTCCCGCCAAAGAGCTGAAATCATTCGCGAAACTCTGGCTGGACCCGGGTGAAAGCCGCAGGATCACGCTGGACCTCGCCCCGCGCGCCTTTGCCTTCTGGCAGGACGGCTGGGTCGTCGAGGCCGGAGAGTTCACCGTGCAGACCGGCTTTTCCGCCGCCGATCTGCGTCACACGGCGACGATCACGATGGGCGCCAGCCGCCTGCCGGTGTAAACCCACAGCGCACAGGCTCCGGGCGTGACCCGGAGCCCCCTCAGGCGGCTGCGAAAGTCCCGGCGTTCAGGCAAAAGCCCACTTCGTCGGGCTGCGTTCCGCGCTTGGCCAAGGCATGCGAACATTCGCCGCGATGCTTGCACTGGGCGCAGGTAGAGAGGATATCAAGCCATTGTTCGTGATTGGCCTGCAGATCTTCGGCGGACAGACCAAAGATCGCGCCCATGTGGCGGACCCGGTCGCCGACATCATGCGGCATCTGCACGAAGGCCCGCAGCTGTTCGCGCGTCATGCCAAGGTCGTCAAGCTCGTGTTCCGACAGCCGGTCGACCTCTTTCAGCTCGCCCCAGCGTTCCATGATCGCCTTGATTCGTTCAAACATCTTGCCACTCCATGAAGGGTTGCCCCCCTGATGGCGCGCCTTGGCCGGCAAAACCTTGATCCAGCGCAAATTCCGTTACTTGCGGCGCAGATGTTCGTCCAGGCGTGGCATGATTTCGACAAAGTTGCAGGGCCGGTGGCGGTAATCCAGCTGCCATTTCAGGATCTCGTCCCAGGCGTCGCGGCACCCTCCGGGACTTCCGGGCAGAGCGAACAGATAGGTCCCGCCCGCCACACCCCCCGTCGCACGCGACTGCACCGCCGAGGTGCCGATCTTCTGCATCGAGACCATGGTAAAGACCGTGCCAAAGGCCTCGATCTCTTTTTCATAGACATCGCGGTGGGCCTCGACCGTCACATCGCGGCCCGTCAACCCCGTGCCGCCGGTGGTCAGGATCACATCCACCTCCGGATCGGCAACCCAAGCGCGCAAGCGGTCGGCAATCAGCGCCCGGTCGTCCTGCACGATCCCCCGCGCCGCCAGCAGATGCCCCGACGAGGTCAACCTTTCGACCAGCGTATCGCCGGACCGATCATCCGCCGCCGTGCGCGTATCCGACACGGTCAGGACGGCAATGCGAACGGGCAAGAACGGGCGGGTGTCGTCGATGCGGCTCATAGGCGGGCTTTCAAAGAGAGGAGGTCGGCCCAGGCCTCGCGTTTCGCGGCGGGCTGGCGAAGAAGATAGGCCGGATGCGTCATGGGCAGGACCGGCTTGCCCCAGGCCTCGGCCCATTGGCCGCGCAGGCGCAGGATGCCGGTCTGGTTCAGCACCGCCTTGCAGGGCGTGTTGCCCACCAGGACGATGAAATCCGGATCGACCAGGGCCACATGGCGCTGGAGAAAGGGGCGCATCATGGCGATCTCTTCGGGCTCCGGGTCGCGGTTGCCAGGCGGACGCCAGGGCAGGACATTGGTGATATACAGCGCCATTTCGGGGTCGGGCGCGGTCCGCGACAGGCCGATGGCGGCGAACATCCGGTCCAACAGCTGACCGGCGCGGCCGACGAAGGGGCGGCCCTCCAGGTCTTCTTCGCGGCCCGGCGCCTCGCCCAGGACCAGAACGCGGGCCGCGGGGTTGCCATCGGCAAAGACCGTGTTGCGCGCGCCCTTTTTGATCTCGCAATGCGGGAAAGCGGTGATCGCCTCGCGCAGCGCCTCCAGCGTCGGGGCGGCCGCCGCCATGGCCTGCGCTTCGGCCACCGGATCGGCCTGGGCCGTCGCAACGGGCGGCTCGACGGCGGCCTTGGCGGGCGCAGGTGTCAGCCGTTCGGGCAGGCCATAACGGTCCACCGGATCATCGACGACCCAATCGGCCACGCCAAGTTCAACCTGCCAGTCCAGCGCGGCCAAGGCGGCCTCCCAGTGATCGGGGGCCAGGATGTCGGTCTCGATTCCCATGGCCGGACCCTAGGCCAAGCCGGTGACCCTGTCCACCTGGGGCCAGATTCACCGGGGGTCAGAAAGGCTCTGTCAGTTGCAGGTCGTCATCCTCGATCGGCCGGACAAACACCGTCACCTGTTCGGACTGCCTCCAAAACCGCGGAGCGTTCAGGAATTCCGGCGGCAAAAGCTCTTTTTGAAAGCTGCGGCGGGTCGATTTGCGCAAGATCACCTCATGCTGGTTCGACCGAAGCCGGACCCCGGGTTTCAGCAATTCATCCCGCAGCCGGGCAGCACGGTCCTCCAGCACCCGGATTTCGGCCCGGACTTGGGCAAATTCGTCAACAAGGTCCATGATCACCTCCTGACGGCAGCTTCCCGCAGGATGGTTAAGCTTTCGTTACCCTCCTGTGCCCTTCACAAGAGGTTCAGCCTGTTGCATAAGCCCGGAAACGAAGGAGAGCCCCATGACCTTCCGCGCCCGTCACCTGCTTGGCATCGACCACCTGGCCCCGGCCGAGATCACCACGGTTCTGGACCTTGCCGACCGCTATGTCGACCTGAACCGCCGGACGGTGAAATCGGCCGATGTCCTGGCGGGGATGACGCAGATCAACATGTTCTTTGAAAACTCCACCCGGACGCAGGCCAGCTTTGAATTGGCGGGCAAAAGGCTGGGCGCGGATGTGATGAACATGTCGGTCGCCCAATCCAGCGTGAAAAAAGGCGAGACGCTGATCGACACGGCGCTGACGCTGAACGCGATGCGGCCGGATCTTTTGGTGGTGCGGCATGGGTCGTCGGGGGCGGTCAACCTTCTGGCATCAAAGGTGAATTGCGCGGTTTTGAACGCGGGCGACGGGCAGCATGAACACCCGACGCAGGCGCTGTTGGACGCCCTGACGATCCGCCGGGCCAAGGGCCGGTTGCAACGCCTGACCATCGCGATTTGCGGCGATATCGCGCACAGCCGGGTGGCGCGCAGCAACCTGATCCTTCTGGGCAAGATGGAGAACCGCTTGCGCCTGATCGCGCCGCCGACGCTGATGCCGCCGGGGGTCAAAGACTTTGGCTGCGAGCTTTATGACAATATGGCCGAGGGGCTGAAGGGCGCCGATGTCGTCATGATGCTGCGCCTGCAAAAGGAACGGATGGACGGCGGGTTCATCCCCAGTGAGCGCGAATATTACCACCGCTTCGGCCTGGACGCCGAAAAGCTGTCGCATGCGGCGCCCGATGCCATCGTGATGCATCCGGGCCCGATGAACCGCGGCGTCGAGATCGACGGAGAGCTGGCCGATGACATCAACCGGTCGGTGATCCAGGAGCAGGTCGAGATGGGGGTGGCGGTGCGCATGGCCTGCATGGACCTTCTGGCGCGCAACCTGCGGGCGGAACGGGGCCGGGCGGCGCTTGGGGCGATGGCGTGACGGGGCATTTGGGTAGGGTGTCACGATGAAGAAACCGATGTCGGACGCGCGGATCGGCGGGATGGTGGCGACCGTGGCGCTGGTGGTGATCTTTGCGCTGACCGCCTATGTGATCTGGGGATAGGAACATGACGATGCTGCATTTCACCAATGCCCTGCTGATCGACCCCGAAGGCGGCGAGCATCTGTCCTCGCTGACCATTCAGGGCGACGTGATCACCGCGCTTGGTGGCGACACGCCCGCGGGGGCCACGGTCGTTGATGCGGGCGGCCATTGCCTTGCCCCCGGCATCGTCGACTGGGGCGTCAAAATCGGCGAACCCGGAGAGCGCCACCGGGAGTCGTTCCGCTCGGCGGGGCTTGCGGCGGCGGCGGGGGGCGTCACCACGATCATCGCGCGCCCCGACACCAAACCCGCCATCGACACGCCCGAAACGTTGGAGTTCGTGACAAGACGCGCCGCGGAATCCGTCGTGCGCATCCGCCATATGGCCGCGCTGACCAAGCATCGTGACGGCCAAGAGATGACAGAGATCGGCTTCCTTCTGGATGCCGGGGCCGTGGCCTTTACCGATGTTTACAACGTCTCGACCAATACCAAGGCTTTGGCGCGGGCCATGACCTATGCGCGGTCCCTGGGCGCGCTGATCGTCGGCCATGCGCAGGAACCGGGGCTTTCGGCGGGCGCCGCCGCGACCCATGGCAAATTCGCCTCGCTTTACGGCCTGCCCTCGGTGTCCCCGATGGCCGAGAAAATCGGCCTGGACCGTGACCTTGGCTTGGTCGAAATGACGGGCGCGCGCTATCACGTCGATCAGATCACCGTGGCGGCCTCGCTGCCCGCGCTGGAACGCGCCAAGGCCACGCTGGATGTCACGGCGGGGGTGTCGATCCACCACCTGACGCTGAACGAATATGACGTCGGCGACTACCGGACCTTCTTCAAGATGACGCCGCCCTTGCGGTCCGAAGATGACCGACTGGCCATGGTTCAGGCCGTGGCGGATGGGGTGATCGACGTCATCGCCAGCTTTCACACCCCGGCGGATGAGGAATCCAAACGCCTGCCGTTCGAGGAAGCCGCCAGCGGTGCCGTCGGCCTGCAGACCCTGCTTCCCGCCGCCTTGCGGCTGGTCCATGGCGGCCACCTGACGCTGTCCCAGCTGTTCCGCGCCCTGTCGTTCAACCCCGCGCGCCGGCTTGGCTTGCCGCAGGGGCGCATGGCGGTGGGCGCGCCGGCTGACCTTGTTCTGTTCGACCCCAATGCGCCCTTCTTGCTGGACCGATTCAAACTGGAGAGCAAATCCAAGAACACGCCCTTTGACGGGACGCGGATGGAGGGTAAGGTTCTGGCCACCTGGGTGGGCGGACAAAAGGTTTACGGGAGCTGACATGCCGATTTTCGAGACCTCTCAGCCGATGCTGATCGCCGTGGCGGTGCTGGCCTATCTTCTGGGCTCGGTGCCGTTTGGCATCGTGATCACGCGGGCGCTGGGGCTTGGCGACCTGCGCAAGATCGGGTCAGGCAACATCGGCGCGACCAATGTGCTGCGGACGGGCAACAAGGGCGCGGCGCTGGCCACGCTGCTGCTGGACGCGGGCAAGGGCGGGATCGCGGTGCTGATCGCCCGCCAGATCGCGCATGAGGATGCGGCGCAGCTGGCCGCCCTGGCCTCTTTCCTGGGCCATCTTTTCCCGGTCTGGCTGGGGTTCAAAGGCGGCAAGGGCGTGGCGACCTTTCTGGGCACGCTGTTGGTGCTGGATTGGCGCGTGGGCCTCGCCTGCTGCGCGACCTGGGCTTTGGTGGCGGCGCTGACCCGGATTTCCTCGCTTTCGGCCCTGGTGGCGGCGGCGACGTCCAGCCTTTGGCTTGTGCTGTTCAACCATGGGACCATGATCCTGCTGACCGTGGTCCTGACCGCGCTGATCTATTGGAAGCACTGGCCCAACCTGGAGCGGATCAAGGCGGGCACAGAGCCCAAGATCGGCCGCAAGAAGGCCTAAGGCCAGGGCAAGGCTCCGCCTTTGGGCCAACGGGTTGAATTGATGCATATTTTGCTTGCCGATGACCAAGAGCTTGTGCGGGATACGATCGCGGTTTTCCTGCGCCAGGAGCCCGATTTCACGGTCGAAACCGCCAGCGATCTTCATGCGGCCCTGACCCTTGCAAGGGAGAAACCCGGGACGGAGGGCGAAACCGGGGCGGGCGGTTTCGACCTGATCCTTCTGGATTACATGATGCCGGGGATGAACCGCCTGGGCGGTCTGGCCGCGATGAAACAGGCCGTTCCCGGCGTTCCGGTGGCGATCCTGTCGGGTGCCGCGCCCCATGTCGTGGCCGAGCAGGCTGTGGCCGCGGGGGCTGCGGGATTTCTGCCCAAGACCATGTCGACGCGGTCCCTGATGGCCGCCCTGCGCTTCATGGCCGCCGGCGAGACCTATCTTCCCCTGACGCTGGCCGCACAAAAGGACAGCGCCTTGCAGGAGATGGGGTCCAGCCAGTTGACCAGCCGCGAGATGGATGTGCTGACACGGATCATCCAGGGCCTGGCGAACAAGGAAATCGCCCGTGAGCTGGGGCTTCAGGAAGTGACGGTCAAGCTGCATGTCAAGACGCTGTATCGCAAGATCGGCGCCAAGAACCGCACCCATGCCGCCATGCTGGCCCGCGAAGCCGGGCTGCAATAACCTATCCTTTTGGATAGGCCGCTATCCCTCGGCGCGTTAAGAGGTTCTTGAACGGCATGGTAGTAGGGTGCAGTTCAATGGAGGGACGCATGCTGTATTTCCTGCGCGGCGCCTTGGGCGCGATGATTGCGGTGCTGATGGCGGGTTGGGCGGCTGCGGCCGAATTCGACGCGCCGACCGGGGATGTCCTTTTGACGGTCAGCGGGGCCATCGTCGCGACCAATGTCGATGGCACTTTGCAACTGGATCAGGCGCTTCTGGAAAGCCTGCCACAAACCGAATTCTCGACCTCGACCACCTGGACCAGCGGGATCACGACCTTCAAAGGCGTTCTGCTGAAAGACCTGGCCGCGGCCATCGGCGCGACGGGCGGAACGATCACCCTGCGGGCCGTCAACGACTATGCGATCAGCATGCCCCTGGCCGATCTGGGCGAGGATGCACCGCTTTTGGCGTTTCTGGTTGATGGTCAAACCATGTCCCTGCGCGACAAGGGGCCGATCTGGATGGTCTATCCCTATGACAAGGATGACAAATTCCGCACGGAAGAGGTCTTTTCCAGGTCGATCTGGCAATTGACGGAAATATCTTTCGCCGAATAGGCAGGGGCCGGATGGCAGGGCAATGGCAGGCAGTCACGGGCATGGCCAGGGCCGCGAGGGCGGTTCTGGTCGTTGTGCTTTGCCTGTTCCTGACGCTGCTGATCCTTCTGGGTCTGCGCATCCACGACAGCCTGTCCGAACTGCGCGGAGAGGCGAATGACAACCTGCACTGGAACCTCTCTCAGCTGGAGGTCGACCTCGTCCGCCTGGGCGAGGAAATGCGCGTCGATGCCCTTCAGCCCGATGCCTCGTTGAAAGAGCTGCGAAAGCGTTATGACCTGTTCTACAGCCGGGCGCAGAATGCGATTGGCGGCAAGGGCTATTCCGCGCCGGGGCTGAACGACCTGCCGCAGCAATTTGCCGCGCTGCTGAACGCCTATATCGCGCGGGAAACGCCGCTGATCGACGGGTCGGACGCCACCTTGCGCGAAAACCTGCCCGCCATGGCCGACCGCCTGGCCGAGCTGCGGGACAAGCTGCGCAAGACCTCGATCGCGATGATCGACGCCTTGGCCAAGCAGGGCGACGAAAAGCGCGATGCGTTTTCGAACCTGGTGCGGCAAATGGCGCTGGCGACGGGCGGGACGATCCTGCTGCTTGGCGCGCTTTTGGGGGTGGTCCTGTGGCTAAACCGGGTGGCCGCGCGCGAACAGGCGCTGACGGCGCGGGTGTCGGAACGGCTGGCGGCCACCATCGACACCGCGCTGGATGCCATCATCGTCGCCGACCACGAAGGGCGGATCATCCAGTATAACCCCTCGGCGGAAAAGACTTTTGGCTATTCCAAGGCCGATGCGATGGGGCGCGACCTAGGCACGCTGATC
This sequence comes from Stagnihabitans lacustris, assembly GCF_025950525.1. Taxonomy (GTDB): domain Bacteria; phylum Pseudomonadota; class Alphaproteobacteria; order Rhodobacterales; family Rhodobacteraceae; genus Stagnihabitans. Next base: position 242,341 of record NZ_JAPDGS010000003.1, on the reverse strand, counting down.
GTGCCGCCCGGCCTGCGCGCGGCCCATACGGCCGGCATGACGCGGATGCGGCAAAGCGGCCAGTTCAAGGTGGTGAACGCCGGGCGCATCCAGATCACCGCGCTGCACCGTTCGGGCCGCGAATTCCCGGTCGAACTTGCGATTTCCTCGGCCGATGGCGACCAGGGACGGATCTTCATCTCTTTCCTGCGCGACATTTCCGACCGTCTTGCCGCCGAGGCCGAGTTGACCTCGACCCGCGACAAGGCCGTGGCGGCCGGTCGCGCCAAGACCGAGTTCGTCGCCGTCATGAGCCACGAGATGCGAACGCCCCTGAACGGCGTCATCGCCTCGCTAGAGATCGCCTCCGGCATGGCGACTGAACCGGAGCTGCGGCGATTCATTGGTCTGGCGCAGGACTCTGCACAGCTTTTGTTGCGCCATGCCAATGACGTGCTGGACATTTCCCGCTTGGAAAGCAACGGCTTGCAACTGACGGTCGAGGATTTCGACATCAACGCCCATGTCGGGGGCCTGGTCGAAACCTTCCGTCCGATGTGTGACGAAAAACGCATCGACCTGCGCTACACCATGACCGGAGAGCGTCCGATCCTGCAAGGCGATCCGTTCCGCCTGGGTCAGATCGTGCGGAATTTCCTGTCCAACGCGATCAAGTTTACCCGGCAGGGCGGCGTCACCATCGAGGCGGAGGTGAGCGAATCGCGCAGTCAGACCCGCGTCATCGAAATCCGCGTCACCGACACCGGCCCCGGCATCCCCGAGGCCGACCAAGCGCGCATCTTCGAGGATTTCGTGATGCTCGACCCCTCTTTCGGGCGCACCGGAGAGGGGGCGGGCCTTGGTCTTGCGATCTGCCGCCGCCTTGCGCAGGCCATGGGCGGAGAAATCGGCGTCGAAAGCACGCCCGGCGAGGGCAGCTGCTTTTGGCTCCGCATCCCCTTTGCCCTCGGACGCAAGCCCGTCGTCGTCGCCGGGACAGAGGATCGCGCGCCGATGCCCGCCATGGATGTGCTGGTGGTCGAAGACAACGCGACCAACCGCGCCGTTCTGGGCGAATTGCTGCGCCGCCTGGGTCAGCGCGTCACCTTCGCTTTTGATGGCGAAAAGGGTGCGGCGGCGGCGACCGCGCATCGCTATGACGTCATTCTGATGGATGTGTCGATGCCGGTGATGGATGGCCTGACCGCCACCGGCTTGATCCGGCAAAGCGGCGCGTCCAAGAACAGCCGGATCGTCGCCGTCACCGCCCATTCCATGCCCGAGGATCTGGTGCGCATCCGCAAGGCCGGGATGGATGACATGCTGATGAAGCCGATCTCCAGCGGCAACCTGATTCGCGTGCTGTCAGGGACGGCGCTGATCAACGCCAAGCCGGTCGACGGGCTGATCGACGACGACCGCATTGCCGAACTGAAAATGGCGATCGGCGCCGATGGACTGGCGCGGCTGGCAGGAAAATTCCTGGGCGACGGCAGCCAGTTGATTGCGCGGCTTCTGTCGGACGAGGCGCTGGAGGCTCCTGCCGAAACGCTTGGCGCCATTTGTCACGAGGCGGCGGGGCTGGCTTCGGTCCTGGGCGCGGCCAAGCTGCGCAGCCTTTGCGCCCGGGCCGAAGAGTTGTGCCGCAGCGGGCGCGCGGGTGATGCGCGCGAAATCCTGCGCCGCGAACTTGGGGTGGTCTGGCAAGAGACCGCGACATCAGTCAAGGCTATGCTGCCATAAAGGCTTCGATATCAGCGACTTGTGCAGGAGTCAGCCGCAGACCCAGCTTGCTGCGCCGCCAGATGACATCCTGCGCCGTGCGGGCAAATTCATGCGTCATCAGCCAACGCAGCTCTGCTTCGGTCAGGGTCGCGCCAAAGTCGCGGCCCATGTCCGCGCGGGTTGCACCGACGATCCGCGCGGCATCCGTCCCATAGGCGCGCACCAGCCGCCGCGCCCAGTCCTCGTCCAGCCAATCCCGCCCGTCGCGCAACCGCGCCACCAGGTCGGCCACCCCATCATGCGGAAAATCGCCCCCTGGCAGCGCGACCCGCGCCGTCCAAGCGCCCTTTGCGCCCGGGAAAAACGGCGCCAGTTTCGCCATTGCGGCCTCGGCCAGACGGCGATGCGTGGTGATCTTGCCGCCAAACACGTTCAGCAGGGGCGCGCCCGCTTGGTCCAGCGACAGGACATATTCCCGCGTCGCCGCCGTCGCCGAACTCGCCCCGTCGTTATACAGCGGCCGGACGCCGGAATAGGACCAGACCACATCCGCCGCCGTCACCGGACGGGCGAAATACTGGCTGACGAAGGCCAAAAGATAGTCGCGCTCTGCGTCGGTGCAGGTCGGAACCTCACCCGCCTTGTGGTCCTGATCGGTCGTGCCGATCAGGGTGAAGTCCTGCTCATAGGGGATCGCAAAGGTAATCCGCCCGTCAGCGCCTTGAAAGAAATAGCATTTGTCGTGGTCGAACAGCCGCTTGGTCACGATATGGCTGCCGCGAACCAGCCGCACCCCTTCGGATGAGTTGATGCGGGTGACGTTGCGAATCACATCCTCCACCCAGGGCCCGGCGGCATTGACCAAGGCGCGGGCGGTATAAGTGCCGGCCGTCGTCTCGATCCGCCAATGGTCGCCTTCGCGCGTGGCCGAGGTCACGCGAGTGCCCACCATGACCTCGGCGCCGCGCAACTTGGCGTCGCGGGCGGTCAGGGCGACCAGGCGCGAATCCTCGACCCAGCAATCGGAATATTCATAGGCCTTGGCAAAGCGCGGATGCAGCGCGGCGCCAGCCGGATCTTTGCGCAAGTTCAAGGACTTGGTCCCCGGGAGGATCTTGCGTCCGCCCAAGTGGTCATAAAGGAACAGGCCCAGCCGGATCATCCAATCCGGCCGCCGCCCCTTCATCCAGGGCATCACCCGCGCCAAAAGTTTGCCCGCTGGGGTCTGACCCTCGAACCGCATCTCGGGCGACAGGGGCAGGACGAAACGCATCGGCCAAGAGATATGCGGCATGGCGACCAAAAGCGTCTCGCGCTCTTCAAGTGCCTCACGCACAAGGCGAAATTCGAAAAACTCCAGGTAGCGCAGCCCACCATGAAACAGCTTGGTCGACGCCGAAGAGGTCGCTTGCGCCAGGTCCCCCTGTTCGGCAAGTGCGACCGACAGGCCCCGCCCCACCGCGTCCCGCGCGATGGCTGTGCCGTTGATCCCGCCGCCGATGATGAAAAGGTCAAACATGCGCGCCTCCTGTTGGGTTCAGATGCGCGAAATCCCCGCGTTGGGTCAATTGAAATCTTCGTTTCATGTTCGCTTTTTGTCGAAACGAACATCTGGCGTCGCAGGTTGCGGCATGGCACAAAGCCCCATGTCCGACCGTCAAACCGCCATCCTTGACCTTGCCCGCGCCGAAGGCCGTGTCGCGGTCGAAGACCTCGCGCAGCGCTTCGGCGTCACGCTGCAGACCATTCGCCGTGACCTTTCCGACCTGGCCGAGGCCGGGCTTCTGGACCGCGTTCATGGCGGCGCCGTGGCGCGCAAGGGTGTCGTGAACATCGGCTATGACCAGCGCCGCCGCATGAACGAGGCCGCGAAGGCCGCCATCGCCCGCGCCTGTGCCGCAGCGATCCCGGACAATTGCAGTCTGATCCTGAACATCGGCACGACAACCGAAGCCGTCGCGCGCGAGCTTCTGGCGCATCGCAACATCACGGTGATTACGAATAATATGAACGTGGCCAATATCTTGCTGGCCAACCCGGGCTGCGAGGTCATGTTGGCCGGCGGCACGCTGCGGCGCAGTGATGGAGGCTTGGTGGGCGATCTGACGCAAGGCTTCCTGACCCAGTTCAAGGTCGATTTCGCGGTCATCGGCTGCTCGGCTCTGGATGCGGATGGCGACATGCTGGATTTCGACATGGCCGAAGTTCGCGTCTCGCGCGCGATCCTGCAGCGCAGCCGCCAAGCCTTTCTTGTGGCCGATGCGTCGAAATTTGATCGCTCTGCCCCGGGTCTGATCGGGTCCTTGTCGCAGATCGACCGGTTCTTCACCGACCGCCCCCTTGCCGAGCCTTTGACCCAGGCCTGCGTTCGGTGGAAGACGCAAATCTGCCTCTGCTGAAGCTTTCGCAGACCGCCGAAAGTCTTGGCACAATTGTCTTGCTACTTTACAGTTTTATAACTATCCGTGAAGCAACACGGAGAATCACATGTTCGGCCATCGCTTTGCCACCCGCATCAACTCATTCGCCTCGGCCTGGGATCAGCCCGGCAAACCCACTTTGCGCCAGATGGTCGAACGCGCCGCAAAGGTCGATGGCCTGACCGAACTGGACCTGAACTTCCCCGACCACGTCCCCGCCCCCCGCGAAACCGCGGCGATGATCACCGATTGCGGCTTGCAGCTTTCGGGTCTGGCGATGCGCTATTACTCCAACCCGGCCTTCAAGCGCGGCGCTTTCACCAACCCGGATGCCACCGTCCGGCGTGAGGCCATCGACCTGACCAAGCGCGGCATCGACGCCGCACGTGAGATGGGCGCCCCGATGATGACGCTGTGGCTGGGCCAAGACGGGTTCGACTACAACCTGCAATGCGACTACGACCGCCTGTGGGCGGATGAGATCGCGGGCCTGGCCGAAGTCGCCGCCCACGACCCGGACTGCCTTGTTTCTATTGAATATAAGCCGAACGAGCCCCGCGCCAACTCCCTCCTCCCCGATGCCGCCACGACGCTTTTGGCCATCGACGAGGTGGGCGCACCGAACCTTGGCGTCACCATCGACTTCGCCCATGCGCTTTACGCCAACGAGACGCCCGCGCTGGCCGCCGCCCATATCCTGCGCCGCTCGCGGCTGCTGGGCCTGCATCTGAACGACGGCTACGGCAAGCGCGATGACGGGATGATGGTCGCCTCGGTGCATGAGCTGGCGACGCTGGAACTCTTGCGCGCGGTCAAGCACCGCTTTGACGGCGCGATCTATTTCGACACCTTCCCCGATGCCTCGGGCCTGGACCCCGTCGCCGAATGTGCCGCCAACATCGCCACCGTCCGCCGCCTCTTGGCCAAGATCGACGCGCTGGAGGGCTCGAACGCCTTGGCCACGGCGCAGGCGGCGCAAGACCCTGTCGCGGCCCATGCCGCGCTGCACTTTACGCCTTAACCATAACTTCGTGTTGAAACTGGGAGGAAACCACATGCAACACTTTCTGAAAGGCGCGCTGGCCATCAGCGCTTTGACCCTGTCCCTGGGCATGGCTCAGGCGCAGGACCTCGCCCCCTTGAACTCCGACTCCGAACCCGATCGCATGGATTGGTCCGAGCTTGAAGCCAAGTTCGGCCCCCTGCCCGCGCCCGCCGCTGGCACCAAGGTGGGCGGCGTGTCCAAGACGCTGACCAACGAATACTGGCGGTCCTTGGGTCAGGGCTATCAGAATGTCGCCGACAAGCTGGGCCTGACCTTTGTCTATCAGGCCGCGCAGAACGAGGGCGACCAGCTGGGTCAGCTGTCCATCGCCGAGGACCTGATCGCCCAGGGTTTTGCCGCGCTGCTGTTCTCGCCGCAGACCGACGCGAACTTGGTTCCGGCCGTCGAAAAGGCCAAAGCCGCGGGCATCCCGGTGCTGAACGTCAATGACGCCGTGATCCCGACCGCCGAACACTATGTCGGCAATGTGCAAAAGGACAACGGTGTCCGCGTCGCGCAGTGGTTCATCGACAACCGTCCCGATGGCGGCAAAGTCGCCGTGATCGAGGGCCAGCCGGGCGTCTATGCCGCAGGCCAGCGCACCGCCGGCTTCACCGAAACGATCAACGCAAGCGGCAAGTTCGAAGTGGTCGCCTCGGTCCCCGCCAACTGGAGCCGTGAAGAGGCCTTCAACGCCGCCAGCACCATCCTGCAGCAATACCCCGACCTGACCGGGTTCTATGCCAACAACGACGGCATGGCGCTGGGTGTGGTCGAGGCCGTCAAGGCTGCAGGCAAGGCCGAAACCGTCGCCGTCTTTGGCACCGATGGCATTTCGGACGCCTATGCGGCGATCAAGTCGGGCGATCTGACCGGCACCGTCGACAGCTTTCCGATCCTGACCGGTGAAGTCGCGATGGAAGTGGCGCTGCGTCTGATGGCGGGCCAGGACCTGCCCCGCGTGGTGGCGACGCCTCAGGCGCTGATCACCAAGGACAACATCGACACCTTCTCGACCACGGATCAAGCCGCCCTGCGCGCTGCGTTGTTGAAGTAAGGCGCGAAGGCCCGCCCCGCTCCCGGGCGGGCCAACTCCCCAAGGAAATCAAATGTCCCGTCTGTCGATATCCGGTGTCGAGAAATCTTTCGGCGCGCTGAAAGTCCTGCATGGCGTGTCCATGACCGTGGAACCCGGCGAGGTCCATGGCCTGTTGGGCGAGAATGGCGCGGGGAAATCGACGCTTTTGAACATCCTCTGCGGGGTGCTGTCGCCCGACCGCGGGACGGTGCAGATCGACGGGCGGCCTGTCACGATCACCTCGCCGCGTGCGGCCTCCGAGGCTGGGATCGCGATGATCCATCAGGAATTGCAACAGGTTCCCGAGCTGACGGTGGCGCAGAACATTTTCCTCGGCGCCAACCTGCGGCGCGGCCCCTTTACCGCCCGCGCGGCGCAAGAGGCCGAGGCGCGCCGTCTGCTGGCGCCGCTTGACCCGACCATCGACGTGACCGCCCCGGTCAAATCCCTGCGCGTCGCCGCCCGTCAGCTGGTGGAAATCGCCAAGGCCCTGCGCGCCCGGGCGAAGATCATCGCGATGGACGAGCCGACCTCCTCCCTGACCCCCGCCGAGTTCGAAAAGCTGGCCCAGGTCGTGCAGAAACTGACCGCCGAGGGCGTCTCGGTGATCTATGTGTCGCACAAGATGGATGAGGTCTTTCGCCTTTGCCACTCCGCCACGATCCTGCGCGATGGCCGCTTCATTGAACGGGTCAAGCTGCCGGAAACCCCCGTGGCGCAGGTCATCGCCAAGATGGTCGGGCGGGAACTGGTCCATGCCACCCATGTCTCTTATGCCAAGCCCAAAGTCATCCTGCAGGCGCAGGGCCTGACCGGCGGTCCGGTTCGCGATGTCTCTTTCACCCTGCATCAGGGTGAGGTTCTTGGGATTGCCGGCCTCGTCGGTTCTGGCCGGACGGAGCTTCTGCGCATCATCGCCGGGGTCGATTCTTCGACCGGCAGCCTGACGCTGAACGGCCAGGCCCCGGGCCAGGGGCCAAGGGCGCGGATCGCCGCCGGGCTGGGCCTCTTGCCCGAGGAACGCAAGCGCGACGGCATCATCCGGCACCGCCCGGTGACGACGAATGTCGGCCTGGCCTCGATGAAGGCCTTTACCACCGGAGGGTTGATCGCCAAGCGTCGGTTGCACGCAAGGACCGAGGCGCTGATGAAGGACGTCGGCCTGCGCCCGCTGGATGTCACCAAGCCCATCGGGCAATTCTCGGGCGGCAACCAGCAAAAGGCGATCATCGGACGCTGGCTGGCCGCCGACACCCAGGTCTTTCTGTTCGACGAGCCCACCCGCGGCATCGACGTCGGCGCCAAGGCGGAAATCTACGCCCTGATCGAACGTCTGGCCGCCGAGGGCCGTTCCGTCATCGTCGTCTCCTCCGAAATGCCCGAGGTCATCCGGCTGTCCGACCGCGTCATGGTCATGCGCGAGGGGCGGATCAGCGCCACCTTGTCAGGCCCCGATATCACCGAGGCGAATATCGCCCATAATGCCATTCCTGCCTGAGGTCCCCATGCTTTCACTTCTCCGCTTTCGCGACGCAGGCACCGTGTTGGGGTTGCTGATCATCGGCACGGTCTTTGCGACGCTGGCGCCGACCTTTCTGACCGCGCCCAACCTGTTGAACGTGCTGCAACAATCCTCGATCAACGCCTGTGTGGCCCTGGGGATGACGCTGGTCATCATCAGCGGCGGCATCGACCTGTCGGTCGGCCCGGTGGCCGCTTTGTCCGCCGTCCTGGGTGCTGCGCTGATGGTCGCGGGCGTGCCTGTGCCGCTGGCCATCGCCGCCATGATCGGCACCGGCCTCGCCTGCGGGGCCTTCAACGCCGCGCTTGTGGCGTTCGGAGGCTTGCAACCCTTCATCGTCACCCTCGGCGGCCTGTCGCTGTATCGCGCGCTGGCGCTGATCTTCACCGGGGGCCAGCCGATCTTTGGCCTGCCCGAGGGCTTTCGCGCCCTGACCAACGGCACGCTTGCGGGCGTCCCGAACCCGGTGATCCTGGTGGCGGTGCTGGCCATCCTCGCCCATGTCGTCCTGAACAAGACCCCGCTGGGCGAGTATTTCTTGGCCGTCGGCGGCAACCCCGAGGCCGCGCGCATCGCCGGTGTCCCGGTCCGCGCCACCAAATTCGCGGCCTATATGATCTCGGGCGCCTGTGCCTCGGTCGCTTCGGTCGTGCTGGTCGGCCGCCTCGGTGCTGCCGAACCCACGATGGGCACGCTGTGGGAATTGGACGCCATCGCCGCAGCCGCCATCGGGGGCGCGTCGCTGATGGGCGGGCGCGGCTCGATCCTGGGCACGCTGATCGGCTGCATCATCCTGGGCACATTGCGCAACGGGCTGACGCTTTTGAACGTGCAGGCCTTCTACCAACTGCTTGCCACCGGTATCATCATCATCGTCGCGATGCTGGTCGACCGGCTGACCACAGGCAAACAGGGGTAGGACATGAACGATCCAAGGGCCGTCGGCGCACAAATCCGGATGCGGTTGCCAAGCCTGACGCCCTTGGAGGGCAAGGTGGCCGCCGATATCCTTGGGGCTGCGGTGACGATGGACACGCCTTTGCGCCAAGTGGCCGAGGGCTCCGGCGTCTCGGAGGCGATGGTGGTCAAGGTCGCGAAAAAGCTGGGTTTCGCGGGCTTTCGTGAGTTCCGTCAGGGGCTTGTGGATTACAACGCCCAAGACACGGCCGCGCTGCATGCCGAGATCTCCTTGGGCGACAGCGCACAAGAGATCGTGCAAAAGGTCTTTCGCACCGCGATGCAGGCGCTGGAAGAGACCTTTGCCATCCTGGACCTTCAGGCCTTTGAACGCGCCGCCGACTACCTGTTTCGCGCCCGGCAAAGGGATTTCTATGGGCTTGGCGGCTCGGCCCAGATCGCCCGCGATGTCAGCCATAAATTCCTGCGCATCGGCATCCGGACCCAGGTTTTCGACGATGCCCATATGATGCTGATGTCGGCGGCGCTTTTGGGCCCCGAGGATGTGGCGGTGGCCTATTCGCACTCTGGCTCCACGACCGCCGTGCTGGAGGCGATAGAGCTGGCGCGCAAGAACGGCGCGCGCACCATCGCCGTGACCAATTACCCCGACAGCGCCATCGCCCGCGCCGTCGATGTGGTGCTGTGTTCGACGGCGCAGAACTCGCCGCTTTTGGGGGAAAACGCCACGGCGCGGATCGCCCAGTTGAACCTGTTGGACGCTTTGTTCGTCACCGTGGCCGCCCGCGACCGTCAGGCCGCCGAGGCGGCGCTTTCCCGCACCATGCGCGCCGTGCAATCGAAAAGGAAACCCTGATGCCTGCTGTCTTGATCGCCGGAAGCCTGCATTACGACATCATGGTCGAGGCCGACCATCTGCCACGCCGCGATGAGACGGCGGTGGGGTCGCGCTGGTATCCGAAGTTCGGCGGCAAGGGCGGCAATCAGGCGGTGGCGGTGGCGAAGGCCGGTGTGCCCTCGCGGATGCTGGGGGCGGTGGGGGCGGATGATTTCGGGCCGTTCCTGCGCGCGGGACTGACGACGGCGGGCGTCGATGACCGCTTTGTGGCGACGGTGTCCACGGGGTCGGGCATGTCGGTGGCGATCATGGACGGCGCGGGCGATTACGCCGCCACCATCGTGTCGGGCGCCAATCTGATGGTTCAGGTCCCGCAGGACCCGGCGCTTTGGGACGATATCGCCCTCGTCGTCCTGCAAAACGAGATGCCAGAGCCCGCCAACCGCGCCGTGGCCCAGGCCGCCCGCGCCCGTGGCATCCCGGTGCTGCTGAACGCCGCCCCGGCCCGCACCTTGTCGCCCGATTTCGCCGCCCTCGTCGATATCCTGGTGGTCAATGCGGTCGAGGCCGAGATGATGGGCGGCCCGCATGTCTGCTGCCTGTCCTCGGCCGCCGAAGCCGCCGAGGCGCTGGCCAAAGACTTTGAAACCGTGGTGGTGACGGCAGGGGGCCAGGGCCTTGCCGCCTGGACCGCGCAGGACCACAGCTTTGCCTTTGCGGCCGAAAAGGTCAAAGTCGTTTCGACCCATGGCGCGGGGGATGCGTTCATCGGCGCGCTGGCCGCCGAAGTGATCCGCGGCGCCGAGTTCGAAGCGGCCTGCCGCGCCGCCTCGAAAGCCGCGGCAAAACACGTCAGCGGCGGCTAATACCACATATCCTGCATCGTCGATTTCTTGCGCGCGATGAAGTCCTTCAGCGCGTCGTCCAGCGCTACATCCATCGGCGGCGCCTGAAACTCGGCCAGGGTCTTTTTCCACCGCGCATTGGCGCGTTGGGCCGAGTCCAGTCCCCCCTGTTCCGACCAGGTTTCAAACGGCCGGTCGTCGTTGATCTCGCTTTCCCAATAGGCGGTTTCATAGTGGCGCAGGGTATGTTGGGTGGAAAACAGGTGCTTGCCGGGGCCCAGTTCCGCCAGGGCCTCAAACGCCAAGGCGTCGTCATCCACGGCCATCCCATCCATATAGGCATGAAGCGCGCCGCACATATCGGTGTCCAGCACATGCTTTTCATAGGACATCGACAGAAGCCCATCCAGGAACCCGGCCGAATGCAAAACGTAATTCGCGCCGCCCTGAATGGCCGACATCATCGACATCATCGACTGCTGCATCGCCTGCCCGTCCGGCAGTTTCGAGGTCGCGAAATTCCCCGCACAGCGCAGGGGCATGTTCAGCCTTCGGGCAAGCTGCCCCATCGCCAGCGACCCAATCGCGGGCTCTGGCGTGCCAAAGGTCGGTGAGCCGGTCCGCAGCGACATCGACGAAAAGAACGAGGCCAAGATCGTCGGCGCCCCCTTGCGGGTCAGTTGGGCGATGGCACAACTGGCCATCGACTCGGCCAGACCCTGCGCCACCATGCCCGCGATGGTCAGGGGGGCAACCGCGCCGCCCAACAGAAACGGCAAGTGGATCGACCCCTGATTGGCCGCCGCATAGGTGCGGATGCCCGCCGCCGTCACGCCGTCGATCACCAAAGGCGAGGTTGTGTTGAAATTCCCCATCACGACGCAGTTCTGGTCCACGAAGGCCTCACCAAAGACCACGCGCGCCATGTCGATGCTGTCCGCCGCCCGTTCCGGCGCCGTGATCGACCCCAGGAAGCCGCGGTCGGAATAGCGCAGATGGGCGTAAACCATGTCCAGATGTCGCTTGTTGACCGGCACATCGGTCGGCTCGCAGACCGTGCCCCCCGAATGATGCAGCCAGGGAGAGGCTTGCGACAGTTTCACGAAATTCTGGAAATCCTCAATCGTGCCGTAACGCCGCCCGCGGTCCATATCCATCACGAAGGGCGAGCCATAGGACGGCGCAAAGACCACGTTCGGCCCGCCAATCAGCACATTGGCGGCGGGGTTCCGGGCATGCTGGGTAAAGACCGGCGGCGCGGACGCAAGGATCTCGCGCAGCATCCCCGGCGGGAACTTCACCCGCCAGACACGGTCGGATTCGGCCGTGACCTCGGCGCCGGCGGCCCGATACAGCTCCATCGTGGGGTGATCGTCGCGCAACTCGATGCCGATTTCGGCCAGGATGCGGTCGGCGGTGGCCTCGATCCGGGTCAGGCTTTCGTCGGACAGGATGTCATAGGTCGGGATCCCCCGCACGATATAGGGCCGATGCACCGCTTGAGAGCCCGCACGCGCCTCGCGCCGCTGGGTCCTGCCGCCACGTGCCCTCTTTGGCTCCACGATATCCGCCATGGCATCCTCCTGATAAGTTCCCCGCAGGATAGGGGCGCGGCGCAGGCCCGTAACGCTGGAAAATTCTTTTCGACTTGATAAGCTGAGTTCATGGAACCCCTGCGCCGCCTTGTGCCCTCTTTGGGCAGTCTGACCGTGTTCGAGGCCGCGGGTCGGCTGCAAAGCTTTTCGGCTGCGGGGCGGGAGCTGGGGATGACCCAGGCGGCGGTGTCCTATGCCGTGGCGCGGCTGGAGGCGCAGTTGGGCCACGCGCTGTTCCTGCGCGAATACCGGAGGGTGCGGCTCTCCGAGGCAGGCGCCCGCTTTCATGCCGATGTGACCATCGGGCTAAGCCATATCCAGCGGTCGGCCCAAAGCCTGCGCGCCTCTGCCAGCGGCAGCCATGTGACCCTGTCCTGTTCGACTGCCTTTGCCGCCTATTGGATGGTGCCGCGGATGGAGGCCTTTCGGGCGGCGCTTCCTGCGGTCGATCTGCGCATCCAGACCGCCGACCGCGACCTGGACCTTTTGGGCGAGGGGATTCCCCTGGGGGTGCGCGGGGGCATGGCGCGCGATTGGCCGCAGTATCAGGCGGCCCCCTTGGCGCCAGAAGAGATCTTTCCGGTCTGCGGCGCGGGTTATGCGGCCCGGCATCAGGCGCCCTCGGTGGAGGGGCTTTTGGCCCACCAGTTGATCCACCTGGAAGAGCCCTTCCGCCAGGCCGCGACTTGGGGGGATTGGTTCGGATCGCTCGGCGTAGCGCGGCGCCTGGTGCCGCAGGGCCTGTCGATCAACGATTATGTGCTGGTGATCCAAGCGGTGATCGAGGGGCAAGGCGTGGCGCTGGGATGGCGCCACCTGGTCGAGGGCTTGGTGGCCAAGGGGGTGCTGGTGCGGCTGACCGATCATGCCTTGGTGACGGGGAAGAGCTTTCACGTCATCTGGCCGAAAGACCGGGTGATGAGCGGGGCGGCTTTGGAAGTGCGCGATTGGCTTTTGGCGCAGGCTCCGGTGGAAAGCCCAGGGGGCGCTGCCCCCTGACCTCCGGGATGTTTTTGAACAGATGAAAGGGGGGGCGGGACAATGCGGTCGTTCAGACCGAACGTCAGCGGGCCTTATTTGGCTCCGACGAGGCTGCCATTCGCGGCAAACGTCACCTCGACGCCGTGTTCGCAATCCCAGGCGCATTCCCCGTTGACCCTCAGGACATGCTGATTGTTATGTTTCCAGCTGGGTTCGATATGGATGCTGGTCAAGTCCACAAGCAGCCAGATTTGCTCAGAGGCGGTCGGCACCTTGGCTCCCGTGAACCGACCCGAGCTTTCGGAGGACTCGTCGATTTGGTCCTGTGGGGTTTTGAAATCGAAGGCGTTGTCCTCGAAGGATTTCTGCGCTGCCTTGAACAAATGCTCCTGGATGGTTGCACGCATTGCAGGAGAGGTTGCGCAGAATGCGACGATCGCATCTGCCGCAAGATCAAGCTCGATGTCTTCCGCGAAAAAGGTAATCGGCAGACGGATGTCCCCCAGGAACGGGACAGCAATTCCATCAACCGTTTTGCTTGGGACGCCTTTCTTGGCCGAAGCAAGAAGGTTCAAGGCATCATGTTTCTTCATGGATCAATGCTTTCTGCCAGAGGTCAACTCCGGCAGGTAACATGTCCAATCCGGCAAAAGTTTGGCTGACCGCCTCTGCAAAGCCGTCTAGAGACTCGCCGCCTCATAGATCGGCGCCAGGCTCCCGCCCCATTCGCCGTCATAAAGCTTCAGCCAGCGGTCGGCCTGGGTCTCTTCCTTGGCAAGGGTCTTCACCAGCGGCGCGAGGAAGCGTTGTTCGTCCAGGCCCCGTGCCGCCAGCCCGGCATGGGACAGCGCGACCGTGGCGCGGGCCAGGTCGATCAGCTTGACGTCGTCCACCTGGGCCTTCAGGCCCGAGACGGAGGCTGCGACGCGCAGGGCCTCGCGTTGGTCGGCGTCCAGCGCCTTGACCAGGTCCCAGGCGGCATCCAGCGCCGCATCGTCATACATCAGACCGACCCAATAGGCCGGCAGCGCGGTGATATGGGCGGCGTCTCCGCAATCGGCGCCGCGCATCTCGATGTATTTCTTCACCCGGGCCTCGGGGAAGACGGTGGTCATGTGGTCGGCCCAATCCGACAGGGTGGGCTTTTCGCCCGGAAGCGCGGGCAGCTTGCCCGCAAGGAAATCGCGGAACGACTGACCCAGGGCGTTGATATATTTCCCGTCGCGGTAGACGAAATACATCGGCACATCCAGGACCCAATCGACATAGGCCTGAAAGCCCATCCCCGACTGGAAGGCAAAGGGCAGCATCCCCGTGCGCGAATTGTCCAAGCCCCGCCAGATGCGCGAACGCCAGGATTGGTGGCCGTTCTTCGCCCCGTCGAAAAACGGACTGGAGGCGAACAAAGCCGTCGCCACCGGCTGCAGCGCAATCGCCACCCGCAGCTTTTTGACCATATCGGCCTCGGAACTGTAGTCCAGATTGACCTGGGTCGTGCAGGTCCGATACATCATCTGGGTGCCATGGGTGCCCACACGCCCCATATAGTCGGTCATCAGCCGATACCGGCCCTTGGGCATGACCGGCATCGTGGCCTCGCTCCACTCCGGTGCGGCGCCGATCCCCATGAAACCGATGCCCAAAGGCTCGGCCAGCGAGCGCACCTCCGAAAGGTGGTTCAGCAACTCTGCATCGGTCTGGTTCAGGTTTTCAACCGCCGCGCCCGAAAGCTCGAACTGGCCGCCGGGTTCCAGCGAGATCGTCGCCCCTTCCCGCGCCAGGCCGATGATATTGCCCGCCTCGCGCATCGGTTGCCAGCCATACTGCGCCTCAAGCCCGGCAAACAGGGCCGAGATCGACCGGTCGCCGGCATAGGGCAGCGGCGCATGGGTGTCGGTCAGAAACCCGAACTTCTCATGCTCGGTGCCGATGCGCCAATCGGATTTCGGTTTGCAGCCCGAGGCCACAAGCTCGGCCAGTTGGTCGAAGCTTTCGATGGTGCCACCACCGGATTGAGGAATCGACATCTGGCAGAACCTTCTTCCAAAACTGAGGCGCTAGAGGTGTATTGACCAGACGATCAAGTCAAGGCCAGAGAATTTGCCATCACGAAAGGTCATCGCGGGCCAAGCGTGGCCTGACGGCGCCAGATCACCCGCGCTTCGGCCAGGTTTTCGGGCGGCGGGCTGTCCAGCGCGGCCACCAGGGCCGCCGTATCCAGCCCCGGCAGGTTGGCAAAGGCGTCAAACAGCCGATCCGCCCCCGCCGCATCGACCGGGATCAGCAGCGCCTGACCATCGGCCTGTTTCAACCGCCACATCCGCGTGCCGCGCACCGTCATCAGGCGGATTTCCGTCAGGTCGTTCAGCGACAGATACCCCCCCATCTCGGGCGAGAGATAGCCCACCTGGCCCTCGTCAAGCTCTACCATGCCCGGCGCATGGACGCCTTGGGTGAACCGCGCCCGGCGCCATGCGGTGACGGCCAGAGCCGCGCCCAAGGCCGCGATCAACAGGCCCAGCGGGATCAGGATCAGCCCGCCCTGGGCCGCGACCCAAAGCCCCAGAAGGGCGATGGCCATGGCGCCGATGGTCTCGCGGTGGCGCTTCAGGGCGGGGGTCATCGCCAGTCTCCCAGGGTGGATTGCCACAGCGTCAGGGCCGCCACCGCCGCCGTATCGGCACGCAGGATACGCGGGCCCAAAGAAATCGGCGTGACGAAATCACAGGC
Organism: Stagnihabitans lacustris; assembly: GCF_025950525.1. Lineage (GTDB taxonomy): Bacteria > Pseudomonadota > Alphaproteobacteria > Rhodobacterales > Rhodobacteraceae > Stagnihabitans. The sequence goes on along the minus strand of NZ_JAPDGS010000003.1, from coordinate 226,665 downwards.
GCGCAGGCGGTCGCGCTCTTCGGGGGCAAAGCCGCCCTCGGGGCCGATCAGCACGGCCCAAGGCCCCGGAGCCGCCGCCAGCATCGCGGCCTGGCCCTGCAGCCCCTCATCCGCCCACAGGATGCGGCGGGCGGGGTCCCAGGCGGCCAAAAGGCGCTCGAATGGCTGCAGCCGGTCGACCGGCGGCACAAAGGTCGCCTCGCATTGTTCGGCCGCCTCGATGGCATGGGCCTCGGCCTTGTCCTCGCGGAAGCGTTCGTTGGTAAAGCGGGTCTGCACCGGCACCAACCGCGCCACACCCAGTTCGACTGCCTTTTCCACGATGAAATCGCAGCGCGCCTTGCGGATCGGTGCGAAGATCAGCCACAGGTCCGGGGGCGGTATCAGGGGCGCGGTCTGGACCTCGGCCCGCAGGATGCCATTCCTTTTGGCCGCATGTTCGACGCGGGCCAGCCATTCACCGTCACGGCCGTTGAACACCTTGACCAAGGCGTCTTTCCCAAGCCGCATGACGTTGAACAGGTAATTCGCCTGAGCCTCGCCCAAGGGCAAAGCTTGCCCCGGAGCAAGGGGCTGGTCTAGATACAGCCTGATCTTTGCCTCTGTCATGTCAGGGAACCTATGTCCGGAATGTCGAAAATGCCAGAGGCCCCCGTTCCAGAAACCCCCGTTCCAGAAACCCCAGTTTCGGATGCGCCAAAAGACAACTGGGTCGACCTGTATGCGCCTGTGGCGGTCAAGCCCTGGTTGCGGCTGTCGCGGGCGGATCGGCCCATCGGGACCTGGCTTTTGTTCATCCCCTGCCTGTGGGGGATCGCTTTGGCCGCGATGGTGGATGGGTTCCGTCTGTGGGACCTGTGGCTGGCGCTGTCCTGCGGGATAGGCGCCTTTGTGATGCGCGGCGCGGGCTGCACCTGGAACGACATCACCGACCGCCATATCGACGCGCAGGTGGCGCGGACGCGCAGCCGCCCGCTGCCCTCGGGCGCGGTGACGGTCAGGGGGGCGCTGGTCTGGATGGCGGTGCAGGCGGCCTTGGGCGCGGTGATCCTGTTCAGCTACAACTGGGCCTCGATTGGGCTGGGTGTGGCGTCGCTGGCCTTGGTCGCGATCTATCCCTTTGCCAAACGCTTTACCTGGTGGCCGCAAGCCTTCCTGGGCCTCGCCTTCAACTGGGGCGCGCTTTTGGCCTGGGCCGCGCATGGCGGGGCGCTGTCGGTGGCGCCGGTGCTGCTCTATGCGGCGGGGATCACCTGGACGCTGTGGTATGACACGATCTATGCCCATCAGGACCGCGAGGATGACGCGCTGATCGGGGTGAAATCCACCGCGCGCCTGTTTGGTGACAAGACCCGCACCTGGCTGCGCGGCTTCATGGGGCTGACCATGGGGCTTTTGGGGATGGCGGTGCTGGTGGCTTTGCTGGGGCAGACCGACATGATCAAGCTGGTGCTGGCGCTGGGGGGCATCTGGGCCTTTGGCTGGCATATGACCTGGACGATGCAGCGGCTGAACCTTGACGACCCCGCCTCTTGCCTGCGCGCCTTTCGATCCAGCCGGGATGGCGGGCTGATCGTTGCGCTGTTTCTTGCCGCCGCCGCCGCGCTTTGATTGATCCCATGCCCCCCCAAGGCTAAGCAGCGGGAATGACCGAGATTCTGAACACCTCTCCCCGTCTCTCTCCGCTTTGGCTGGGGGTCGCGGGATTCGGCCTTGCCGCCGTTGTGTCGCTGGCCTCGGGCTGGGGCCTGTCCCAGGCAATCGAGGCCGCATCGGAACGCGCCGTGCGGCTGAAACTGGTGGCGGCGGGCCATGACTGGGCCTCGGTGGCCACCGATGGCCTGACCGTGACCCTGATGGGCACCGCCCAAACCGAGGCGCAGCGTTTTGCCGTCGTCAACCTGGTGGGCCAGATCGTCGACCCCAGCCGCATCGACAGCCAGATCGCGGTCACACCGCCCGAAGTCATCCAGGCCCCGCGCTTTTCGGTCGAGATCTTGCGCGGCGATACGGGGGTGCAACTGATCGGCCTTCTGCCAGAAGGCACCGACAAGGACACCCTGACCGAAGCCGCCCGCGCCCTGCCCGGTCAGCCGATGGATATGCTGGAAACCGCCGCCTATGCCGCCCCAGAGGGCTGGGACGCGGCCTTTGCCTTTGGCACCCAGGCGCTGACCCTGTTGCCGCGGTCGAAAATCTCCGTCTCGGCCGAGGGTGTGTCGGTCATCGCCATCGCGGAATCCGAAGTCGAAAAGCGCCAGTTCGAGGCGGCCCTGTTGCGCGCCGCCCCCCCGGGGCTAAAGGTGACGACCGATATTTCGGCGCCGCGCCCGGTGCTGACGCCCTTTACCCTGCGCTTTGTGCTGGACGCACGGGGCGCGCGCTTTGACGCCTGTTCCGCCGATACCGAGGCCGCAAAGGCCCGCATCCTGACCGCGGCCGGGCTGGAAACCGCCTGCACCGTCGGCATGGGCGTGCCCTCGCCGTCCTGGGCCGAGGCGACGGCGGCGGCGATCACCGCGGTCAAGGCGATGGGCGGCGGAACAGTCACCTTCTCGGATGCCGATATCACGCTGGAGGCCGGCGAGACCGTGACCCAGGCCGCCTTCGACACCGCCCTTGGCGATCTGCGCGCCAATCTGCCGCCGGTGTTTTCCCTGACCGCCCGGATGCCGGTCAAGGCCGTGGCCGATGCCGTGCCGCTGATCTTTACCGCGACACTCGAGGCGAAAAGCCACAAGGTCGACCTGCGCGGCCCCCTGGCGGATGAACGCATGACCTCGGCCGTGGGTGCCGCCGCCAAGGCACATTTCGGCGGGGCCAAGGTCCATGTCGCGACCGTGCTGGACGGGTCGGTCCCCGAAGGCTGGACAGCGCGGGTCTTTGCCGGGCTGGACGCGCTGGCCGTGCTGGACAGCGGGATGCTGATGGTCAAGGCGGATTCGGTCGAAGTCACCGGGGTTTCGGGGCTGAAAACCGCTTCGGACCGGATCAGCCAGTTGCTGTCACGCAAACTGGGCCAGGGGCAAAGCTTCAAGGTCGATGTGGATTATGACAAGGCGCTGGACCCGATGGCAGGCCTGCCCACGCCGGCCGAGTGTCTGGAGCGCGTCGATGCCGTGATGGCGAAACGCAAGATCGCCTTCGACCCGGGTTCAGCCGAGATCGCCGCGGAATCCGCCGCGATGATGGATGCGCTGGCCCAGGCGCTCAAGAACTGCGGCCCGGTCAAGATGGAAATCGGCGGCCATACCGATGCGCAGGGCTCGGCCGAGGGCAACCAGGCCCTGTCCAAGGCGCGCGCTCAGGCGGTGCTGGTGGCGCTGCAGGGTCGGTTGGTCGATGTCTCGGGCATGCAGGCCGTGGGCTACGGCGAGGGCGTGCCGGTCGCCGACAACGGCTCCGAGGCGGGGCGGCTGGCCAACCGCCGCATCGAGTTCCGCTTGATGGACGGCAGCGCGACGCAGACCCTTGCGGGCCTGGCGGCTGCGGCGCCGCAATACGAGGTCGACGCCAAGGGCAATCCCCTGGCGCCGCAAAAGCCGGTGCCGCGCCCGCAGCGCCGTCCGCAGGAATAGGGATAAAGCAATGAACCGTATGCAACTGACCTTCGCGACGGCGATCGTCCTGTTTCTGGCCTTTGGCCTTGGCTGGCTGGCGCATTGGCTCTTGCAGCGCTTTACCCGTGTGGCGGGCGGCGATGTGTCGGAAATGGACCACCTGGCGCAAAGCCTGCACGAGGCCGAAGAGGCCCGCGACCAGGCGATCCTGTATCTGGAGGCCCGCGAGGCCGAGTTGCTGGGTCAACTGTCCTCGACCGATGCGGAACTGCGCGCGGCCATGGAGGGCCTGCGCGACGCCCGCGCCGAAAGTGAAGGGCTGAAGGCCTATATCGAACAGCTGCAAGCCCGGAAAGGGTAACTCTGGCGGAACCCCCGGAAGGGCGCTGCCCTCCCGGACCCTCCCGGAGGTATTTGTGTCAGCATGAAAGGGAAAGACGCGTTCCTTTCATACTGACGCAAATATCTCCCGCCGGAGGCTCTGCCCTGTCCGCCAAGGCGACTTTTCCGATCAGTCGTCAACCTTCAGTCGTCTTGGCCCAGCCTTGGGGCCGGGCGGTCCAGCGCCAGATCGGCACCCGAGAAGGTGATGGGGGTGCGCACGCCCGGCACGCCATCGGGCGCGATCTGCAACCCGCGGGCGATCACTTGCGGGTCGGCGAAGACCTCGGCCAGGTCGTTGATCGGGCCGGCGGGAACGCCTTGCGCCTCGCAGGCGGCCAAGAGGGCGGCTTTGGTCATCCGGGTCGTGGCCTCGGTCAGGCTTGCCGTCAGGGTCTCGCGGTTTTTCACGCGGTCCGCGTTGGTCAGGTAATCGGGGTGTTCCGCCAGATCGGCCAGGCCCAGCAGCGCGCAAAGTTTGCGGTATTGCCCGTCGTTCCCGGTGGCCAGGATGATCCAGCCATCGGCGCAATCAAAGACCGCATAGGGCGCGAGGTTCGGATGGGCATTGCCCATCATCCGCGGCGCGGTTCCGGTGGCCAGGTAGTTCATCGCCTGATTGGCCATGATACTGGTCGCCACATCCATCAGCGCCATGTCGATATGCTGGCCCTGCCCGGTGGTGGCCCTTTGCACCAGCGCCGCAAGGATCGCCGTCGCCGCATAGACACCGGTGAAGACATCCGTCACCGCGACGCCGACCTTTTGCGGCTGGCCACCCTGGGCGCCTGTGACGGACATCAGCCCTGCCATGCCCTGGATGATGAAGTCGTATCCCGCCCGATGCGCATAGGGCCCGGTCTGGCCGAACCCGGTGATGGAACAATATATCAGGCGCGGATTGACGGCCTTCAGGCTGTCATAGTCCAGCCCGTATTTCGCCAGACCGCCAACCTTGAAATTCTCGATCACCACATCGGCATCGGCGATCATCCGGCGCACGGCCTCTTGCCCCTCTGGCGTGCGGAAATCGCAGGTGACGGACCTTTTCCCCCGGTTGGTCGCGTGAAAATAGGCGGCCGAGGTTTCCCCGTCATGGGTGATGAAAGGAGGCCCCCAGCGGCGCGTGTCATCGCCTTCGGGGGCCTCGACCTTGATCACCTCGGCACCCAGGTCGGACAGGGTCTGGCCCGCCCAGGGGCCTGCCAGAATCCGCGCCAGTTCGATGACCTTGATGCCGTGCAGGGGCGTCACTTCGCCAATTCCGCCTCGATGATCGCCTTCAGCGCCTCATAGTCCATGCCCTCGAAAATATCCTTGTTCACGACACCATTCACCAGGAAAGAGGGCGTGCCCGAGAAGCTGTCATTCGGGAAGCTCTCTGTCACCGAGGTCTGGTAATGCGCCACCAGGGCCTCGGCCTGGGCCTGATCCTGCAAGCATGTGTCGATATCGGCTTCGGTCATGCCCGCGGCAACACCGATCTTTTTCATCTGGGCCACGGCGGCATCCAGGTTTTCGGCACCGGCCCAATCGCGCTGCTTGTCGAGCAGGATATCCGTGACGCCGAAATACTTCATCTCTCCGCCGCAGCGCGCCATCATGGCACCCAACAGGCCAAGCTGATCGAAATAGACCTCGTGATAGACCAGACGCACCTTGCCGGTGTCGATGTAATCGGCCTTCAGCTTGGCATAATGCGCGCCGTGAAAGTTGGCGCAATGCGGGCAGGTGAAGGACAGGAACTCGTCGATGACCACCTTGGCGTCGGGCGACCCGATGGACATGTCCTTGATCTCGATCGGGGCGTCTTGCGCGAAGGCAGGCAGGGCAAAGCTTGCGGCGGTGGCGGCGATCAGGGCGCGGCGATTGAGGATCATGTGGGTCCTTTCTGAGACTTGCGGCGAGTTAAGATGTTCTGCCCCAAAAGTTCAAGCGCAGCCCGCAGGCCGTCGTTCTGAACCGGGGCGGCGAGGTCATGGGCGGCGGCGACCAAGACTGGATCAGGCGCACGCTTGGGGGCGTCAAAGGGGGTCTGGCCCTCGGCAAAGCCTGTGGCCGCGGTCTGGGTCAGCATGATGCGGGAAATCGCGGCATAGCCATAGGCGGCGTTCACCCGCTCGATCAGGCGGGGGATCTGCATTTGCACCATCGGCGCATGGGCGGTCTGCACCAAAAGGGTCAGCGTCCCGCCCAGGCCCTCGCGGCCATAGCCCACCTTGACGGGCTTGGTCATCCGGGCCACGTCGCCCGCAATCTCGTCCCAGGCGGTCAGCAGGCGCGTGACGGCAAAGCCGCGGCTTTCACCTGCGCTGCGGATGCGGGAGGACAGCAGCTGGCCAGCCGCCTCGAACCCGCGCATCCGGCGGGTGATCTTGTGCGGGGAATCGGGTTTCGGGGCCATCTGGTCCTGCGCATGTGTTGACCTATTGTAAACGGCAGGGCAGGCGGGGGGCCAGAGGAATGAAGGTTAGGGGGCTGAAACATGCGTGATAACCTCGTGAGCGCGGAAAGCCTTTTGGCCTGGTATGATGTCCATGGCCGCGAGCTGCCTTGGCGGGTGAAGGGAGGCCCCGACACTCAAAGACATGCCGACCCCTACCGCGTCTGGCTGTCCGAGGTGATGTTGCAGCAGACCACGGTGGCGGCGGTGAAATCCTATTTCGCGCGGTTTACTGCCTTGTGGCCGACGGTTCAGGACCTGGCTGCCGCCGAAGATGCCGATGTGATGCGGGAATGGGCGGGCTTGGGGTATTACGCGCGCGCCCGGAACCTGTTGGCCTGCGCGCGGGCGGTGGTGGCGCGGGGGGGCTTTCCGTCGGACCTTGACGGGTTGCGGGCTTTGCCGGGGGTCGGGCCCTATACGGCGGCGGCGGTGGCCTCGATCGCCTTTGGCCGGTCCGAGGTCGTGGTGGATGGCAATGTGGAACGCGTCATGGCGCGGGTCTTTGCGATTGAAACGCCCTTGCCCGCGGCCAAGCCCGCGCTGGTCGCGGCGGCGGGGCGGCTGACACCTGTGCTGCGGCCGGGGGATTATGCCCAGGCGGTGATGGACCTTGGCGCGACGATCTGCACGCCGCGGTCTCCGGCCTGCGGGATTTGCCCTTGGATGGCGGGCTGTGCGGGGCGCGAGATCGCGGCGACCCTGCCGCGCAAGCTGGCGAAAGCCCCGAAGCCCACGCGGGAGGGGGTGGTTTGGGTCCTGTGGAACGGCGACGCGGTCTTGCTGGAGCGGCGGCCGGACCGGGGGCTTTTGGGCGGCACCCTGGGCTTTCCGGGGGCGGGCTGGGACGGGTCGGAGGTCAGGCCTCCGGCCGAGGGTCCTTGGGAAGAGGCGGGGGTGGTCACGCATACCTTCACCCATTTCCACCTGAACCTGAGGGTGCTGGTCGGCCATGGCGCAGGGGCCACGCGGGGAGAATTCCACGGGCAGAACGCATTTTCGCCGCAAGACCTGCCTACGCTGATGCGCAAGGCCCATGATGCAGCGTTGCGGCATAAGGAAACATGACGCGGCGGTGCGCATCAAGGGCGCTTGAAGCCGGGCCAAGCGCGGCTAAGCTATGGATAAAAGGGGGCCCAGATGTCCGTGATCTCTGCAGAGCAAATGGCCAGCCTGAAGCAGGTGGCGCCGTTCTGGCTGTCGCTGGGCACCTTGCCGGTGGCGCTGTTCGGCATGGCGCATGGCGGTTGGGCCGTGGGGCTGATGCCGCTTTACACCTGGGGGCTTTACAGCTTTCTGGACCTGGTCTTTGGCGAGAACCCCGACAATGCCGACCTGCAAACCCCGGAAGAGGGGCTGTTCTGGTATACCCTTGTCACCCTGATCTGGTTCCCGGTGCAGTTCACCATCCTGCTGGTGATGCTGTGGTATGTGCCGCAATCGGCCCTGTCCTGGCCCGAGAAGCTGGCGCTTTTCGCGGGCCAAGGCATCATGTCGGGCACGATCGGCATCGTCTATGCGCATGAGCTGATGCACCAATCCAACCGGCTGGAGCGGTGGTTGGCCGATCTTTTGCTGGCCACGGTGCTGTATTCGCACTTCCGGTCGGAACATCTGCGGGTGCATCACCTGTATGTCGGCACGCCGCGCGATACGGTGACGGCGCGCTATGGCGAGGGGTTCCATGCCTTCTTTGCCCGGGTGCTGCGGCAAAGCCCGATTTCGGCCTGGCGCGCCGAGGCCTCGATGCTGCGCCGCAAGGGCAAGTCGATGACGTCGGCGGCCAATCCCTTTTGGCTTTATGGGGCGCTGCAAGTCGGGATGCTGATGATTGCGCTGTGGGTCGGCGGCTGGGCGGGGCTGGGGTTGTTCGTGTTTCAGGCGCTGGTGGCGATCTGGCAGCTGGAGATCACCAATTACATCGAACACTATGGCCTGACGCGGCGGCATCTGGGCGAGGGGCGCTATGAACATGTCTTGCCGCAGCACAGCTGGAACGCCAATCACCGGGCCTCGAACTGGTTGCTGATCAACCTGCAGCGCCATTCGGATCACCATTACAAACCGGATCGGCGCTTTCCCCTGCTGCAGACCTATGGGCCCGAGGATGCGCCGCAGCTGCCCTATGGCTATCCGATCATGGGGGTCATGGCCTTGTTTCCGCGCAAGTGGCGGTCGGTGATGAACCGCCGCGTGCGGGAGTGGCGCCGGCAGTTCTATCCCGATGTGGTGGATTGGACGGAGTATAACGAGGGGCGCACGCCCAGCCCCAAGGGCGCGCCCTGAGGCAAGCCAAGAGAGTATTTGGGTCAGTATGAAAGCCGAAAAGCCCCGCCCTGTTGTCCAAGGCGGGGAAGTCAGCCGCGCAGACGGGCCGCGCAGCAGGCATGGGGTCCCATAGGCTGGGGGTCGCGTAGGGCGGGGTTCACCCCGCCGCTCCGGTCAATGCGCGGGGCGCTCGTCGGCCTCGATCTCGGCGCGGATCTGTTGGCGCAGGATGTCGATCGGGATCAGCCGTCCGTCCCGCTTGAAGTGCCAATAGGTCCAGCCGTTGCAGGACGGCGCTCCCTCCAGATGGGCGCCGACCTGGTGGATCGAGCCCTTGACGTCATTGCCCACCAGCGTGCCATCGGGACGCACGCGGGCCACGTGGCGCGAGCCCAGCGAGTAAAGCTCTTCGCCCGCCCGCAGCATGCCGCGTTCGACGACATTGCCGAAGGGGACGCGAGGTTCTGACCGCTTCGATCCCGTGACCTCCAGCGCGGAGGGGTCCAGGCGGCGGGTGCGGTCGATACGGTCCTGGGCGACCTTGCGATAGGCCTCTTCGCGCTCGATCCCGATGAAGTCGCGGCCCAGCATCTTGGCCACCGCGCCCGTCGTGCCGGTGCCAAAGAACGGGTCCAGCACCACATCCCCGGCATTGGTCGTGGCGAGGATGATCCGATGGAGCAAAGCCTCGGGCTTTTGCGTCGGATGGGCCTTGTCGCCGTTTTCATCCTTCAACCGCTCGTGACCAGTGCAAAGCGGGATCATCCAGTCGGACCGCATCTGCACGCCGTCATTCATTGCCTTCAAGGCTTCGTAGTTGAAGGTGTATTTGGAGGATTCCTCTTTGCCCGCCCAGATCAGGGTTTCATGGGCATTGGTCAGGCGTTTGCCGCGGAAGTTGGGCATCGGGTTCGACTTGCGCCAGACCACGTCGTTCAAGATCCAGAAGCCCTGGTTCTGCAGCTCGGCTCCCAGGCGGAAGACGTTGTGATAGGACCCGATCACCCAAATCGCGCCATTCGGCTTCAGGATACGGCGCGCGGCGGCCAGCCAGTCGCGGGTAAACGTGTCATAGGCCGCAAAGCTTGAAAACTGGTCCCAATGGTCATCCACCGCATCGACGCGGGAATTGTCCGGCCGGTGCAGATCGCCCTTAAGTTGAAGATTATACGGCGGATCGGCAAAAATCAGATCGACAGAGGCCGCCGGCAGGCCGCGCATCACCTCGATGCAGTCGCCCGCGACAATCGTATTCAGGGGCAGAGCTTGCGCCTCTGCCGGTTTCATCTTTACAGCCATCTCGCCCTCAATTCGTGACCGGTTTTTCCCGGATCTTGTGAGCAGGATTCTGCCGAAAGGGCGAATCATCGTCAAATGTTATTTAAATCAATCACTTGCAGAATGTTCTTGATACAACATCTTGTGGACGGGGGCGAAGGAACGCCTATGAAACGGGGTGACCCCCAAATCTAGAAGCGCCCGTTTGTGGGCCGGAGAGGGGTAACCTGCGTTCTTCTCCCAGCCATATCCCGGGTATTGTTGCGCCAAATCCACCATGATCCGATCACGTTCGACTTTGGCAACAATCGAGGCCGCGGCGATCGACAGCGACCGCGCGTCGCCCTTGACCAGGGCCAGGCCCGAAAGCCCCTTGGGGACGAATTTGCCATCGACCAGAACATGGTCGGCACCCAGAGCATCGACCGCGCGGCGCATGGCCAGAAGGGCTGCTTGCAGGATGTTCAGCTGGTCGATTTCCTCGACGCTGGCATGGGCGATCCGCACCTCGGCCAGCGCATGAATCTGCGCGGCGATGCGCGGCAGGGCGGCCTTGGAGATCGTCTTGCTGTCGCGCAGACCCTCGGGGATGCGCATAGGGTCCAGGATGACCGCGGCGGCCGTCACCGGGCCAGCCAGGGGGCCGCGACCCACCTCATCCACGCCCGCCACACGCAGGAAGCCGCTCGCCCGGGCCTCGGTTTCGAATGAGAAATCAGGGTTTTCCATCGGACGATTAAGAGCCCGCCGACGGCCTCGTCAAGAGCCCGACAGCGTGCCCGTCTTCAGCGGCAGGGTCTCGATGCAATCGGCGTGGCACACCGCGGTGGCCATCGGCCCCGGAACCACCGGCACCGCAGCAACCGGCGCCGTATCGGGCTGCCCCACCAGGATCAGCGCCGCCACCAGCACCAGCGCGGTCATGTCCAGCGCGGCCTGGGCAAAGCCCATGAGGTTGTCGGCCATATCGGACCGCCAATGGCCGACCGCGGTTTCTTTGAAAGACACATCCGTCATCACAGCACCATCCTGGCCCGAATCTCGACCATGACCCGATTGAACCCGCGTCACCGGGCCAAGCAGGGGCCGAATTGTGGCAGGATGGAGGCAAAACCCTTTGCTATTGTATAACAGCCGCCCGCTGCGCAATCTTTCGCCCAAGAAGCGGAGAACGCACATGAGCAGAATCATCTTTTTGGCACTGATGCTGGCCACGCCCGTGCAGGCCGAATGTTACGCAGACTTCAAGGCCAAGCAGGACAACCCCTTGCGGCTGGCCTATGGCGTGTCGCAGGTCAGCGATGGGGCCTGTGGCGACACCGGCGCGGCGGGCGCCGAGCTTGCGGGGCGGTTGGACGCCCAAGGCTGGACTCTTCTGCAAATCCTGTCCACCTTCGGGCCCGAGGGCTTGGGCGAAAGGCAATCGCGTGCCGGTGAATTCTTCCTCCGTTTCTGACAGCCTGAAGGCCGGTCAGCGGGTCGTGGCAGTGGGCATTGCCGCCGTTGTGGCGGTGCTTCTGGCCATGGCGGTTCTGCTTTACCTTGGCCTGCCCGATGCGACGGCCTTTAACCGAAGCGTGGAGCGCCTGTTCGTCGAAAATGACCTGACCTCGGGCGGCGAAATCAAGCTGCTGGAGATCCTTGCCCAATCCGGCACGACGTTTGCCGAAGTCTTGCGGACCTACCGCTTTGTAATCTTTGTGCTGATGGCGTTTTCGGCGGGGCTTCTGGTGGCCTCGGTGGTGTTTCTGGCCACGATCGTCACGCTGAACCGGCGGATTTCGGCGATCCAGAAGTCGGGGATTCAGGTGGCGCGGATGGTCGTCAACCGCGAGGCCCGGGCGGTCACGATCAACGACCACGAATACCAACTGACCGAGGCGGCGCTAGAGACCCTGGCCGTCCTGGCCGAAGCGCGCCTTGACGACGAGGTCCTGACCGGCGCGCAGATCGAGGCGGTGATCTCGGGCCGCCACGAATCCGATTGCGAAGAGGCGGCGGGCGCCACGCGGATCAAGCGGCTGCGCGATGCCTTGGGCAATCAACTGGTGGCGGAATTGCTGGTGAAAACCGTGGCGCGGCGCGGCTATACGCTGTCAGTGGGTAAGGATGTGATCCGGATGGTGTGACCGGCCGCCCTAGCCCGCGCGCAAGAAGAAGTCGTCCTCTTCCTGCCAGAACCCCAATATCTCGCGTGAGCGCATCCCCGGCCCGCCCGCCAGATGCACATCCACCGCCAAAAGCGCCGCCATCCGCCAGGCCTCAACCGCCTGGTGCTGCGCATCGGGGTTCGAAAAGTTGCTTTCCAGCCCCGAAGCCGCGGTCGACAGGACCAAGACGACCTCCAGCACCGGAAGATCAGGATGGCCCTGCACCAAAGTGGCGGCAAGTTGGCGCGCATCTCCGCGCCCCGTCATCAGAAACCCGAGCGCGAATTCGCATAGCTTTTCAAAATCTGGACAAGCAAGGGCCATGTTTACTTTTGGCACGGGCCAGCCCCGGGGTCACGGATTATTTCCCGTCAAGAATCAAGACCGGTCGCGCAGGAAAAGATGGCCCGGCGTGCGGGTGTCGACCTCGAACCGGGGCAGGCGCCGCACAAGATCGGACAGCTTGGGCGCGCCAAAGCTGCGCGGGTCGAAGTCGGGGTAAAGCCGGTTCAGGAAATTGCCGATCACCCCCAGCGAATACCAATCGCCATCCGGGTCGATCTTTTGCATCGCCTCCAGGATCAGCGGCTGCGCCTCCAGCGCCGGGCGTTTCTCGGGACGCTCCGTGCGGGGGGCGGCCTCGCCCTTGACCTCGCCCTTGTCGGCCGCGGGCTGGTTGGCCTCGAAATTTTCGATCAAAAGGAAGCGGTTGCAGACTTTGCGCAAGGAATCCGGTGTCTTGGATTCCCCCACGCCGATGACCTGCAACCCATCCTCGCGGATGCGACTGGCCAGCCGGGTAAAGTCGCTGTCCGAGGACACCAGCACGAACCCATCCACCTTGCCCTGGTGCAAGATGTCCATGGCGTCGATGACCAGGCCGATGTCGGAGGCATTCTTGCCCTTGGTATTGGCCGATTGCTGATGCATCACAAGGCCCAGATCGCGGGCCTTTTCCTTCCACTGACCCAGCGCCTGACTGGACCAATCGCCATAGACGCGGCGCACCGTGGGTTCGCCGTAAGCCGCGACCTCTTCGAGGATCGCGCCAATATGCCGCGCCGGGATGTTGTCGGCGTCGATCAGCAGGGCAAGGCGGGGGGCGCGGTCGGCCATGGGTCTCTCCTTCAGGCGATGAGGGCCGAAGCCGTGGCGCCGGTCGCGCCCAGGGCATCGGCTGGCACGATGCCCAGCAAAAGCCCCCTTTGACCCGCATTGATCCACACCCGGGGCGCTTGGCAAGCCGAAACCTCGAAAGCCGTCGGAACAGGCCGCTTTTGCCCAAAAGGAGAGATGCCGCCGACCTTGTAGCCCGTCAGTTTCTCGGCCTTGGGGACGGCCATCATCTCGGCCGCCTTGCCCTTGAAGGCGGCTGCCACCTTCTTCATGGATAACTGCCGGTCACTGGGGATAACACAGCAGCAGGGCTTGCCATCGACCTCGACCATCAGGGTTTTCAGCATCAGGCCGGGGTCGATCCCGAGGGCGGCGGCCGCCTGCAACCCCACCGCCTCGGCCTTGGGGTCGTAGTCGTAGGGATGCAGCGTGAAAGCCACGCCCGCCGTTTGCAGCATGTTCAGACCTTGGGTTGACGCCAACCCCGCCTCCTTACCCCAACTTGCGCTCTAGCAAGATCAGCCACGCGACACACCACAGTCACGCGCGGAAAAATGTCAGCAAATAGGTCCCGTCGTTGGGATCGAAAGTCTCCGCGTCGATGCGGCCCTTCATCCCTTTCCACAGCCAAGCATCCCTGACCTTGCGCGGCGAGGCCTTCAGATCGACGGCCTCGCAAAGGATGATGTCGAAGATGCCGCCGCATTTGTCCAAGCCATGCTGGACATGCCGGATACGGCGAAGATTGCCCTGTCGCGGCTGCCAATCCGAAAGAAGAGGATGGCCGCGGAGTTCAAGGTAAAGCTGTCCGTCCTTGCCACGCAGCTCATCCTTCCAGACCGTCAATGCGACCGCTGAGTCATCGGCCTTGACCGCAGACCAGGAATTCATCCGGTTTTCCAGAGTGTAACCGGCCTTTCGATAGGCCTCGACAAACCCCGCCATGAGGCCTCCTGTTCATCTGTTCCCAAAAATCCACGGGGCCTCCAAAGAGTCCCTTTGGCGTAGGGGGTCCGGGGGTATGCCATTTGTTTCGCGACTGGTTCGAGAAACAAGTGGCATGAGCCCCCCGGCCTCCTCAGAACACCACAACCGCGCGGATGCTTTTCCCCGCGTGCATCAGGTCGAACCCTTCGTTGATGCGCTCCAGCGGCAGGATATGGGTGATCATGCTGTCGATCTCGATCTTGCCGTCCATATACCAATCGACGATCTTGGGCACATCGGTCCGACCGCGCGCGCCGCCAAAGGCGGTGCCTTTCCAGACCCGGCCCGTGACCAGCTGGAAGGGCCGCGTTTCGATCACCGCGCCCGCAGGCGCCACGCCGATGATGATCGACTGACCCCAACCGCGGTGGGTGCATTCCAGCGCGTCGCGCATGACCTTCACATTCCCCGTGCAGTCAAACGAGTAATCCGCCCCGCCGATCTTGTCGAAAGGCGTCTTGGTCAGGTCGACGATGGCTTGCACCACTGAACCCTCAAGCTTCTTCGGGTTCACGAAATGGGTCATGCCGAATTTGCGGCCCCATTCTTCCTTGTCGTCGTTCAGGTCGACGCCGATGATCATGTCGGCCCCGGCCAGCTTCAGCCCCTGAATGACGTTCAGCCCGATGCCGCCCAGGCCAAAGACCACGGCCTTGGCGCCCTGCTCGACATTGGCAGTGTTCAGCACGGCGCCCACACCGGTGGTCACGCCGCAGCCGATATAGCAGATCTTGTCGAAGGGCGCGTCCTCACGCACCTTGGCCAGGGCGATTTCCGGCAGGACCGTGTGGTTCGCAAAGGTCGAACAGCCCATGTAATGATAGATCGGCGTGCCATCCAGCATCGAAAACCGCGTCGTCCCGTCCGGCATCAGGCCCTGACCCTGGGTCGCCCGGATCGCCGTGCAAAGGTTGGTCTTGCGCGACAGGCAGGACGGGCACTCGCGACATTCCGGGGTATACAGCGGAATGACATGGTCGCCCGGCTTCAGGCTTTTCACCCCCGGCCCGCATTTGATCACCACGCCCGCGCCCTCATGGCCCAGGATCGAGGGGAAAATCCCCTCCGGGTCCGCGCCCGACAGGGTGAATTCGTCGGTGTGGCAAATGCCGGTGGCCTTGATCTCGATCAGGACCTCGCCTTCCTTGGGGTCGTCAAGGTTGACCTCCATGACCTGCAAGGGTTGACCGGCGGCGATGGCGACGGCGGCACGGGTGCGCATGAAAGACCTCCAATTGATTTGCGCCAAAATCCCGCAGAAGCCCGCGAAAAGCAACGCCGTTCCCGACGCTTTGCGCCAGATTTCCCGACAGGTGTGTCAAGGCGCGGAGGCACCGCTTGGGCAAAAAGAGACGCCCCAGGAATTCCCCGGGGCGCCCTGTCACTTGTTAAGAACGGCTTACGAAGCCTTGTAGGCCGTGTGGCAAGCCTTGCAGGCGCCACCGATGGCCCCCATGCCCGCGCCAACGGTCTCGGTGCTGGAGACATCAAGAGCCCCGGCAGCGGTGCCCAGATCGCCAGCCTTGGCGACGAAATCGTCCCAGGCGGTCCAAACTTCCGGCTTGGCCTTGCCGGCCGGGTCGGTGGCATTGTTCTTGAAGGCGGCTTCGATGCCAGCGGCGCCATCGACCAGCGCCTTCTTGGCGGCTTCGGCAGCGGCGGCGTCATAGGCGACCTTGCCGCCGGCCATGTCGCCCAGGGTCTTCATGGCGCCACCGAAGCTGTCCATCAGCTCTTGGCGCGCTTTGACTTCGGGGTCGTTGGCGCCTTCGGCAAAGGCGATCCCGCCGGCCATGATGGCGCCCAGCACCATGAGTTTGGCTGCAAATTTCATTGTCTTGCTCCCTGGAAGAATGATGGACCACTGTAGCTTGGCCTTCGTGACAGTGGATACGGACTTTAGTCTGAAAGCCGGGCACTCACGCGTTTGTCATCACAGGATTTCGGGTTTTCCACAGGAATTGCGCCATGTTTGGGCGCTTCGGGCTTGGAGTGATGCGAACAAAATGGGAACATATGCCCATGTCCCACCGCCGAATCCTCTCCCTCTGGTTTCCCCGTCTGGCCGCTGAACGTGTCTTGCGCCAGCGCCGCGCCACGCTGCCGATGCCCTTTGCGGTGGTGGGCGATCAGAACGGCGCGCAGGTGCTGGTGTCGATTTGCGCCCTGGCCGAGGGCGCGGGCCTGCGTCAAGGCCAGCCGCTGCGCGATGCGACGGCCATGGTGCCGGGGCTGTTGACGCGGGCGGCCGATCCCCTGGCCGAGGCCGATTTCCTGACCCATCTGCGGCGTTGGGCCGGCAAGTTCAGCCCTTGGGTCGCCGAAGAGGCGCCCGATGCGCTGGTGATCGACCTGACCGGCTGCGCGCATCTGTTCGGCGGAGAGGCCGCGCTTTTGGCCCAAGCCGAGCAAGACTGCGCCGACCTGGGGCTAACGGTGCGGGCGGCGGTGGCCGATACGCGGGGCGCGGCCTGGGCGCTGGCACGCTTTGCCGGGGAACTTGCGCGGCCCCATCGCAACGGCGACGCCATCGCCCAAGAAGCCCGCGCCACAAGGTCACGTGCGGCGAAACGCCGGGTCGAGGGCGCTGCGGTCGCCGTGGCGCAAGGCGTCATCGCCCCCCCGGGCCAGATGCGCGGGGCCTTGGCCGACCTGCCCTTGCCCGCGCTGCGATTGCCCCCGCAGGTGGTCGAAAGCCTCAACCGCCTGGGTCTGCGCCGGGTGCGCGACGTGGTGGACCTGCCACGCGCCGCCTTTGCCCGCAGATTCGGCGCCGACAGCCTGCGCCGCCTGGATCAGGCCCTGGGGCTGGAGGCTGAACCCGTGGCCCCCGCCCGCGCGCCTTTGCATTTCGCCACCCGCCTGACCTTCCCCGACCCGATCGGATTGACCGAGGATATCACCCAAGGCCTGGACCGCATCCTGCCACCTTTGTGCGAGAAGCTCCGCGCCCAGGCCCGCGGCGCCCGCCGCCTGCGGCTGGAGGCCTGGCGCTCCGATGGCCGCGTCGAAAGGCTGGACATCGGCCTGGCACGACCGACAGACGAGGCCCAGGCGATCCGCCCACTGATCCTGCTGCGGCTGGACAAGATCGACCCCGGCTTCGGCATCGACTGCCTGCGACTGGAGGCGCTGGAGACCGAACCCCTGCACGCCCTTCAGCACCGCGGACAGCTGGCCGCCAATGTGGCAGCCCAGGACCGCAACGCCCCCTCCCATGCGCTGGCCGACCTGATCGGCCGGCTTGGCGCAAGGCTGGGAACCGAGGCCGTGACCCGCCTGCATCCCTCCGACAGCCATATCCCCGAGAAATCCGCCCAGACCCTGGCCGCCGCCTGGTCCGAGCCCCATCCCGAACCTTGGCCGAAATGCCATGCCCCGCGCCCGATCCTGCTCTGGACGCCCGAGCCGGTCCGGGCTCCCGATGACCCGACCCCGCCCGCCCAGTTCCGCTGGCGCCGCCGAGACCTTGCGACACGGGTGGCCGCCGGCCCCGAACGCATCGCGCCGGAATGGTGGTTCGACGACCCCGATTGGCGCACCGGCCCGCGCGATTATTGGCGCGTCGAGGTCGGCGCTGGCGAAAGGCTCTGGATGTATTTCGCCCATGGCAGTGACATCCCGGGCGGCTGGTTCTGCCACGGCGGCTTTCGCTGACATGTCGCATGGGGGGCCAGCCCCCCAGACCCCCCGGAGATATTTGGGTCAGTATGAAAGGACAAAGGGCCCTCACTTTCATACTGACCCAAATATCTCCCGCCGGAGGCTCCTGCCCGTGTCACGCTCACCCCGGGATCAGAATGGCGCGGAAGTCGTTCACATTGGTCAGGGTCGGGCCGGTGATCACCTGATCGCCCAAGGCCGCGAAAAAGCTGTGGGCGTCGTTGCGATCCAGGAAGGCTTGCGGGTCCAGGCCAAGCGCGCGGGCGCGGGGCAGCGTGACGGGGGAGATGACCGCGCCCGCCACCTCGGCCGCGCCATCCACGCCGTCGGTATCACAGGCGAGGGCGTGAAGGTTCAGACCCTGGATCGCCAGGGCCAGGGCGAATTCGGCATTGGGGCCGCCGATGCCGTTGCCGCGCTTGGTCACGGTCAGCTCTCCGCCGGAGAGGAGGAGGAGCGGGCCCGTTTCCCGCCGCACGAGGGCGGCCATCTGGCGGGCGACGTCGCGGGCCTCGCCCTCCAGCGCGTCGCCGAGGATGCGGGTGGGGATGCCCTGCGCCTCGGCCAGGGCCTTGGCTGCGGCAAGTGATTGCGAGGGGGCGGCGTAGATGCGGTTCGTCACGCGGGAAAGGCGCGGATCGCCCGGGGGGATGACGGTCGACCGCGACAGCGCCTCGGGCACCGCAAGGCCCCAGCGGGTCAGGATCGCGGCGGCGTCCTTGGCCGTCGTCGCATCGCCAACCGTCGGACCCGATCCGATCAGCGCCATGTCATTGCCCGGCACATCCGAGATCATCAGCGCCAGCATCGGCGCTTTGCAGGCCGCAGCGAGTTGGCCGCCCTTCACGCGGCTCAGGTGTTTGCGGACGATGTTCATCTGACCGATGGGCGCCCCGCTGGCCAGAAGCCCCGCGGTAATCGCCTGTTTCTCGGCCAGGGTCATGCTCACCGGCGCGCACAGCAGCGCCGAGGCCCCGCCAGAGATCAGCGCCAGGACGAAATCCTGCGGCGTCAGGCTGGAGACCAGGTCCAGCATCCGCGCGGTCGCCCTTACCCCGGCTGCATCGGGCACCGGATGCGCCGCCTGCACGATTTCAACGCCTTGGCAGGGGCGCTGATGGCCATAGCGCGTGATGACCAGGCCTTCGCAGGGGCCCCAGGCGGCCTCGACCGCCTCGGCCATCCTTGCGCTGGCCTTGCCTGCGCCCACCACAACCACACGCCCCGGAGGGCGCGGCGGCAGGTGGGCGGCCAGCGAGGCCATCGGGTCGGCCACCTGAACGGCGCGGGCAAAGAGCGCGCGGAGAAGGGTTTCGGGCTCTACCATCAGGTTTCCGAATGTTCGATCACATATTTCAGAACGGAAGGTCGAAAACCAGGATACCCTCGATCCCGCCCTCGGCATGGGCGACCAATTGACCGCCGAAAGCCTTGTGATCGGGGTCGTCGGCATAGGTCTGCAGCGCCTCCCATGACGGGAAGTCGATGGTGAACCCATGCAGGAAGCCGCGTTCGATCTTTTCGGGGCTTTCCGACCGGCCCGCGACAAAGCTGACCCCCAGTCGGGCGCAAAGTGGGGTCAGGGCTTGCAGGATGTTTCCGACCGTATCTTCGGTAACATCCGCGCGAAAGCGGATCAGGACGATGTGGCGGATCATGAAAGCTCTCCGATATGGGCGGCGGCGCGCAACGCCAGGGCCGCAATGGTCAGGGACGGGTTCACCGCCGCCGAGGTCGGAAGGACCGAGGCGTCGACGATATAGAGGTTCTCCAGGTCATGCGCCCTCAGGTCAGGCGTCACGACCGCGGTCCGCGCATCCAGTCCCATCCGGGCCGTGCCCATCTGATGGGACGGAAGCTTTTTCTCATAGGTTTTCGACAGAACCAGCGGCCAGCCCGCCTTGCGCAAAACGGTTTTCAAACGATCGGTCAGGATCTGATGCGCCTTGAAGTTGCTGCGCTTCCACTGCAGCACGATGCGCCCGTTCTGCCACAGGACGCGGCTTTCGGCCATCGGCAGGTCCTCGGACATGGTCATCATATGCATCGAGTGATCGGCATAGTGCCCGGCAAACCACCGCGGCAAACCCGCTTCGGCCGCCATGATCGGCCCGGTGATCCGGCCCAGCATCTGCACATTCCCCAAAGGCGCGCCCCCCGGCCCGCCCGTCAGATACCAGTCGTTGAAGCCGATGGTCTTTTCATAAACGGAGGTATTCCGGCGCAACGGCGAATAGGCGATCACGGCCGAGATATTGTGGTTCATGAAGTTCCGACCCACCTGGTCAGAGGAGTTGGCAAGACCGCTTTCCATCAGCAGAACCGCCGATTGCACCGCCCCGGCGCACAGGCAGACCACGGGCGCCCGCAGGACCTCCGACCCCAGTTCCACCCCCGTCACCCGGCCCTTTTCGGCCAGAAGCCGCGTCACCCGTGCCCCGGTGCGCAGCGTCACATTCGGCGACTGAAGCGCCTTGTTCAGCACGCCTTCGGCGTCTTTCTTGGCCCCGGTCGTGTCGGGGAAAGCGTCCCAGGTCGTCGGCGCCCTGGCCAGCCATTTGTCGATATCGACGGCCAAAGGCACCGGCCCGACCCGCAGCCCCTGCGCCCGCAACCGCCGCGCCAGATCCGAGACCGAGGGCTCATCCGGCACCGGCGGGAAGGGATAGGGCGTTGAATGGGGCGGCTCGGTCGGGTCGTGATGCAGCGCGCCGCGGACCTCATACAAGGCCTCGGCGCGACCATACCACGGCTCCAGCTCTTCATAGCCAAAGGGCCAGCCGGGGGTCGTGCCCTCCAGATGCTTCAGCGGGCGGAAATCCTCGGCCCGATAGCGCAGCACCACCGCGCCGTAGAACTTGGTGTTCCCCCCGGCCATATAATAGTTGCCGGGGTGAAAGCTGCGGCCCTCGGGGTCATACCAATGTTCGTCCGACTTGAAGTGGCTGCGGCCAAAGATCGCCTCGGCGTCGCGCGCTTCGGGACTGTCGGGCAGCCGCTCGCCGCGCTCCAGCACCAGCACACGCTTGCCCGTTGCCGCCAGCCCCGCCGCCAAAGTCGCCCCGCCCATGCCAGAGCCTATGATGATCACGTCCGCGTCCATGGTCCCCCCCGTTTTCCGACACGCTAGCGCAAGCCGGCGCCCCTGTCTGCGCAGTATCCGCCTGTTCCCTTTCAGAAAATCACGCGCCCCCTTGCCCCCGCGCCCCATTCGGCCAAACTGCCGCCCATGACAATCGCCCTGCGCCCCAGTGCCATGAAACGGGTCGTGCCGCTGATCGTGGCGGTGGCCCTGTTGATGGAGAATATCGACAGCTCTGTCCTGTCGACCTCTTTGCCGGCCATGGCCTTGGACCTTGCGACCGATCCGATCCATCTGAAGCTGGTGCTGACGTCCTATCTGCTGGCGCTGGCGGTCTTTATCCCGGCCTCGGGCTGGGCGGCGGATCGGTTCGGGTCGCGCCATGTGTTCCGGGCGGCCATCGTGGTCTTTACGCTGGGGTCGGTGGCTTGCGGTTTGTCCTCGACCCTGTGGGAGCTGGTGCTGGCCCGCACCCTGCAAGGCATCGGAGGCGCCATGATGGTGCCGGTGGGGCGGCTGATCGTGCTGCGGTCGGTGCCCAAGGCGGGGCTTGTGGGCGCGATGGCGTGGCTGACGGTGCCCGCGCTGATGGGGCCGGTGATCGGTCCGCTTCTGGGCGGCTGGATCACGACCTATTGGAACTGGCGCTGGATCTTCTGGATCAACATTCCCCTGTCCGTGGTGGGCCTGGTGCTGGCCACCCTGCTGATCCCCGACATCCGCGAAGAGGTCCGCACCCGCTTTGACTGGACCGGGTTCCTGATGGCCGGGCCGGGGCTGGCGTTTTTCCTGACCGGAGCGACCTTGGCCGGCCTGAACCTTGCGCCCGGGGCTTTGGTGGCGGGGCTGCTGGTCGGCGGCCTTGGGCTTTTGGTCGCCTTCATCGCCCATGCCCGCCGCACGCCCGATCCGCTGATCGACCTTGGCCTGTTGCGCTTGGCCACCTTTCGCATCTCGGTCACGGCGGGGACGTTGTTCCGGGTGGGCATGGGCGCCCTGCCCTTTCTGTTGCCGCTGATGTTCCAGCTCGGCTTTGGCCTGACGGCCTTTGCCAGTGGCGCGCTGACCTTTGCTTCGGGGCTTGGCGCCATGGCGATGAAGTTTGCGGCCCAACCCCTGCTGCGGCGGTTCGGCTTTCGCGGGGTGCTGATCGGCAACGCCGTCGTCTCGGCCGCCCTGGGCCTGGCGCCCGCGCTGTTCACGCCCCTGACGCCGACCCTGGTCATCCTGATGCTGCTGCTGATGGGTGGCCTGTCGCGCAGCCTCCAATTCACCGCGCTGAACGCCATCGCCTATGCCGATGTCCCGAAAGAGAGGCTGTCGCAGGCGACCTCTTTCACCTCGGTGCTGCAGCAGCTTTCGGGCAGCCTTGGGATCACGCTGGCCGCCATGGGGCTGGAGGCCGCGGGCTGGTGGAACGGCACCGCCGCCACCGACCTTGGCAATTTCCCCTTCGTTTTCGGATTGATAACGGTTTTGGCGCTATCGTCGGCGGGGCTTTTCCTGACCCTTGACCGCCGCGCCGGAGAGGCCTTGGTAGACCGGAATTGACAATGCAGGCCGGGGGCGGTCATCTCGCGCAAAAGGAGAACCCGATGGACATCACCGTCACCTTCGACCGACCCGAGGATGGGCCGCGGTCCGGTCCCGTCACGGTGGGCTGGTTCCTGACCTCGGACAAGGGGGCGGTGCTGTATGACCCGCCCGAACGGTTGATCTTCCGCCAAACCAACAAGGCGCATGCGAAATCCGCCAGCCGCTGCCCAGCCGTGGTGCAGATGGAAAGCCGGTATTTCGTGGTGAAAAGCCCCTTTGACCTGCACATCGGCTTTGGGCGCGACGACAAGGGCAAGCCGCATCTGATCAACCGTCTGGGCGCGGCCAGCCCGGTCCGCGGCAACAAACTGAACGAGCTGTTGACCCTGGTGGCAGAGCCCGAGTGGCGCTATCCCGACCGCCCCACGGTGCAACTGGCGCTGCCCTACTGCTTTATCGCCGACGAGCTGGTTTATATCAGCCAGATCGGCACTTTCGCGCATTATCGGCCCAGCCCGCTTCCGGGGACGATCTTTGGCGGGCGCTTTCCGCTGAACACCTGGCCGCGCCCTTTGATGTGGGCGTTTGAATGGCACGAGCCGGAAAAGGACATCGTCCTGAAACGCGGCGAGCCGCTGTTCTATTGCCAGTTTGAGGCCGAGGGCCCGGACCGGCCGGTTCAGGTCGTCGAGGCCGAGCGCACGCCGGAACTGGCGAAATACATGGAGCAGATCGGCGGGGTGGTGAATTACGTCAACCAGACCTTCGGCCTGTTCAAAGCCGCCGAGGCCCTGCGCCCGGCCAAACTGCTGACCCCTAAGCAACGCGATTGACCCCAAGCGGCGGGGTTCACCCTGCCCGCCGCGCCATCCATTCCCCATGCAACCCCGGCGGCGCCACCAACAACCCCGGCGCCATCGGATGCGCTGCGTTATAGACCAGCGGCGCGCCCGAAGGGTCTGTCACCCTTGCCCCCGCCCGCTCCGCGATCAAGGCCCCCGCCGCCGTATCCCATTCCCAAGCCGGCCGCATCGAGATCAGGCCGTCGAAAGCCCCCTCCGCCACCAGACAAAACCGCCATGCCAGCGAGGCGCGGAAGTTGCGCTTTACCACTGGCACGCCGCCCGGCCAGAACTCGGCATCCAGCGCCGTCCGGTTGGTCAGCACCTGCGGCAGGTCAGGCGTCACACGCGGCGCAATCACCGCGCCGTTCCGGGTGGCAGGCCCGCCCGCATGGGCCGCATAGGTCACGCCCGTCGCCGGCAGATGCACCACGGCCGCCACCGGACGGCCATGGGTCACGACGGCCAGCGAGATCGAAAAGCTCTCGGCCCCTTCGATGAAAGACCGTGTCCCGTCGATCGGGTCCAGCACAAAGACCGAATCCTTGCCCAGGCGGTCGGCATTGTCGGTGCTTTCCTCCGACAGCCAGCCGTAGTCGGGCCGCGCCGCACGCAAGATGCGCTCCAGATGCGCGTTCACCGCAAGATCGGCCTCGGTCACAGGACCTTGGCCGTCGGGCTTTTCCCAGACCTGGGGCGCGGCACGCCAAAAGCGCAGGGCGATTTGCCCCGCGGCCTCGGCGGCACCCAGGATCAGGGGCAGGTCACTCCCCGGCAAGCATCAGCCCCTGCACCAAAAGCGAGGGCACCCGCGTGCCGTGATGGTCCTTGGCGTCATTGGCAGCGATCAGCCCCGCCAGCATCTCATGCAGGTTCCCCGCGATGGTGCATTCGTTGACCGGACGGATGATCTGGCCGTTTTCCACCCAGAACCCACTGGCGCCACGGGAATAATCCCCCGTCGTCGGATTGATCGTCGACCCGATCAGCGAGGTCACAAGCAACCCCGTCCCCATCTGCGCCAACAGGTCTTCTCGCGTGAAAGCCCCCGGCGTCAGGTCTATGTTCGTCGTCGAAGGCGAGGGCGGCGCCCCCGTCCCGCGTGAGGCGTTCCCAGTCGATGCCATCCCCAGCTTGCGCCCGGTGGCCAGGTCCAGCGTCCAGCCCGTCAGCATCCCGTCATCGACGATCAGCCGCCGCTTGGTCGCCAGCCCCTCACCGTCAAAGGGCCGAGAGCCCGGGATGCGCGCGCGCCGCGGGTCCTCGATCACCGACATGCCGCGCGGCAGGACCTGTGCCCCCAGCTTGTCGCGCAGCCAGGATGTCCCGCGCACGATCATCGACCCATTCACCGCATTGATCAGGTGCCCGATCAAGGACGAGGCGACGCGTTCATCGAACAGCACCGGAAAGGCCCCGGTCGGCGGCTTGCTGGCCCCCAGCCGCGACAAAGCGCGTTCGGCAGCCCTTGCACCGATCTCCTCGGCGCCGGGCATATCGGCGGCAAAGATGCGGCCCTCGGCGGCCCAATCGCGCTCCATCCCGGTGCCTTCACCGACAAAAGCCACCGCCGACAGCGAATGGGACGTCCGCCCATAGCCGCCGGAAAACCCGTTCGACATCGCCAGATGGATGGCACGCCGCGAATACCCGGCCGAGGCCTCGACCTGCACCACGCCCGGCGCCATGGCGGCTGCCTCCACCGCCCGCGCGCCCGCCTCCAGTTCCGCCGCCGAGGGTTCCTCGGCCGGGTCCGACAGCTCCAAAGCGGCGGCGTCCCAGTCGCGCGCCAGTTGGTCGGGATCGGCAAGACCCGCGGTCGGGTCCTCGGGCGCCTCGCGCGCCATGGCGACCGCACGTTCGGCCAGCCGCGCCAAGGTCGCACCCGACACATCCGAGGCCGAAACACAGGCCTGCCGCCCGCCGATCAGGACGCGAAGCCCGACCTCGATCCCCTCGGCGCGCTCGGCCTGTTCCAGGGCCCCCTTGCGGATGTCGATGGACAGGCTTTGGCCATGGACCGCGATGGCATCAGCCGATTGCGCCCCGGCCTTCTTGGCCTCGGCCAGAAGGCGGGCGGTCAGGTCATTCAGATCATGCATGGGGATTCCCCTTTCGGCTTTAGATATGGGGCAAGGCCGCGCAGACCTCAAGGCTTGCACCTTGCGCCCAAGCCCCCTAACCCTATCCTCCGGAGGTGCCAAATGACCGGCGAGACCTATTTCCTGTATCATTCCATCGGCCAATATCCGAACAAGTCGCGCGATTTGGCCGCGGCCATGGGCGCGTTTGCGACCTGTTGGGGCGCCGCCGATGATGGCCAATGGGCCGAGGTCCTGCCCAAAAGGCAGCGTTTCATCGACCGCTGGAGCGCCATCATCAACGCGGCCCCGGGCTCGCTGACCACCTTTGAAAGCGTGACCCAGGCCTTTCACGCCCTGCTGATCGCCCTGCCCTCGGGCCATCTGCGCGGCAAAAAGCTGCTGGTGGCCGCCGATTGCTTTCCGTCGAACCATTTCCTGTTGCAGGGCATGGGTGAGAAATACGGCTTCACGCTGAAGACCGTGGCCCTGCGCCAAGGCGCCGCCCATGTCGAGGAAGAAGACTTCCTGGACGCCTGGACCCCGGATGTGGGGCTGGCGCTCTTGACCTGGGTGTCGTCGACGTCTTCGGCGCGGATCGACCTTCCCCGCATGGTGGCGCATGGCCGGCGGATGGGGTCGCTTGTGGGGGTGGATATCACCCAAGCCGCGGGCCTCTTGCCCTTTGACGTGAACGCGCCCGAGGTGGATTTCGCGGTCTCGACCTCGCTCAAATGGATGTGCGGGACGCCGGGGGCCGGGGTTCTGTATCTCTCGCCCCGCCTGATCCCCCATTGCCAACCGGAACTGCGCGGTTGGTTCAGTCAGGAAAACCCGTTCAACTGGGATATCTCGCGCTTCAGCTATGCCCCCGATATCCGGCGGTTCGACAATGGCACGCCGGGTTGCATGGCGGCGCTGGCCTCTTTGCCGGCGCTGGACTGGCACGCCGAACAGGACCAGGCGGCGATCCTGGCGCACAACCGCGCCCTGACGGCGCAATTGATCGACCTGGCCGACACGCTGCACCTGCCGCTTGTGACCCCCCGGGACGAGGCGCGGCGCGGCGGGTCCGTCATGGTCGCCCTGCCCGACAGCCATCCGGCGCAAGGCGTGGTCGCTTCCTTGCGTGCCCAGGGCATCACGACGGACGCCCGCAGCCAGACCCTGCGCCTGTCGCCCGGCGTGATGACCTCCGCCACGGGCGTCGCGCGCCTCGCCAAGGCCCTGCACACGATCCTGAGGTAAGCCATGGACGCCTTTATCTGCGACTATATCCGCACGCCGATTGGCCGTTTCGGCGGCTTGCTGGCGCCAGTCCGCCCCGATGACCTGGCGGCCCATGTGCTGCGGGTGCTTCTGGCGCGCAACCCGGGGATTGCGGCGGCAGAAGATGTGATCCTGGGCTGCGCCAACCAGGCCGGAGAGGACAACCGCAACGTGGCCCGCATGGCGGCGCTTCTGGCGGGCCTGCCGGTGGCGGTGTCGGGGACGACGGTCAACCGGCTGTGTGGGTCAGGCATGGATGCCGTGCTGATCGCGGCACGGCAGATCGCGGCGGGTGAGGCCGATGTGCTGATCGCGGGCGGCGTGGAAAGCATGTCCCGCGCCCCCTTCGTCATGCCCAAGGCGGAAAGCGCCTTCTCGCGCGCGGCAGAGATCCATGACACGACGATCGGCTGGCGGTTCATCAACCCCTTGATGCAGCAGGCTTACGGCACGGATTCCATGCCCGAGACGGCCGAGAATGTCGCCGAGGCCTATGGCGTCACCCGCGCCGATCAGGACGCCTTCGCCCTTCGCTCGCAGGAAAAAGCCCTGGCGGCGCAGGCGAACGGGCGGCTGGCGACCGAGATCACCCCGGTCACGATCCCCCAGCGCAAGGGCGACCCGCTGGTGGTCGCGCAAGACGAACACCCCCGCGCGACCTCGGCCGAGGCTTTGGCGCGGCTGCCGACCCCCTTCCGCAAGGGCGGCACGGTGACGGCGGGCAATGCCAGTGGCGTGAACGACGGGGCGGCGGGGCTGGTAATTGCGTCAGAGGAGGGCGCACGCCGTCACGGGCTGCGGCCGCTGGCCCGCATCCTGGGCGGCGCGACGGCGGGCGTCGAACCGCGCCTGATGGGCATCGGCCCGGCCCCCGCAACCGCCCGCCTGCTGGCGCGGCTGGGGCTGACCGTCGCCGACCTTGCGGTGATCGAGTTGAACGAGGCCTTCGCATCCCAGGGCCTTGCCACGCTGCGGGAACTGGGGATTGCGGATGATGACCCGCGGGTGAACCCGAACGGCGGCGCCATCGCCTTGGGTCATCCTCTGGGCATGACCGGCGCGCGGATCACTGGCTCCCTCGCTCTGCAGCTGAAACCCGGCGAAAAGGGTGTGGCCACCATGTGCATCGGCGTCGGCCAAGGCATCGCCATCGCGGTCGAACGCGTCTAACGCTTCTTGCCCGGCGCGCGTCTCGCCCGTTCGATTTTTGTCGACCGGGCGAGCTTGACCGAATTCGCCTGCTCTTCTTCCAAGAGCTTCTGCCAGCGCATCACACGGTCAGCCGAGACCTCTCCGCCCGCTACAGCCGCCCGCACCGCGCAGCCTGGCTCCGTCGCATGCCGGCAGTTCGAGAATTTGCAGTTGGTCGCCAGTTCCGAGAGGTCGCCAAACAGCACCGCGATGCCCTCTTCGGCATCGGTCAGCTGGATTTCCCGCATCCCCGGCGTGTCGATCAGCCAACCGCCGTCCTTCATGGCCACCAGGTAACGCCCCGTCGTCGTATGCCGCCCCTTGGCGTCATCGTCGCGGATTTCCTGCACCGCCGCAGCACCTCCGGTCAGAGCATTGGCAATCGTCGTCTTGCCGACGCCCGAAGAGCCCAAAAGCGCAACCGTCCGCCCCAGCCCGATCCAGGGCGCCAAAGCCCCGCCCACATCCCCGCGCTTGGCATCCAGCACCACGACGGCCAGATCACGGGCAAGCGCCTGGGCCTGGGTCCGGAACGCCTCGGGCTCTGCGCAGGTGTCAGCCTTGGTCAGGACCACGACCGGCAGAACCCCGGCCTGAGTGGCCAGGACCAGAAACCGCTCCATCCGCCCCGGGTTGAAATCGGCATTGCAGGACGAGACGACGAAGACCACATCCAGATTGGCCGCAATAAGCTGCCGCGCCATGCCAGTGCCCGCGGCCTTGCGACTGACCAGCGACCGCCGGTCAAGCACGGTCAAAGCCACAACGCCTTCAGCCAGAACCCAGTCACCGACCGCGATATCCCCGGTCGACAGGCTGGAATGGGGGATCAGCTCTACAGCGCCCTCAGGCCCCAGGGCCTGCATCCGCGCCCGGTGGACGGCGGTGATGCGCAAAGGCCGTCCCAACCCGCCTTGGACGGCGAAATCCTCATCCCAACCCAGATCCTGCAGTGAGAGATCAGAGCCCATCCGGACCCCGGCGCCAAGGTGAAACCCGGCTCAGACCCGCCCGGCCCGGAGGATTGCATCGCTCATGTGATCCTCCTTGTTGGGGGGTGAGAGGCTGACATCGACCCAAGTGGGGCTCGTTACGGCTGCTTCCTTCCGGACCTGACCGGGTTGGCGAGGCACTCGCCCGCGCCAACCTCTCGACTCGTCATATAGTGCGGGCGCGGACCTTGCGCAAGACGGCGCGGGGGGCAACGGTCAGAGCCTCCGGCGGGGATATTTGGGCCAAATTGAACGGCGCAGGGGGAGAGGTCGCAAGGGAGTATTTGGATCAATGTGAAAGACAGGTGCAGCCAATGTGCCGGGCCGCCCCCTTGATTTCATCTTTTCCCAAATATCCCCGCCGGAGGCATAGTCCGAGCCGGTTGGGCCGAAAGGCTCAGAGGCGAGAAAAAAATCTTGCGGCGTATGCCGCTCCTTTTGGCAAGCTTACAGCAGGCCTGCCATCCGGGCGCCCAGGACCAGATCTTCGGCGACGTGATGCGCCCAGCGGCGCTGCGAGGGCAGCATGTCGGGGACCTGCACCACGGTGCAGCCCGCGCGATGGGCGGATTCGGCGCCGGTTTCGCTGTCCTCGAAGACCAGACAGCGCGCTGGATCGACGCCCAACATCCGGGCGGCCAGAAGATAGGGTTCGGGGTCGGGCTTGGCCTTGGTCACGTCATCCACCGTCACCACGGTGGCAAAGGCAGGCGCAAGACCGGCAAGCCGGATCTTGTGATGCGCGCCCTCGCGCCCCGAAGAGGTCACGACGGCGCGGTGGATATGGCCCGGCGTGGCCTCAAGCAATTCGAAGACCCCGGGCTTCAGTGTCAGGCCCTGGGCCATGCCGCCCTGGAACCCCTCGGACCAAAGGCGGTTCAGCGCGTCAAGGTCGATGCCCGGACGATGGCCCCGGATGATGCCCACGGAACTCGGTTGATCGCGGCCGATCAACTGGTGCAGGAACTCGATCTCGACCGGATGGCCCACGGCCGCAAATGCCGCCATCCCCGAGGCCATGGCGATGCTTTCGGTGTCGATCAGCGTGCCGTCAAGGTCGAACAGAAGGGCGTCATAAAGGGCGGACATCAGGCAGGATACTCCGGTTACAGGCTCCTGTTACCTTATCCCAGATGCAGGCGAAAGCGGCGGAAGCCTTCGGGCGTGATCTCCAGCGGCTCGGCGTGCAGCGGCATGAGGTCGGACAGATAGCGCGCCGCCCCTGGCGCGCTGTCAAACAGCACCGAGGTTCCCGGCATGGCGCGAAAGCGCCAGGGTGGCGGGGTGGCAGGGGGCAGCACCCCAAGCCGTGCGATATGGTCGGTCAGGATGTCGCGGCTGGCGGTCGGCCCCTTGATCACCAGGCGATCCGCACCCCCCACGGGAAAGCCACCGCTGCCCGTCGCCCGGTAGGTGTTGGTGGCCAGGACAAAGCGCTGATCGGCGCCCACCGGCGCGCCCTGGAAGCGCAGGTCGCAGATGCGGCCCCGCGGGCGCCCCGTCGCACCGCCGCGGGCATCATGCGCGGCGGGGGCGGAAAGATCGACCTCCCAGGTCAGGCCCTCGACCGTGTCGAAGTTAAAGCTGGGGAAGTCGGCATCGACCAACCAGGCATCCTGCGCGCCGGGGTCTATCCGGTTGAACTGGCTGAAGGACCGCTCCAGCCAGGCGGCCAGATCGGCGCCCGTCACCAACAGCGCCGCGATGGCATTGGGATGGGGATAAAGGTCAAAGACATGGCGCCGCGTCAGGCGACCTGCGGGCACATGGGCATAGTTCTCGGGCCCGCCGCGACCACCGGCGTGAAAAGGCGCCGCGACCGAGACGACCGGCAAGCCCTCATGCGGGGTGCCTTGCAGGGCGTGGCGCACATGATCGGCCTGGGCCTGCGCGATCAGCCGCACCGAAGCCGAGGGCGCGACCATGGCGAAATACGAGTGCAACGGCGCCAGCGTCCGCCCCACGGTTTGCGCCGCCCAATCCCGCGTTGCCTGATGCGCCGGCGCGGCCAATGCCAGGATCTGCGGGTCCGACCGGGTCAGCGCCTTCAGCAGCCCCGACTCGCGCCGGGCGATGGGGCGCAGCGCCACGGTCGCGCCCTGGACCTGCCAGCCGCCCTCATGCCTTAGGGTCAGGTCGATCACCCCAAGATGTGAGCCGAAAAAGCCCGGCATCACCACCGGCTTGCCATGGACCGTCCCGGCCTGCGGGTCGATCCCCGGCGCCACAGGATAGCCGGGCGCCGGAAAGGCCTGATGCGTGTGGCCTGCGACCAGGGCGTCGATGCCGGGGATGCGGGCCAGGGCGGCGGTGGCATTCTCCAGCATCGGCAGAGGCTCTGACCCCGCAATCCCGGAATGGGACAGGGCGATCACCACATCGGCCCCCTCGGCGCGCAGGCAGGCGACATGGTGGCGCGCGGCCTCCAGGATGTCGCGCACCTCCATCGCCGCGCCAAGCGCCGCGCGGTCCCATTGCACGACCTGGGGCGGAGCAAAGCCCAGCAGGCCGATGCGGATCGGATGCAGGGCGCCGGGCAGGTGGCGCGTCAGGATCAGCCGGGGGGCGGCGATGTGGCGATCCTCGGCCGGAGTGGCGCCCCGCGCGGTCAGCATGTTGGACGACACGATCGGAAAGCGGCACGCCGCCAAAGCCCGCCCCAGCGCCTGCAGCCCATGCGAGAATTCGTGATTGCCCAGCGTGGCCGCGTCATAGCCCAGGGCGTTCATCGCCGCGATCACCGGGTTTTCGCCCTGCGGCACCTCGGCCATGGGCGACCCGTTCAAAAAGTCGCCATTGTCGAACAGCAGCGCCCCCGGATGCTCTGCCCGCGCGCGGCGGATCAGGCTGGCGGTTCGCGCCAATCCCGCCGAGGGGCTGGGCCGGTTGGCGTGGTAATCCCATGGCATGACATGGGCGTGCAGATCCGTCGTGGCCAGGATGCGCAGCACGACATTTGCGCTGTTCTTCGGGTCCGGGATCATGAAACACAACCATAGGTTGAGCTTCCGACCAAGAGTCTCCCACCAGAACGCCTCCGGTAGTTCATGTCCTGCTGATGTCCTTCGCGCTGTCCCACGGCACCGCTGCCAAGCGGCCCCGCCTGCCGGTTACAGTCCAACTCTTTTACCCGCGCAACCCGTGTGGACAACAAATATTCAACTTTTCAACCCCTGGTGGCAAAAGTGCCGCAATTTCCATGGTTTCCCCGGAAGGGCAAAACTGGCATGACAGGGAAAACGGAGGTGCAGATGCGGTTGGGCGAAACGGTGACGTTCGGCGGTTCGGGGCTGGATCGGGCGGGGCATCTGCGTGAAACGGCGGGGGACCTGTGGCCGCAAGCCGGGGTGATCCTGCTGTGGAAGGGGCGCGTGCTGTTGGACGGCGCCGGGCGGCTGGTGCGGCTGGCCGCAGATCACCCGCTGGCGGGGACCGCGGCCACCGCGATCTTTCTGGGCGAGCCCGAGACGCCGGTTTTCGCCCAAGACATCTCGTCCTGGGTGCCCGAGGCCGAAATTGCGCCGGGCGGCTTCATGGACACCCAGGTTCAGGCCCATCCCGCCTTGCCCGCTGATTGGGGCTTTCACGAGCTGCGGGCCGTCATGGCCGCCCTGACCCCGCGTGAGGCAGAGCTTGCCGCCACCGCCCGCGCCCTGATCGAATGGCACCGCATCCATGGGTTCTGCGCCAGCTGCGGGGCGAAGTCGGTGGCGATCCTGGCCGGTTGGCAGCGGTCCTGCCCCGATTGCGGCGCGCAGCACTTTCCGCGCACCGATCCCGTGGTCATCATGCTGATCACCCGCGACAACCGGCTTCTGCTGGGCCGCAACGAAAACTGGCCCGAAGGCATGTATTCCCTGCTGGCCGGTTTCATCGAACCGGGCGAGACGGTCGAAGCCGCCGTCCGCCGCGAGGTGTTTGAGGAATCCGGCGTTCGGGTGGGAAAGGTCGATTACCTGACCTCGCAGCCCTGGCCCTTTCCCGCCAGCCTGATGCTGGGCTGCCGCGGCGAGGCGCTGACCGAAGAGATCACCATCGACCCCGCCGAGCTGCAAGAGGCGCTGTGGGTCACGCGCGAAGACCTGCTTTCGGCCTTTGCTGGCACCCATCCCAAGATCAAACCCTCTCGCAAGGGGGCGATTGCCCAGTTCATCATGCAACATTGGCTGTCGGACACGCTTGATTGAAACCGAGGCCTCCGTTACCTTGATATCAAAGGGAGCGGCGCGATGACACGGATTCTGATCGGGACGACGAAAGGGGCCTTCATCTTGCAGGCCGGCAAAATCAGCGGCCCACATTGCGACGGCTGGCCGATCAACCATGTGATCGGCGACCCCGCCACCGGGCGGATTTACGCGGCGGGCGGCGGAGAGTTCCACGGCGCCGGCATCTGGCACAGCGACGACGGCACAAGCTGGAGCCTGGCGAAACTCGCCTCGGGCAAGGCGGATGAGTGGTTCGCCCCCGAGGCCCCCAAGGCGCCCTTCACCGGGCAGATCGACTGTTTCTGGTCGCTGGGCCT
This sequence comes from Stagnihabitans lacustris, assembly GCF_025950525.1. Lineage (GTDB taxonomy): Bacteria > Pseudomonadota > Alphaproteobacteria > Rhodobacterales > Rhodobacteraceae > Stagnihabitans. Next base: position 193,301 of record NZ_JAPDGS010000003.1, on the reverse strand, counting down.
CGTGGGCGGCAAGGTGCTGGCCGGGGCGAAACCGGCCAACCTGTTCGAAAGCACCGATGGCGAAAGCTGGACGCTGCAACCGGCCTTGGCGGGGTTTCAGGGCCGCGAGGACTGGTTTCCGGGTGCGGCGGGGTTGGTGCTGCACACGATTGTCGCCGACCCCGCCAAGCCGGAAAAGCTGTGGGTCGGGATTTCGGCGGCAGGGGTCTTTGCCAGCGAAGACGGCGGCGCCAGTTGGGAGCGGCGCAACCGCGCCACCAACGCCAGCCATCATGGACATGACCATGACCCGTCGGAAATCGGCTCTTGCGTTCACAACATGGTCCGCGCGCCCGGGACCCCGGACCTGATGTATCAGCAAAACCACCACGGCGTCTTTCGCAGCCAGGACGGCGGGCGCAGCTGGCAGGACATCAGCGCGGGCCTGCCCTCGACCTTTGGCTTTCCCATCGCGGTTCATCCCCAGGACCCTTTGCGCATCTGGACCCTGCCCTTGAACGGCGACAGCGCGGGCCGCTTTCCGCCCGGCGCCTCGGCGGCGGTCTGGACGTCGCGCGACGGCGGCGACACCTGGACGCGGCAATCCAACGGCCTGCCGCAGGAAAACTGCTTTTTCACCGTGCTGCGGCAGGCCATGGCGACCGACCGCGACGGCGGGATCTATTTCGGCACCAACTCGGGCTCGATCTTTGGGTCACAAGACGCCGGCGACACCTGGGAAGAGCTGGCGCGCCACCTGCCCACCATAACCTCGGTCGAGACGGCTTAGGCCATCAGCGCCTCAAGCCCCTCTTGAAGCACATCCAGCGCATCGGCCTCCAGCGGGCGCAGCAGGGCCTTGCGCAGTTCGGCCACCTGGGCGTGACGATCCTTGGCCAGCCGCTCGGCCACGCTGCCCAGGATCTTTTTGCCCAGCCGCGCGCCGGACAACAGCGGATGGATCAGCCGCTTGTCCGACTCCAAAGCCTCTTCGACGCCCAAGGGATAGTAGTAGGTCATGTGCATCGGCCCCACCGCCAGATCGCCAAGGTTGCGGATGATGGGGTTTGGCATCCGCGCCACCTCAGAGGGGGCCACGGATTCGCATTGCGGCCACTGGGCCTTGAGCCCGGCTTCCTTGGCGCGCGCCATCTCGCGGCGGCGGTCATAAAGGTGCAACACCGCCCGACGTGACATGAAAACGATGGGGAAAAAGCTTTTGACGACCTTGGCGCCATGGCCGGGGCCAAGCTCTTCGTCGAACCAGGCGCGCTGCAGGCCCGCCCAATAGGTCCAGTCGTCCGGACCACATTCCGACACATAAGGCGCGCAGAAATCGACGTTTTCAGCCTCCAGCCGGGCGATCAATCCGGCCAGGTCCAGGCCATTTACGCAGCAATCGCCGTCCAGCATCAGGAAGAAGTCGGCAGGATCGGCCTCGGCCAGCAGGTAAAAGGCATAGTCGCCGTTCAGCCACAACGCCTTTTCCGGCGAGGGCCGCAGCGGCAGGCCGCGGGCAGGAAAATCGGACAGGCGGTGTTCAAGCACTTGGATGCCCGGGGGCACGGTGAAGGGCCGCGTCATGTCGGCCATGACCGTCACCCCACCCCCCGCCGCCGCCGACAGCCGCCGATAGCACAGGTCGGTCGCCTCGTCCCACAGGTGGGTCCGCAGGTAAATCGCGGTGCGCCGCCCCCCGGTCATGGGACATCGGCCCTGGACTTGGGCCCGCTGACGATGACAGGCAAAAGCTCTGCCCCGGTGGCCGAGGGGCCATGGGTCTCGTTCGGCTCGCGCCAGGACAGGGTGTCAAAGCCGCCGCAATTCTCGCAGGTCGGGCCCCAGGCGGAATGGACGGCTTGGCACTTGTCGCAACACCATTGCGGGCCGCGTGGCGCGGTCAAGGCCCGCGACAGCCAGGCGCGCACCGTGGCCTCGTCGCCGCCCTCGCCGCGTTCGATGGCGGCCATGATCGCCAGCGCCCGCTGGGTCGGATGCGAGGTCGCAAGATCGCCCAGCGCGCGGCGTGCGGCGGGGAAATCTTCGGCCGCGATGGAAAGCTCGGCCAAAAGCTGTTGCGTTTCCGGGTGTTGCGGCTGGATCGCGGTCAGGACGCGGAACCGTTTCACCCGCGCCTCGGGGGATTCCTCGGGCTCGATCTCGGCAAAGGCGGCGGCTAGGTCAGGATGGGGCCGCGCCTCCCAGGCCTTTTTCAGCACCCGCGTGGCGTTTTTCCTGTCCCCCTTGGCGATATAGCTGCGCGCCGCCATCGCCGCCGCCGGGATCAGATCGGGCGAGGCCTTGTTGGCCGCAATCGCCGCCTCTTGCGCCTCGATGCTGGCGGTTTCGTCGACGACCACCTTGGCCTCTTGCAGGGCCATGACCGCGTCGCGCCGGCGCCAGACCTCTTTCGGCAGCACCCCCGCCCGGGCCTGAGCCTGAAGCGTCGCCCTTGCGCCCTTCCAATCCGCAGCGCCGGATTGCAGCTTCAACAGCACCTCTTGCAGGTTCGCATCCCGCGGTTTCAGTTCAAAGGCCTTTTCGGCCAGCTTCAGCGCGGTGTCCTTGTCGCCCTCGGCCAGCTTCTGGTTCAACAGGCCGCGGATGCCGACGAAACGGGTCCGCGGGTCCGACAACAGCACCTTGTAAGCCGCCTCGGCGCGGGAGGTGTCGCCCGAAACCTCCGCCGCCTGAGCGGTCAAAAGCTGCGTCAGCACCGGCATGTCCAGGTATTTTTGTGCGCGCTGCGCCTTGATCAGGGCAAGCCGACCCTCACCGGCGGCCAAGGCCAGCATCCCGTCGCCCAGCGCCTGAAACCCGCGCCTTTCGCGGTCGCGGTCCAGATAGCGGCTGATGGCGGTCTCATCGCCCGAGAAAAACCGGATCACCGCGACGGCCAGGCCCAGAGCCTTCATCACCAGCCAGCCCGCCAGGGTCAGCAGCAGCACCGCGATGGCCAAAGGCAGGGGCCGCAACGAGATTTCATAGCCCGCAAAGGACACCCGCATCACCGCATCGGCTTGCAACAGGTAATCGGCGCCAAAGGCCAGGACCAAGACGGCCAGGACGAAAAAGACGATCCGCAACAGCGACCAGAGCATCGGCCTACTCCCCCAGGGCGGCAAGCGCCGCTTCGGCATCCAGCCGAAGTTGCGCCTGGGCCCGCCAATCGGCCATCGCCGCCTGACCCGCCTCGGGCAGGGCCGACACCTCGGCCAGGGCGGCGGTCAGGTCGCCCCGGGCCAAGGCGGCCTCGGCCCGCGACAGGACGGCATCCGGGTCGGTGCCCTCTTGCGGCGTCAAGGCCCGCGCCCCGGTTGTGGCGCGCAAGAAGTTCTTGACCCGGTCCGACCAGGTGGCGCCCATATCGGCCTTGAGGCTGGCCTCCAAAGCCGCGCGGGCCGCATCGGGGAAAGCCGCCTGCAGCGACGGCAGCGAGGGCAGCCCGGTCGCCGCATGTTCGGCGATCACCGCGGGCAGGTCGTTCAGGTCGACCACGGCGCGCAGATAGGGCGCGCCCGAATCCAGCGCGGCGGCAATCTGGCGCAGGGCGGCTTGACGGATGCCCTCGGCGGCGGTTTCGCGGGCCTGGGCCTCGATCTGTGCCAGCTTGTCCGCCGTCGCCTTGACCTGCGCATCCAGTTGCGCCTGAACGGCGGGGGACACGACCCCAGCGCTTTGCGCCTTCATCGCCTCGACCTCGGCACGCAGGCCGGCCAGTGCGGCGGGATCGGCGGAGGCGCCTTGGGCCGTCGGCCTGGCCTCCAGCGCGGTCAGCCGGGTTTCCAGCGTGTCTAACCCGGGCGCGGCTTCCAGTTTGACGATGCGGTCGGCCAGGCCACTGGCATCGGCCAATTGCGCCTGCAAGGCCTGGACCGAGGCGGTCAGCGTCGCCACCTGCGCCACGGCATCGGCCAAGGCTTGAGCCTGCGCGGGATCGGGGGTCGCTTGGGTCGGCCAACCCTGGGGCACGACCTGCGCCAGACCAAAGCCCAGACCCGCAGCGATCACGCCGCCCAGCACCGGCCACAGAGCCGAACGCCGCGCGGGCTTTGCCGGAACCGGAGCAGGCGGGACTTCGGCCTTGAGCGTCTCAGGCTGGGGCGTTTCGGGCTTGGGCGTCTCCGTGATCTCGATGACCAGCGGGTCTTGGGTCTCGGATTCGGCCATGTCGTCCTCCTGTATTCCCCTTAGGTAATGCGCCAAGGGGGCACGGTTCAAGGCAAAGGCGGCAGGTTCAGCGCGCTTCGTGTCGCTTCCCGCATGGAAAGCGCGTCGGGGCGGGCGGCGATGCGAGGTTCGGGGTCCAAGGCGCGGGAGTCCAAAGCGCGGGCGGCCTCGGCCACGGCTTGCGACATGGCGACGACGCGCAGGGGGGCGGTTGCGCCGATGCGGGCAAGCTCGGCGGCCAAAAGCGTGGCGCTGCGCGGCGAAAACAGCGGCACCAGCACCGGGGCCGTCCCCCGCAAGGCGGCGATGGCTTCGGCCGTCAGGGGGCGTTCCTCTTGCGCATAGGCCAGGGCCTCGGCCGTGGGAAGGCCCGCAGCCGTCAGGCGGGCCGCGATGTCGCCCCGCGCCTCGCAGCCGCGCAGATGCAACAGAGGCGCCACGGGGTCGGTCAGGATCAGCGCAATCAAGGCCTTTGCGTCGCCCTGGGCGGACACCGCGTCAAAGCCCAAGGCCCGCGCCGTGGCCGCCGTCTGATCGCCGACGCAATAGGCGCGGCAAGGCGGCAGGCCCCGCGCCGCCAAAGCCCCGGTTTCCGAAGTCAGGATCAGCGCCCGATGAGCCGGAATTTCCGGATGCAGAAAACGCGGCGCAATCAGCGGAGAGATCAGGCAAGGAAGGCCCAGATCGCGGGCAAACCGCTGTGACTGCGCCTCGGGCCGCGTCAGAAGGATCAGGGGTCGCGGTTGTGCGCTCATGGCTTCGGTGTTACCCCGGGGGCGGGTTTCAAACAAGGACGCCGGATGACGCTGACCCTTCTTGGCATCGAAAGCAGCTGCGATGACAGCGCCGCCGCGGTGGTGCGGTCGGACCGGGTCATCCTGTCCTCGGTGGTCGAGGGGCAGGCGGCGCTTCATGCGCCCTTTGGCGGCGTCGTGCCGGAAATCGCCGCCCGCGCCCATGCGGAAAAGCTGGATGGCTGCGTCGAACGTGCGCTGGCCGAGGCGGGGATTGGCCTGCGCGATCTGGACGGGGTGGCTGTGACCTCGGGGCCGGGGCTGATCGGCGGGGTCCTGTCCGGAGTGATGCTGGCGCGGGGGATCGCGGCGGCGACGGGGCTGCCGCTGGTGGGGGTGAACCACCTGGCGGGGCACGCGCTGACGCCGCGGCTGACCGATGGGTTGGAATTTCCCTATCTGATGCTGCTGGTGTCGGGCGGGCATTGCCAGTTCCTGATGGTGTCGGGTCCCGGAAGTTTCCGCCGTCTGGGTGGCACGATCGACGATGCCCCGGGCGAGGCCTTTGACAAGGTGGCCAAGCTTCTGGCCCTGCCGCAGCCGGGGGGGCCTCCGCTAGAGGCCGAGGCCCTGACCGGTCAACCGCGGTTCCCCTTGCCGCGCCCCCTGCTGGACCGCCCGGGCTGCGACCTAAGCTTTTCCGGGCTGAAGACGGCGGTCCTGCGGATGCGGGATGCGCTGATCGCGGAACATGGCGGGTTGCGGCGCCAAGACCGCGCCGACCTTTGCGCCAGCTTTCAGGCGGCGGTGGCGGCGGTTCTGGCCGAGAAAACCCGGCGGGCGCTGGCGGAGTCCGGGGCTCCGGTGCTGGCGGTGGCGGGGGGGGTCGCGGCCAACACGGTGATCCGCACCGCGCTGCAAGGGGTCTGTGACAAGGCGGGGGTGGGGTTCACCGCGCCGCCGCTGCGGCTTTGCACCGACAACGCCGCGATGATCGCCTGGGCCGGGATCGAAAAGCTGCAGGCCGGCTTGGTCGATCCGGCCGACCTGACCGCGCGGCCGCGCTGGCCTTTGGACGCGCTGGCGGCTCCGATGATCGGGTCGGGCAAGAAGGGGGCCAAAGCGTGATCGGCATTGTCGGAGCAGGCGCCTTTGGCCGCGCCCTGGCCGTGGCGCTGGCCCCGCGCGGTGTGACGCTGTGGGCACGCGATCCGGGGGCGCAAAGCCGCCTGCCGGGGGTGGCCCTGCCCCAGGGCGTGCGGCTGACCGGCGATCTGGGTGATCTGGCGGGGGCCGAGGCGGTGCTTTTGGCCCTGCCGATGCAGGCTCTGGCGGGGTTTCTGGCCGTGCATCCCTTGGGCGGCAGGTTGGTCGCCTGCTGCAAGGGGATCGACCTTGCGACCCTGCGCGGCCCTTCGGCGCTGATCGGGCCGGGGGCCCATGTCCTGACCGGGCCAAGTTTCGCCGCCGATATCGCAGCGGGCCTGCCAACGGCGCTGACGCTGGCAGGTCCGGACGAGGGCGACTTGCAGCGGCTTTTGTCGACGCCAACGCTGCGGCTTTACCGGACGACGGATGTGGTGGGCGCAGAACTGGGCGGCGCGCTGAAGAATGTCATCGCCATTGCCGCGGGCGTGGTGATCGGCGCGGGCCTGGGCGAAAGCGCCCGGGCGGCGCTGGTGACGCGGGGTTTCGCCGAGATGCAAAGGCTTGCGCAGGCCCTGGGCGCCCGGACCGAGACGCTGATGGGCCTGTCGGGCCTGGGCGACCTGGTGCTGACCTGCAATTCGACCGGGTCGCGCAACCTGCGCTTTGGCCTGGCGCTTGGCCGCGGTCAGGTCTTTGACCCCGCCGTCACGGTCGAAGGCGCCTCCACCGCCGAAGCCGTCGCCCGGCTTTCCGCCCAGATCGGCGTCGAAATGCCGATTTCCACCATGGTCGCGCGGCTGATCGCCCGCGACTTGGACTTGCCCGAGGCGATCCGCCTCTTGATGACCCGCCCCCTGAAGGAGGAATGAACAATGCGCGCCGTCCTGATCTGCATCGACAAACCGGGGTCTTTGGACCTGCGCCTGGCCAACCGCGCCGCCCATGTCGACTATCTGAAGGCCTCCGCTGCGGTCGAACTGGCCGGGCCCTTTTTGGAGGGTGAGGCGATGGTGGGCTCGATGCTGGTGCTGAATGTCGAAACTCTGGACGAGGCACGGGCCTGGGCCGCGGCGGACCCCTATGCCAAGGCCGGGCTTTTCGCCAGCGTCGACATCCGCGAATGGAAAAAGGTGATCGGATGAGCTTTTGGCTGTTCAAATCGGAACCCAATGTCATCTCGTTCCAAAGCCTGTGGGACAAGCTGCCCGCCGACGAGGAATGGCACGGCATCCGCAACTATCAGGCGCGCAACAACATGCGGCTGATGCAGGTGGGCGAGCGCGGGTTCTTCTACCACTCCAACATCGGCAAAGAGATCGTCGGCATCGTCGAGGTCACGCGACCCTCGGCGCCGGATTCGCGGACCGATGATCCGCGCTGGGATTGCGTCCATTTCCGTCCCGTGGCGCGGTTCCTGCGTCCCGTCGGGCTGGAGGAATGCAAGCACACGCGGGGGCTGGAACAGATGGTGCTGATCAACAACTCGCGCCTGTCGGTGCAGCCGGTGCGCGACGCGGAGTGGCAGATCCTGTGCGCGCTGGGCGGGGTTCAGGCCTGAGGTTTCCGCGCCGCAGCGGGTCCCGCCTGCGCGGGAACCGCTTGGCGCAGCGGGACGGGCGCGCTAACCTTCCCCCCAAAGGGAGGGTCTCATGCAATATCTAGCCGTTCTGCTTGCAGCCGCCGCAGCCTATGGGTTTGCGGCCTTCTGGTATACGAAGATGTCCCTGCCCTGGGCGCAGGCGGCAGGGATTCCCATCGTGGCGGGCAAACCGCAAGGCGGCGGCAGTCCGCTGGCCTTTGTCATCGGCGGCGCGATGCAACTGCTGGTGGCCGGCATGATGCGGCATGTCTTCCTGATGTCCGGGCTGGATACGCTGACCGAGGGGCTGATGGGCGGCTTCGGCATCGGGGCCTTTTTGATCACACCCTGGGTCGCGATGAACTACGCCTTTGCCGGGCGGCCGTTTCGCCTGACGCTGCTGGATGGGGTCAACAGCGTTGCGGGCTGCACGCTGATGGGCGTGGTCCTGTCGCTGTTCCTGTAAGGGGGGCAAAATAAAATGAGGGGCCCCCACCCCTAGGGACCCCTCATCCACCCCACATGCTCCCAGCTCGCACGTGTCTGATAAAAGGTCCAGGACATGATGCCCTTGGACTAAGGAATACCCGAAAAGCGGGCCCCTGTCCAAGCGCAAGAAGCGAAAGTTTGAGGCGACTTGGTCCTTCAGCCCAGGCTGGCGGCTTTGCCGAAATGCCGGGTCAGGATGTAGAACAGCACCGCCCGATAGCGGGGTTCGGCGCAGGTCTCCCAGGCGGCCTGGATCGCCTCGTCAAAGGCGGGCAGCGGGCCGAACTTGCGGATCAGGCTTTTGCGAAAGGCGGGCAGGTCGGCCAGAGTCAGGACCTCGGTCGCTGGCGCATAAATCAGCGGGCCGCAAGCCATGGTGACGCGGTGGAGAAGGTCGAAATCGGGCTCGATGCCGGCCGCGGTCAGGGCCTCGGCATAGCGGGCGATATGGGCTTCCTGCTTCATGGGGATAACTTAGGCAGACCTCGGCGCGCGGGAAAGCGAAATCCGGGGAGTTCTGAGGGATTTTTCCCCGTGAGCGACCGGGCTGCCGCGGATAACCTGGCGCCATGGTGAGGAACGATTGATCGCTGTTTTTACGAACCCGTCTCGGGTTCAGGAAAGGCCCGCCCGAGTCCCCCGGGCGGGCCTTTTTGATCTTAGTAACGGTAGTGCTCGGCCTTGAAGGGGCCTTCGACCTTGACGCCGATATAATCGGCCTGGTCTTTGCGCAGCTCGGTCAGTTTGACGCCGATCTTCTTCAGATGCAGACGGGCAACCTTTTCATCCAGCGCTTTCGGCAGGATATAGACGCCGGGCGCATAATCGGCGCCCTTGGTCCAAAGCTCGATCTGGGCCAGCACTTGGTTGGTGAAGGAGGCCGACATCACGAAGGACGGGTGGCCGGTCGCATTGCCGAGGTTCAAGAGCCGGCCTTCCGACAGGAGGATGATGCGCGCGCCCGAGGGCATCTCGATCATGTCGACCTGTTCCTTGATGTTCGTCCATTTGTGGTTGCGCAGCGCGGCCACCTGGATTTCGTTGTCAAAGTGGCCAATGTTGCCGACGATGGCCATGTCCTTCATCGCGCGGATATGCTCGATCCGGATCACGTCCTTGTTGCCGGTCGTGGTGATGAAGATATCGGCGGTGGCGACCTCGTCTTCCAGAAGCGTCACTTCATAGCCATCCATCGCGGCCTGCAGCGCGCAGATCGGGTCGACTTCGGTGACTTTGACGCGGGCACCCGCGCCACGCAGCGAAGCGGCCGAGCCCTTGCCGACGTCGCCATACCCGCAAACGACGGCGACCTTGCCGGCCATCATCGTGTCGGTGGCGCGGCGGATGCCGTCGACCAGCGACTCCTTGCAGCCATACTTGTTGTCGAACTTCGACTTGGTGACCGAATCGTTCACGTTGATCGTCGGGAAGGGCAGTTGACCCTTCTTGTGCAGCTCATACAGGCGATGGACGCCGGTGGTGGTTTCCTCGGACACGCCTTGGATCGCGGCGCGCTGGGCGGTGAACCAGCCGGGGCTTGCCGCCAGCCGCTTCTTGATCTGGTTGAACAGGCAGACTTCCTCGTCAGAGGTCGGAACGGCGATCAGGTCGGTTTCCCCGGCCTCGACCCGCGCGCCCAAGAGGATATACAGCGTCGCATCCCCGCCGTCGTCGAGGATCATGTTGCAGGTGCCTTCGGCGAATTGGAAGATCTTGTCGGTATATTCCCAATATTCCTCCAGCGTTTCGCCCTTGATGGCGAAAACCGGGGTGCCGGCGGCGGCAATGGCCGCGGCAGCGTGATCCTGGGTCGAGAAGATATTGCAGGACGCCCAGCGCACATCGGCGCCCAGCGCCTTCAGCGTCTCGATCAGGACGCCGGTCTGGATCGTCATGTGCAAGGAGCCCGCGATGCGTGCGCCCTTCAAGGGTTGCGAGGCGCCAAACTCTTCGCGGCAGGCCATGAGACCGGGCATTTCAGTCTCGGCGATGACCAGCTCTTTGCGGCCGAACCCGGCCAGAGCGATGTCCTTGACGATGTAATCCGCAGCCATGCGGTCTCTCCTTCAATCGGTGATGGGCGGGCAGATAGCACGGACCGGGCCCGCCGACAACAAAACGCAACAAGGTTAATGGACGGTTAGGCACGACAGGTCAGAAGAGGATGGAATCGAGATCCTCGTTCAAGGCCTCTTGCTCGACCGGTTGGCCCGTGAACATCGCATGGACCTCGCGTTCACGCGCCATGGTGTAAAGCGGGATCAGACCCGAGAGCGCCCCCGCATCGACACGGCCCATGCCCGCCCGCCGGATTTCGGCGGCAGCATCGGCCATGGCCTTGGCCAGGCGCGGCAGGTCGGCCAGCCGCTGCTGGCCCGAGACAGTGACCCCGTCCAGCGCATCCAGCGTGGCAGAGATCCGCACCTCGACCTCCGACATCTCGGCCTCACGCGATTCGGCGGCGGAAAGGGTGGTCTGGATCGCGTCGACGACCTCGGTCAACTCGGAGAGTTTGACCGCCATGCCCGGATAATCCAGCGCATCCAGTTGGCTGCGCAACTGCTCCATCCCCTTTACGGCGACGGCGATGGTCGAAACCGCCTGACCCGCGCTTTCATTCACCGCCATGGCGATATAGCCCAATTCCTGCTTGGCCAGCGCCGCATGGGCCGCCTTGACCCGCGCATTGACCGCGGCAAGGCTGATCGCCTGGCCGATGTCGTCCAAAGCCTCCAGCCGGGCCAGAACCTCGGTGATCTCGCTGGCCAGGCTTTCGCATTGGGCGCTGATCCGCTCCAGCGTGGGGCGGGCGGTGTCGGTCGCTGCGGTGAACAGGCCCTGGATCTGGGTCTGCGAAGCCAGCATCTTGCGCATCTCTTCCTGACTGGGTGCGAAACCGTCCAGAACCGAGCGGCCGATCTGCCCGATCGCACCCAGGCTGTCGTCCAACTCGCGCACGATATCGGTCAGGTCATCGGCCAGGGCCTGCAGCTGCGCGGCGCCCAACGCGGCATGGGCAGACCCCGGGGCGCCGGCCGCGAGGATCGCCTCGACATGTTCCAGCCTTTGCGCGGCGGAATCCGAGAATTGAAAGGCCTTGACCAGCCGCACCACCGCCGCCTCCGCACTTTCCATCGCGCGCTGCGCGAGGCGCGAGGCGCCGCCCGAGGCCACTTCGGCAGAGCGTTCCGCCTCGACCAGCGACTGGGCGACCGAGGCCAGTTTCTGTTCCGCCCGCGCCAGAACCTGCGCCCCGGACGAGGCATCGCGAGCCATTGATTCCTGCGCCTTGCGGAAATTCTCGACCCCGGACTGGGCGCGGGCCAATTCGACCTCGATCTTGTCGGGCATCGACTTCAGGTCATCAACGAAGGACATAAGTTCAACGGACTTTTCCCGCGTGATCTGGATGGCGGTGATCGTGGCCAGGAAGTGGAAAAACAGCCGGATTCGGCTGAGCCCAGCCAGATCACCCGTGATTCCATCCAGCAACAGCCGCCGCGACGGGTCATTCAGACGCTTTTCCCAATCGGACATCACCGCGACGATTTCGCTGAGAAGCACGTTGAACCGGCCGATCTTGCCGCCCTGAAGCCCCTGAATGGCAATGACCTGCCGCATCTGCACCACCAGATCGGCCATCGACCGCTGCATCGTGCCCAGGGTATCGGACAATGCCGCAATGCCACCAATCATGTCCGCCCTGATATCGCGAACCCGTGCCGCCCACGCCATGCCAACCGTCCTTCCCTGATCTTGAGCCGGAGACTGGCAGAAAAGCCCTAACGGAAACCTAACCCCAGCATGGCTCCGGGGGGAAAAAAAAATTGCGCGGAAGGTGGGGCATTAAGCAGCCGTTCACCTTCTGTGCTTACTGCTATCCCGGCAATTGGTGTGGAGGCCGCCCGAATGACCCTTGAAGCGTCTGCTGACGAGTCCCTTTACATCCCGGCCCGTTTGGCTGTGGGCGAGGCGCAGGACCACCGCACCCGGCTTCTGGGGCTGATCGCAGAAACCCGCCCCTTCACCATCGAATTCACCGAATCCGACGGTTGCGCCCATCCTTCCGCGGTCTCGTTGCAATTGTGCCTGGCCACGGCCGCGCAACTGACCGCTGCCGGCCTTGCTCCCCAATATGGCCCGGAGGCGCGGCGCCTCCTTTCGGCCCAAAAACTTCTGTGAGGTGAGATGTCCAAAACCGTCCTTTCCATCGACGACAGCAAGGCGATCCGCGACATGGTCGCCTTTACGCTGGGCAATGCCGGCTACCGCGTGATCGAGGCGGAGAATGGGCTTCAGGGCCTGCAGAAACTGCGCTCGGAACCCGTGGCTTTGGTGATTGTCGACTTGAACATGCCGGTGATGAACGGGTTCGAGTTCATCAAGAACGCGCGATCCGATGCCAAGGGCGCGGGCATCCCGATCCTGATGCTGACCACCGAATCCCGCCCCGAGGCCAAGGCCGAGGGCAAGGCGCTTGGGGCGACCGGTTGGCTGAACAAACCTTTCGACGCCAACATGTTACTTACCGTCACCCGGAAGCTGGCAGGTTGATCCGATGGAAGTGAACCCCGCCATCCAAAGCTATGTGATCGAGGCCCGCGACCTGCTCGCACAGCTTGAGACCATGCTTCTTGACCTGGAAGTGTCCGCCACGCCCGAATCGGTGGACAGCGTTTTTCGCGCGCTGCACACGCTGAAGGGCGGCGGCGGCATGTTCGGCTTTCCCGCATTGTCGGCCTTTGTGCATCACTTCGAGGACGCCTTCGACCTGGTCCGCATGGGCAAGATCGCGGTGACTCGGCCACTTCTGGATGCGGCCCTCGCCGGTCGCGACCACATCATCGCGCTGCTCGAGGCGGGGGGCGATCCCGAACGCTCTGACGCGCTGGCAAAGTCGCCCGAGGCGGCGTCGATCCTGGCGCATCTGTCGGCTGCGGCCAATTCCTCGCCCATGCCACCGCCTCCGACGGATCGGACCTGGCATATCCATTTCCGCCCCGCCGCCAAGGCGATGATGCACGGCATGCGGCCCGACCTCTTGCTGGACGAATTGGCCAGCCTCGGGACGGTCGAGATCCACTGCCAGGCCCAAGGGCTGCCAAGCCTCGCCGACCTGGACCCGACACAAAGCCTGCTGAGCTGGGATGTGACGCTGCACACGACCCAGGGGCGCGCGGCGGTCGAATCGGTCTTCATCTTTGCCGAAGATGCCGAACTGACCATCGAAGAGGTCATCGAGCCCGAAGCCGAGGTCGAGGAAAAGCAGGCCGGTCCGACTCAGGCCCGCAGCCCAACGGCCAAGTCCCCGCAAAACAGCCCCGAAACCGTCCGCGTTCCGGCGCCAAAGCTTGACGCGATCCTGGATCAATTGGGCGAGCTGGTGATTGCCCAGGCCCGCCTGAACCAAATCGCGGCCCGGTTTGGTGATTCGACCCTGGATGGTCTGGTGGAAGAGTTTCAGCGTCTGATCGGCGGCCTTCGCGACACGACCTTGGCCATCCGCATGCTTCCCATCGAAACCGTCTTTGGCAAATTCCGGCGCGTTGTCCGCGACTTGTCGGTCGAACTGGGCAAGGACGTGATCCTGGAAACCGAAGGTGGCGAGACTGAGATCGACAAGAACGTCCTCGATCGCCTCTCCGAACCCCTGGTCCACATGATCCGCAACTCCGTCGACCACGGCATCGAGTCCGAGGCCGAACGCATCGCGGCGGGCAAGCCGGCGCAGGGACTGGTCCGGCTCTCGGCCTGTCAGGATGCCGGCGAAATCCTCATCACGATCGAGGATGACGGCAAGGGCCTGGACCACGAACGCATCCGGCAAAAGGCGATCGAACGTGGCATCCTGTCACCGGACGCGACGCCGACCGAAAACCAGCTGGCCGAGCTGATCTTTGCCCCCGGTTTCTCGACCGCGGAAAAGGTCTCGAACGTGTCGGGCCGCGGCGTCGGGATGGATGCCGTCATGACCACGATCACCGCGCTGCGCGGCTCGGTCGAGGTCATGTCGCGCAAGGGCGAAGGCACGCTGATTTCGCTGCGCCTGCCGCTGACGCTTGCCATCATCGACGGGCTTTTGGTGCAACTGGGCGGCGATATCTTCGTCATGCCGCTGATCGCCGTCGATGAATGTGTCGAATTCGACCTGACCGAACTGCGGCGCGACAGCGGACGGACCATGCTGGCCATCCGGGACGAAATGGTGCCCTTCGTCGATCTGGCCGACCTCTTCAACGTCTCGACCGACGGCGTGACCCGCCGCCGCGTCGTCATTGTCCGGGCTGAGGGGCAGCGGATGGGCCTGGTCGTCGATGACATCCTTGGCCAACACCAGACCGTCATCAAACCCATGTCGCCCTTCCATGCCGCGCTGTCCGACTTCGCCGGATCGACGATCCTGGGCGATGGCACGGTCGCGCTGATCCTGGACATCACTTCCCTGCTGCGCGGCCTGTTGAACGGCCAGACGCAAGCCCTTGCCGCCTGAGGTTCCGATGTCATCAAACTCAAATCTGGACGACGGCGAAACGGGGCTTGAAATGTCCCTGATCGTCCGGCTGAACGGCGAATCCTTCGCGATCCCGGTTCGGCATGTGCATGAAGTCATTCACGAAATCCCGCGCACACGGGTGCCCAATGCCGGCGGGCTTGCCCCCTGGCTGATCAATGTCCGCGGCGCTGTGGTGCCGCTGGTTGATGTGCGACGACGATTGTGTATGCCGCCGCACGACGGCGATGACGGCCAGATCGTCGTCCTGGACCTGCCGCGCGGCAATGAAAGTCACCGGTTGGCGCTTTTGGCCGATGGCGTCGAAGAGGTGATGGAAATTGATCCCGCTCGGATCGAGGCCCTTCCCCTGCGCGGCGCGCCCTGGCCTGCCGAATATGTCCGCGGCTCGGTTCGTCGCAATGGCGACCTGGTGCTGATTATCGAAACCGAATCCCTGTTCGAGCCGGACCCCAGCTCGCCCCCCCTCCACTGAACGAGTAAGCGATGAAACTCACCATAAAATCCAAGCTTGGCGCGATCTTCGGACTGATCCTCGTCCTTTTGGGGGCGATTTCCTGGATCGGACTGGATGCGCTGGAACGCGTCAACACTCAGGCGGACCGACTGGCCACGGTCAACAACCGTCAGGTCGAACTGGCTGGCAATCTGCGGCAAAACTGGACCAAGATGGACTATTTGACCCTGCGCCATATCCTGACGAACACCGAAGAGGACATGACCGCAATCGAAGAAGAAATCACGGACCTTCGCACGGCCCAAAACGCAGACATTGATGAACTGACCAAGCTGGACGATGGGTCAATCACCAAGGCGCTGGAGGAACTGTCCCTGGTCAGCGGCCTGATCGCTGCGCAGCGCGATGAAGTGATGAAACTGTCGCGCGCAAGCAGCCGCGCCGCGTCATCCGCTTTGATTGTGGCGAATGTGGCCAAAGAAGCCAACGAGATCGGGAACCGCGAGTCTGCGTTGAATGACGCAATCGTTGCCTCGGGTGCGATGGGGGTTGATCCTTTCATCAACCAGATTGACGTGGTCAGCGACCTGGCCTTGCTGGTCAACCTGAACACGTCGATCCTGGATTCCCACACGCAGGACGAAACGATTGCCACGCTGTCGACTGAACTGAGCGCGCAGATCGCAGAAACCCAGGCCGCGCTGCAACGCCTTGGCGAAATGAATGGCGGACGTGTGCGTCTGGAATACGAAGCGTTTGAAAAAGCGACAAAATCTGTGTTGTCGACGGGCGAACAGGTTCTGGCGCTGGTCGTCGCCAATACAGAGAACAAGGCACAAACCATCCTGTTCGGCGAACTGGGCAAGCTGGTGAATCGGCGCACCGTTTTGCTGGACGACGTGATCAAGAACGTGAAGGCTGAAACCGCAGAGACGGTCGAAGCGGCCGCAACGGCCTACAGCTCCAGCCGCTCCTTGATCCTGACCTTTGCCCTTCTGGCCATCGCAATCGGCGTTGTTGGCGCCGTGGTGATGGTTGTGTCGATCACCCGTGGCCTGGGCCGCGCCGTGGTGGCCGCCCGCAAAGTGGCCGAAGGCGATCTGAACGCCGACACCCATGCGACCTCGAAGGACGAGCTTGGCGATTTGATGATTGCGATGGGCGACATGACCTCGTCGTTGAAAGTGATGACCACGACCGCCGAGGCGATTTCGCGCGGCGATCTGACGGTGACGACCAAGCGCCGGTCCGAGGCCGACACCCTGGGCATCGCCCTGGAACGGATGCTGGCCAAGCTGCGCGATGTCGTGGGCAATATGTCGATCTCGTCGCAAAGCGTGGCGACCTCGGCCCATGCCATGAGCTCGACGGCCGAGGACCTGTCCTCGGGCGCCACCGAACAGGCGGCGGCGGCGGAACAGGCTTCTTCGGCGATGGAAGAGATGTCGGCGAACATCCGGCAGTCGGCGGACAATGCCGCGCAGACCGAGAAGATCGCGACCCATGCCGCGACCCAGGCCAAGGAAAGCGGCGAGGCCGTGGGCGAGGCCGTGACCGCAATGCGCACGATTGCCGACAAGATCACCATCATCCAGGAAATCGCGCGGCAAACCGACCTTCTGGCGCTGAACGCCGCGGTCGAGGCGGCGCGGGCCGGGCAACATGGCAAGGGCTTTGCCGTGGTCGCCTCGGAAGTGCGCAAACTGGCCGAACGCAGCCAACAGGCGGCGGGCGAAATCAATGAGCTCTCGGGCCGGACCGTCGATGTCAGCCGCAAGGCCGGCGAGATGCTGCAGACCCTCGTGCCCTCGATCCAGCGCACGGCGGATCTGGTGCAAGAGATTTCCGCCGCGATGCGCGAGCAGAACACCGGCGCCGATCAGATCAACCAGGCGATCCGCCAATTGGATACGGTGATCCAGCGCAATGCTTCGGCCTCGACCGAAGCGGCCTCGGTTTCCGACGGTCTGGCGGCGCAATCGGAACAGCTGCATGGCATCATCAGCTTCTTCAAGCTGGACGAGAATGGCAGCCGGGATCGGGGTCGTGCGCCGCAAAAGACCTCTCGGCCTGCGGCCTCGAACACCGCGGCGCAATGGCGTCAGGGTGCGCAGCGCCAGGTGATGGATGGGACGACCGGCCTGGTGCTGGACCTGTCCGATGATGACGTGAAGGACTCGGACTTCGAGCGGTTCTGAACCCTTTTCGGGTGGCGCGGGCCTCGCGCCACCCAGAATTTAGCCGGTGGATATCATGGCAGCAGTTGACACAACCCCCAGCACAAGACCCGGTTTGCGCCGCCGCTTTGGCCCAACGGTAGAGGTCGAGACCGACACTTCGACCTTTGTCACCTTTGACCTGGGCGATCAGATTTTTGCCGTTGATGTCGCCAATGTGCGCGAGATCCTGGACAGCCAGGCCATCTCTGCCCTGCCCAATGCCTCGTCCGACCTGATCGGGATGATCGACATCCGTGGCCAGGGTATTCCCGTCATGGATCTGAGCCTGCCGCTTGGCCTGCAACGCCTGTCGCATGACGAAAGCGAAGAGCGGCTGATCGTGCTGGATTTCGCGGGCGATTCCGCGCCGACCGTGGCCATCGCAGCCGACCGCGTGCGCTCGGTCGTCGAGATTGCGGCTGGCGTGATCGACCCGGTTCCGTCGGTTCCGGGCAGCTGGAATTCTGGCGCGATGAAGGGGGTGACGCGGCTGGATGGCGCCCTGGTCTACCTGATCGACCTGCGCGAGGCGTTGCGCATGGCTCCCAAGGATGTGTCGGGTCTGAAAGGCCCCTTCGAT
The DNA here is from genome assembly GCF_025950525.1 of Stagnihabitans lacustris. Classification (GTDB taxonomy): domain Bacteria; phylum Pseudomonadota; class Alphaproteobacteria; order Rhodobacterales; family Rhodobacteraceae; genus Stagnihabitans. The sequence continues at coordinate 175,434 of NZ_JAPDGS010000003.1, read as the reverse complement.
TTCGACTGACATGATGGGCGCACATCCTTCCCCCGATCCTTTCGCGCCGCAAGGCCGCATGTCGCGACGCGTCGCCGCCGCCATCGTCGAACGGCTGAAGACCGTCGCCGGCATCCGCGTCGACCCCAAGAACCAGCAGTTCCTAACTTTCCGTCTGGATCGCCGCCTGCAAGCCCTGGGACTTGACAGCTATGAGGCCTATCTCGAGGTTCTGGAAAGCCCCTCGGGCGAGGCCGAGACCGCCCGCTTGGTCGAAAGCCTGGTCACCCATACGACCAGCTTTTTCCGTGAGCCCGCGCATTTCGACTGGATGGAAAAGACCGGCCTGCCCACTTTGAACGAGGCTGGCGCCGGCCGCTTGCATCCCCTGACGGTGTGGAGCGCGGCTTGTTCGACCGGGCCAGAGCTTTGGTCGGCCGGCATGGTGCTGGATCGGTTTTCGCAGACGATCACCGGCGGGCTGCGCTGGGGCATGGTTGGTTCTGATATCTCCGCCGGGGTTTTGCGGCGGGCCGCGGGGGCGATTTTCACCGCCACCGAACTCGCCGGCGTCAATGAAGAGCGCAAGCGGCAGTATTTCCTGCGCTCCCGTCCCGGTGTGGCCATCGCCAATGGGCAAAGGCTGTATCGCGTCGCGCCCGAACTGCGCAACCGAGCAAGCTTTGCTCAAGGCAACCTGCTGCAGGAACTGCCCGATATCCCACTGGCAGACATCATTTTTTTGCGAAACGTCCTGATCTATTTCGCGCCCGATGACCGCCAGGCCTGTTTGAACAATGTCACCGCCCGTCTGCGCCAGGGTGGCTATCTGATCCTGGGCCATTCTGACAGCCATCACGGCCTGCCACCAGGAATGACAGCCTGTGGCCCCTCGATTTTCCGTAAAGGTTAGCGCCATGTCCCAGCATCCTGGCCGACTTCAACCCTCTGACCCGAAATCCCGCGTCATCCGGGTCTTCATCGTCGACGACAGCGCTGTGGTGCGGCGCGCCCTGACGGATATTCTGACGTCCGATCCGCGGTTCGAAGTCATCGCCGCGGTCGGCGACCCCTTTGCCGCGGCCGAAAAGCTGCGCCAGGTCCGGCCCGATGTCATCATCCTTGACGTCGAAATGCCCCGGATGGACGGCGTCACCTTCCTGAAAAAACTGATGGCGCAGCATCCGATTCCGGTGGTGATCTGCTCGTCGCTGGTCACGGAAAAGTCCGAAACCCTGCTGGCGGCCCTCGCCTCTGGCGCGGTGGAAATCATTGCCAAGCCAGAGCTGGGCGTGAAGCAATTCCTGGAGGAGGCGGCAGAGCGGGTCCGCGATGCCGTCTTGGCCGCCGCCCGGGCGAAGGTCAAGGTGATCAACTCGACCAACCTTGTCGCACCGAAACTCTCGGCCGATGCGATGCTGGCGGCGCCCAAGGCCCAGGCGTCGGGCTCGGCCATGCTGCGCACGACCGAGAAGATCATCGCCATCGGCGCCTCGACCGGCGGGACCGAGGCTTTGCGCGTCCTGCTGGAAAGCATGCCGATGGATTGCCCGCCGATCATCATCGTGCAGCACATGCCAGAGAACTTCACCGCCGCCTTTGCAAAGCGGCTGGATTCGATCTGCGCGATCACGGTGTCAGAGGCGCGCAACGGCGACCGGCTTTTGCGCGGCCATGCGCTGATTGCGCCGGGCAACCGTCACACTTTGCTGGCCAGATCCGGCGCGCAATATCATGTTGAGGTGCGCGACGGCCCCATGGTCTCGCGCCACCGGCCCTCGGTCGATGTCATGTTCCGCTCGGTTGCGCGCTATGCCGGGTCGAATGCCGTGGGGATCATCCTGACCGGCATGGGCGACGATGGCGCGCGCGGCATGAAGGAAATGCGCGACCTTGGCGCCTCGACCATTGGGCAGAACGAGACCAGCTGCGTCGTTTATGGGATGCCGAAAGAGGCCATGGCGCTGGGGGCCGTGGAACAGGAACTGCCGCTGGAGCGGATCGCGGCGGCAGCCCTGCGTTTGGCCAAGTGATCAGACCAAGTCGCGCCAGTCGTAGTTTTGCTTGAATCCCAAGACTTTGCGGATCTTGGCGTTCGACAGCGGTGCGTCAAACCCTTCCAGAGCCCCGGTGATCGGGGTCCCCGGGGCCACGCGGGCCAGAAACTCCCGCGCGGGCTCTCGCGCGGTGATGTTGTCATTCACCGCGTTGAAAACCTGATAGCCCAGGCCGTCCTTGCGGACACAAAGGTCAACGATCTGGCCCAGGTCGCGGGCGTCGATATGGCTCCAGGCGTTGCGCTTTCGCATCAAGGGGTTGTCCAACCACTCGGGGAAGTTCGCGTAATCCTCGACCGACAGGACATTGCCGATCCGCAGCGCGTAGATATCGGCGCCAAATCGTTCGGCAAAGGCGCGGGCGGTCTTTTCGCCGACGACCTTGGACAGGCCATAGCTGTCCATCGGATCAACGTCATAGTCCTCTGTCAGCGGGAATTCCTTGTAGTCGCGGTCGCCCTCGGCAAAGCAGACCCCATAGGTGGTTTCCGAAGAGGCGATCACGACCTTGCGGATGCCCAGCTTCATCGCGGCCTCGATCACATTATAGGTCGAGGTCACGTTTTCGATGAAGGTCGCATTGTCCGGCCGCATCAGGATGCGCGGCACGGCGGCGAAATGCACCACCGCATCCGGGCGCGCAGGCCCGCCCGGCGCGGCGTAACCGTCATAGCCGAAATGGCAAGAGAGCGCGTTCATCGTCTCGCCGCCATCGGTCAGATCGGCCAGCAAAGTATGGACGCCGGGATGGTTCAGCACCACCCGGTCGACATTCAGAACCTGGTGCCCCTGCGCCAGCAAATAGGGGATGACGTCGCGCCCGGCCTTGCCCGAGCCTCCGGTGAAAACGATACGCATCAGTCGCTGAGCCCCCGCCACAGATCAATGCCGCCTTCGGTGGCATGATGGTTGATATCGGCCAGTTCTTGGGCCGTGAAGTCAAGTTTGTTCAACGAATTCAACGAGTCATCCAGCTGCGCCACGTTGCGCGCGCCCACCAGCGCCGAGGTCACGCGCGGGTCGCGCAGCACCCAGGCGATCGCCATTTGCGCCAAAGACTGCCCGCGCTTGGCCGCGATGTCGTTCAGCGCGCGGATGCGGCCGAGGTTTTCCTCGGTCAGAAGTTTCATGTTGAAGGACCCGCCCTTCGCCGCCCGCGCATCCTCTGGCACGCCGTTCAGATATTTGCCCGTCAGCATCCCCTGACCCAGCGGCGAAAAGGCGATGCAGCCCGCGCCGACGGACTCCAACGTGTCCAGCAGCCCGAATTCGATCCAGCGGTTGACCAGCGAATAGCTGGGCTGATGGATCAACAGCGGCACGCCCTCGGCGCGCAGGATCGCTTCGGCCTGCTTGGTGCGTTCCGGCCCATAGGAGGAGATGCCGACATAGGTCGCCTTGCCCTGCCGATGCAGCTGCACCAGAGCCGACATGGTCTCCTCCAAGGGCACGTCCAGCGTCGGCCGATGCGAATAAAAGATGTCGAAGTGGTCGATCCCCATCCGTTTCAGGCTTTGATCGGCCGAGGCCAGCACATGTTTGCGCGACCCGCCCAGACCATAGGGGCCCGGCCACATGTCCCAGCCCGCCTTGGACGAAATGATCAGCTCGTCGCGGTGCGCCTTGAAATCCTTGGCGAAAATCACGCCGAAATTCTCTTCGGCCGACCCATAGGGCGGGCCGTAGTTGTTCGCCAGGTCGAAATGCGTGACGCCACGGTCAAAGGCGCGGCGCAGGACGGCGCGGTAGGTCTCGAAAACATCCGTGCCGCCGAAATTCTGCCACAGCCCCAGCGAGATCGCCGGCAGCAAAAGGCCCGAGCGCCCGCAGCGGCGATAGGGCATCTGGTCGTAACGGTCGGGGCTGGCAAGATACATCGGGGGCTCCTCCTGGCTGTCGCAATTAGCTAGCCCCCCTTGCATCGGGTTTCAAGGAAAACGATTGCCGTGGCGCGGCTGGATGCGTCAGGGGGGCCGTCTGACACCCCGAACCCCTCCAAGGATATTTATGACCAGATGAGGGGGACAAAGGCGGCTTTATATGAATTTCAACGTCTTGCTGCGCAGCGAGCTTGGTTAATGCTGCGCAGCATATCCGGGGCGCAAAGCTGCTCCGTGCTTGACACGGAGCCTCATGCGTTGCGCAGGACCTGCAGGAAGGCGGGGCCGAACCGTTCCACCTTTTGCTCGCCCATGCCCTGCACGTGGTAAAGCTCGTCCAGGCTGCCCGGCCGCCGTTCCGCAATTTGCCGCAGCGTCGAATCCGTGCAGGACAGGTATTTCCCCGTCCCATCCTCGCCCCGCGACAGCGCCACCTGCGCCTCGGCCAGGCGGTCAAAGATCGCCCCCGCCTCGCGCCCGACCAGTTTCCGCCGCGCCGGAGAGGGCGCCTCGGCCGCGCCCCCCAGGATCACCGCCAAAAACGCCTCGCCATAACTTTCCAGCTTTTTCATGCCGATGCCGGTGATGCCGAACATCTCATCCAGGGTCTGCGGCTTTTTCTCGGCCAGTTCCATCAGGGTGCGGTCGGCAAAGATGACATAGGCCGGCACGCCCTGCGCCTCGGCCAGGGCGCGGCGTTTCGCCTTTAGCGCCGACAGAAGCGGCAAGTCGTCCTCGCCCACCTGCGACGCGGCTTTGGTCACGTAACCAGAGGCCTTTTCGACCGTATCGGCGCGCAAAGTCACCTGAACTTCGCCGCGCAGCACGGGGCGCGCGGCTTCGGTCATGTAAAGCCCGCCGTTCTGTTCCGGATCAGGACGGAGGAGGTCGCGGCCCATCATCTGACGGAAAACCGCGGTCCAGGCGCCCTTGGACAGGTCACGGCCGACGGCAAAGGTCGGAAGCTGGTCATGGCCCTTTTCCTTGACCCGCATCGTGGCATTGCCGGTCAGGACGTCGATCAGATAGCCCGCGCCGAACATCTGCCCGGTGCGCAGCACGACCGACAGCGCCTTGCGCACCGCCTCGGTTGCGTCAAACAGCTTGGCCGGACGCTCGCACAGGTCGCAATTGCTGCAAGGACCGGAGTCCTCGCCGAAATAGCCCAGCAGCACCTGACGGCGGCAGCCCACCGCCTCGGCCAGACCCAAAAGCGCGTTCAGGCGGCCGTGGTCGGCCTCTTTGCGCTCGGTCGGCGCGGCGCCCTCGTCGATCTGGGACCGGCGCAGGCGGATATCCTCGGGGCCATACAGCGTCAGCGTGTCGGCGGGGCTGCCATCGCGACCGGCGCGGCCGATCTCCTGGTAATAGCCCTCGATCGACTTGGGCAGGTCGGCATGGGCGACCCAGCGGATATCGGGCTTGTCGATCCCCATGCCGAAGGCGACCGTGGCCACGACGATCAGCCCGTCCTCTTGCTGAAAGCGCAGCTCGGCCTGGCGGCGCTCTTCGGGGTCCATGCCGGCGTGGTAATAGATCGCCGGATGGCCCGCCTCACGCAGGGCCATGGCCAGCACCTCACATTTCGACCGGCTGCCGCAATAGACGATGCCGGACTGGCCCTTGCGCACCCTGACATAGGACAGGATCTGCTCGCGCGGCGCATCCTTGACCGCGAAACACAGGCGGATGTTGGGCCGGTCAAAGCCGCGCAGAAAGGTGCGGGGCGCCGTGCCGTCGAACAGCCGCGTGACGATCTCGGCCCGGGTTTCGGCGTCTGCGGTGGCGGTAAAGGCGGCCAAAGGCACGCCCAAGTCGCGCCGCAGCGTCCCGATGCGCAGGTAATCGGGGCGGAAGTCATGGCCCCATTGGCTGACGCAATGCGCCTCGTCGACCGCGATCAGCCCGACACGCGCCCGACGCAGCAGGGCCAGGGTCCCCGGCAAGGCCAGCCGTTCGGGCGCCAGATACAACAGCCGCAAGCGCCCGTCGTCCAGCGCGCGAAACACCTCTTCCGTCTCGGATTCCGTATTCCCCGAGGTCAGCGCCCCCGCCTCGACCCCTGCCGCCTTCAGGCTGCGGACCTGATCCCGCATCAGCGCGATCAGCGGCGAAATCACCACCGTCACCCCATCCCGACACAGCGCGGGCAGTTGAAAGCACAGCGACTTGCCCCCGCCCGTCGGCATGATGGCCAGCGTGTTTTCGCCCGCGATCACCGCCTGGACGATCTCTTCCTGGCCTGGCCGAAACCCTGCAAAGCCCCAGACTTGGTGGAGCAACTCTTCCGGTGAGGTCATGAGGTCAATCTGGAACACATGGGACTTTTGCCCCGAACTTGGTTAAGGCCGGGTTAACCCCAGCCTAGAAGGAGTAAAGATTGTTGCGGATCACGATTTCCAGCGCATAGATCGCCAACAGCACGATCAGCGGCGCAAAGTCGATGCCGCCCGTCCCGGGGATCAACCGGCGCACGCGGGAATAGACCGGGTCCAGAACGCGGTTCAGCCCATACCAGATCTGCGCGACCAAGGGTTGACGCAGGTTCAGCACCTGGAAGTTGATCAGCCAGCTCATGATGACATGGATCAGGATGACCCAACGGGCGATGCCAACAAGCATCAACAGGATTTGCAGGATCGAGGTCATGGCAGGCCCTTTCGTTTGCGTAGATGTGGTAGCTTGAACCCAAGGCATCCGCAATCTCTGGCTTGCTTAATTGCGGGGCTTGGGGCTTCATCCGGGGAAAAGATGGGGTTGCGGCATGGGAACGACAAGCAGGAAGCGCATCTGGGGGTGGTGGTTCTTTGACTGGGCCAGCCAGCCCTATAACACGCTGCTTCTTACTTTTGTCTTTGGCCCCTATTTCCAGCAGGTCGCGACGGCCCATTTCGCAGGCCAGGGCCTTGCCCCCGAGGCGGCGGGCGCCGCAGCTCAGGCCTATTGGGGCTGGGGCCAGTCGATCACCGGCGTTCTGATCGCGGTGATGGCGCCTTTGCTGGGCGCCTTTGCCGATGGCACGGGGCGGCGGATGCCCTGGATCGTCAGCTTTTCCGGGCTGTATATCCTGGGCTCGGCGATGTTGTGGTTCCTGATGCCCACCTCACCCGACCTGTTGATGGCGCAAATCTGGTTCGGCATCGGCATGGTGGGGATGGAGTTCGCCACGATCTTTACCAATGCGCTGATGCCCGACCTGTGTGACGACGCGGATATGGGCCGGGTCTCGGGCTATGGCTTTGCCTTTGGCTATCTGGGCGGGATCATCTCCTTGGTCATCATGCTGCTTTTGCTGGCCGAAAGCGGCGACAGCGGCAAGACGCTGATCGGGCTGGACCCGCTGTTCGGCCTTGACCCCGCAGCACGCGAGGGGACGCGGTCCGTCGGCCCCTTTACCGCCATCTGGTTCGCGGTCTTCATGGTGCCCTTCTTTCTGTGGGTGCATGAGGTGCCAAGGGTCGCCACCGGCATGGGCCGCGCGCTGCAAAGCCTGACCGACCTGATCCGCAGCCTGCCGCGGCGCGGGTCGCTGTTTGCGCATCTGGGGTCGTCGATGATCTACCGCGACGCGCTGAACGCGCTTTACGCCTTTGGCGGGGTCTATGCGGCGGGGGTTCTGGGCTGGTCGATCACCCAGATCGGCGTCTTTGGCATCGCGGGGGCCTTGGCGGCGGCGGTGTTCTCCTGGATCGGAGGCCGCGTGGATTCCGCCCGCGGGCCAAAGCCGGTCATGGTCGTGTCAATCTGGGTGCTGATCGCGGTTTGCCTGGTGATCGCGGGGATGACCTCGGACAGCTTTTACGGGGCGGCTCTGGCGCCTGGCGTGGCGGACAAGATATTCTACGCCTGCGGCATGTTGATCGGCGCGGCGGGGGGGATGCTGCAATCGTCAAGCCGCACGATGATGGTGTTTCACACGACGCCCGCCCATGCGACCGAAAGCTTCGGGCTTTATGCGCTGTCGGGCAAGGTCACGTCCTTCATCGCGCCCGCCGGCATTGCCTTGGCCACCACGATCAGCGGAAGCCAGCGCATCGGCATCGCCATCCCGTTGATCTTGCTGTTCCTTTTGGGGATGGTGCTGCTCGGATGGGTCAAACCCAAGGGGGAAAGATGAAAACCTGGATCATCGCCGGGCTGATGGCCTGCATGGGCAGTGCGGGGCTTGCCGAAACCACCGCCGCTACGCTGTTTTCCGCCAAGCCCCTGCCGACTGCCGGGGAAGCGCAGCCTGTGGGCGCTTATGGCAAGGGCTGTGCGGCTGGCAATGTCGAACTGGCCGAGACCGGGCCGACCTGGCAGGCCATGCGCCTGTCGCGCAACCGCAACTGGGGCCAGCCGGTGACGGTGGCCTATCTGATGGAACTGTCGGCCGCCGTGCAGGCCGCCGGGTGGCGCGGTCTGTATATCGGTGACATCGGCAATCCGCGCGGCGGGCCGATGAATTCGGGCCATGCCAGTCACCAGATGGGGCTGGATGTCGACATCTGGTTCTCTATCCCCGACCGGCTGGACCATTCCCGGCGCGAGCGCGAGAAGATGTCGGCCATCTCGATCCGGTCGGATGACCAGCTGTCGGTCAATGGCAACTGGGACCCGTCCTATCGTGAGGTTCTGCGGCTGGCGGCCCAGGACCCCCGCGTCGACCGCATCTTCGTCGCCGCCGCCATCAAGATCGAGATGTGCAAGACCGCCACCCCCGCCGACAAGGCCTGGCTGCAAAAGATCCGGCCCGAGGCGAACCACGAAGACCACATGCATGTCCGGCTGAAATGCCCCAAGGGCTCGCCGCTGTGCGAAAGGCAAAAGCCCACGGTGGCTGAACTGTCGAACGGTGGGGATGGCTGCGACGACACGCTGATGTGGTGGGTGTCGGATGCCTATCTGCATCCGAAGCCCTCCAAGACGCCGGTCCCCGCCGCCCCGCGCAAAAAGGGCGCGCGCCAGCTTTTGATGTCCGATCTGCCTGCACAATGCGCCGCCGTTCTCTCGGCCAACTGATCCTTGGTCTGTGGCTGATGGGCCTGCAAAGCGCGGCGGGCCCGCTGCCGCCCGAGGGCTTCTTGCGGTCCTTTGACCTGAAAGCCCTGCCCGGCGGCGGCTTTTCGGCGCTGCATATGACGGCGGATGGCGCCAGCGCGGTGATCCTGACCGACAAGGGCGGCTTTCTGCGGGTCAAGATCGACCGTGCGGCAGGACAAGTGACCTCCGGGCCCCTGCTGGCGGTGCTGGACGCAAAGGGTCGGCCCCTGCGCGACGGCCAGTCCGACACCGAGGGCCTGGCCGTGGGTCCCGGCGGGCGGGCCTGGATATCGACAGAGGGCACGGCGCGGGTCCTTTCGATGCCGCGGATCGGCCAGCCCTCAACCCGGATGCCGCGGCCCAAAGCGTTCGCGCAATTCCCCCCGAACACCGCCTTCGAGGCCCTGGCCCGCGCCCCCGATGGCACGCTGTGGCTGATCCCCGAAGCGGCGGTGAAGGGCGACTTGCCGGTCTTCACCTGGACCGGGACCGCCTGGGAAAAGGCCTATTCCCTGCGCCATGACCCCTTTTGGCTGGTCGCCGATGCCTGTTTCGACGACAAGGGCCGACTTTATGTGCTGGAGCGGCTTTTCGCAGGCCCCGCGGGTTTTGCCAGCCGCATCAGGCGGTTTGACCAAGGGACCGAAGCGCTGATCCTGCAAACCGCGCTTGGCACCCATGACAACCTGGAGGGGCTGTCGATCTGGCGCGATGGGACGGGGCTGGTGGCCTCGATGGTGTCGGACGACAATTTCCTGAAGCTGTTTCGCGCCGAACTCGTGGAATATCGCTTGCCGGACTAGGGCTGCGGGCGTAAAGGCACCCAGCCCCATGGGCACCCTCAAGTCTCCGCGACCTTGTAAAAAACGGAAAACAGCAATGAAAACGCTTCTGCCTGGCATAATTGCCATGGCCGCGCTTGTCGTGGCCTCGAATATCCTCGTCAACCACCCGCTTGGGGCTTACCTCACCTGGGGCGCGCTGACCTATCCCTTCTGCTTTCTCGTCAATGACGTCATCAACCGGCTGGAGGGCAAGCGCGCCGCCCGCATCGTCGTGCTGGCGGGCTTTGTCGTGGGCCTGGCCTGTTCGGTCGTGGCCGCCCAAGTCCCCGGCCTGACCACGTTGCGCATCGCCTTTGCCTCATTGACCGCCTTTGCGCTGGGGCAACTCTTGGATATCACGATCTTTGACCGGTTGCGCCGCGCGGCCTGGTGGCGGGCGCCGCTGGTGGCGACGCTGTTTGGCTCGACGCTGGACTCGGTGGTGTTCTTTACGCTGGCCTTCGCCGGCGCGCTCAGCTTTCTGGAACCCGGCAACGACGTCTCTTGGGCGGGCGAAATCGGCCCGCTTTTGGGCTTTGGCCCCGCGGTCCCCTACTGGATTTCGCTGGGCGTCGCCGACTGGGCGGTGAAGTTTGCCATCGCCTTGTTCGGTCTGCTGCCGTTCCGTCTAATTATCGCGAAATTGGCACAACCAGTTGCGGAAAGCTTTTGACAAACCGCAAATCCGTGTCAGACTCACCCTATCGGCAACCATTCGAAAGGAGGTGATCCAGTGTCTAGAGTGATATTGGAGAAGTGCGTCGGGACAGCTTGGAGGATGGTTTTCTAAGGGCAACCCCTTGAAAAATCTCACCAAGTTGGATGGCACCTAACTGGCCCCATCTCCTTGGAACTCGGGAAGGGTCGCGCGCTGCGACCCTTTCTCGTTTGGTGAACATGCTTATAATCAACGAAACGATCAGCATCGCCGATTGGGAATTGTCCGAGCAATTCGTGCGGTCTTCCGGCCCCGGCGGGCAAAATGTGAACAAGGTTTCCACCGCCGTCGAATTGCGGTTCGAGGCGGAACGCTCGCCCCATCTGACCCCCGCGGTCAAGGCGCGCCTGAAACGACTGGCGGGCCGCCGCTGGACCAACGAAGGCGCCATCGTCCTGCAGGTCGAGGACACCCGCAGTCAGGCCCAAAACCGCGAGATCGCCCGCGACCGCCTGATCGAACTGATCCGCGCCGCCCTGGTGGTGCCCAAGCGGCGGATCGCCACGAAACCCACCTATGGCTCGATCCAGCGCCGTCTGGTGGCGAAAAAGGTCCGCGCTGGCGTGAAAACCGCCCGCGGCACGGTCGAGGACGAGGACTGACCCCGCAATCGGCAGGGCAACACACGCCCTTGCAGTCGGCAAAGCCCGGCCCCACAGTCGCACCGTAACGGGCGGCCGACGCACAGCCTCATGGCCCCCACCTTAACCCCGTTGACAAGCCGCCAATCCCGCGCCACCTTGGACCTTAGGAAAACGTTTTCCCAACCCAGGAGCGCCCATGGCCGACGACCGGCGGAACCCGACGATCCATGACGTCGCCCGCGCCGCCGGGGTCTCGATCGGCACGGTCTCCAAGGCGCTGAACGGCACCGGCTCGCTTGCGCAATCCACCCGTGACCGCGTGATGACCACGGTCCGCGCGCTGAACTTCCGCCCGAACCTGCTGGCCAAATCTCTGCACACCGGGCTGTCCGGGTCAGTCGGGCTGATCTCCAACGACAGCTTCGGCCGTTTCACCATGCCGATCATGGAGGGCCTGGAACGCGTCCTGTCCGAGGATGGCATCGGCGTCTTCATGGCCAACGCCACCGACGACCCCGAGCGTGAACTTGCCCATCTGGAGCAGCTTCTGGCCAAGCAGATCGACGGTCTGGTCGTCACCTCGCGCCGCGCCGACCGCCGTCCTTCCATTGAAATTCAGGGCCTGCCGATCCCGGTCATCTATGTTTTTTCCCAAGGCGGTGAGGATGCGCTGTCCTTCCTCCCCGATGACGAGGGCGGCGCAAGGCTCGCCACCGAACACCTGATCCAACAGGGCCGCACCCGCATCGCCCATATCACCGGCCCCGACAATTTCGAGGCCGTCCGCCTGCGCGAAATCGGCTGGCGCGCGGCCCTGACACAAGCCAACCTCCCCCCCGGCCCGGTCCTGCATGGCCCCTGGTCCGAAGCCTGGGGCCGCGAGGCGATGGCCCGCCTGCTGACCCATCCCCCCGACGCCATCTTCTGCGGCAACGACCAGATCGCCCGCGGCGTCGCCGACACGATCCGTGAAGCGGGCCTCAAATGCCCCGAAGACATCGCCCTGGTCGGTTTCGACAACTGGGACGTGATGGTGACAGCCTGCCGCCCGCCCCTGACCTCGGTCGACATGAACCTGACCGCCTTGGGGGCCGAGGCCGGGCGCCAGCTGGCGGCCATGATCAAGGGCGCCAAGCCAACCGGCACCCATCGCCTGCCCTGCACCCTCATCCACCGAGAAAGCACGTAAATGCGCCGCTATGCCTCTGTTCCCTTCTCCGATGTCCAGATCACCGGCGCCTTTTGGTCCGAGCGTCTGGAAACCGTCCTGACCCGCACCATCCCCAGCCAGCATGCCCAACTGGCCAAGCACAACATCCTGCGCAGCCTGAAACTGCCGCAACCCGTGCCGCCCCTGACCATTCCGCCGCATCCGAACGGCTTCACGACCGAGATCTTCTGGGACAGCGATGTCGGCAAATGGGTCGAGGCCGCGTCCTATGCCCTGTCGCACCGCCGCGACGCGGTCATCGAGGCGCAGATCGAAGAGATCGTCACCGACCTTGAACGCGCCCAGGCCCCCGACGGCTATCTGAACTGCTGGTATCAGGAGCGCGAGCCGGAAAACCGCTGGACCAACCTGCGCGACAATCACGAGATGTATAACGCCGGCCACCTGCTAGAGGGCGCCGTGGCCTATTACCGCGCCACCGGCCGGGACCGGATGCTTCAGGTGATGGAGCGTTACATGGACCACATCGCCGCGACCTTCGGCCCGGACAAGAAACGCGGCTATTGCGGCCATCAGGAAATCGAACTGGCCCTGGTCAAGGCCTTTCACGCGACGGGCAAGACCAAGTTCCTGGACCTTGCGACCTATTTCATCGACGAAAGGGGCGCCCAGCCGCATTACTTCGACCAGGAAGCCGCCGCCCGCGGCGAGCCTGCCGGGAAATACGGCCAGGGGACTTATGAATACTCGCAGTCCCATATCCCGGTGCGTCAACAGACCAAGGTCGTGGGCCACGCCGTCCGCGCCATGTATATGTATACCGCCATGGCCGATCTTGCCGCCGAACACGGCGACACCGCCTTGAAGCAGGCCTGTCAGACCCTGTGGCGCGATGTGACCGAAACCCGGATGTATGTGACCGGCGGCTTCGGCCCCTCGGCCCGGAATGAGGGTTTCACCCAAGATTACGACCTGCCCAACGACACCGCCTATGCCGAGACCTGCGCTTCGGTGGCCATGGTCTTTTGGGCGGCACGGATGCTGAACCTGGACCTGGACGGCCAATATGCCGATATCCTGGAACTGGCCCTGTATAACAATTCGTTGGCCGGCCTGTCGCGCGACGGCGAGACCTATTTCTACGACAACAAGCTGGAGTCCGACGGCTCGCATCAGCGTTGGGAATGGCACCCCTGCCCCTGCTGCACGATGAACGTGGCGCGGCTGGTGGCCTCGGTTGGCGGCTATGTCATGGGGCTGGCCAAGGACGAAATCGCGGTTCACCTTTACGGCGGCGCCAAAGCCACCCTGCCCGTGGCGGAGGGTCAGGCGACGATCACCGAGACCTCAGCCTATCCCTGGGACGGCGCCATCCGCGTCCAAGTCCAGTCCGACCGCGCCTTCACCCTAAGCTTGCGCATCCCCGCCTGGGCCAAGGGCGCCACGGCGACGGTCAACGGCGCACCCGTGCCGATGACGACGGAACGCGGCTACCTGCGCCTGCATCGGCACTGGGGGGATGACAGGGTCGCGCTTCACCTTCCCATGACGCCGCAGCGGGTCCATGCCCATCCCGAGGTCAAGGCCGACATCGGCCGCGTCGCCCTGATGCGTGGCCCGCTGGTCTATTGCCTTGAAGCCCAGGACCAGGCCGCGCCCCTCCACCGCCTGCGCCTGCCGCGCGGGGCTGATTTGACCGCAACCTTCCGCGCCGACCTGCTGGGAGGCGTCGCCGTGGTGACAGCCCAAGGCGCCGCCCTCCAAAACCCGGCCGCGCTATATCAGACCGAGCCCCCGACCGAGCAGCCCTCGCCCTTGCTGGCGCTGCCCTATTACGCCTGGTGCAACCGCGGAGCGAACCCGATGCAGGTCTGGGTCCGGGAATAGGGCCAGCACAGAGCCTGTTTCCCGCCAGCCGAGGCCCAGGCGCCCCCCGGCGCCCGGGCCTTGCCAGCCCGACAATCTTGATCGCCTTGCCGTCCCACCACAGCGCCGGCCCCCTTGACATTCCCGCCCCCATCCGCGAAAAACGCTGCGCGGATGGGGCAATAGCTCAGTTGGGAGAGCGTATCGTTCGCAATGATAAGGTCAGGGGTTCGATCCCCCTTTGCTCCACCAATCCACCTCACCGTTAATAAACTCGCCGCAGCATGGCTTGCGGTCGCTGGCGATTCCGGCGACATTCGCCGCCTTACGAACGGGATGACGGCATGAAGCTTGTGGCGCGATACGATGTTGATGTTCCCGTCAACTTCGTCTGGGCAGAGATCACCGACTTCGAGGCCTGGGAGCGCATGGCCATGCGCCGCGGGGCCGAGGTCACGCGCACCGACCGCATGACGCAAAAGGGCGCCGGCATGGCCTGGGCCCTGGGCTTTGCCTTTCGTGGCCAGGCGCGCAAGGCGACGCTGGCGGTGCATCTGATGACGGAGCCGGAAAAACTGACCGTTTCGGGACAATCGGCGCTGGCCGATGTCACCATGGCCATCAGCCTGATGGACCTGACCTCCACCCGCACGCGCATCGAGGTCAAGACCGAGCTGAAACCGCGCACCATCGCGGCGCGGCTTTATGTCCAGGGCCTGAAACTGGCCCGCAAAAAGGTCGAGCGGCAATATGCCAACCGCATCAGCCAGCTGGCCGTCGAGATCGAGGACCGCTTTCGCCGCCCCACCAACCTGCGGGACAGCCTGCGGCGCTAAAGGCGATTCACCGCTTCCGGTCGGCCGGATAGACGCCCAGGATCGTCAGATGGGTGGTGAAATAGGCCAGCTCGTCCAGCGCAAGGCGCAGACCTGCGTCCTGGGGATGGCCCTCGACATCGGCGTAAAACTCGGTCGCGGTGAAGCTGCCGTCGACCATATAGCTTTCCAGCTTGGTCATGTTCACACCATTGGTCGCGAAACCGCCCAGCGCTTTATACAGCGCGGCCGGGATGTTGCGGACGCGGAAGACGAAGGTCGTCATCATGTCGGCGGCACGCCGCGCCATATCGGCCTCACGCGACATCAGCAGGAAACGGGTCGTGTTGTTGGCGTGATCCTCGATATGGCGGGCCAGAACGTCCAGCCCATAGATCCGCGCCGCCAGCTCACTGGCCAGGGCCGCCCGCGTCACATCGCCCGCCTCGGCGACCTCACGCGCGGCGCGGGCATTGTCGGAACTGACCTTCCCCTTGATGCCATGGGCGCGCAAAAACCCCGCGCATTGCGGCAGGATCACCACATGGCCATGCGCCTCGCGGACATCGGCGAGGGTCGCTCCCTTGACCCCCAAAAGGTTCACATGGACGCGCACAAAGGCCTCGTCGACGATATGCAGCCCCGACTTCGGCAACAGCGAATGAACATCGGCCACGCGGCCATAGGTCGAATTCTCGACCGCCAGCATCCCCATGTCGGCCTCGCCCGACCGCGTCATCTCGACCACGTCTTCAAAGGTGGTGCAGGGCACGGGGATGCAGCCCGGGCGGGCCTGTTCGCAGGCCTGATGCGAATAGGCGCCAAGTTCGCCCTGAAACGCGATACGGACCGACATTGAGGCAACCCTTTCGTAAAAAATGGGGTCAAAGCGACCTTTTGGCGCGTTGCTACACCTTGCAAGGACAAGGGGGAAGCGGGTAGATAGCGCGCAAAGAACTGCCTGAAGGAAGGTGCTGCATGTTCGACACGATGACCATGACCAAGATCGTTGGCAGTGTTTGCGGAGCGCTGCTGTTCTTCCTTTTCGGCGTCTGGGCCGCGGGCTCGATCTATGGTCTTGGCGAAAAGGGCCATGGCGAACATGCCGCTGCGGTCTATCCTGCCGCCGTCGAGGGTGAGGAAACCGCCGCCGCCGATGAAGGCGCCGTCGAAGTGGCCTATGCCGATGTTGCAGCCACCGCCGATGCCGCCGCGGGCGAAAAGGTCTTTGGCAAATGCAAATCCTGCCACAAGATTGATGGCGGCGACGGCACGGGTCCGCATCTGAACGGCGTCGTGGGCCGGGCACGCGGCTCGGTCGCGGGCTTCAAGTATTCCGAGACGATGGCTTCGGTGCAGGACCCCTGGACGGCCGAGCATCTGTATGACTTCCTGAAGAACCCCAAGACCTATGTCCCGGGCACCAAGATGGGTTTTGCGGGCCTGCCCAAGCCCGAAGACCGCGCCAATGTCATCGCCTATCTGGAATCGCTGAAGTAAGCGGTCCGACATTCGATCAAGGGCCGTCCTTCGGGGCGGCCTTTTTCGTTGATCACCCCCCGCTCACGCAATCGCGGCTTGTGGACCTTTTGCAAAGCGCATTACCTTTACCGCCAAAGAAGACGGAGGTGCGCGATGAAATCGCTGGCAGTTGCACAGGTTCGGGATTGGCGGCTGGGGATGGCGGGGCTGGTGCTGATGGCCGCCCTGGCGCATGAGGCCAGAGCGCAGGACATCATCACAAGCCACGGGATTTCGACCTTTGGCGACCTGAAATACGGGCCCGATTTCACCCCCGATTACGTCAACCCCGATGCCCCCAAGGGCGGCGAGATCTCGATGGCCGCCGTGGGGGGCACCTGGGACACGCTGAACCCCTATTCGATCAAGGGCGTTCCGGGCGCGGGCGCCACCGCGCCTTATGAAACCATCCTGACCGGCACCGCAGACGAAATCGGCGCGGCCTATTGCCTGATGTGCAAGACGCTGGAATACCCCGCCGACCGCGCCTGGGTGATCTTTCACCTGCGCGACGACGTGACATTCGCCGATGGGTCGCCCATGACCGCCGAGGACGTGATCTTTTCCTATGAACAGTTCCGCGACCATGGGCTTTCGGACTTCCGCACCATCCTCAGCACTCAGGTCGACAAGGCCGAGGTCATCGACCCGCTGACGGTGAAGTTTACCTTCAAGGCTGGCGTTCCCTTCCGCGATCTGCCGGCCAAGATGGGCGGCTTTCCGGTGTTTTCCAAGGCCGATTTCGTGGCCAAGAAGCGCAGTCTGGAAGACTCGACGCGCGACCCCTTTCTGGGCACCGGCCCCTATCAACTGGACAGCGCGCGCACCGTGACCGGCCGCGCCGTGGTGTGGAAGCGCAACCCGGATTACTGGGGCGAGGCGCTGCCGATCAACAAGGGTCAGAACAACTTCGACTCGCTGCGGTTTGAATATTTCGGCGACCCGAATGCGGCGTTTGAGGCCTTCAAGGCGGGCACCTATACCTTCCGCCAGGAAAGCTCTTCGAAGTCCTGGGCTACGGCCTATGACTTCCCCGGCGTCCAGGACGGCACGGTGAAACAAGAGGAAATCGCCAACGGCGCCAAGGCTTCGGGCCAGGCCTATGTCTTTAACCTGCGCCGCGAAAAGTTCCAGGACCCCCGTGTCCGCGAGGCGATCAGCCTGATGTTCAACTTTGAATGGTCGAACCGGTCGCTGTTTTACGGGCTTTACACCCGCATCAATTCGGTCTGGGAAAACAGCTATCTGGCGGCCCAGGGCGCGCCCTCGGAGGCCGAAAAGGCCATCCTGCAGCCGCTTGTGGACCAGGGCCTGTTGCCCGCCGCCATCCTGACCGACCCGCCGATCACGGCCCCGGTGTCGGGCGAAGATCAGCTGGACCGCAAGAACCTGCGCAAGGCCTCCAAGCTGCTGGACGAGGCGGGATGGGAGGTCGGCGACGACGGTTTGCGCCGCAAGGATGGCGTGGTCCTGACGGTGGAAATCCTGAACGACAACCCGCAGTTTGACCGCGTCCACAATCCCTTCATCGAAAACCTCAAGGCGCTTGGCATCGACGCCAGCCTGAAGAATGTCGATGATGCGCAATTCGAAACCCGCACCCAGCCGCCTGCCTTCGACTTTGACCTGATCACCAGCGCCGCCCACGCCAACATGGAGCCGGGCGACGAGATGCGGCAGTTCTATGGCTCGGAGACCGCGGACAATTCGTCCTATAACGTCATGGGACTGAAATCCCCCGCCGTCGATGCCATGGCCCGGGTGGTCGAAGCCGCCAAGACCAAAGAAGAGCTGGTGACGGCCACGCAGGCGCTGGACCGCGTGCTTCTGGCAGAGCGGTTCTGGATACCTCAGTGGTATAAGGCCTCGGTCTGGACGGCCTATTACGACCAATACGGCCATCCCGAAAAGATGCCGCCCTATGCTTTGGGCGAGACCTCGTTCTGGTGGTATGACGCCGCCAAGGGCGACAAGCTGAAAGCGGATGGCGTGTTGCGCTGATGCCGACCTATATCCTGCGCCGCATCCTGTTGATGATCCCGACGCTGATCGGGGTCATGCTGATCAACTTTGCCCTGACCCTGGCCGTCCCCGGTGGCCCGATCGAGACGCTTTCGGCCCGGCTGGAAGGCGAGGGCGAGGCCAGCGACAAGCTGCAAGGCGGCTCCGAGACGACCGAGGAAGCCGGCGGCTACAAGGGCGCGCGCGGTCTGCCGCCCGAGTTCCTGGACCAGATCGAGGTCGAATTCGGCTTTGCCCGCATCGTCTGCGACACCGGCTTTGTCGGCACCCCGACGCTAAAGGACACGGCCTGCCGCAAGGAAAAGATCGGCGCGGTCGAACGGTTCTTCATCATGATGGGGAAATACCTGACCTTCGACTTCGGCGAGAGCTATTTCCGCGGCGAGAATGTCATGACCCTGATCGCCGACAAGCTGCCGGTGTCGATCACCCTGGGGCTGTGGTCGACGCTTCTGGCCTATCTGATCTCGATCCCCTTGGGCATCCGCAAGGCCGTGCGCAACGGGTCAAGCTTTGACGTCTGGACCTCTGGCATCATCATCGCCGCCTATTCCATCCCCTCGCTGCTGTTCGCGGTGATGCTGATGGTCGTTTTCGCGGGCGGGTCGTTTTTCCGCATCTTCCCCCTGGTCGGCCTGACCTCACCCCAAGAGGTCTGGGACCAGCTGACCCCGATGGGCAAGGTGTTGGACTACCTGTGGCACATCGTCTTGCCGGTCACGGCGCAGCTGATTACCGCATTCACGACACTGACCCTGCTGACCAAGAATTCCTTCCTGGACGAGATCGGCAAGCAATATGTGATGACCGCCCGGTCCAAGGGCCTGTCGGAACATCAGGTTCTGTATGGTCATGTCTTTCGCAACGCCATGATGATCGTCATTGCGGGCTTTCCTGCGGCCTTTATCGGGGTTTTCTTCGGGTCGTCGCTGTTCATCGAAAAGATCTTCACGCTGGATGGGCTGGGGCTTTTGGGCTTTAACGCCATCGTCGGGCGGGATTATCCGATCATCTTTGCGACGCTTTATGTCTCGACGCTTTTGGGGATGGCGATCACGCTGATATCCGACCTGACCTATATGCTGATCGACCCGCGCATCGACTTCGAGGCCCGGAAATGAAGATCGACCCCCTGGCTCCCCCCCTGGCCCCCCCCCTGGCCCCCGCGACGAAGCCGCTGACCCTGAACCAGCGCCGCTGGCGGAACTTCAAGGCGAACAAGCGGGCGTTTTACTCGCTGATCCTGTTTTCCATCCTTTACGGCCTGTCGCTCTGTGCCGAGCTGATCGCCAATGACAAGCCCTTGGCGGTGCAATACCAGGGCGAGTGGCGCGCGCCCTTTCTGTCGTTCTATTCGGAACAGGACTTCGGCGGCGATTTCAAGACCGAGGCAAGCTACAAGGACCCCGTCGTCCAATGCCTGATTCTGACCGGTGGCGCGGTCGATTGCCTTGATACGCCCGAAGATATCGTGGCAACGGTGGCCGACGGGTCTTATGGCGCGGCGCTGGATGGGTTCCAGCCGGGGCGCATCATCTGGGCGCCGATCCCTTTCAGCTATGACACGATCAACGACCTGGAGGCCGCCGCGCCGACCAAGCCCGACGGCACGCATTGGCTGGGCACCGATGACACGACGCGCGACGTGCTGGCCCGCGCGATCTATGGCTTTCGCATCTCGGTCACGTTCGGCCTGATCTACTCGGCCATCACTTCGGTCATCGGCGTCATCGTGGGGGCTTTGTCAGGCTACCTGGGCGGGCGGTTCGACCTGATCCTTCAACGCGTGCTAGAGGTGATCTCTTCGACGCCGCAGCTTTACCTGATCATCTTCCTGGCCTCGATCTTTTCCATGAGCTTCTGGTTGCTTATCGCGATCATGGTGGCCTTTGGCTGGATGGGCCTGGTGGGCCTTGTCCGGGCCGAAACGCTGCGGGTGCGCAACTTCGAATATGTCCGCGCGGCCAAGGCGCTTGGCGTGCCGGGCTGGGTGATCCTGTTCCGCCACATCCTGCCCAATGCGACGATTTCGACGACCACGATGATGCCCTTTGTCGTCACCGGCGCCATCGGATCGCTGACCAGCCTGGATTACCTGGGCTATGGCCTGCCCGCCGCTTACCCCTCGCTTGGGGAAATGACACGGCAGGCGCAAAACAACCTGGAGGGCTGGCATCTGGCCTTTACCGCGTTTTTCACCTCGGCCCTGATGCTGTCGCTTTTGATCTTCATCTTCGAAGGCGTCCGCGATGCCTTTGACCCGCGCCGGACTTTCAGATGAGCCTTTTGACCGTTCAAAACCTGACCGTGGGCTTTCGCCAAGAGGGCCAGGTGACTCAGGCCGTCCGTGGCGTGTCCTTCACCCTGAACAAAGGCGAGACCCTGGCCCTTGTCGGCGAGTCGGGCTCGGGCAAGTCGGTGACGGCGCTGTCCACCGTCCGCCTGCTGCCCGAAGCGGCCGAGGTGACAGGGTCGATCCGCTATGCCGGGACCGAAATGGTGGGCGCCCCGGAAAGCGCCCTGCGGCGCGTGCGGGGCAACGACATCAGCTTTATCTTCCAAGAGCCGATGACCTCGTTGAACCCGTTGCATACTGTGGAACGCCAGATCACCGAAAGCCTGTCGCTGCATCAGGGGGTCAAGGGGGCAACGGCCCGCGCGCGGGTGGTCGAACTGTTGACCAAGGTCGGCATCCGCGACCCCGAAAGCCGGATGCTGTCTTTTCCGCATCAGCTGTCGGGTGGTCAGCGCCAGCGCGTGATGATCGCCATGGCCCTGGCGAACAAGCCGGAGCTGTTGATCGCGGATGAGCCGACGACGGCGCTGGATGTGACGATCCAGGCGCAGATCCTGGACCTTTTGGCGGTTCTGAAGGCGTCGGAGGGGCTGTCGATGCTCTTCATCACCCATGACCTGAACATCGTCCGCCGGATCGCAGATCGGGTCTGTGTGATGCAGGGCGGGGAAATCGTCGAACAGGGCGTCACGTCCCAGATTTTCGCCAACCCCCAGCACCCCTATACCCAGAAACTGCTGGCGGCCCATTCGGTTGGCGCCCCCGAACCCGTGCCCCAAGGCGCGCCCGAGGTCCTGCGCACCGAGGGCCTGAAGGTCTGGTTCCCGATCACCACGGGCCTGATGCGCCGCACCACGGGGCATATCAAGGCGCTGAACCCGGTCAACCTGTCGATCCGCGCCGGTGAGACTCTGGGCGTCGTCGGCGAAAGCGGATCGGGGAAATCGACCCTGGCGCTTGGCGTTCTGCGCCTGGCGCAAGCCGAGGGGCGGGTTTACCTGAACGGTCAGGACATCTCGCGGCTGTCGGAACGCGCGATGCGGGGGCATCGGCGCGACATGCAGGTGGTGTTCCAAGACCCCTATGGCAGCCTGTCGCCCCGCATGACCGCCGAAGCGATCATCGCCGAGGGCCTGGGCGTCCATGGCGTCGATCCCGGCCGCAACCGTCGCGACATGGTCGGCGCGATCATGGAGGAAGTCGGCCTGAACCCCGCCATGATGAGCCGCTATCCGCATGAATTCTCGGGCGGGCAAAAGCAGCGCATCGCGATTGCGCGGGCGATGATCCTGAACCCAAAGCTGGTGGTGCTGGATGAGCCGACCTCTGCGCTGGATATGACCGTCCAGGTGCAGATCGTCGACCTTCTGCGCGATCTGCAACGGCGGCATGGGCTGGCTTATATCTTCATCAGCCACGACCTGCGGGTGGTGCGGGCCATGTCGCACAAGGTCATGGTGATGCGGGCCGGCGATGTGGTCGAACAGGGCGAGACAGAGGCCATTTTCGCCCATCCGCAAAGCGACTATACCAAGGCGCTGATGCTGGCCGCTTTCGGGACCCCTTCATGAAACTGCTTTTCGTCCACCAGAATTTCCCGGGGCAATACCTTTACCTTGCGCCCGAGATGAAAAAGCGCGGCCATGAGTGTCTGGCGCTGACCGATTTCACCAACACCCGCGACAGCGCGATCCCGGTGCTGAAATACAAGCATGAGGCGCCCAAGGTCGATCCGGCCGTCACTCGTCTGGGCCGCAATTACACCCAGATGTCCGACCGCGGTGTCACCGTCGCCCGCGCCTGCCTGCAGTTGCGGCAGTCCAAGGGCTATGTCCCTGATGTGATCTTTGGCCACTCCGGCTGGGGTGAAACGCTGTTCCTGAAAGAGGTCTGGCCCGAGGCCAAGCTGCTGATCTATGCCGAGTTCTACTATCGTGGGCGCGGCGCCGACGTGGGCTTTGACCCCGAATTCAACCCGCCCAACTTTGATCAGGTGATGATTGCTCAGGGCCGCGCCGGGCATCTGGGGCAATCGCTGCTGCATGCCGATGCGGGGCTGGCGCCGACCGAATGGCAGGCCTCGACCTTTCCGCCCCCGCTGCGCCGGATGATCAAGGTGATCCATGACGGCGTGAACACCGATGTGATGACGCCCAACCCGGCGGCTGCGGTGACGCTTCCCGATGGCCGCATCCTGCGCGCCGGGGACGAGGTTCTGACCTTTGTGAACCGCAACCTGGAGCCCTATCGCGGCTATCACACCTTCATGCGCGCCCTGCCTGAGGTTCTGGCCGCAAGGCCCCAGGCTCAGGTGGTGATCGTCGGCGGCGACGAGGTCAGCTATGGCTCGGCGCCCAAGGATCGCAAGGGCTGGAAAGACCTGATCCTGTCCGAGGTCCAAGACCGTCTGGACATGTCGCGCGTGCATTTCATGGGGAAAGTGCCCTATGACCAGTTCGTTTCGATCATGCAGGTCTCCCGCGCCCATGCCTATCTGACCTATCCTTTCGTGCTATCCTGGTCGATGATCGAGGCCATGTCGGCCGGCGCCCATGTCATCGGCAGCGCCACCGCCCCGGTGACAGAGGTGATCCGCGACGGGGTCAACGGGTCGCTGGTCGATTTCTTTGACGTGCCGGGTTGGTCGGCCAAGCTGACCGATGCGCTGGCCCGCCCCGAGGCCTATGAGGCCGTCAGGATCTCCGCCCGCCGCACCGCGCTTGACCGCTATGATCAGCGCATCCTTTTGCCGCAGATGATCGACTGGGTGGAAAGCTTTGGACCCGCAAAGACTGTTTGACGGCGCCCATATCCGCATCACCCGACAGGGCTGCGGCCCGCTTTGGGCGACGTTCGACAATTTCGACGCCGCGCGGCGCGGGTTCGACCCGGTGCGCCTGCCCCAGACGGCGACGACGGCGGGCTATGCGCCCTGCCATGTGCAAACCTCTGGCAACGATTGGTATCTTGGCCCTGATCTGGAGGCCGCTTTGGCCCTGACACCGGGGACGGGTCGGGCGCTGGGGATTTCGATGGGGGCCTTTGGCGCGCTGCTGTTCGCGGCGGCCCTGGGAACGACCGAGGTCATCATGGTCTCGCCGCGGTTTCCCGCGCCTTTGGGCTGGCCACGGACGGCCAAGATTTACGCGACCAACCCGCCCCCCGGCTGGCAGGCGCGGGCCGAACAGGCCACGCGCGCCCTGCCCCGCGGCGTGATCCTGTATGACCCGCATCACCCCGACGACAAGGCCGCGACGCGCTGGCTGATGGCGCGCAACCCGCGGCTGCGCGCCGTGGCGGTGCCCTTTGCCAGCCATCCCGCCACCAGCCTGTTTCGCGAAAGCCAAAGCTGGGGCACGCTGCAGGACCTGATGCTGACCTGTCCCTTCGACGCCCTGCCCGCAGCCATCGCCCGCCTGCGCCGTCAGATGCGCCTGAAGTCCGAGCGTTACAGGGTCAGCATCGCCCCCGTCATTCCGTCCTGAAGCGTCAATCCGGTGATCCCCGCGCCGTCCTGCAGGATGGCCAGCACCGGCCCGCCAATCCCGCCCCAATGGACCAGCAGTTCCGCCCCGGTCCCGCCGATCCCCGCCACCACCTTGCGCTCTAGCGTAAAGTTGGCAGCCGTGACGGCCGAAGCCCCCTCATAGATCAGGAAGTCGAAATCGGCCTTGCGGAAGTCGCGGATGATGTCGGTGCCGCTTTCACCGGCGCGAAACACAAAGGCATCCGCCCCCGTGCCGCCCCACAAAGTATCCGGCCCCTCGCCGCCCGAGATATAGTCGTCGCCCGCCTCGCCATACAGCACATCGGGGTTGATGCGCCCCTCCATCACATCGGCCCCGGCGCCGCCGGTCAGCGTGTCGCTGCCAGGTCCGCCCCAAAGCCGGTCATCGCCGTCACCGCCCCAGATCCCGTCATTGCCGACCCCACCCAACAGCGTGTCATTCCCGCCCAGGCCGTAAATCTTGTCATTCGAGGCCATGGCGTCGATCCGGTCATTGGCATTGGCCAGGCCGGTCATGTTGTCCGCCGCCATCGACCCCATGCGGATCGGCGCCTTGGTCAGCTGCAGCACCAGCGTCTCATGCGCGCCCAGTTGCGCCGCATAGACCCCGCCCGACAGGAACGAGGCCAGGTTCTGCGCCGTGACCCGGACCGGAGCATCGGGCTCTTCCCAGGGGGCCAGCCCGGTAAAGGTCTTGTAAACCCCATCCGCCCCCGCCGCATCGACAGCGATCACCCGGGCCGAGGTCACATCGAACCGGTCCAGATAGCTGGCCAGGTTCATGTTGATCTGCAACGCGCCATCCACCAGCGACGACACGAACAGCAAGGTCTTTTCGCCATCCGAAAACCCATGGATGTCGTAATGCGCCGAGGCCACCGGCACATCGGCGACCTTCATCCCCAGGGTCTCTTTCGCCATGATCTGCATCAGCGCGCCCGAGGCCTGAAGCTGGCCGCGGTAATCCGCCAGCGCCGAGGCGTTATACATGGTCGACCAGATGTCCAGCTCGTCGACACCCAAAGTGACCAGCGCCGAAAACATCTCCAGCAGGATCGGAACCTGTTGCAGGCCAAAGCTTTGCGGGTCCTTGAAGTGGACGTTCCATTCGGAAACCACCGTGTCCAAGGCGCGCCCGGCCTTGGTGGACCAAGCGTTCAGCAGGTCCATCGAATAGCCCAGGGTCGAAGCGATCGTGCCATAGGTGTGGGAATTGGCCTGACCCAGAAACTTGCCCTCGGTGTAATAGAAATGCGTCGTGGCGGCGGTGACAGAGGCCAGTTCGGCGGTGTTGAACTGCGCCATCACGTTCTGATTGCGCGCGGCAAGGTCGGTCATGGAAAAGCTTTCGCCGGCGCTGACCACCCAGACCTGAACCGCGACATCGGGACGCGGCGCTGCCAGGCCGGGGCGGGCGTCGTAAAAGCGGTCGATCTCCTGGTCGACGATCAGGGCCAGGGCGCTGGCGACCTTGCCATATTCGACCGCGTTCATATAGCCCGCGTATTCGTTGCCAAGCTCAAAGGTCGCGATGCCGCCCGGACCGGCCGTGTCCAGCAGATAGCGGACATAATTGCGCACCAGCCCTGACATGGCCGGATCGAAATCCCGCGTGCCATAGGCGGTATGGGTCAACAGCTGTTCGGTGTTCAAAACGATGGTCGCCTGAGAGCCCGTCGCCTTGCAATAGGCCAGGAATTGCGCCGGCGTCGTCAGGCTCATGACCTGACCCGTGGGCGACATCGCCGAAGTCGCCTGGGGGTTGGCATAGTCGAACAGCGTCTCGGCCTCGGTCCCGCCTGGAAAGCGGACCAGCTTGGACCCGATCTGGGCCTGAACCTCGTCGAACTTCTCCCATGGCAGGGTGCCAAAGCGCTCATAGCCCTGTGTCAGGTTCATCCCGACATGCCGCGCGGTGATCGCATCGCCGCGCGTGGTCAGCGCCGCAAGCGTGGTGTTTTCGATGATCGCCATGACTGCCCCCAATCCGTTTGATCCGGGGGCAAATCTGGGCCGCAGGGCAGGAGAGGCCGTGGCCGAATTGTGGCAGCCCGCCGACCTTTCGTTAGAAGGTCAGGCAATTTCGGAACGGGTCAATTATCGGAAAAGTTTAGGCTTTTTCGCCGCGGTCGATGGCCAGAAGCGCCGCCATGGCCGCCCCGGCCTGATCCGCCTGACCCTGGTCCAGCGCGGCGATCAGCGCCTCGTGGTGGGCGGTGCGGGCGCCCGCAAAGTCGGCCTCGCCCTGCGCCATTTGCCCGCGCAAGGCCAGCGCAAGGGCGAATTCGGACAGACCCGTCGAGGACCGCAAGATCGGGTTCTGACTCGCCTCGGCCACCAGACGGTGAATTTCGAACACCGCCAGCCCGTAGTTTTCGACCATCCCCGACGAGATCTGCGCCTGAGCCAGCCAATAGCGCATCATCCGCAGCTGTTCGGCATGGGCGTGGCGGGCGGCCAGGGCCACCGCCTGCATCTCCAGCCCCGCGCGGACCTCTTGCAGGGCGTCGGTAAACCCGGGCTCTGGCGCGGCGTGAAAGATCCAGAACAGCACCTGCCGGTCGAACAGGTTCCACCGGTTGCGCGGCAGAACGCGGGTGCCGACCTTGGCGCGGGCCTCGACCAGACCCTTGGCCTCCAGCGTCTTGACCGCCTCGCGCAGGACGGTGCGGCTGACGTCATAGCGCGCGATCATCTCGGCATCGCCCGGCAGGGTCGACCCCGCCGGAAAGCTGCCCGAGGCCACCCCCATCCCGATTTCGTTGATCACGAAGGAATGGAAGTTCCGCGCAGCCGGCCGCCCGGTCAGGGAGCGGATCAGGTGTCCGGGCTCTGGCATGCCGTGTTCGTCCCCTTAACCCCGCGCGGTTTGCGCCCGGAATACCAGCCTTTGCAGCAGGATGAACATAAAGAGAAGCACGCCGATGACAATCTTTGTCCACCAGGACGACAGCGTCCCGTCAAAGATGATATAGGTCTGCACCAGCCCCATCAGCATGACCCCGATGAAGGTGCCGGCGACAAAGCCATATCCGCCCGTCAGCAGCGTGCCGCCAATGACCACCGCGCCGATGGCATCCAGTTCGACCCCCACCGCGCTTAGGCTATAGCCCGCCTGGGTATACAGCGAAAACACGATCCCCGAGAGCCCCGCAAGGGTGGAGGACAGCGTATAGATCAGCACCGTCGTCCGCCCGACCGGCACGCCCATCAATTCCGCCGAATGGGCATTGCCACCCAGCGCATAGACATTGGCGCCGAACTTGGTGCGATGGGCCAAAAGCGCCCCGACGACAAAGGTCAGGACCATAAGGCCGCCGATCAGGCTGATGCGACCGCCACCCGGCATTTTCCAATAGGTCTGGCTGATCCAGTCATAAAGCGCGTGGTTGATCGGGATGGAATCCGCCGAGATGACCGAGGCCGCACCGCGTGCAAGGAACATCCCCGCCAGCGTGACGATAAAGCTTGGCACGCTAAGCCAGTGGATCGCGGCGCCCATGGCCGCACCAAAGGCCGCCGCCACGGTCAGGGCTATGGCAAAGGCCAGAACGGGATGCAGGCCTCCCCACGAGATCATGACCGCGACGAAAACCCCGGTGAACCCGATGACCGCGCCGACCGACAAGTCGATGCCGCCCGACAGGATCACAAAGGTCATGCCGACCGCAGTGATACCCAAAAAGGCGTTATCAGTCAGGAAATTGCCCAGAACGCGGGTCGAAACCAGACCCGGAAACTGCAATGCGGCGGCGGCATAGGCGATCAGAAAGATCACCGCGGTGGCCGCCAAGGGGCGGAAGGAACGGTTCATTTCGCCCTCTTGAACAGGTGGCCCGCGACGGGGGATTGCAGGATCAGGATGGCGATGATGATCCCCGCCTTGACGATCAGGTTGAATTGCGGCGGAAAGCCAGAGACCAGGATGCCAGTGTTCATCGCCTGAATGATCATGGCGCCCATCACCGCCATGGGGATGGAAAACCGCCCTCCCAGCAAAGAGGTGCCGCCGATGACCACGGCCAGGATCGCATCCAGTTCAAGCCAAAGGCCGGCGTTGTTGGCATCGGCTCCGTGGATGTCGGCGGCGACGATGACCCCGGCAATCCCGGCACAGAGGCCGGAAAAGACATAGACCAGCACGAGCAGAGACAGGGCGGATATCCCCGCGAACCTCGCGGCAGAGCGGTTGACGCCCACCGCCTCGATCAACAGACCCAGCGCGCTGCGGCGGATCAGAAGTGTGGTGATCAGGGTCAGGGCCGCCGCGATCAGGACCGGCATCGGCAGGCCTAGGGCGCTTCCGGTGCCGATATAGATCAGGGCGGGGTCGTTGAAGGTGACGATGAACCCTTGCGTGATCAGCTGCGCGATGCCTCGGCCGGCCACCATGATCACAAGGGTGGCAATGATCGGCTGGATGTCCAGAACGGCCACCAGGATTCCGTTCCAGAGGCCACAGAGCAGCCCCGCGATCAGGGCGAGGGGGACGGCCTGCCAGACGGTCAGGCCGGATTCGACCCCGGTGGCCGCGACGGCCCCCGCAATCGCCATGACCGCGCCGACCGACAGATCGACGCCCTTGGTCGCGATGACCATGGTCATGCCGACGGCCAGGATCGCGACAGGCGCCCCACGGTTCAAGACGTCGATCAGACTGCCGAAAAGCCTGCCGTCCTTCCATTCGACCGAAAAGAACCCCGGGAACAGCAGCCAGTTGAACAAAAGCACCGCGGCTAGCGCGATGGTTTGCGGCGAAATCAGTCTCTGCACAGGCAATTTCATGCGCTGGCCTCCTCTTGCGCGGCAATCGCCTGCACGATGACTTGCGGCGCGATATCGGCGCCCCTCAGTTCCGCCACCATCTGCCGGTCGCGCATCACCACAACGCGCGAGGAATAGGCCACGACCTCATCCAGCTCCGAGCTGATGACCAAAAGCGCCAGCCCGTCTTCGCGCAACCTGTTGATCGTGCGCACAATTTCGGCATGAGCGCCAACGTCGATGCCGCGGGTGGGCTCGTCCAGGATCAGAAGTTTCGGGTCGATGGCCAGCCAACGGGCGAGGATCACCTTTTGCTGGTTCCCGCCCGAAAGCAGTTTCACCGCCATGTCGTGATCGGCAGCGCGAATGTCCAAGGCCTCGGCAAAACGACCCGCAATGTCGTCCTGTTCGTCACGGGACAGGGCCTTGAACCACCCCAGCTTGGCCTGCAGCGCGATCACGATGTTTTCGCGCACCGAGAGTTCACCGAAGATCCCGTCCACCTTGCGATCCTCGGGACAAAAGCCCATCCCCGCCGCAACCGCCTGCCTTGGGCTGCGCAAAACCAACGGCCCGCCCATCGAAATCGACCCTGTATCGGCCAAATCGACACCAAACATCAGCCGCGCCATCTCTGTCCGGCCCGAGCCCAAAAGCCCCGCGACCCCCACGACCTCGCCCTGATGCAGCGTCAGATCAAAGGGCGCAACCGAGCCCTTGCGCCCCAACCCCTTGAACACCGCCAGGGCAGGCCCCGCCTCGGCGGTTTCCACCTGCGGCGCATGGGCAAAGACCACATCCTTGCCCAGCATCATCCGCACGACATCGGTGCGCGACAGGCCCGAAATCGCCTGTGTAGAGACCAGTTTGCCGTTCCGCAGCACCGTCACGCGGTCGGCCAAGGCAAAGACCTGATCCAGAAAATGCGTGATGAAGACCACCGCCAGACCGCGCGCCTTCAACTGCCGCACCACGTCGAACAGCCGGTCAACCTCGGCCCGGTCCAGCGAGGCCGTCGGCTCGTCCAGCACCAGGACCTTGCCCGACAGTTTCACCGCCCGGGCAATCGCCACGATCTGCTGCACGGCGACCGAAAACGAGCCTAACTCGGCCCGAACGTCGATTTCCAGCCCATAGCCGGACAGGATTTCGCGGGCACCGTCATGCATGGCGCGCTTGTTCAGCATCCCCCAACGGGTCGGCTGATGGCCCAGATACAGGTTCTCGGCCACGGACAGGTTCGGCACCAGGTTCACTTCCTGATAGACCGTGCCGATCCCCGCGGCCTGGGCCTGCAGCGGATCGCGGAAGGCGACTTCGACCCCCTCCAACGCCACCTCACCGGAATCCGGCTGATAGGCCCCGGTCAAGATCTTGATCAGCGTCGATTTCCCGGCGCCATTTTCACCCAGCAAAGCATGAACCTCGCCGGGGAAAAGGTCGATATCCACCCCCGCCAAGGCCTGATGCGCGCCAAAGACCTTCCCCAGGCCCCGCCCTTGCAACATCGGTTCCATGATGATCCCCCCGTCAAAAGAAAGCCTCGGGCCGCGACCCGAGGCAAGGCAATTCCGCCGAGGTTGCCCCCGGCGGTGGGGATCAATAGCCCAGCGACTTGCGACGCTCGGCCTCGCCAGCCGGATCATCGGCCTGGGTGTAAAGCTTGGATTCGGTGATAATGGCCTTTGCAGGCTCTGTTCCATCGGCCTTGAAGGCGGCCAGCGCGTCAAACGCCGGGCCCGCCATGTTCGGCGTCAGTTCCACCGTCGCATTGGCATCGCCCGCAGCCATCGCCGAGAAGATGTCCGGAACCGCGTCGATGGACACGGTCAGGATATCGGTCCCCGGCTTCAGCCCCGCGTCCTTCATCGCCTGGATCGCGCCGACCATCATGTCGTCGTTATGGGCATAGACGGCGCAGATCGTCTTGCCGCCGTCTTCCGCCTTGATGAAGCCCTCCATCACCTCTTTGCCCTTCGACCGGGTGAATTCGCCGGTCTGGCTGCGCGAGATGGTAAAGTTGGCGTGCTTGGCGATTTCCTCGTCAAAGCCCTTTTTGCGGTTGATCGCGGGCGAGGAGCCCACGGTGCCTTCCAGTTCGACGATGTTGCAGGGCTTGTCGCCGACCGCGCCGACCAGCCATTGCGCGGCCACAGTGCCTTCGTGGACCTGGTCCGAGGCGACAGAGGTCAGGTAAAGGTCGGGCGAGCTGTCGATGCCGCGGTCCAACAGGACAACCGGGATGCCGGCGTCCTTGGCCTCGCCCAGGACCTCGTCCCAGCCGGTTGCGACGACCGGTGCCACCAGGATCGCATCGACGCCTTGGGCGATAAAGCCGCGCAAGGCCTTGATCTGGTTCTCTTGTTTCTGTTGGGCGTCGGCGAATTTCAGGTCGATGCCGCGGGCTTCGGCCTCTTGCTTCGTGACCGAGGTTTCAGCCGCCCGCCAGCCGGATTCCGACCCGATCTGGCTAAAGCCCACGACCATGCCATCTGCCATGGCGGTCGTCGACAAAAGCGCACCCAGTCCCGCGGCCAGCGCGAGTTTCGTAAAGGCTTTCATGGTTCCTCCCAAAGATTGGCGGTGTCTCCCGCACCGTCGTTACACCCTAACAAAAGTAATACTATATGCAAACCGGGCAATAGACGGGGTGCGGCATTTGGGGAAAACCCTTGCACGATGGGCAGTTGCACGTAGCTGATGCCGCAGCGCAGCAAAAGGCCGCCACCCCGGGGAGCAGCGGCCAAGGGGTGATTCGCCGGTTACGAGAGCAGGCGCTTCAAGGGCGGCAGGGCGCGCAGGACGATCAGGTCCAGCGCCAGCAGGACCACCAGCGTGATGCCCAGCACCGGCACGGCCAGCGACAGGACGATCAGCGCCAAGAGGACCCAACCGCTCATCGGCACATCCGCGGGCAGCGGCGGCGCGGCCAGACGGCCGACCTTGGCCGGCCTGCGGACCCACCACATGACCAAAGACCCCAGGCACAGGAAGATCACCGCAAGGCAGAAGGCGAAGTTCGCCACGATATTCCACAGGCCGGTTTGCCCCTCGTGCAGGGCCACACCAACCGCCATGGCCTTGCCCAGCGCCGGGTAATCGGCAAAGCGCACATCGGCCAGAACCTTGCCGGTGTATTGGTCGACATGAACCGTGCGATCGTCCATCGGATTCGCACTGTCATAGGACATCGAGTCGCGGCTCAGCGTCCAGACGCCGGTTTCGTCCGCCGGTTTCGTGACCTGCACCCGGCCCTCGAACCCAATGGCGCGGGCCAAGGCCACGACCGTCTCCAGCACCACGGGCGTTCCCGGCGGCAGGATTTCAACGCCAACGGTCGAGCCCGAAGCCGGCAGCGGCGTCAGTTCCAGCGTCCAAGGGACCTCTTTAACATGGGTGTGGTTCATGTCGGCATGGGTGGCATCCGACAGCGGCGCTCCCCATTTCTCGGCCGGAAAGCTGCTCCATGCCTGGACCAGCCGCCCGCCCCAGATCCCCGCCCAAGCCAGGCCCGACAGCAGAAAAAAGAACAGGACAAGTGCAATCCAGGACCCCACCGCGCGATGCGTCGACTTCCAGAAGGCGCGGCCCTTGGCAGCCAGTTTCGGCACGAACATGGCGGAAAAGCCCTCATCGCCCCGCGGCCAGGCCAGCCACAACCCGCTGAAGACCATCAGCATCCCAAGCGATGCCGCGGTTTCGACCAGGTAATCGGCCCAACCCTGATCGGTGCCGGTCAACAGCTTGCCATGCAGGTTGGTCGCCCAGTCGTTCCAGGTCCCGGCCTCGGGGCGCTGATGCACCACGGCGCCGGTGTAGGGGTCAAGGGCGACCATCACCGCGCCGGCCTTGGTCTGGACGCGGAACAGCGCGGGCTTTTCGGCGTCGATGGGCGCCACATATTTGTCCACCGTGCCGGGAACGGCGGCGACCACGGCGGCCTCTTGTTCCGTCACGGTCAGCGCCGTGCCGGGCGTCACGGCCATGCGGTCGCCGAACTCGGGCGCAATGGCCGTGACCCACAGGATGATCAGGCCAGAGCTGGCCAGCATCAAAAGAAAGGGGATGACGTAAAGCCCGGCATAGAAATGCCAGCGCCATACGGCGAAATACAGGCGTTGGATGCGGGATTGACCCGCCTGGGCGTCAAGCCCGGCGTCGATAGTGACCATGATATCCTCGGATGTTGATGTGAAAACGGGCTCACATCAGCCGAGGCGGACCCCTTGCCCACAGCCCGCGCGGATCATGCGCCGGGCGCCAAAGGTCGGATTCCGTCACATGGGAAACGGCCCGCACCGGAGCCGCGATCACCACGGGCAGGCTGACCGGCACGACCGCGACATCGGCGCTGGCCCAATGGCAACCAGATTTCGTGGTCGAGGGCGGGGCCTGGCGCAGCTCTCCGGTCTGGGGGTCCAGCACCATCATCATCGGCCCGTCACCCGAACAAATGACCATGACCATCTGGCCCGAGGCATCCTCGGCCGGCATCAAACCCACCTGGAACTGCGCCGAAAACATCAGCAGCAGCAACATCACAGGCCGAAGAAGGGTGGAAAGACCAGACATGATGACTCCGACGGAACGCCGTCGGGGTCTGGATAAGGCGGCACACCCCGCCGCGTCAAGCCGGGGTTACAGGATCAGATCGGCCAGAACCGGCGCCATCCCCCCGACCAGGTCGAAGCGCAACAAGACATCGGCGAGGCCGTCGCCATTGGTATCCCCCTCCAGTGCGCCCGCAGCGTTCAACCGCATCTCGCCCGCGACCAGGCCAAAGGCGGTTTCGATGAAGTGGAAGGCCTGATCCCCCAGGGTCAGCGTATCGGCGTCGATGGCCGACAGGTCGATCCGGTCCTGACCGCTGGCGAAGTCCAGCACCAGATCCGACGAGGTCCGCAGCGAGTCCTTTTGGCCAAAGACAAAGACGTCGCTGCCCGCCCCGCCCGACAGTTGATCCGCGCTGAGGCCGCCGGTGATGTGGTCGTCGCCCTCGCCGCCCTGCAGCGTGTCGCGCCCCGAGCCGCCCAGCAGGTCATCCGCCCCACCCGCGCCCGACAGGCTGTCATTGCCCGCGCCGCCGCTGATCGCGTTGTCATCGGCGCTGCCGATCACCGTGTCGTTGCCGATGCCACAGATCGCGTCCTCGATATGGGTCTGGGTCGCGGCAGTCAGGCCCGAGGTGATGGCGCTGACGATATTGCCGCTGTCCGCCGTCAGGGTCACAACCGCGCCGCGGCCCAATTCGCCCACCAGCGCCTGATAGGTCGTCTCATAGCCGCCCGCCACGGCAAAGATCGGGATGATCCCCGCCGCCTGCAGGGCCTGCGCCAGTTGGGCGATCACCGGGTAATCCTCTCCCAGCCCGCCGCCGTCCAGGACGCCATCCCCGTTGTTCGGCGTGGTGATCCCCGCCGCCGCGCCATCGCCCGCCATATGGAAGGGCGCATCGGTGAACAGCACGACGAAGCGCGCGGCATCGGCGCGAAAGCCGGTTTCCGTCGCATGCAGCGCCAGTTGCATCAGCGCCTCGATCTGCGCTTCGGGCGCGTCATTGCCGGACAGGTTGGCGATCCGGTTATAGGTCGCGGTCAGCGTCGCGGCATCCGGGCTTAGCGCCTGTTCCAGCCGATAGACCCACTCGCCACTGACGCCAAAGGGCGAAATCGGCTTGTCGATAAAGGAACTGACCCCAAACCGCGCATTGGTCTGCACCGCCTGGATCGCGCTGACCAGCTGCGGCACCAACCCGCGCACCGTGGCGATATCGTCGCCGAAACTGCCGGTCAGGTCCTGCAGGAACTGCACATCCAAGGGCGAGACGGTGCTTCCGCCGCCGCCGATATGGCAGGTCTCGCCCTCGATCACGCTGTCAGTATCGCCCGACAGGTCCAGGTAGTCGTGGCCCACCCCTTCCGAGGCGTCCAGTGTGTCATGGCCCAAGAAGTCCTCGATTTCGACCGAAGCGCCGTTGATCCGGTAGCGGTCATTGCCCGCCCCGCCCGACAGCACATCATGGCCGGACCCCGCGCGCAGGTCGTCATTGCCCTCGCCGGCCAGCAGAAGGTCATTGCCCGCCCCCCCGTCGATCGAGTCATTGCCCGCGCCACCCTCCAGCACGTTATCCCCCGCGCTGCCGGTCAGCTTGTGCGCCGTGCCGCCCAGCCGGATGATCTCGACATCGCCGGTCACGGTCAGCCCGTCTTTCATCAGGACCACGGTGTCGATGCCCGCCGTGTCGATCACCACATCGCCAAGGTTGTCGATGATATAAGTGTCGTCGCCCGCCCCGCCCTCCATCGTGTCGGCGCCGGCCTTGCCGTCCAGCGTATCGGCGCCGTCAAGCCCCACAAGACTGTCATTACCCGAGGACCCGTTCAACAGGTTGTCGCCCAGGTTCCCGGTGCCGGTCAGCCCGCCCTTGGTCAGGGTCAGGACCTCGACCCCGTCGGACAGGGTCCAGCTGACCGAGGACAGGGCAGAATCGCGGCCTGCGGTTTCCACCACCGTGTCGCCGGCGTCGTCGATTCGGTAAAGGTCATCGCCCGCGCCACCCGCCAGCGTATCGGCCCCGGTCTTGCCGTCCAAAGTGTCGGCAAAGGCGGTGCCGGTGATCAGATTGGCCATCGTATTGCCCGTGCCCATGCGCGCGGCGCCGGTCAGGGTCAGGTTTTCCAGATTGCCGGACAGAACCCAATCGACCGAGGCGAAAACCGTATCGGTGCCAGAGTTCGCGCCCTCGCTGACCATATCGCCCAGTTGGTCGACGTAATAGACATCGTCGCCCCGCCCGCCCTGCAGCCGGTCCGCCCCCGCGCCACCATCCAGCGTATCGGCCCCGGAAGAGCCTTTCAGCGTGTTTTCCCCCGCACTCCCCGTGCCGCGGTGATTGGCGACCGACATCACAAGCGTCTCTGTATTGGCGGAAAGCGTGTAATCGACCGAGGTATAGACCGTGTCATTGCCCTCTGTGGCCAGTTCAATGACCACATCCGCTGCGGTGTCGACGCGGTAGATGTCATCCCCCGCAGCCCCCCGCATCGTGTCGGCCCCGGTCTTGCCGTCCAGCGTGTTGGCCAAGGCATTGCCGATCAGCGTATTGCCCAGGGTGTTCCCGGTGCCCTTCAGCGCACCGTCCAGGATCAAGGTCTCCAGGTTCGCGCCCAAAGTGTAATCGACCGAGGCGCGGATGGTGTCGATCCCGCCGTCCACAGCTTCGACGATCACATCGCCCAGCTCTGCCACAACATAGGTGTCGGCGCCCGCGCCACCCTCCAGCGTGTCGATGCCACCCAGACCCGAAAGCGTGTCTGCAAAGGCGGTTCCGGTGATCCGGTTGGCCTGTGCATTGCCAGTGCCGGCATGGGCCGCACCCATCAGGACCAGGTTTTCGACATGGTCGCCCAGGGTCAGATCGGCTTGCGCCAGAACCGTGTCGATGCCGCCGTCCAGGTCCTCGACCACCTGATCCGCGCCGTCCAGGACATAGGTGTCATTGCCCGCCCCGCCGATCAGACTGTCGGCCCCTGCCCCGCCCTCCAGCGTGTCATCGCCTGCGCCGGTGTCGATCGTGTCATCGCCATCCAGCCCCAGAACCGAGTCATTGCCCGCGCCCACCGCGTGATGGGCCCCGCCATAGCCCGCGCCGATCAGGTCATCGCCCTGGCTGCCATAGGTGTTGGCGTCAGGACCCCAGCCCGCGGGGGTGAACAGCACCTGCACCGACTCCGCCAATCCCGGAGCGCCGATCATCAGGTCCGCCGTGCCGTCGCCGTTCAGGTCTCCGGCCAGAGCCAAAGCGGCCCCGGTGCGGCTGCCAAAGCTGCCGACAATCTTCGCCCCGCCGATGCTTTGCGAGATCAGGTCCAAGTCGATGGGCCGATACAGGTGATCGCCCCAGATGACATGGACGGCGCCTGCGTCAAAGCCGCCCTCGGTATCGCCCGGGGTGCCCAGCACCAGATCCGCGATCCCGTCCCGGTTCAGGTCGACATTGCCCAGCACCCGCAGCCCGGTCAGATCGCCGCCGGTGATCTTGACGCCGCCCACGCCCGCCGCCACATCCGCCAGGTTGACGGCCGCATGACCGGCCTGGCCCAAGACCAGATAGGCCGCATCGGTGCCGCCGATCAGGATATCGTCCAGCCCGTCGCCGTTCACATCCCCAGCCGAGGCGACCGAGGCCCCCGCACCCGAACCCGCCTCGCCGCTGATCTTGTATCCCGCCGCCAGAGCGCCCAAGGACACCGCCCCACCGCTGGCCTTGCCGTCCACGACCCAGACCGCCCCGGCACCACCATCGGCGGTGGCGCTGCCCACCAGAATCTCGGCCCGCCCGTCGCCAGTCTGATCGCCCAGCGCGGCCAGGGCCTTGCCGATCTGATCCCCCGCCGCCGCGCCGTTGATCGCAAAGCCACCCGTCCCCGCGGCCACAGAGTTCAACTGCACCGTCGTCCCGGTGCCCTTGCCCCAGACGACATAGGCCGCCCCCGCGCCGCCCGCGTGACCCGGCGCGCCGATCAGCACCTCGGCCCGCCCGTCGCCGTTCATGTCCGCCACGGCGCTCATCGACCAGCCGGCCATATCGCCCGCCGCCTGGCCGCGGATCGAGTAGCCCTCGGCGCCATTGCCCACCACGTCGGCCAGATCGACACCATTGCCCGCCCCCACCCCGCGACCCCAAAGGACAAAGCCCATGCCGGCATCCGCCGCGCCATTGGCCGCCATCCCGGGCGCCGAAACGAGGATTTCGCCCAAGCCGTCCAGGTTCAGATCGGCAATCCCGCCGACGGCAAAGCCCGCCATATCGCCGGCATTCACCCCGTCGATCACCAGGACATCGGGCAGGTAGTCGCCGAACTTCTCGGACATGCCCGGCGTGGCGGCCCCCAACAGCACGAAGGCCCGCCCGGCATCCACCGCCTTGTCGTCATCCCCCGGCGCGCCGATCACCAGGTCGGCCACGCCATCCCCGGTCAGGTCGCCCAGACCTGCGATATTGCCCGTCGCCGCACCAAGGGGCGTCGAGAGGTCTCCGACGAAATCCGAGGTCAGCGTATAGCCCTCCGTCAAAACGGCGGTGGAAAGGGTGATTTTGTTGGCGGGAAGGGTCATCTGGGGCATCCATGCATGGGTTGGTTGCACCCATGGCCGGGAAATCCCTCGCTCCGGTCAATCGACCAAAGTCTGTTTATCGACCGTTTGAACCAAGCGTCTATGCGACCAAACCCAGCGTCAGCTTTTGCTTACGACCTCTTGCAGGGCGGTTTCCGACCTTGGTCCCTGCGGCGCCAGCAGGGTCTGGACAAAGACCGCCGAAAGCTGCGCCCGATTCGCGGTGCCGGATTTCGCATAGATCCGCGTCAGCTGCGCCCGCACCGTGCCCGCTGCGGCCCCCCGCAGGGCGGCGATCCGGTCCATCTCGTGGCCCTGCAGCGACAGAAGCGCCACTTCGCGCTCGGCCTTGGTCAACTGCCATTGGTCGAACTGCGTCTCGACCAGAAGGCGGAACTCGGTCGCGGCGCGGGTCAGCGCAGAGGCCTGATCGCGCCCGCGCCGCAGGCTGGCCAGCAGGGAACGCGCCACCAGGACCATGCCCAAGGCCAGGCCCAGCGCCATCAACGCCTCGCTGATCGGATGCAGGCCAAGGGGGTCGCGGTCCAGCTCTTCGCCCGCGTCCAGAAAGAAAAACACCAGCGCAAAGGCCTGAACCGTCAGGGCCGCCGCAAGTCCCACAGGTATCAACCGCATCACGCCCCCCGGTCCGTCAACACCCCGTCAGGCGAGCGCTGCGACCGCCCCGCCCATCAGTTTCGCCTTATACATCGCGCGGTCGGCCCATGTCAGCACATCCGATATGCTGGAGGTCGCATCGGCCATGGCGATGCCGACGCTGACGGTCATTTCCTCGCCCTGGCCGCGGGTCAGGGTGCGGGCATGGTCGATCACGCCCTGGCCCAGGCTGACCATGCGGTCATAGCCCATGCCGGCCGCGATGATGGCCAGAAACTCGTCCCCGCCGGTGCGGGCGATGATATCGGCCTCGGGCAGCTTTTCGGTCAGGGCGCGGGCGACACATTCGATCATCTCGTCGCCCACGGCATGACCAAAGCGGTCATTCACCCGCTTGAACCGGTCGACGTCGAACAAAAGGAAGCCCGTGCCGTCCGGCGCCCGCCCGTCGGGGCACAGCTCTGCCAGATAAGCGCGCAGCGACCGGCGGTTGTGCAACCCGGTCAGCGGATCGTGGTTGGACAGATACTCCAACTCCTTGTGCGCCAGGCTGAGTTGATAAAGCCGCTCTTCGGCCTCGCGCTTGGCCTCTTCAAGTTGAAGGTTGCGCTGGATGTCGTCGGTCAGGTCCCAGTTGATGCCCATGTAACTGGCGCCCGAGGGCCCGTGTTC
Organism: Stagnihabitans lacustris; assembly: GCF_025950525.1. Classification (GTDB taxonomy): domain Bacteria; phylum Pseudomonadota; class Alphaproteobacteria; order Rhodobacterales; family Rhodobacteraceae; genus Stagnihabitans. The sequence continues at coordinate 136,000 of NZ_JAPDGS010000003.1, read as the reverse complement.
GACCAGGGATACCCGGCTGCGGATGTGGCGGATCACGCCGTCACGCCGAATGATCCGGTAATCCAGGTCGTAATCCTGCGCCTGGCTTTGGCCCCAGGCGGTCTTTTCCAACACCGTTTCCAGGTCGTCGGGATGGATCGACTGCTCCCAGATGTCGCGCGGCAAGGGGGTCATGTCCGCCGGAATCCCGTAGATCTGGCGCAAACGGCGGTCCCAGGTGACCGAATTCGTTTCGGCATTGAACTGCCAGATGCCGATCTTGCCGACCGTCAGGGCCAGGTCCAGCTGTTGCGCATAAAGCGCGCGCTCGTCCTCGGTCTTTTTCATCGCGGTAATGTCGGTGTCGACGCCGACAAAGCGGATCGCCCGACCTGCCGCATCATGCGCGATGGCGCGGCCGCGGCACATGATCCAGACCCAGTCGCCGTTGGGCTTTTTCTCGCGGTATTCGAAAGAGACCTCGTCGGCGCGGCCCTCGTTGATCAGGGTCGTGTAATGGCGGGCAATGGCGCGGTCGTCGGGATGGACGATGTCATACCATTCCTCATCCGTTTGGGGCATCGGCGTGTCAGACGTCAGGTCACGGATTTCATGCCAGCGGCGGGAATAGTGCTTTTCCCCCGTTGTGATGTCGTAATCCCACACGCCAAGGCCTGCCGCCGTAATCACGGCTTGCCAATAGCTGGTCGGGTCCGGTCCGATATTGCCAAGCAGGTCCATGCTTGCCCCCGTTCGTCGCGCAAGGTGCAGGATATGCGAAGATTCTTGAAGCGACATTATGGGGCGGCATTCAAAACAATGAGATTCCGCGCATTTTGTGCGGCATTTTTGGCGCTTTAGGCAAGGGAATTCGGCGTGACCCGCGCAACGACAGGTGGATTGACAAGGGATGGGGCTTCCGCAAGCCTTGGGCGCAAAGATCCTTTCCCCTATTTCCGGAGCAGGCATGGCCAAGCAACTGTTGTTTTACGAACTGGTGACGCCGATTTCGCTGACCCGTCATGCCGATTGGTCGCTGGGGCCGATCACCGATTTCAGCTTTGCCGCCGGAACGAACTCTGTCCCGCTGACCATCCCGGAATTCCAGCTGGCCGCGCAGGAATACCCGATCGTTTTCACGCTGGAGGCCGATGAGGCCGTTCCGGTCGCGCTGTTGGGCTTTGACAAGGACGCGGGGCTTTTCGTGACGCAAAGCGGCTGGGATGCGCGCTATATCCCGGCCTTCGTGCGGCGCTATCCCTTTGTTTTCTCGACCTCGGCGGATGGGCAGACCTATACGCTGTGCATCGACGAGGCCTGCACCGCGCTGGATCGCAAGGGCCAGACCGGCGAAAAGCTGTTCCAGAACGGCGAAAAGTCAGAGTTCCTGTCGCGGATGCTGGATTTCGTGAACGCCTTCCAGGTCGAACACCAGAGGACCCGCGCTTTTGGCAAGCTTCTGGCCGCCCTAGGCGTGCTGGAGCCGCAGGAGGCCCGCGTGAACAAGCCGGGTGGCGGGCAAGTCGCCTTGGCGGGCTTTCTGGTGGTCAACCGCGACAAGCTGCGCGCCCTGCCCGAAGCGAAACTGGCCGAGCTGATGCGCACCGACGGGGCCGAGCTGATCTATCTGCATCTGCAATCGCTGGCCAACTTTGACAAGTTGGTCGCGCGGATCAAGACCTAGGGCGGGCCCAGTCTAGATCGGTCCGGTATAGTCGAACAGCAGGCAAGAGACGTCATCGGGGAAATCCTGTCCGCCGGAATGGGTGGACAGGTCCCACATGAGGCTTTCCAGCAGGTTGTTGCCCTGCAGATGGGCGGACCGGGTCAGGATATCGGCCAGCCCCTCTTCGCCCAGATCGCCATCGGGGCCGGGACATTCGGTCACGCCATCCGACACCAAGAACAGCCGATCGCCGGGCAAAAGCACGGTCGACACCGTCTCGAACTCTGCCCCCGGGATCAGGCCGATGGGCAAGCCGCCCTGCCCCAGCCGGTCGATCTGACCCAAGCGGCGCAGGACCAGCGGATGAGGATGGCCGGCCTGAACCAGCTGCACTTCGCCCGAAAGCAGGTCGATTTCGGCGTAGGCCATGGTGAAATACTGTTCGACCTGCACGTCCTCGATCATCATGCGGTTCAGGCGGGCTGCAACCTCATGCGGGGGATAGGCGCCGCGGATGCCCTCGGTCAGGGTCAGGGCGATGTTCTGATCCGGCGAGCCCGAGGACAAAAGCCCCGCCAGCCGCGCCGTCATCATCGCGCTGGCCACGCCATGCCCCGAGACATCGACCGAAAACAGCGCGATCCGCCTTTCGTCGATGATGAAGGACCCCACGAAATCGCCGCCGACATGGCCCGAGGATTTCAGCATCAGCCAAGCCTTGCCCAGCCCGAAATCCCGCATCCGGTCGCGGATCAGCGACTGTTGCAGCTTTTTCGCCTCGATCAGGTCGCGGTCCAGCGAATCATACAGCTTCTGGATCTGGTCCAGCGTGGTCGACACCAGGTGGTTCTTGTCCACCAACTCGTTCTGCATGGAGACGATGCGCTGCCCGGCCCGCAGCCGCGCGCGCAATTCATCCGAATTCACCGGTTTCGACAGGAAGTCATCGGCGCCGTTTTCCAGCCCGTCCGCCACCTCGGCCTTTTCGGATTTGGAGGTCAAGAGGATGAAATAGCCGTAACCCTCATGCGGAAGCGCCCGGAAAGCTTGGCAAAATTCCAGACCGGTCATGCCGGTCATCACCCAGTCGGACAGGACGATGTCGAACTTCTGCGCCCGGCAGAAGTCAAGCGCAGCCTCGCCCGACTCGGCCTCGGTGACAAGATAGCCCCAGCGTTCCAGCTGCATCGTCAGGATGCGACGCTGGGCGCGGCTGTCATCGACGACCAGCACCCGAACGGGTGTGGCAGCATCGACCGCGGCAGGGATCGGCAAATTCAACATCATGCAACAAAAGCCCGAGTTCGGACCGGTATTCCCCCGGATGCGCACATCTGACCCCCGGCAGGTTAAGGCCGGGTGAAGCATAAAACTCGTCCGACCGCGGCAGGGATTAACGCGGCGTTCATCTGGCGCTGGCAGATTGGGATTGGGTGTCGTGTATGGGGTTATGGAATGACCGACGATCAGTTGATCGACTGGGCGCGCGTGCGTGAGCTGCGCTATGAAATCGGCGAGGATGGGTTTGAAGAGGTCGTTGGCCTTTTCATGGACGAGGCGGATGAAACCGTCGCCCGGATGACGCCCGATGTCGGCGCCAAGAAATTCGCCGCCGACCTGCATTACCTGAAGGGCGCCGCGCTGAACCTGGGCTTTCACGCCCTGGCGCAATGCTGTCAGGATGGCGAACGCCGCGCCAATCAGGGGGATCTATCGGTCAACCTGGACCATCTGCGCGCCACCTATGTCGAAAGTCGCGCGCTTTTCCTGGGCGGACAGGCCGGGGCCTTTGCCGCTTGATCTTGTGAGAGCGTCATAAAGCGATTATTCCCCCGGGAAACCTTGCCCGGAGCATCTGATGTCCTTCAAGCCCAAGAAAGTCGTCCTCGCCTATTCGGGCGGGCTCGACACGTCCATCATCCTGAAATGGCTGCAGACCGAATATGGCTGCGAGGTGGTGACGTTCACCGCCGACCTGGGCCAGGGCGAAGAGCTGGAGCCCGCGCGGCAGAAGGCGATCCTGATGGGGATCGAGGAAAAGAACATCCATATCGTCGACGTGCGCGAAGAATTCGTGCGCGACTTCGTCTTCCCGATGTTCCGCGCCAATGCTTTGTATGAGGGGCTGTATCTGCTGGGCACGTCGATTGCGCGCCCGCTGATTTCGCAGCACCTTGTGCGGATTGCGCATGAGACCGGGGCCGATGCCGTCGCCCATGGCGCGACCGGCAAGGGCAATGATCAGGTGCGGTTCGAACTCTCGGCTGCGGCTTTGGACCCCTCGATCCGCGTGATTGCGCCTTGGCGTCTGTGGGACCTGACCTCGCGGACCAAGCTGTTGGAGTTTGCCGAGGCGAACCAGATCCCGATTGCCAAGGACAAGCGCGGTGAAGCGCCGTTCAGCGTCGATGCCAACCTGTTGCACACCTCGTCCGAGGGCAAAGTGCTGGAGAACCCCGCCGAAGAGGCGCCCGAGTTCGTCTATCAGCGCGTCACCCCGGTCGAACAGGCGCCCTATACCCCGGAATACGTGGAAATCGGCTTTGAGCGCGGCGATGCCGTCTCGATCAACGGTGAGGCCCTGTCGCCCGCCACGATCCTGGCGCGGCTGAACGACATCGGCGGGAAACATGGCGTGGGTCTGCTGGACCTGGTCGAAAACCGCTTCGTCGGGATGAAGTCGCGCGGCCTTTATGAAACCCCCGGCGGCACGATCCTGCTGGAGGCCCACCGCGGCATCGAACAAATCACGCTGGATTCGGGTGCCGGCCACCTGAAAGACTCGATCATGCCGCGCTATGCGGAACTGATCTACAACGGCTTCTGGTTCTCGCCCGAGCGCGAGGCGCTGCAGGCGCTGATCGACAAGACGCAAGAGCATGTGTCGGGCACGGTGCGGGTCAAGCTTTACAAGGGCTCTGCCCGGACGGTGGCGCGGTGGTCGGAGTCCAGCCTTTACAGCGAAAAGCACGTGACCTTCGAAGAGGACGCCGGCGCCTATGACCAGAAGGACGCCGAGGGCTTTATCCGCCTGAACGCCCTGCGGCTGAAGCTGGTCGCGACGCGCAACGCTCGGGTCAAAAAGTAACCTTGCCCGCAAGAACCAAGGCGCCCCGGGCTTCACCCGGGGCCTCTGCCCTTGACGCACAGACCCGGGCGGCCTATCCCGAACAGGCCGAAAAATGATCGGCCGGTTAGGTTATTCCGGCCCCCGCAAGGGAATTAGTCGAGTTTTCGAACCCACGGCGTCACCCCAACCGGGGGACGCTTTTGCGCGCCCCCAAAGGAACCGCTGATGGATCGTAAAACCCTGATCACCGCCCAAGTCTTCATCTCGGCCCAGATGGCCTGCCTGATGACCGGCATCTTCACCTTTTTGCACATGGGCTGGGTCCCCGGCTTTTTCGCGGCCTGGGGATTTGGCTTTGTCCAAGCGTGGCCCATCGCCTTTGTCTTGTCTATGGCGACCGGGCCGGTCGGCTTCATGGCCGCCAACCTGCTGACGAAAAAGCGTTTTCACCCGGAGGGTTAAGCCCGGCCAGACGCGCTGGCCGGGCCCGAAGTCACAGGATCTGCAAATCCGCGGCGGTGATCCCGATGATGCCGGTCAGCGTGATCTGTTCGCCACCCGCAAAGGTCAGGATCGTGCTGCCCGCGACCTCGGTGCGGAAGGTGGTCAGGACAGCGGCGGCCGTCAGGTCTCCGCTGGCCGCCCAAAGCGCGTGATCCAGCCGCAAGAAGTCTTCGCCGGCAAAGTCCTGGACCTGGTCGATCCCGCCGCCGCTGCGGAAGATGAAGATATCGACCCCGGGCCCGCCGTTCAACGTGTCGTTGCCAGCACCCCCGTCCAGCCGGTCATTGTCCAGCCCGCCGAAAAGCTGGTCATTGCCCGCCCCGCCTCGCAGGAAATCGCGCCCGATCTCGCCGCGCAGGATGTCATTGCCCTCGCCGCCCCAAAGCGCATCGTCGCCGGTGGCACCGAAAAGCTGGTCTCCGCCCGCGCCACCGTTCAGCATGTCATTGCCAAGGTCGCCGCGCAGGACGTCATTGCCAAGACCGCCATAGATCGCGTCGTTGCCCGCCTTGCCGTCGATCGTGTCCGACCCCGCAAGACCCGAGATCGCATCATGCGTCCCGGTGCCGTTCAGCACATCCGCCCCAGCCGTCGCGTTCAGGGGACCCGAAGTCGAGGCAAGGGTAAGCGTCACGCTGTGCAGCGTCTCGGTGATGCCGCCGATGACGTTCTGGCCGAAGTCGGTATAGGTCAGGACAACCCGGCCATTGGCCAGTTGCGCCAGGTGCGGGTCGGTCTGGTCTCCGGTCAGGGCACTGCCCTGCACGATGACCGGCGCGCCAAGCGGTTGGGCATCGGCATCGTAATGGCCGACCATCACATCTTGCCCCGTGTCGCCCTGCGTGACCCAAGCAATGACAAAGGTCCCGTCCGACAGGGCCAGGACGTCATAGTCCGGCTTGCCGGTGTTCAGCGTGATGGCACTGGGCAGTTGCACATCCGTGCCAAGCTGTTGACCCCAGGCGGTGAAGGCCTGAAGCACCAGTTTGGAGGCCGCGGCGCCATTCGGCACCAGAGCGGTGATCAAAAAGCCGCCATGGGCAAAGCTGTCGGGGTCCATCGGGTTGAACTGGCCGGGCTTGGCGGCGGTCACGCGCACATCCTTGACCAGGCCATTCAGCAGCGTGCCGAAAATGACCGGACCGGCCAGGCCCGGGATATCCGGCGGCGCGGCGCCGAGGGTGGAATCCGAAACCCGCAGGATCGCGCTGCCATTGGCGGTCTTTCCCGAGATCACGATATTGCCCGCGGCCAGTTGGGTGATGCCGGTGATCTCGACAAAGCCACCAGCCGAGACATCGGCATTGCTGGTCAGGACATGACCGGGCGTATCGAAGATCTGAACCAGTTTGTTGTCGGAAACCGCCGCCACATTGCCGTTGTTCAGGCCGGTGATGAAGTTCTTGGTCTCGACCAGGGTCGGGGCGTCGCGGTCGATGTCATAGGTGTTGACCGCGTTGGAATTGCTGAGGATCGGAACCACGGCGCCGTTGCCGTCATACCAGACCGCGAAAGTGTCGACATCGGTCGGCGTCGATGCCCAGGTCAGGGTCGAGTCATAGGACACGACAAATCCACCGCCGGGCGTCGCCACGACGCGGGGATTGGCCTGCAGGCCCGGGAAGAACAGGTTCAGCTGGAAGGCCTCGGTCGCGGCGGTGCCGTCGGCGTTGTAGATCCGGCCAAAGATGGCGCCGTCGGTGTCAGAGACACCCGCGGCCGGGCGACCGAGGATCTCTTGCCAGACCACGACATAGCGGCCGTCGGACAGCGTCGCGATATCGGTGTTGCGGGGAAGCTTGGTGACATCTGTGATGTCGTAAAATCCGACGGATTCAATCAAGGACGGGGCGCTTTGCGCGGTAATGGTCATGTGCTGCTCATTTTTATTGTTGATGGGCAATAGGATATGGATCGGCGGTTCTCTGTCAAGAATCGCCTGTGGAAGGCTAGATGAATTTCCTTAATCTGTCGTAATGCGGCATGGCCTGGTCGCAGAGCCTTTGAAGCTCTGGCGTCAGGGTCGGGAGCGGGCCTTCCGGATCGCCCAGTCCGGTCGAGGCATGGACCGCGTTATACCAATGTGGCGCCCAGACCCCGTCGAAGGGTTTGGGACCGGGCGGCCAGGTCAGCATCCGGTCGGTATAGGGGATATTCAGGCGGGTGCAGAGCCGAAACAGGGTGGCTTTCGGGTTGGCGCGGATGTCGGCGCTGTCGACCACAGGCGGGGCCGCGCCGGTCATTTGGGCGACCTGGTCGAAAAGCTCGGTCTGTTGCGTGAAGCCAAGGTCGGCCAGCGTCGGGGATTCCCGCTTTTGCGCATAGGAGGCGATGACGCGGGCGGGGTGGCGGATCAGGAAGGCATTGGTCAGGTCTTTCAGAAACCCGCGATCAAAGGCGGGGATCATGTGCAACGTCATGTGCTTTTGGTAAAACAGGCTCTGCAAAGGCGGGTTTTGGGTGCAAAGGGTGGCGACCTTTTGCGGATCGGGCTCACCAGCTGCGATGACCTCGGCGGCCATGGGATGGGGAAGGTTGGTGGCCTGCAGATAGGCGGCGTAGAAGGGCTCGTCCCAAACGGCGCAATCGCCCCGCGCGGCGAAACTGTAGAGCATGGCGGTGGAGAGATTGCGCGGGCCGCTCCACATGGCGATTTTCTGGGTCATGGTATCTCTGCTTGACCGGGAGATTGGGGGTTTCCCACCCCCAAACCCCCGTGGAATATTTGGGTCAGTGTGAAATCAGGCGCCGACGAGGGTTTTGTATAGGGCGCGGATGCGTTCGGTCATCGGGCCAAGTTGGCCGGTGCCGATCTGGCGGCCGTCGATCATGCCAACCGGGGTTTGCGCGCCGAAGGTGCCGGTCAGGAAGGCTTCGTCGGCGGAATAGGTTTCGACAAGGGAGAAGTTTTTCTCGCGGACGGGGATTCCGTTGGCGCGGCAAAGGTCGATGACCTTTTGCCGGGTGATGCCGTTCATGCAGTAGTCGCCGGTGGAGGTCCAAACCTCGCCCTTGCGGACGATGAAGAAGTTGCAGGCGTTGGTGGTGTTCACAAAGCCGTGGATGTCCAGCATCAGGGCCTCGTCCGCGCCGGCCTTTTCGGCGGCGATGCAGGCCAGGATGCAGTTCAGCTTGGAATGGGAGTTCAGCTTGGGGTCCTGGGTCATCGGCAGGCCGCGCAGGTGAGGGACGGTCGCAAGACGGATGGGCCGCGGCAGTTTCGGGCGCGAATGTTCCATGATGATCGCCATCGTCGGGCCCTGGCGGGAGAGTTTCGGGTGCTGGAAGGGGCGGGACTTGACGCCGCGCGTCACCATCAGGCGCGCATGGGCGTCTGTGGTCATCTGATTGGCGGATTGTGTATCTGTGATGGCCTTTTTGACATCATCTTTGCTGCGGGCGATGTCCAGGTCGATGGCAAGCGCGGCCTCGAACAGGCGGTCGATATGCTCATCCAGGAAGGACCAGCGGTTGTTGTAAAGCCGGATGCCCTCCCAGACGCCATCGCCCAGCATGAAGCCTGCGTCGTAGACTGAAACGAGGGCCTGGGCCTTGGGAACCACGGCGCCGTTCAGCCAGATCAGGATGTTTTCGTTGCGGGCGTCTTCTTCGGCCTGGTGGGTGGACACGTCGGTCATTGGGCGGCGGCCTTTTCGGATTGGTAATAGTCGCGCACCCAGGGGCGGGCGCGGGCGAAGGCGTCATAGCGGTCGGGGAAACCGTCGTGCAACGTGGCCAGAAGCGTGCCGACCAGTTCCGATTGGTTCATCGCGCGGGCGCACCAGAGCATGCGGATCAGGATGGCCCAGTCCGAAGGATCGGCGCGGTAGGCGGCGTAAAGGGCTGCCAGGGTTGCCGCCTTGTCGCCCTGGTGGTCGGCGAGGTCCGCCATGGCCAGCGACAGGCCGACATGGCCTTCGGACAGGGCCACATGTGTCTCGAACAAGGCCTTGGCGCGGTCGTGTTCGCCTATGGCCATCAGGGTCTGGCCCAGAGTCTGAACCTCATCCGCGCTTTGGAATTCGGGGGTCTCTCCCAGAAGCGAGACCACGACCGACATGATCCGCGCAAGGCCCAAGCGCGAGAGATGGACGGGGACGATGCCGTCCTCGGAGAATTGCGGTTCGCGCGTTGGGTCCTCGGCGTCGAAATCGGCAAAGAAGGTCAGGTAGCGGCAGCCCGAAACCGCGGCCAGCGGCCAGAAGTCTGGCCAGCGATACATGGCGGTTTGCAGGGTCCCGATCTCGATCACTGTCGCATCGGGCGGGGCGAAGAGCATGTTGGTGAAACCGGCGCCGTGGTAGGAGATCATCATCTCGGCACCCGCCATCAGGGCGATCTGGTCCAAGGGCGTCAGGCGTTCGAAGGCGACCTCTTCGAAACCGAACAGGCGCAGCATGTCGAGGATATCCTCTTCGCCCTTCATCCGCCGGTCGCGGGCCTCGCCCTCGCGGGTGATCCAGAAGCGTTTCGGCAGGTGGGTGGTGTCGCGACCCTGGATCGCCTGCAGCGCGCGGGCGCGGAGTTTGAACAGGCTGGAGTCGACCGCATGACCGGCCAGGATCGCGTGACTGGCGCGGGTGGCGCGGCGGCCTTTCCACGCACCCACGGGCGGGAATTCGTGTTCAAAGCCGTCCAGTTCGGCACTGGAAAGCTGATACAGAGACGCGGTGAAGTTATAGGGCACCACGACTTCGGCGTGATGCACCGGGGCGCGGTCAAAGATCACGCGGGGGGCCAGTTCGGGGAAAAGCACCTCGACAAAGGCGCGGGTGAAGCCGCGGGTTTTCTCTTGGTTGTTCGGGAAATGCAGGTAGATCGGACCCTTGAGGCCGGTTTCCTGAACCAGGCACAGCTGGCAGAGGCTTTCGGTCAGGAAGTGGTAGTAGTTGAAGGTGTTGCGACACTCGATGGCAATCGGCGTGCCGGGGGCGAGGTCATCCGGGACCTGCGCAAGGGTCCGGGGACCGGGGATCGCCTGCAGGCGCGCGAAGTGATCGGCCAGGCGCGTGTCGCCGTCGGTCGCCTCATGCTCCCAGGCGTAGCGGTTCAGCAGGCGCAGGCCGGCGGCGCCCGAAATCAGGCAGCGCGCGCCTTGCGTGACCCAGGATTTGCGGAACCAGACGTCGGACAGGTGGACGGGCACCGTGGCCACTTCCAAAGCGCGGGTAAACAGCCGGTCGCGTTTGGTGGCCGTCAGGACCGACTGGATGCGGTCGTTGACCTGCGGGTGTTCGGAGGCGGCAAAGCCATGGATGCGGCCGGCCGGGATGGCACGCCACAGGAAATCCGGCTGACGCAGGACATGGAAGTCCGGCGTGTGGAACGGGTCGAGGATCAGAACCTCGGGCGAGAGATCGAAATGGATCTGGTTCTGCATGGTTGGACCGATTGTTTCCGGGGCGAGAATACCAGAGGGGGCGGGGCTTACCAGTGGCTTGACGGGTTCCCTTTTGCGACGGGCAGTGGTTTTGTGGCGGCGATCAAGGAGTGGGCGATGGCTGACGACGTGACGCCGATGATGGCGCAATATCTGGAGATCAAGGCGCAGCATCCGGGGGCTTTGCTCTTTTACCGGATGGGCGACTTCTATGAGATGTTCTTTCAGGATGCGGTGCTGGCGGCCGAGGCCTTGGATATTGCCCTGACCAAGCGCGGCACGCATCAGGGCGCGCCCATCCAGATGTGCGGCGTGCCTGTCCATGCGGCGGAGGGCTATTTGCTGGCGCTGATCCGCAAAGGGTTCCGCGTCGCGATTGCCGAGCAGATGGAGGACCCGGCGGAGGCGAAGAAGCGCGGGTATAAGTCGGTCGTTCGCCGGGATGTCGTGCGGCTTGTGACGCCGGGGACCCTGACCGAGGACACGTTGCTGGAGGCGCGGCGGGCGAATTACCTGTGCGCTTTCGCCGAGGTGCGGGATGAGGGGGCTTTGGCCTGGGCGGATATTTCCACCGGGGAGTTTCGGGTGATGACCTGCCCGGGGGCGAAGCTTGGGGCGGAATTGGCGCGGTTGGGGCCGAAGGAAGTGCTGGTGTCCGAGGCGCGGGAGGCGGTTTGGCGCGAGGGGATCGAGGAGGCGGGGGCTCAGGTCACTTCGCTGGGCCGGGGGTCGTTTGATTCCAGCGGGTCAGAGGCGCGGGTGGCGCGGCTTTATGGCGTGGCGGGGTTGGCTTCGTTCGGGGCTTTCACGCGGGCCGAGGTTTCGGCCATGGGGGCTTTGGTTGACTATCTGGAGCTGACGCAGAGGGGGAAACTGCCGCTGCTGAGGGCTCCGGTGCGGGAGGCTTCGGGAGGGACCGTTCAGATGGACGGGGCGACGCGGCGGAACCTGGAGCTGACGCAGGCTTTGAGCGGCGGGCGGGAGGGGTCTTTGCTGTCGGTGATCGACCGGACGGTGACTTCGGCGGGGGCGCGGTTGTTGGAGGCGCGGTTGGGGTCTCCGTCGCGGGATGTGGCGGTGGTGCGGGGGCGGCTGGCGCGGGTGACCTGGGTGATCGACGGCGACCGGCACGGGCTGCGCGATGCCTTGCGGATGGTGCCGGATATGGACCGGGCTCTGTCGCGGCTGGCCTTGGAGCGCGGTGGGCCGCGGGATCTGGCGGCGGTGCGGGCAGGGTTGATGGGCGCCGCGCGGGTGGCGGGGATGGTTCAGGGCGGGCCGTTGTTCGACGCGGCTTTGCTCGGCCATGAGGATCTGGTGGGGCTTTTGGATGCGGCTTTGGTGGCGGAGCCGCCTTTGCTGGCGCGGGATGGCGGCTTTGTGGCCGAGGGCTTCGACACCGGGCTGGACCAGACGCGGCGCCTGCGCGACGAGGGGCGCGGGGTCGTGGGCGAGATGCAGGCGGCGTTTGTGGCCGAGACCGGCGTTTCGTCGCTGAAGATCAAGCATAACAATGTCTTGGGCTATTTCATCGAGACGACGACGACGCATGAGGCGGTGATGCGGGGCAATCCTCGCTTCATCCATCGCCAGACGACGGCGAACCAGGTGCGGTTTTCGACGGTCGAACTGTCAGAGCTGGAAACGCGTATCCTGAACGCTGGAAACCTCGCGCTGGAGATCGAGAAGGGGATTTTCGACCGGCTGCGGGCCTCGGTGCTGGAACGCTCGGGCGCGGTGGCCTCGGCGGCGCGGGCCTTGGCCGAGATCGACCTTGCGGCGGGGCTGGCGGAACTGGCGGTGGTCGAGGATTGGGTGGCTCCTGACGTCGACGAGAGCCGGGCCTTTGTCATTGAGGGCGGGCGGCATCCGGTGGTGGAGGCGGCTTTGCGGCGGCAGGGCGCGGCCTTTGTGCCGAATGACTGCGGGCTGACGGCGGCGGGGGTTCCGGCGATCTGGCTGATCACCGGGCCGAACATGGGGGGGAAATCGACCTTTCTGCGGCAGAATGCGCTGATCGCTTTGCTGGCGCAGATGGGGAGCTATGTGCCAGCGCGCAAGGCGCGGATCGGGGTAGTGGGGCAGATCTTCAGCCGCGTTGGGGCGGCGGATGATCTGGCGCGGGGGCGGTCGACCTTTATGGTCGAGATGGTGGAAACCGCGGCCATCCTGAACCAGGCGGACGACAGCGCTTTGGTCATCCTGGACGAGATCGGCCGGGGCACGGCGACCTGGGACGGGCTGTCGATTGCCTGGGCGGTGTTGGAGAATCTGCAGGCGGTCAACCGGTGCAGGGCCTTGTTCGCCACGCATTATCATGAGCTAACCGCGCTGGCCGGAAAGCTGTCGGGGGTGCGCAATGCGACCCTGGCGGTGCGGGAATGGGAGGGCGAGGTGGTCTTTCTGCACGAGGTCAAGGAAGGCGCCGCGGACCGCAGTTACGGCGTGCAGGTGGCGCGGTTGGCGGGGCTGCCTTTGGCGGTGGTGGACCGCGCCAAGGTGGTGCTGGAGGCTTTGGAGAAGGGCGACCGCGAGCGGCCCTCGAAGGCCTTGATCGACGACCTGCCGCTGTTTCGGGCGGTGGCGGAGGTGTCGAGGCCGGTTGCGCGTGAGTCGGTGGTGGAAAAGCGGCTTCGCGATATCAGCGCGGACGAGCTGTCTCCGCGCGATGCCTTGGCCTTGATCTATGAGCTGAAGGGCTTGGCGGGGGCGGCGGGATAAATCCCGCCCTACGCTTGGGCGGGATCGGTAGGGCGGCGTGGGGCGGGTTAAATCCCGCCGTTGCTTAGCCGGTGAAGGACGACACGCCGACTTGCGCCGGGCGCAGAAGGCGGTCGTGCAGCATGAAGCCCTCGGTCATCACCTGGATGATCTGGCCAGCCTTGGTGCCCGGCAGGGGGGCTTCGAACATCGCCTCCATGCATTGCGCGTCGAAGAGGTCGCCGGGCTTGGCCTCGATCGGCTTGACACCGTGTTTGGACATGACGGCGGTCAGCTCTTTCAGGGTCAGTTCGACGCCTTCCAGCAGGGCGGCATTGGCGGCGCGCTGTTCGTCGGTCACGGCGCCCAAAGCGCGGCGCAGGTTGTCAAAGACCGGGAGCAGGTCGCGGGCCAGGCGGGTGGAGCCGTAGTTCTCGGCCTCGCGGCGGTCGCGGTCGGCGCGTTTGCGCGAATTCTCGGCATCGGCCAGGGCGCGCATGTAGCGGTCGCGGAACTCGTCGCGCTCGGCCTTGAGCGCCTCGATCTCGCCATCCTGGGCGAGGAAATGTTCCAAGTCCTTGTCGTCGGTATGTGCCTGAGCTGCGGTCTCTTCAGCCATGGTTCTTTCCTTCTGTGTCAGCCCTTGCCCCGTTCGGAGACCAGCCGCCCGATGAGTTGGGCGGTGAAGTCCACGATGGGCACGATCCGGCCGTAGTTGAGCCGGGTGGGGCCGATGACGCCGATGGCGCCGATGATCTTACGGTCGGCGTTCATATAGGGAGAAACGACCAAAGTGGAACCCGAAAGTGAGAAGAGTTTGTTCTCGGAACCGATAAAAATGCGCACACCCTCTCCTGTCTCGGTCATTTCCAGGAAATCGGCGATGTCGCGCTTCTTTTCCAGGTCGTCAAACAGGGTTCGGATGCGGTCGAGGTCGACCTCGGGCGCGTTGGGGAGGAGATTCGCTTGGCCGCGGACGATCAGGCGTTCGCCACGCTCACCGGGGTTTTGCCAGAGCGCCAGACCGGATTCGACCATGGTGCGGGCGAGGGTGTCGATCTCTTGGCGGCGGGAGGCGATTTCGGCGGCGATCAGGGGGCGGAGTTCGGAGAGGCGGCGGCCCTCGGCAATGGCATTCAGGAAATTGGCGGCTTCGCGCAGGGAGGCGGGGGTTTGGCCCGGCGGTGGGGTGAAGACGCGGTTTTCGACATGGCCATCGACAAAGACGAGGACGGTCAGGGCGCGGTCAGGGGCGAGGGAGACGAACTCGATATGACGGAGCGCGGTTTCCTGCTTTGGCGCCAGGACGAGCGAAGCGGAGCCGGTGATATGGGAAAGCGCGCCGCCGACCTGATCCAGCAGGGTCGTGACCTCGGTTTCTTCTTGCGGCAAGGCGGATTCGATGCGGGAGCGGTCATTGGCGTCGATCTCGCCGACCTCCAGCAGGCTGTCGACGAAGAGGCGGAGGCCGGTTTGCGTCGGGATGCGACCGGCGGAGATATGGGGGCTGTCCAGAAGGCCGAGGTATTCCAGGTCCTGCATCGTGTTGCGGATCGTGGCGGCGGAAAGCTTTTCCGTCATCGCGCGGGTCAGGGTGCGCGAGCCGACCGGGTCGCCGTTGGACAGGTAGGATTCGACGACGCGGCGGAAGACCTCGCGGGAACGGTCGTTCAACTCGGAGAGCGGGGACTTTGGGATCATGGGGGGAATGTAGGGATGTAACGGGCGAAACGTCAATCAGGGTTGCGTGAGGGCGGGTCGCGGGCGTATCTGGCCTGTGGATAAAGCTGAAAGGTGAAGCATGCGACCCTCGGGACGGAAACTGGACGAGATGCGGGCGGTGGTGATCGAGACCGGTGTGATGAAACACGCCGAAGGGTCTTGTCTGATCAAGATGGGGGAAACGCATGTTCTGTGCTCGGCCTCGATCGAGGACAAGCCGCCGAGCTTCCTGAAAGGGACGGGGCTGGGCTGGGTGACGGCGGAATATGGCATGTTGCCGCGCGCAACCGGGTCGCGGACGCGGCGCGAGGCTGCGGCGGGCAAACAGTCGGGCCGGACGCAAGAGATCCAGCGGCTGATCGGACGGGCTTTGCGGGCGGGGGTCGACCGCTCGGCCCTGGGAGAGCGGCAGATCGTCATTGATTGCGACGTGTTGCAGGCGGACGGCGGGACGCGATGCGCCTCGATCACCGGCGGGTTTGTGGCTTTGCGGCTGGCGGTGAATGGGTTGCTGAAGTCGGGGGCGATTGTGTCGGACCCGATCCTTGACCATGTCGCGGCAGTGTCTTGCGGGATCTATGCCGGGCAAGGCGTCTTGGACCTGGATTACGCCGAAGATTCGGTTGCTGGCACGGATGGGAACTTTGTTCTGACCGGGCGTGGCCGGATGATCGAGCTGCAGATGTCGGCGGAGGGGGCAACTTTCTCGCGGGACGAGATGGGCGGGTTGTTGGATCTGGCCGAAGCCGGAATTGCGCAGTTGGTGGCAGCGCAGAAGGCGGCTTTGGGATGAAGATCGCACGGGGGAGCCAATTGCTGGTCGCCACCGGAAACAAGGGAAAGCTGGCGGAGTTTCAGGCTCTGCTGGCGCCTTTCGAGGTGGAAATCCTGGGGCTGAAGGACTTTGGGCTGAGCGAGCCGGAGGAGACCGAGCGGAGCTTTGCCGGGAATGCTTTGGTGAAGGCGCGGGCGGGGGCGAAGGGGTCGGGTCTGGTGACATTGGCCGATGATTCCGGGTTGGAGGTCGCGGCTTTGGGCGGGGCTCCGGGGATTTATACGGCGGATTGGGCTGAGGGCTCTGGCGGGCGGGACTTTACACGGGCGATGCGGAAGACTTGGGGGATGCTGGAGGTGGTCGGAGGGGCAACCTCGGCAGCTTTTTGCTGCACTTTGGCCATTGTAGAGCCACATGGGGCGGAGATGGTCGTGGCGGGGCGTTGCGAAGGGCGGATCGTCTGGCCAATGCGGGGAAGCACGGGACACGGCTATGATCCGATCTTTCAGCCCGTTGGGCATGATCGGACCTTTGGGGAAATGGCCGATGAAGAGAAGAATTTGATCAGCCATCGGGCGGATGCGTTTCGGAAACTTGTAGCGGAGTGTTTCACGTGAAACATATCTCGACGGGATCGCCTTTCGAAAAGACCATGGGCTATAGCCGTGCTGTCGTGAAGGGGGGCTGGTGCTTTGTGTCCGGCGTCACGGGGTATGATTACGCCACGATGGCCATGCCCGAGGGGATTGCGGCCCAGGCGGAGAACTGCTTTGCGACGATCTGGCGGGTGTTGGAGGAGGCGGGATTCGAGCCCTCCGACGTGGTTCGGGTTCAATATACGGTGGTCGATCCTTCGTTGGTCGAACAGTTGGTTCCGGTCCTTGGCCGACATCTGGGCGAGATCCGGCCAGCAGCGACCATGGTGATCGCGGGCCTGATCCGGCCAGAAATGCTGGTCGAGATCGAAGTGACGGCCTACCAGGGATGAGCGAAGATTGGCAGAATGGGGGATTTGGGCTGTATTTGCACTGGCCCTTTTGCCAGTCGAAGTGCCCCTATTGCGACTTTAAC
This sequence comes from Stagnihabitans lacustris, assembly GCF_025950525.1. Taxonomy (GTDB): domain Bacteria; phylum Pseudomonadota; class Alphaproteobacteria; order Rhodobacterales; family Rhodobacteraceae; genus Stagnihabitans. Next base: position 119,133 of record NZ_JAPDGS010000003.1, on the reverse strand, counting down.
AGCCATGTGGCGGATCGGATCGACCAGAACCGCTGGAAGAGCGCCTATCTGGCAGAGATCGACCGGATCGGACGGGAAACCCAGGGAAGGCTGTTGTCGACGGTCTTCTTTGGTGGTGGGACCCCTTCGCTGATGGACAGCGATCTGGTTGCCGCGATGCTGGAGCGCATCCGGGCGACCTGGACGGTGGCGAATGACTTCGAGGTCACGATGGAGGCGAATCCCGGTTCCGTCGAGGCTGCACGGTTTGAACGCTATGCCCAGGCCGGGGTCAATCGGATCTCGATCGGCTTGCAGGCCCTGCGCGATGGCGATTTGAAGCGTTTGGGTCGGATGCACAGCGTTGCGGAGGGTAAATTCGCCTATGATATCGCACGGAAGCATTTCGGGCGCGTGAGTTTTGATCTGATCTATGCGCGACAGGATCAGACGGCTGCGGACTGGCAGCAGGAGTTGACCGAAGCCCTGGCGATGGCACCCGATCATCTATCGCTTTATCAGTTGACCGTCGAAGAAGGCACCGTCTTTGCAGCGCGGCATGCGCGCGGTCTGCTGGTCGGGCTGCCCGATGAGGACCTGTCGGTCGAGCTCTATGACCTGACCCAAGACATGACCGTGGCGGCCGGCCTCATGCCCTATGAGGTGTCGAACCACGCCAAATCTGGTCAGGAAGCCCGTCATAACCTGATCTATTGGCGCCTTGGGGATTACGCTGGGATCGGCCCGGGCGCGCATGGGCGGCTGACCCTGCAGGGGCAACGCTGGGCAACGGAGGCACCGAAGGCTCCTGGCGCTTGGCTGAATCTGGTGGAATCTGGCGCCACAGGTGAGCTTCCGCGCAACCTGTCGGAGGGAGAGGATCAGGCGACGGAATATCTCCTGAACGCGCTGCGCTTGTCGGAGGGGCTGGATGTCGCGCGATATGCCCGGCTTCGGGGGCAGGACCTGCCCGAGAAAAAGATTGCCGAGCTCATTGACGGCGGGTTCGTCGATCTTCACCGTGATCGGCTGCGGGCAACGCCGACCGGACGGATGGTGCTAAATGCCATCCTGCGTGAGCTTTTGGTTGGCTAGGGCCGAAGTGCTCCGGCCCAGACCTGCAGGCAAGCTTTAGAGGCGGTCCATCATTTCCTTGCGGTCCAGGCGCGAAAGAACGTCGCACAGCAGGTCCAGTTCGTCGAGCGAACGGAACGAAATCGTGACGGTCCCGCCATCCACGCCCCGAAAGTCGATCTTCACACCCATGCCAAGATTGGCCGAAATATCCGATTCGATGGCCCGCGTGTCAGCGTCTTTCTCGGTGTTGGGGGGGCGACGCTTGGAGTCGGGCACGGGCTTTTTGACCAGCTCTTCCACCTGACGGACGGAAAGCCCACGCTGCACCGCCTGAACCGCCAACTTTGTCGGGTCCGCTGAGGTGATCAGGGCGCGCGCGTGGCCAGCCGTCAGCTCACCCTTGCGCAGCATATATTGCACCGTCTCGGGCAAAGTCAGCAGCCGCATGGAGTTCGCGATGTGACTGCGGCTGCGGGACAGGGCCTCCGCAAGCTTTTCCTGGGTGTGCCCAAAGCGATCCATCAACTGTCGGTAGGCCAGTGCCTCTTCGATCGGGTTGAGGTCTTCGCGCTGAATGTTCTCGATAATTGCGATTTCAAGGACTTCGACATCCGAGAACTCACGAACCACCACCGGCACAGAATGAAGTTCAGCAAGTTGCGCCGCGCGCCAGCGCCGTTCACCAGCAACGATTTCGTAGTGATCGGCGCGCGAAGAAGCACGAACGATCAAGGGCTGAATGATCCCCTTTTGCCGGATCGACTGAGCCAGTTGATCGAGCGCCTCGGGCGTGAAGGTCTTGCGCGGTTGATCCGGATTCGGGTGGAGATGGTCCACAGGGACCAGCAGCTCCGACTTCAGCGGCCGCGCCGGTTCGGCGCCGCCGGTCAGGTTGGCATCAGCAAGAAGCGCCGAGAGGCCTCGACCCAAACCACGTTTTTCCATGTCTTTCTCCTTGCCTTAACCTGCCGCTTTGCGATCCGTCAGCGGGTGGCGCTGAAGAAACTCGGCTGCGAGGTTGCGATAGGCCTCGCTGCCCCGTGATTGCGGATCATACTGCAGGATGGCCTGAGCGAAAGAGGGCGCCTCGCTCAATCGCACATTTCTTGGGATTACTGTGCGGAAAACAAGGTCGCCAAGCGTCTGCCGCGCATCGGATTCGACCAACTGGCTGAGACGGTTGCGCGCATCGGACATCGTCAGCAAGACGCCTTCGATGCGAAGACCTGGATTGGCGGCAGCGCGGACTTTGCGGATCGTCATCATGAGCTGCGACAAGCCTTCAAGCGCGAAGAATTCCGCCTGCAGAGGAATCAGAACGGAATGTGCGGCGACCAGGGCATTGATCGTCAGAAGGCTAAGCGAAGGCGGGCAGTCAATCAGCAGAAAGTCATAGTCCAAACTGTCCTCGATGCCGTGGCGGAGCGAGTCATGCAGAAGGAACGTCCGTTTCTCGTTGGCGACAAGGTCGATGTCTGCAGAAGATAGGTCAGAATTGGCGGGAATGATGTCCAGACCCGGGATTGAAGTTGGCATCAGAATGTCGTGGACAGCGGCTTCTTCGACCAAAAGGTCATAGGAGGTCGATTTCCGTGCATCTGGCGCGACACCAAGTCCCGTCGACGCGTTCCCCTGGGGATCAAGGTCGACCAACAGCACCCGGGCCCCGGACTCCACGAGGCAAGCCGCCAGGTTAATGGCCGTCGTCGTTTTGCCCACGCCGCCCTTTTGGTTGGCAATCGCGACGATCATGGGTTGGCGGGCACGGGTGAAGTCAGACATGTCGCAGGTTCTCGATCATCAGGATTTGCGCTGCGGGGTCAGTGCGGCTTGGGATCACATCAAGATCAAAGGACCAAGAGGCGCGGGCTTCATCAATTTCGGCTTGGGCGCGCGCCCCTTTGGGGAGGATCGCGCGGCCACCCGGTTCTAGATGACGATCAACCAGGGACAGCAGGTCCGACAGCGGAGCAAGAGCCCGCGCCGTCAGTGTTTGCGCTTTCATTTGCTTCAGAGATTCGGCCCGAGTCGCATGCAGGTGAAGAACCAGGCCAAGTTCAATCGCTGCCTTCCGCAGAAAGGCGGTCTTTCTTTGATCCGATTCCACGAGATTGAATCGCCAAGTTGGCTGAAGCTCTCGGGCGATGATGGCAGCCACGATGCCCGGAAACCCGCCACCACTGCCCAAATCAATCCAAGTGCGGCCATCCTTGGCCAGACCAAAGAGCTGCGCACTGTCCAGAATATGGCGATTCCAGATATCAGGAATGGATGCGGGGCTGATCAGGTTGATTCGCGCGGTCCATTGGGTCACCAGAGCACCAAAACGGGCCAGATCATCCATTGTTTCACGTGAAACATTCAGCCACTCGGGCTGGGGCAAGTTGGTCTGGTCAGCCATGGACAGCTTTCAGCGATGCGAACTTTCGGCATTGTGCAAGGATCAAAACCAAGGCCGCCGGCGTCATGCCCTCGATCCGCTCAGCCTCTTGGATCGAACTTGGCCTGAACCGCTCCAGCTTTGAAGCCAGCTCATTGGACAACCCCGGCAGGCCAAGATAGCTGATTTCCCGTGGAATCGGTGTCAGCGCATTGCGGTCCAGGCCCGCCACGTCATTGTCCTGACGGTCAAGATACTGCGCATAGAGCGCGTCACACCAGACCTGGGACCGCGTGGCCTCGTCCGCTGTGGCCACATCGGGCACCAGAGGAACGATCTGATCCCAACAGACATTAGGAAACGCTAAGACTTGCAACAGGCTACGCCGGGCGCCATCTCGGCTTGTGGAGATCCCAACGGCTTGCAACTCGGCCGGGGTCACAGAGACATTGGCAAGGCAATCACGCAACCCATGAACATTCGCCATCTTTTTTTGGAAGTCAGCATGACGGCCGGCGCCCACCAAGCCAACATCCCGCCCCATGGACGTCAGCCGCTGATCCGCATTGTCAGCCCGCAACTGCAAGCGAAACTCGGCGCGCGATGTGAACATCCGATAGGGCTCCGTCACCCCACGCATTCGCAAATCGTCGATCATCACACCAATATAGCTGTTCCGACGCGTAAAGATCGGACCATCGCGACCCAAAACGCTTGATGCGGCGGCGGCACCCGCCACCAACCCCTGTGCGGCGGCCTCTTCATACCCTGTCGTGCCATTGATCTGACCGGCAAAATACAGACCGGGGACCACTGTTTCCAGACCGGGCCCCAAGGCTCGTGGGTCGAAATAATCATATTCGATGGCATAGCCGGGCTGCAGAATCCGAACAGAATCGAGGCCCCGAATGCTTCGAATATAGGCCTCTTGAACCTCTGCGGGCAGCGAAGAAGAGATCCCGTTCGGATAGACAGTGTCGTCATCCAGCCCTTCCGGCTCAAGAAACACCTGGTGCTCACTTTTATCGGCGAACCGGACGACCTTGTCTTCGATCGAGGGGCAATAGCGTGGACCAACGCCCTCGATGTGGCCGCCATACATGGCCGAAAGGGAAAGGTTGCTGCGCACGATGTCATGGGTGCGTTCGTTGGTATGCGTGATCCCACAGGCGACCTGACGCACCTTGGGCGAGCGATTTGCAAAGGACATCATCACGGGCATTTCATCGCCAGGCTGCTGATCCAGAATGGCCCAATTGATCGTGCGACCATCCAGGCGTGCCGGCGTGCCAGTCTTCAACCGACCGCGATCCAGTCCAAATCCCGCCAAACGCTGCCCAAGGCGAACCGAAGCCACATCTCCCTCGCGCCCACCAGAGCGCCGAACATTCCCGATGTGAATGACCCCGTTCAGAAATGTCCCGGCGGTCAAGATTACGGCAGCCGACGTTATCCGAACCCCCTCGGCGAGGTCCACGCCGACGATCTTTCCTGCCTCATCAACGAGGTCCACAACCTCGCCCTCAATGATTTCCAACCCGGCCTGCCGCTCCAGCATCCCCAGAATCGCCAGGCGATACAGTTTCCGATCCGCCTGAACGCGCGGGCCCTGCACGGCAGGACCCTTCCGCCGGTTCAAAAGCCGATACTGGATGCCGGCCTCATCCGCTGCAAGACCCATGATCCCATCCAGCGCGTCGATCTCGCGCACCAAATGGCCCTTGCCCAAGCCGCCAATCGCCGGATTGCACGACATCACGCCGATCCGGTCCCGCCGCATCGACACCAGCGCCACGCGGGCACCCATCCGTGCAGCAGCAGCAGCCGCTTCCGCGCCCGCATGCCCGCCACCCACCACGATCACGTCGAAATGTTTCACGTGAAACACTCCCTACTTGCCAATACAAAAGCTGGAGAAGATCTCATCCAGCAGGTTTTCCACGTCGACACGCCCGACCAGCACATCCAAAGCCCGCCCCGCCTGCCGCAACTCTTCGGCAACCAGTTCGGCCCCCGCCACCCTTACCCTATTCGCCGCGATTTCCAAAGCCTCCACCGCCGCCACCATCGCATAGCGGTGCCGCGCCCGCGTCATGACCCCGGCCCCAGCCGCACGCGCTTCCAACTCCGCCCGAACCCGCGCAACCAGCTCATCAACCCCCTGCCCGGTCAGCCCAGACACCCCGTCACCGCGCAGATCGCCCTTCCCAAGAACGACGACATCACCCGCCAACGGCGCCATCATCAACTCCTCATCCGGTGCGCTCAGCAGAAAGACCCGCAAATCCGCCTGCTCCGCCCGCTTCAAAGCCCGCGCCACGCCAATCGCCTCCACCCGGTCCTCGGTCTCACGCAGCCCCGCGGTATCCAACAGCGTCACGGCAAGCCCACCCAGGTCCATCCGCACCTCGATCACATCCCGCGTCGTCCCCGCCACTTCAGAGGTGATCGCCGCCTCACGCCCCGCCAAAGCGTTCAGCAAGGTCGACTTCCCCACATTCGGAGCCCCGATGATCGCCACTTCGAACCCGTCGCGCACCCGCTCGGCCACGACTGATCCGGCAATCTCCGCCCGCAACTCCGCTTGCAAAGTCTCAATCAGTTCAAGGACTTCCGGCGTCACATCCACTGGGACATCCTCGTCGGCAAAATCAATCGTCGCCTCGATCAGCGCCGCGGCCCGGATCAGCTTAGCCCGCCAACCCTCGGCCCGCGCCCCAATCGCCCCCGAAAACACCCGCAAGGCTTGCCGCCTTTGAGCCTCCGTCTCGGCATCCACCAGATCGGCCAGCCCCTCAACCCGCGCCAGGTCCAGCCGGCCATTCTCCAGCGCCCGCCGGGTGAACTCGCCCGCTTCCGCCGGCCGCAGCCCCACCGCCAACAGCGCCTCCGAGACTACCCGGATCACCGCAAGCGACCCATGCACCTGCAGTTCGACCACCTCTTCGCCGGTAAAGCTCGCCCCTGCCGCAAAGCGCAGCACCAAGGCCTCGTCCAGGACTTCACCCCAGACCAGCCGGCGCAGACCCATCCGCTCGGGCACAGCGCACAGCCGCCCGACAGACGCCACCGCAATTGGCCCCGAGACCCGAAAAACCGCAACCCCCGCTTTGCCCCGCGCCGAGGCCAGGGCAAAGATCGTGTCGCCCATTTTACGCGTTCATGGAATCGAAGAATTCACCGTTGGTCTTGGTCTGCTTCAACTTACCCAACAGGAATTCGATGCCATCCGTCGTCCCCATCGGGTTCAGGATACGCCGCAGCACATAGGTCTTTTGCAGATCGGTCTTTTCGACCAGCAGTTCTTCTTTCCGCGTGCCAGACTTCGTGATGTCGATGGCCGGGAAGACCCGCTTGTCCGCAACCTTGCGATCCAGAACGATTTCGCTGTTGCCGGTGCCCTTGAACTCTTCAAAGATCACTTCGTCCATCCGGCTGCCGGTATCAATCAGCGCCGTCGCAATGATCGTCAGCGAGCCGCCCTCTTCGATATTCCGCGCCGCGCCAAAGAACCGCTTCGGCCGCTGCAGCGCGTTGGCGTCCACACCGCCGGTCAGAACCTTGCCCGAGGACGGCACAACCGTGTTGAACGCCCGCCCCAGACGGGTGATCGAATCCAGCAAGATCACCACATCCCGCTTGTGTTCGACCAGACGCTTCGCCTTTTCGATCACCATTTCCGCAACTGCCACATGCCGCGTCGCCGGTTCGTCGAAGGTGGAACTCACCACCTCCCCCTTCACCGACCGCTGCATATCGGTCACTTCCTCGGGCCGCTCGTCGATCAGCAAGACGATCAGATAACATTCCGGGTGGTTCACCGCGATAGAGTTCGCAATATTCTGCAAAAGCACGGTCTTGCCCGTCCGCGGCGGCGCCACGATCAAGGCGCGCTGGCCCTTGCCGATGGGGCAGACCAGGTCGATGATCCGGGCCGAGCGATCCTTGATCGTCGGGTCCTCGACCTCCATCTTCAGCCGCTCATCGGGATAAAGCGGCGTCAGGTTGTCGAACAAGACCTTGTGCCGCGCCTTTTCCGGGTCGTCAAAATTGATCCGCGTGACCTTGGTGATCGAGAAATAACGCTCCCCATCCCGAGGCGCCGCCATCACACCCTCGATCGTGTCGCCGGTGCGCAAAGAAAACTGCCGCAGGATCTCGGGCGAGACATAGATATCGTCCGGGCCCGGCAGATAGTTGGCCGAAGTCGACCGCAGGAACCCGAACCCGTCCTGCAGGACCTCCAGCACGCCATCCCCGCCGATTTCCCAACCTTCTTCGGCATGTTCTTTCAGGATCGAGAACATCATCTCGCCCTTGCGCATCGAGGGCGCGTTTTCGATCTCCCACTCTTCCGCCATGGCCAGCAATTCAGCCGGTGTCTTGGCCTTCAGGTCCGAGAGATTCAGATGTTCAACGGTCATGCACAAAACCCCAAAGGCCGGGAACCCCCAGCCTGTCGCGTGTCAGATATGGAAAAGCGGGATGGCCGGACGGCCGCGCTACGGCTTATCTAAGCGCAAGCCGCCCCAAAGTCAACGATTCCGCCCCAACGCGCCGGGGCCTCAGAACTTGACGATCACCGAAGCGACGATGACGAACATCAACAGCGTCGGCACCTCGTTCATCATCCGATACTGCCGCCCCGTGATGCGGTTCGAGCCCGCCACGAAATCCTTCCGCCGCCAGCCCAGCCAATGCTGAAACCAGGTCATCCCCAGAACCGATGCCGCCTTGGTCCAGGGCCAGACCATCGTCCAATCGACGATCCCCGGGGTGAAGACCAGGCACAGCCCGAAGACCCAGGTTGCCACCGAGGCCGGCCCGATGATCGCCCGCAAAAGCCGCCGTTCCATGGTCTGGAACATCAGATCGGTCTTCGAACCCGCTTCGACCTCTTCGACATGATAGACGTAAAGCCTTGGCAAATAAAACAAACCCGCCATCCATGCGATAACCGAGACGACATGCCCCGCCTTGATCCACCAATACCACTCGCCCAGGAATTCGATCATTTTACCCTCTTCTTTAAAGATAAGATAAAGAAAGGATGATGATAGTAATAGTCCCTGTGGGTAACGGGATTGTCCATTTCCTCCCCGCTTTTCTCCACAGGAAGAACCCTGTGGACGACTCAGCCACCTCAGGCGCCAAAGGCTCTGTCAATTCCTTAAGATTTCGTTAATCCGCAGCGCTTTAAGGACTTGGCCTCTCCCGACCGATTTTCCCCCAATGTGCCACCTCGCCGTTTCCCCACAGCGCAAGTGCGCGGCCGTCCACATGGGGAAAGTGCCTTTTCGTTCCCGTCCCCACTTGCGCCGAAATCGCAACCCTTGCGTCATCCCCCCTTTCGCCCGCCAGAACAAAGCGGCATTTTGCGATGACTTACCCACAGGTGGCCCCATGCTTCTTCTTGCCTCGCAGTCCGAAATCCGCCTGACCCTGTTGCGCAACGCCGGGATCGAGGTCACGCCCCATCCCGCCCGCATTGATGAAGCGACCCTGCGTGAAAGCCTGGAGGCCGAGGGCGCCACGCCGCGGGATATCGCGGATGCCCTGGCCGAGGCCAAGGCGCTGAAATTGGCTATGAAACATCCCCAGGCGCTGGTGCTGGGCTGTGATCAGGTCCTGGCGCTGGGGACTCAGATCTTCGCCAAACCCGACACGCCGGAAGAGGCCCGGGCGCAGCTCCAGATGCTCAGGGGCAAGACCCATCAGCTCCTCTCTGCCGCCGTGCTCTATCACGACATGAAGCCGGTCTGGCGGCATGTGGGTGTGGCGCGCCTGACGATGGCGACGCCCAGCCCGGATTGGCTTGACGGCTATGTCACCCGCAACTGGCCGGCGATTTCTCATTCTGTGGGCGCCTATCAACTGGAATCCGAGGGCATCCGGCTTTTCAGCCAGATCGAAGGCGACTACTTTACCATCTTGGGGCTGCCCTTGCTGCCCCTGCTGACCTACCTGTCCCTGCGAGGCTTCATCCCATCATGACCGAGTTGCCCCCAACAGCGCCGGCCCGTATCCCGCTTGCCGGCGTCGTCGGCCATCCGATCGCCCACAGCCGTTCACCGGCTCTGCATGGCCATTGGCTGCGGCGCTATGGCATCAAGGGCCATTACGTGCCGATGGATATTTCGCCACAGGATTTGCCCGAAGCGCTGAAAATGCTGCCGCGTCTGGGGTTTGTCGGCATCAATGTGACGATCCCGCATAAAGAAACAGTCTTGCAGCTGGCCGATGTTGTGACCGACCGCGCGGCGCTGATCGGGGCGGCCAACACCTTGATTTTCCGCAAGGATGGCAAGATCCATGCCGATAACACCGACGGCGCGGGCTTTATGGCCAACCTGCGGCACCATGCGCCGCATTGGGCGCCTCATGCGCCCGTGGCCCTGTTTGGCGCGGGTGGGGCTGCGCGGGCGGTCATCGCCGCCCTGATCGAAGTCGGCGTGCCGGAAATCCGCATAGCCAACCGCACCCGCCTGCGGGCCGAGCAGTTGCGCTCGGATTTCGGGGCCAAGCTGGTCGTCCATGACTGGACCCATGCCGGAGAGATGCTGGAAGGCGCGGGTCTGGTGATCAACTCGACCTCTTTGGGTATGACGGGCAAGCCGGACTCGCGCTTGCCGCTGGACCTGCTGGAGCGTGGCTGCGTCGCCACCGACCTCGTCTATACCCCGCTGATGACGCCCTTTCTGATCGAGGCGCAGGCGCGCGGCGCACATGTGGTCGATGGCCTGGGGATGCTCTTGCACCAGGCGGCGCCCGGGTTCGAACGCTGGTTCGGCAAAAGACCCGAGGTTGATGAGGACCTGCGGCAAGCGGTGCTGGGCGCATGACGTTCCGCTTGGGTCTGACGGGCTCCATCGGCATGGGCAAGACCACGACGGCCGGCTTTTTCGCCCAGGCCGGGATTCCGGTCTGGGACGCCGATGCGGCGGTGCATCGGCTTTATGCGCCGGGTGGAGCGGCCGTTCTGCCTTTGCAGAGCCTGTTTCCAGGGCTGGCGGGCGACGCCATCGACCGTGCCGCCCTGCGGGCCTTGATCGCGGCGGACTCCCTGACCCTGCCGCAGATCGAGGCGGTCGTTCATCCTCTGGTGGCCGCCGACCGGGCGGAATTTGCCGCCAAAACCGTCTCTGACATCGCGGTTTTCGACATTCCCTTGCTGTATGAAAAGGGATCAGAGGCCGAGATGGACGCCGTCCTTCTGGTCACAGCGCCGGCGGACCTGCAGCGCCAACGCGTCCTTGCGCGCGGCACCATGACCGAGGCGCAATTCGCGCAGATACTTGCCCGCCAGATGCCCGACGCCGACAAACGCGCCCGCGCCAGCCATATCGTCGAAACGCTCGACCTGACCGCCACCCGCGCCTATGTATCGGCGCTGATCACCCATATCCGAGGCCGCCATGCGTGAAATCGTTCTCGACACCGAAACCACCGGCTTTGAACCCTCCGAAGGGCACCGGATCGTCGAAATCGGCGCGGTGGAGCTTTTGAACCACATGCCGACCGGGCGGACCTATCACCAGTATATCAACCCCGAACGGTCGATGCCGAAAGAGGCCTTCGAGGTTCATGGCCTGGGCGATGACTTCCTTCGTGACAAGCCGGTCTTCAAGGCGATTGCCCGCGACTTCCTGGCCTTTGTCGGTGATGCGCAGATGGTCATCCACAACGCCGCTTTCGACATGAAGTTCCTGAATGCGGAACTGGCCCAAGTCGGTCTTCCAAAGCTGCCCACGACCCAGGCGACCGACACGCTTGCCATCGCCAAGCAGAAATTCCCGGGCTCTCCGGCGTCACTGGATGCGCTGTGCCGCCGATTTGGTGTCGATAACTCCAGCCGCGAAAAGCACGGCGCGCTTTTGGACAGCGAATTGCTGGCCGAAGTTTACCTGGAGTTGATCGGCGGCCGTCAGCCTGACTTTGCCCTTGCCGCAGTGACGACCCAGACCGGCCCGCGTGTCACGCAAAAGACCAAGCACGCCCCGCGCCCCGCGCCTTTGCCCCCCCGCCTGACCGAAGCCGAGGCCGAGGCGCACAAGGCCTTTACCGCCAAGATGGGCGATGCGGCGATCTGGGCGAAACGACAGTAAAAAGCCCCCGGAGGTTCACGCTCTGTTTCACGTGAAACAGAAACCACCGGGGGCCCTGATAAACACCGGGGCGTGGGCCTGAACTTAGTTGACCGCGGGCTGGGCCGCCGCCTGCCGCCGGGCGATTTCCTGACGATACAGGGCCAGGAAATCGACATTGTCGATGTTCAAGGGCGGGAAGCCGCCGTCATGCGTCACATCCGAGATGATGCGGCGGATATAGGGGAACAACAGCCGGGGACATTCGATCAGCAAAAAGGGATGCAGCTGCTCTTGCGGAACGCCTTCGATCAGGAAGATGCCGCCGTAATCCAGCTCGCACAGGAACAGCGTGTCGCCATTCACCTTGTTCACCGACGAGACCTTGAACTTCGCGTTCACCTCGAAGGTGTTCGGCTGGCTGCGTGCCTTGGCGTCCAGGTTGACGCCCACCTGAACCTCGGGCTGCATTTCGGTGCCGGTCAGCCCCTTCAGCGCGACGTTGTTTTCAAAGGACAGGTCGCGGATGAACTGCGCCAGAACCTGCATCTTCACTTGCGGCGGTGCCGCACCATTTTCCTCGGCCATGTGACCCTCCAAAATCCTGGAGACTACCTATCAGCCTCGTGATCCTTGGTCCATCCCGAAGGCGGCCCGACCCGCTGCTGAGGCACTTCCACCGCCTCACCGTCGATCACGTCCTCTGACGTCGCAAAGCCACCCCGAAACTGCGCGCCCCGAAACTGCACCCCGCCAAACCGTGCCACGATCCGCGCGATAATCACCCCGCGCACCGCCGGCACCAGCAAGGCAAGCCCCAGCGCATCGGTCAGAAACCCCGGCAGGATCAGCAGAACCCCCGCCAGCCCGCGCAACACGCCCTGCGCCAGCGGCCCGGCCAAGTCCTGCACCTGAACCGCCCGCATCTGCTGCCCCTCCCCCGCCCGCCGCAAGACCGCGACGCCCAGCACGGCCGAGCCCAACACGACACCCCAGGTCGCCCAGACCCCGATGGCCCCGCCTACCGCGACAAACAGCCCGATTTCCACCAGAGACCAGACCAAAAGCCCCAAGATCACGCGCATTTTTCCCATCCCGCAAAAAGCTTCGGCCCCAAAGGTGGACTTGGCCCCACCCAGCCCTTACATAGTGATCGCAACCGGCAATCGCCATAGTTCATGGGTCCCGCATGTCTTCCGTCTCGATCCAGCTCCTTGTCCTCGCGGGCATCGCTGTCTTCCTGATCATCAAGCTCCGTTCGGTGCTTGGCACCCGCGACGGGTTCGAACCCACGGCGGCCGCGCCGGCGGGCCGAGCTTCGGCGCCCACCGTCATCGACGGTGCCCTGGACGAGGACATCACCGACCACGCCCCCGACGAGGCCAGCCGTGACGCGCTGGCCGCGATGAAAGGCGCCGAGCCCGACTTCAACGTCACCGAATTCCTGAAAGGCGCGCGCGGCGCCTATGAAATGATCCTGATGGCCTTCGACAAGGCCGAGATCGACTCCATCCGCCCCTTCACCGGCCCCGAGGTCGAGGCCAGCTTCGACGCCGCCGTTGCCGACCGCATGGCGCGCGGCCTTACCGTGACCTCGACCTTCATGGGCATCCGCGAATTGTCGCTGACCGAGGCGCGCTTTGACCGCACCACCAAGCGCGCCGAAGTCTCGATCCGCTTCACCGGAGAGCTGATCCGCGCCGTCAAGAATGCCGAAGGTCAGGTCGTCGAGGGCAATGCCACCGCGATCCAGCGTCAGCGCGAGGTCTGGGCTTTCTCGCGCCTGATGGGCACCGGCGATCCGAATTGGCAGCTTGTGGCCATCAGCGACTAGGCGCATGCGTGTCGCCCTTGCCGCATCTCTCTTCTGGTTGGGGTCGCTGATGGCGGCCCCAAACTGCTTTGCGCAAGTGCTTGATTTCGAAAGCCTGCCCGAGTGGCAGGCCGATGATCACCTGGCGGCCTTTCAGACCTTCCTGAAGACCTGCGACATGCTGGACGCCCCCGACTGGGCCCCGCTGTGCAAGCTGGCCGCCACCGTTGATCCCAACCCGACCGCCGCGCGCAACTTCTTTGAACTGCTGTTCCGTCCCGTGCTTCTGGGCCATCCCCCCGCGCTGTTCACCGGTTATTACGAGCCCGTCTTGCAGGGCTCCCCCACCCGCACGGGCCGCTTTCAATACCCGATCTACCGCCGCCCACCCGAGCTGCGCGACGGCATGACCTGGTATGACCGCGCCACGATCGAAAGCGGCATCCTGCGCGGCAGAGGACTGGAAATCGCTTGGCTTGATGACCCGGTCGATGTGTTTTTCCTGCATATCCAAGGCTCTGGCCGCATCCAGCTGCAAGACGGCCGCGTGTTGCGCGTGGGGTACGCGGGCCGCAACGGCCATGCCTATCGGTCCATCGGCCAGGTTCTGGTGGCCCGCGGCGCGCTGTCGCCGGATGGGCTGTCGGCGCAGTCCATCGCCGCCTGGGTCCGCGCCAATCCCGCCGCCGGGGCGCAGGTGTTGAACCAGAACCCCTCCTATATCTTCTTCCGCAAACTCTCGCTGACCGATGATCAGGGCCCCATCGGCGCCATGGGCCGTTCGATCACCCCCCTGCGCTCCGTCGCCGTCGATCCGGCCTTCGTGCCGCTTGGGACGCCGGTTTGGGTCGAGAAAACCGGCGCCGACCCGATCAACCGCTTGATGGTCGCCCAGGACACCGGAGGCGCGATCAAGGGCGCCCAACGTGCGGATATCTTCTATGGCTCCGGTCCCCAGGCGGGACTTGCGGCGGGCGCGATCAAGGACGGCGGGCGGTTGTTGATGCTCTTGCCCATCGACCGTGCCTTTGCTCTGGCGCCAGACGAATGAAGCGCCGCACGCTCTCGGACGAGGAAAAGGACCTGTGGACGCAGGTCGCCCGCAGCATCAGCCGCGCCGAGACCCATATCCGCGCCGAGAAAATGGCGCGCATCTTCGCCGCCAAAAACCCACCCTTGACCAAGCCCCTGCCCGAGCCCGCCCAGCCCCGCGCCCCCAAAAACCTGCTGGAAGCCTTTCGTCTGGGCGAAAAGGCCCGCACGCCCAAATCCAAACCCTGGGAGCCCACAACGCCCGCCGAACATCTGGCCCAGGCCCCGGTGCAGATGGACGCCAAAAAGCACACCCAGATGACCCGCGGCAAGCTGGACCCCGAGGCGCGGATCGACCTTCACGGCATGACCCTGGCCGAGGCCCAACCCGAGCTGATCCGCTTTATCCTGAACGCGCAGACCGCCGGGCTGCGGCTGGTTCTGGTCATCACCGGCAAGGGCAAGCAGACGCCCGACCACGGCCCGATCCCGCAGCGCATGGGCGTGTTGCGCCACCAGGTCCCGCATTGGCTGCACATGGCGCCGCTGGGGCCCGCCGTGCTGCAGGTCCGCGAAGCGCATCTGAAACACGGCGGCGGCGGCGCCTATTACGTCTATCTGCGCAAGCGCTGACTACTGGATCACCGGCCGCAAGACGATCTGCGTCACATTGCGCACCGACAGAACCACCATCGGCAACAGCCCCGAGGGGGACCCATCGCTGGCCACCAGCGCCTCTGCCGCCCCCGCCCGGTTCATCAGCGCAATCAGCGCCGGAGAGTTCCCGACATTGAAATGCCCCTCTCCGGTGTTAAAGGCGCCGACATCGACCAGCGTCACCTTCAGATCGGCCAGTTCAGAGACATCCTGCAGGTTCCCCAGCCGCGCCGGCTCGCCGCTGATCCAGCCCGACAGCTGCAAGGCCTTGTCCTTCTGCGAGGTGAAAATCACAAAGGGCTCTGGCAGCTTGCCCATCCGTGTCGCCAGATTGCGGAAGACATCGACATCCAGGTCCGGCGAAATCAGGATCACCCCCGACAGCCGGTCCAAAGTCGCCCGGTCGCCCGCAATCGCCATCTGCCGCAGCGTCTCCATCGTCACAGAGGACCCCATGGAATGTGCGATGATGTTGATCCGCCGCGCCCCGGCAAGCCGCAGTTCCTTGAGCAGGCTTTCCAGCCCATCCCGTGCAAACAGGGCGGAATCGCGGTCATAGGCATAGCCAGCCACCGTCCCGCGTGAGGGCCAGGAGTATGACACCAGCACCCCCGGCACCTCGAAATCCTGCCCCAACTGCGCCAGCCGATACAGGCCCTCGGCGAAATTGGTGTTATAGCCATGGACGAACACGACCGCCTCGCCGCCATTGCGCGCCAATTGCCGCGCCAGATCGCCTCGAAACGCCGGATCGTCGGTGTAGTTCCGCTTGCCCGTCACGGCAAAGTCGGTCTGCGGGTCGACCTCGCCCTTGGGATAGGTGATTTCCCCCGGCAGATGCTCGGGCGGGATCGCGACGTCATACCGTGCCAGACCCAGGGTCTCGGCCCTTTCGAAAAGCGTGGGGTCGCCATTGGCATCGAACGCCCGCGTGGTGCCCACGAATATCGACCGCCCCGGGGCTGCGGCTTGGGTAAAGCCCAGTTCCCCCCGCGGCGTGCAGGCGGCAAGCGCGACCAGAAGAAGAACCCTATAGAACATAGCGACTGATATCCGTTGACCGGGCCAAAGCGCCCACATGTGTCTCGACAAAGGCGGAATCGACGGTGATTTCCTCGCCCGCCCGATCCGGAGCGCTAAAGCTGATCTCCTCGAAGACCCGCTCCATCACCGTGTAAAGCCTGCGCGCGCCGATGTTTTCGACGCTGCGGTTGACCTCGGCCGCCGTCCGCGCCAGCGCCGCGATGCCGTCCGGCGTGAAGGTCACAGTCACCGCCTCGGTCGCCAGCAAAGCGCGATACTGCCGGGTCAAGGCATTTTCCGTCTCGGTCAGGATGCGCACGAAATCGGCCTCGGTCAGGGCCTGCAACTCGACCCGGATCGGCAAGCGCCCCTGCAACTCCGGCAGCAGATCCGAGGGTTTGGCGATATGGAACGCGCCACTGGCGATGAACAGGATATGATCCGTCTTCACCGCGCCATGTTTGGTGGACACCGTCGTGCCCTCGATCAAGGGCAGCAGGTCGCGCTGCACCCCCTCACGAGAGACATCGGCGCCGCGCCGCTCTGCCCCGGCGCAAATCTTGTCGATCTCGTCCAGAAAGACGATCCCGCTGTTCTGCACCGCGTCCAAAGCAGCCGCCTTGACCGCCTCGTCATCCAGCAGCTTGTCGGCCTCTTGCCCCAACAGAACCTCGAAACTGGCGGCGACAGTGACCTTTTTCCGCTTTGTCCGGCCAAAGGCTTTGAAGATATCCTGAAGCCCCTGCATCTGATCGGCCCCCGGCAACATCACGGGCGCGGGTTCTTCGACCTCGATTTCGATTTCCTTGTCGTCCAACTCGCCGCGCCGCAGCTTGCCGCGGAACAGCTCGCGCGTTTGCTCCCGGGCCTCCTTGCCGGCCAGCGCCTCGATCACCCGTTCCTCTGCGGCGGTCATCGCCCGCGCCCGCACATCCTCGCGCATCCGTGCCCGCGTGTCGCTGATCGCGACATCCACCAGGTCGCGGATGATGCTGTCGACATCGCGGCCGACATAGCCCACTTCGGTGAACTTGGTCGCCTCGACCTTCAGGAAAGGCGCCTTGGCCAACCGCGCCAAGCGGCGGGCAATCTCGGTCTTGCCCACCCCGGTCGGCCCGATCATCAGGATGTTCTTGGGGTAAACCTCGTCGCGCAGATCATCGCCCAGGCGCTTACGCCGCCAGCGGTTGCGCAAGGCCACCGCCACGGCCCGTTTCGCCGCCGCCTGCCCGATGATGAAACGGTCAAGCTCGGAAACAATCTCCCGCGGGGTCAGGTCGGTCATTTTGCGATCCTCTCCACCGTCAGGTTGCCGTTGGTATAGACGCAGATATCGGCGGCAATCGCCATGGCCTTGCGGGCAATCGCCTCGGCTGGCAAATCGCTGTCCATCAAGGCCCGCGCCGCAGCCAGGGCAAAGTTCCCACCCGACCCGATGGCCGCCACGTCATGCTCCGGCTCCAGCACATCGCCCGCTCCGGTCAGCACATACAGGCCCACCCCATCCGTCACGATCAACATGGCCTCCAGGTTGCGCAGATACTTGTCCATGCGCCAGTCCTTCGCCAGCTCGACACAGGCGCGCGCCAAGGGCACCGCGCCTTCCAGCTTTTTCTCCAGCCGTTCCAACAGCGTAAAGGCATCCGCCGTCGATCCCGCAAAGCCGCAGACCACGCCGTCGGCAATCCGCCGCACCTTGCGCGCCGTCCCCTTGATCACGGTCTGGCCCAGGCTCACCTGGCCATCCCCCGCCACGACGACCTCACCTCCCTTGCGCACCGCAAGGATTGTCGTGCCATGCCAGCCGGGAAACTTGTCATCCGCCATTGCCGCCTCCTGTGTTCCGTTCCTATATGCGAAAGGCCACGCGCAACGGCAACCATGGGGCTGAAGATGCGGCTGTATTTCTACCTGAAACCGCTGGGCCGTCAGCGTCTGGCGCGGGGCGAAAACACCATGCCCGCCCGCGTTATTGCCGCCGTGCAGGGCGCGGGCTGGCACGTCACCATCTGCCCCGAGGCCGAGCGTCCCGATATCCCCCACCGCGACGGCTTTCACATGGTGGTTAATAATGACCCCGACGGCCCACGCTGCCTGACCCTGCGCCCCGCGGGGTTCGAGCCGTTTTGGCAGATCCAGCCGACCAACTGCCGCTGGGATTGGCAGACCGCCACCCTGCCCTATACCCCGCCGCAGGTTCCCCAGGACCGGATCGACGCCTTCCTGGCCAATTGGCGCAGCCATATCCTGCACAGCATCGCACCTTCCCGTGCGGGCCATATCCTTGCGCCCCTGCAAGGCAAGCTGACCGAGACGCGGTCGTTTCAGTCCGCCAGCCCCCTGGTCATGCTGCGCGAAACCCTGCGCCGCTGGCCGGATCGCCCGGTGATCGCGACCACCCACCCGTCAGAGACCTATACGCCGGACGAGACCGAGGCGCTGACGGCCCTGACCCACACCTATCCCCGCCTGTCGCTGCAACCTGGCAGCACTGCGCTTCTGGCCTCGGCTGATCTGGTGGTGACGCAGAATTCGACCGTGGCCTTCAAGGGGTTCCTGCTGGACAAGCCCGCGATGCTTTGGGCGCGGATCGACTGGCACCATATGGCCGCTTCGGTGCCGCGCGACGGCGTGGCCCCAGCTTTTGCCCAAGCCCTTGCCGCCACCAAGGCGCCGCAGGATTTCGGCCGCTATCTGTTTTGGTATCTGCGCCAGCAATCGCTGTGCGCCTGGGAGGACAAGCCCAAAGCCATCCTTGCGCGGCTTGCCACCCTGGGCTGGCCGATCTCTGCCACATGAAAAGGGCGCCCGAAGGCGCCCGTTTCGTCGCATCGCAAGGCCCTTAGATGGCCGAGTCGATCCAGTTCTTCAGCGCCGCCTTGGGGGCCGCCCCAACCTTGTTCGAGGCCACTTCACCGTTCTTGAACAGGAACAGCGAGGGGATGCCGCGCACGCCCAAAGCCGCCGGGCTGTCGGGGTTCTCGTCGACATTGACCTTCACGATCTTGATCTTGCCGCCATATTCGGCGGCCAGCTCTTCCAGAGCCGGGCCGATCTGACGGCAAGGGCCGCACCACTCCGCCCAGAAATCGACCACGACCGGCACGTCGGACTGGCGGACTTCCTTGTCAAAGGTGGCATCGGTCACGGCAACAGTGGCAGCGCCCATGATAGTTCTCCAATGGAATTCAAGACCCGGAACCTAAGATGCGGGGGTCAGGGCGTCAAGGTCCACGACATCTGGGGTTAGCGGCAATGCAGGCAGGTCATGGATCGCCCGCGCCAGGGCCGCATCAACCAGATCGCGCGGCAGGGTCATCAACCGGCCGGTTTCCGTCCACAGGATCGCGCAATCGGCCGCAATCCCCAGGCCGCCCACCATGTGCCGATAGGCCCCCATTTGCCGCAAGATGCCCTCGGGCACCTGATCGGGGGCGGAGGGCACCACCAGGTTCGACTTGAAATCGACGATCAGCCGCCCCCCGGTCGCAAGGGCGACCAGCCGGTCAATCGACCCCATCAGCCTCCGCCCGTTCCAATCGGCGGTCAACGCAACCTCGGCCTGACCGGCAAAGACCTCGGCCAGGTTGGGGTCCAGGATCAGCCGGGCCGCCGCCTCCAACTGCGCCTCGGCCCACAGACCCTTTGCCACGGCAGGCCAGGTTTCCACCGGATGATCGGGCAGAAACTGCAACAGCTTGTGCAGGGCCGTGCCGCGCGCCATCGCCGTTTCGCTGTCCTCGCCACCGCCCGCCAGCGCCTTGGCCCCGCCAAGGTCCGAGGGCGAAAGCGTCTTGGCCTGACGCTCCATCGGCTCGGCCCGGACGAAAACCCAGGCCTCCAGCGGGGCAGGGGCCTCTTGAGGCTGGGCCTCGGGCGGGACCGGGTCCGGCCAATCGCCGTGCTGATGACGCAGGCCGAATGGGACCTTTTGCGCCGGCAGTTTCGCCATGCCCTGCGCCACGATGCCATGCCATGCCTTTTCCGACTTGGCCTCTCCGGCGCCGCAGACCACCAGCCAGGACCGCGCCCGGGTCAGCGCGACATAGAGCAGCCGCAAGTTCTCTTCGGCCTCTCGGGCCTGTTTCCGCTGGATCAGAGCCAGAATCTCGGGCGGCGCCGCGTCGGCGGGGACTTTGGCATAGACCCGCCCCTGGTCGTCCTCCAGCATCGCGCCGCGGTCATTGGCGCGGCGGTCATTGGTCTGCGGCAGGAAAACCACCTCGGCCTCCAGCCCCTTTGACCCATGCACCGTCATGACCCTGATGCGCCCGCCCGCCCCCTCGGCTTGGCGTTTCACCTGCGCCTCGTCCTGCTCCAACCAGGACAGGAAGCCGGTCAGGCTGGGCACCGACCCCGCCTCATAGGTCAGCGCCAGGTTCAACAACTCGTCAATCGCGTCCTCGGCCTCATGCCCCAACCGCGCCAGCAACCGCCGGCGCCCGTCATGCCGGATCAGCGCGCGTTGCAGCAGTTCATAGGGCCGCAGAAAGTCCACCCGGTCGCGCAGGTCGTGCAGCGCGGTCACATAGGGCGTGTCTTTCGCCCTTATCGCCTCCCACAAAAACCCCTTCCGCCGGGTGATCGCGTAAAGCTCCGCTTCGGTGATCCCGAACATCGGAGAGCGCAGGACAGAGGCCAGCGACAGGTCATCCTCGGGCGTCGCCAGGAATTTCAGCAGCGCAATCAGGTCCTTGACCGCCAGTTCCTCGGTCAACTCCAGCCGGTCGGCGCCCGCAATCGGCAGGCCGCGCGCCTTGCAGGCCCGGATGACCTCGTCGAACACCGGCCCGCGGGTTTGCACCAGGATCAGCACATCCCCCGGCGTCATGGGCCGCGGACCCTTGGCGGTCGGGATCTGCTCACCACGCGCCAGCATCGCCGCGATATTTTCCGCGATTTGCGCCGAAAGCCGCGCCACTGGGTGACTGTCGCGGATCAGGTCGACCGGGTCTTCAAAGGCGGTGTCCTCCGGCGTTTCGTCGTCGGCAATCAGGGGCCAAAGGTCGACACGGCCGGGCAGGGCTTCATTGGTCGCGCGGTGGCTGACCGTATCGCCCAGGGCGCCCGGGTCGCGCCCCGACAGCGCCGCATCCACCACATCCAGGATCGCAGGCGAGGAGCGGAAGGAGTATTCCAGCGGCAAAACCTGAAAGACCTGCGCCACCGCATCGAAATTCCGCTGGAACAGAGCCTGTTTTTCGTCGAAGGCCGCGACATCGGCGCCTTGGAAGGAATAGATCGACTGCTTCTTGTCGCCCACGACGAACAGCGTCCGCCCGCCCTCTCGCGTGCCCGCGCCTGCCGTAAATTCCGCCGTCAGAAGCTCCACCACCCGCCATTGATCGGGCGAGGTATCCTGCGCCTCGTCCACAAGCACGTGGTCGATGCCGCCATCCAGCCGAAACAGAACCCAAGCCGCGACCGAGGGGTCGGACAAGAGGTCGCGCGCCCGCGTGATCAGGTCGTCGAAATCCAGCACGCCCAGGGCGGACTTGCGCGCCTGCCAACGCGGCAAGAAGGCCCGCGCCAGCCCCGCCAGCGCCGCGGTCTTTTCCGCCGCATACAGCGCCAGCCGCCTGGGCCGCGCCGCCTCGACTCGCCGCATCAGGTCTTCCAACCGGGGCAAGAGCGTCCCCAGTTTCCCCTGCGTCGCCTTGGTCGGAAAAGAGCCTAACTTGGCGGTAAAGGGCTCTTTTGCGCTTGAACCAGTCAGCAAAACCCCCTCCAAAGCCTGCAACCCCTCCAGGCTGGGCGTGACACGGGTCAGGTTTTCGGCCGCCTTCACATCATTGGCGCTGCCCGCCGCCAGGATCGGCAGGACGGCGGCCAGAAGGTCGGACTCATCGCCAAGGAAGACCTCGGCCAGCAGATCCGCGGCGCTGTCGGGCGCAAAGGGTGTGCCGTCGAAACCGTCAGGATAGCCCGCGATATCGGCCAAAAGCCCCGGAAACCCGTCGCCCGAGAAATAGCGCGCGGCCTGCGACAGGGGCGCCGGGACCTGCGTCGCCATCTCCTCCAAAAGATCGGCGCGCAGCATCTTGGCGGCGCGGTCGTCCATCTCTGCAAAGCCCGGCGACACCCCAGCCTCCAGCGGAAAACGCCTTAACAGGGACGCACAGAAGGAATGGATCGTCTGAATCCGCAAGCCGCCCGGCGTCTCGATGGCGCGCGCGAACAGCCGCCGCGCCCGGGCCAGCGTATCGCCGCCAAGGCCGGTTTCGCCCAGATCGGACAGGGCAGCGGTCAGCTTGGCGTCCTCCATCATCGCCCATTCGCCAAGCCGCGCGAAAAGCCGGTTCTGCATCTCGGTCGCGGCGGCTTTGGTATAGGTCAGGCACAGGATGCGCTGCGGCGAAACGCCCCCCAGCAGCAGCCGTGCCACCCGGTCGGTCAGCACCCGCGTCTTGCCCGACCCCGCATTGGCCGACAGCCAGGTCGAGGCCAGCGGATCAGCCGCCTTGCGTTGCGCAGAAAGGGCCTCAAGCGGGATCATCGGTCAGCCTCACGGTTACAGCCTTGTCGGTCATGTCCCATTCGCCAAAGCGCGACAGGTGGTCATAGTCGCCCGGAAAGCGCGCCTCGAACACCGCGCGGCGGGCGGTATAGCCCTGCTTTTCGCCTTGATAGGCTCTGATCAGCTTGACAAAACGCACCCAGATTTCGTCGATCTCGGCCGTCGTCAGCGGCGTGTCGATCGCCTTGTCCCCCGACAGACCGATATAGGAAATAAAGCTGACCTCTGCCGGATCGCCAAAGCCGCCGCGTTCCGCCATGGCCGCCGCAAGATGCAGCTGCAGATCAAAGGCCGCCTGCTGCTTCTTGGTCGGCGGCGCTCCGGTCTTGTAGTCGATCAGGTGCAGCCGCCCATCCGGCAGAATGTCGATCCGGTCCGGGATGCCAAAAAGCGTAAAGCCGGTGTCCTCGACCGCGACTTCGCCTTTGGTTTCCACCTGTCGCGCCGTGCCGCCATGCTTGCGGTCCTGACGCAAGAAGTGATCCGCCGCCCGCTCCATCCGCGACAGCCACAGAAGCCGGGCCGAGGGGAAGGGGGTCTCTTCGGCCAAAACAGTCTCTGATATGGCCAAAAGCCGAGCCTTTGCCTGGGGAAGGGTCTCTTCCGGCCGCTCTTTCACAAAGGTTTCCAGGATGCGGTGGATTGCATTTCCGCGGTCACGGGGGTCGGGTTCGGGACGCAAAGGGTCCAGCTTGCGCAGCCGCAGCACATATTGCGCATAGATCGCATAGGGGTCGCGGATCAGCGTCGAAATCCGCGTCAGCGACAGCCGATCCGGCCGCGACGTCAGCGGAGGCGCCGGGGCAGGGCGCTTTTCGGGCGGGATCGGCGCTTCCGGTTCCTCCAGCAACCGGGCGCGGGTCAGCCAAGCCGCGCCCCGCGCCTTCATCGCCGCCAGCGACTCGGGTCCGTGCCGCACGGGCAGGCCCTCCATCAGGTTCGACAGCCGGTTCAGCCAGCGCGCCGGGACGGTTTCCGCATCGGTATCGCGCAGCGCGCGTGAGAGGATCACCTCTTCGCCCGCCACCGCCTGCTGCCAGTCATGCGCCGACAGGCCGATCTGGCGTTCCGGCAGCAAAAGCCCCGCATCCTTGCGCATCTGCCGGTTCAACCACGGGTCGGGCGAGGGCGCGGCGGGCCAGATCCCCTCGTTCAACCCGGCCAGGATCATCGTATCGGCGCGCACCTCCCGCGCCTCGCGGGGGCCATGGATCGACACCAGCGGATGCGCCACAACCGCGCTGCGCACGGTGCCAGCGGCGATTTCGGCCTCGAAAAGGCGTCTGTAGTCACTGTTTGACAGGGTCGCGGCCTGGGTGTCCTCGGCTTGCAGAGCCGCCATCAGCGCCAGGGCCTCGCCGCCAGCATCCTTTTTCCACAGCTCAGAGTCGGGCTCGCAGGCCAGCGCCTCGGCTGCGGAGCGGTGGCGCGACAGGTGCCCGGCCAGATCCGAAGGCGCCGGCGACGACAGCCAATCCAGCGCCCGTCCCATCGCCAAACCCCAGTCCGCCGCGCCCTCCTGAGGCCGCGCCTTGGCCCATTCGACCAGGAAAGCGGCATCCGGAAAGGCCGGACCATTGCGGCGCAGGTGCAATTCCAGCTCTCGGGTCAAAAGAAGATGCAACCCGCGCTTCAATCCGCTGCCCGCCAGCGGGTGTTTCAACAGCGCCACCAGCACATCCGGCGTCACCGGCGTCTCGAAGGCGCGGGCCACCTGACGCAGAAACCGACCGGGCGGCGACAGCGCAAGCGGCACGCCCGCGCTGTCATCGGGTGTGATGCCCCAGCGGTCCAGCTCGGCCGTCACCCGCCGCGCCAAGTTGCGATCCGGCGTTATCAGAGCCACTTTTCGCCGCAAACAGACCGCGTGACGGATGGCGAGTGCCAGGGCCAGGGCTTCGGTTCGCGGCGAGGGCGACAGGATCAGCGACAGGCCAGAGGTCGCAGCGCGCAGGTCGGGAAGCTGTGCGCCCTCGTCTCGCCACTGGTCGGTCACGGGCGCGGGCCGCAGCGACAGCGAAATCAGCCGGTTGCGGTCAGGATCGGCAGGCGGGGTCGCGGTCCAAGGCGTCAGATCGGCCGTCGTCACGCCCAAAAGGTCGGTCAGCCGGCGGTAACGGTATTGCGGATGGTCCTCGGCGGTCAGTTGGTCGTCCATCGCGGCCCAGGTTTGCGTGGGCATGTCGGTGTCGAAACCGGGCAGGACCAGGGCACCCAGCGGATGCCGCGCCACCGCCGTCATCAGAAGCAAATTCGCCCCCCGTGAGGCGGTCGAGCCCGCCACCACGACCGGCCCCATCAGGTGCCCGGCCAGTCTTTCAGCTGCCATCCGCGCCCGACTGCCCTGCAAAAGCGGCCCTATGATGGCCAAAAACGCCTGAGTCCGCGCCCAATGCGCCGAATGGCCGGACACGTCGAGGCCCGACAGAGTCTCGGGCGCGACGCCCTCATCCGTCATCTCGTCGGCCAGCGCCGCCAGGCTTTGCGACAGGTCAAACAGCGCGGCGCGAGGGGCAAGATCGGGCTGCGCGGTCAAAAGCCGTTCAACCAACCGCGACAGGTCCAACAGCCGCGACAGCCGCCCCGGCGCCGGAGGTTGATCGGCCAGCACCGGATGGGCGGAAAGTTCCGACAGCACATGCAGGCGCGGCAGGAAACTCGCTGGCCCCGCCGTCAGCTCTTCGGTCACGCGGCGCGCCATGCGGCGGGAGTTCACGTAAAGCGTCACCCGCGACAGGTCAGGATGGCGGGCGCGCAGGCCGGCCACCAGTTCGGTCGCGAAATCGACGCCGGGCGGAAGGAAGGCGAGTTCAGCCATGAAGCAGCGCCTCGGCCTGGGGGATCGCGCCGGGATGGCCAACGTCGCACCAGCCGCCCTGATGCAGGATGCCGTAAAGCCGGCCCTCGGCGATCAGGCGATCCCACAGCAGGTTCATCGAAAACACCGTCTGCGGGATCTCGCGCAAGCGGCTGGCGCGCAGGATCTGGGCGCCAAGATAGATCGGCGCCAAGGCTCCGTTCGCGCGGGACAAGCGATTGTTTTGCATCAGGAAATCCCCGCTTCCCTTGTGGCCGATCGCCTTGTCTCGCGGCGCCAGAAGCAAAAGGCCGTCCATGTTGTCACGCCAAGCCTCGGCCAGTTCCTGCAGCGGATTGGCGCCGGTCCAGATGGCATCGGTGTTCAGCGTCATCACCGGGCCGTCACCGATCAGGGGCAGGGCGGCTTTCAACCCGCCGCCGGTCTCCAGAATTATGGGCTCGTGAACCTGCGTGACGCCGGTGGGCAGGGCTTGGGCGATCTGGTCGGCGCGGTAATGGGTGTTGATGAAGCGCAGGCCAACCTGCGGGATTTCGGTCAGCGACAGCGCATGGGAAAGCAGCGTTTGGCCCGCAACCTGGATCAAGGGCTTGGGGCGGTCGGCCGTCAAGGCGCCCATGCGGGTCCCGAAACCGGCGGCGAAAAGGAAAAGCGGAAAGGTCATAAGGTCTTGTCGCAAAAGGATTTCAGGTCTGCCAGCGCGGGATGGGCCAAGTTGCGGTCCAGATATCCACGGACACGGGGGATCAGGTCAAGGTAGCGCGGTTTGCCTTGCGTGGCGAGGCGGGCAAAGATGCCGAGGATGCGCAGCGCACGTTGGGCGCCCAGCACGGCATGGGCGGTGGCAAAGTCGGGCGAGGGGTCAAACCGGGCGACCAAATGGGCCTCAAGCTCGGGCGGAACATCGCGGCGGGCGTCCTGGGTCAGCGACACGAGGTCATAGCCGGGCTGGCCCATCTGGGCGAGTTGGAAATCCAGAAGGCCGACGCGGGCCAGACCCGGACGCTTCAGCCACAGCAGGTTTTCGGCGTGGAAATCGCGCAGGATCAGCACGCGGGGGCCGTCGGCGCGCGCAAGTGCCTCGGTCAGAAGGCCGATGAGGTCGGCGCGCGTCTGGGGGGAGGCGGGGGCGTAATGGTCAAGCGCAAGCCCTGCCGCCTCCGCCCATTGCGCGGCGGTCAGGTTGGGCAGGCCGTCCGGCGCCGGATGGGATTGCAGGTGGCGCAGGACATCGGTGGCCGCCTCGTAAAGCATTGGTTGCAGGTCGGGGCTTTGCGCGATGACCTTGGGATAAAGCGGGTCGCCAAGGTCCTCGACCAGAAGGAAGCCGCGGGGGTGATCTTCGGCGCTGACCTTCGGCGCGGAAAGGCCCAGGTCGCGCAAGTGGTTGGCGATGCGGGAGAAATCCTCAGTCCGGTCGGGCTGATCCTTGGGGGCGTCCATCAGGAGCATCCCCTTGACCCGCGCGTATCGCCGCGCCGAGGCATCGCCGGGCAGGGGGGTCAGGGGGACATCGGAAAGGCCTTGGGCCGACAGGAAATCGAGCGTCTGTTCGGCGCGGAAGGCCTGCATCAGGCCCGGAACCGGGGGCGAGACGGTCAGCCGCCGCCCCTCTCCTTGGGCCGTAAAGGTCAGGTGGTGGGCGCCCAAGGGCACGGCCTTGCCCAGCCGGTCGGGCCATTCCACCAGGCAGATGGCCTGGGAAAACGCGTCCTCCAGCCCCAGTTCCAACACCTCGTCGGGATGGGTCAGGCGGTAAAGGTCGGCGTGCCAGATTTCGGGATCGCCCGGATAGGTCTGCACCAGGGTGAAGGTCGGCGAGGGCACCTCGGTCGCCTCGCCCAGCCGCGACCGGATCAGCGCGCGGGCCAGGTGGCTTTTCCCCGACCCGATCGGGCCGGACAGCAACAGCACTGACCCCGCCCCCAGCACCTGCCCCAGGGCTCGGCCCAGGGCAGAAGTATCGCTTTCATCCACAAGATCGAAGGTCTGGTCCATGGCGGGACACTAAACCAAGTGGCAGGGGCGGCAAAGACCCTAAGCCGTCTTGCGCTCTGCATCGCGTGTAAAGACGGCTTTCGGCGGCGAAACGGCGTCGCGCAGCCGATAGCCGGTCATCGTCGCCCCCCCCACCAGCGGCAGGAACCGCGCCTCGATCATCCGGCCATCCAACAGCCGCAGATCTGCGTTCCAGGCGGAGCGTTCCCCGCTTTGGGCCGCGAAATCCTCCAGATCCGACCAGACACCCGAGGGCGAACAGCGGTCGCGCCAGGTGGCGGAAACGCTGCGCAAGGTCGCCTCGGCCAGGTTGGCGGCCGGATCGGCGCCCCACAGCTCAGCATAGGCGGCGTTCGACATCAACAGCTGACCGCCCGGAGAGAAGACGGCAATCGCCTCTTCCACCTGGTCCATCACGGATTGGCTGATCTCCAGGTCCGCACGGAAGCGGCGGGTGCGGATCATCTCGGACGAGATATCCTCGATCAGCAGGGCCAGCGCGCCATTCGGATGCGGGCGGCCGATCACGCGGTAGGTCTGACCGCCGGGCAGGGACCAGGTCTCTTCATACAGACCCGAGGTCGCAGCCCGCTCCATCTCGGTGATCTGACGGCGCCAGTTGCGGTAGTCCTTCGGTTCGGGGATCATGTTGCGGTCGCGCATCCCATCCAGCACAGACACCAGCGAGGGCCGCATCGTCAGGAAATCGGCCGGCAGCATGGTCAGGTCCATCAGCGCCGGGTTGAACAGCACCAATTGCCGCTGGCTGTCAAAGATCGCGAGGCCGACATGCAGATGGGCAAAGGTCTTGGTCAGCGTCACCATAAAGTCGCGAAGTGAGGTCTCGGCCTGGACCAAGGCATTGATCGGCGTGGCGAAATGCAGCTTTTCAACCTCGTCACCGCTGGAGACCACGTCATACCAGACCTCGTCGCCATCGCGCAGCGTCAGGCGGTGGCGCAGGCCTTCGGTGTTGCGCCCCTTGCCGGCAGCGGGCTCGCCAAAAATCCGCGGCAGGGGCCAGGTCAGGTCCTGATTGGAGGCCAGGACCTCGGAGGCCTTCAGCATATAGGCCGAGTTCGCCCAGATCACATCGCCATTCGCCCGTTCCTTCCAGATCAGCGTCGGAGCCCGGGCGGCGGTGTCGCGCAGAAGGGAAATCTCCTCCTCCATCGCGCGCATCGCCATCATGTCTTGCCCGCCGTGGGGCACCTGATGGCTGGGATCGGTCAACACGACCCGCGTCAGCCCGCCGCGCAATTCCGCCTGCAACACCAGGGCGTTGCCCGAATCCGACGTCAGCGTCAGCGCCCCATCCACCGACAGACGCAGCAACCGCGCCTCCAGCTCGGAGAAATGCGGCGTCAGATAGGTCATCAGCCGGGTCCAGGTCGGGCCCTGCGCCGGGATCGCCGCCAAAAGCGCCCGCGCCCCCGGCGTGCTGTCGATCATCGTGTCGCCGTCGAACAGAAAGACCGTGGCCGATGTATCCTCGGCAAAGACCGACACAGGCGCCCGCCGATGCCGCCTTTCGATCCAGAGCAGCGCCAAAAGCGCCGCCCCCGCCGTCACCAGCGCCAAAACCACAAGCTCCAACTGCACAATCCAGGTCACGAAGGCCCCCTAGAACATCATCCTGACCCTCAACCTAGGGAGTCAGAGTTAACAGAGGGTTAAGCAAATAATTCCCTTTTTTCGTTGAACTTAAGCGGTTTAAATCTCCATCGGCCGGTTCTCTTGGTTAACCAAATCGGCCTCGGCCAGCAGCGCCGATTCGGGCCAGACCACCTCGACCACGGCGCCCGACCGTTCCGGCCTGATCCCCGGACCGGAAAACGGATCAGAGGCATTGGCAAAGGTCAGGACCGCGCCGGTCCGCTCCAGCAGGGTCTTGGCGATGAACAGGCCCAGCCCCATCCCCTCATAGCCCGGCCGCGCCTCGTCCACGCGGCGGTTGCTGACGAAAGGGTCGCCGATGCGATACAGCACGTGAAACGGAAAGCCGTCGCCGTCATCCACGATCCGTACCCGGATCTGGCCCTGGATATGCTCCAGATCGACCCAGACCTTGCCCGCCGCAAAGTCCACCGCGTTCTGGATCAGGTTGCGCAGCCCGTGGATGACCTCGGGCCGGCGCCAGATGCGGGGCTGCAGATGCAGGCCGATGCCGTCGACGACCTCGACCTTTTTGCCGCGGTCCATATGCGGCTCGGCGGCCTCGTTGACCACCGCGATCAGGGGGGCCTGACGCAAATGCAGGTCATCCTTGCCCGCCCGCCCCATGTCGCGCAGGATGTCCCGACAGCGGTCGGCCTGGGCGCGGATCAGCATCGCATCCTCGCGCGCGTCGCCTTCCAGCTCTTCGACCAGCTCTGTCGCCACCATCTTGATCGTCGCCAGCGGAGTCCCCAACTCGTGTGCTGCAGCCGCCACGACGCCCCCCAGATCGGTCAGCTTCTGTTCGCGCGACAGGGCCATTTGCGTCGCCAAAAGCGCATCGGCCATGGCCCGCATTTCGACCGCGATCCGACGTGAGAAGATGGCAATAAAGACCGTGCCGGAAACCACCGCCAGCCAGAAGCCGACCTCGAACTGGCGGGGCAGGATGACGACTTCACCGCTGGCAAAACGCAAGGGCTTGTAGACGAAGGCCACCGCTGTCACCAACTGCACCGCCAAGCCACCCAGAAAGACGGTCGATTTCAGCTCTAACGCCGAGGCCGAGATCGTGACGGGCACGATGACCAAAAGGATGAACGGGTTGTCCAGCCCCCCGGTCATGCCCACCAGATAGATCAGCTGGATCAGGTCGAACAACAGCAGAAGCATCGCCTCATGGTCGGCCAGGCGGCGGTTGCCGGGAAAAACCGTGGCGCTGATGATGTTCAGCGCGACGGCGGCGCCCACGGCCAAGGCGCATTGGTCGATGGGCAGGATCAGGCCGAAATAGGCATGGGCGGCGGTCATCACCGCGACCTGACCCACGACGGAAAACCACCGCAATGTGGTCAGCGTCCG
This sequence comes from Stagnihabitans lacustris, assembly GCF_025950525.1. Taxonomy (GTDB): domain Bacteria; phylum Pseudomonadota; class Alphaproteobacteria; order Rhodobacterales; family Rhodobacteraceae; genus Stagnihabitans. Next base: position 88,737 of record NZ_JAPDGS010000003.1, on the reverse strand, counting down.
CAGCCGGACCCATTGCCCCTCCGAGAAATCGCGGGCACTCGGCCCGGGCAATTGGTCCATGTCTCTCCCTCTCGCGTCTGGCCTTGGGACTTGTTATGGTCCCCGCGGCTTGCAATCAATGCCCCGGAGGCTTTCATGCGCACAGGTTCTGTCATCGCAATCATCGCAGGGGTCGGTTTGTCCTTCGTCTTGGCCGGGAGCGCGATTTACGTGACCCAGCAACAGACCTCGGCCTGTCTGGGCGGCGCCGTCATGGGGGCCAAGATCGGCGGGCCGATGACCTTGCACGATTCCGCAGCAAAGCCTGTGACCGAAAAGGATATCCTGTCCGGCGCCACGCTGGTCTATTTCGGCTATGCCAATTGCCCGGATGTCTGCCCGGTCGACAATGCGCGCAATGACCAGGTTGCCGATCTTTTGGCCGCCAAGGGCGTGACGCTGACGCCGATCTTCATCTCGGTCGATCCGACCCGCGACACGCCCGAGGTTCTGGCGAATTACGAATCCGCCTTCACGCATCTGAAGACCTATACCGGCACCGCCGAAGAGGTGGACGCCGCCGTAAAGGCCTGGAAGGTCTATTACGAAATCCTCCCCGCGGATCTGGCGAAATACCAGGCCGACCCCTCGACCTTTTACACCGTCAATCACACGACGATGACCTATCTGGCCAAGCCCGGTGGCGATGTCGTGGCCGTCTTTCAGCGCGAGAACACCGCCGAAGAGATCGCGCAATGGGCGCCTTGTTATCTGTCCGCCTCCTAGTTAGCCTCCCCTCAACCTTGGGAGGGGCTTATGACCGAAGAGCTGCCAGATATCGGGCCGGATCGCAGTCTGCTTCTGGTCGATGACGACGAGGCCTTTGTGAAACGCCTGGCCAAGGCGATGGACAAGCGCGGCTTTCAAACCGAGGTCGCGTTGTCGGTCGCTGAGGGGCGGGCGCTGGTGCAGGCGCGGCCTCCGGCCTATGCGGTGGTTGATTTGCGGCTGACGGATGGCAATGGGCTGGACGTGGTGCAGGCGCTGCACGAGTGCCGCCCCGACAGCCGGGTGATTGTCCTGACCGGTTATGGCGCGATTGCGACGGCGGTGGCGGCGGTGAAAATCGGTGCCGTGGATTACCTGTCCAAACCCGCCGATGCCAATGACATCACCAAGGCTTTGTTGGATGTGGGCGACGAATTGCCCGAACTGCCGGATGCGCTGATGTCGGCGGATCGGGTGCGCTGGGAACATATCCAGCGCGTCTATGAGATGTGCGACCGCAATGTCTCGGAAACGGCGCGGCGCCTGTCGATGCATCGACGCACGCTGCAAAGGATATTGGCGAAACGCAGTCCGAAGTAATCGGCGTCACCATGACGCGGGGGTGATTGGCAATTGGCCCTTGTCATTTCAAGTCAACATTCTTAACACCAAGGGGACGCAGCCCTGAAAGGATGTGGGAATGGTCGATCTGAATTCGTATTCGCTGAAAGAACTGAAAGAGCTTCAGGCCCAGGTGGCCAAAGCCATCGCCTCTTTCGAGGACCGCAAAAAGCTTGAAACCCTGGCCAAGCTGCGCGAATTGGCGCGGGCCGATGGATTTCAGCTTGAAGAGCTGACCTCGATGACGTCGACGCGCAAACGGGCGCCCTCGGCCGTGACCTATGCCAATCCGGCGGACCCTTCGGACACCTGGTCCGGCCGTGGCCGCAAGCCGCGCTGGTTCATCGAAGCCATGACCGCTGGCAAAAGCCGCGAAGACCTGTTGGTCTAAACCACCGCTTTCAGCCAGCGGATGAAGGCCTTCAGCTCCGGGCGTTTCGGCCCGGGGCGCGTCACCATATAATAGGCCAGGCTGTCGTCTTTCAGCCGCCCGACGATATGCAGCGTGCCGTTTTCCACGTCATGTTCCACCAGGGCCTCGGCCTCGACATATAGGCCAAGCCCCGCGCGGGCCGCCGAAAGCGCCAGATCCTCGGTCGGGACATCGGTGATGTTCATGGCCGCAGGTTTTAGGCCAAAGCCCTTCAGCCAGGTCTGGGTCTCGGGCCAATCCTCGGCGAAAACCCAAGGCATTGCGGACATTTCGGCATTGGTCAAATTCGACCGCCCGTTCAGCAATTCGGGCGAGGCGACGATGACATAATCGGCAGGGGTCAGGAATTCGACATCCAGCCCCGGCCATTTGCCATTGCCAAAGCGGATGCCAATGTCGATCCCCTCACGCCGCAAATCGACGACGCGCTTTTCCGGGTTCAGCGAGAGTTCGATTTCGGGATGGGCCTTCCAGAAGCCGCCCAGCTTGGGCATCAGCCAATTCGCCGCAAAGGCCGCAGTCAGCGTCACGCGCAGGGCGCCGGGCCCGCCGCCCCGCACCTCCTCCAGCGCGCGGGCGATGCCGCCAAAGCCCTCGACCAGGGCGGCGGCCAGCTTCACCCCCTCGGGCGTCAGCGCCATGCCGCGCCCAGCGCGATACAGCAGCTCGCGGCCATGTGGTCTTCCAGTCCGCGCACCTGTTGGGCTATCGCGGCATGGGTCACGTTCAGCTCTCGGGCGGCCAGTGAAAAGCTTTGCAACCGCGCCGCAGCCTCGAAGGCCCGCAACGCGGTAAGCGAGGGGAAGACGCGCCAGTCGATCATTCCAAAGCCTTTTACAAATCTGCCATCTGTTAGACAAGCTTACATGTTGAAAGATTCCCTGACTGGGAAATCGTTCACAAATCCCCTATATCCCTAGCATCGGATGTAGTGAAAGATGAAGAAAATGTTAAACCTGATTGCAGATGCGCTGATGACCATCACCGGCATGGGTCCGGCCCCGAAGGTCTACAAGCGTGGCCGCTGATCACAGCGCCGCCAACAAGGCCTCGTGCCGCAAAACATAGGCCGTCCGCACCTCCGCGGGCGGCCTTAGTCTGAGTTCGACCCCCCGAAACGCCGCATCGGGACGGCCAAAGAAGCGGTCCGCCTCGTCCTCGCGGAAGCCCGCGATTTGCACCGCCTCCAGCCAAGCGCTGATCTTGTCCGCCGCCTTGATCGCCTTTTTCACCGCGACCGGCAGCACCGCTGGCAGGCCAAAGCGGATATGAACCGCCGCCGCCAGCCGCGCATCCAGCTCTGCATAGCCCGGACCGACCGCCGACTTGACCGGGCTGATCATGTCGCCAATCACATATTCCGGCGCGTCATGCAGCAAGGCGGCCAGGCACCAGCGCGGATCGGCCCCGCCCTGACGGCGGAAAATCTCTTCGACCAACAGCGAATGTTCGGCCACCGAATAGGGCCAATCGCCATGCGTCTGGCCGTTCCACCGCGCCACAAAGGCCAAACCATGAGCGATATCAATGATTTCGATGTCGACGGGCGTCGGGTCCAACAGGTCCAGCCTGCGACCGGACAGCATCCTTTGCCAGGCGCGGGGTTGTTTCATCGGCCTCTCCTGCTGCTTTGCCTCCCCTTCCTGCCCGGAAAGCGCGCGCATTTCCACCCTTCACCAAGCGGGCGTCGGTGGCTGGACGCCTCGCCCCCCCTGTGCGATGTAGACCCCCATCCAACGGGAGTTTCGGATGGTCATGTCCTGGATGCCGATGTGCCTGGTGCCTGCCTGTGACCTTGACCGCGCCGCCTGGCCGATGGCCTTGGCCGTGATTGCCCCTGACCTGACCGTCACCCGCGACGGCGCCCCGGTGGCGCTGGACCGCCTTGCGCCGCAGATCCTGGCCGCGATCAGCCTGTCGGACGCGGGGGCGGCGACCCTTGCGCGGCTGGACCTGCGGCATCTGCGCGCGACGCCCGACGACCTGCCCGCGCTTTGGGCGCAGCTTTTGACCGAAGAGCTGACCGCCGCTCAGGCCCGCAACGTGAAACAACTGCGCGAGCTGGCGCAGCTGCGGCAGCTGTCGGAAACCAGCTTGCAGCATTTCGAACGGCTGGAGGCCTTTGTGTGGCAGACCACCGCGGCCGAGCGGCATCAGGTCACGCATCTGCCCCTGTCCGATGCGGTGCTGGACCTGACAGGCGTGGAACAAAGGTTGCCCTCCGACAGCGTCGGCCTGAGCGACCTTGCGGTCTTTGTCCAGGATGCGGGGCGCGGCGTGCTGACCGCGACGCTGCGCCTGTTGGAAAGCGATCAGGTGGTGGGCCAGTGGCAGGTCACGGACCCCGGCCCCGGCTGGCTGCGTCTGGCCCTTCCGCGCGCCCTGCCCATGGACGCCCAGACCGCGATCCTGCGGCTGGACTGGCAGGGTGACGCCCTAAGTCTGGGCCTGTCGCATCCCCATCCCGACCCGCGCTTTCAGGCGCATGACGGCCGCCCCCTGGCGCTGCGGCTGTGGAAATTCGTGCCCGGAACGCTGGCCCCCATGGCGCCTGATGCCCATGGGCCGGGCCTGCCGAAATGGCTTGTCAGCCTGGACGCCCTGCGCGAGGCGGCGGCCCTGGCCGATGATCCCGAACGGGTCGAGGTGCTGGATTGGGCCAAGGGTCTGGTCCTGCGCCCGGCGCCGGGGCAGACGATTGCGGTCCGCCTGCCCGCTTTCGCCCGGCCCGGCATGGCGCGGCTGCAGGGCATGGTCTCGGTCCTTGGCGCCGATGCCCTGGCCGACCTGGCCTATGCCGTCGATGACGCCCCGCAATGGCAGCGCCTGACCGCGGCAGAGCCCGGCCAGCTGCACGCGCAGTTCGCCCCCCTGACCCAGGTGCAAGACCTGATCCTGATGGCCCGCGTCCCCGACGATGCCACCAGCGCCGCCGTCGTGATCTTTGAACCGATCGAGGCCTTTGCCTCCGATGTCTGACGCCCCGCTTTTGGCCATCATCATCCCGGTCTACCGCCACTCGGTCCTGATGGTCGAGGCGGTGGACAGTGCCCTGGCGCAAGAGGCGCCCTTTGGCATCCAGGTGGTGATCGTCAACGACGGCTGCCCGCATCCCGAAACGCATGAAACCGGCCTGGCGCTGGCCCGCGCCCATCCCGACCGCGTCACCTATCTGAAAAAGCCCAATGGCGGCCTGTCTTCGGCGCGCAACCATGGGATCGACCATGTCCTGACGCAGATGCCTTCGGTCCGGGCGATCTATATGCTGGACGCCGACAACCGCTTGCGCCCCCCTGCCATGGCCCGCGCGATGCAGGCGCTGACGGATGATCCGCTGGCCGGCTGGATTTATCCCGACATCGACATGGTGGGCCTGACCTCGGGGCATGATTACTCCGGCCCCTATTCCATCCTGCTGCACACCGCCATGAACACCTGTGAGGCGGGGTCGCTGATCCGCCGCGAGGTCTTTGACGCCGGGGTGCGCTTTGACATCGCCTTCAAGGCGGGGTTCGAGGATTGGGATTTCTTCCTCTCTGCGGTTCAGGCCGGCTTTCGCGGCAAGAACATCGAGGGCATGGGGTTCTTGTATCGCAAGCGCCCCGAGTCGATGCTGGCCGACAGTGAACGGGAGCGGGAACCGATCCTGGCCCGGATGCGCGCCAAGCACCGCGCGTTGTTCGCCCCCCGCGCCCTGCTGGAGCTGGAGCAGGAAGAGGCGCCGCGCTATGCCTTTTACCTGTCCGACCTGGGTCGCATCTGGCTGACCACCGATCCGTCGGAACCCGGCCAGATGCTGAAGCCCAAGGATTACGCCCTGCGGCTGTGGCAGGCGCGCGCGGCGCCGGGGCGCTTTGTTCTGCCGCCTCTGACCGTGGTGACGCAATCCGTGACCCTGACCGCGCTGCGCCGGGCGGGGGTTTTGCACAACATGCTGTGGCAGCTGGAAGCGCTGCTGGACCAGTCGCATATGGCCGCGCTGATGGTCTCTCCTGCAGAAGGCGAGCGCATGGGTTTCGCCCAGCTGATGCAACGGACCCGCGCGCCCGACGATGCCGCGGTGCTGATGCTGACGACCAAGGCCGTGACCGGATCGGCGGCCGTGCCCATCGACGCCTGGATGGAAACCCTGACCTCTGACGCGCCGAAACCCCATGTCTCGCTGGCGGAACTGACTTTGCCGCCCGACCTGGCCGGGGTGCCCCAGGGCGCGGCTTCGGGGCTGTTGCAACTGGTCGCGCTGATGCGGGGCGCGCCTTGGGCCAAGGCCGCGACGCTGACCGATTGGCGCGAGGCCGATTTGGCGCGCCGGGCGGGGTCGCATCTGATCCTGCGGCGGCGGATGGGTGGCCAACCCGTGCCGCCGATGCTGCGCGGGATGGACCGCCACATCGGCCTTTTGATGACCATCGTCGAATTCGGCGGGGTCGAGAAGGTGGCGCTGAACCTGGCCCGGTCCTTCAAGGCGCGCGGCTGGAAGGTGCATCTGTTCATCGCCGCGCATCGCGACGCCGCGCTTGGCCCCGACTGGCGCGAGACCCTGACCAGTGTCAACTTCCTGGGCGACCCGGAGTTCTGGGCCTGGGGCGAGGGCGACCGCAGCTATTTCGGCAACGAGATCCCGCGCTGGGCGGTGTCGGGCAACCATGCCCGGCTGATCGCGCTGTTGCATGGGATGGATGTGGTCATCGACCTTCATTCCGGCGCGGGCGTCGCGGTCATGAGCCAGCTGCGCAAACAGGGCGTCGTCACGGCGACCTCGCTTCATCTGGCGGACCTGTCGGCGCTGGGGCGGCCCTCGGGCAATCCTTTCCTTGGGCTGGCCTATGAACATGCCTTTGACCTGTTTTTGCCCTGTTCCCAGGGGCTTGGCGATTGGCTGCATGGGCTTGGCATCCCCGAGGACAAGATCATCCCCGTGATCAACGCGCCGTCTTTCCCCATCGCGCCCGACGTGCTGACGGGCTTGCTGGAAGCTCGACAACCGGGGCCGCGGCTGCGGGCTCTGTTCCTGGGTCGGCTGGACGCGCAAAAGGGGCTGGAGCGGCTGGCCCAGGTCATCGCCCGCAGCCGCCCCTTGCCGATCGACTGGCGCGTGATCGGCAAGGCGGTGCTGGAGGACGGCTCGACCCTGCCCCCCGCGGTGGCCGAGGTGCTGGAACCCGCCCTGACCTCTCCCGAAGCCCTGACCGCCGCCTTTGCCGCCGCCGATGTGCTGGTGCTGTTGTCGGATTACGAAGGCCTGCCGCTGACCGTGCTGGAGGCGATGCGTCAAGGCGTTGTGCCCCTGGCCACCGATGTCGGCGCCGTCTGTGAGGCGGTGGGGCCGGACACGGGTTTCCTTTTGCCGCTGGACGGCGCGGTTCCGGCCTGCCTCCAGGCGCTGGCCCGTCTGGCCGCAGATCCGGCCCTGTTGACCCGCCTGTCACAGGCCGCCGCCGCGCAGGCCCGCGATTGGACCGAGGCGACCGAAGACCTGTCCCGCGTCTTCGATGCCCTGACCGCGACCCGCAGCCTGTCGACCGACAGCGACATCCCGCCGCCCGCCCATTTGGCCGACCTCAGCCCGCTGCCGCCCTTGCCGCCGCTGGACCTGACACCGCTGGCCTGGACGCGGTTGCAGCCCGGCACAAGGGCGGAACTGGAACCCTTCGTCCCGCATGAGGGGTTTTTGCAGATCGGCGCGCCCGAGGGCTCTGGCGTGACCTGCACCCTGGAAACCCGGCTGGTGCGCGACCGCTTTGGCCGCGAAAGCCCGATCCTGGCGCTGCGCCCCAAAGGAGAGCCTCAGCCCTGGTCGACCTATGAACTGGTGCTGAACGACCTGGCACTGTCGCAGTTGACCGCGCTGGATTGGGACATCCGCTATGCCCTGGTCCGCCCCCGCCATCTGTTTGCCCAGTTCATCCTGAACGGCGGCGGGCATGAGGTGACGGTGGTGCATGGGTCCTTGCTGGTGGGGCAGATCGGCGCCCGCACGAGGCTGCGGCTGGACCTGGCGCGGCTGACCGTCGAACAGCGCCGCCTTCTGACCAAGGTGCGGCTGATCCTGTCCACCGATGGCGAGCTTTTGCCGTTGGACCTGCTGGACCTGCAGGTCACGGGTCTGCGTTAAGTCATTGGCCTGCGCCAGGCCACTTGCCGCAGCCGGGCCATGGGTCTAGGTTTCGCCCATATTGCAGGTGAGAACGCTTTGACACTCCAGACTGGCCTGACCCCTCTTCGCGAGCTGCCCGCCACCATTGCGCCGGGCCAGGACCTGGCGGGTGTCTGCGATTACCTGGACGCTTCGGCGGGTCTGCGGGGTTGGTTGGTCCATGCCCGTGTTCCTGCGCTGCCCTTGCGGGTCGAGGCCTGGTGCAACGGGCGGGCGCTGGGCCATTCCACCGCGATCCTGGACCGTCCCGATCTGGACCTTGCGCTGGACCGTCGAACCTGGTGCGGCTTTCTGCTGGGCTGGAGCCGCGTTGACCGCGCAGCCCTTTCCGCCAGCGCCCCCGACGCCCTGATCGAGCTGCGCGTGGCCCAAGGCAGCCTGCGGCTGGTCATGGCAACCGAACCCCTGACCGCCGCCCGCGCTTTGCAGTTGATCGACGCCAACCCCCAAGGCGACCTGCGCCCCGAGTTTCACGACCTGACCCAGTGGCACCGGATCGAGGCGACGGGGCTGTTCGATGCCCGTTGGTATGCCAGCCACTATGGCCCCGACACCGAGGCGCAGCGCCCCGGCCTTCTGCACTATATCCAGACCGGTGAGGCCGAGGGCCGCCGCCCGAACCTGTATCTTGACCCCAAGGCGCTAGGCCTGACGCTGCTGGACTACCCGGATGGCGCCGACCTGCGCCCTTCGGTGCATTTCGACCCGGTCTGGTATCGCGCGACCCATGACCTGCCGCCGGGCACGCCCGCCCTGGCGCATTACCTGGCGCATCGGCCGCAGAACCTGCCGAACGGGCTGGTGACTTTGGCCGACAATCCGGCGTCTTTCGACCGCTACGAGGATGGCTTGCGCGCAGGGCTTCCCGACACTCCTGCCCTTCCCGACACCCCGGCTCTGGCCGAGATCCTGGCCGATGCAAGGGTCCTTTTTGCCCCGCCCAAGCCGAAACCGCTGGATGCCCAGACCCTGATCCAGCGGCTGGAACAGGCGGTTGCCGCGGGCGACCTGCCCCCCGCGCGTGAGGCGGCGACGCTGTTGCGGGCGCGCGACCTGACGCCCTGGGGCCGGATCGCCCTGGCCCGCCTGGCCCGCGCCGAGGGCGAGCGGGCGACGGCGCTGGACCTGCTGCACCCCGTCACCGGCGAGCCCGCGCTTTTGATCACCGCCGCGGCGCTGCTGATCGAACTGGACGACCTTGCCGCGGCGGCGACCAAGGTGGCGGCGCTGGGCGATCTGGTCTCCAAACCCGCCGACCAGGTGCGCTTGCGCTTGGCGGTGCGGCGGCGCGACCCTGCGGCGCTGACCGCGCTGTTCACCCGCGGCGACCTGCAGGCCGAACCCGGTGTCCTGTGCGAGGCCGCCTACAAGCTGGTGCGCCCCGGCATCCCGCCCGAGCCGGGGCAGGAACAGGCCGAACAGCTTCTGTTGCAGGCCCTGGCCCGGACCTCGTCGGACAATCCCCATACGCTGACCGCCAGCATCCATATCCTGCTGCAGCGCCGCCGCCTGGGCGAACTGGACTCGCTATTGTCTTATGCCGAACTGCAGCCGGTGGCGGGCAAGCTGAACCTGCCTGCGCGGCGGCTTGAGGTTCTGTTCCTGTCCGATCGCCTGCCCGAGGCCGTCGCGCTGTATCGCCGCAAGCTGGCTTTGGCGGTGCTGACCCGGCCCGACGGCATCATCGTCTTGCGGCTTTTGTCCGAGGCAAAGGCCTGGGACGAGGTCGCCCGCGTGATCCTTGCGCATCTGGCCCAGGGCTTCGGCTTTGGCGAGACGGTGTTTCACGCCATGCGCGCCGTGCGTCAGGCGGGCCTTCATGCGGCGATCCTGGCGGCCGACCCGCCGGCGCAGCCTGACCCCGACCACGGAACCTTTGTCGATCTGGTGCGGATGGATCACGACCTGATCCGCGCCGCCAGCGGGCAGGCTGCGACCCCCGGCAACCTGCATTGGCTGGCCGCGCCCCCCGCGCCGGCAACCGACCATGTCGTCTTTCTGTGTGCGGATCGGCGTTACTTCCTGTCGGTCCTGACCTTTCTGGCCTCGTTCTTTGGCCAAAGCCGCCAGACTGCCGCCGAGGTTCAGGTTTTCCTGGACAAGGACGTGCCGCAGGATTGGGCCGACAGCATCGCCCCGCTGGCCGCCCGCTTTGGCCGTCGGGTGCAGATCATCTCCGAGGTCGATTTCGTGCCCCAGGGCGTCGCACTAAAGACCGAGCTGGGCTTTTTCGCCGCCGGAACCGGCCTGACGCGGGCGGCCTATTACCGCATCTATGCCGCCCGTCACCTGATGGCGCAAAACCGCTTTGCCCGCGGGCTTTACCTGGACAGCGACATCATCTGCCGTGGCGATCTGACGCCGCTTTTGCAGCAGCCCATGGCCGCGCCGCTTGCCGCAAGGGTCGAGGATCAGGGCCCCGAGGTCATCGCCGCCGCCAAGCAGAACGCCATCCCCCCGGGGCGCTATTTCAACTCGGGCGTGCTGGTGCTGGACTTTGCCCATCCCGACCTTGCCCCCGGCCTGGACCGCGCCATCCAACTGGCCGAGACAGAGCCCGAACGGCTGGTCTTTCACGACCAATGCGCGCTGAACATCGCCTTTCGCGCCGGGGAACTGGCGCCGCAGTGGAACTTCTTTCTGCGCCCCTTCCGCGAGGACAATGGCCGCATCCAGGACGGCATCCTTCTGCATTACCTGGACCGGCCAAAGCCCTGGGACATCACCTTCTGGCGCAACTTCCGCGAGGAATGGCGGGTCTGGGCGCTGGTTGTGGCCCAGGTCCTGCCCGACCGCCTGTTCACCGAAATGCTTGCCGCCGCCAACGAGGTCTGACCCATGACCACCGAAGTCGTCTTTCAGGGCGTCCCCTTTGCCCTGTCGCAGTCCGAAGGCCCGGCGCGCTTTGTGCTGGGGCTGAACAAATGCGGCTCAAGTCTGTTGAACCAGGTGGTCGAATTCATCGCGGCCGAACATGGGTTGCATCTGGTCAACCTGCCCGGCGTCTTTTTCAACGCGGGCGTCCGGGTCGAGACCTGGGCCAATGCCGATCTTGGCGCGGTGCTGCGGCCCGGGAACCTGTATATCGGCTTTCGCAACTGCCCCCCGGCCTTTGCGCGTGAGCCGCTGTTTGCCCGGTCGCGCCGGGTTTTCATGTTCCGCGATCCGCGGGACGCCCTGGTCAGCCTGTATTTCTCGGATGCCTATTCCCATGCCCTGCCCAAGGGCGAAGGCGACAAGGCCGAGGCCGCGCGCCAGCATTTCATCACCAAGCGCGACCGCATCCGCGCCACCGATATCAACGATTTCGTGGTGCAAGAGGCCGCGTCGCTGAACCGCGCCTTCCTGGCCTATGCCGAGGTCCTGCGGTCGCCGCTGACCCTGGCGCTGCGCTATGAAGAGCATGTGTTCCAGAAAAAGCGGATGCTGGCCCATATCACCCGGCATTTCGGCCTGCCCCTGACCCCCGAAGCGGTCGAGCGGCTTTTGGCCAAGGTCGATGTCGTCCCCCAGGTCGAAGCGAAAGAAAGCTTCATCCGCGCCGTCACCCCGGGCGACCATCGCCGCAAACTGCGCCCCGACACCATCGCCGAACTGGACCGCATCCTGGAAGACAGCCTCAGGATGTATGACTACCATTAAGCACGCTTTTCGCGCCATTCACCTTGATCGGGTCGGGGATAAGCCTGAAGCGGCGCGACCACAGGCTTGACAAGATCGCCCTGCTTGGCATGAGTGCAAAGCGGATGCGGGCCCCCCTGGGGGCCTGTGATCCTTGCGCGGGGCCCCCTGGCCTTGACCCTTGATCACGCCGGAGGATGGATGCTTTACGCGGATTTCTATTTTCGGATGAAGCGGCAGGATGCCGTTTGCATCGCGGGCTGGACCATGGGCGCCATCACCGGGGCGACGCTGGATATCGGCGGCCAAATGAGCCACGCGACCTCTGTCCTGACCCATCGCCGCGGCGACCTGCCCAATGGAGCCATCGGCTTCATCCTGCGCTTTGAACTGAACGGCGAGATTCTGGACGTCGAAAGCACTTTGCTGCGGATGTCGGGGCCGGACCGGGCCTGCGCCTTCCCGCCCGCTTCGGCCAACATGGATGCGCTGATCTCTCAGGCCACGGACGAGGCCTTCAGCGGCTTTATGCTGGGTCTGGCCGACGGCATTTTCGTGGTCGAGGATTACACCGCGATGGCCAAGGTCCATAACCGCGTCGTGGGCATGGCGGGCACCCGCAGCTTCAGCGAGCTGCCCGATGCCGCCGTGGCGCAGGATCAGGCGCTCAGCTTTGCCAATCCGCCGCGCGTGCTGGTCAATGGCTGGCTGGGTGATGATGGCAAGGCGGGCAACAAGCTTTTCGCCATGCTGATTGATAGCAACGGCGATCACCCCCTGTCGATCTTTCGCGACAGCCTGATCCGCCCGGACCTTGCGGGCGCGCAGATCCGCGGGCTGCGGGTCGGGATTTCCTCGGGCTATGTCGGCGGGGCGCGCATCCCGCGTGAGCTGGGCCATCAGCCGGTCTGCATGGTCGGCATGATCCACGACGGCTTCACCGTCTGCACGCTGCGGATGATTCATCCGATGACGGCGGTGGACATGGGGCCGCAGTTCGACCACCTGCGCCGCAATCTGGTCGATGCCGGTCAGGCCGATGCGATCTTTGCCAACCTGCTGCCCTCGTTGCCGGATTACCTGAATGGCGCGGCCGAGCCGGTCGAGCGTCATGGCACCCCCACGGGCGTGGCCTATGTGGTGGAACATGACCTGGATCACTGGCTGGGCCGCGATGTCATCCGCCTGGTGCGCCGCGCCGAACCCGCCCTTGCGCAGATCGGTATCCTCACGGAAACCGCATCCGAAGGGCTGATCCGCTCGACCCTGGCCGACCGGACCGAGGCGGGGGCCGGCGCGCCGCGGGTTGATCTGGTGACGACCAATGCGCCCCTGGCACGCTGGGCGCCAAATGCGACACATCTGGTGGTGTCAACCACCGCGACGCTGTTCCAGACCCTGCCCTTTGCCCAATTGGCCGAGGCCCGCGGGCAGGGCCAGCCCGCCACCTGCCTTGTGATGGTGGATACGCTGGAGGCCGGGGCCACGCCCTTGACCGAGGCCGAAGGCATCGCCGCCCTGCTGGACGGTCAGCCCTTTGTCGGCCAGATCGACCAGACGCAATGCGAACCCTCGGTCTATCCGGAATCCATGCATGTGTCGCAAACCGCGCAGATGCGCTGGCTTTTGATCACCCTGGCGCGGTCGGGGCTGGTCAGCTTTACCGGCCTGCCCGGCCTGGCCTTCCTGCCCGGTCGTGATCCGCTGCCGGCGCAAAACCGTCAAATCGAACTCCGCGCCATGCGCCTGGCCGCGATGGAGACCGCCAATTGACCCGCACCCTGATCATCTCTCATTCCCATCCCCGGCTGCGGGGTGGCGGCGGCGAAGTGGCCGCCCATCGCCAGTTCGAACACCTGAAGTCCACGGGGCAGGACGCCTGGTTCCTGGGCGCGGTCTATGATTCCACCGTGATCCCGGCGCTGTTTCCCGGGCCGGGGCGGATCGTGGAATTCGGGCCGCATGACCACGGCTTCCGCGCCTATCCGATGGACAGCAGCCTGATGGAGCATACCAACCAGGAGGACGAGGACGCGCTTTTGGCCATCCTTCTGCGCTATAAGGCGGATGTCTATCACTTCCACCACTTCTGGAACATCGGTGCGGGCGTGATCCGCCGTCTGCGCGCAGCCCGGCCCGAGGCGCGGATGATCTGCACCCTGCACGAATTCATCGCGATTTGCATGAACGACGGCCAGATGGTCAAACGCACCAGCGGCCAGCTTTGCACCGAGGCCAGCCCCGTCGCTTGCGCTTTGTGCTTCCCCTTCCTGATCCCGGCGCAATTCGTCGTCCGCAAGGCGCGGATGACCGAGATGCTGGCCTGTTTCGACCTGATCGTCTCGCCCAGTCAGTTCCTGGCGGATCGTTTCATCGCCTGGGGCCTGCCCGCCGATCGGCTGAAGGTGCTGGAGAACGGGCTTTTGCCCGATAACTCCGAAGTCATCGCCCCCGCCCCCGACCGTCACCGCCGCTTTGCCTATTTCGGTCAGGCGACGCCGACCAAGGGGCTGGATGTGCTGATGCGCGCCGCGCGGCGGGCCGCCGATCAGGACCTGAAGGCCGATTTCACCCTGGACATCCACGGCGTCACCGAAGAGCGTTACCGCGAGATGTGGCCCAAAGAGGGCGACTTGCCCGACAATGTCCGCTTTCGCGGCACCTATCGCCCGACAGAGGTGCTGGACCTGATGCGCGGCTATGGCTGGGTTGTCGTGCCCTCGATCTGGTGGGAGAATTCGCCGGTGGTCATCCAAGAGGCCCGCCAGGCCGGGACCCCGGTGATCGCGTCCAACATCGGCGGGATGAAGGAAAAGGTCGGCGGCTGGGGGCAGTTGTTCCCGGTGGGGGACAGCGAGTCCCTGTCGCGGCTGATCCTGTCGCTGTCCTCCGATGCCAAAGCGCACAAGGCGGCCCTGGCCAAGGTGACAGAGCCGCTGATGATCGACGCCCATGTGACGGTCCTGCAAAAGCTGATCGACGCGCTGTAACCCAAGGCCCCGGGCTCGCGACCCCGGGGGCCGCATCCCGTGGCAACGCGGGCGGAGGGGACTCGATGCCCCCGACGGACGCAGGCCTAGCGCAAGACCCGCGCCGCCATCGCCCGGTCGCCCTGGTTGGTCAACAGCGACAGCGCGGACCCCGCCTCGGTCCAGATCGCGGTATGGCCCGCCTCTGACGGGGGCCCCATGCACAAAGTCGGCCGCGCGACATAGATCGCGCAGACCTTTTCCGCCCATTTGTCATAGTCCGGCATATAGGTGAACCGGCGATACATGCCGACGAACCGCGGGGTCGAGATATGCCAGCCGGTTTCCTCATAGACCTCGCGGTGAAGGGCGGCGATGGGGGCCTCTCCGGGGTCGATGCCGCCGCCGGGCAACTGAAACTCCGGGATCGGCTCGGCCTGATGGGTCAACAGAACCTGATCCCCCCGGACCAGAACCGCATAGACCCCGGGCCTGCGCCGATAGCGCATCCCGCTTTTCACAGCCTCGCCATACCGCCGGATCATAGCTTCCCCCTTGGTGCGGACACCATTCTTCTTATATAGCCCCGATATGCCGAATCCGGTGACTTCAGGAAACCCCCCATGACCACCATTCCCTGGGACGATACCGTCCTGCCCTTCCAGCTTGACGCCTCCGATGTGCGCGGCCGCGTCGTGCGGCTGGATGGCGCCCTGGACGAGATCCTGGGCCAACATTCCTACCCCAAGTCGATCGAGGCTCTGGTGGCCGAGACCGCTTTGTTGACCGCCCTGATCGGCCAGTCGATCAAGCTGCGCTGGAAGCTGTCGATCCAGGTGCGCGGCAAGGGTCCGGCCCGGCTGATCGCCACCGATTACTACGGCCCCGAGACCGAGGGCGGCCCGGCCCGCATCCGCGCCTATGCCAGCTATGACGCCGAAAGGCTGGACGATACGGCGGACCCCTTCTCCCAGATCGGCGAGGGCTATTTCGCGGTGATGCTGGACCAGGGCCCGCATATGACGCCCTATCAGGGCTTTACCCCCATCGCCGGGAAAAGCCTGTCCGACTGCGCCCAGACCTATTTCGCCCAGTCCGAACAGTTGCCGACGCGGTTTGCGCTGACCTTTGGCCGCAGCCAGACCCCCGGCCAGCCGGAGCATTGGCGCGGCGGCGGGATCATGCTGCAGCACATGCCCCAGGTCGGCATGGCGATGAAGGACACCGGTGAGGGCGGCAGCGGTGAGGGCGGGCTTCTGGATCACACCGACATCTTGTCCGGTGAACCGGCCGAGAACTGGAACCGCGTCAACATCCTGTTGAACACGGTCGAGGAAATCGAGCTGATCGGGCCTTCGGTGTCGCCCACCCAACTGCTGACCCGGCTGTTCTCCGAGGAAATCCCGCGTGTTTTCCCCGAAACCGAGGTGCATTTCGGTTGTTCCTGCAACGAAGACAAGGTTCGCCAGACCATGTCGATCTATTCGGCCAAGGACATCTCTAAAATGACCACGCCCGAAGGCATCGTGACCGCCGATTGCCAGTTCTGCGGCGCGCATTACGAGATGGACCCGAAGACCCTGGGTCTTGAGGCCGAAAAGGCCCGCAAAGAGGCCGAAGCGGCCGCCCAAGCTTCAGAACAGCAATGATCGACCTCTCTCGCCTGGCCGAGGCTTGCGCCCGGCTGGGCGAGGGCTCGTCGGATTATGACCTGAACCCCGGCTTGCGTCCGGCGGCGCGCGACCTGCGGCCCGCCGCCGTTCTGGTGGGCATCTGTGACGGCGCGGTGATCCTGACCAAGCGCGCCTCGCATCTGAAACACCACCCCGGCCAGATCGCCTTTCCGGGTGGCAAGCTAGAGCCGGGCGAGACCGCCGAACAAGCCGCCCTGCGCGAGGCGCAAGAGGAAATCGGCCTGCCGCCCTCGGCCGTGACCCCGCTTTTGCGCCTGCCCGTGCATGAGACGGTGACGGGCTTTGCCATGACCCCGGTCCTGGCCAAAGTCGCCCCCCATGCCTTTGCCTGCGACCCCGCCGAAGTCGACGAGGCCTTTACCGTGCCGCTAAAGCATCTGTTGAACCCGCAGAATTACCAGGTGCATCGCCGCCAGTGGCGCGGGACCTGGCGGGCCTATCATGCCGTGCCCTGGGGCCCCTATTACATCTGGGGGGCGACGGCGCGGGTCTTGCGTCAGATGGCCCGGGCCCATCAGGAGGCGCAATGAAGATCTCTGGCGCATGGTTGGATCACCACGGGACCCAGGCCTTGTGTGCCGCCTTGGGCTTCGAGGGCCGCCGCATCCTTTTTGTCGGCGGCTGCGTGCGCAATGCGCTGATGCGGCGTCCGGTCAGCGATCTGGACATGGCCACCGATGCCACGCCGATTCAGGTGATGAAACTGGCCGAGGACGCCGGCTTCAAGGTCATTCCCACCGGGATCGACCATGGCACAGTCACAGTGATTGCGGGCGGCGCGGTGCATGAGGTGACGACCTTTCGCCGCGATATCGCCACCGATGGCCGCCATGCCACCGTGGCCTATTCGACCGATATCGCCGAAGACGCCGCCCGCCGCGACTTTACCATGAACGCGCTTTACGCCGAGCCCTCTGGCCTGATCCTGGACCCCCTGGGCGGCATGGCGGACCTTGCGGCGCATCGGGTGCGCTTTGTGGGCGATCCGGCGACGCGCATCCGCGAAGACTTCCTCCGCATCCTGCGGTTTTTCCGGTTTCACGCGGTCTATGGCGACCCGGCGCAGGGCATCGACGCCGAGGGGCTTGCCGCCTGTGCCGAAGGGGCCGACGGGCTAACGGGGCTGTCGCGCGAACGCGTCGGCCACGAGATGCGCAAGCTGCTGGCCGCGCACGACCCCGCGCCCGCCTTGGCCGCGATGCAGGCCTCTGGCGTGCTGGGGCGCATCTTGCCCGGCGCCGATCCGCGCTTCATCGCGCCCTTGGTCCACCTTGAAACCGCGCCGCGCTGGCAACGCCGTCTGGCCGTGCTGGGCGGAGAGGGCGATCTTCGCCTCTCGCGCGCCGAGGCCGCCGAACTGGCGCGCTTGCGCGACGAGATCGGCAGCCCCCTGACCCCCGCCGCCCTGGGGTGGAAGCTGGGGATCACGCCCGCCACCGATGTGATCCTGGCCCGGGCCGCCATGGGGATGACCGCGCCCCCAACCTGGGAGTCCGAGATCGCCCGCGGCGCCGCGGCGCATTTCCCGGTGACGTCGGCCGACCTGATGCCCGCGCTCCAAGGCCCCGCCCTGGGCGCCAGGCTGAAAGAGCTGGAATCCCGCTGGCTGGCCAGCAACTTGACCCTGACCCGCGCGCAGCTGTTGACCTGACATGTCAGGCCCGCTTTTGGGGGTGACAATCGGTCGCAGATCGGCTAACCCTGCCGCACCCAACAAGGAGAACAGCATGGATCACGGGACCCCCTTTCGCCTCATTTGAGCCGACCGGTCCTGTTGTGGCGGTCGATCCTCGACCCCGCCGCCTTTCCTTGCTGACCTGATCCTTGGACATTTCTCATGTTTCGTTTCTTCGAAAACCTCGTCGATCCCTATAAATCCTATGTGCCGAACGACACTCCGCCGCAGGGGCTTTGGCCCTTTCTGCGCGATTATGTCCGCGAGTTCCGCGGCGTGTTCACCGTCACCGCGCTGTTTTCGGTGGGCAATGGCGTGCTGGACGTGGGCCTGTTGTGGTATCTGGGCCATCTGGTCGACCTGCTGACCCAATCCGCCCCGCCAGAGTTTTTCGCGACCCATTGGGGTGATCTGGCCCTGGTGGCCTTTGTCATCCTGGTCATCCGGCCCCTGGTTGCCGGGGGCTCTGTCGCGCTGCTGCACAACACGATCCTGACCAATTTCGGCACGATGATCCGCTGGAGGGCGCATGGCCATGTGCTGCGCCAACCGGTCGGCTGGTTCGAAAGCGACTTTGCCGGGCGGATCGCCAACCGGATCATGCAGGCGCCGCCCGCCGCCGGGGACGCGGTGTTTCAGGTCTTTGACATGGCGGTCTTTGCGCTGACGACCTTTGTCGGCGCCTGTCTGATGCTGTTCGATGCCGACCCGCGGCTGATGGTGCCCTTGATTCTGTGGGCCTTGGCCTATGGTGCCTTGATGCGCTGGACGATCCGCCGCGCGGGCCCGGCCTCTACCGCGGCCTCCGAGGCGCGGTCGGCCGTCACGGGGCGGGTGGTGGACAGCTATACCAACATCCACTCGGTCAAGCTGTTCGCCAATCACGGCCAGGAAATGGACTATGCCCGCGAGGCGATCGAGGGCGCGCGCGTGGCCTTCCAAAAGGAAATGCGCATCGTCACGGTCATGGACATCGTGCTGAACGCGATCAACGGGCTGATGATCCTGGGCGTCGCGGCCCTTGCGCTTTACCTTTGGTATCATGGGCTTGCCAATGTCGGCGTCGTGGCCTCGGCTGTCGCCCTGGTCCTGCGGCTTCATTCGATGACCTTCTGGATCATGTGGGCTTCGACCAATCTGGTGCAGAACCTGGGCACCGTGGCCGAGGGGCTGGAGACGATTTCCCAGCCGATCACCTTGGTCGATGCGCCCCAGGCGGCGGAGTTGCAGTTCAAGCAAGGCCTGATCGAGTTCCAATCCGTCAGCCATCATTATGGCCGCGGGGCAGGGGGCCTGGATCGGTTGAACCTGGTGATCAAGCCGGGCGAAAAGATCGGTCTGGTGGGCCGGTCGGGTGCGGGCAAAACGACCTTGGTCAAGCTGATCCTGCGGTTTTACGACACCGAAGAGGGGCGGATTCTGATCGACGGTCAGGATATCTCGAAAGTGTCGCAGGAAAGCCTGCGCCGGGTGATCGGCATGGTGCAGCAGGAAAGCACCTTGCTGCACCGGTCGGTGCGCGAAAACATCCTGTATGCGAACCCGACGGCTGGGGATGAGGCCATGTTGGCGGCGGCGAAAAAGGCCGAAAGCCACGACTTCATCCTGGACCTGCAGGACCCCAAGGGCCGCAGCGGCTATGACGCCCATGTCGGCGAAAGGGGCGTCAAGCTTTCGGGCGGGCAACGGCAGCGCGTGGCCATCGCCCGGGTGATCCTGAAGGATGCGCCGATCCTGATCATGGACGAGGCGACAAGCGCCTTGGACTCTGAGGCCGAGGCGCTGATCCAGAAGGCCTTGTTCGGCGTGATGGAGGGCAAGACGGTCATCGCCATCGCGCACCGCCTGTCGACCATCGCGGCAATGGACCGGATCGTGGTGCTGGACCGCGGCCATATCGTCGAAGAGGGCTCACATTCTGAGCTTTTGGCAAGGGGCGGGCTATATGCTTCGCTCTGGGCCCGGCAATCCGGTGGGTTCCTGGGTGAAGATATCGAAGAGGAAGTCTGATGATCGTTCTGGGCCCAAGCATCGCGCCGTTTCGCAAGGCTGACACGGCGCCGCCTTCGGGGACCCTGGCCTTCTTTGCCTGGGCCCTGAAGGGGGCCTGGGCGGGCATCATCTGGGCGGTCTTCTGGTCTTGTGCGGCCGGCTCGCTGGAGGCGATCAGCGCCACGATCCTGGGCGACCTGGTTGATGCGGCGACGATGGCCGACCCTTCGGCCTTTATGGTCGATCATGGGCATCTGGTCGCCTGGTTCCTGTTTTTCTATCTGGTCGCAAGGCCGGTGGTGCTGGGGCTGAACACTTACGGGCTTAGCCTCATCATCGAACCGAACCTCTTTCCGCTGATCCTGTCGCGGCTGCACCGTTGGACGCTGGGCCATTCGGTCACGTTCTTTGACAACGATTTCGCCGGGCGGATCGCGCAAAAGCAGATGCAGACGGCAAGGGCGGCGACCGATGTGGTGTCGGGCTCGATCGAGACGATGGCGTTTTCGCTGGCCTCGGTCGTGGGGTCGGTGGCCCTGATGCTGGCGATCAACCCTTCGGTCTCGGGCGCCCTGATGGTCTGGGTCGCGGCCTATGTGCTGTTCATCCGGCATTTCCTGCGCCGGGTGCGGGGCGCCTCGGCGATGCGGGCCAGCGCGCGGGCCAATGTCACCGGGCAGATCGTCGACACCGTCACCAACATGAAGACGGTCAAGCTGTTCGCCCATACCGAACACGAAGACCGCGTCGCCCTGGACGCGATGGAGACCTTCCGCGACAGCGCCTTGAAATACGGCGCGATTTCCTCGTGGTTCCGGTTCAACCTGATGGCCTTGGCGGGGGTTCTGCCGGTGGTCATGGTCGGCATGACGGTCTGGCTGTGGATGAACGGCGGGGCCACGGCGGGGGATATCGCGGCGGCGGGGGCGATTTCCTTTCGCCTAAGTCAGATGACCGGCTGGGTGTCCTTTTCCCTCATGACCATCTTTGGCAACCTGGGCGAGGTCGAGGACGGCATCCGCACCCTGACTCCGCCTCATTCGCTGGTCGATGCGGCCGGGGCTGTGGATCTGCCGCGGGTGCGCGGCGCCATCGACATGGACCATGTCTCTTTCGCCTATGGTCGGCGGAAGGGGGGGCTGCAGGAAGTGTCCCTGTCGATCCGCGCGGGCGAAAAGATCGGCATTGTGGGGGCCAGTGGCGCGGGGAAATCGACCTTGGTCAACCTGCTGCTGCGGCTTTACGACACCGAGTCGGGGCGCGTGCTGATCGACGGCCATGATATTGCGAAGGTGACGCAAGAGAGCCTGCGCCAACAGATCGGCATGGTCACGCAGGAAACCGCGATGTTCAACCGATCCGCGCGCGAGAACATCCTTTACGGCCGCCCCGATGCCACGGATGCCGAGCTTTACGCGGCGGCAGAACAGGCCGAGGCGCATGAGTTCATCTTGGGGCTGAAGGATCACCAGGGCCGCACGGGGTACGAGGCGTTCCTCGGTGAGCGCGGCGTGAAACTTTCGGGCGGGCAGCGCCAGCGGATCGCCTTGGCCCGCGCCTTCCTGAAGGACGCGCCGATCCTGGTGCTGGACGAAGCGACAAGCGCCTTGGATAGCGAGGTCGAGGCCAGCATCCAGACCGCGCTGACCCGCGTCATGCAGGGCAAGACCGTGCTGGCCATCGCCCACCGCCTGTCGACCATCGCCGAAATGGACCGGATCATCGTGCTGGATCAGGGTCGCGTCGTCGAACAGGGGTCGCATGGCGCACTTCTGGCGCTTGGGGGGCTTTACGCGCGGTATTGGAGCAGGCAAAGCGGGGGCTTCATCGGGACCGACGAGGGGAACACGCCATGAAGCTGACCATTGCCAGGCTGGGCCATCGCGGAGACGGCATCGCAGAGGGGTTTTACGCCCCCGGCACCCTGCCCGGCGAAGAGGTCGAGGGCGAGCCGCAAGGCGATACGCTGACCGATATCCGCATCCTGACGCCCTCGGCGGCGCGGGTGAAACCGCCTTGCCCCCATGCCCGGACCTGCGGCGGTTGCCTGATGCAACATGCCAGCGATGCCACGGTGGCGGAATGGAAGACCGGGATCGTGCGCGGCGCGCTGGACGGCCAGGGTCTGTCGGCCGAGGTGCGGCCGATCCTGACCTCACCGCCGCGGTCGCGCCGCCGGGCGACCTTGGCCGCACGGCGCACCAAGGGCGGCATCCTGATGGGGTTCCACACACGGGCCAGCGACAGCATCACGCCGGTTCCGAATTGTCACCTGCTGCATCCCGACCTGATCGCCGCCTTCCCCGCGCTGGAGGCGCTGGTGAAGCTGGGTGGCTCTCGCACCGTGGAAATGACCCTGGCCGTGACCCGCACCCTGACCGGGCCGGATGTCGTCGTGACCAATGCCAAGCCCGCCGATGCCGAATTGCAACTGGACCTGGCGCGGCTGGTGGAGAGCTTTGGCATGTCGCGCCTGACCTGGAACGGCGAGATCGTGGCACAGCGCACCCCGCCGATCATCAAGCTGGGGCCGACCCGTGTCACCCTGCCGCCCGCCGCCTTCCTGCAGGCCACCGAAGAGGGCGAGGCCGCTTTGCTCACCCTGGTCCGCGAAGCCGTGGGGCCTGCGAAAAAGATCATCGACCTGTTTTCCGGTCTGGGCACCTTTGCCCTGCCCTTGGCGCAACAGGCCGAGGTTCATGCGGTCGAAAACGACGTGGCGCTTCTGACCGCGCTGGACAAGGGGTTCCGCCAGGGCGAGGGGCTGAAGCGCGTCACGAACGACATCCGCGACCTGTATCGCCGCCCGCTGGAGCCCGACGAGTTCAAGGGCATCGACGCCGTGGTCATCGACCCGCCGCGCGCCGGGGCCGAGGCGCAGTGCCACACGTTGGCCCAGTCCAAGGTCGCGCGGATCGCCATGGTGTCGTGCAACCCGATCACCTTTGCCCGCGACGCCAAGATCCTGATCGCGGGGGGCTACACGCTGCAATGGGTCCAGCCGGTCGACCAGTTCCGCTGGTCGAACCATGTCGAGCTGGCGGCGCTCTTCACGCTTTAGCGAGTCCGAAGTTAGCGGTTGGCAAGCCGCCCCCGGATCGGCTAGAGCCACAAAAAACAACCGGGCAGGCAAGGGACCGTCATGACCGCAATTCTTCGGGCGATTTTGGTCGTCCTGTCTTTCGTCAGCCTGACGGGCTGCTTGTTTCAGGGTGGCGAAAAGCCCTATTCCGGCCCCGCCATCACCGCCATCGAGGTCCACAAGGCCGACCGCAAGATGTATCTTCTGGCCGGCGCCGAGGTGGTCAAGACCTATGACATCCAGCTGGGCGGCAATCCCGTGGGCCCCAAGCAGGTCGAGGGCGACGGCAAGACGCCCGAGGGGTCCTATCTGATCACCCACCGCAACCCGCGGTCGTCCTATCACCTGTCGCTGGGGATTTCCTATCCGAACGCCGCACAGGTTGCGGCGGCCAAGGCGGCGGGCAAGAAGCCGGGCGGGGATATCTTCATCCATGGCCAGCCGAACCGGCGCCGCTCGGGCGGGGGGGATTGGACGGCCGGTTGCATCGCCGTCACCAACCGCGAGATCGAAGAGATCTACCGCATGGTGAACCCGGGCACCCAGATCAACATCTTCCCGTAAAGCGACCCCCTCTTGCGACAAGGCCCCGGAGCGATCCGGGGCCTTGTTGTTTGGGGGCTTTGGTTCCGCCGCGTAGCCCGGGGTATACCCCGGGACTGGGTCAGACCGCAGCGCCGACCTGGGCCGCCCACCACAGCTTGCCGCCGGTCTCCTGATACCAGGCAAAGCCGAAATCCGTCGCCCGCGGGTCCAGCAGCACGGCGCGGGTGTCCGACCGCTCGGCCCAATCGGCCAGGGTCTCCAGCTCGGTCTGATAGGTTTCCGAAATCAGCTCGCCCAAAAGCTTGCCGCCATAGCCGACGCGCTGCACCCGCACCAAGGGCGAAGAGCCGTCCGACCCGAAGTGCCAGGGCCGGTTTTGCACCGCCATGTCGCGGGCATGGGTTGCGCAGGCGGCAATCAGCTGGGCGTTGAAGGCCACGGCCTGCAGCCCCTTGGTCTGGCGCAGCGCGTTCAGACCATCCAGCATCCGGTAGGAAATCGCGGATTCGTCACCGGGCTGGATCGGATAGACTTGGGGCAAGGGCCGTCCATCAGCGCCAAGCGGCGCGGGGGCGGGGGCGGGACCACAAGCGGCCAAAGCCGCGGCGGCGCCAAGGAAAAGGGCAGAGCGTCGTTCCATCATTCACCTGTATGGCCCTTGGCCGGGCCGTTCTTTCCCCCGCCATAGCGCGTTTCGCGCCTGTGGAAAACCCTTGGCAGGAAAGGGCCGCATGACTTCGCTGTGAATTGAAGCCCGGGCGGTTAGGCTGTAAGGAAAGCGTCATCGAGAAGTCAAGGAGATCAGAGCATGTCTGACGAGAATCCCCAGAAGTCCTCGCGCCGCCTGTTCCTTGGCGCCGCAGCCGGGCTTGTGGCCAGCGCCTTGCCCGCGCGGGCCGAACAATTCACCAACTCGACCGAGTTCGAGTCGGCGGCCACGCCGAACACCCGGGCCAATGTCTCCAGCTTTGTGCTGCGCGACTGGCGGGATTTCTTTGCCAACACCCGCAATGGCGCGATCCTGTGCGACCTGACCTCGCGGGCGCTGCATTACTGGTCCGAGGATCAGTCGGTCTACAAGCTGTATCCGACCTCGGTTCCTTTGAACGAGGAACTGACCAAGCGCGGGCCGACCACGGTCATCGAAAAGGTCGTCAATCCGCGCTGGACCGCCACCGCCTCGATGCTGAAGCGCAATCCCGATTGGCCGAAGTCGATCGAGGGCGGCTCGCCGGACAATCCGCTTGGCGTGCGGGCGCTGTATCTGGGCTGGCCGACCTACCGGATTCACGGCACCCATGACACGCGCAAGATCGGGCGGCGGTCGTCGAATGGCTGCGTCGGCCTGTATAACGAACATATCCTGGAGCTTTTCGACCTGGCCAAGGTCGGGACTCAGGTGCTTTTCCTGTAACCGATCCGTCGGATTGCGGGGCGGGGTCCGGTCCATTGGGCCGGGCCTTTTCATTCCAACGCCGGGCTTTGCGTCACATCGGCGCCCAAGTGTTGCCAAATTGACGATTTGCCGGCCAAGATAGCCAAAAAGCGGGCGCAGCCTGTTGCAAAGATTTGGCGCCTCTGCTTTGACCACCGTATGAGGAACATCTTGGGTGCGTCCACCGCCTCTGCGACATTCGGTTGGGCGCTTGAACTGGAGTCTACTATGAAAAAGATCGCTCTCGCCGCCGCTTTCACCCTGGCCGCTTCCACCGCTTTCGCTGGTGGCGCTCCGGAAGTCGTCGTCCCCGCCGTCGAAGCCAAGGTTGCTTCGTCGTCCGCTGGCGGCCTGGTCGTCCCGCTGCTGCTCCTGCTCGTTGTGGCTGCTGCCGCTTCGAACTGAGCTTTAGCTACAGTTTTGGAAAAGACGGCGGGCTGTCCGCCGTCTTTTCTATTTTGCGCCCTTGGTAATATGGCAACACTGCGGCAAGGGACGGGCCGAAACCCGCCGGTTCTTGGCCATGTCAGGTTGCAAATCCTCCGTTAAAATGCTTTTATCCCCCCTACGAGCAACAATTCTGTCGCGCCCCCCCTGGCACGGGGAACGGACAAGCGGCCGGATACACAAACGGAGATCACAATGAAGAAAATCGCTCTCGCCGCCGCCCTGTCGCTGGCCGCTTCCACCGCTTTCGCTGGCGGCATGAACCAGCCGATCGTGGAAACCGCGCCGGTCGTGGCTGAAACCATGCAGACCTCGTCGTCGAACGGCGGCCTCGTCGTTCCGCTGCTGCTGCTCCTGGTCGTTGCGGCCGCTGTCGCCAGCAACTGAGATCGGGCATCCGATTTAGCGAAGGACGGCACATCGCGTGCCGTCCTTTTGCATTTGGGGGTCCTGAATTGGGCGGGCCTTACAGCCAGCCCCCCAGATTTTGTTGAATGACCGTCGTCAGCGCCGAGATATGGGCCGCGTCATCATTCAGGCACGGGATATAGGTGAATTCCTCGCCACCGGCATGTTCAAAAGCCTCGGCGATTTCGCCTTTGATTTCCTCCAGCGTTTCGATGCAATCGGCCGAAAACGCCGGCGCCATCACCGCGATCCGCTTTTTGCCCTGTTTCGCCAGTTCGGCCACATGTTCGACCGTATAGGGCTTCAGCCAGACTTCGCGGCCAAAGACCGACTGAAAGCTGACGTCGATTGCGCCCTTTTCCCAGCCCAAAGCCTCACGCAGCAGCCGCGTCGTCTTCATGCATTGGCAGTGATAGGGGTCGCCCTCCATCAGATAGCGCTGCGGCATCCCGTGATACGAGGTCACAAGGACATCCGGCTTGTGGTCCAGTTTCGCATAGGCAGAGCGGACCGAATCAGCCAAAGCGGTGATATAGGCCGGGTGGTCGAAATACTCGGCCACGGTGCGGACGGCGGGTTGGCGCTTTTCCTTGGCCAGCGCGGCAAAGAAAGCGTCATTCGCCGTGGCCGAGGTCGCCCCGGCATATTGCGGATAAAGCGGCATGAAGACGATCTTTTCGCAGCCCGCCTCGACCATCTGCCGCACTTTCGACGCCGTCGAGGGGTTGCCGTAACGCATGCAGAAATCGACCACGACCTTGTCGCCATAGATCGCGTGGAGGCTGTCCTTCAGCGCGGCCGTCTGCGCCTTGGTGATCGTCATCAGCGGGCTTTCCCCCGCCTCGTGGTTCCAGATCGACTTGTAATTCGCCCCGGATTTCGACGGCCGCACGGTCAGGATGATGCCTTGCAGGATCGGTTGCCACTTCCAGTTCGGCAGGTCGATGACGCGCTTGTCCGACAGGAATTCGTTGAGGTAACGCCGCATCGACCAATAGTCGTAATTGTCCGGCGTCCCCAGATTGGCGATCAGGACGCCGACCTTGGCGGGCTTGACGGGCGGGTGATTGGCGGGGGCATGGGCGAGACGGTCCATCCGGGCTCCTTTTTGTCCCAAGGTAGTCTTTTGACGGGTGGCGTCAAAGTTTGGGGAGTTTCTTTTCGATTTGCCCAAGGGCGTCGGCCAGGCGGGCCTGGGCCGACCCGGGTTTCAGCGGCTTTTGCTGGCTTTCATGCGGGGCCCAACCGGTCAGGGTGATGATCTCGAACGTTGCCGGGATCAGGCCATCCACGGCCAGTTCGGCGTAAAGCGCGGCGGCACGGGTGAAAACCGCGCGCCTTGTGGGCTTGCGCAGGCGGGCATGCAGCGCATTGCCCTCTCCCATCGCGCGCAGGTCGTGCATCAGGTGAAAGATGTCGCGGTATTTCACCGTCAGGGTAAAGCTGTCGGCCACCGGAAGCGCAAAGCCCGCCCGACCCGGAAGCGCGCCCATGTCGCGGATCTCTGCCATGGGCAGGACTCGGGGCGACAGGCCGCCGGTGACTTCGGTTTCCGCTTGGGCAAGGCAGGCCCGCAGCTCGTGCAGGGTCTGGCCGCCAAAGGCCATGCCGATGAACCAGCCATCCGGCTGCAGGGCGCGGCGCGCCTGCACCAGCTGTCCGACCGGGTCATCGGCCCAATGCAGGCACAGCGCATGGATCACAAGATCGTGTGCGCCCGGCGTCACCGCCAGCGTGTCCGTGTCGGCAATCGTGGGCATTTCCGGCCACAAATGCGGAAAACCTGTCACCACGAGCGGCGTGGTAAACGTCCTGTTAACCTCTTTCAGCCTCTCCTGCACCTCGTCGACCGCCATTTCCTGCAGGAAAAGGGCGGTGGCACGGGCGCGGTTCTTGGCCAGTTTTTCGCGGTCGGTCAGTTTTGGCGTCATGGCGCGGACATTAGGGGGCGGCGATGGGATTGCAAGCCTTGGCACATCTTCTTTACCCGCCGCAGTGCCTTGCGTGCGGGTGTCGGGTGCAGACCGACTTTGCCCTGTGCGCCGACTGTTGGCGGGACACGCCCTTCATCACCGGGACCGTCTGCAATCAATGCGGGATCGAGCTTTTGGGGGGCGAGGACGACCCTCAGGCCCTGTGTGACACCTGCCTGACCGAAAGCCGCCCCTGGTCGGCGGCGCGGGCGGCTTTGGCCTATCGCGACGTGGGGCGCGACCTGGTGCTAAAGCTGAAACATGCCGACCGAATCGACCTTGCAAGGCCTGCGGGGGATTGGATGGTGCGCGCCGCCGCCCCGATCCTGAAGCCGGATATGTTGGTCGTGCCCATCCCGCTGCATTGGATGCGGATGCTGAAGCGGCGGTATAATCAGGCGGCTTTGCTGTCGGCCCGGGTGGCGAAACTGGCGGGATATGACCATTGTCCCGACCTGTTGCAGCGCCGCCGCTCCACCGGCAGCCAGGACGGTCTGACCAAAGAGGGCCGCCATCGGAACATGCAGGACGCGCTGACCCTGCATCCCCGCAGGGCCGCCCGGGTCGAGGGGCGGCATGTGCTGCTGATCGACGACGTCATGACCTCGGGTGCGACGATGACTTCGGCGGCAGAGGCCTGCATTGCAGGCGGCGCAATCGGGATTTCCGTTCTGGTCATGGCGCGCGTTGCAAAGGAGGCTTAGCTTTGTCATGGTAGTCCCGGCCCAAGGAACCCCATGATGAAACCCGTTGAAATCTATACAACCCCCACCTGCCCCTACTGCCATGCCGCCAAGCGGCTGCTGCAAAAGAAGGGCGTCGCCTATCAGGAAATCGACGTCTCGCGCGATCCGGCGCTTCGGGCGGCCATGACGCAAAGGGCGGGGCGCCATACCGTGCCGCAAATCTTTGTCGGCGCAACCCATGTCGGCGGCTGTGACGACCTTCATGCGCTGGATCATGCGGGTGGTCTGGACTCGTTGCTGGCATGATCCGCACAAGCCTGGTCCAGCTGAATGTCAGCGATGATCCGGTGGCCAACCTGGACATGACGCTGGCGCTGATCGCCCGGGCCAAGGCGCAGGGGGCGCAGTTTGTCGCCACCCCGGAATGCACCAATGGCCTTTGGTCGAACCGCGCCGACCAGCGCGACGCCCTGCGGCCGGAACACCACGACCCGACCCTGACCGCGATGCGCCGCGTGGCCATGCAGCATGAGATTTGGTTGCTGGTCGGATCATTGGCGATCAAGACCGACGACCCGGATGGCCGCTTTGCCAACCGGTCCTTCCTGCTTGCCCCCGATGGCGCGATTGCCGCGCGCTATGACAAGATCCACATGTTCGACGTCAATGTCAGCGACGCCGAGGTCTACCGCGAAAGCACCGCCTTTCGCCCCGGGACCTCCTGCGTGCTGGCGAGGGCGCCCTTTGCCCAGATCGGCATGACGGTCTGCTATGACGTCCGCTTTCCGCATCTGCACCGTCGCCTGGCCAAGGCCGGGGCGCAGATCCTGACCGTGCCCGCCGCCTTCAACCACATCACCGGCTCTGCTCATTGGGAGGTGCTGCTGCGCGCCCGCGCGATCGAGACGGGGTGCTTTGTCCTGGCCCCGGCCCAGACCGGCTATCACCCGGAAAAGACGGGCAAAGGTCGCCGCACCTGGGGTCATTCCATGGTGATCTCGCCTTGGGGAGAGGTCCTGGCCGATGCCGGAACCGAGCCCGGGGTGATCACCGTCGACCTGGACCTGGCCCAGGTCGATCAGGCCCGCCGCCGCATCCCCGCGCTGCAACACGACCGCAACTTCGACGGCCCGGGATGAGCGCGCTGGACGACCTGGCCGTGACGCTGTTCGGCGAGCTTTTGATGGCCGATCAACTGGCGCGCAGCCGGATTTCCCATGTCCTGCCCAAGGGGATGGAGCTGTCGCATTTCATGGTGCTGAACCACCTGTCCGGCCTGATGGAAGAGCGCAGCCCCGCCCAACTGGCCAAGGCGTTCCATGTCACGCGGGGGGCGATGACGAACACGCTGTCGAAACTGGAATGGGCCGGCCATATCCACATTCGCCCCGATTGGGACGATGCAAGGCGCAAGATGGTGGCGATCAGCCCCTCGGGACGGGCGGCACGGGATGCGGCGGTCCAATATGTCGCGCCGCTGATTGCCGATCTGGTGAAATCGGTGGGCGAAGACCGGGTGCGCGCCGCGCTTCCGATCCTGCGCGAATTGCGCATCCGGCTGGAAGAGGCCGATTAGTTCAGCGCATTGGCCGTTGTGTTCCCGGCCGCGACAAAGCCGGTGATGATGCCGACGATGGTCCGCGTGTTCACCAGGCGGCTTTGCGTGACCAGGACCAGGTCGCGGTCCTCGATCTGGAAGGCGCCGGCCGCAAAAAGCCCGTCGGCCGAGGTCAGGTCAAAGGCGAAGACCACTTTGCGCTTGCCCGGCCCGCGATCGGGGTTCGCCGCCACAGCCGAGCCCGGATAGTTGCGCAGCACCAGCACGCCCTTGGGATTGGCATTGGTCTGATCAATCCCGCCGATCAGCGACATGGCATCCAGTGCCGTGACCTCGTCCTTGTGGAAATTGGTCAACGCCTCACGCCCGGCGGCACCCAGCGACAGGAAATAGCGGTCATCCGGCGTGATGAAAAGCCGGTCGCCGCCGCGCAGGGTCACATCCATCCCTGGGCTTTCCAGGATCGTGCGGGCGCCGACACGGTAAAGCCGCCCGTCGCGCTGCAGGTTCACTTGCGGGTTGTTGGCGCCATCGGGCAGGCCACCCGCTTCGGCCAGGATCGACATCACCGTCTTGTTGCCGCTGGACAGCGGATAGACCCCGTTGCGCGGCATCCCGGCCACGACCTCGACCGAATTGCGCGAGCCCTGCGCATGGTCCAGCTGGACCTGAACGGCGGGGATGATCGCCGTCAGCTTGTCCTGGATGCGGGCGCGGGCGGCCTCGGCGGTCATGCCCGCCACCTGGATTTCGTCGATATAGGGCACAAAGACCGTGCCCTTGGACGATACTTTCAGGTTCGGCAGCTGGATCGGATTGGCCAGAAGCGTGTTTTCATTGCCGCCAAAGACGGCGAGGTTCAAAAGGTCGCCCTCGGCGATCACGGAATCTCCGGTGCCGCCGCCCGCGTTGGGCCAGCCGCTTGACGGGTTCGGATGGCTGGAGGGCCAGCCCTGCACCATGGGCAGCGTCACCGCCGTCACCGGTTGGACCATGAAATCCGCATTGGCCTCTTCGGCGCCGGCCACGACCTGCTGGACATTGGCGACATCCTGTGGCGGACTGCAGGCCCAAAGCGGCAAAGTCAGAAGGACAAGCGGCAGGACGCGCGTTTTCGGCCCGGTTTTGAACGGCATGAGAGGCTCCGACGTCCCCGCGCGCAGCTGCGGGTTTCAGCGCCTGAGTCATACCGGCAAGGCGGTTCAGGTCAATCGGAATACGGCTCTGCGCGGCAGGGCCTTGGGGATAGGTCTGTGGATAAGTCACTTCTTCGCGAAAATGGCCTTGTTGTGACCGGGGCACAGGGCCGCATCGGCCAGCTTTTGCGCCACCTTTGGGCGGGGCGCGGGGTGGTTTGGTCGGGGCGAAGGCGCGATCTTGTCTGGGATATGGGGGCGGGGGCAGCGCCGGATTTGCCCCCGGGCACCCGGGTCTTGCATCTGGCCGGGACGACGGGGGGCGACCTGTCGCAGAACGCAAGGGCGGCGCGGGCCTTGGCCGGGGTGTTGCGTCCGGGGCATCGGGTGGTCGTGATCTCGTCCATCGCGGTCTATGGGCCGGGGGCGGGTCCTTTCACCGAAGCGACGCCGCCCGCTCCCGCCAGCGACTATGCAAGCGCGAAACTGCAGGTCGAGGCGATCTTGGCCCCGCATCGGCCTATGGTCCTGCGGCTGGGCAATCTGTTCGGCGCCGATGCCCTGACGCGGCAGGCGTTGGCCGGGCCGGTCACGCTGGACCAAGCCGGGCCGCGGGGTCCGATGCGGTCCTGGATCGGGCCGCTGACCTTTGCCGATGCGCTGTGGCGGCTGGTGCAGGACCCCGCGCCCGGCCTGTGGAACCTGGCGCAGGCCCCCGCGCTTGGGATGGCCGATATCCTGACCGCGATGGGCGCCGATTGGACCCTGGGCCCCCGCGCCGCCCCGGTGCCCCATGCGGAAATGGAGGTCTCACGCCTGGGCCTGCCCCCGGCCTCGGCTGCGGGTCTGGTGGCGGAACTGGCCAGCCTGAAGGGCATCTGGCCATGAGGCGCCTGATGGATATTGTCCTTGCCCTTCTGTTGATGGCGCTGCTGGCCCTGCCCTTTGCGGCGCTTTGCCTGTGGCTGCTGTGGCATGAGGGCCTGCCGCTGTTCTATGTGGCCGAGCGGATGCGCGCGCCCACTCGCGCCTTTCGCCTGTGGAAGCTGCGGACCATGGCGGTGGCCGCGCCGGAACAGGGCGTTTCGGGCGGGAACAAGGTGGCGCGCATCACGCGGACCGGCGCGTTCCTGCGCCGCAAACGTCTGGACGAGATCCCGCAGCTGTGGAACATCCTGAAGGGCGACATCAGCTTTGTCGGCCCGCGCCCGCCCCTGCGCGTTTATGTCGAACGCTTTCCGCAGATCTATGCGCAGGTCCTGCGCGACAAGCCGGGGGTGACGGGCCTGGCCACCCTGACCTTTCACCGCCACGAAGAGCGGCTTTTGGCCGCCTGCCAGACCGCCGCCGAAACCGACGCGGTTTATTGCCGCCGCTGCATCCCGCGCAAGGCCCGCATCGACCTGGCCTATCAACGGCGCCGGACGCTGTGTTCCGACCTGGGCCTGATGTTTCGCACGGTTTTTCATGCCGCGAATTTACGGCGCTGAAAGCTTTGTGCCCGAAGATCGCTGCAAGGCTTGATCCCATGACGCTTGGGGCCTAGCCTTGACCGGTCGATGTCAGCTATGACGCGACCGGACCTTGCGACACTTCAGCAGGCGGTCCGGCAGAATGCGAAAGGCCAGTGTAACCCCCATGTCGCCCTTGCGGTCCGCTCTATTCGGGTTGGTCGAACGCATGAGCCGCGTGGAAAAGCGGCTGGTCTTCCTTGGGCTTGATGTCGCCATCGCCCTTGTGGCGTTTTTCCTGACCTTGATGCTGGAGAATTCCAGTCTTTGGCCCGGGGCAGAGGTGGCACGGATTTCCGTCGTCATCGCCCTGTTGGCGCCGGTTTCGGCGGCGTTTTCGGTGGGGTTGGGCATCCCGAATATCCGGCTGAAGGCCTATGAATCGCTGTCCTATCGCCAGACGGCGACCTTTGCCGCGCTGTTGGTCGTGGCCTTGTGGGCGATGTTCCAACTGGTGGGCTATCGCTTTTCGCTGATCGGATTTGCGCTGTTCGGGCTGACGTTCTTTATCGCCTCGGTCGGGGTGCGGCTGGCGATGCTGAACATCTATCTGATGGTGCTGCGCTGGGGGCAAAGGCGGTGGCGCGTGGCGATCTATGGCGCGGGCACGACCGGCGTGCAGCTGGCCGCCGCGCTGAAAAGCCATGAATCCATCGTGGTCGTGGCCTTTCTGGACGACGATCCCGGCCAGCAGACCATGACGATTTCGGGGCTGCGGGTCCATGCGCCGGACAAGATCGAAAAGCTGGTCCGCGACAAGGAAATCGACCGCGTCCTTCTGGCCATGCCCTCTGCCTCGGCCCCGCGGCAGATGCAGATTGCCCATCGGCTCAAGGGTTTGGGGCTGGATGTGCTGGCGCTGCCGTCCTTCGCGCAGCTGGTTGGCACCGAGGCGCTGGTGGACAATCTGGCTCCCGTGGTCCCCGATGCCTTCCTGGGCCGCCAGTCGGTCGAGGATGAGATTCAGGCCGAGGCGCAGATCTATTCCGGCAAGGTGGTGATGGTGACGGGGGCCGGAGGCTCCATCGGCTCCGAGATGTGCCGCCAGCTTGTGCAGGCCCGCCCGCGCAAGTTGGTGCTGTATGAGGTCAGCGAAAAGGCGCTTTACGACATCGACCGCGAGTTGCGCGAAAGGCCAGAGTTCGGCGCGCTGGATCTGGTGCCGCTGCTGGGCTCTGTCACCGATTCGCGCGCGACGCGGTCGGCGATGACCGACCACGGGATCGAGGTGGTGATCCATGCCGCCGCCTATAAACATGTGCCCCTGGTCGAGTGTAACCCTCTGGCGGGCATGACGAACAACGTGCTGGGCACCCGCATCCTGGCCGATGCCGCCGAAGAGGCCGGGGTGGAACGCTTTATCCTGATTTCGACCGACAAGGCGGTCCGGCCGACCAATGTCATGGGCGCGTCCAAGCGGATGGCGGAAATGGTCGTGCAAGACCTGGCCAAGCGTGCGCGCAAGACCCATTTCGCCATCGTGCGCTTTGGCAATGTGCTGGGGTCCTCTGGCTCTGTCGTGCCCCTGTTCAAGGAACAGATCGCCAAGGGCGGGCCGATCACCCTGACCCACGAGGACGTGACGCGCTATTTCATGACCGTGTCAGAGGCGGTGCAACTGGTGCTTTTGGCGGGCTCTTTCCCGCTGGGCGGCGCCGAAGCCGATGTCTTTGTGCTGGATATGGGCAAACCGATGCGCATCCGCGACCTGGCCGAACAGATGATCCTGGCCGCAGGCTACCGCGTCCGCGACGAGGCGACGCCGGATGGCGACATCGAGATTCGCATGATCGGCCTGCGCCCCGGCGAAAAGCTGCATGAGGAATTGTTGATCGGCGCGGGCCTGCTGACCACGCCCCATGCGAAAATCCTGCGCGCCCGCGAACGCAGCCTGTCCGAGCTGGACATGGCCAAGGCGCTGCAAGGCCTGCGTCAGGCGACGGCGACGGGTGATGCCCATGCCGCCCGCAAGGTCGCCGAAACCTGTGTCGAAGGGTTTGGCACGCTGCCCGTCGTGCTGGCGGATCAAGCGCCCAAGCCCTGAGCCGCGCTTTCAACTTTCGCCGTGTCGGGCTAAGGTGGGCTGTCGGTCAGGAAAGGGTGTCTCGTGTCGCATGTGCCAAGTTTGGTTGCCCGAGTTCTGGCGGGAACGGCGCTGACCCTTTGGGGCTCTGCCGCGGTGGCGCAGATGCTGCCCTCGTCGAACCTGAACGGCAATCCCGGCCTGCTGGACATGCCCTCGGGTGAGGCGCGCGGCGATGGGCTTTTCACGCTGCAGGCCTCACGCATGGGGCCGGTGCTGCGCTATTCGGCCTCGGTCCAGTTCACGCCCCGGCTCAGCGGGACCTTCCGCTATGTCGGCATCGACAATTGGAACGCCAACACGACGGATCGCAAAGGGATCAACCAGTTCTCCACCTATTACGACCGGAATTTTGACATCGCGTATCAGATCCTGACCGAAGGCCGCTATCGCCCGGCGCTGACCATCGGGATGATCGACTTCGCGGGCACAGGGATCAACTCGGCCGAATACCTGGCCGCGACCAAGACCTTCGCCGGCCGCGTCAAGTTGACCGCTGGCCTGGGCTTTGGGCGTTTGGGCAGTTACAACCCCTTGGGCGCGCCCTTTGGCGACCGGCCCGCGGTCGAGGTGGGCAAGGGCGGCAGGCCCAACACCGACCAATGGTTCCGTGGCGATGCGGCTTTCTTTGGCGGCGTCGAATATGCGATCAACGACAAATGGACGGCCAAGGTCGAGTATTCTTCGGATGCCTATGCCGAAGAGGCGGGCAAGCGCGGCACCTTTGACCGGGTTAGCCCCTGGAACTTCGGCATCGAATATCACCCCAACGACGCCTACAGCTTTGGCGCCTCTTACATGTATGGCGACCAAGTCGCGCTGAACTTGGCCATCACGCTGAACCCCGGGCAGCGGCCGGGCGGCGGCGTCACCGGTCCCGCGCCCCTGCCGATCCGCGCCCGCCCTGCCGCCAGCGCCGTTGCCGACGATGCCAGCTATATCACCCCGCTGCAAAGCCTGCTGGACCGTGACCTTGGCCTGACCGTCGAGGCGCTGGAGATCACCGGCGACCGCGTTCAGGTTCGCTTCCGCTCTGCCAGTTATGACGCGCCCGCGCAGGCCATGGGCCGCGTGGCCAGGGCGCTGACCCATGTCATGCCCGCCGGGATCGAGGTTTTCGAACTGGTGCCGATGGAAAGCGGCATGGCGGCGACCAAGGTCGTCTTTTACCGCAGCAACCTGGAAAAGCTGGATGGCACGCTGGGCGCGGGCGATGCGCTGTTGGTGCGCAGCCACCTGCAAGAGGCCGGCGCCCCGCCCGCGGGTCTGACCGCCAATCCCGCGGCCTATCCGGCCTTCCGCTGGTCGATCTTGCCCGCGGTTGCCACCCGCACCTTTGACCCGCGCGACCCGACCGAGATTTTCCTTGGCCTGCGCGCCGCCGCCCGCTATGAACCCGCCCCCGGCTATGTCTTTGCCGGCTCGGTCTTTCAATCGCTGACCAGCGGCACCCGCGGCCCCGAGGTTCAGGCCCCCTCGCGCCTGCCCAATGTCCGCAGCTCTGAGGCCGATTACAAACTTGCCGACGGTCCCGCGATCGAGACCCTGACCGCCGCCCGCTATGCCCGGCTGGGCCCCGATCTTTATGGCCGCGTGACGGCGGGCTATCTGGAGCGGATGTTCGGCGGCATTTCGGCCGAGATGCTGTGGCGGCCCGAGGGCAAGATGTGGTCCCTGGGCGTCGAGGCGAATTACGTGGCGCAGCGTGACAGCGCGGGTCTGGGCTTTGCCGACCGGGATTACCGCGTCGCCACCGGCCATGTCTCGGGCTATGCCGACCTGGGCCGCGGCTATAACCTGCAGGTCGATCTGGGGCGCTATCTGGCGGGGGACGAGGGCGCGACCTTTACCCTGACCCGTGATTTCGCCAATGGCTGGCGGTTGGGCGGCTTTATGACGCTGACCAATGCGTCGGCCGACGACTTCGGCGAGGGCAGCTTTGACAAGGGCGTTTTCCTGCAGATTCCAACGACTTGGTTCACAGCCAAGCCCAGCCGGGGCGCCCGCTATGTGGTGCTGAGGCCGATTCAGGGCGACGGCGGCGCGCGGTTGCAGGTCGATGGCCGCCTGTATGAGACGTTGCGCGACTATGACGCCGCGCGGATCACGGCGGATTGGGGGCGGGTGTGGAAATGAGGCGCTGTCTGATCGTGCTGCTGGCCTTGGCGGGCTGCGGCAATGCGCCCGACCGCGGCGATTTCATGACCTCGGCCCGGGCGCTGGGCGCCTTGCCCGCTGCGCTGTTCGGTCAGCCCCAGTTGGGCCCCGAGGTCGCTGGCCCCTCGCTGGAGGTGACGGTGCCGGGCCTGGGTTTTGCCGGCCGGATGCAGCCCTGGACCGCGGCCAAGACCGGTCAGGCCTGGCTGGCCCCGACCGGGCAAAGCGTGACGCTGCAGGACGGGATCTTGCGCCAGACCGGCGGGTTTGGTCCCGATCTCATGGCCTCGGATGTGCCGGGGATCGCGCAGGTCCGCGCCGGGACCGGCAGTTTCCACCGCATCCACGAATATCTTGACGGTGCGGACCGTGCGATCCAGGTGGATTTCGACTGCGACTTTTCGGCCGCGACAGAGGGCGATTTGCGGGTCGTGACAGAGACGTGCCGGGATGGCGATGTGCAGTTCCAGAACCTCTATCGCTTTGGTCCGGGCGGGGCCTTGCAGGAGTCGGTCCAGCTTTTGGCACCGGGACTAAGCCCGATGACCCTGCGGCCAGTTGCGCCATGACACGCGGAGTTTGACGATGAAAACCCTTGTTTCCCTGATCTTTTGCCTGCTGTCGGCCAGCTTGGTCCAGGCGCAGACCCTGCCGCAACCGGCCCCCAAACCCGTGCTGTCCAGTCCGCGACCGGCGGGGCAAAAGGCCCTGGCCGCGGTGCCGCTGGTGCTTTTGTTGATCTTGGGCGGCAGCCGGGGTTCGGCCTCGGGCTCGTCCAGTTCGTCGAATTGAGCGGCCGGCTGACAGCCTGGGTCCCGCCGCGCGTCATGGCTGCGACGCTGAACCTGTATCGGCGGGTCGAACAGGCCGAGCTGAGCCTGATTTCCGCCGGCGTGGCATTTTTCGGCTTTCTGGCGCTGTTCCCGGCAACGGCGGTCATCATCGCGCTTTGGGGCGCGGTGCAGGACCCGGCGATCATCGACAAGCAGGTGGACATGTTGCGTCCCGTGCTTCCGCCCGACGCGCTAAGCCTGATCCACACGCAGGTTGCGGCGCTTTTGGCGGTCAGTGGCGCGCCGCTGGGTTGGGCCACGGTGCTGTCGACGCTGTTTGCGCTGTGGTCGGCGCGGGCGGGGGTTGATGCGCTGATCCGCGGGTTGAACGCGGTTCACCGCCTGCCCAACCGGGCCACCGGGCATCACCATTTGCAGGCCATGGCGCTGACCTTGGCGCTGATCGGGCTGGCGCTGGCGGCGATGCTGGCGACGGTTGTGGCGCCCCTGGTCATCGCGGTTCTGCCCTTGCCGGGGGATGACGCGGTCCTGTTGCACCGCGCGAACCTGGCCTTGGGCGTGGTGCTGGTCCTGATTTCGATCGCCTTGGCCTATCGCTTTGGGCCGAACCACCGGGGCAAGCCGCGTTGGTTCACGCTGGGGCTGTGGGTTGCGGTCGGGCTTTGGGCCTTGGCCGCGCGGGGCTTCATGCTGTATTTGGCCAATTTTCCCAGCTATAACAAGGTTTACGGCACCATTGGCGCCGTTGTCATCCTGCTGATGTGGCTTTACGCCAGCGCCTTTTCGGTGCTGCTGGGCGCCGCCGTCGATGCCGAGAGGCGGCGTCAGTAGTCCTTTTTCAAAAAGATCCCGGCGCCTGAATTGCCCTCGGTATCGACCTTGGCCTTCAGGGTGATGTGACGGGCGACATCCAGGTTGATGCTGACCTCGCTTTTGCCCGCGCTGTCGACGGTGACTTCGGAATAAAGCTTCTCGCTCAGGTATTTGCCTGCCGTCAGGCTGGCCGCACCGGTGTCGCTGGTTTGCACATCCAGGTTGTCCAGCCCGGTTTTCGACCGGATCTTGCCCATGATCCCCTCACCGCCGCGCCCCGCCAAAGTCGCCACCGCCGAGGCCAGTTGCGCGGCCTGAAAGGCGGAGACGGTCTCAAGTGTGCGGCCAAACAGCAGCTGCGCCAGGACCTCTTCTTGCGGCAGCGACGGAGAGGACGAAAAGCTGACCTCGGGCGCGGTTGCGGGCCCGTCCACCGTCACCGTGGCCGTGATATCGGCAGCCTGAACCGAGGCTACGACATGGACCATCGGCACCAGGGCGCCCTGCAGGTCAAGGTTCGCCTCTGACAGGGTCAGACGGCGGCCCAGAATATCCATCCGCCCGCGCAACAGCGAAAAGCCACCCTGCGGCAGGATCGCGTTGGTCGTCCCGCGCAGGGTCAGCCCGCCGCCCAGCTCGGCATCCAGACCCCGGCCGCGCAAAAAGACCTGGTTCGGCGCGGTGATCCGCAGGTCCAGCCGATAGCCCGGCCCGGCGGTTTTCGTCCCCGTCGCATCGACTTCGGCCCGCGCCCGCGTCGCCCTGACGGCGGCGCTGTCGCCTCGGTGGGTCAGCCCCTGTAGTGCGACACCGCCCGCCAAGGTCGAGGGAATCCGCAGCTCTGTCCGCCCAAGGCCAAGCGTCCCCGAGACCGTGGCGCCCCCCAAAGCCGGCCCCCGAAACGCCATCGTCCCGCTGACCGCGGTTTCATACAACTGCGGATCGCGAAGCGTCACCGCGTTCAAAGTCACAGCAATATCAGCGGTATAGGGCGCGCCAAGGCCGATCTGACCCGCCACATCCACCGACCCCCCGGTCGACACCTGCGCCCCGCCCGTCACCCGTGCCCGCCCCGAGGCCAGTTGCACCCCGGCCACCATATCGGTCAGGCCAAAGGGCAAGGCGGGGTCCGAAAAGCGCCCTCCGGTCAGCTGGATCGACCCGGTCAGGCCCGACAGCGCCAGGTCCCCCAAGGCCAGGTCAAAGCGCAGCCCGCCCGAGGCCGAGCGCGGCCGCAAGAATGGATTGGCCAGCGCCGCCGCTCCCGTGCCCTTGATCGTCAGGGCCTTGCCCAGGCGCCCCGCGACCTGCGCCGCAATCTGCCCCGGACCCTTGACGGCAAGGTCCAGAACCGCGCCCTCTTGCCAGCCCGCCGTGCCCGAAAGCGTCACCGGCCCGGGGAATTCCGGCACGAAAAGCCCCAGATTGGCCAGCCGCGCCTGAACCGTCAGCGCCTCTTGCTTGCCCTTGGCCGTGGCCGTCAGTTGATCGGTCCGAACCGTGAAATCCCGCAATTCCAGCGTCTGAAGGTCGGCCTGCAGCGTCACGGTCGAGACCCCGACCAGCAGCCGGTCGACCTGCGCCTGACCGATGCCAAGCCCATTGCCCTGTGCGCGCAGGGTCAGGGTCTGCCCCACCAGCGTCCCATCGGCCGTCACCGCGCCGCGCCGCCCGATCACCGCCAGATCGGCCACCGCGACCTGCCCCGTCAGGTCATTGCCCGCGCTGGACAGCTTGCCCGACAGCGCGGCGGTCACGCCCCCTGCCTCGGCCGTCACGGCGCGCAGCGTCACGCCGGTCTGGTCGCGCAGGGCCGAAACCGTGATCCGGCTGGACCCGGCCAGCACCGCATCGGCCTCGGACTGCCCCACCGCCAAAGCCTGACCCAGCAGGCTGCCGGTCAGGTCAAAGGCCCCGGTCAGCGCATTGGCACTGCCCGACAGGTCAAAGCGCACCCCGCCCGAAACACCGGGCTGATACAGGGAAAGCCGTGTCAGATCATCGACATGGCCAGAGGCTTGGCCCGAAAACCCGCCATCCATCCCGATCCGTCCCAGCGTCGTCAGGGCAAGGCCGGGCGCCGTCAGGCTTAGGTTTTCAACCCGAAGCCCGGCCGCGTCGCTGTGAAACCGGGCCGCGCCCGTGACCTTGGTCCCCAGGGCGCGCGCCAAGGCCTGGTCCTGGGGCGCAAGGCCCAGGGCCGTGACCCGCGCGGTGCCGTCAAAGACCCCCTCGGCCAGGTCGCCATTGGCCCGCAAGGCGATTTGCCCGGCCGCAAGGGTCGGCGTGGTCAGGCCGTTCAGGACGGACTCAAGGCTCCACCCCGGCCCGGCGGTGATATCGTGATACAGCCGCAGCGTGCCGCTTTGCACCGTCACCGGGGTGGTCAGCGGCAGCGTCACCGCCGCACCCAGACCCAGCCGCCCGGTGACATCCAGAAGCGTCGGCCGCCCCCCGGGGGCAAAGCGCGCCCGCCCCTCCAGCGTCAGGGCGGCGGCTTGCACGGCCAGACTGTCCAGCACCAGCCCCTCCGGCCCATTGGACCCCTTGACCTGCAAGGCCACATTCGGGCCGAAAAACGCGGCGTATTCCGGCAGGAAAACCGGCGTCGGATCACCCGCCAGCAGGGCGGAAAACGCGCCGTCTTTCAGCGTGACAAGCCCCCCCAGCCGCGTCGCGCCATCGGTGGTCAGGTTCACTTGCGCCGTGAAGTCTGACAGCGGCCCGGTCCCCGCGATCCGCAGCCCGGTGGCCGGCGCGCCCGGCACGCCCAGCTTGCTGGCGGCGATCCCCCCCGGCCCCTCGGCCGCATCCAGGTCCAGCGACAGGACGCCGCCGGCATTGCCATAGCTGGCCGTCAGCCGCACATGGCCTTCGGCATCCTGCCGCGTCAGGTCAAGCTGGCCCTGACCCGAGCCGCCCTCCAGGCCAAGCGAGGCCGAAAGGCTGGCGGTGATCTCTTGCCCCAGCACCCCCGGCCCCAGCCGGATCAGCGGCGCCGAGACCCCGGCAATCGCCACCGAAACCGGCAGGTCCGGCAGGGCAAAGCTGCCCGCCTCGGCCTGAGGCGGGCTGTCGGGCAGGCGGGCCAGGTCGATCGACTGCGCGGTCAGGGCATTGACCTCGACCCGACCCGACAGCAGGGCCGCGCGGCTCCAGTCCAGCGTGACGCCTTCCAGCGTCAGCCAGACACCCTGGTCATCGGCGATGGTCAGGCGTTGCAGGCTGGCTTGGGACGACAAAGCCCCCTGAAACCCGTCGATCTGCACCTGCCGCCCGGCGCCGGACAGGTTGTCTTGCAAGAAGTTGACGATCCAGCCCTTGTCCTCGGCCGCATCGGCGAGGGCCATTCCGGGCATCAGACACAAAGTCATGGCGATTTTACGCATCAAAATGCCTGCCCCAGACCGACGTAGATTTGCAGACCATCGCCCGTGTCGCCCGCCACTGGCACCGCCAGGTCCAGCCGCACGGGGCCCAGCCCGGTTTCATAGCGCAGACCCAGGCCCGCCCCGGCGTGAAAGTCGCCCTCTCCGGCGATGGCGACACCGCCCGCGTCAAAGAACCCCACGATGCCAATGGCTTGCGTGACCTTCACCCGCGCCTCAAGCGAGGTGGCGATGAACTGCGTCCCGCCAATGCCGACGGATGCCCCGCGTTCGATCACCGCCGCACCCAGCGATTGATAGGGCTGACCCCGCACCGTGCCACCGCCGCCGGAGTAAAACAAATCCTCCCGCGGGGTGCGCAGGACCCGCGCGCCCAAGACCGCGCCGCCCTGCAGCCGCAAGGCCAGCACGGACCCGCCGACCTTGCGATAGGCCCGCGCATCAAAGGCCAGCCGCGCGCCGGTATCGGTGCTGTCAAAGCCCACAAAGGGCTTTAGCGTGCCGTTCAGATAGAACAACCGCGTCGGATTGGTCGTGCTGTCGCGGCGGTCCCAGGTCAGGGACAGCGGCAGGGACAGACTGCTTTGGGTGAAGTCGCCGGTCGCGTCCTCGCCCGTGCCATAGCTGGCCGCAAGCGCCGCCGTGCCGGTCAGCGAAGGCGTGAAATACCGCGTGAAGCCTGCGGAAACCGTCAGCGTATTGGCGCGGTAATCCGCGTCATCGACATGGGCAAAGCCCGCCTTCAGGGCCAGCGCCGTATCGGGGCCAAGAGAGGCCGGGCGGTCCAGGCTGACGCCCAGGTCATAGTCGATGCCGCTGGCCCCGGCCTGAATGTTCGAGGCGCTTCCGGTGAATTCCAGCCGCTCTGCCCCGCCAAAGATGTTGCGATGCAGCCAGGCGGCGTTCAGGGACGCCCCGTCGTCGGTAGCATATTCCGCGCCAAAGGTGTAACGGCGCCGCTTGGCCTCGGTCACTTCGGCGGCAAAGTTCAGGACATCGGGCGGGGTAATGCCCTCGGCCTCGGACAGGGTGACGGATGAAAACACCCCGCTGCGGCGCAGGCGTTCGGCGACGCGTTTCGCCTCGGAGGCCGAAAATCGCTGACCGGTCGGCAGGCCCGCCATGGCGCGGATGCGGTCGGGGGAAATGCGGTCCATGCCGGTGACGGTCAGGCTGCCAAAGCGCAGGACCGGGCCGGGGGCAAGGGTGATATCGGCAGAGAGGGTCTGACTGGGGTGATCGGCGGTCAGGCTTTGCGTGCCGACTTTGGCCTTGGCATGGCCGCGCTCTCGCCAGCCGTCGATGCCAGCCGTCACAGCCGCCTGGACCTGGCCGGCAAAGGCGGGCGCGCCGGTGGCAAAGCCCTCGGGCAGTTCGGTTTGCGGCGTCAGGGGCGCCACAGCGACCGCGCCAAAGTGAAACAGCGGCCCCGGATCGACCGTCACGACAATAGCG
Source organism: Stagnihabitans lacustris (assembly GCF_025950525.1). Lineage (GTDB taxonomy): Bacteria > Pseudomonadota > Alphaproteobacteria > Rhodobacterales > Rhodobacteraceae > Stagnihabitans. The sequence continues at coordinate 45,355 of NZ_JAPDGS010000003.1, read as the reverse complement.
CCCACGGCATCGGGCGCATCCAGCGGCGCAATCGAGGCCGCCTCGCGCCCGTCGATCTTGACCGAAATCACCGGGCCGTAATGGCCCAGGTCATACAGCGCGCCCATCAGCCGGCCATATTCGGCCTGGGCATCGGTATAAAGGTCCAGCGCGGTCTTGCCGTCCATCGACAGACCCGAGGCCGCGCGGACCGCCTTTTGCGTGGCCGTGTCGCCCGAGACATTCAGCGTGATATCCGCCGCAGCAGGCCCAGCGAGGCCCGTCACCAAAGCCAGAACATACCGCATCGCGCACCTCTTACCCTTGGTTTCACCATCGCAAACGGGGCGGCAAAGGGCAACCGCGCCTTAGGACATGGGCTCTTTCCGGCTGGTTGTCACGTAATTCACCGACAGATCCCGATCCGAGATCCGCCAAGACCAAGTCACCGGGTTGAACACCATGCCCTTGCGGTCCAAAGGCGTCAGGCCGGCGCGCTGGATCAGGGAGTAAAGCTCGTCCGGGGTGATGAATTTCTGCCAATCATGCGTGCCCTTGGGCAGCCAGCGCATGACCCATTCCGCCCCCACAATCGCCATCATGAAGCTTTGCGGGTTCCGGTTCAGGGTCGAGCAGATCATGATCCCTCCCGGGTTCAACAGGTCGTGACAGGCGGTCAAATAGCCCTGTGGATCGGCGACATGTTCGACGACCTCCATGTTCAGGACCACGTCGAACTGTTCACCCGCAGCCGCCATGTCCTCGGCGGTGGTCACGCGGTAGTCGATGGTCAGCCCCATCTGTTCGGCATGGACCTGCGCCACCGGGATGTTGCGCGCCGCCGCATCGGCGCCCACGACCGTGGCCCCCAGCCGCGCCATGGGTTCCGACAAAAGCCCGCCACCGCAGCCGATGTCCAGCAGGCGCAGGCCTTGGAACGGAAGCGCGCCCTTCAGGTCGCGGCCAAACTCGGCGGCGATTTGCGCGGTGATATAGTCCAGCCGGCAGGGGTTCATCAGATGCAGCGGCTTGAACTTGCCCTTGGGGTCCCACCATTCCGCTGCCATGGCCTCGAACTTGGCGACTTCGGCGGGGTCGATGGTGGTTTGCATGGGATTCTCCGTTTCATCGCGGGCGATGCTGGCTATATAAGGCGGAATGGATCAGAGATCAGGCCCCAAACGTGCGACCGACTTCCTTTACCCGCCGGTCGAGCCCTTCGACCAGCGGATGATCGACGTCGGAGGCGGCCACCGCATCTATGTCGAACAATGCGGTCGGCCCGATGGGATTCCGGTTCTGGTCCTGCATGGCGGGCCGGGGGGTGGCTGTTCCCCCGCGATGCGGCGCTATTTCGACCCTGCGGTGTTTCGGGTGGTGCTGTTTGACCAGCGCGGCTGCGGGCGGTCGCGCCCCCATGCCAGCGTCGAGGCGAATACGACCTGGGACCTGGTCGCGGATATCGAGGTCATTCGCGCCGAGTTGGGGGTGGAGAAGTTCATCCTGTTTGGCGGCTCCTGGGGCGCGGCCTTGGCCTTGATCTATGCGATCACCCATCCGGGCGCCGTGGCCCATATGGTGCTGCGCGGGATATTCCTGATGACCAAGGCAGAGCTTGATTGGTTCTATGCCGGCGGTGCGGGGGCGTTTTTCCCCGACCTGTGGGCGCGGTTCGTGGCGCCGATCCCTCAGGACGAACGCGGCGACCTGATCGCCGCCTATCACCGGCGGCTGTTTTCCGGCGACCTGTCCGAGGAGATCCGCCACGGTCGCATCTGGTCGAACTGGGAGAACGCCTTGGCCTCGGTCGGCTCCGATGCCTATTGGGGCGAGGGTCCGGCCGATTACGCCCGCGCCTTTGCCCGGCTGGAGAATCATTACTTCCAGAACAAGGGCTTCCTGGAGACCGATGGCTGGATCATGGCCAACCGTCACCGGATCGAACATATCGGAGCGACTTTGGTGCAAGGCCGGCTGGACATGATCTGCCCGCCGATTGGCGCCTGGACGCTGGCTCAGGGGTGGGACGCCTGCACCTTGCGGCTGATCGCCTTGTCAGGGCACGCCCTGTCAGAACCCGCCATCACCGAGGCCCTGGTTCAGGCGATGAACGCGCTGCGCTAGGCACGATATCGGCGCGGCTTTGCGGGTAAGGTAGAGGTAAGGAGTCTCTGTCACGCTACGCCTTGGCAGCCCCGCCACACTGGCCAAGGCGGCCTTGGGCCATGGCACAAAGATTATGCTGACCGCGCAAACTGCCATCGACTGTTTCGGCCGCGGGTCTGAAGTGGCCAAGGTGGCCATGCTTGGCGACCATGTCGAGGTGACGACCTCGGGCCTTGTTGTGCCGCAGGACAAGACGGCCTTCCGGCATCAGGTGTTGGACTTCCTGAAAAGCAACGCCGCCGGATTTGACGTGCGTTATAAGGATCATGCAGAATTCATGCTGGCCCTGAAAGAGGGCAAGGTGATCGTCAAGTCCGTCGACGAAACGCCCGAGCTGAACTGGCAGCCAGACGTCGGTTGGGCCGTCTACAGGGACGGCTATCCCCAAGGCGGCGGCATAAAGACCGAGCCGATTGGAAATCAGGCTCTGTTGGACCAAATGAATGCAACGCGGGGGCAGAACGTCGGGTCCATCGCCGGGCATATGTTCTATGCCTATTACGAGAAATAGACCGCAGCCGGAGGGTGGGCTTCAATCCTCCAACCGCGTCACTTCGCGGCGGAACGGGAGCGCGTCGCCAAGGTCCGGTTCGTCCAGTTCCCGCGCATAGCGGTGGCCGGCGAAGGTCGCCCAGGCGATAGGCGCCGGCGCCGCTGCATCCCCGATCAGCCGGACCGCGCGCAAGCCGTGGTCCGCCCATTGCGCCTGACGCGCCATGATGTCGTGATACAGCCCGTCATTGGCCAGGCGTGAGGCCACAAGGACCACCGCGTCACAGGCCAGAACCTCGCGCCGGTCGGTATAGCTGCAATTGGTCTCTACCGCGCCTGCGCGGACCGCCGTCACCCCGGTGTTCAGCCGGATCGTCACCCCAAGACCGCTAAGCCGCCGGTAAATCGACGACAGCTCCAGCGTGTTCGCCGTCCAGTCCGACACATAGGCCGAGGGCGTGACGAATGTCACCGTCGCCCCCTTGGTCGCCAGCAATTCCGCCAGAACACCGCCCATATAGTAGTGGTCGTCGTCATAGACCACCACATGACCGGTCGGAATATCCCCCGCCATCAAGTCATCGGGCGTGTAAACCCGGCCCGAGATTGGCATCGGCACCACATGTTGCCGCGCCACGCCATCGGCGCGCCAATGCGACCCGGTCGCCCCGCAGACATGTTGAAACCCGAACTCCAGCACCTGATCCGCCGTCAGGCGAGAGCCCTGATACATCTGCACATTGGCCCGCTGCCCCAGTTGATACAGCCGGTAATCCGCCACCCGCCCCCAGGCGGACAGGCCGGGCAAGGTGCGCTCGCGTGTGACCCGCCCGCCGAACACCTCCAGCGCCTCGGCCACCGCCACATCGTAACCGCGCAGGGCCGCCGCCCGCGCCGCCTCCAGCCCCGCGGGACCCGAGCCTATGACCAGCACCGTCTGGCTTTCCCCCTTGGCCGCGATCTTTTCCGGATGCCAGCCACGGCGCCATTCCTCCATCCAGGTCGGGTTCTGCGTGCAGCGCCCCATGCCCTGCGTCATGTCGCCGGTCACACAGATGTTGCAGCCGATACATTCGCGGATATCCTCGATCCGGCCCTCCTGGATCTTGTTCGGCAAAAACGGATCGGCAATCGACGGCCTTGCACAGCCGATGAAGTCCAGCACCCCCGATTTCACCATCCGCACCATCACATCCGGCGAGGTAAAGCGCCCGACCCCAACAACCGGCTTTGGCGACAGGTCGCGGATGCCGCGCACCCATTCCTCTTGCGCCGCCTCGGCCTTGAAACGCGACGGGCCCGAGCAATCCTCCCAGGTCCCCATGGCCAGGTCCCACAGGTCGGGCAGGTCGGCGTTCATCGCGATGAAATCCCGCACCTCGGCATTAGAGAACCCCAGGTCGCCGATGGTTTCATCCAAAGACACCCGCAGGGTGATGGCCAGGTCATCGCCCACCGCGTCGCGCATATCCGCGATGACCTCGCGGGCGAAACGTGAGCGGTTCTCTAGCGACCCGCCGTATTCGTCGGTCCGTTGATTGGTCGCCCGCGACAGGAAATGCTGGAAAATCCCGAAGCCATGCGCGCCATACAGGCAGATCAGGTCGAATTCGGCCACCCGGCACCGCTTTGCCGCATTGACGAACCACCGCCGCAGGTTCCGAATGTCGCCAAGGTCCATCGCGCGGGCCTGCACCGGGTCATTGGTAAAGGTCCGGATCGGCAGGGCGCTGGGCGCAAGCGGGACCTCTTTGGTATACATGTTCGGCCCGTTGATCCCGCTATAGGCCAGCTGGATGCCCGCCAAGCCGCCATGGGTCTTCATCGCCGCGGCCATTTTCGCGATCGAGGGGATGTCCTTGTCCTCCCACAGCCGCAGCTCGATAAACGGCGTGATTTCAGAGGTATGGTGCATCTCGGTTTGTTCGGTAAAGATCACGCCCCAGCCGCCCTCGGCCTTGACCCCCCGCATCGCCGCCGCCGCCGAGGGGTCGCGATAGCCCCCGCCATTGCAATGCGGCACCTGATAAAACCGGTTCTTGGCGGTCTTGGCGCCGATCTTTACCGGCTGAAACAACAGGTCATAGGTCATATCGAAAGCCTTGGCAGGAGGGCGGGAAGGGTCGCAAGCGCATGGTCGATGAAGGCGCGGATGGTCAGGGAGGCGGTCGCCCCCTGCGCGCACAAAAGCCCCATCCGAAGGGGCGCCACGCCCAGCAGCGGACGAAAGAGCAAGGGCCGCCCATCCGGCGCGTGATCGGACAGCGGGCGGACATTGCCAAAGGCATAGCCAAAGCCATTGGCGACCAGGCTTTGCACGACGGCCATGTCCCGCGATGTCTCGGTGATCTGCGGTCGCAGGCCTGACCCGTTGAAAAAGCTTAGGAAATAGTCGCCAGACAGCGGCAGATCCAACAGGATCAGCGGATGGGGCGCAAGGTCGGCGACCGTGACAGCACTGGCATGCGCCAAGGGATGATCCGGACCCAGCATGACAAAGGGCGCCAGGGTCGCCAGCGGCAGGAACTGCAGATCCGCGGGCAAGGACAGGTCATAGGTCAGGACGGCGTCGAGGCTGGCATCGCGCAGGCCGTCGATCAGGGCGGCCTGGTGGGTCTCGGCCTGGTGAAAGGAAACCTGCGGGTAACGCGCCAGGAAAGACCGGCGCAACTGCGGAACGACGATCTGGGCAAAGGTCAGCAGGCAACCGACCGTCAGCCGCCCCGCCACCGTGCCCCGCGCCGCATTGGCCAGGTCAGGCAGGCGGGCGGCCGAAGCGAGCGTCTCGGCCGCGGCCCGGATCATTTCGCGCCCTGCGGGGGTCGGCGACACCCCATGCGCATGTTTGCGCACGAACAGCGGCAAGCCGAACTCCGCCTCCAGCGCCGCGATGGCGGTGGAAATCGACGGCGCCGAGACGTTCAGCTTTTCGGCGGCCAGGGTGATCGACCCCGACTGGCCGACGGCCACCAGGTATTCCAACTGCCGCAGGGTGAAACGCAGGCTCACGTGTCGCCCGGAACGCCATAGGACGGCGCGGCGCGGGGGTCCAAAGCGCGGGTCTGATAGGCTGCCATCTGGGGTTTATAGACCTCCCAGGCGCGGGAGATATGGGCGATGGGACAGCCCTCCTCCCAGTCACAGCGCAATTCGGCGAGGGGCCAGGGATGGTCGCCCACGATCAAAAGGCCCGCGGAATGGACCGGCCCGGCCTCGCCCCCCAAGGCCAAAGCCGCCCGCATGGCGACAAGCAGCCGGTCGCCCAGATGGCCGGTCGAGGTTTCAAAGGCCCGCACCATGGTGCGCGGCACCCCCGGATCAGCCAGCATGTTGCCCCCCGCCGCAACGCAATGCCCCTCTGCCGCGCCCCAGACCCCAAGCGCCTTGTCGCCCGACCAAACCGCAGTCCGCCCCTGGGTGTCGATGCACAACAGCTGGCGATAGTCCGGGTAAGCCTCGGCTTGGATGGCCGCCGCCACCGCCTGCGGCGCCGAAAGCCCCCGGGACAAGGCGTCCAGCATCAGAGGCCCCAGCCCCGGGTTGGTGACATTCTGCGAAGCCGCCGCCCCCACCCCGGCGCGTGCATTGGCACAGCGCGCCGCCACCGCCGGAGAGGACGAGGAGATCGCCATCCCGAACTGGCCGGTCTGTTCACAAAGGGCAACAAGCGAAAACGTCATGGGTGGCTCCAGTGGAAAGCCCCGGAGGCTTTGCCCCCGGACCCCCAGAGATATTTGCATCAGTATGAAAGGGGCCATGTCTTTCATACTGACAAAAATATCTCCGGTGGGGTCCGGGGAGGCAGCGCCTACCCGGGGGTGGGGCAAGGGCGCGGGGTCAGTCAGGGATGACGGCGGTGGCGTCGATTTCCACCAACCATTCTGGGCGGGCAAGCGCCACCACGGTAAGTCCCGTGCAGACCGGGTGGACGCCTTTGATATATTCTCCCATCACGCGGTAGACGGGTTCGCGGTGGCGCACATCGGTCAGGTAGACGACCAGTTTCACCAGATGCTCCATCTGGCCGCCGGCCTCGGTGATCAGCGTCTGGATGTTTTGCATCACCTTGTGGGTCTGGGCCACCGGGTCGGTGGTCATCAGGCTTTCGGAGGTGTCCAGATCCTGCGGGCAGGCGCCGCGGAACCAGACGGTGCTACCGCCGCGGGTCACGACCGCATGGCACAGGTCATTGTCCAGGTTCTGTTCGGGATACGTCACCTTCGTGTTGAAGGGGCGGATGCGTTTGTGGGTCGTCATTCGGCTGCTCCTTGATAGGCGAGGTAATGTTCCAGCTTGTCGATGTGATCGGCCACGAATTTCGCATCGTGCCAGACGCCCCAGATGAAGGCCGAGCCGCGGCGCGACAGCCAGGGGAGGCCGACGAAATAGAAGCCCGTTTCGGGGCTTACGCCGCGCTTGTGCTGCGGTTTGCCGTTCTGGATCACGGGGACATCCAGCCAGGAATAGTCGTTTTCGAACCCGGTGGCCCAGATGATCGTCGTGATCCCCTCTGCCTTCAGGTCCAGGCTGCGGATCGGGGTTGTCACGCAATCGGGGTCGGCGGGGATCACGCGGGCCTGAGGCTCGTCGGGAAGGTTCAGGCCGTTGGAGGTCACGAAGGCGTCGGCCTCGTCCAGCACGGCCAGGTAATCGGTGTCGCCCTTGGCGATGTTGGCGGCAAGGTCGCCGGCGAAGGTCATGACGCCATTCGCATAGGCCTCGGCGCGGCCGGTCAGGGTCAGGCCCTCATGTGCCAGACGGCGGAAATCGACGGTGCGGCCGCCATTGGCGCCCGAAACCGCGATGGTGACATGCTCATTGCCCGGCTGATACTCCATGTCCCATTTGTTCAGGACCCCCAGCCACCAGACGAAATCGCGGCCCCGGTAGGCGCGGGGGGGCCTGCCGTGGGGGCCGACCGCAAGCCAGGTGCGGCGGCCGGACTGGCGCAGCTCTTCGGCGATCTGGGCGCCGGACGAGCCCGCGCCGACCACCAGGACCCCACCCGCAGGCAGCGCGCCGGGGTTGCGATAGGCGGTCGAGTGCAGCTGAGTCAGCGCCGGGTCCTGCACCAGGCCCGGGATCACCGGCTTTTGGAACGGGCCCGTGGCCGAGATCACGTAATCGGCCTCGTAGTCTCCCGCGGTGGTTTCCACGTGAAAACCGCGGCGGCCTGTCAGTTTGCGGACCTTGGTCACGGTGACGCCGGTGCGGATCGGCGCCTCGATCTGGGCCGCATAGCCCGCCATGTAAGCGGCGACCTCTTCCTTGCCGGGAAAGCCCTCGGGGTCGCCAGAGAAGGTGCGGTTCGGAAAGCGGTCATGCCAGGCCGGGCCATTGGCCACCAGGCTGTCCCAACGCGCCGTCCGCCAATTTTCGGCGATGCGGGCCTTTTCCAGCACGACATGACGCAGGCCGATCCGTGTCAGATGCTCTGACGTCGCAATCCCCGCCTGACCGCCGCCCACAACCAAAGCCTGAACCTTTTCCATGACTTACCCTATCTTGCGCGCCAGATACTGCGCGAATTCGTAATTGGGCCGCTCCAGGTGGCTAAGCGGACCGGGCTGCGCCATGCCGGACAAAAGCCCCTGATAGACGCGTTCCGTGCAGCCCTTGTCCTCGGCGTTGACCTCGTCCAGCAGCGCCTTGACGCGGGCCAGATGGGCGGGCGCTTGCGGGTCGGCCAGCCAATCGGCCGACATGCCCATGCCGAACAGCACATTCACATGGCCGGGGCCGTCGGGCGTCAGCGACAGATACCAGAAATACCCCGGCGTCAGCGTGATCAGCAGCGACGGATAGATCGCCAGAAGCCAGGTCTTGATCCGGTCCTCGCCCTGAAGGACGGTGTTCGACGGATGCGCCAGGGCCAGGGGGACGCGGTCGTCCTTCAGGATCGAGTGGTAGTTGAAGGCGTCAGTGCCCTCGGGGCAGACCATCTCTTCCAGCCGCGAGGCGCCGCCGATCGTGCCCTTGTGGCACATCGGCAGGTGATAGCTTTCCATGAAATTCTCGGCCAGGACCTTCCAGTTGGTCGCCCAGCGAAAGCTTTCCTGACTGGTTTCGGTATAGGTGGACATGTCCAGCGCCGGGATCAGGTCGCGGATGCCCTGCAGCGTTTCTGCCGGAGAGGCCGCCCGAGGGTTCAGCGTCACCATGACCCAGCCTTGCCAGACCTCGCAGCGCACGGCGGGCAAGCCCATGTCTTCCTTGCAAAAAGACCCGTTCAGATGCATGGCGGGCGCACCGCGCAAGCTGCCGTCCAGGTTATAGGTCCAGGCGTGATAGGGGCAGGTGATGGACCGGACTTGGCCGCGCCCCTGCAGCAGGGTCGACATGCGGTGGCGACAGACGTTGGACATGGCGCGGATGCCGACCGCGTCGCGCAGGACGATGATGGGCTCACCGGCAAGGGACAGGGTCAGGTAATCGCCGGGCTTGGCCAGGGTCTCGGCGCGACCGGCGCAGACCCAGTCGGTTGCAAAGATGTGCGCCTGTTCCAGCCCCAGGAAATCGGCGTCGGTATAGACCGATTTCGGCATGGCATGGGCGCGGTCAAAGGGGACAGAGACATTCTGTGCCAGCTCGCGCGCTGCTTTGACCTTCAGTCCCATGATGCACCCCATTCGCTTTTCGCAGGATGGCCCGGGCTTGGATTAAATCCAACTAAATTGATTCTAGCTATGGCTTAGGCGCAACCTAATGCCCAATCGGCGATCAGCTGCGGATCGGGGGGCAATTCCTGCGCCAGATCGCCGGCAAAGGACAAAAGATCGGCCAGGTTCACCGCATTGACGCCGATGATCACCGGGGTGCCCGCGCCCAGGGCCTCGGCGATCAGGGGGACGAAACCGCGGCCCATCGCCTCCAGTTTGCCGAACTTGTTCACGATCATGACGCGGGCGCCAAGGCCGTGGCGGGCGACCTCCATCACCACGCCCTCAAGGGCGCCGGTGTCCAGACGACAGCCCTTTGACCCGGCGCCAAGGTTCTGGTTGATCCGCATCACCGGCCCATCGGGCAAAACGCGGATCAGCATGTCGCAGGTCGGGTCGATGCAGGGGTCCGGCACGGTGACGGTGCCTTGCAGTCCGATGCCCAGGGCGGTCAGGATCTCTGCGGCCTCGGTCAGGCAAGTGCCGGTCTGTCCATGCCCACGCTGAGAGACATAGGCAAGCTTCACGCCCGCAACCCCACAGTCGCAATCCCCAGCGTTTCCAGCACCTTGGCCTCGATCTGGGGGGCGTTCATATGGGCCACCTTATACATCGTTTCGGGCGAGGCCTGGTCGATGAAGATATCCGGAAGCACCATGGACCGGTATTTCAACCCCCGGTCAAACACCGCCTCTTCGGCCAAAAGCTGCGCAACATGCGAGCCAAAGCCGCCAATCGCGCCTTCCTCGACGGTGATCAGCGCCTCGTGGTTGCGGGCCAGGTTCAGGATCAGGTCCCGGTCCAGAGGCTTGGCGAAACGGGCGTCAACCACGGTGGGGGGCAGGCCGCGGGCGGTCAGGCTTTCGGCGGCCTTCAGCACCTCGGCCAGGCGGGTGCCGAAGGACAGGATCGCGACGCGGTTGCCCTCGCGCAGGATGCGGCCGCGGCCGATCTGCAACGGGATGCCGCGGGCGGGCATTTCGACGCCCATCCCCTCGCCGCGGGGATAGCGAAAGGCGATGGGGCCGTCGTTATGCGCGACAGCGGTGGCGACCATATGGACAAGCTCGGCCTCATCCGCCGCGGCCATGACGACGAAACCCGGCAGGTTCGCAAGGAAGGCCACGTCGAAAGACCCGGCATGGGTCGCGCCATCGGCGCCAACCAGTCCGGCGCGGTCGATGGCAAAGCGGACCGGAAGGCGCTGGATCGCCACATCATGCACGACCTGATCGTAACCGCGCTGCAAAAAGGTCGAATAGATCGCGCAAAAGGGCTTCATCCCCCCCGCCGCAAGACCCGCGGCAAAGGTCACGGCGTGCTGTTCGGCGATGCCCACATCGAACATCCGTTTGGGAAAGCGGCCCGCGAACAGGTCAAGCCCGGTGCCATCCGGCATGGCGGCGGTGACGCCCACGATCTTGGTGTCGGTCTCCGCCTCGCGGATCAGGGCATCGGCAAAGACGCGCGTGTAACTGGGCGCGTTGGAGGGGCTTTTCTTCTGCTCGCCGGTCAACACGTCGAACTTCGCCCGGGCGTGGCCCTTGTCGGCGGCCATCTCGGCCGGGGCGTATCCCTTGCCCTTTTTCGTCAGCACATGGATCAGCACCGGACCGGTGGCGCGGGCGTGGACGGTGCGCAAAACCGGAAGCAGTTGGTCAAGGTCATGGCCATCTATCGGGCCGACATAGGAAAATCCCAATTCCTCGAACAGGGTGCCGCCGACGGTCATGCCCTTGAGCATCTCTTTCGCCCGCCGCGCGCCCTCTTGCAGGGGTTCCGGCAGAAGGCTGACCATGCCCTTGGCGGCCTGCTTGAACTCCTGGAACGGCGCGCCGGCGTAAAGCCGCGACAGATAGGACGACAGCGCGCCGACGGGGGGCGCAATCGACATCTCGTTGTCATTCAGGATCACGAAGAGGCGCTTTTTCAGGGCGCCGGCGTTGTTCATCGCCTCGAACGCCATGCCTGCGCTCATCGAGCCGTCGCCGATCACCGCCACCGCGTCGCCCGGATCGCCGCCCAGATCGGCGGCCATGGCAAAGCCCAAAGCCGCGCTGATGGAGGTGGAACTATGCGCCGCGCCAAAGGGATCGTAGGGGGATTCGCTGCGCTTGGTAAAGCCCGACAGCCCGCCTTCGCTGCGCAAGGTGCGGATTCGGTCGCGGCGGCCTGTCAAGATCTTGTGGGGGTAACACTGGTGGCCCACATCCCATATGATCTTGTCGCGCGGCGCGTCAAAGACGGCGTGCAGCGCCACGGTCAGTTCGACCACGCCCAAACCCGCGCCCAGATGGCCACCGGTGACGGAGACCGCGGAAATCGTCTCGGCCCGCAGCTCGCCTGCAAGGGCGTGAAGCTCGCGGTCGCTTAGCGCCTTCATGTCCGAAGGCAGCTTGACGCGGTCAAGGGTGGGGGTCAGGGGCAGGGTCATTCAGCTTTCTCGCGTGACGACGAAATGGGCGGCCTCGATCAGGGTCGCGGCGCGGGTCCCATAGGGGGCCAGAGCCGCGGTGGCCTCGGTGATCAACGACGTGGCGCGGGCGCGGGCGGCGTCCAGACCCAAGAGCGACACAAAGGTCGCCTTGCCCGCCGCGGCGTCCTTGCCCAGCTTTTTCCCGGCCTTTTCCGGGTCGCCGGTGACATCCAGAATGTCATCGGCGATCTGAAAGGCCAGTCCCAAAGCCGTGGCATAGGTGCGTAGCGGGGCGGGGTCCTCGCCGGCCATCAGCGCGCCAGCCTCGGCAGAAAAGCGGATCAGGGCGCCGGTCTTGCCCGCCTGAAGCCGGGTGATTTCCCCAAGCGTCAGGGGCGTGCGGGCGGTTTCGGCCGCAATATCAAGCGCCTGACCCAGAACCATGCCTTCGGCGCCCGAGGCCCGGGCCAGGCCGCGGACCAAGGCGATGCGGCGGTCGGCGGGACCCAAAGCGGGGTCGGTCAGGAATTCGAAGGCCAGGGTCTGCAGCGCATCGCCCGCCAGAATCGCCGTCGCCTCGTCCCATTTGCGGTGAACGGTGGGCAGACCGCGGCGCAGGTCGTCGTTGTCCATCGCGGGCAGGTCGTCATGGACAAGCGAGTAGGCGTGCAGACATTCGACCGCACAGGCGGCAGGAAGCGCATTGCTCAGCCCAAACAGCCGGGCGCTTTCCAGCACCAGAAAGCCGCGCAGCCGTTTCCCGCCAGAAGCCGCATAGGCCATGGCCTGCACCACGGGTTCGGGCGCGGTCAGGGCCGCCCTCAGCGCGGCTTCGATCGCGGCGGCATCGGCTGCGATGGTGGGCCTGAAGCTCACGCCGCGTCCATCGGTGTGGTGCCGGTGGCGCGGCCCTCGGCGGCGCGGATCAGCTCGACCTTGGCTTCGGCATCGGCGAGTTTCGCCGCGCAATGGGATTTCAGCGCGGCGCCGCGTTCATACAGCGCAATCGACGCCTCAAGCGCGACATCGCCGCGTTCCAGCGCGCCCACAACGCGTTCCAGTTCGGCCATGGCCTCTTCGAAACTGAGGTCTGCGATGGGCCGGTCAATCGTGGGTTTGTCGGTCATGAAAGCTCCTGCAAAACGGCGACATGGGCGGCGGCAGAGGCCCCCAAGGCGTCCAGATCATAGCCGCCTTCCAGGACGGATACCACCCGGGGGCACAGCGCGCAAAGCTGGCGGGTCAGCCAGGCGTAATCCTCGGTTTCCCATTGCAGTTGCGCCAGCGGGTCGGCCCGGTGGGCGTCAAACCCGGCGGAGATGATCAGCAGGTCGGGGGCGAAGGTTTTCAGACGTTCCAGCGCGGGGGCATAGGCGGCGCGCATTTCGGCGCCGCCGCTGCCGGGGGGCAAGGGAAGGTTGACGATCTGACCATGGGCGCCGCGATCCGAAGGGTCTCCGGTGCCGGGCCAAAGCGGCATTTGCTGGCTGGTGATGAACAAGACCCTGGATTCGTTCCACAAAAGGTCCTGGGTGCCATTGCCATGATGCACGTCGAAATCGACAACCGCAACCTTGGCCACGGTGTTCAGCGCGTGTTTGGCGGCGATGGCGACGGTGCCAAACAGGCAAAAGCCCATCGGGGTCGCGGTCTCGGCATGGTGGCCGGGGGGGCGGGCAAGGACGAAGGCGCTGGGGGTTCCGGTCAGAACGGCATCGACGGCGGCGCAGGCTCCGCCAACCGCGCGGGCCGCGGCGTCATGAGAGCCGGGCGACATCCAGGTGTCCGGGTCCAGTTGCACGGTGCCCGTCGCGGGTTCGGCCTGCCTGATCCGGTCGATGTGGCTTTGCGGGTGGCACAGGCGCAACAGATCCTGCCCCGCCAGCGGACTTTCGCGGCGGGTCAGGCCAAGCGGGGCCAGCGCGGTTTCCACGGCGGCGATGCGGGCCACCTGTTCGGGATGGCCGGGCGGGGTGCGGTGCCGATTGGCGTCGGGATGGGTGAACAGAAGCGTCATGGGCCGAATGTGCGGCCTAAGGTCAGATCACGCAACCCCGTGCAGCGACATCCCAGGGCCGCCAGATGTCCGTTCCGCGCAGAAAAACCACCTGATTCACCAGGTTTGACACCGGGCAGGCGTGGTTGGGGATGATCCGCAGCTTTTCGCCGATGGTCGGCCGCGTCGCGCAGTGGCGGAAATCGGCGTGACCGTGTTCTTCGGACAGGGCGGTGATCTCGGCCCCCGGGTAGCCTAGGATCAGCCCGTGTCCGGTCAGGCCAAACAGGTCCGAGGTCAGGCTTTTCGACCCGGCATCCAGGATGGCGCGGTCATGGGTCGGGCGGCTGACGACGGTGGTCAGCACGGTCAGCGCGCAATCGGACTCCAGGCAGGCGCCCCGCGCGATCAAAGAGCGGTCGTTGTAAATATATGTTCCCGCACGATATTCCGTCAGGGACGGCATCCGTCCGGCATGGCACAGCGAGGGTGTCCCGCCCCCCGAAATCGTGGGGCAGGCGCCAAGTTCCTTCAGGATCAGGTCGCGGGCTTCGGACAAAAAGGCTTCGACTTGGGTTTCGGCATCGGCTTTCGGATAGGTCATCAGCCCGCCGAACCGCAGCCCCTTGGCCAAGGCGATGGAAACGGCGAGGTCGGCTGCGGCCTGCGGCGTCTGCACCCCGCAGCGCCCGGCGCCGGTGTCACATTCGACCAGCACGGCCAGGGGTTCGTCAACGCCGCGAAACCCTTCGGACAGGGCGGCCACAACCTCGACATTGTCGGCGACGGTCGAAAGCTGGGTCTTTTCGGTCAGGGCGCGGGCGCGGGCGATCTTGTCGGGGGAAAGCAGGTTGAAGCACAACAGGATGTCGTCGAAATCTTCGGCCGCGAAAACCTCGGCCTCAGAGATTTTCTGACAGGCGATGCCGATGGCGCCAGCTTGGACCTGTTGACGCGCCAGCCAAGGGATCTTGTGCGTCTTGATATGCGGGCGAAAACCCAGACCCAGCTGATCAAACGACAGCTGCGTCCGGTGGATATTCGCCTCGACCACGGTCAGATCGACCAAGACGGCGGGGGTTTCGATATCTTCGATATCCATGGTGGCCTCCTTGGGACGATCTTGCCGGAGAGGACCCGGCAAGATCAACCTGTCAGAAAAGCTCCATGTTGACGACCGGCGCCTTGGGCTTCGGCGGCGGAACCTCGTTCAATTCGACCTCGTCGGCCTGGACGAAGAGCTGTTTGGCCGCCCCGGTGGCAGGCGTGAAGATGACCCGCCGCGCCAAAGTGCCGCCAAGGCTTTCCGACGTCACCGGAATCCCCTCGTTCGACAGGAAGGTATGGGCGAAGGCGGCGTTCTGCTTGCCGATGTCCGACAGCGTCGCCGACATGCGCGCGCCGCCAAACAACTTGGCCTGCAGACGCGATTTCATGGCGCCGCTTTTCAACAGCTCGTTGATCAGATGTTCCATGGCATTGACGCCAAAGCGGATATGGCCCGAATCGGTGCCCCGCCCGGCGGGCAGCAGGAAATGGTTCATCCCGCCGGTCGCCGCCACCGGGTCGAACAGGCAGACCGAGATGCAAGAGCCCAGAACGGTTGAAAATTGGGTCCCGGGATGGCGGGAGACGTAATAGGTCCCCTGCACCACGTAGACCATCTTGCCTTCATTCACGACAGTCACGATGCGATCCGTCCTTCCTCGTTCCCCTGAGCGCAGGCTTTCAGGATGGCTGCGGCGATATCGCCCAAGGCCAGTTGTTGGCGCACGGCGCCGATTTCCCAGGCGGCGCGCGGCATGCCGTAAACGACGCTGGAGCTTTCGTCCTGTCCGATGGTCATGGCCCCCCCCTTGCGCAGCGCCAGGAGTCCCTCGGCCCCGTCGCGGCCCATGCCGGTCAAAAGCGCGGCGACGACGGAATTTGCCGAGCTGACGGCCGAATGGAACAGCGCATCGACCGAGGGCAGGTGGCCGGTCACATGGGGGCCGGGTTCGACGTCGACCCGCCAGGGCTTGCCGGATTTCAACCGCATATGGCCCGGGCACCCAGCCGCGACGACGACATGGCCGGTCATCAGCTCCATCCCGTCCTGGGCTGCGACCACGGTGACGGCGCAGCGCCGATCCAGCAGGCGAATCAGGCTTTCGCTAAAGCCCTGGCCGGTGTGTTGCACCACGGCAATCGGCGGGCAGTCTTTCGGCAAAGCGGACAGCACGGTCAAAAGCGCATCCACCCCCCCGGTCGAGGCGCCGATCAGGATCAGTTTGCCCGAGCGGCTGACCCCTGTCGTGGCCCGCAGCGGCGCCGAGACCACGGGGGACGGTTGCCTGATGCTGGGACTTTGCATGGCCGCAAGGATCTGGGCGCAAATCGCCTCGGGCGAATGGGCGGTGTCGATGGGGGCGAAATCCCCGGGCTGGTCGCCGCCCGAAATCCCCGGCTGGCCGATGCTGCGATGATCCACCGTGATCCAGCGCGCATCCAGCGCGCGGAACAGGGACCGCATCAAGCTGAATTCTGGCAGAAGTGCCAACTCGCGGGCGACGAGCACAAGTGCAGGTTCCATCGCCTCGGCCGCGGTATAGGTGGCGGGAAGATCCGAGGCCTGGCCGATCACGCGCATACCGGGTTTCCCCTCGATCGCCTTGACCAGTTTCATTCGCATGGCCGGATTGCCCCCGGCGACGATTATGGTGATGGCAGACACGCGGGATCCCCCCTTAAACTTGCGACTCACTCAGGCCATGGTGGATCAGAAGTCCTGCCATTTCGTTGTGGTGGTCGAAGAAGATGCGGCGGATTTTCTTGGAAGGGGCGGTGCAACCGGAAGCGGCGCGGGCGCTTCGGGCAGGGAGAAACTTTCTTCCTCGACCTCGGGTTCCGGGGCCAATTCGAAATCTCCCAAAGGCTTCAGCTCGATCACCGGAGGAGCTTCGGGCAAGGGGAAATCAACGACCGAGCCCATTTGGCTGGGTTGGAAGCCGGTGGTGCCGCCGAACCGGCTGCCGCGGACCCGGAATTGCGAGACAAGCTCGGACAAGCCAGAGGATTCCTGGTTCATCGACTGTGCGGCGGCAGTCGCCTCTTCGACCATGGCGGCATTCTGCTGGGTCACTTGGTCCAGTTGGCTGACGCCCAAATTGATCTCTCCCAGGCCGGAGGATTGCTCTGCCGCGCCCGAAGCGATCGAGGACACCAGCGTCGAAATATGCGTCACGCGGTTCACTATATTGGCCAGGGCATCGCCCGCTCGGCCGACCTGTTCGACACCCCGCCCGACATGCTGGGTGGAGGCCGAGATCAAGCCCTTGATTTCTTTGGCAGCACCCGAAGAGCGCTGCGCCAGGGCCCGCACTTCGGAGGCCACGACCGCAAAGCCCTTACCCGCCTCGCCGGCCCGGGCAGCCTCAACCCCGGCGTTCAGGGCCAGAAGGTTGGTCTGAAAGGCGATGTCGTCGATCACACCAATGATCTGGCTGATCTGGTCGGACGACCGTTCGATTTCTGTCATGGCAGAGACAGCGCCGGCCACGACTTTACCGCTTTCCTCCGCTTCGCTGCGGGCAGAGCGGACGATGGATTCCACCTCGCGGGCCCGATCGGCAGCGGAGCGGATCGAGGCTGTCAGCTCGTCCAGCGCGGCGGCGGTTTCCTCCAGCGTGGCGGCCTGAGTTTCGGTCCGGGTCGACAGGTCCTCGGACGACTGGCTGATCTCGCGCGCCCGGGAGCGGATGCTTTCGGCGGTTTCCACCACCATGGCCATGGTTTCCGAAAGGCGTTCGGCGGCCTGGTTGAAATCTATGCGCAGGGCTTCGTAGTCGCCGAAATCGCCGTCGATGACGTGGGTCAAATTGCCAGCGGAAAGGTCACGCAGGCCGACCGAAAGGGCTTCGACCACCACGCGCTGTTCTTCGGCGCGCCGGTTGCGGTCATCCTCAAGCGTCGCGGCCAAGCTGAGTTTTTCCCGCAGCGCATCCAGCGATTTGGCGATATCGCCCAATTCGTCATTGCGCTCGGAATCCGGCACGGCGTCGGTCAAGCTGCCCTCGGCGATGCGGCGCACCGATTGAACCACACGCTGCACCGGTTTGGTGATGCTGCGGGCGATCAGAAGGCCCAGGCCGGTCGACAGGGCCGCCGCGACCAGGGTGCCGATGGCCGAAGCCCAGATGGCGCTGTAGACCGGGCCCATAGCCTCGGATTTTTCAACCTGAACAATGACTTGCCAGTTCAGCCCCTTCACATCTATTGGCGCGAAGACCATCTTGACGGCATCGCCATCCGCCAAGGCGGGGATGTCCAGCGGGGTCAGGGGGGCGGGCGCCTTGGCAAGTTCCGCACTGACAAGGTCATTCGGTTCCAGGACCTTCGGGCCGGTTTCAAAGCGCGATGCCGTGCGGGCGGCCCCATCGGCGCCGACGATCAGGATATCCCCGGTCTCGCCCAGAGCGGCGAGGCTGGTCAGCGACGAGGTCAGCAACTTGTCGGAGATTTGCACGGCAAGGACACCGATCACCGCCCCGGCCTCGGACCGGATCGCGGCTGCGGCGAAGGAAGCCGGCACATTGTTCGACGGTGGATAGGGGGCGAAATCGGAAAGATGGACCGTGCCGGACGGATCGGCAACTGCCGCCTGGAACACCTTGGACAGGTTGTCGTCCTTGTCCGGCCCGGTCAGCAGATTGGTGCCGAAATCGTTCTCCTTGGCCATCGTATATATGACGTCGCCGTCCGGATTGATCAGGAACATGTCGTAAAAGCCGTGCAGCTCGACCCAGCGGCGGAAGTCGGCATGGAATGCGGCATGTTGCGTGTTATAGGTCGAACTCGCGGCGGGTTGGTCTAGATTCTGTCGCGCACCCAAGGGGTTGGGATTGTCGTCGATGAAATCCTTGCGCACCCGGGTCGCAGCATCGGGCCCATAGGTGTTCCACCCCAGCATCATCCGGCGATAGCCGGCAAAGGCCGTCGACGAGCCCGCCATATCCCCAAGATTGGTGGTCAGCGTTCTATAGAACTCTTCCACTGTGGTCTTGCCCGACTTGGCATCCCGGATGATGGTCTGATCAATCTGCCGCGTGGCAAGATCGGACAGCTGGGTGACGCTGATCGCACCGACGGCCGCCGCGACCGCCATGGATATGCCCACGATGGCCAGGGGCAGCTTCACCCTTAACGGAAGCGAGCTCAAAAAAGACATGATCTTCCTTCTTCCTTTCGTCCCACGGCGCGACTCGGCACAGCATCAAGATGAAGCGAGGCATTTAAGGTCGGATTAATCCTGAATTGCTCAATCCGCTTTTGTGGCGGAAACTTTGGTCCGGCTTGACCTACGCAAACCCGGCCGGGATCAAAACAAGACAGGGGCTGAGTCTTGGGCAAGGGTGGCGCCCTCGCCCAAGAGGCGTTGGCGCAGGTCTGCCAAGCGCAGGCGTTTCATGGCCTGTTCGGCCTGAACCCCATCGGCATCGGCATGGCGCGCCGATTGCGCAAGATCGTCCAGCCAGAAGGACAGATCCTCCAGCGTTTGGCTGAGCAGGTCGATCTTCTGCAGCGACACGACCGAGGACCGGAAATTCGCCACCGTTTCGGGCACTGGGCTGCCATGCGGCGGCCGGGCCAGAAGGGGGGCAATGCTGTCCTCGATCTGCAACAGCAGGCGGGCGCTGTCGGCCAGGATGGCCGCCGTGCGCTCCAGCAGGGGGGGGAGGGGTTCCTTCATCGCACGCGTCCTTACAACGGCCCGACGACGCGCTCGATCGAGGCCTTCATCGTTGCGGTTGTAAAAGGCTTTCGGATCAGGTTGTTAAGCCCAAGTTCCTGCCCGATCCGCAGCAATTCGGGCGTCGGCTGACCGGTGATCAGGATGAAGCCGATGCGGGCCGTTGTCTTGTTGGTGCGCAGGGCATGCAGCAGTTCCAGCCCGTTCATCCCCGGCATGTTCATGTCGCAAAGGACCAGGTGGACCGGCGCCGCGACGATCTTGCCCAAAGCCGCCTTGGCATCGTTTTCGGTCTGGTATTTGGTGATGCCGATCTCTTCCAGCGACTGGGTGATCAGGGCGCGGCTCACCGACATGTCGTCTACAATCATGATACGGATCGTGTCGCGCAGGCTCATTTTTTGGGCTCCTCGAAAGATGGGGCGCCGCGGCCGGAGCCGGACAGACGCTGATAGGCAGTGATTCCGACGGCCTTGAACATCTGTTCCGCCGGTCCGAGCACGCGTTCGGAATGGCCGATGCACAGATGGCCGCCCGGGCTAAGCATGTCGCCAAAGCGGGCCCAGAGTTTCGATTGCGTCGGTTTGTCGAAGTAAATCGCGACGTTTCGGCAGAAGATGACCTGGAAGGGGCCAGAGATCGGCCAATCCTCGATCAGGTTCAGCTTGCCGAAGGTGATCAGTTCGCGGGCGGCCTGACCAATGGTGAATTTCCCCGGTCCGGCCGGTTCGGTATAGCGGCGGAGCGCTTCGGGAATCCCCTTGCGTTCCTCTTCTGGATAGATCCCGGCCTCGGCCTTTTTCAGGATTTCCGGGTCCACATCGGTGGCCAGAATCCGGAAGTTGCTGCGCGCCGCATCAGGGAACATCGACAGAATCGTGAAGGCCATCGAATAGGGCTCTGGCCCCGCCGAACAGCCAGAGGACCAGATGCGCACCCGCCCCCCCTCTTTCGCGGTCTTGATCAGCCCCGGCAAGGCCACCTCTCGCAAGAGCTTGAAGTGATGCTCTTCGCGAAAGAAATGCGTCACATTGGTCGTCAGGGCCGAGAGCATGGCATTGCGCTCATCCGTGCCATTCGGGCCCGAAATCAGCGCGCAATAGGACCGGAAATCATCCAAACCCAGGACGCGCAGCCGTTTCAGAAGCCGCGAATAGACCAGATCGCGCTTGGCCGAGGTCAGGTTCAGGCCGAAATCACGCATCGCAAGGTCGGCAATGACCTTGAAATCCGCATCGGAGAACTTGATCCGGTCCTGCATCCGGTCTTCGCCCATGGGCGTGGATTGAAGGGGAAGGCTCATTGCAGGGTCCGACCCGCTTGATGCAGGACCGCGCCAAGGTCGATGACCCGGGTCATGCCGGTTTCAATCGGGATGACCCCGGTGATGCTTTGCCGTGCCATTTCCGATCGGATATCCGGCGTTTCCTGGATCTGATCGCGCGAGACGGACAGGATTTCCGACACCGCCTCGACCAGAAGGCCGACGGTCTGTCCGCCATGCATGGCGACCACGATGACATTGCGCGGGTTTTCCGGCGTTTGACCCAGACCGAACCTTGCGGCCAGGTCATAGATCGGGATCACCGAGCCACGCAGGTTCATGACCCCCAGCACCTCGTTCGGGGCATGGGGCAAGGCGGTTACAGGGCTCCACCTTCGGATCTCGCGCACTTGCGTGATCTCGATGCTGAAACTCTGGTCGCCAGCCGAGAAGGTGACGAATTCGACTTCGGATTTGACGCTATCTTCAGACATTTGCGTAAGCGGTCCTTCCCGCGTTGGAGAGGATGTTTGGCATATGCATTCCGGCAGTCCGTCCGCCGGCAACGGCATCGGGGTCGAGGATCAGGGCGATGCGACCATCACCCAGCACGGTGGCGGCAGAGACGCCGGGCACCGAACCGAAATTGCTCTCAAGGCTTTTGATGACGACCTGGCGTTGGTCTTGAACGCCATCCACCACCAGGGCACATTCGCCCAGGCTTTCGGATTCCACCAACAAAAGCAAAGGCGCAGCTAGATTGTCGGGCGAGGGGAAGCCCAGGCTTCGCGCCACATCGACCACAGGGATCATGCGACCGCGGATCGAGAGCAGAGTCTCATCCGTGCCGATCCGGTGCAGGTCAGAGGGCTGCGGACGGATGGTTTCAATGATCGAAGTGATCGGCACGACGAGGGTTTGCCCCCCCACGGTCACGACCATCCCATCCATGACGGCCAGCGTCAGGGGCAGCATGATGGTGAATTCGGTGCCCTGACCCGGGGTCGTGGCAATCGAAATTCGCCCCCCCAGTGCCGTCACCGCATTGCGCACCACATCCAGACCCACGCCGCGCCCCGACAGGTTTGACACCGTCGCAGCCGTCGAGAAACCGGGCATGAACAGCAGCTGATCAATTTCCGAATCGCTGAGTTCCGCATCGGCAGGCACAAGGTTCTTACGTTTCGCGATCTCCAGGATCTTGGGCCGGTTCAGCCCCGCCCCATCGTCGCGCACCGTGATGATGACCGAACCCGAGCGATGTGAGGCCGACAGTTTGATCGTCCCCATCGCCGGTTTGCCCGATGCCGCCCGCGCCTCACGATTTTCAAGGCCATGGTCGACGGCATTGCGGATCATGTGGGTCAAGGGATCGGCAAGGCGCTCGACCACGGTCTTGTCAACCTCGGTGCCCTCACCCGAAGTCACGAGTTCAGCCGCCTTGCCGGTGGCATCGGCCGCCTCGCGCACGATCCGCGACATGCGTTGGAACAGCGATTTCACCGGCTGGGCGCGGATGGCCATGACGCCTTCCTGAATGTCGCGCGCCAGAAGCCGGTAATCCTCGATATGCATGACAAGATCGTCGTCACGCGTTGTGGTCATGTCCTGCAGGCGCTGGGCAATCATCGCCTGGTTGATGATCAATTCGCCCACCGCGTTGATCAGCCGGTCGACCCGGTCAAGATCGACACGCAGAGTGGCCTTGGGGGCCTTGGCCTCAGCATCTTCGGCCTTGTCTGCCTTCACCTTCAGGGCGGCCACGGCCGCAGCAGCGCGGTCCGACATGGTCGGTGCCTCGGCCTTGGGGGCCGAAGGTTCGGGTGCTGCAACAGGGGCGGCCGCGACGGGCGCCACGGGGGCCGCCTTGACCACGGGCACAGGCTCCACCTTGGGGGGTGGGGTCGGGTCAGCCAGCGGAGAGATCACCAGATCGCAAAGTCCGTGAACGAATTCAAAGACTTCCTGAACCGCAATTTCGCTTTCATCAGTGCGCAGCGCAATCGTCCAGGACAGATGCGGGACGGTCGGGTCCAGGTCATCCCACTCTGGCAGGCGCGACAGATCGACTGTCGTCGTCATCTGGCCCAGGTCGGCAAGGGCGGCGAACAGCAGCGCCGGTTCATGACCATTGGCATAAAGCGTCGCATGCGGCTTGAAGGCGATGGTAAAGCCCGCCTGGCTCCCGGATGCGGCCTCGGCCTCCGGAGCGGCCTCGCCCGGTTCCTCGATGGGCGCGATATCCAGCGTCACCGCGGCAAATTCGAAATTGTCCCAGGCATCGACGGCCTCGATCTTGCCCTCGCCAAGGCAGGCCTCGAGTGCGGACAAAAAGCCCGCCGAGACATCCTCGGGCATGGTGCGGCCAGAGCGTGCCGCATCGACGAGGTCGGTGAGGTGGTCGGCCGACCGGATCAGCGTGTGCATGACCTGGGGTGTCAGCTCCAGCGTTTCGGACCGCACCTCATCCAGCACGGTTTCAAAACTATGGGCGAAACTGACCAGGGCGTTCAGCTTGAACGCACCGGCGCCGCCCTTGATCGAATGGACCGCACGGAAGACCGAGTTGACGATTTCCTTGTCAAACTCGGCGCCCTGCATCGACTCGAGGCCCTCGGCCAGCGATTCGAGCAGCTCCTCGGTCTCTTCGAAGAAAGTGTCGAGGATTGGATTGCCCATGTCAGCCGATCCCCGTCACGCGACGGATCACCGAAACCAGCGACACATCATCAAAGGGTTTCACGATCCAGCCGGTTGCCCCGGCCTGCCGCGCCCGCTGTTTCAGTTTGTCACCGCTTTCGGTGGTCAGCACCAGAATCGGCACCTGGTTGTCGATGTCACCCTTGCGGATCGCATCAATGACCCCATAGCCATCCATGTTCGGCATGTTGATATCGGTGATCACGATATCGGGCCGCACCTCGGCATAGCGTTCGACACCGTCGACGCCATCCACCGCAGAGGTATAGTCGAACCCCGCCTCTTCCATGACGCTGCGCAAAAGTTCGCGGATCGTCTTGGAATCGTCGATGGCAAGAACTTTCAGTGTCATTTCAATCCACTCCAGCCAGTGTTGTCAGCGGTCAGCCCAAGTCGGGCAAAGTCCTGCACCAGCCGGGGAGGCAAGTCGGACACGTCAAAACCCAGATCGCGCCCCTTCCAATTGCGCGATGCGGTCAAAAGCACCTGCAACACGCGGGAATCCGGGCGCTTCTGGCTGCGCATCGAGACGCGGACCGCCTGATCCTTATGGCTTTGCAGGAAGGTCATCAGAGGATCGGCCGAAGCGATGCTCAGCCGGTCTTCAGGTTCGAAAGTCTTCCAGTCATGCGGCATGGACATCTCTCATGACGAATCAACGATGGTGTTACGCAGTCACCCCGGATCAGCCCGGGTCCTCCATCGAATAGACCCCGCCGCTTAAGAATTGGTTTCCCGCCAAAGCATCGCGCCGCGGGTCCGGGAAATCCGGGCCCGCGGCGCATGAGGATTTGGGTAAAAGGCCGCGCGTCCCTAGCGGCGGGTCAGGGACAGGCTGGCCAGCTGGAAGGGCGCCAGGTCGGCGGCGGCCGCGCCAGGCACCTCAAGCAGCGTAAGCCCCCCTTGCACCTGCCAGCCCTCGGCCAGCCGTGGCCCCAGGACCGCCCGTCCGCCACCGGGTTCATAGACCCGCAGAACCAGAGAATCCCCCGATTCCGCCGGTTTAAGCGCCGAAATCGCGATATGGCCGGGCAGGGCCAGCCCCTGCCATTGCCCCGGCGTGACCTGGGCCACCTGCGCCAAAAGCGGCTGGTTCAGGTCCTGCGCCTCGGGCAGAACGCTGTCCTCCCAATCGCCCGAAAACGGCAAAAGCGCATAGGTAAAGGCCTGGCGCCCCTCGTCGGCCAGCAGGTCAGGATAGACCGGCGACCGCAGAAGACTGAGGCCCAATTCGTTGCCCAGAACGTGATGACCGTATTTCCCGTCATTCAAAAGCGCCACGCCAAAGCCGCGCTCCTGGATCAGGGCGAATCGGTGGCTGGCGACCTCGAACTTGGCGGCATCCTGCGGCGTGTTGCGATGGGTGGGACGCGAGATCACCCCAAGCGCACATTCGAACAGCGCCTCATTCGCCTTCACAGCCAAGGGGTTGCGCGATTTCAACAGGACGCGACGGTCGTGCCAGTCGATTTCGGTCGCGATCTCCAGCCGGGCAGAGTTTGCCCAAAGCCGGTAGTGCTGCACCACGCGCGAGGCGCCAAAGCGGCGCGTCACGGTCAGCGCGGCGCGGTGCGGGCCGGTTTCCGTGACCTCTATCGTGTCGGCCAGCAGCTCGCGGCCGTTTTCCGTATAATCCTCCTCGATATCCCAGGCGTCAAAGAAGCGCGGTTTGTCGACATAGGCCCAGATCTGGTTGCCGCGACCGGACAGAGCCTCGCGCCCCGTGCGTTTGTCGGTCAGGCGGTGGATCGTGCCATCCGTGCCGATCTCGGCCCGGACAAAGGCGTTCTCCAGATGGGAGGCGCTGATGGTCAGAGGGCCGGGCGCGGCCAGATCGCTGCGGGCCGTGACCGAAAGGCCGGGCAGAAGCTCGGGCGCCGAAAGGATATGGCCTTGGGCGGTTTTTTGGCTGGTGGCCAGAGGGGTATCAAGCGTGACACGCAAGGGCCGCGGTTGCAGGTCGGGGTTGACGACGACCAGACCCTTGTGGGGGCCCTTGTGCTTGGCGGCAAGCGTCCCAAGCGCCTGATCCTGCAGGAGTTTACCCTGAGAGATGACCTCTGACAGCTCGCGTTCTGCGGTCTGGTAGACTTGGGAAATCGAAGAGCCCGGCAGGATATCGTGGAACTCGTTGCGCAAAAGCTGATGCCACAGCGCGGGGATTGGCGCCGGCGTGGCCCCGCCGCGCAGCGCGGTCAGGCTTTGCAGGATCTCGGCCGTCACCAGCGCGCGTTCGGCGCGGCGGTGAAGGAATTTCGTGCGCCCCTGCGTCGTCAAAGTGCCCCGGTGGTATTCCAGGTAGATTTCACCGACCCACTTCGCCTGGGCCTTCTGGCCCGCGAACCAGTCGCTGACATTGACATGGTGCATTTTCGGGACGACCGGAAAGTCGGCCAGCTGACGGATTCGCAGGATCTGTTCTTCGGTCGGGCCGCCGCCACCGTCGCCGTGACCATAGCACAGCAGCGATTCCCCGGCGGTTTCGCGGTCCTGGAAGTTCTTCCAGGTCTCGATTGCGGCCCGCGGGCCCATTTCGGCGTTATAGCCATTGGCGGGATTGTCAAAGGTATGCATCAGCACCTCTGACCCATCCAGACCCTGCCAGTTGAACAGGTCATGCGGCAATCGGTGACGTTCGGACCAGTTGGTCTTGATCGTGAAGACCGAGGTCAGGCCGGCCTGGCGCAGGATTTGCGGCAAGGCGGGGGTAAAGCCGAAGGTGTCTGGCAACCAGGCCACGGTTGAATGTGTCCCGAAGGTCCGGACGAAATAATCCGTGCCGTAAAGGACTTGCCGGATCAGGCTTTCGCCGCAGGGCATGTTGGTGTCGGGCTCGACCCACATTGACCCGATGGGCTCCCATTGGCCAAGGGCCACCAGGGTTTTGATCGTGGCGAACAGCTCTGGGTCGTCCTGTGCGACGAAATCATAAAGCTGCGCGGTCGAGTGGTTGAATCGGAACTCTGGGTAGGCCTTTGCCAGTTGCGTCACAGTATGGAAGGTGCGCTGACCTTTCCGCCGGGTTTCATCCATCGGCCACAGCCAGGCAAGGTCGATATGGGCGTGACCGGTCAGGGCCAGTGACCCTTCTGGCGGGAAACGGGTCTGCAGCGCGCGCAGTCCCGCGCGCAGATGGTCGCGCGCGGCGATCACACTGGCCCGCGCGGTATCCGGCAAGGGCGTCAGGGGGCCCGAAAGGTCGGGCAGGCTCCAAATCTCGCGCGATTCGGCCGTATGCTGGATGCGGCGCAGATAGGCTTGCGTCTCTGTCGGCCAATCCAGCAGATGAAAACTGGCCTCTGCCAGCGTCATGACCGGGTCGCAGGCGGCATGAGGGGCAGAGTGGTCGGGATGCGGGCGGCGCGGGAACCAGTTCGGCACGCCCCAGCCTTCAACTTCATGCCCTCCCAAGGTGCGTGTGAATTCAACGACTTGGGTCAAAAGGCGGATGTAGTCGGCAAGGTCCTGTTCCAGCCAGGCGACCTCGGCCCGGGTCAGGGCGGCGTTGCGGGCGGGCACGCCCTGTTCCAGCCGGGCGACGCAATCGGCCTCGATGGCAAAGCGGCGACCGGGCAGGGGGAAGCTTTGGTGCGGCGGGTTCAGACCGTGGGATTGGGTCGTGTCGCCCGTCAGCCGCAAAAGACCCTCACCGCCCAGCCAGAGGCTCAGACGGGTGTCTTCCAGCGGCCAATGCGCGGGGATTTCGACGGCGGGATGGGCAAAGCGGCGCGGGCTGCCTTGGTCAGTCCAAGGCGTGCCCATCGGCGCCGGAACCCCGTCCAAGGTCCAATCGGACAGCGGCAGGGCCTCACGCGTAACCCATTGTTCCAGTTCAGTAATACGTTTATTCATGCGCCGGATGCGCATTTCCAGGGGCAGTTTCATGGTTCCTCCCATCGTTGGGGGAAGGATGGCGGCAGGCCCGTGAAGAGTAAAGCCGCCTCAATCGGGGGCCAGCATATAGCCCTCGCCGCGCACGGTTTGCAGGTAGCGCGGCTGGCGCGGGTCGTCCTCTAGTTTGCGCCGGAGCCGCGTGATCTGGACGTCGACGGCGCGGTCGCCGCCCTCGTCCGAGCCGAGTTTTTCCCGCGGCACCGGCGCGCCCGGGGTCGCCGCAAAGACCCGCATCAGCTGCGCTTCGGTCGCGGTCAGGCGGATCAGCTCGTCGCCCTTCCACAGCTCGCCGCGGTCGGGATCATAGCGATAGGGCCCCAAAGACAGGTGGCGATTGACCGGCTCAGAGGGTTTGACCTGTGGCACACGACGCAGAATCGCGTTGATCCGCAGCAAAAGTTCCTTTGGTTCAAAGGGTTTGACCAGGTAGTCATCGGCCCCGGCCTCCAGCCCCTCGATCCGGTTCTGGGATTCCCCCCGCGCGGTCAGCAGAAGGATCGGCACGGCAAGGCGCGCGCGCAGCTCGCGGGTAAAGCTGATCCCGTCCAGCCCCGGCATCATGACATCCAAGACCAGCATGTCGAAATCCAAGCCCGCCATCAGCCGCCGCGCCTGATCGGCATCGCGGGCGGTGGTCACAAGATAACCGTTGCGCATCAAGAACTTCTGCAACAGGCCGCGGATTCGTTCGTCGTCGTCAACGATCAGAAGATGGGCGTCGGGGGTCATGATCCGTCCTCGCGCAGGTATTGGCGGCGCATTTCGGGGTCCATCATCGCCTCCAACACGGTGCGAAAACCTTGGACGGCCTGAGGACCGGCGGCGCGATAGGCCGCGCGCATCCGGGCGCGTTGAGCGTCGGACAGCGCACGTTCCAGCTCGGCGCCCTTGTCGGTCAGGTGCAAACGCCGCTCGCGCTTGTCGGTTTTGCCCACGCGCGCCTCGACCAGGCCATCGTCAAACAGGGTGCGCAAGACGCGGTTCAGGCTTTGCTTGGTCACACCCAAAATCGCCAGAAGGCTGGAGACGGTCAGACCCGGGGTGCGGTGGATGAAGTGGACGGCGCGGTGATGGGCGCGGCCGTAGTCGCGCTCTTCCAGGATGCGGTCGGGATCGGCGGTGAAGCCGCGATAGGCAAAGAACATCGCCTCGATGCCTTTGCGCAACTGTTCATCGGTCAGATACAGCAGGCTTTCGCCGCTGGGCGGGGTCTCGGCCATGGGGATCTCCTTGGGGTCAATTTACGTCAGTGTTGTTGACATTCCAAGACAGAAAGCATAGTCCGGCGATGATTTTGCGCAATAATATGTCCGATGTGGACGTTATTGCGCAAGATGTGCAAATCAGGAGGGCTTGATGGAAGATTTTGACGACCGTGACGGGCTGATCTGGATGGACGGCAGGCTGGTGGAATGGCGGCAGGCGAAGGTGCATGTGCTGACCCATGCGCTGCATTACGCCAGCGCGGTCTTCGAGGGCGAGCGCAGTTACGGCGGGCGGATCTTCAAGTCGACCGAACATTCGCAGCGGCTGCTTTTGTCGGGCGACCTGTTGGACATGCCGGTGCCCTATTCGGTCGAGCAGATCGACGCGGCCAAGGCCTTGGTTTTGCAGGTAAATGGGCTGACCGATGCCTATATCCGCGCCATCGCCTATCGGGGGGCAGGGGCCGAGATGGGGGTGGCGGCAGTGTCGAACCCGGTGCGGCTGGCCGTGGCTTGTTGGACTTGGGGCGCCTATTACGGCGAGGCGAAGTTCAAAGGCGCGAGGCTGGACATCGCGAAATGGAAGCGGCCTTCGCCCGATACGATCCCTTCGGCGGCCAAGGCGAGCGGGCTTTACATGATCTGCACCATGTCGAAACATGCGGCCCTGGCGCGCGGGTTTAGTGATGCGGTGATGTTCGACTATCGCGGCTATGTCGCGGAAGCCACTGGCGCCAATATCTTTTTCGTCAAGGATGGCGAGGTTCACACGCCCTTGGCCGATGCTTTCCTGAACGGGATCACGCGGCAAACGGTGATCGGGATGCTGCGCGATTTGCAAATCGTGGTCCATGAGCGCCACATCCTGCCCGAGGAGATGGAGGGGTTCGAGCAGTGCTGGCTGACCGGCTCGGCCGCGGAAATCACGCCGGTGGGCGAGATCGGGCCCTATCGGTTCGAGGTGGGCGCGCTGACGCGGCGGGTGGCTGCGGAATATGACCGGCTTGTGTGGGCCTAGCGGGCCTTTGAAGGGGGGATCGACCCCCCTTCAAAGGCTTTGGCGCGGGTTGCCAATGGTCTGCTAAAATTTACTAAAACTTTCTTCCTTCGGTGCGGGGCGGCTGCTAGCATGTCAGCAACGAGGGAGGATCATCATGACAATTCGCTGGGGAATCATCGGCCCGGGCTCGATCGCGAACAACTTCGCGGATGGGCTGGCGCAGTCGACGTCGGGCAAGCTGGTGGCGGTGGCAGGGCGCGATGCCGCGCGGCGCCAAGCCTTTGCCGGGAAATATGGGCTGACGATAGAACATGAGACCTATCAAGGGCTTATGGCGGACCCGGGAGTGGACGCGGTCTATATCTCGACCCCGCATCCTTGGCATGCGGAACTGTCGATTGCGGCTTTGCGGGCGGGGAAACATGTGCTGTGCGAGAAGCCTGCCGGGATGAATTCGGCCGAGGTCGTGGCGGTTTGCGAAGTGGCGGCGCAGGAGGGGCGCTTCTTCATGGAGGCCTTCATGTATCGCTGTCATCCGCAGATCGCGCGGGTGCTGGAGATCATTGCCTCGGGTGAAATCGGCACGCCGCGCCATATCCGGACGCAATTTGGCTTCAATGCGCCCTATCGCGCGGGCTCGCGGCTGTATGAGATGGGCTTGGGCGGCGGCGGGATTCTGGATGTCGGCGGCTATCCGGTGTCTTTGGCGCGGTTGATCGCGGGGGCGGCAGAGGGCAAAGGCTTCGCCAATCCGACGGTGGTTCGGGGCCATGGCGTGCTGGCGGAAACCGGCGTTGATGCGGTGGCGCATGGGATTTTGGGCTTTTCCAGCGGATTTGTGGCCGAAATCGCGGTGGCGGTGGCGCGGAACATGGATAATTCCGCGCTGATCACCGGCGATCTTGGCACGATCCTGATCGCCGATCCTTGGGTTCCGGGGCGCAATGTCGGGCCCTCGACCACTTCGGTGACGGTGACGGTTGGCGGGACCTCTCGGGTCGAGACGCTGGGTGATCATCGGATGCTTTTCGCCTTTGAGGCCGAGGCGGTTTCGGCGACGATTGCGGCGGGTGGCGTGCAAGGTGTCCATCCGGCGCCGACTCATGCCGATTCCATTGGCAACAACGAGACCCTGGACCGTTGGCGCGCAGAGGTCGGCTATCGGACCTTTGCCGAGCAACCGGCCACGAACCGGAAAACGCCGGGGGTGCTGCCGAAAGGGCTGGCCTCGATCCCGAAAGCGGCCCTCGCGGGGGTGAATCTGCCGGTGTCGAAGCTAATCCTGGGTTGCGACAACCGCAACACGGTGGCCGAAGGCGCGCTGGTTTGGGACGCGTTCATGGAGGCCGGGGGCAATGCCTTTGACACCGGTTTCGTCTATGGCGGCGGGCTGCACGAGAAGGTTTTGGGCGACTGGATTCGCGCGCGGGGCGTGTCGCGTGAGGTCGTTGTGGTGGCGAAGGGCGCGCATACGCCCTATTGCAACCCCGACTCCATCGGCGCGCAGCTGGAGATTTCGCTCGACCGGCTGGGGTTGGACTTCGCGCCGATCTATATCATGCACCGCGACAACCCCGGGGTGCCGGTGGGCGAGTTCGTCGATGCGCTGAACGTGTTGAAGGCGCGCGGGCGCATCGGCATCTTTGGCGGGTCGAATTGGACGCCGCGGCGGATGGCCGAAGCCAATATCTATGCGACGAAACATGGGCTGCAAGGCTTCGGGGTTTTGAACAACAACCTGTCGTTGGCAGTGATGGAAAAGCCGGTCTGGGCGGGCTGTGTGACCTCTAACACACCGGAAACGTTGGGGTTCCTGCGGAGAGGGGGCTTGGCGCATCTGTCTTGGTCGTCCCAGGCGCGGGGCTATTTCCTGCCCGAGGACCTGCGCAACCGTCTGCCCGCCGATACCGCGCCCGAGACCTGCTTCGGGTCACCGGCCAACGCCGAGCGGCGGCGGCGGGCGGAGCTTCTGGCGGCAGAGAAGGGGGTTTCGGCCCATAACATCGCGACGGCTTGGGTCTTGTCGCAAAGCTTCCCGAGCTTTGCGCTGATCGGGCCGCGTTCGCCGGGCGAAATCGTCTCGACCCTCGCCGGGGCGGCTTTGGAGCTGTCGGCGGCCGAGGTCCTGTGGCTGAACCTGGAAGGGACGCGCTAGCGGGAAATCCAGGCCTCGGAGTTTCCTCCGGGGCCGAACTTCCGGGGCAAGGTGGTTGTGTCATCTGTCACGGACTGATCGGGCCCATGGATCATCCTGTCCCAGCGGCCAGATTGGTCGTCCGGCGCAAAGACGGCGAGAACGATGATGATCGGTGCTGGCAGGATCGCAAGGTTCAGCTGCGTCCGAAAGGGCTCTTTCCTCGTCTTGTGGCGGAACCTGGTTTGGGCGGCCTTTGCGGCAGGCCAGCCGCCAAGCATCGCAAGAAGCAAGAGACGGCTTTCAGGGATGCGCCACATTTTCGCAAGGGCGCGCTGCTTGTCCGTATAAAAAGTTATATAAGTCAGAAGGTTGATGGCCAAAAGCCAGATGGCCGCAAGGGCTGTCACGGAAAGGGAATGGGTCAGGCTCATCGCGACAACAAAGGCGATGAGCCTGACCGAATTGCGGCGCTTTCTAGACCTTGTCGCGGATCAGCGGTGTGGTCGAACAATGCAACCCGCCGCCGTTTTTGTGGACGGCGGCATAGGGCACCGTCGTCCAGGTGACGCCGCTGGCAGCCAGGCGGTCGAGCGTGCGGTTGGTTGCGCCCTCGGGGATCAGCAGTTTTCCCGGTGCGATGGCGATGGAATTCACGATCCAAGGGTCATCGCCGGGGTCGGTCTCGATATAGCGGATGCCGCGGCGGGTCAGTTCCTCCAGAAAGGAATAGGGCAGGCCCATCGGGTTGAGGATCGCAAGGTCGCGGTCGATCATCAGGAAGCTGACGTCCAAGTGGATGTCATATCCGGTCAGTTCGACGATCAGAAGCTCGACCCCTTGGCGGGCCAAAACCTCGCCCACCTGTTCGGCACCCTCGCGGTTGACGCGGACGCCGACGCCGATAGCGCAGGTTTTCTCGTTCAGCCAGGCGAAAGAGCCGCCCTCCATGATGCCGCTGCCCGAAATAGTGCGCAGGATCGGGATGCCGAGGCGGGCCAGTGTGCGGGTGATCGCCAGTTCCTCGCCACGACGGATGCGCGCCCCCATGCGGCAGACGATGGCGCCGCCCTTCACCATGATCAGCGGGTCGCGGGTATAGACCTGTTTCAGCCGATTGCCGGCCTCGCCATCGACGAAATGGACCTCGACGCCCTCGGCCTGAAGCGCTGCGACATAGGCGTCGTGCTGCGATTGCATCAGGGGAATGTCGGGCGGCGTGTCGGATTGGAAATACCAGCCGACCGCCGGATCGCCATAAGAACCGATTTCGGCCAGACGCTTGGCCGGATCGACCACGTTCATCTCGGTCCCGGGGCGGTGCATCAGGATAGAGCGGATGCGGCCGACGTCATTGTCGATGCCCCAGACCTTGCCCCAGGTGTGCAAAAGCTCGGCCTCGTCTTCGAAGGGCGGCTCGGCACCGGCGGCAAAGGTCTTGATCGTCTGGGTATAGATCCAATGCGGATTGGTCATGGGGCACCTCTTTCTGGTGCCAACTTAGGCGGCGGCGGGGGGCGTGGAAAGGGGGCCTCAGGCTGAAAGCGCCATGGGCTGCCGTTCCGTCGCGGGCTCGGTGGTGAAATAGGCGATGAGCTTGTTCAGCCGCCCGATCTCGGCCATCAGCCCATCGACGGCCGCCGCCGAATCCGAAGCGAGGCGTGCGTTCAGCCCGGTTTCGTGTTCAAGACTGGTGACGATGTCCGAAACCGCGTTGATGCCGGCCGATTGCTCTTTCACCGCGGTGGAGATCTGGCCGACAGCTTCGACCACCTGGTCGACAGATTCGTGGATTTCGACCAACGACCGACCCGTCGCCTCGACGAATTTCACGCCATTTCCGACATTGCGGGTCGATTGGCCGATCAGATTCTTGATCTCGGACGAGGCTTCGGCCGCTTTGTTGGCCAGCATCCGCACCTCGTGGGCGACGACGGCAAAGCCCTTGCCGACATCGCCCGCCCGTGCGGCCTCGACCGCGGCGTTTAGCGACAACAGGTTGGTCTGGAAGGCAATGTCATCGACATAGCCGGTGATCTCATTGATTTGTCGCGCGTTTTCCGACACGAGCCGGATGGCCGAGATCGCCTCGTTGGCGACGCTGCCGCCATTGACCGCGGCGCCCGACGTGCCCTCGGACAGCTGAGTCGCGCGGGCCGCATTGCCCGCATTGGCATCGACCGTCGCCGAAAGCTCTACCATCGTGGCGGCGGTTTCGTGCAGGCGTTCGGCCTGACGCGTCGCCCGCGAGGACAGATCGCGCGCGCCGTTCTGGATCGGCTGCAGCTCGACCCGGATGCGTTGCGCGGTTTCCTTGATCTGGATGACCAGCTGGGTCAGCTTTTCGCCGGTTGAGTTGCCGTCGCGCTGCAGGTCGGCAAAGACGCCGTGGTAATCCCCCGCCATCCGCGCCGAAAGATTGCCCGCCGCATAGTCGCGCAGGACGGCAGAGATCGCGCCCGTCGCCCCCTCGACCGCGGCGAAAACTTGGTTCAGTTGCGCCGCGATGCCGCGCAAGTCTTCCTGACTGGCGGTTTCTTCGATCCGGACGGTCAGGTCCCCCGCCGCCGCCGCCATTGTGGCGCGACCCAGGGCGGCCTGGAAGGCGGAAAGCTCTGACTCCAGGCTTTCGGCAGCCTGACGCATCTGCGCCACCTCGTCGCGCGATTTCGCCGGACCGCCAACCCCGGACATGGCCCGCAAACGATGCGCCACCTGCGCCACCGAGCGCGCCAC
The DNA here is from genome assembly GCF_025950525.1 of Stagnihabitans lacustris. Taxonomy (GTDB): domain Bacteria; phylum Pseudomonadota; class Alphaproteobacteria; order Rhodobacterales; family Rhodobacteraceae; genus Stagnihabitans. Next base: position 10,986 of record NZ_JAPDGS010000003.1, on the reverse strand, counting down.
CCGGCGGGAAAAGAACAGCACGATCCCCGACACGACGACAATCGCCCCCAGCATCAGCGCCGCCGTCACCAGAAGTTGCGCCCGCATGTCGTTGCGCGACTTGGTCACATAGGCGTTTGCATCGGTCTGGGCGATCCTTGCGATCTGGATGGCCTGGGCCAGAACCCCTTCCGCCTCGCGTTGCAGCAACTCGCGCGTTGGAATCTCCGTCGCGGAGGTAAAGCCCAAAAGCAGCTTGGCCTGTTCGACCCATCGGGTCTTTGCCGTTTCGAAATCCGCGATGGATTGCTCCATCTGGTCGGAAAGCGCGGCCGATTTCATCGCGTTGACCGAGGTGTCGATCAGCGCCGTCGTGATGGTGAACTCCTTGCGCACCTTGGCGATATCCACCAATTCCGTCATGTTCGCCACGCCTTCGACGACATCGGTCGCATCGTTCAGGCCCTGGGTCAGCGAATTGGCCGCGTTCAGCGCATTCAGCGAGGCGGACAGGACCTTGTCCTTTTCCAAAGAGATGGCCCAAGCAGTATAGCCCATGCCAAGACAGCCCGCGATGGCGGTCAGGCCCAGCAACAAGATCACGATCAGAAGGCGGGTCTGGATGGAAAGCATGTCAGTTCGCCGGCAAAACAGGGGTGGAAACGTCGCTGGATTCCTCGGTCAGGCTGTCCAGAAAGGCGATGATCGCCTTGGAATCGGCCTCCGAGAGGGTGATTTGCGCCATGGACGGGCTTAGGCTGTCGCGCTGCCGCACCCCTTCGGCATAGTGTTTCAGCACCGCCGTCAGGTCGCGCAAGGTGCCGTCATGCATGAAAGGCGCACGCAGGGCGATATTGCGCAGCCCCGGCGTCTTAAAGGCCTGGCCGTTCAGCGGGTCGGACGGGTCAATGGCCAGGCGCCCCGCGTCCTTGCCGGGCAAGCCGATGTCATGGAACAGATTGTCGGTGAAATTCCACCCGGTATGGCAATTCGCACAGCCCGCTGGGCCGATGAACAGCTCGAACCCCTTGCGCGCTTCGGCAGAGAGGGCGTTCTTGTCCCCCTCGACCCAACGATCAAAGGGCGACCAACCTGACACGACCGTCCGTTCAAAAGTGGCAATCGCGCGCAAAACCGTCGCTTCGGTCATGCCTTCCTTGGGGAAAAGCTTGGCAAAAGCCTCGGCATATTGCGGAACGCGGGTCAGGCGGGACACCACCTGATCCATTGTGGCGTTCATTTCGGCTGGATTGGTGATCGGACCCTTGGCCTGATCCTCCAGCGTGGCGGCGCGGCCATCCCAGAACAGCGGCGAGATCCATGCCGCGTTCAGCACCGTCGGCGCATGGCGGCCCAGCGGCGTATTGGCCGATCCGATGGCGCGGGCAGCCGGCGCCTCCCATCCAAAAGAGGGGTTGTGGCAGGACGCACAGCTGAGGTTCTGCCCCCCCGACAGCCGCGGATCAAAATACAGCATCTTGCCCAGGGTCGCGATGCGCGGATCATAGGGCGCATCGGCAGGGAATGGGATCGTCATCGGCCGCCGATAGGTCTGCAGCACCTCGGGCGAGACTTCGGCACCCAGCGAAGTCGCCATCAGGCACAGGCTTAGCGCAAGCAGGATCAGCCGCATCCCCGATTCCCCATCTGTTTCCATGAAACCTAGGGGTCGCCGGTGAACAATCCGCTAACGCTTCAGACCGCGGAGAAGCCGTTGTCGACGAACAATTCCGTGCCGTTCACGAATTCCGCATCGTCCGAGGCAAGGTAAAGCGCCGCGCGCGCGATATCCTCGGGCAGGCCGAAACGCCCCTGCGCGGCCTTCATCGCGGCCTCGGAGACATCGACGCCCAGGGCCGTCAGATCCGCCACTTCGCGCCGCCCATGCGGGGTCAGGATAAAGCCCGGGCAGACCGCATTGCAGCGGATGCCGCGGTCGCGGAACTCGACCGCGATGGCCTTGGAGAACATCGCGCAGGCCGCTTTGGTCGCGTCATACAGCACCTCGTTCGGGGTGGCATAGAACCCCGAGATCGAGGCGGTGCAAACGATGGCGCCGCGTCCCGCCTCCAACATCATCGGCAAAACTTCCTGCGTCATCAGATACATGGACTTGACGTTGACGGCGAAAAGCCCGTCCCAATCCTCCTCGGAGGTCTCAAGGAAGGGTTTGATGACAATCGTCCCGGCATGGTTGAACAGCACGTTGACCGGACCCAGAGCCGCACGGACAGCCGCCACGGCGGCCTGAACCTGGTCGCGCCGACTGACATCGGCCGCGGCAAAAACCACCCGATGCCCCGCCGACTGCAATTCCGTCGCAAGCGCCGCGCCCGCCGCCGCGTTGCGGTCGATGATCCCCACCGCCGCGCCTTCGGCCGCAAACAGCCGCACCGAAGCTTCCCCGATCCCGGTGGCCCCGCCCGACACAATCGCCACCTTGCCCGCAAGACGTCCCATCGTCACCTCCTGTTTCCCCACAGGATACTCACCACCCTCCAAAAGAAAAGAGGCGACCGAAGCCGCCCCCTCCTTCATCTTTTCATAAATATCCCACGGGGGTGCGGGGGTGTGAAACCCCCGCTCTTCGGGTGGGTGCGGGGGTGTGAAACCCCACTGAGGGCAAGCCTCAGGCGACGACGGTCGAGACCGCAACACCACCGCGCGAGAAATGCGAATAGGGGCAGATGAAATGGCCGCGCTCGGCGATCGTTTCGGCCACGGCCTTGTCGACGCCCGGCATTTTCACCTCCAGCGTGATGGCCAGCCCGAAGCCGCCATCATCGCGCGGGCCGATGCCGACCTTGGCGGTCACGGTCGCATCTTCCGGCACGGTGCCCAGCTTTTCCGACTGCGCGGCAAAGCGCATCGCGCCCAGATAGCAGGCGGCATAGCCCAAGGCGAACAGCTCTTCGGGGTTATGCCCCAGGCCCGAGCCGCCCAGTTCCTTGGGTGACGCCAGCGTTACGGTCATCTGGCCATTCGCCAGCTTGGCCAGACCATTGCGCCCGCCGCCCGTGGCAGTGGCTTCCGTCCAATATTTCGGATCGACCGACATTTGCATCTCCTGCGATTAAATCGTTAGCGATGGAATATCCCCGCCCCGCGATTCGGTCAACCCCCTTGCGATCTAATCGCGCGCGATTTATTCAGGGCGCATGAAAGCCCTCACCCTTCCTGACATGATCTGCTTTGCGCTGTATTCGGCCAATCACGCCATGCAGCGCGTCTATCAGCCGCTGCTTGCGCCCTTGGGCCTGACCTATCCGCAATTCCTGGTCCTGATGGTCTTGTGGGCAGAGGATGACCGCACCGTCGGCGACCTTGGCCGCGCCCTGGGGCTGGAGTCCAACACCCTGACGCCGCTTCTGAAACGGATGGAGAGCCAAGACCTCCTCGCGCGCGCGCGCGATAATAAGGACGAACGGCAGGTTCGGGTGACGCTGACCGACAAGGGGCGCGGGCTGCAGGCGCACTCTGCGGGGGTTGCCAGCTGTATCTTCGACGCCTGCGGGCTGGAGGTCGAACGGCTGACCGCCTTGCGCGATCAGGTCACGGCTTTGCGGGATCGGCTAGCCGGCTAAGTGCCCAATCCGCGGCCTCGGCCACTGTGGGATCAGGGTCGGCGCGCAGGGCCCTGGCCGCAGGGGCAAGCCGCGGGTCGCCCGAATTTCCGATGGCATACAGCACGTTGCGCACCATGCGGTCCCGACCGATCCGCTTGATCGGGCTGCCGGCAAAGCGCGCCCTGAAGCCGGCATCGTCCAGCGCCGCCAACTCGGCCAGAGGCGGATTGCCGGTCCGCGCGGCATAGCCGATCTCGCGCGCCTCGGCGGCGAATTTGTTCCACGGGCAGGCGGCAAGGCACAGGTCGCAGCCGTAAATCCGGTTCCCCAGCCCCTGACGCAGGTCAAGGTCCACCGGCCCCTTGTGTTCAATCGTCAGGTAGGAAATGCAGCGCCGCGCGTCCAACTGGTAGGGCGCGGGGAAGGCCTTGGTCGGGCAGGCGTCCAGACAGGCGGTGCAGGACCCGCAATGCGAGACCTCTGCCGCATCATTGGGCAGGTCCAGAGTGGTAAAGATCGCGCCCAGAAAGAACCAGTTCCCCAGATCGCGCGACAAAAGGTTCGTATGCTTGCCCTGCCAGCCCAGACCCGCGGCCTGAGCCAGGGGCTTTTCCATCACCGGGGCGGTGTCGACGAAAACCTTGATCTCGCAAGGCTCCCCCGCCTTTTTGGCCTGATCGACCAACCAGCCGCCAAGCCGTTTCAGCCGCCGTTTGACAAGGTCATGGTAATCCTTGCCCTGCGCATAGCAGGAAATCTCGCCGTGGTCGGGGGGCGTCGGGGACCGGTCCGACGGGGTATAGACCTCGGCCAGCATGATCACCGACCGCGCTTGGGGCCACAGGGCGGCGGGGTTGCCGCGCCACTCCATCCGCTCGGCCATCCAGCCCATCTGGCCATGCGCGCCATCCGCGACGAAAGCCGCCAGCCGGTCCGCCGCCAAGGGGATCGCATCGGGCGCACAGATGCCCATGGCAGAAAAGCCTTCGGTCAGCGCCCGGGCGTGAAGACGGGATTTCAAGGTCATTCCCACGGCATAGCACGGGAAAATCTGCTCTGCGACCATTTGACGGTCTTGCAGGGGGCGTCACACCATCCCAGATCAAGGATGAGGCCGCAGGATCGTGCCATGATGGGCGATCCGAAGGTGCTTGAACGGGAGAACACCCATGAACCTTGAGAAATTCACCGAACGCTCGCGCGGCTTTTTGCAGGCGGCGCAGACCATCGCGATGCGGGAAAGCCACCAGCGGCTTGCGCCCGAACATCTGCTGAAGGCCCTGATGGATGACGAACAGGGCCTGTCGTCCAACCTGATCCGCCGCGCCGGGGGCGAACCTTTGCGCGTGACCGAGGCTTTGGACCTGGCCCTGGGGAAGCTGCCCAAGGTGACGGGCGACGCGCAGCCGTTCACCGATCCGGGCCTGGTCAAGGTGCTGGACGAGGCCGAAAAGGTCGCCAAGAAGGCCGGCGACAGCTTTGTGCCGGTCGAACGTATCCTGATGGCCTTGTGCCTTGTGACCTCGGCGGCGAAGGCGGCTTTGGATGCGGGCGCGGTGACGGCGCAAAAGCTGAACGCCGCGATCAATGACATCCGCAAGGGGCGGACGGCCGATACCGTCAGTGCCGAAGAGGGCTATGACGCGCTGAAGAAATACGCCCGCGACCTGACCGAGGCGGCGGCTGAGGGCAAGATCGACCCGATCATCGGGCGCGATGACGAGATACGGCGCACCATGCAGGTGCTTTCCCGGCGGACCAAGAACAACCCGGTGCTGATCGGCGAGCCCGGCGTGGGCAAGACGGCGATTGCCGAGGGCCTTGCCTTGCGCATCGTCAATGGCGACGTGCCCGAAAGCCTGCGGAACAAAAAGCTGATGGCTTTGGACATGGGGTCTTTGATCGCCGGGTCGAAGTATCGCGGCGAGTTTGAGGAACGCTTGAAGGCGGTGCTGAACGAGGTGACGTCGGCGGAAGGCGAAATCATCCTGTTCATCGACGAGATGCACACTTTGGTGGGCGCGGGGAAATCGGATGGCGCGATGGATGCGGCCAATCTGATCAAACCGGCTTTGGCGCGGGGCGAGCTGCATTGCGTCGGCGCGACCACCTTGGACGAATACCGCAAGTATGTCGAAAAGGACGCGGCCTTGGCGCGGCGGTTCCAGCCGGTGATGGTGTCCGAGCCGACGGTGGAGGATACGATCAGCATCCTGCGCGGCATCAAGGAGAAGTATGAGCTGCACCACGGCGTGCGGATCGCGGATGCGGCCCTTGTGGCGGCGGCGACCCTGTCGCACCGCTATATCACCGATCGGTTCTTGCCTGACAAGGCGATCGACCTGATGGACGAGGCCGCCTCCCGTCTGCGGATGGAGGTCGACAGCAAGCCCGAGGAACTGGACGCTTTGGACCGCCAGATCCTGCAACTGCAGATCGAATCCGAGGCGCTGAAGAAGGAAGACGACGCGGCCTCTCGCGACCGGCTGGAAAAGCTGGAGAAGGAGCTTGCCAACCTGCAACAGGCCTCGGCCTCGATGACGGCAACCTGGCAGGCCGAGCGCGACAGTCTGGAAAAGGCGCGGGATATCAAGGAACAGCTGGACCGCGCCAGGGCGGAACTGGACGGCGCCAAGCGCGAGGGCAACTTCGCCAAGGCCGGCGAGCTGCAATACGGGCGCATACCCGCGCTGGAAAAGGCCTTGGCCGAGGCCGAGACGCGGCAGGGCGAGGCGCTTGTGTCCGAAGCCGTGCGGCCTGAGCAGATCGCGGAAGTCGTCGAACGCTGGACCGGGATCCCGACCTCCAAGATGCTGGAGGGCGAGAAGGAAAAGCTGCTGAAAATGGAAGAGCAGATCGGCAAGCGGGTCGTGGGGCAACGGGCGGCGGTGACGGCGGTGTCGAACGCGGTGCGGCGCGCAAGGGCCGGGCTGAACGACGAGGGGCGGCCGCTTGGCAGCTTCCTTTTCCTTGGACCGACCGGTGTGGGCAAGACCGAGCTGACCAAGGCGCTGGCGGAGTATCTGTTTGACGATGATAGCGCCATGGTGCGGATTGATATGTCCGAGTTCATGGAGAAACATGCCGTGAGCCGTCTGATCGGCGCGCCGCCCGGCTATGTCGGCTATGACGAGGGCGGGGTTTTGACCGAAGCCGTCCGCAGGCGGCCCTATCAGGTTGTGCTGTTTGACGAGGTGGAAAAGGCGCATCCGGATGTCTTTAACGTGCTGTTGCAGGTGCTGGATGATGGCGTCTTGACCGATGGTCAGGGGCGGACGGTGGACTTCAAGCAGACGCTGATCATCCTGACGTCCAACCTGGGGGCCTACGCCCTGTCACAGCTGCCCGAAGGCGCCGATCCTGCCGGAGCGCGTGCCGAGGTGATGGACGCCGTCCGCGCCCACTTCCGGCCCGAGTTCCTGAACCGTCTGGACGAGACGATCATCTTTGAACGCCTGGGCCGCGGGGATATGGGCGCCATCGTCGATATCCAGCTTCACAAGCTGGAAGCCCGTCTGGCCGCCCGCAAGATCACGCTGGAAACCGACGCGGCGGCGCGACAGTGGCTGGCGGATGAGGGTTACGATCCGGTCTATGGCGCAAGGCCGCTGAAGCGGGTGATCCAGCGCCATTTGCAGGATCAGTTGGCCCAGATGATCCTGGGCGGTGAGGTTCTGGACGGGTCCACCGTCACGATCTCGGCCGCGCCGGATGGCTTGGTGATCGGCGACCGTATCGTGCCCTCGGCCAAGGAAAGGCCGGTAGAGGCGCGGGTTCACTAAGGGCGCAAGCCCCCCGGGCTGCAGGGCCCAAAAGAACGGCGGACCAGCAGGTCCAAATGAAACGGGGGGCGCCAGAAGGCTCCCCCCGTTTTGCTTTGGCGGGCCGGGATGGCCCGCCGGTTTTGTAGCGAACCGCTTACATCGGCGGCAGGATCACGCTGTCGATGACGTGGATCACGCCATTGGTCGCCGCGATATCGGCGGTCGAGATCACCGCACCGTTGACCTTGGCGCCGCCTTCCAGCGTGAAGGTCAGCTCGCCGCCCTGCACGGAGGCGGCTTTCATGCCCTCGGTCAGGTCTGCGGCCATCACTTTGCCGGGGACGACGTGATAGGTCAGGATGGCAACCAGCTTGTCCTTGTTTTCCGGCTTCAGCAAGTCTTCGACCGTGCCAGCGGGCAGGGCGGCAAAGGCGGCGTCGGTCGGCGCGAAGACGGTGAAGGGGCCGGGGCCTTTCAGCGTCTCGACCAGGCCCGCGGCCTGAACGGCGGCGACGAGCGTGGTGAAATTGCCCGCGCCGACGGCGGTGTCGACGATATCCTTGTCCTGCGCGAAGGCCGGAGCCGAAAGCATGGCAACCGAAGCGGTCAGGGCGAGGAAGGTTCTGCGGATCATGGGGTCACTCCATATCTGCCGGGATTGGCACGGAGTTTACGCGGCCCGTTAACCGGCGGTTCACAATCTGCGGCTGAACTTGTCGTGACCTGGGCGTGATTGACCTTGGGCCGCAGCGCGCTAGGGTGCCGCGATCATGACCCATAACGAAACCCTTCTGGCCGCGCTGTTCATCATCTTTGCCCTGCCCTGGGGGGTCTGGCGGCTGTGGGGCAAGGTCACGCTGCCCTTGGTCGTGGTGCAGATCGTCGGTGGCGTGCTTCTGGGCCCCGGGATATTCGGTGCCCTGGCGCCCGAGGCGCATGGCGCGATCTTTACCCCGCAGGTCATCGGCGCCCTGAATGCGCTGGCGCTGTGGGCGGTCACGATCTTTGTCTTTATCGCCGGGCTGGAGCTGGACATGTCCGAGGCCTTGGCCAATCGGCGCGATACCGGCGTGGCGGCGGGCTTTGCCCTGGGCGTGCCGCTGATGCTGGGGACGGTTGCGGGTTGGGTTCTGGTGCATAGCCCGGGTTGGGTGGGGGCGGCGGGCCATCCCTGGCAGACCGCCCTTGGCATCGGCATGGCCTGCGCCGTCACCGCCTTGCCGATCCTGATTCTGTTCCTGGATCAACTGGACCTGCTGCGGCGGCCTTTGGGCCAGCGCGTCTTGCGCTATGCCTCGTTGGATGATGTGGCGATTTGGGCGGTTCTGGCGGTGATCTTGATGGATTGGGGACAGGTAAGCCGCCAACTGGGCTTTATGCTGCTTCTGCTGACGCTGTCGCCCCTGGTCCGGCGCCTGGTGCCAAGGCTGAGGGCGGGCGACCGCTGGCCTGTCGCCCTGATCTGGATGATCGCCCTTGCGCTGGTCGCCGATTGGGCGGGGCTGCATTTCATGGTGGGCGCCTTCCTGGCCGGCGCCGTGCTGGAGGCACGTTGGTTCGATGTCACCCGCGTTGACCGCCTGCGCGAGGCCTGGCTTCTGGTCATGATGCCGATCTTTTTCCTGTCGACCGGCCTGCGCACCGGATTCGAGTCCGGGGGCTGGGTCGTGCTGGCGGCGGCGGCCCTGTTGTTGGTCGTCTCGGTCGGTGGCAAGCTGTTGGGCGTCTGGGCCGCGGGGCGGGTGCTGGGCTGGGGGCCAGAGACCTGGGTGATCGGCTGGCTGTTGCAGACCAAGGCGCTGATCATGATCATCTTCGCCAATATCCTGCTGGACAAGGGCGTGATCTCGGCCACGGCCTTTACCGCGCTGCTGTTGATGGCGGTGGGATCGACCGTGCTGACCATGCCGGTGGTGACGCGGCTTCTTTCACAAGACCGTGACGGAATGACATGAAACAAACGGCGGTTTTCAACGTATCGTCTTATGACCCCATAGGAGGAACCGCCGATGAAGACCCCCCGCTGGTCCGATGTGACCCCCGAAGCCCTTTACCTGAACCGCCGGCAGATCATGGCGGGGGCGGCTGCGCTTAGCCTGGCCCCGCAACTGGCCCGGGCCGAGGCTCTGACGCCGAACACCTATGAAGAGATCACCGGCTACAACAACTATTACGAGTTCGGCACCGGCAAGGAAGACCCCGCCGCCAATGCCTCGATGCTGACGACCTCGCCCTGGACGGTGAAGGTCGATGGCATGGTGGACAAGCCGGGCGATTATGACCTGGGCGAGCTGCTGACCGGCCTGACGGTCGAAGAGCGGATCTACCGGTTCCGCTGTGTCGAAGCCTGGTCGATGGTGATCCCGTGGCAGGGCGTGACGCTGGCCAGCCTGTTGAACAAGATCGGCGTGCAGTCCGGCGCGAAATACGTGGCCTTTGAAACTCTGGTCCGGCCCGAAGAGATGCCGGGGCAGAAGATGGGCATCCTGGAATGGCCTTACCGTGAGGGGCTGCGGCTGGATGAGGCGATGCATCCGCTGACGCTCTTGGCGACGGGGATCTATGGCAAGCCGATGCCCAACCAGAACGGCGCCCCGATCCGCCTGGTCGTGCCGTGGAAATATGGCTTCAAGGGTGTGAAGGCGATCGTCCGGATCTCTTTGACCGATCAGATGCCGCAGACGACCTGGAACATGATGGCGGCGAACGAATACGGCTTCTATGCCAACGTGAACCCGACGGTGGATCACCCGCGCTGGAGCCAGGCCTCCGAGCGGCTGATCGGCGCCGGGCTTTTGGCCGGTCGTCAGGACACGCTGATGTTCAACGGCTATGGCGACGAGGTGGCCAGCCTTTACGCAGGCATGGACCTTGCGGTGAACTACTGATGGACATGCTGAACGCAGGACTGCGGCGGCTTCCGACGTGGAGCCTCTATATACTGGGGGTGGCGATTGCTGCCTGGGTCATCGTTCCCGGGCTGCAGGCCATCGACCCCGTGCGGGATATCGAGAGGGGGCTTGGCCTTTGGGCGGTGCGGGTCCTGCTGTTGAGCCTGATGATCACGCCCCTGCGCTGGGTGGGGGTGAACGCCCTGCGGTTTCGGCGTCAGATCGGTCTGGTCGGCTTTGGCCTTGTGGTGGTGCATCTGCTGTCCTGGCTGGTCCTGGATATGGGCCTGCGCTGGGAGCAGATCGCGGCTGACCTGATCAAGCGGTGGTATATCATGATCGGGATGGCCTCTTTCCTGCTGCTGATCCCTCTGGCAGTGACGTCGAATGACCGCTCGATCCGCTGGCTGCGCAAAAGCTGGGGGCGGCTGCACAAGCTGGCCTATCCGGCGGCAATCTTGGCCGTTGTGCATTTCATCATGGTGCAAAAGGTCTGGACGGCCGAGATTCTGATCTATGCCGCGATCCTTGCGGCGCTTCTGGGGGCGCGGGTCTGGAAGTTCGGGCCGAGTCGGGTGGTTTGGGGTTAAGGCCCGCTGCGCGCGCGAAAGAAAGTTGCCGAAAAAGGGCTGACCAATTGGTTAAGATTTCGTCAACCATCGGATTTTGAAGAAAAATCGGGAAAAGCAAAGAAAATGCGACAACGGGTGATTTTTCCTCTTGCGGGTTTTGTGACCTGGGCCTAAACACCGCTTCACCGAACGACGGTAGCGACGGAACGAAGCG